>CAVSDE010000001.1:0-26974 GCA_963726695.1 uncultured Acidimicrobiales bacterium
CGAAGCGGACGACGGCGACTCAGAGTTTCGGGAGCGCCTTGCGCAGGTTGCGGACGGCTTGGTTGATCCGCTGCTCGTTCTCGATGAGCGCGAACCGCACGAATCCGTCGCCACCTTCGCCGAAGCCGATGCCCGGTGAGGTCGCGACCTCGGCTTCGCGCACCAGGAACGACGAGAACTCGAGCGAGCCGAGCTCCAGGTAGGGCTCGGGGATCGGCGCCCACACGAACATCGTGCCCTTCGGCTTGGGGAACTCCCAGCCGAGGCGGGCGAGGCCGTCGCACAGCGCGTCGCGATCGACCCTCGTAGATCGCGTTCACCTCACGCGGGTAGTCCGCCGCCTCGTTCATCGTCACCGTCGCCGCGATCTGGATCGGCTGAAACGTGCCGTAGTCGAGGTACGACTTGAGCTTCCCGAGCGCGGCGACCACGTCTGCGTTGCCCGACATGTAGGCGACGCGCCAACCCGCCATCGAGAAGCTCTTGGTCATCGAGTACAGCTCGACCGCGCAGTCCTTCGCGCCGTTCGCTTGGAGGATGGACGGGGGCCGGTACCCGTCGAACCCGATGTCGGCGTACGCGAAGTCGTGCACCACGATGACCTCGTGCTCGAGCGCGAAGTCGACGAGCCGCTGCATGAACGCAAGGTCGACGCAGGCGGTGGTCGGGTTGTGCGGGAAGCTCACGACGATCACCCGTGGCCGCGGCCAACCGCTGCGGAACGTGTGATCGAGGCTCTCGAAGAACGACTCGCCCGATTCGATGTCGCCCGAGGCCATGCCCATCGGGACCTCGCGGATCTCGGCGCCGGCGAACAGCGGGCCGTAGATGTGGATCGGATACGAGGGGCTCGGCACCACTGCGGCGTCACCGGGAGCGAGCAGCACCCACATGAGATGGGAGAAGCCTTCCTTCGCACCGATCGTGTTGATGATCTCGGTCTCGGGGTCGAGGTCGACGTCCCAGTTCCGCTTGTAGAGCGCCGCGACTGCTTCGCGCAGCTTCGGGATGCCCTTGCTCTGGGAGTAGCGGTGGTTGCGCGTGTTGCGCGCTGGCCTCGGCCAGCTTGTCGACCGCGATCTGCGGGGAGGGGATGTCGGGGTTGCCGAAACCGAGATCGACGACGTCCGCACCTGCTCGCCGTGCCTCGATCTTCAGGCCATTGATGATGGTGAAGACATACGGAGGCAGGTTCGTGATGCGGCGGAACTCCATGAGTCGAGGGTACCCGGGGCAGAATGACCGTCATGGTCGATTCCCGCGAAGGACGCACGATCGATGTGGTGGTCGAGATCCCACGCGGCAGTCGAAACAAGTACGAGTACGACCACCATCGTGGCGTGATGCGCCTCGACCGGCGGCTGTTCTCCGCAACGGTGTATCCCGCGGACTACGGGTTCATCCCCGACACGCTCGGGCTCGACGGCGATCCGCTCGACGCGCTCGTGCTGCTCGAGGATCCGACATTCCCGGGTTGTTGGATCGAGTCGCGTCCAGTCGGGATGCTCGTCATGCACGACGAGGCGGGCGAGGACGCGAAGATCATCTGCGTCCCACCCGACGACCCGCGATGGGACGGCATCAAAGACCTCACCGACCTCTCTGCGTCGTTCCGCGCCGAGATCAAGCACTTCTTCGACGTCTACAAGCTGATCGAGCCCGGCAAGGAATCGACGACCGGCGAGTTCGAAGGGCGGGATGCTGCGTGGAACGAGATCGAGGCGGCGATCGCACGCGCCGTCAGCGAGCCCTCGAGCTGAGCGTGTCGGCCGCGATCAACGCCGCTCCCATCGCCCCGGCGTGCTCGCCCAGCACGGCCGGCACCAAGCGGGGCCGCGGCCGATGCTCGGGCGCGTAGAGCAGCTCCTCGTAGCGACGCGTGATCGGCTCGAGCAGCAGATCGACCTCTTCGGCGAGCCCACCTCCGAGCACGATGACCTCAGGATCGAACAAGTTGGTCAGGTTGGCGAGACCCAACCCCACCCACCACGCGAAGTCCTCGATGATCTGCAGCGCCGCCTCGTCGCCCGCGTGCGCTGCGGCGCTGACGTGCTCACCCCGCACCGCCTGAGGATCGCCGCCCGCGGCCGCGACGACCGCGGCGGCGCGACCACCGATCGCGGCGTCGCGCGCGAGCCGGGCGAGCCCGCTGCCCGACGCGTATCGCTCCCAGCATCCCCTGCGACCGCAGACGCAGGGCGGTCCGTTCGGGTCGATCACCATGTGACCGGGTTCGGACATGAAGCCGTTCGCGCCGCGCTGCAGCACACCACTGCTCACCACGCCACCCCCGATCCCGGTGCCCATGGTCACGAGCAACGCATCAGACGTTCCGGCCGCGGCCCCGTGTCGCCACTCCGCCTCGAGCGCGCAGGTCGCATCGTTGTCCACCGTCACCGGCACGTGCAGGCGATCGGCGAGCAGGTCGCGGATCGGCAGCTCGGTCACACCCACTAGGTTCGGCGCGGCTCGCAGCACGCCCTCGCGATCGACGAGGCCGGGCGCACCGACTCCGACCGCGGCGATGCGGCCACCCGAGTTCGTCGCCAAGGCTTCGACGACCTCGACCACGGTGTTGATGAGGTTCTCCGCACCGCGTGGGGTGGGGACGCGTTCCTCGACGACGACGGTGCCGTCGACGGCGAGGCACACGCCGAGGCACTTCGTCCCACCGATGTCGACGCCGGCGAGAAGAGGCGGGCTGTCAGTAGCGGAGGAGGGCACCGATCCCTCCTAGCACGTCCAGGTCCGCGTTCTCCACGCACATCTCGACTCGACATCCGTGCGACACCGCTTGTTCAATCGCGTGTTCCACGACGTCTGATGTCTGTTCCATCGACCCGAGGCAGAGCGGACACCGACGCCCGATGCAAGCGAGATGGCCACACGGAACGCACTGCCAGCCCGGCGCTCGATACCCCTGCGAGACGACGAGGTGCTCGACGCGCCGCTCCGCCAGTGCTCGCAGCGTCGGTTCGAGACCTCCGACGCCACGGCGTCCTGCGCCCACGGCGTCACGAAGACGCCGGACGAGTGCTTGCTCCTTTCGGCGCTCGACGGTGCGCTCGACATCGAGCGCCGCTCTCCGCACTTGCTCGTCCGTCGACTGCACCGAGAGCGTGAGCCGCTCGACGAGCCGGCTTCGCAGGTATGGGTGCAGACACGCGACGAGCTCCGCGGCGACATCCGGCGGGGCGCCCACCACGAGGTGCTCGAACGGCGTGTCCTGAAAGAGGCGGAACGCGACGTCGGCCGCGTGGCGCAGGTGCTGATGACGTACCTCCTCCGCGGCGTCGAGCAGCTCGGTGTGCTCGACCAGCTCGCCGAGCTCGAAGAGGAAGACACGCGCGCGGTGGCTGTCCGCGAGCACGACGCCGAAGCGCTCGTACTCGTCGAGCACGGACTCGAGCTGACGCACGTGAGGCGCGGCCTCGACGACCACCTGGCTCGACACGCGCACCGGGAGCTCGATGACCGTCCAGAAGCCTTCTGCACTGCACGAGAACATCGCGACACCGCGGACGTGTGAGCGATCGATGCCGGCCCGGATGTGATGCTCGATGCGCTCGAGATCGGCGTGAACGGATTGGTGTCCGTCCGAATGGTGTCCGTCGGATAGGTGTCCGCCCTGCTCGGATCGAGCACGGCGCAACAGCACCTCGAGCTGATGGACATAGTCCTGGTGCCGAGGGAACCGTCGGCCGTCGACGTCGAGGTAGCACGTCGTGACCGGCGCGGCCTGGCCTCGGAAGCGAGCGAGCGTACGAACGGTCTGAGTCGTGAGCGGGGGCACGATTGCCCGATCGTAGGCGGACTACCCGCCGCCCGCTCCCGGCAGCACCACGATGCCTGCCCGCTCAGGAGCCAGCGACGCCGCCCACTGCAGGACCTTCGGATCGTCGGTCATGTAGACGACGTGCAGGGAATCGGCCATGTGGTCGAGACGGAGCAGCAGCGCATCGAGGTCTTCGCCGGTGACGTGCCGGTAGGTCTCGTCCAGCACGATGGGAAGCGGTCCGGCGAGCGGATGCTGGCCACGCGCCGCGAGCCACGCGAGCAGATGCCGGTCGAGCTCATCGGCGACGGCGTGATCCGAGGGAGTCGCATCGCCCCACGACGGGGCACTCGGGTGCCCGTTCGTGTCCACGGCCTCCTGCAGCGCGGCACCGACACGCACGCGCGCTTGCGCGAGCGCCTGCTCGGCTTCGTCGTTGCGCACGGTGAGCTCCATCAGCTTTGCGTCGGCGTCCGCGAGGGCGATGTATGCGAGGTCTCGGTCCGCCTGTGCGCGGTCCTCGGCGAGCTGCGTGTCCTCGCGCGCCCGCGTCGCGGCCGCGAGCCGCGCCTCGGCATCGCCTGTCGCGACGGCAGCGAGAGGGACAGCCGCCAGAGGCGCCGGGGCGACGGCGGGCGACGGCGTGGGCGTGGCGACACGCAGCCGGACGCGGAGGAGGCGGCGCCGGAACCGACGCTGCCGCGGCGCGGGCCGCGGGGAGCGCAGCCTCGGCGTCCATCAGCTCGGTTCGAGCGATCTCGAGCCGCAGCTCGGCGCTCGGATCAGTCGAACCCATCGACGAACGGAGGAGGAAGTCGCTGTACGAATCGAGCCCGAGGCGGTCGAGCACGGCCCGCTCCGCCGCCTTGGCTTCGTCGAGCTTGCGCCGCGCTCCGCTGCCGCCGAAGCGCTTGCTCGCCTTGTCGTCTGCGTCGCGGACTGCGTCGTGCGCGGCGTCGAGATCGTCGCGCTCACCCGCGCTCAACCGAGCGGGGTTCGCCGCGCGCGCCGCGGCCTCGACCTCAGATCTGGCTGCGACGACCCTCGCTTCGGCAGCGGCGAGCTCGTCGGCCCGGGTGGTCCGCTCCTGCTCCCATCGGTCGCCCTCGTCGCTCCCGTCCTGCTCTTCCTCCGCCGGCTCCTCCTCCATCGGCTCCTCGGTGGGCGCCGCGATCGGCTCGAGTGGCTCGGGGACGGCCTCGGCGCCGGGCTCGGGGTCGTCATCCACCGCGTCGGCGAGGGCCTCGACCGCGCGTCCGCGGCTTCCCGTGCGGCCACCGCTTCGGCGAGCGCCCCGTCCGCTTCGCCGAGCAGGACCGCGGCCTGCTCGCGCTCCTCGCTTCCCACCCTCAGCGCGGCCTGCACCGCGTCGACGACCGCGAGCGCGCCCTGCACCTGCTCCTTGCGAGCATCCACGAGCTCGCGGTGCTTCGAGCGCGACGTCGTCGGCGGCCCGCAAGCGGCGGCCCGACGGGCCGAACGCCTCAGCGGGGATGTCGTGGGTTCCGAGCACCAAAGGCAGCCCGGGGTCGACATCGAGCAGGCGAAGGGTGGCACGGTCGAGATCGAGCAACAGGCCGTGCACCTCGACGAGGCCGGCGCAAGGCCCTCCGCCGCTCAGCGCCACGGTGAGCGCCTCGACCACGGTGCCACGAGTCGGCTCGTCGGCCTCGACCACGGCGAGACGCGGATGCACGACCAGGGCCCGGCCGTCGGTGGTGCGCAGCTCCGCAATCTTCATGACGGGATCTTCATGACGGGATCTTCATGACAGGGGGATGTGCTCGACGGTCGACTCGCCGTTGTCGCCGTTCGACCGCGTGCTCGTGTCGGCGGTCTGCATCATCGCCTTCGCGACCGCCGAGACGGTGACCACGGCATTGCGGACCGTCTCAGGGTTCTCCACGACCTTCTCGGCCACTTCGAGGAACGCTCGGGCCGCCGCGATCATCTCGAGGGCGGCCTTCTGCAGATGGGCCACTCCGTCAGTCGATTCTTGGCTCGACATGTCGCTCCCTACCCCACTTCCCCGAACACGACGTCGAGTCGGCCACGGTCGACGACCGCATCCACGACCCGCCGACGGCGCAGCGAATCCGGCAACAGGATCGCGCGTCGGTGACCTTCGATGCGGACAAGCAGCTCGTCGCCCTTCCGGCTGAGCTGCACCTCCTCGCGCTCGGCGAAGGGGAGCTCGACTGACAGCACCCAGGCACCGTCCCGCTGCGAGACCTGCATCGGCGAGCCGTCGTGCAGGCTCGCCGAGGGATCGGCCTCCCCGTAGAGCTCGCGGCCGAAGGCGTCGAGGGCGTCGGCGCCGACGAGCTCGCACGGCGCGAGCGCGACGCGTAGCACCGGGAGCGGAGCGAACGCGGCTTCGATGTCGGCAAGGTGCGCGGCGTGCGTGACCTTCCACGCGTCGAACCACGGATCGGTCACGTCCGCCGGGAGCATCCGGTTCGCAACGACAGCGTCGACGCGATAGCCGAAGAGCGACAGGTAGGTGTAGGTGCGCCGCGCCTCGGCGATGACCATCCGCTCGGGATTCACGACGAGACGCACGCTGGTCTGCGCGGGATCGGCGAGCACCTTGCGCACGCCTTCGATGCGGTCGTAGAAGCGCTGCAGCGCGTCGAACACCGTGACGTCCGGAACCGGCAGCGAGGTCGACCGGGAAAGCGCCGGTCCGATGAGCCTGCTCACTTGGCGCGTCAACGGGAAGAGGCGCTCCATCCACCACGACAGGATCTCGGGCAGCGTCAAGAGCCTGAGCGTCTCCGCGGTGGGCGCGCAGTCCACGACGATCACATCCCACAAACCCGAGTCGAGGTGGTCGCGCAGGTCACCCAGCGCGAACACCTCGTCGAGCCCGGGGAGCACGGACAGCTCCTCCGCCTCGATGGCCTGCACCCCGACCCACTGGAAGAACGCGGAGAGGTATGTGCGCAGCTCGCTCCACGACGCCTCGAGCCGAGCCTGCGGATCGAGCTGCTGACCGCTGAGGCCCTCGACGATCGGCGTCGGCTCTGGGCCGAGCTTCAGGTCGAGCGCGTCACCGAGAGAGTGGGCCGGATCGGTCGAGAGCACGAGCGTGCGATGCCCGTGCGCCGCGGAACGCAGGGCGGTGGCCGCGGCCGTCGTGGTCTTGCCGACCCCACCTTTGCCGGTGAGCAGCAGGACCCGCGCCACTACTCCTCGACTCGAGCTTTGAGCTCCCACAGCGTGTGCAAGATGCGCACCTCGGCTCGCCGCTTCACGAACCCCGGCAGTGGCACCACGACCTCGATGCTGAGGTCGTAGGTGACATCCGTGCAACCGGGTTGCGTCGCCGATGGCGCGAAGAAGTAGGAGCCATCGAGCGTCTTCATGATGTCGCCCTCGACGAGGGACCAGGAGAGCCGGTCAGGCGCCGCTGAGTAGTCGTAGCGGAGGACGTAGTTCGCCGACCGCCCGATCGCCGCCGCGGTGAACTCGACCTCTCGGGGTCGGTCGTCGCTGTCTCGGGACAGCACCACGGCACGCTTCACGTCCTTCGCCCACTCCGGGTACCGCTCGAACTGCAAAGCGGTCTCCCAGCACTTCTGCGGCGGCGCGTCGATCGTGACGCGCTCAGTCGCCTGGTCGGTCATGGAAGCATTCTGCTCTATCCGTCGCGCCGGACCGAAGTCTCACCGGACCGGGGGCGACGACACCCGGGCGCCGAACGTGCCGTACCGGGCGCCCCACAACCCGCAGAGCCCCAAGCCGTACACCGGGACCAGCAATCCGAAGGCGAGGCTCGTGAACGGGCGGACCGATGCCGTCGCGAACACGATCACGACTTCGGTGCCGAGCGAGCCGAGAAGATGCAGCTGCACGGCCCGAGGCGCCGAGCCGGCCAGGAAGTACAGCCCGCCGATCCCGATCTCGACCTCACGGCTGCGTGCGACGGCAAAGGCGAACGCAACGAAGAAGATCACGCACCCGACGAGGAAGAGCACGAGCGCCACCGCCAGGGCGACGCCCGCGAACACGTCAGGGTCGATGGCTGCAGCGATCGCCGTGATGGCGAAGATCGCCGTGCCGATCCACGACGCCTTGATGATCACGGTCGTCCGTCCACACTTCCGGCCAGCGCGTCACCGAGGCGCTTCGCGAGGTGGTCGTAGTCGAACTCCTCGACGGCGCGGGCTCGGGCGGCGGCACCCATTCGCTGTCGCAACGCCGGGTCGTCGAGCATCGGGGCCAGCGCGGCCGCGACGGCGAGCGGATCGTCCCCGTGCACGACTCTGCCAGTGACCCCGTCGACGACTGCTTCGTCCGAGCCACCACTGTGCCCGGCGACCTGAGGCACTGCGCAGGCGGCCGCCTCGAGGAACACGATGCCGAACCCCTCCTGCTCGAGACCGGCCCACCGGTCGCGGCACAGCATGGCGAAGACGTCACCGACGCCGTACACCGCGGGGAGGTCGTCATCCGCGACTCGGCCGAGGAACTGGACGGGGGAACGCTGCTCGGCTGCGACGCGCTCGAGCCTTGCCCGGTCGCGCCCTCCCCCGGCGATGGCGACCTGCAGATCCGGGCGCGTCGCGCACAAGCGCGATGCCGCGCGGATGAGCGTGTCGAAGCCCTTACGGGGCACCAGCCGGCTCACGCCGACGATCACCCGCGCGTCAGGATCGAGCCCGAACCGAGCCCGCGCACTCGCGCGCTCATCCGCGTCGAGCGGCCGGAATCGGGCCGAGTCGACGCCCGGCGGCACGACGACGATGGGCAGTGGGCCACGGGCGGCATGACGAGCCTCGTCCGCGGGATATCCGCCCGCGGCGATCACGACTCGAGCGCCTCGGAGCACCGAACCGAGCACGGGCTGACTCACGGGCAGCCGGCCGGGCACGGTCACCTCGGCGCCGTGCAGCACGAGGCCATACGGCAGAGACAAGCGAGGGCCGAGCAACCCAACCGGGAGCGCGGGATCGAGCACGACGAGCTCGGCCTTGACCTCCCGCGCGAGCCGGCCGATCCGCAGCGCGAGCGCGGGAGTCGGCAGCAGCACGCGGTCGCGATCGCGCACGACCCGAAACGGCTGCGCCGCGTCCCATGCGCGGGCGTCGGCGTGAGGAGTCGTCAGCACCGTGACGTCGTCGGGAGGGAGCCGGCGCCACAGCTCCCAGAGGTACGCCTGGATGCCGCCGTGCTTCGGCGGGAAGTCGTTCGTGACGAGCAGATGTCTCACAGCTCAGCGCGCACGAGCGGACTCGCATCGTCGGCGACGAGGGCGAGGAGATCGAGGCGGTCGAGACGGGTGCAGGCCCACGCGGCATGAGCCCGCAACAGCTCGTCGGGGTCCGCTAGGTACCGGCGCAGCGTGGCATCGACCTCGAGGTCGCGGCCATCCGCAGTGTTGCCCAGGACGACGAGCGCATTGCGGCGCAAGTACCGCACCGCGCGGTCGGGGATGTACCACCGACCGTGCCGCTCGAGCAGCTCCGCGTCTGAGGCGGCGAGCAGGTCGAGCACGTCGACGCCACGCCCCGCCGGACGCTCGTCGCCGCGCCGTTCGACGACGACGTTCGGAGGGCACACCTCCTGGCACTCGTCGCACCCGTACAGCCGGTTGCCGAGGGCCTCGCGGCTCTCACGGGGGAACACCCCCGGCGACTGCACCAGCCACGCGAGGCACCGACCGCGCGTCGACCACGCCGGGCGCCACGATCGCGCCGGTCGGGCAACCGTCGATGCATCGACGGCAGGTGCCGCACCCGTCGTCCACCTGTGCGGCGGCGACGCGCAGCGGCGCATCGGTGATCACCGAACCGAGCACGAACCACGAGCCCTTCCCCGGGAGAAGGATGTTGGCGCTCTTGCCGTACCAGCCGAGACCGGCACGGTACGCCGCCTCGCGATCGACGAGCGCGTTGTCGTCGGACACGATGCGGGCCTTCCAGCCCGCCGCCTTCAGCTCCGCCGCGATGGAGCGGAGCCCATCGTGGAGCATGCGGTAGTGATCGCGCTGCGCGTACCGAGCCACGACCGCCGTGGGACGAGTCGACCCCGTGTCGGTCGCGGCGATGCGATACGAGCGAGCGCCGACGACGATCGCCTGCCGCGCCTTCGAGCGCGGCGCCCGGATCGGTGGAACGGGCGGGGTTCTTGTACGTGAACGCCATGCCACCGTGGAGCCCGGCCGCCTTGCGTGACTCGAGCGCCTCGCGGGCTCGCGTGAACGGCGTCGCGGGTGCGACACCCACCGCGTCGAGGCCGGCCTGCCGCCCGGCCGCCACGACCGCGTCAGTGAGCTCGTCGGCCGCAACCGCCACGGGCGGCACGGTATCTGTCGCGGTGCACCGCGGGGCAGCTCACCGCGTCGCGTGCCGGAGCGGAGGCACCAGACCGGCCTGACCGAGCAGACGCACGGTGCCGCGCGGTGTCGAGGTCGAACACGACCGCGCTGCCCTCGGTCCGGTTGCACAAGAAGGTCACGACGCAGTCGTCACACGTCTCGGTGTTGCGCATGATGCATTCGTCGCAGCTGATCGTGAGCGTCGCCATACGAGCAGTGTGCAACTGGGGTGTGACATTCCCCGGCCGGTCACCCTGGGCCGTTCAACCCACAGTGAGAAGCTGCTCCGCCGAGATCACGTTCGCGCCGAGGCGTCGTGCGCCATCGGCGACCTCACGGTCAGAAGACGCGACCACGACGGGACGCTCCGCGGCACCGTGGGCACGAGCCGCAAGATCTCATCGTCGGCGGTCACGCCCGTCTCGGTGAAGATGATCGTGACCGGCTGGCCCTTCGACGCCGCGACTGCACCCGCCTCTGTGCCATCGAACACGATGCGCACCTCGGCCCGAGAGCTCGCGTGCAGCCGCACCATGCGATCGATGAGCCGGTCGCGCTGCTCGACGAGCGAGGGAAGCTCGGGCCAGGCTCGCTTGGCGACGTTGTAGCCATCGACCACGACGACGACGTGGCGGAGGCCGATGAGATGGCGAGCCGCGTCGTCGGAGTCGTCGCGGACGCCGCCCGGCAGCGGCTCGGGCCGTCTCGCGTGCTTCGGCGGGCGCACCCGACGCTCCTCGGTGAGCGCATCGCTCGCCCCATCCGGACGCGGCAGGTCGGGTACGGCAGCGAGCGCGTGCTCGAGCGCGCGGGCGCTGGCCTCGAGCGACTGACGGGCGTCGCGCAGCGCGTCGACGAGGCCGCTCAGATCCGGCGGAGGGGCCGGCTCAGGGGGAGCATCGTCGGCGAGTGCTGGCCCGCTGCGAACGAGCTCAGCTCGCTCCTTCGCCCAGGTGTCCGCCGCGGCCTCGAGCTCGCGTACCTGCTTGCGCAGGTTGTCGACATCCCACGTCACGTTGTGCGCCGTGGTCTCGGCCTTTCGCCGAGCGACCCGCTCCTGTTCGACCACTGCTCGGGCCCGGTCGAGCTCGGCGCCGAGCTCCTTCGCACGGTCCTCGGCCTTCGTCCGCGCGGCCTCCGCGGCGCGGAGCTTGCGCTGGGCGCTCTTCTCCGCCTTCGCCTCGCGCGCGTCGGTCTCTGCCTTGTCCTCCTCGGCCGCGAGGCGTTCGAGGTCGGCCTCCCACACGTCCGGTCTCGTGAGGAACAGCACCGCGGGTGGATCGAGCAGGTCGAGCGCGACGACCGAAGCCACACGGGTGCGGAACGCCTCGTCGGTGTCGAGCACCTTGCGCACGACGGGCATCGCCCGCGCCGGCATCTTCTGGAACTTCAGAAACGGCTGCAGAGGCTTGGGCGCGCCGAGCGGATCCTTGATGGCGACGACGAGGGCGGCTTCGAGCGCGCCACGGATGAGCTCGTCCGGATCACGCGGAGTCAGCGATCTCGTCGGCCTCGTCGGCGTCGAGGATCTGCACCGCGCCGGCCGGCCCGCACCAGCGACAGGTCACGGACTCGATCGCCTCGTCGAGCACCTGCTCGTCCTCGACGGACAGGTCTCCTGCGACCGAGAAGTGGTGATACACGGCCGTGCGCCGGGTCGTGACGACGTCGAAGCGCGTGAGGTTCCCGCACGAGGTGCAGCGGTAACGGGTCGACGACACGGCCGACATGGTACCGGTCCCCTGAGGCTGCCGAACATGTGTTCTTGCTTCGAACGCCTGTTCGCCCCTATGGTCGCCCGGTGCAGCGCACGTTCGACGACCTCGGCACCCCGCTGGCACAGGTCACGTTCTGTGTGGTCGACCTCGAGACCACCGGCGGCTCGGCCGAGCGATGTGCCATCACCGAGGTCGGCGCGATCAAGGTGCGGGGCGGCCAGTGCCTCGGCACGTTTCAGACCCTCGTGAACCCGGGCATGGCGATCCCACCCGAGATCACCGTGCTCACGGGCATCACGCACGCAATGGTGCTGCCCGCCCCACGCATCGAGCCGGTGCTCGCCGCGTTCGACGAATTCAGCTCGGGCACGGTGATCGTCGGCCACAACGTGCGGTTCGACCTGTCCTTCCTGGCCGCGGCTCGCCGCGCTGCGGGGTGGTCGGCGATGACGAACCCCTGGGTCGACACCTGCACGCTCGCGCGCCGGCTCGTCCGCGACGAAGTGCCGAACTGCCGGCTGTCGACGCTGGCGAGTCGCTTCCGGCTCTCCCACCAGCCCTCCCACCGGGCGCTCGACGACGCCCTCGCGACGGCAGACCTCCTCCACCTCTTGCTCGAGCGGGCGGCCGCGTTCGGGGTGCTCGGCCTCGACGACCTCCTCGCGCTCCCTCGCATCAACGCCCACCCGCAGGCGGCGAAGCTGCGACTCACCGATCGGCTCCCCCGCCGTCCCGGTGTGTACCTGTTCCGCGACGCAGGCGGACGACCCCTCTATGTCGGAAAGGCGGCGAACCTCCGCCAACGCGTGCGCTCGTACTTCTCGAGCGACGATCGTCGCAAGATCGGTCAGCTGCTGCGCGAGACCCAGCAGATCGACCACATCCCATGCACCGGCGCGCTCGACTCCGCCGTCCTCGAGCTGCGTCTGATCCACCGGCTGCAGCCGCGCTTCAACCGGCAGGGCAAGCAGTGGGGCAAGTACAGCTACGTCAAGCTCACGCTCAACGAGCGGTTCCCGCGACTCGCGGTGGCCCAGACTGCGCGTGCCGACGGCGCGGACTACATCGGCCCGCTTCCGTCCGCGTCGGCAGCACGCCGCGTGATCGAGGCGATCCAGACTGCAATGCCGCTCCGACGGTGCACCACATCACCGGGCCGCTGCACTCGGCCCGCTCCGTGCGCTCCCGCTCAGCTCGGCGTCGCAACCTGCCCGTGCTCGGGCGCGATCTCCGAGACCGACTACTCAGCGATCGTCGCGGCGGACGGTCCGCGGGCTGACGAGTGAGCCCGAGGTGCTCCTCGATCCGTTGCGACGCCAGATGGTCCTCCTCGCGGACGCCGAGCGGTTCGAGGAGGCGGCCGACGTTCGCGACCGCGCCGAGGCGTTGGCCGGCGCCCTTCGCCGGCAGCGTCACGTCGAACGCCTTCGTGATGCGGGCACGGTCGTCGTCGAACGTCCGGGCATGTTCCGCGCCGAGGTGCAGAACGGCGTGCTGGTGCGGTGCTCGCCGATCGACGCGGATCCCACGCTCGCAGGTCTCGACATCCTCGAGTCCCCGCCCGATGGCCCCGAAGCAGGCATGCCCCTCCGCGCCGACCTCGTCGACGAGATCGGGTGCATCGCCCGGTGGCTCGATGCCGAGGCCGAGCGGGTCCGCGTCGTGCACTGCGACGCCGGTCTCGCCTCGGCGATCCCGCGCATCGCATCCCTCGTGCCCCGATCTCAGAACCGAGACCACGGCTTCGACCGGGGTCGATAGCCTCATGTCCGTGGGACCGGTCATCGTGGTGCTCATCTTCGGCGTCGCCTGCTTCTTCCTCATCGGCGGCACCCTGGTGAGCAGCCTTCGGCACTCGAATCGCGTCGGCGTGCGAGGCAAGTGCATCGCACCGCTGCGGTGGCTGTTCGATCCCTCGGGCTCCGCACGGCTTCACCGACGCCTGCGACGCGTCGTGACATCGGTTCGCCCATGGCTCCCGAAGCGCAGCCGTCGTCACGACGAGCTCTCCCGATCGCGGCCATGGCGCGGCGACATCGAGATCCACGCCGTCGCGCTCGACTACGACATCGTCACCACGTCGAGAGCGCCGTCCGCGCACCGTCGCCCTCTCCTCACTGAGATCGCGACACAGGTCGCGCGCCTCGAAGCGCTCTCGACACGCGTGGTCACGCTGGGTTCCGCGCAGCACCAGCTTCTCCGAGCCGACCCCCGACGTGATCGACCGGATGAACGTGCAGCTCGATGCCCTCGAAGAGGCACACGAAGAGATCGCCCGGCTCGAAGCCCAGCTCGGCCTCGACAACCGCTCGCGACCGTCGAGCGACACCGACCTCGCCTAAGCCGAGCGGTCGAGCACGGCGCCTTCGTGATCGAGTCCGAGCACGCGCTCGGCCAGTCGACGGTAGTGCTGCCGCAACGCGGCGGGCATCGTCCGCCGACGCCATCGCCGCGATCGTCGGGCCCGACCCCGACAGCCACGAGCACCACGCCCCTGCGTCGACGGCCGCATCCATCGCGCGACGGCTCTCGGGTGCAGCCGCGAGCCGGATGTCCTGATGCAGCCGATCGGCCGTCGCCGACCGCAGCGCGCCGATGTCGCCCGCGGCGATCGCGGCGACGAGAAGTGCCGTGCGCCCGACGTTGAACGACGCGTCCGCGAGGCTCACCGAAGTGGGCAGCTTGCCCGCGCGACTCCTCGGTCGACGTGCGCGCGGTCGGCACCCACACGACGATCGCCGGTTCGATGCCGAGTGGCACGCGCACCGCGCGACCCCCCGCGACTGCGACGACGCCGCCATACAGGGATGCAGCGACGTTGTCTTCGTGACCTTCGAGGACGGCAGACCGAGCGAGGGTCTCCTGGGCGAGTGCCGCGACGTCGGCGGAGTCGTGCTGTTGCGCGAGCGCGGCGAGCACGCCGGCAACGCGCGCGGCTCCTGAGAACCCGAGTCCTCGTCCCATCGGGATCTGCGAGCGCACCGAGATCGGACCTTCGCCGCCAGCCGAGGTGAACGCGACCTGCGACGGGTGTCCGTCAGCCAGCGGGTCGCCTTTCGCGACGCGCACCTCGAGGTACATCGCGAGAGCAAGACCGAGCGCGTCGAAGCCGGGACCCATGTTCGCTGACGACGCGGGGACTCTGACCAGCACGGACGCGGAGGCTACCGGTCAGCCCTCTCCGCCCCGGAAAGCCGAGTGAGCGCGTCGGCGATGACCGACGCGCCTTCCTCGGCTTCTTCGAGGGTGATGCAGAGCGGGGGCGCGATGCGCAGGCAATTGCCGTAGAGGCCGCCCTTGCCGAGCAGCACGCCTTCGGCCTTGCACGCTTCGAGGCACGCAGCGGCGAGCCGCTGGCTCGGCGTGCGGCCGTCTTCTTCCACGAGCTCGATGCCGACCATCAACCCGCGCCCTCGGACCTCGGCAACCGTGACGTGGCGATCAGCGAGAGGGCGCAGGCGTTCGAGCATGTACGAGCCGACGCGCGAGCGCGTTCCCTTGCAGATCGTTGTCGAGGAGGTAATTCAGGTTCGCGAGCGCGCCGCTGGTCGCCAGCGGGTTGCCACCGAACGTCGAGAGCGAGTTCGCGGGCATGGCGTCCATGAGGTCGGCACGAGCAACGAGCCCGGCGATCGCTAGCCCGTTGCCGAGTCCCTTCGCGAACGTGAGCGCGTCGGGCACGACGCCATGCGCCTGGTATCCCCAGAAGTGCTCTCCGGTGCGGCCCCAGCCCGTCTGCACCTCGTCGGAGATGAAGAGGATCTCGTACTCGTCGAGCACCTTCTTCATCGCGCCGAAGAAGCCGTCGGGCGGCACGCAGAAGCCGCCGACGCCCTGGATCGGCTCGGCGATCATCGCCGCGACGTCGCCGGATGTCGTCGTCTCGATGATGTTGCGCAGGTCGTCGGCGCACGCCTCGACGAAGCCGGCGTCGTCGAGGTTTCGGAACGGCGAGCGCAAGCGGTAGCCGTTGTGCACATAGTGCACGCTGAACGGGCTCAGGCTGCTCGGCGACCACCCGCGGTTGCCGGTGACACCGATCGTCGCGAAGGACCGCCCGTGGTAGCTGTTGCGCAGGGCGAGGATCTGGTTCGACTTGCGCATCGACGAGGCGAGGAGCAGCGCGGTCTCGTTGGCTTCCGAGCCCGAGTTGACGAAGAACACCTTCGCGTCGGGGATGCCCGACAACCCGGAGATCTTCTCCGCGAGCTCGACCATCGGGCGGATGAGGTACAGCGTCGACGTGTGCAGCAGCTTGCCTGCCTGCTCACGGATCGCCTCGACCACCTCGGGCACCGAGTGCCCGGTCATCGTGGTGAGGATGCCGCCGAAGAGATCGAGGTAGGTGCGGCCCTCGTTGTCGGTGACACGACACCCCGCGCCTGCTCACGAGCTCGATAGGCGACTCGTAGTACAGCGTCAGCCACGATGGCATGACCGCGCGATGACGATGCAGCAGCTCGGACTGGCCCATGAGAGTCTCCTTCTCAGCCGGCGTTCGACACTGCCACGAGACGGTCGAGCGCCGCAGCGGCACGTCCCTCGTCGAGGGAGGCCGCTGCGAGCACGATCCCTTCACCAACGGACACTGCGGTGCCCGCTGCGACGAGGGCCGCTCCCGCGTTCAGCACGACGACGTCACGATGCGGCCCAGGCTCGCCGCTCAGCACTGCGCGCGCGATGCCTGCGTTCGTCGCGGGATCACCGCCGCGGAGATCTTCGGCCTTGGCGAGGGGCAACCCGACATCCTCGGGATCGAGCACCCAGGTACGGATCGTGCCGTTCTCGAGCTCGTGCACCGTCGAGGTCGTCGTCGTCGTGAGCTCGTCGAGCCCGTCGTGACCGTGGACGAGCAGCACGTGCTGTGAGCCGCGCGCCGCGAGCACGCCGAGCATGCGGTCCGCCATCGCGGGATCGCTCACGCCGACCAGCTGGCGCCGAGCGCGGGCCGGGTTCGCCAGCGGCCCGAGGAAGTTGAACGCGGTGGGGATGCCGAGCTCGCGGCGAGACGGACCCGCGTGACGCAGCGCCGGATGGAACCGCGGCGCGAAGCAGAACCCGATGCCGGCCTCACTGATGCAGCGGGCAACGCCGTCCCCGTCGAGCTCGAGCACGACGCCCAGCGCCTCGAGCAAGTCGGCTGCGCCGCACGAGGAGGAGGCCGCGCGATTGCCGTGCTTGCACACGGGCACACCGGCGCCGGCGACGACGAGCGCCGAGAGCGTCGACACGTTGATCGTGTGGCTGCGATCGCCGCCGGTGCCGACGACGTCGACGAGCCGCTCGTGCACCTCCGGGGGCACATGCACTGGCGCGGCCACGGCGAACATCGCGTCGAGGAGTCCGTCGAGCTCGTCGACCGTCTCCCCTTTCATCCGCAATGCGACCGCGAACCCGGCGATCTGCGCGGGAGTTGCGGCACCCTCGAGGATCTCGGCCATCGCGGCGCGAGCCTCGTCGCGGCTGAGGTCGTCGCGACTGGTGAGGCGACCGAGCACGACGCGCCATCCGCCGAGCGCCTCCAGGCTGGGCGCATCCCCCACGAGCGTCCCCTTCTCTGGTGTGCGGTCAGGCTGGTGTGCGGTCAGGCGGTACGGCGCCGCTGGCGGATGATCCGCCGCCGTTCTCGTTCCGTCGCTCCGCCCCAGATGCCTTCCTTCTCCCGGTGGGTGATGGCGTGCTCGAGGCAGGTTTGACGGACGGTGCAGTCGGCGCAGATGCTCTTTGCGGTCGCTTCCTCTTCTTCGGTGATGGGGTAGAAGACCTCGGGATCCAGACCACGGCAGGCGGCCTGATCGCGCCATGACGACGAGTTGCTCAAGAGGATTTCTCTTCCAAAAGGGTCCGAAGGGGCCGGGTTTGCTGGCTCCCGGAGGAGCCGAAACCTCATGGTACGGGCTGATTTCCGCTTACGGCCAACCCAAAAGGAAGGGCTCGGTCAGCCGAGCGTTTCGAGGCCCTGCGTGAGCCGCCCGGAGTGGCTCTTCTCGGCCCGAGCGAGCGTCTCGAGCCATTCCGCGATCTCGTCGAAGCCCTCCTCGCGAGCTGTGCGGGCGAAGTCCGGGTACATCTCGGCGTAGTCCCGCGCCTCACCCGCGATGGCGGCACGCAGGTTGTCCTCGGTCGAGCCGATGGGCTCCCCAGTGGTCGGATCGCCGACGGCGGAGAGGAAGTCGAGGTGGCCGAACGCGTGGCCGGTCTCGCCTTCCGCGACGGATCGGAACAGCGTCGCGACTTCGGGGTAGCCCTCGATGTCAGCCTTCTGTGCAAAGTACAGGAACCGGCGATTGGCCTGGCTCTCCGCTGCGAACGCAGCCTTGAGGTTGTCCTCCGTCTTGCTGCCCTTGAGGTCAGCCATCGCCGTTCCCCTTCTGCTCGCCGTCCATCGATGAGAGATCAATGTTCACAGCCGCTGCGAACGCTCGGGGAATCGTGGCCTCGGCGTACGCATCGACATGCGGGCTCCGCTCGGCGTCGGGCGCGCCCCCCATCCAGATCGGCGCTCGCAACGCCAGCGCGACGCCGAGATCGAACGCGTGTTGGAGGTCATCGCGCTCCAGGCCGAGCCGCTCGCCGTACCGCGCGACCCACGCTGCGCCGCGAGCCTCACGGAGCGCGACCGGCACACCCAGCACGACGAGCCAAGCCAGGTCGAGTGCACCGCTACGCGCCGCGGTGAGCTGCCAATCGACGTGGACGACCTCGCCCGACGCGTGGCCGAACATCAGGTTCGGTGGTCCCGGGTCACCGTGACACAGCGTCGGGGGGAGGCGCGCCGCGGTGAGCATCAGTGCGCCGAGTCGCGAGGTCACCGCCTCGGCCACGACGACCTCGGCAGCAGTGAGCCGCGCGCGGTGACGATCGATGAAGCGGGGCAGCCGCTCCTCGAGATGGTGCTGCCACCGGCCCGCTTCGTCGGGAGCGACGCGCCACAGCCAGGTCAGATCGTCGAGGCCGCTGGCTCCCTGCCACGGACCGTGCAACGCGACGAAGTCGTCGAGGACCGCGTCGACCTGGTCGGGAAGGAGGCCCTCCCGGAAGGTTCCAGCGACCGCGGGCGCGACGTCCTCGAGCAGAAGCAGATCGGCCGACGCGAACGCGCAGTGCGGGGTGCGCAGAGGCAACAGCGGCGCGAGCTCCCGATAGAAGCGGGCCTCCCGCTCGTACATCCCGAGCGCTCGTTGACGGTCTCGAACGACCGGATCGATCGCAGGGCGCTTGGCGATCAACGTCGCGCCGTCCTCGAAACGCAGTCGAGCGAGGTCTCCCGAGACGCCACCCTCGCCCATCGGCTCGACCCGAACCCCGCGAGCGGCCGCTGATTCCGCCGCTTCCACGACCCGATCCTAGGATGACCGCCGATGTCGCTCCCCCCGTTCGACCGGTCGCGGGCGCTGGCGCGGTTGAGCGATGAGCACTTCGACGTGCTGGTCATCGGAGGCGGCATCACGGGTGCGGGCGTCGCGCTCGATGCGGCGACCCGAGGGCTGCGCACCGCACTCGTCGAGCGACACGACTTCGCGTCGGGCACTTCGTCGAAGTCGTCGAAGCTCGTGCACGGTGGGCTCCGATACCTGCAGCAGCGGGAGTACCTCCTCGTCTACGAGGCGCTCGCCGAACGCCAGCGCCTCCGCAAGACGGCCCCCCACCTCGTGCGGGTCCTGCCCTTCCTCATCCCGATCTTCTCCCGCGACGGGTTGATCAATCCGAAGGTGGCGCGCGCGCTCGGGTCGGCGATGTGGATGTACGACCTCACCGGAGGCCTGCGCATCGGGAAGCTGCACAAGCGCCTCACGAAGGCCGAGGCGCTCGCGCACATGCCGACGATGCCGGCGGAGCGCCTCGCGTCCGCGTACCTGTACTACGACGCGCAGGCCGACGACGCGAGGCTCACGCTGACCATCGCGCGCACCGCAGCCGCGCACGGTGCCGCGGTCACGAGCTACACGTCGGTGCGGCGCCTGGTGAAGGACGCGGACGGCAAGGCCGCCGGAGCGATCGTCGAGGCCGACGGCGAGGAGAGGGAAGTCCGGGCGAAGGTCGTCGTCAACGCGACCGGCGTGTGGTCCGACGACCTCCGTGCACTCGACGAAGGGGTGCACCCGCGCTCGATCCGGCCTGCGAAGGGCATCCACATCACGGTGCCCTGGAGCAAGACGCAGAACGACATCGCCGCGGTCATCCCGGTCCCGAAGGACCGGCGGTCGCTTTTCGTCGTGCCGTGGGGAGACCTCGCGTACGTGGGCACGACCGACACGGACTACGACGGTCCGCTCGACGATCCGCAGTGCACGCCCGAAGACATCGACTACGTGCTCCGCGCCTTGAACGCGTCGGTCACCACAGGGGTCACGCGGGCCGACATCCTCGGCACCTGGGCCGGCCTCCGGCCACTCGTCACCGACGCGACGAGCGAGCGCACCGCGGATCTCTCCCGGCGCCATGCGGTGCGGCGCTCACCGAGCGGGCTCGTCACCATCACCGGCGGCAAGCTCACGACCTACCGGCGCATGGCGTCGGACACCGTCGACGAGGTCGGCGAGATGCTCGACATCCGCAGGCGCAGCTCCACGAAGCACGTCGTGCTCCTCGGAGGCGACGGCTTCGACGCCGATCGGCCCCGGCAGGGCCTCGACGCGCACCTCGCCTCACGCTTCGGCACCGAAGCCGAGGTCGTCGCGTTGCTCGCCGCGAGCGATCCCGACCTTGCTCGGCCGCTCGTGCCCGGCCTTCCGTATGTGCGAGCCGAGGCGATCCACGCGGTCCGCCATGAGATGGCGCGCACGCTCGACGACATCCTGAGCCGGCGGACGCGAGCGAGGTTGCTCGCGCGTGACGACGCGGCCCGTGTCGCCGATGACGTCGCCGCGTTGGTCGCCTCCGAGCTCGGGTGGTCGGACGACGAACGCCAACGCCAGGTGACGGCCTTCCGCGACTCGATCGCCGCAGAACGAAACGCTGCCGCGCTCCCCGAGACGGCTCTCGACGCGACCATCGGCGCATGACGCCCATCCCCCCGATCGCTCTGGAGCGCGTCGAGGTCTCGCCCCGACCACATGTCTCGGCGCGCCGGGTCCTGGTCGGCGACGCGACGCTCGCCCGGTTGAGAGACGCCTGCGCGGCGGTCGTCACCGACGTCGACCAGGTCGCCGAGGCGAGCCGTGACTGGTGGCCGCTCGCGATGCAGTGGGCACTCGAGGGCGAGGTGCCGGGACTCGCCTCGGTGGTCGCACGGCCCGAGAGCGTCGAAGAGGTCGCCGCGGTCCTCGCGGTGTGCAACGCGGACCTCGTGCCGCTCACCCCAGCCGCAGGTCGCAGTGGCGTGTGCGGCGCGAGCGTGCCGGTGCACGGAGGTGTGGTGCTCGACCTGTGCGGCCTCGCGGGCGTCGTCGATCTCGACGACCAGTCGCTCGTGCTCGACGTGCGTCCGGGAACGTTCGGTGAGCCGCTCGAGGCCGAGCTGCGGTCGGCATACGGCGTGACCTTGGGCCACTGGCCGCAATCCGTCGCGATCTCGACGGTCGGCGGATGGCTCGCGTGCCGGGGTGCCGGTCAGCTGTCGACGCGGTACGGCAAGATCGAGGACATGGTCGTCGGTCTCGACGTCGTCCTGGCAGACGGACGAACGATCAGCACGGGAGGCGCTCCACGTGCGGCCGCCGGCCCGGACCTGACACAGCTCTTCGTCGGCTCGGAGGGCACGCTCGGCGTGATCACTGGCGCCCGCCTTCGCGTGCACCCCGCGCCGGTCGCCGAGCGGCGCGACGCGTGGAGCTTCTCCTCGTTCGTCGAGGGCCTCGACGCGTGCCGTCGCATCCTTCGCCGGGGCGCCACTCCCGCGGTCTTGCGCCTCTACGACGACGTCGAGGCCAACCGCAGCTACCAGACCGGCGACCGTCATGTCCTGCTCGTCTACGACGAAGGAGAGGCTGCGCTCGTCGATGCCGTCATGCGCGTCGTCGCCGAAGAGTGCGACGCAGTCGGAGGAGAGCGGGCCGACGTCGGGCTGGTCGATCGCTGGTTCCACCACCGCAACGACGTGAGCGCGTTGGAGGCATTGACCCGCAAGGGGTTCGTCGTCGACACGATGGAGATCGCTGGCCGGTGGCGCGACCTGCCGAAGATCTACGAGGCCGCTCGAGCCGCGATCTCTGCAGTGCCCCATGCCGCTGCCGCCACCGCACATCAGTCGCACGCATACAGCGACGGTGCATGCCTGTACTTCACGTTCGTGGGCCGCCCGCCGGCCGAGGAACGAGAGGCCTTCTACGTCGCGGCATGGGACGCAGGCACACGAGCCGTGCTCGCGCACGGGGGTGCGCTCTCCCACCACCACGGCGTCGGGCTGAACCGCAGCCGCTTCATGGTCGAGGCGCTCGGGCCTGCGTTCGAGGTGCTGCGCGCCGCACGAAGGCCGCGCTCGACCCGAACGGCATCCTCAACCCCGGAAAGCTCGGCCTGCCCTCACCGTTCGGCGAGGTGCCCTGGCCCGTGGAGGCATCGTGAAGCTCGACCGCGCGGCACTTGCCTTCGGCATCGTCGTGGCGCTGATCATCTGCGTGCCCGCCGCACTGATCGGCCAAGCGCTCGACGACCGATCGTCGAGCGACAACCCGTCGGCTGTCGTCTCGTTCCTCGCGATCCTCGTGCTCGCGGGTTTGGTCGTGGGCGCGACCGTCGCGGCCCGACGACAGCAGCTCGACGCGCCGCTGGTGCACGGCATCGTGGCTGCGATCGTCACCTTCGCGCTCGTGCAGGGCATCGGAGTGCTGCGTCGATTCGCCACGAGCGAGGACGTGTCCTGGTCGCGCGATCTTGTCGAGCGCGCTTCTGTCGATGGTCGCCGGCACGGTGGGCGGCTTGATCGGAGGCCGACTGCGACACGAGGCGGAGCCCAGCGGATGAGCATCCTCGTCGTCGATGTCGGCACGAGTGGCGTCCGCGCCGCGATCGTGCGTCCGGACGCGACCGTCGATCACGTCCACCACCGCGAGGTGCTTCCCTCGTCCCCCTCCCCCGGCCTCGTCGAGTTCGACGCGGCCGAGATGGGTGCTGCAGCGCTCGAAGTCGCGACGGCGGCCGTGCGCGAGGGTGGCCCGGTCGACGCCGTGGGCATCGCCAACCAACGCGCCTCGACGATCGTGTGGGACGCGAAGACGGGGACGCCCGTCGCTCCTGGGATCGGCTGGCAGGACCTGCGCACCGCCGGGATGTGCCTCGTGCTCGCTGCGGACGGGCTCCGGTTTGCTCCGAACCAGTCGGCCACCAAGCTCGCCTTCCTGCTCGACACGGTCGACCCCGAGCGCACGCGCACCGAGCTGCGGTTCGGCACGGTTGACACCTGGATCGCCTGGCTGCTGTCCGAGGGAGCCGTGCACGTCACCGACCAGTCGAACGTCGGCGTCACGGGCCTCGTTCGCTACGACGGCACAGGGTGGGACGAGCAGATCCTCGAGGCCCTCCGCATCCCGAGCGCGGTGCTCCCGGAGATCGTCGACTCGACCGGCGTCGTCGGGAACGCGAGCGCGCTGCCGGGCTCGCCTCCGATCGCCGGCATCGCGGGCGACCAGCAGGCGTCGCTCATCGGGCAGGGCTGCGTCTTGCCCGGGCTCGCGAAGGCGACCTTCGGCACCGGCGGCATGCTCGACATGTGCCTCGCCGCGGAGCGTCCGGCGTTCGAGCGCCGCGGCGAGGGCGGCACGTTCCCGATCGCAGCGTGGAGACGCGACGGCAAGATCACGTGGGGCGTCGAGGCGATCATGCTCACCGCGGGGTCCAACGTGGAATGGCTGCGGGACGACCTCGGCGTGATCGACAGCGTTGCCGCGTCACATGACGTCGCTTCGCAGTGTGCGGACACCGATGGTGTCGTGTATGTGCCCGCGCTGCTCGGCCTCGGCACCCCGGTTTGGGACTACGGCGCCCGCTCTGCGTTCTTCGGGCTCACCCGGGGATCGACCCGGGCCCATCTGGTGCGGGCCGTGCTCGAGGGAGTCGCGCAGCGCGGGGCCGACCTCGTCGAGGCCGCGGAGACCGACACGGGCCTCCCGATCGACCACCTCCGGGTCGACGGCGGCATGACCGCGAACCCGACGTTCCTCGCGGCTCTGGCCAATGCCACACAGCGGCCGGTCGAGGTCTCGCCGGTGCTCGAGGCCACCACCCTCGGCGCGGCGTTCCTGGCCGGGCTGGCCACGGGCACGTGGAAGGGCATGGATGACATCGCCGCGACCTGGCGACCACGTACCGTCATCGAGCCGACCGGGAAGCTCGACCGGGCACGATGGCTCGAAGCTCGCTCCCGATCGGAGGGCTGGGTTTCGGAACTCTCGTCGCTCGACTTCTAGAGTGCCCCGGCGAACAAGGAGACCTCGATGACCCGATGCCGTGCCCGAGCCCTGCTGGTCTGCAGCGCTCTCGTGCTGGCAACCGTCCTCGCTGCGTGCGGAGACGATCCGAGCGACGAAGGCGTGCCCGCGAGCGGCGCCACCACCGCCGCGGCCGCGACGACGGCGTCGGGCGGAGCGGCCACCACTGCCGCGGCGGCCACCACTGCCGCGGTGAGCACCTCCACGACGGCGGCCACCACCACGACGACTGTGGCGAAGGCCTCCGGACAGGCGGAGATCGTCGCGGTCGACTTCGCGTTCAAGCCGCAGAAGATCGAAGTCACCGCGGG
Organism: uncultured Acidimicrobiales bacterium; assembly: GCA_963726695.1. Taxonomy (GTDB): domain Bacteria; phylum Actinomycetota; class Acidimicrobiia; order Acidimicrobiales; family DATKAS01; genus DATKAS01. The sequence continues at coordinate 24,495 of CAVSDE010000001.1, forward strand.
CACGAAGGTCACGTGGACGAACAACGACTCGGTCACTCACCAGATCGTCTCGAAGGGTGACCCCTTCCCCGGCGACGGCACCATCGATGTCGGCCAGAGCTACACGGTCACCTTCGATACGCCCGGCACCTACGAGTACTTCTGCGGCATCCACAACTCGATGACAGGGAGCATCGTCGTCTCATGACTTCAACTCAGGATCCGTCAAGACGACACCTCCTGGTCGGTGCGGGCGTCGGCGCCGCGGCGGTGGCGATCGGTGCCATCCCTGCGTTCGCCGGCATCGCGCAGGCGCAGGCCACGGTCAGCAACCTCTCGGCCGCCGACCTGCAGCTCACCGCGTTCCACCGCTCCATCGAGCTGGCCTTCGTCGAGATCTACGGGTTCGCCCTCGACAAGAAGCTGTTCGACGACGCGCAAACGGCGTACGCCGTGCAGTTCCAGAACCACCACGACGAGCACGCGGTGGCCGCGGGAGCCCTCGGCGGAATCGGCTCGAGCGGCGTGAACGGCACGAACGGACAGATGGTGAACGCCTACGCCGGAAGGGTTCGCACCGCCAGCACCGTCGACGACCTCTTCGATGTCCTGTTCGATCTCGAGACGAGAGCGGCGTCGACCTACGTGCTCGCATGCGGCACATACGAAGCGGCGAGAGCGGCGGGCTTCGCATCGGCCGTGCTCTCCATCGAAGCGCAGCACGCCACCGTGCTCGGCTCGGCGGCGAGCTTACCCACCGCCACCTTCGTCCCAGCCTTCGAGTCCGTCGTCGGGGCGTTCAGGCCCGCCGAGTTCCCGGTGCTCGGATGAGCGAGATGGGGATCGGCCGCGACGAGCTGCGCAGGCAGATGCGCGACGCCGAAGAGGCACAGCGCGAGTCCATGGGTCCGTTCCGCGACGCGATCATGCGGTTCGCGGGCGGCGACGGTTCGTTCAATCGACGGGGCCTGCTGATCGCAGGTGGTGGCCTGATGGCGGCGGCATTGGCCGCGTGCGCGGATCACTCAGCGAAGCCACAAGTGCCCGAAGGTGGCGACGCGACGCCGACGACCGTGACGATCGCTCCGCCTCCGGTCAACGACGTGACCTTGCTGCGCACCGCATCGTCGATCGAGATCCTGGCGGTGGAGACGTATGAGAAGGCGTTGGCCTCGGGCCTCCTCACCACCCCCGCGCTCGCCGACGCCGCGAAGCTCTTCCGCGATCAACACCATCAGCACAACGAGCTCTTCACGGCGGCGACGACCGAAGCCGGGGGCGAGCCGTACACAATGGCGAACCCCTACATCCAGCTGAAGGTCGTCGACACGATCCTGCCGTCGGTGAAGGAAGAGATCGACGTCGTCAACCTCGCCCTCGAGCTCGAAGACACGGCCGGCGGCACCTATCAGGTGTTCGTGCCGATGTTCACGACGCCCGACCTGCGCCAGACGATCCAGTCGGTCGGAGCGGTGGAACGCCGCCACTCGATCATCCTTGTGTCGGTGATCCCGGACGAGCAGCTGTTCCCCACGCCCTTCGGCAACGTCACCCTCGCGGTCGGCACCGCCGCTTACGTCTGACGCGCCCGGAGCGCGGCTGGCACACTGGTCGGGACGGTGAGTCGGCCGGGTGGCCGCGGCACGGGCATTGACGTGTCGAGGAAGGTCGGGACTCCACAGGGCAGGGTGCTGGCTAACGGCCAGTCGGGGCGACCCGCAGGAAAGTGCCACAGAGAACAGACCGCCGATGGGCCGGCCGGGCGACCGGGCGGTCACAGGTAAGGGTGAAACGGTGCGGTAAGAGCGCACCAGCGTCCGGGGTGACCCGGGCGGCTCGGCAAACCCCACCCGGAGCAAGGCCAAGCAGGGGACGGGCGGCCCGCCCGCCCCTCGGGTGCAGTCCCCAGGTAGGCCGCTCAGATGGATGGCCACCCGGCGCCGGCAACGGGCGCGGACAGAATCCCGCCTACAGGCCGACTCACCGTCACACGGCCTCTGACCAGGGAGAGTCTTCGTCGAAGCGGCTGTCATCCCGCGTGCATCCCGCGCACCCTCGACACTCAACCCGGGTCCTCGTCACGCTGCGACCGCCCCAGAAGTCGCCGAGTGCGGCCCATACGACGGCAATCTCTTCCTCCACATCGGGGTCGCCTGGTGGCAGGCGGATCGAGACCAGCACCTCGTCGGTCACCGGAGTGCGCGTGAGATCCACGTCCCGGGAAACGCCCGCATCACGGCCCGCTTTCCTCGTCCGAGAACGGCCGACCTGAACAGTCGATTCGTACCTGAAGGCACCAGCTGATCTCGAGATGACTCCCGTTGGGTGCGGATCGGTTCAGAGCGCTGATGCCGTTGTTTAGGTAGCCGACGGTCCGGTCACGGGTGGAGCGGGGGCGTCGGGTGGTTCCGGCCGCCTGGAGCGCGAGCTTCGAATACCGGCTCAGCGAAGACCGCGAGCCGATCGGTTTCCGTCCAAGCAATACGTCGTCCAGGCAGCAG
>CAVSDE010000002.1:0-94820 GCA_963726695.1 uncultured Acidimicrobiales bacterium
GTACGCATCCGCGACGCGACGACCGACGCCACAGGGTTCGGCAAGTACCAGGCGGCGATGGAGGCCGCGGGCTTCAAAGACCTGGGCGGCTTCCGGTCGAACGCCTACTCCGCCGTGCAGGTCGTCGCCCAGGTGATGACGGGTCTTCCCGACAAGACCGCAGCGGCCCTCTACGCCAAGCTCCCGACCGTCACCGGGCTGAAGGTCGACCTCTTGCCGCCGTTGCAGTTCACGACACCGGCCGGAGCGATCCCACGCGTGTTCAACGTCTGCGGCTACTTCCAGCAGCTCGACAACGGCGACTTCAAGACCTTGAGCGCGGGCTTCATCGACATGTTCACGGGCAAGCCCTGCTAGATCCTCTCGCCATATGGACCTAGTCCGCTTCGGGCTCCTGGGGTTGGGAGCCGGCTCGGTCTACGCGCTCATGGCGCTGGGCCTCGTCCTCGTCTATCGAGGCTCCGGTGTCCTGAACTTCGCACAGGGCGCGATGGGGATGATCGGCGCGTTCACGTTCTACGTGTGGCGCGACGACGGCATGGCGACCGTGTTCGCGTTCGTCCTGTCCGTCGCTCTCGGCATCGGGATCGGCGTCGCGACCCACTTTCTCATCATGCGGCCACTGCGTCGCGCGCCCGCGATCTCTCGTTTGATCGCGACGCTCGCACTGCTGACCGTGCTCATGGCGCTCGGGACTCAGCTCTGGGGTGACACCCCGCGCATCGTCTCCCACATCTTGCCGATCACCAGCGTCACAGTGTTTCCGGGAGTCGACCTCGGCGTCGATCGCCTGATCCTCTTCGGGGTCGCGATCGTGCTGACGATCTCACTCACGTTCCTGTCGAGGCGCACCCGCTTCGGGATGGCGACGAGCGCCGTCGCCGAGAACCGCCGCGTGCCCGCCATGCTCGGCATCTCGCCCGACATCGTCGCCGGGGCGAACTGGGGCCTCGGAGGCGGCCTCGCCGTCGTCGCCGCGATCCTCGTTGTGAACGTCAGCGGGCTCAACGTCACGAACCTCGCGCTGCTCGTCGTGCCGGGGATGGCGGCGGCGCTGGTCGGCGCGTTCCGCTCGTACTGGCTGACGCTCGCGGGCGGTCTGCTGATCGGCGTCCTCGAGAGCGAGATCGCGTTCCTGCAGACGAAGGTGTCCGATCCCGCGGCGCTGCAGGGTTGGGGCCGGTCAGTGCCGTTCGTGGTCATCATCGTGGTGCTCATGGTGCGGGGACACGCGCTGCCGCTGCGGAGCGAGGCGTCAGAACGACCGCCGGAGGTGGGCAGCGGGCGCATCCGGCCCAGCGATCGCGCTCGCCTCTCGCGGCACTCGGCGTCGCGATCATCGGGTTCGGCCTCCCGACGAACGGCGTCGAGGCCGCGACGACGACCGCGACGACCGCGATCGTCGTGCTCTCGCTCGTGGTCGTCACCGGGTACGCGGGGCAGCTCTCGCTCGCGCAGTTCGCGCTCGCGGGCACGGGGGCCTGGATCGCGGCGCGCCTGGTCGCCAACTACGACGTCCCGTTCGAGCTCGCGGCCGTCATCGGCATCGCGGGCACGATCCCGGTCGGCCTGCTCGTCGGCCTGCCCGCGCTTCGTTCCCGCGGCGTGAACCTGGCCGTCGCGACGCTCGGGCTCTCGCTCGTCGTCGAGAGCCTCATCCTCAACAACCCCCGGCGGACCGGTGGCATCACCGGCACCCAGATCGGCTCCCTCTCGTTCTTCGGCATCGACTTCGACACGGCCGCACATCCAGAGCGCTTCGCGGTCCTGGCGTTCGTGTGCTTCGTCGTGCTCGCGTTCGGCGTCGCCAACCTTCGCCGCGGGCGGGCCGGGCGGCGTCTCGTCGCGGTGCGCACGAACGAGCGCGCGGCCGCCGCTCTCGGCATCAGCGTGGTCGGAGCAAAGCTCTATGCGTTCGGACTCGGAGCCGGGATCGCGGCGGTGGGCGGGGTGCTGATCGCGTTCCGCCGACCGAGTGTCGTCTTCTACCCGACGTTCTCGGTGTTCGAGTCGATCCTCGTCGTGCTCTACGCGGTGATCGGCGGGATCGGATTCGTCATCGGGGCGCTCGTCGGTGCCGCGCTCGCTCCGGGAGCGATCGTGCCCTACGCGTTCGGTGGTCTGCTCGACAGCGCACAGGCCGTCCAGCTCTCCCTGGGGATCCTCGTGTTCGTCGTGTTGCTCGCGATACCGAACGGCCTCGCGAGCCTCGTCACGAGGCTGCGGCTCGGAACGGTGAAGGGCGGCGAGGTCGCGGTTGGCGGCCGTCCCGCGATCGCGCCGCACACGCTCGCGGCCGAATCGGTGCGCGTGCGCTTCGGTGTCGTCGACGCACTCGATGACGTGTCGATCGAGGTGCGGCCGAGGGAGGTGCACGGTCTGATCGGGCCGAACGGAGCCGGCAAGTCGACGCTGATCGACGCACTCACCGGCTTCGCGCGGCCCGTCGCGGGGCGGGTGCTGCTCGACGGTGCCGACATCACGGCTGGTCCGCCCGCAGACGCGCCGTCAGTCGGAGTCGGCCGTTCGTTCCAGAGCCTCGAGCTCTTCGACGGCATGACGGTGCGCGAGAACCTGCGCACGGCCGCCGACCGACGCGACTCGCTTGCCTACTTCACCGATCTCGTCCACCCGGGCAAGGCGCCGCTGAGCGCAGCGGCGTCCGCGGTGGTCCAGGAGTTCGGCTTGGAGGAAGACCTCGACCGGCGACCCGAGGATCTCTCGTTCGGGAAGCGCCGACTGGTTGCATTGGCACGCGCGGTCGCCGCCGAGCCGTCGGTGCTGTTGCTCGACGAGCCCGCCGCCGGGCCTCGGCGAGCACGAGACCGCGGAGCTGGGCCGGCTCGTGCGCAAGCTCGCCGACGACTGGGGGATGGCCGTGCTCCTCGTGGAGCACGACGTCTCCCTCGTGCTCGGCGTCTGCGACCGCGTGTCGGTGCTCGACTTCGGCCATGTCATCGCCCACGGCGATCCGCAGTCGATCGGCCGCGACCGCACCGTCGTCGAGGCCTACCTCGGCGACGAGGTCGCCGCGGCTGCGCCCCGGCCCACGCCCGCGGCTCGAGGCACTGAACCCGTGCTCGTCGCCCAAGGGCTGTCTGCGGGCTACAACGATCAACCGGCGATACGAGACCTCGACCTTGAGGTGCGCGCCGGCGAAGTGCTGCTGGTCCTGGGGGCGAACGGAGCCGGGAAGAGCACCACGCTGCTGGCACTCGCGGGCGAGCTGAGGCCACTCGCCGGCGAGATCCGTTGGCAGGGCAAGGCCACGCTGCAGCCTCTCCACCGGAGAGCCGCTCGCGGCACCGCGCTCGTTCCGGAAGAGCGGTCCGCGGTGCGCTCGCTCTCGGTCGCCGACAACTTGCGGCTCGGAGGCGTGTCGGTCGAGAGCGCGATCGCGCTCTTTCCCGAGCTCGAGCCGCTGCTCGCACGTTCCGCTGGGCTCATCTCTGGCGGCGAGCAGCAGATGCTCACGCTGGCCCGTGCGCTCGGCCGACGTCCTGAGCTGGTGCTCGCCGACGAGGTGTCACTGGGCCTGGCCCCGATCGTCGTGGACCGTCTGCTCAGTGCTCTCCGCCAGGCGGCGGACCAGGGCATGGCCGTCGTGGTCGTCGAACAACGCGCCCGTCGAGCACTCGACATCGCGGACCACGTGATCGTGCTGCGCCGCGGTCGCGTCGAGCTCGCCGGGCCTGCCGCCGAGCTGCGCGACTCGTTCGACCGGATCGAGCGCGCCTATCTCACCGGCGTGACGGAGTGAACGCTCCTCACCGGCGTTCAGGAGTGAACGCCACCGGCATGTGACGCACACCGGCGATGAAGCTCGAAGCCAGCAGCTCGGGCTCGCCGGCCGGCGCCAGATCGGGACAGCCGGGTGAGCAGCTCGCGCAGCATCGCGGCGATCTCGATGCGGGCGACGTGCATGCCGAGGCAGAGGTGCGGGCCGCCGCCGCCGAACGCCATGTGCGGGTTCGGTTGCGGCCGACGTCGAAGCGGTCGGGGTCGGCGAACACATCTCCGTCGCGGTTGCCGGAGCCGTAGAAGACCATCATCTTGTCGCCCGCCGCGATCGGCTGGTCGCGGATCACGGTGTCCTCCATCGCGGTGCGCCGGAAGTGCGACACCGGTGACGTGTAGCGGAGCATCTCCTCGACCGCCGTCGGAAGCAGGCCGTCGAGATCGGCCTGCAGCCGCGCTCGCTCGTCGGGGTGGTCGAACAGCAGCTGCATGCCCGGCGGCCAGCAGGTTGCGCGTGGTGTCGCCGCCGGCGTTGACGAGCAGCAGGAAGAACCACTGGAGCTCGGCGTCGGTGAGCCGGTCGCCGTCGACCTCGGCCTCGACGAGCATCGAGGCGATGTCGTCTCCGGGCTCGTCGCGCTTCGCCTTGCCGACCTCGTCGGCGTAGTTCAGCATCTCGATCATCGCGGCCATGCGGCGCTCCGGCGATGGCGCACCGCGTCGTCGGTGGTGTGCATGAGCTCGGTGAGCTCGTAGAGGTGCTCGCCGTCCGCGCGCGGGATGCCCATCAGCTCCGCGATGAGACCCGACGGCAGCCGCCCGGCGACGTCCGCGACGAGGTCGCACTCGCCTCGTTCGATGACGTCGTCGACGATCTCACGGGCCAGCTCGTCGATGCGGTTGCGGAGGAGCTCCGCGTTCTTCGGCGTGAACCCCCGGCTGACGAGCAGCTTGAATCGGTCGTGCTGCGGCGGATCCATGTTCAGCATCATCTGGCGCGACGCCATGAGGCCCATCTCGTCGCGTCGCTCGACCATCGTGCCCTTGCGCGTACGAGCTGAAGAGCCGCGGCTGACGGCTCACCATGCGGATGTCGTCGTACTTGGTGATCGCCCAGAAGTCCTGGCCCTGCGGGTAGGGATGGCGGAAGACGGGCGCGTGCTCGCGCAGCCACGCGTACTGGTCCCATGGGTGGCCGTGAGCGAACGCGGCCGCGAGAGATCAGGTCGATGTCGCTGGCATCCATCGGGCGACGCTATCGCCCGACGGTGGTCAGCTCCCCGAGGTGGTCGCTGCGGTGTCGACGGCTGACGTCGTCTCCGCCGAGGTCGACGTCGTCGCGTCGGAGCTCGGCTCTACGGGCGTGCTGTCCGTGATGGCCGGCAGCGTCGACCCGGGCGAGTTGCTTCCGGAGTCGTCGCCGCAGGCGGGCACCATGGTCAGCACGAGCGCGTAGAGCGGGAGCGGCAAGGAGGTACCGAGGGTTCATTCGCATGACTGCGAAGTACCCGCGGTCGCAGCCGCTCGAACTCGTCACGCTGCTTCGTCACCGAACTCACAACGCCCCCATGCAGCTCCCAGAGAAGTTACGGTGCGGCCCGTGGGCAGCTTCGACGACGGGATGCGCGCCCGAGCAGAGGTGTTGGGCGCCGAACACGTCCGCAGATCGAACGCCGACGCGACCGATCTCGACCGCCCGTTCCTCGAGTGGATCACCACCCACGTGTGGGGTGACCTCTGGGCGGACGCGACACTCGACCGCAAGACCCGCAGCATGGTCACGATCGCGATCCTCGCCGCGCTCGGTCGCGAGGAGCTGGCGTTGCACCTACGGGCGTCGGCGACGACCGGAGTCACCGACGCAGAGCTCGCCCAGGTGTTGCAGCACGTCGCGATCTACGCCGGCGTGCCCGCAGCGAACCACGCCTTCCAGACCGCAAAGACCGTGCGACCTCCCGCGACCCAGGTGACGGACACATGACCATCGTCTACACACCCCGTGCCCACGAGGATCACCCTCCGTTCCTCTACTCCGACTACAAGGGCACGCGGAAGCGATCGCCCGAGATGGGCCTGATACCCATCGTGCAGTCGCTGTCCGAGATCACCGGACCCGGTCCGGCATGGACCGAGCTGTCCGAGGACGACGCGGACCTCACCACCAACGCGGGAACAGGGGCGAGGCGATCGGGCAACGGTCGATCATCACCGGGCGCGTGCTCGACCAGCACGGTGAGGCCGTCCCGGACGTGCTCATCGAGATCTGGCAGGCGAACGCGTGCGGCCGGTACATGCACTGGCGGGAGGTCGACTTCCCCGCGCCGCTCGACCCGAACTTCCTCGGAGTCGGGCAGTGCCGCACGAACGATGACGGCGAGTACCGCTTCCTGACCGTCAAGCCGGGTCCGTATCCGTGGGGCAACCACTACAACGTGTGGAGGCCCGCACACATCCACTTCTCGCTGCTCGGACCGGCGCTGACCACGCGCCTCGTGACGCAGATGTACTTCCCCGACGATCCGCTCTTCGAGTTCGATCCGATCTTCCAGTCGGTGCCCGAGCACGCGCGCGGACGAATGGTCTCGACGTACGACCATGAGGTGACGATGCCGAACTGGGCGCTCGGCTACCGGTGGGACATCGTGTTGCGAGGCGCGGAGTGACCGACCGCGAGACCCTCCGCGAGACCCGCGGCCCCACCCCGAGCCAGACCGTGGGGCCGTACTTCACGATGCGCCTCGCGGGTGAGGGCGAGAACGTGCTCACGCAGCCCGAGACGATCGGCGAGCGCATCCGCATCGAGGGGTTCGTGTTCGACGGAGACCGCAAGCACATAGAAGACGCACTGCTCGAGCTCTGGCAGGCGAACGCGGCCGGCCGGTACAACCATCCGGCCGACGACCGCGACGACGTTCCCCTCGACCCCGAGTTCACGGGCTTCGGTCGCTGCGCGAGCGACTTCACGACCGGCGCGTTCTCGTTCCTGACGATCAAACCCGGACCGGTCCCGCACCCGATCGGAGGCATGCAAGCGCCGCACGTCTCCCTCATCGTGCAGTCCCGCGGCATGCTCGATCCGACCTACACCCGCATCTATTTCGCCGACGAGGTCGAAGCCAACGCTTCCGACCCTGTCCTGGCGACGGTCCCCGAGGCTCGACGGTGGACGCTCATCGCCGAGCGAGTCGACGACGGCGGATCGGTGCCCGTGTACCGGTTCGACGTCCGCTATCAGGGCGACGACGAGACCGTCTTCTTCGACGTGTAGGCGATGCCCCTCTATCCCGGCTTCTCGACACAAGCGATGGATGCGATCTGGAGCCCCGAGTCGCGCATCGCCGCGATGCTCGAGGTCGAGGCCGCGGTCGCGTACGCGCAGGGCGAGGCCGGCGACATCCCGAAGACGGCGGCGATGGCGATCGCCGTCGCGACGGCCGAGCCGGTGCCCACGAGCATCCTCGCGGAGGGCTGGACTGCAGGAACGCCCGTCCTTCCGCTGCTCGACGCGTTGCGCTCGCGGCTCGATCCCGCGGCGGCCGAGCACCTTCACCGTGGACTCACCACACAAGACGTCGTCGACACCGCGGCGATGCTCCTCATGCGCGACGCGACAGGCGAGCTCCGAAGGCTCGGCGAAGCCGAGGCACGCACGCTCGTGTCGGCAACCGAGCGATTCGGAAACCGCTCCACGACGGCGCGCTCATTCCTCCAGCCGGCCGAGCAGACCACGTACGGGTTCCGGTTCGGGCGGTGGGCCGCGGCGCTCGACAGGCAGCTGCGTGCGCCGGTCACCTTCCCGGTGCAGCTCGGAGGGCTCATCGGCGACCGCCGAGAGCTAGGGCCCGAGGTCGTCGCGATGACGTCGCTCGGGCTCGAGCTCGATCATGTCCCCGCGGCGTGGCACACCGACCGCACGCCGGTCGTCGACCTCGTCACGCTTGCGCTTCGCTTCGCGCAGTGGGCCGAGAAGGTGGCAGGCGACATCGCGCTGCTCTCGGCGTTCGGAGAGGTGGCCACCCGCGCCGGCGGCTCGAGCGCCGCCGCCGGCAAGCAGAACCCGATCGACGCCATGCGGGCGATGGCCGCGGCCGAGGCGTGCGCCGGGGTCGCGTCCATCGTGCTCACCGGCAAGCCGCACGAGCTCGAGCGAGGGCTCGGCTCCTGGCACGCCGAGTGGTTCGCCCTCCCACTCGTGTTCATGACGGCAGGTGCCGCGATGGAGGCCGTGGGTGCCTCGCTCGCGTCGCTGGAGGTGCTCACGTGACCGACACCGTGACGGTCTCGGACGGCACCGCGATCGGGGTTGCCGTCCAGGGCGACGAGAGCGCGGCCCCGCTGCTTCTGATGCATTCGCTCGGCTGCGACCACCACATGTGGGACCACCAGCTCGGCGTGTTCAGTCGCTCCCACCGCGTCGTGGCGGTCGACATCCGCGGCCACGGTGTGAGCGGCGCGCCTCACGGGGACTACACGCTCGAGCGGCTCGGTCAGGACGTGGTCGACGTCGCCGACGCGCTCTCCATCGACCGCTTCGACTACTGCGGGCTCTCCATCGGCGGCCTCATCGGCCAGTGGCTCGGGCTGCACGCCGCTGCCCGCCTGCGCTCACTCACGCTCTGCAACACCGGTGCGAAGATCAGCGACGTCGAGCGGTGGAACGAGCGCATCGACGTCGCCCGCACCACCGGGATGGCGGCGCTCGTGGACGCCGTGATCGACCGCTGGTTCACCCCTGAGTTCGCAGACGCGCATCCCGAGGACATCGAACAGTTCCGGTCGCAGCTGCTCGCGACCGACCCGCAGGGCTACGCCGGGTGCTGCGCGGCCATCCGCGGCGCGGATCTCCGCGACGACGTCCACGGGATCGTCACCCGAACCCTGCTCGTCGCTGGCACCCGTGACATCGCCACTCCACCGGAGCTGACCGACCACCTGCACGCGCAGATCGAGGGCAGCCACGTCGTCTCACTCGAAGCCGGGCACCTGAGCAACGTCGAGCAGCCCGACGCGTTCACCGACGCGCTCACCGGCTTCCTGGCATGACGCGGACGCAGGTTGTGATCGTCGGCGGCGGACCGGCGGGCCTGATGCTCGCCCATCGGCTGCATCGCTCCGGACACGAGGCCGTCATCCTCGAACGCCAGACCCGCGACTACGTCATGGCGCGGATCCGCGCGGGGGTCCTCGAATGGGGATCGGTCGACATGCTCCGCGACGCCGGCCTCGGCGATCGGATGATGCAGGAAGGCTTCGTCCACGACGGCGTGGGGCTCTCGTTCCTGGGACAGCTGCTTCGCGTCGACTTCACTCGTCACACCGGCAAGTCGGTGATGGTCTACGGCCAGACCGAAGTCACCAAGGACCTGTACCGCGCGCTCGATGCCGAAGGCGTGACGATCGTCGACGAAGCGCAAGACGTGACACTGCACGACGTCACGACCGACGCGCCGCACGTCACGTACTCCAAGGACGGCGCGACTCATCGCGTCGACTGCGCATACATCGCCGGGTGCGACGGCTACCACGGGGTGAGTCGGCCGACGATCCCGAAGACCGTCCTGCGGGAGTACGAACGCGAATACCCGTTCGGCTGGCTGGGCGTGCTGTCCGAGACCCCGCCGGTCGATGACGAGCTGATCTACGCGCATCACGAACGGGGTTTCGCTCTCTGCTCGATGCGCCACCAGATGCTCAGCCGGTATTACGTGCAGTGCCCGCTCGACGACACACTGGACGACTGGCCCGACGACCGGTTCTGGGACGAGCTCCGCCGCCGGCTCCCCGACGACGTGGCGGCTCGCCTCGTGACGGGCGCCTCGATCGAGAAGTCGATCGCGCCCCTGCGGAGCTTCGTCGCCGAGCCACTTCGATACGGGCGACTGCTGCTCGCGGGCGACGCCGGCCACATCGTCCCGCCGACCGGAGCGAAGGGCCTGAACCTGGCGTTCTCGGATGTGCACTACCTGTTCGAGGGGCTCGACGACGCGCTCTCGGGTCGCACGACCGCAGGCATCGACGAGTACTCCGATCGGGCGTTGCGCCGCGTGTGGCAGGCCGTGCGGTTCTCGTGGTGGATGACGACGCAGCTGCACCGCTTCCCCGACGCGGGGCCGTTCGGCCTCAAGATGCAAGAGGCCGAGCTCTCGAACCTCGCTCGATCCGAAACCGCCCAACGGCTGATGGCCGAGAACTACGTCGGCCTGCCGATCTGATGCCAGCGCTCGAGATCAACGGCACGACGATCTGGTACGAGCGGGATGGCGCCGGCCCGCCGTGCCTCGTGCTGCACGGTGGTCTCGGTGTCGACCACACGCTCTATCGCAGGACATTGCAACCTCTCACCGGTCAGCTCGAGCTCGTCTTCTTCGACCACCGTGGCAACGGTCGATCCGGACGGCCGCCGCTCGACACCATCACGATCGAGCAGCTCGCCGACGACGCGGCAATGGTGGCTCACGACCTCGAGCTCGATCACACACTGGTCTTCGGGCACTCGTACGGCGGCTTCGTCGCGCAGGAGCTCACATTGCGTCATCCGGAACTCGTGCGAGGGCTGATGCTCGTCGACACCACTCCAGGCCAGCTCGGCACCGGCGAGACCGAAGACGACTACCGCGGACCTCCTCCCCCTCCCGAGTTCCTCGACCTCGTGTCGCAGCTGCCCGAGACCGACGCGGAGCTCGCAGACGGCATGACCGAGCTCTTGCCCTTCTACCTGCACCACAGCGACGTGGCGGATGCGGAGGCCGCGTTCGAAGGAACGATCTTCTCTTGCGACGCGATGATGCAGGGCTTCATCGCACTCAGGGGGTGGAGCGCAGTCGATCGCCTCGCGACGATCGAGGCGCCGACACTCGTATTGGGCGGCCTCCACGATCTGTTCACGGCAGCGCCGCAGGCGGACCGGATCGCCGATCGCATCCCGCACGCCGACCGCGTCCTGTTCGAACACAGCGGGCACTTCCCCTGGTTCGACGAGCCCGAGGCGTTCTTCACGGTGGTCAACGCTTGGCTGGACCGACTCTGAGTGAGCGTCAGATGAAGAACAGGGTCGCGCCGAGGACGAGCAGCCCGGCCCCGTAGAGCTGCTCGAGGCGGCCGGCGTTCATCCGCAACGCCGTCTTGGCACCGAGGCTCGACAGCGGCACCGAGGCGAGCCCGAAGACCAACGTCACCGTCCAATCGATGTGGCCGAGCGCTGCGTGCACGATCGTGCCGGGGATGGCGAGGACTGCCGCGACCGCCAGCGAGCACGACAGCGCGGTCTTGATCGGGAGCTTCAACGCGGCGAGGTAGAGCGGCACGAGCAGAAAGCCGCCGGCGTTCGCGAGCAGCCCGGCGAGGAACCCCACGGCGAGCGCGACCGCAGCCATGCGTAGCCCCCGTCCGGACACGTCGTCGCGCACGACCTCGGGGTCGTCGGGCCTCAGCAACACCTTGAGACCGATGAGGGCGATGACCACATCGGTGACCTTGACGAGCGATTCACCGCCGACCCAGCGGCTCGCGTAGGCGCCGATGATCGTCGCCGGCACGCCGAAGGCGATGCTCCACCGAACGACTCGAGGGTCGCTGATGCCCAACCGGCGATACCGGTTGTACGCGACGAGGGTGCCGGGGATCGTGGCGGGCAGCGGGGACGCGACGGCGATCAGCGGCGGCACACCGATCGCGGCGAGCAGCGGCGTCGCGATCGCTGACCCGCCTTTGCCGAAGAGGCCTCCGAGGTAGCCCACTCCCGCGCCGATCAGCGCGATCAGGACCCAATGCACATTCCCATGGGACCACGGGTCGCATGGTGCGGTCCAAGACAATGTTTCTCTGTTTTCCATAGTCTCTAACTATGGAAGTCCACCAGGTTCGCTACGCGCTCGCCGTCGTCGATGAGGGCACGTTCACGGCGGCGGCGGCGGCGTGCTTCGTCGCACAACCCTCGCTTTCTCACGCCGTGCGAGCGCTCGAGCGTGAGCTCGGCGTCGAGCTCTTCCGCCGGGTCGGCCGCCGACCCACACTGACCTCCGCAGGCGAGGCGTTCGTGCCTGCGGCTCGCGAGGTCATGCGGGCGCTCGACACCGTTCGAGCCGAAGTCGACGCGGTGTCAGGAGTGGTCGCCGGGCATCTCGACCTCGTCGCGCTGCCGACGCTGGCGGTCGCGCCCGTCACGCCGATGGTCGGTGCGTTTCGTGCCGCCCATCCCGCAGTGACGGTACGGCTCGGCCATCCCGAAGGCCCCACAGCGCTCATCGACGCGGTTCGGTCAGGAGACAGCGAAGTCGGCATCACCGAGATCCCTGTGGCCGCGGCACGGATCAAGGCGATCCCGCTCGGCCGTCAGCAGCTCGTCGCGATCCTTCCCCCGGGCTCGCCACCGGTGGCAGTGCTCCGACTCGAAGCGCTCGCGCGCTTTCCTCTCGTCGCGCTCAGAGTCGGCGGATCGACGCGCGACGTGCTCGACGCCGCATTCGACGCCGCGGGGGCGGTGCCGGCGATCGCTGTCGAGACCGATCAGCGCGAAGCCATCGTGCCGCTCGTGCTCGCGGGAGCGGGGGCAGCGGTGGTGCCCGCGCCGATGGCCGAGGTCGCGCGACAGCAAGGCGCAGTGGTCGCTCGTCTGAGCCCCGCGCTCTGGCGCAACCTCGGACTCATCCATCGTGACGCGACGCTCTCCCCCGCGGCTCGCGCGTTCATCGCTCTCGCCCGAGGTCAGTAGAGCCGCTCGATCGTCGTATCGACCCACACGTCGAGCAGCGTCGGTGTCGGACTGTCGAACGACTCGACGAGCGCAGGCTCGAGTCGCTCCGCCAGATCGATGCGTTCAGCGGCGAGACCGAACCCGGTCGCGATGCTGACGAAATCGAGGCCGGGAAGGTTGACGCCCGGCAGCGTCTCGATGCCCATCGCGAGCCCGAACGCCTTGAGCGCCGAGTAGCCACGGTTGTCGAGGATCACGAACGTGATGGGCAGACGATGCTCCGCCGCGGTCCACAGCGCCTGGATCGAATACAGGCTCGAGCCATCGCCGAGCAAGCAGACGATCCGGCGCCCTGCGTCCGCGAGCGCGATGCCGACGGCGGCGGGCATCGCCCACCCGAGTCCCCCGCTTGCGCCGCAATAGAAGCCGTCGGTGATCCGGATGGGAAGGTGATCGTGCATCGCGTTGCGATGCGACGGCGCCTCCTCGACGATCGCCGCGTCTCTCGGCATCACGCGGCTCAGGGTGTGCAGGACGAACGCTCCGGACATGGGAGCGGTCGGCGGTGGACTCGCGAGCGGCACGCGACCGGCGGGCGTGCGGTCGGCGGGCGGTCACGCGTCCCAACAGATCAGCGATGCCGCGACGCAAGGTGGTGAGGATCGCTGCGCCAACCGGAGCGAACGCCGCCGCGTCCGGGTCGTCGGTGAGCAAGAACAGCATCGTGCCGTCCGTGACCACGGGACCGTCGGAGCGCACGTGATAGGTGAACACCGGCGCGCCCAGCACCACGACGACGTCGTGGCCCTCGAGCTGTGCAGCGAGCGGGCGCCGCGAAGGAGTCAGGAAGCCGGCGAAGGCAGGGTGGTCCTCGGGGAAGCTGCACCGACCCGAGAGCGGACTCACCCACACGGTCGCGCCCGTGCGTTCGGCGAGCGCGACCACGAGATCCCCCGCTCCGTCGCGGTCCACGCCGGCGCCGACGACCAGCGCTGGGCGCACGCTGTCGTTCAGGGCCGCCGCAACCGCACCCAGCCCCTCGGGCTCGCCGACGAAGCCCCCGCGCACCTCGCGCCGCGCGACTGGGCTCGCGTCGGCATCCCAGTCGTCTTCGGGAATCGAGACGAAGGTCGGGCCCTGTGGTGGCTGCATCGCGGTGTAGTAGGCACGGGCGATCGCGGCGGGCACATCGGCTGCTCGGGCTGGTTCCACGCTCCACTTCACATACGGCTTCGGCAGCTCGGTCGCCTGCTCGGAGAAGAGGTAGGGCTCCCCGGTGAGCAGCTCGCGCGCCTGCTGACCGGCCGTGATGACGAGCGGGGTCTGGTTGCGCATCGCCGTGAAGATGCTGCCGAGCGCGTGTCCCACCCCCACTGCGGAGTGGAGGTTGACGAAGGAAGCATTCCGCGTCGCTTGCGCGAACCCATCCGCCATGGCGACGGCGGATGATTCCTGCAGGGCGAGCACGTAGCGGAAGTCAGCAGGCGCATCCCTGAAGAACCTCAGCTCGGTCGAGCCCGGGTTCCCGAAGATCGTGGTCATCCCGAGCTCGCGCATCAGCGCATGCGTCACGGAACGAACGGTCTCACTCACAAGCGCCGGCTCTTCGCGTCCCAGTTGCGCTCGAGGTTGTCGATGAGCGCGGGGCTGTAAAGGCAGTACGCCTGCTCACGCGAGTAGACGCTCATGTAGCGACGAAACGCATCGAGCGGCTCGTGGCCGACGCGTAGCGCCTTGCGATTCGCGACGAGGCTCGTCATGCCTGCACTCGTCAGCTCGCCCGCCGCTCGCTCAACTGCCGCGGCCATGTCGGCGCTCGTCACGACCTCGCCGGCGAGCAATCGGCCTTCGGGCGTGTCCGCGTGGAAGACGTAGTTGAAGAAGATCGCCTCACGCGTGAGCCGCTCGCCCACGAAGCGGGGCAGCCGGAGGTTCGCCGAGCCCGGGATGATCCCTTCCTTGCGGGCGGGGAGGTTGAAGTACGAGCCGCTCTCGGCGATCACGCGATCCACGACGAGGAGCCACTGACAGGCGCCACCGATGGCAAACGTGTCGACTGCGGCGATCCAGGGCTTCTCCCGCCGCTGCTCGAGGTCCGGCGTGTCGAAGTCGCCCACGCTGTGACCGCGGTACAGCTTGCTGACGCCGCCGAGCTCGCGCTCGATCATGAACTCGACCAACGAGATCTTCCCGTAGTAGAGGTGCGTCAGGTTGATGCCGGCACCGAAGACGCGCCGGCCTTCGTACTTCGGATGGGTCGCGGGCGCGCCGCGGACGACGCCTACCTCGATCGCATCGTCGAGCAGGACCAGATCGACGGCGACCTCGAACGCGCCCGTCGACACGTCATCCTCCGCGTTGAGGAACGCATGGTTCTGGATCGTGACCCGCCCGATCGAGCCGTCGCGCTCGACGAGGATCGGGCCGAGGTCGACGTGCCCTGTTCGGCGAAAGCCGTCGATGTGAGCGAGGGCCTCGGGACGCGGCTGCGACATCGAGTGCATGAGGTGCAACCCGATGCGAGGCCTGGCGAGAACGTGCGAGACGAAGACGCCTTGGTCGATCTCGAGCCCGGCCTTCTGCTTCTGAGGGAGCTCACGCTCGGCGTCGATGTCAGCGCGGGTGGGCACGAGACCGGGGTAGCGCTCGGCGGCGAGGTACACGAGGTCGGAGACCCGGAGGTCGAGACGGAGGCCGTCCGTGAGCTCGTCGTAGATCGAGTCGATGTGCTCGTGGAGGTGCTCGTCTCGAGCCGATCGCAGATCAGTGGTCACGTGCCGCCCACTCTCGATTCGACACCGGCCCAATACGGCTCGCGCAGCTCGCGCTTCAAGACCTTCCCCGCGCCGGACTTCGGCAGCGGCTCGGCGCGCAGCTCGATCCGCTTCGGCACCTTGTAGCCCGCGATCACTTGCCGGCAGTGCTCGATGAGCTCACGCTCGGTGATATCGCCGCGAGGGATGACGACGGCATGGACGGCTTCGCCCCATTGAGGATCGGGCACGCCGAACACCGCCGCCTCGAGCACCGCGGGATGGCGATAGAGCACGTCCTCCACTTCGGTGCTGTAGACGTTCTCTCCGCCGCTCACGATCATGTCCTTCGCGCGATCGACGAGGTACACGTACCCCTCGTCGTCGAGGTAGCCGAGATCGCCGGAGCGGTACCAGCCGTCGACGAGTGCGGCCGCGGTCTGCTCGGGCTTGTTCCAGTACCCCACCATCACGTTGTCGCCTCGGATCACGACCTCGCCGACTTCGCCTGTCGGCATCGCACTGCCGTCGGTACCGACGATGCGGATCTCGACGCCGACCGCGGGCTGACCGCACGACCGAGCGCGGGGCGAGTCGAGCCATTGCTCCTCACCGCGGAACGTCGTCGCGATCGGGGCAGTCTCGGTGGTGCCGTACATCTCGAGCAGCTCGGCCGCGGGGAAAGCGACATGTGCTCGTCGCAACGTCTCGGTCGCGACCGGCGACCCGCCGTGGAAGATCGCTCTCAAGCTCACGACATCGCGCGGACGGGCGAGCTGCTCCTCGTTGAGCGCGGCGAGCATCGTCGGCACGAGCAGAGTCGCCGTCACGCCATGGCGCTCGATGAGGTCGAGGGCCATCGCAGCCTCGAATGTCGGCAACACGACCTGACGGCCTCCCGCCCACACAGTCGGAAGGACGGCGATCGACCCCGCGGCGTGGAACAGCGGCGCGGCGATGAGCCAGCACATCTCCGGACGGAACGGGGAGAACGCTTGGAAGTGCAGCGCGTTCGCGATCAGGTTGCGATGCGTGAGCATCACGCCCTTCGACGCGCCGGTCGTCCCGCCTGTGTAGAAGAGTCCCGCGAGCGTCGTGTCGGGGACGTCGTCGGCGAGACCGGCGGGCTCGGCACCGGTGAGCAGCTTCTCGTATCCGTCCTCGAGGTCGATCACATGCTCGACGCAGGGCGGAAGCCCGTCGATGACCCGGTTCGTGAAGACCACCTTCGTGTCGGAGTCGGCGAGCGCGTAGTTGAGCTCGGCGTCGGTGTGGCGCTGGTTGAGCGGGACGAGCGCCATGCCGTCTCCGGGCACCGCTTGGTAGAGCTCGACGTAGCGATGGCAGTTCGCACCGACGACCGCAACGCGATCTCCGTCGCGTAGACCGAGCGAACGCAACGCGCCGACGAGCCGCCGGCACCGCTCGAACGTCTCGGCATAGGTGAGCTTGGTGTCACCGCAGACGATCGCGGCCTGATGAGGAGCGATCTGGTTGGCCCGACGCAGCGGTCCGATCATGGTCGTCATGCGCGGCGACCGTACCTCTGGCTCAAGCGCCTCTGCCGAACAGGTCGAGCTGGGGCGTTTCGGGCTGCGACACGGAGCGCTCGGCACGGAAGTGCTTGCTCAAGGTCTGCATCTGCCCCTGGTAGTTCGAACCGACGTCGTCGCCGTACAGCTCGTCGGGCTCGGCGAGCATGCGCTCGAACGTGAGCTTGCACACGCCTTGCCCCTGCTCGATCATGAACGGCACGTCGTGCGCGCGCACTTCGAGCGCAGCCCGCGAGCCGAGAAGCAGGCCATCGCGCGAGAAGCCGAAGCCCGGATCGAAGAACCCCGCGTAGTGCGTGCGCAGCTCGCCGCTCGTCGGGTCGAATGCCGTCATCTCCGCGGCAAGGCTTGGCGGCACGCGCACGCTCTCCTCGGACAGCAGCAGGTAGAAGCGCTCGGGGTCGAGGACGATGCCGCGCTCGTTCCTCACTCGTCACACGCTCCCAGTAGTCATCGACGCGATGCGAGCCGATCGCGGACATGTCGAGACCGGGCGTGTTCAGCTTCGCCCGGAAGCCGACGTGGCCACGCTTGTCGCCGCGCAGATCGAGGCTGAGGAAGAGGCCGTCGGACACAGCCAAGTCGTCGGTCGGCACGGGCTGGCCGCCACGGAAGAGCAACGGGCTGGCGCGGTGCACCTCGACCAGCTCGCCGTCGGTCAGCGGGGCCCGCCCGACGATGAGACGCAGCTGGTTCAGCGACAGCCCCTCCTCGACCTCGACCGCGAACGACAGGGGCACGACCTCGAGGTAGAGCGGTCCGCGGTAGCCGTCGGCGATCTCGTCGAACCGGTAGCTGCCGTCGGTGACGACACGGGTGAACACGTCGAGTCGACCCGTCGAGCTCTTGGGGTTGGTCTTCGCCCTCAGGCCCTCGGGCAGGGCAAGGTGCTCGGCGAGCGGGATGAGGTATGGACGGTTCGGCTCGAGGACTGCTCCCCCGCGCAGGTCGAGCTCGTCGATGATCAGCGGTCGCATCTTGCGGTCGACCGAGTCGACGCCGGGCAGGAAGCTGCACCGCAGCCGGAATGCCCGTGGCCCGAGCCGCAGGTCGAGGCTCGCCGGCTGCACACGGTCTTCCGGGACCTTTTCGCCAGCGGCGTGCACGTAGCCGAGCGAGATGGCCTCGCGGATGAGCTGCGACGGCAAGACGCCGCTTGCCCCGTCGCGTAGCCCCCGCAACGTCAGCGTCACCCGTGGATCATTGCATGCCCTTGCGAATCGTCATCCCGAACGAGGTGATCACGTAGCCGTCCATCCGCCGGTTGAGGTGGACGTTCGTCCACGGCTCGGTGTCGACGTGGCGATCCTCGGGCCGGTCCCCGAGCGTGAAGTTCAGCGTCATCGTGTGACCCTCGCTCGCGAGCTCACGGCGCAGCCGCTCGAGATCGCGCCGCCGGTACAGCACGGTCTCCCCCGCGTCGATCGTCGCGAGGTTGCAGCACACGTTGAGCTCGGTGGTGTGGACGGCAATCCCGCCGGGACGCAGCACCTCCATCTGGCGGTGGATGAACCGCAGCCCGTCGTGCAGGGTGCCGAGGTGCTCGAACGCGCAGGACGACCAGCTGAAGTCGTAGCCGTGGAGGTCGTTGGGGATCTCCCGCATGTCGACCGGCCGGAAGTCGGCGTTGGCCATGAACATCTCGGGCGTGCAGAGGCGTTCGTCGCAGGCCGCCGCGAGGTCCTGAGCCCACTGCGCGGCGCCGCTCCAGTGGTCGGTCTCCGCCGCAGCCGAGGGAAGGTCGGTGACCGTCACTCGACACCCCTGGCTCACGAGATACGAGGCGATCGGCTCGCGCCCGACCCCGAAGCCGATGCCTCGCGCCCCGGGCACGATCGCCCCCCCGGACTCGAGCGCTTCGAGGATGTAGCACCACTCCCAGAGCTTGCGATGCATCAGCACCGGGCTCTGGACGCGTGCACACCACTCGACGAACTTCGGGTCGGCGATCTGCGCCGCGGTGCACGCCTGGGACACTGGAGCGACGAAGCTCGGCGCGCCCTCCTGATCGGGGCGGGCCGCGAGCTCGTCGGTGCGCTCGTGCCCGAGCATCCGATGGAAGGCGCGTCGGGCGCCGCCTCTTCACCCCCGCGACCGACGCCACAGGGCATGATCGCGCTCGTGGCCACCTGGACCCACTACTGGAAGCGCGAGATGGTCGAACAGGGGGAGGGCACGTTCGTCGGTCACTCGGCATCGGGGGTTTTCCGGCGGAGTGGAGTGCAGCCCGGCGACCGCATGTACGTGATCTCGGTCGCCGGCGGCCGGCTGCGCATCGTGGGCCGCCTCGATGTCGAGGACATCGTCACTCAGAAGCGGGCCGACGAGCTCTTCGGCCGCCCCATGTGGGAGGGCGCCGAGCACGTGATCGCCCGCCCAGGGTCGGGGACACCCCGCCGCACCGATGCCTACCTCGCCGCTCATGGGCTGGTCGATGTCGAGTTCGTCGGTGCGGACGGCGACATCGTGCCGCCGAAGCTGAACCTGGCAGGACACCCCGATGTGCTGTGGCTGCAAGGCGTGCGCGAGATCACCGCGAGGACAGCCCTGCTGTTCGACCAGGTGCTCGGCGTCAAGACGACCGAGGACATCGTGGAGCGCGGCTCGGACTCGAGCTAAGCGGCGAGTAGGTGTTCGAGGTAGACGCTGAGTGCGTAGGTGGTGAGTCGTTCGCCGCCGCTGGCGGCACGCGCGGTGTCGGGGGTGATGCTGCGGGGTGGGTCGGGGAGCTGGTCGATGAGGGGCAGCGTGGCGAGGTCGGGTGGTCGCCCGCCGGTGGTGTCGCCTCGCGTGGTGCCGCCGAGGCAGCGTTCGCCTCGCCAGAACGTGTAGGTCTGGTCGCCGTGGGTGGTGATGGTCCAGCCGTGGTCGTGGATCTGGCGGTGGTGGTAGCCGCACAGCAGCACGAGGTTGTCGAGGTCGGTGGGGCCGCCGTGACGGTAGAAGCGGACATGGTGCGCGTCGACGTAGCGGGTCTGGGTGCATCCGGGGAACTCGCAGCCGGTGACTCCGGCACGGAACCGCAGCGCTCGCCGTTGATGCCGTGACGCCGTGCGGACTTCGTTGCCGAGCCACAACGGCACCCCGTGGTGGTGGACCAACATCTGCACACTCGCCCCGCACATGATGCGGGCGAGCTCGGGATCGGAGAGCCGCTGCCCGGTGGCGGGCATGAAGCAATGCGACCCCAACCCGACCGGCAGGCGCTCGTCGAAGTCGAAGCCGAGCACCCGGGCCAACGTCGCCAGGTCGACCGAGACCTGGACGCAGAACTTCTCGTCACCCCGATCCCGCAGACCCGCCCCGGCGGCGGCGTCGAGCATCGCCTGCGCGAACCGCCCCGCGATCTCGTTCGCGTTCAGCCGTCGGCGCTGCTCCAGATCGGTCGGGTCGAGATCCTTCTCGCCGGCCGCACGAGCCGCCGCCCACGCCTGCCGCGAACAGCGCTCCGGTGACCGCGTCGAGCGCCAAGTCGTACCGGTCCCGTCCGAGGTCGTCGACCCAATGCTTCTCCCAGAAGTCGACGTCGGGATCGGGCCCCGGCTCGGGCTCGTCCTGCTTGCGACAGTCGCGGTACTTCGCGAAGATCCGCGCCGCCTGGGTCGGGACCGTGTCACGCACGACCTTCGCGACCAGCGCCTCGTTGTCGGGTGTCGCGACCCGCGCCGCCATCGCCAACACCCCGACCGAGAGCTGCCCGGCCAACGCGTCCGCGTGGATCGACCCGACATTGGCGAGCCGCAACGCCGCCGTCTGGAACGCGCGGCCCTCGGCCAACGTGACCTTGCCCCGCACCGACAACCAGTGCGCCAACGACCGATACCCCTCGCCCTGCCAGCCGTCGAGCCCGTCCAGCTCGGCCAGACACTCCACGACCTCCGCGCCCAAAGCGTGCTGCTGCGCGACCAGGACCCCGATCCGCGCCTCCAGCTCCCTCGCCCGCTCGGACTCCCGCATCCCACCACGCTACCGAACACCTGTTCGAGAACCAACGCCCCTTCTGATATTTTTCATGGTTTACCCAACCTTGCCACTTGATCGCGAGCCCTCCCCTCCCGATAGGACGAGGTGAACAACCTGGACGAGGTTGTCGAGGCTCTTCGCCCCGTCGCGCACTTGCTGCCGACGCGCATCTTCGTCACGGACCCGAGAGGTGGCTACGTCTGGGGAAGTGTCGTCCCGTCCGAGGTGGCGGAGATCACCGCCGCCGGACCTCTCGCGACATCTGACCATCGAATGGCCCAGCCCGACGGTCCCGCGCGATGGATGCGGTGCGCCACCGAGGCGCTCACCGACGACCAGGGCACGTTGATCGGCCACCTGAGCTCACTCACGGACATCTCCGACCGCGTGGCGAGCGAGACACGCTTCCGCCAGATCGCAGAGCACACGACGGACACGGTCGTGCGAGTGGACCGCGCCGGCAAGGTGACCTACATCTCGCGGGCCGCCGAGCTGCTCGGCTACACCTCCGAGGAGCTTGCCGGCATCTCCATGGCCGAGCTCGTCCATCCCGACGACCTCGTGCAATTCGCAGATCGCGACTCGCTCTTCGCCACCGACGACATGCGACAGCGCCGATTTCGCGCCGTCACCCGCAACGGAGAGGCGATCTGGGTCCACGCTCGGAGCCAGAGGGCGTTCGATCCCGAGACCGGCGAGGCGAACGAGATCCAGTCGTCGGTCCGCGAGATCACCCATGAGATCGCCGCCGAGGAGGCGCTGCGCGAAAGCGAGGAGCGTTTCAGGTGCCTCGCGGAGGCCACGACTGACGGGGTCTGCATCAGTGAGGACGGCGTCGTCGTCAGCGCGAACGCCGCGTTCGCGACGATGTTCGGCTTCGAACCCGACGCCCTGTCAGGGCTGCCGATCGAGATGTTCGTCGCGCCCGAGCTGCACTCGAGGCTCGTCGCCCGCCTGGCGTCGCCCGCCTCTGCCCCCGGCGAGTTCATCGGTCTGCGACGGGACGGCACTCGATTCGAAGGTACCGCGACCGGACGAAACGTCTCCTTCCAGGGTCGCCCCGTCCGGGTGACGACGATCACCGATCTCACGGTCATGAAGCGGACAGTCGCGCTCGAGGAGCGCAGGCGTGTCGCCCGCGACCTCCACGACGGGCTCGCTCACGAGCTGGCGTTCATCGCCACGAAGACACGGGCTGCGACGCGCACGTCGACCGACGGGGAAGCCCTGCGCCAGATCGCGAACGCGGCCGAACGCGCTCTCGACGAGGCGCGCCGTGCCATCACGCTCCTGTCGTCCGCGGTTCCCGAGCGCCTCGACGTCGCGGTCGCGCAGACCGCCGAGGATCTGGGGAGCCGTCACCAGATGGCGGTGTCACTCGACCTCAGCCCTCACGTCGTCGTTCCCGGCGACGTCGCCGAGAACCTGCTTCGGATCCTGCGCGAAGCCATGACAAACGCCGGTCGACACGGACGTGCCAACCGCGTGGCCGTCCGTCTTTGGCAGAACGGAGATGTGCATCTCGTGGTCGACGACGACGGCTGCGGGTTCATGGAAGAGCAAAGAGAATGTGGCTTCGGCCTCCTCAGCATGGAAGAGCGAGCGGAGGCGATGGACGGAAGACTGATGGTCGCGTCGTCGCCGGGACGCGGCACATGCGTCGAGGCGGTGATTCCGTGAACGTTGCGCGAGTGTTGATCGCTGACGATCAAGCACGGGCGCGCGCGACAGTACGATCAGCGCTGGATGACGATCCCGCGTTCGAGGTCTGCGGGGAAGCCGCCGACGCGGACGGCGCCGTCGCGAAGGCGCTGGAACTGACACCGGATGTATGCGTGCTCGACATCAACATGCCCGGAAGCGGCATCGCGGCTGCCGGTCGCATCAGCGCGCTGCTCCCTGACACAGCAATCGTCATGCTCACTGTTTCGCGACAGGATTCTGACCTGTTCGACGCGCTCCGAGCCGGTGCCTCGGGCTACCTGTTGAAGGACATCGACCAGGATCGGTTGGGCCCCGCCATGCAACAGGTGCTGCGCGGCGAAGCAAGCCTGCCCGGCACCCTCGTCACCCGACTCGTCGAGGAGTTCCGCGACAGGGAGGCCCGGCGCGTACCCCTGCTCGAGCAAGGGGCTGCCCGCCTGACGGGTCGCGAGTGGGACGTCCTGGAGTTGATGCGGGCTGGCTTGACGACCAACGAGATGGCGGAGCGACTGTTCGTCTCGCCGACGACCGTCCGGACGCACGTCTCGGCGGTGCTGCGGAAGCTGCGGGTGGACGACCGCGAGGCGGCGGTCCGTTTGGTGACGCGCCAGTAACCATTGCTGTCGAGGGATCTGGACGGTCACGGCCCTCTGTCGCTTACCTTTCGTACCGACAAGAACTGGGTGAAGACATCTCAGACCCGCGGCCGCAAGGTCGTCATCACTGCGTCCATCCTCGCTCTCCTCGTCGGACTCCTGAGCGCGACCGCCCTCGGCTTGTTCACCGACACTGATTCGGTGGGCGCGAACGCGTTCAGCACGGGCAAGATCGACCTCACGGTCGCTCCGGCGTCCGCGCTGGTCACGTTCAACGGGATGCTGCCGGGTGACCAAGTCACTGCGCCGCTCACTGTGACGAACGCCGCCGGCAGCTCGGCGCTGCGCTACGCGGTCACGTCCACGACGACCGAGAACGTCCTCGCCACGCAGCTACAGCTGACCGTGAAGTCCGGGGTGACCACGTGCAGCACCGCCGGATTCGGAGCGACGGGCACCGTGCTCTACACCGGCGCGCTCGGCAACACCGTGCCCCTGGCCATCATCGGCAACGTGGCGCAGGGCGCCCAGGGCGGCGATCGACCCCTCGGGGTCGCAGGGTCCGAGGTCCTGTGCTTCAACGTCAGCCTGCCGATCGCGACGGGCAACGCATTCCAGAGCCTGTCCAGCACGGCGACGTTCACGTTCCAGTCGGAGCAGACGGCGAACAACCCGTGAGTCGCATCGGTCGCGCCCTGCTCGTCGGCGCCGCGGCATTCGTCGGGCTGCTGATGGCGTTGCTGTTGGTCGCTCGACCGGTGGGGTACCGCACCATCGTCGTGCACGGCCCGAGCATGGGGAAGTCCGTGCCGAGCGGCAGTCTCGTCGTCGGTCGGCTCGTCGGGCCGGGCTCGGTGCAGGTCGGCGACATCATCGTCGTGCGCGAGTCAGTCGACGGTGCGCCGAACACTCCGAAGGTCCACAGAGTCACGTCGATCGTCGAGGACGACGGTCAGACGCTCGTCACGACGAAGGGCGACGCGAACAGCGCCGCTGATCCTGTGCCGTACGTCCTCTCCTCGCACACCCTCCGCATCGTGACGACCATCCCGTTCGTCGGCCGTCTCGTCCGCTTCGTCGGATCGCCCGTTGGATGGCTGCTGTTGATCGTCGTCCCCGCGATCTCGTTGTCAGCGGTGTACCTGCAGAGGCTGTGGAGGAAGGACCCCGTCCCCGCGACGGCATGAAGCGGCTGGGCGCGCTCTCGGGGATCGTCGCAGCGATCCTCGCGGTGACGGTGGCGATCGCTCAGCCCATCGATGCTCTCGGTCTGTTCACATCGACGCGCACGGTGCCCGCCAATGCCTTCACCACGGGTTCGCTCGCCGCGCCCACATCGCTCGCCGCGTCGCCCAGTGGCGCGTCCATCGCGCTCTCCTGGAGCGCCACCGTGAGCGCCTTCGCCACCGGCTACAAAGTGCTGCGGGCGACGGCGAGCGGCGGGCCGTTCACGGCGATCGGGCAAGTGACGCCCCGCACGACCGTCGCCTATACGGACTCCACGGCGACAGCGGGGATCACCTACTACTACGTGGTCCAGGCCTACTACCAGAGCTGGGTCAGCCCCAACAGCAACCAAGCGAGCGCGTCGACGTGCACGATCGCGCTGATCCAGACGGCGACGGGTGGAGGGAGCGCAGCCTCCTTTTCGGCAACGTTCGCGGCGACTCCGACTGTCGGGAACATGCTCATCGCAGTCGCGGGCACGCGTATCAACGGGACGATGACTGCCCCCGCGGGCTGGGCGACGGCGATCAACGAGGCAGCGAACCCTGCCCCGCAGGCGGCGATCTTCTACAAGCTCGCCGGCCCCTCAGAGCCGACGACGGTGACCGTGACGACGGATGCGACCGGCAACGGCAACGGCATCCACCTGTTCGAGTACCGATGCCTGACGACGCTGGACCAGGTGTCGTCGGACCACGCGTCGAGCAAGGCGGTCGCGTCCGGCTCGGTGACCACGACGCGCCCCTCGTCGCTCATCATCGCCGGACTCGTGGCGAGACAAGGCTCGGACCTGACCGGTTGGACCAACGGCTTCATGGAGCAGACCGACTTCACGCAGGGCGCCGGCGGTGCGGTCACCGTGTTCGCGGCGGCCGACCGCATCGCATCCCCTGGGACTTACTCGACCACCGCGACGAGCGCTCAAGCCGGATTGTGGCGAGGCCAGATCGTCGCGTTCCACTGACGGCTACCTTCGGGCCATGTACCCGGGAGAACATGCCAAGACGAGGGCAGACGAGCCGGCGCTGATCATGGCGAACAGCGGCGAGGTGGTGACCTTCCGCCAGTTCGAAGCAGCGGCAAACCGGATGGCCCACCTCTATCGAGCGCAGGGCCTGCAGCGCACGGACCACGTCGCGCTCTTCTTCGAGAACAACCCGCGCATGCTCGAGTGCGAGGGCGGCGCCGAGCGAACCGGCCTCTACTACACGTGCATCAACTCGTACCTCGCTCCCGACGAGGTGGCCTACATCATCAACGACAGCGAGGCGCGGGTCGTCGTGACGTCAGCTGGCCAAGCGCGAGGTCGCCATGCAGCTTCCCGCGCTGTGCCCGAAGGTCGAGCGGTGGCTCATGGCCGACATCGACGCCGCCGACGCTCCCTTCGAGAGCCTCGCGGAGGCGGCTTCGAAGTTCCCTGACACTCCGGTCGACGACGAGCAGCTGGGCGCAGCGATGCTCTACTCGTCGGGCACGACCGGGCAGCCGAAGGGCATCCTGCGACCGCTTCCCGACGCGCATCCGAGCGCTGCGATGCCGGTGATGCAGTTCGTGCAAATGATGTTCCACTTCCGCGAGGCAAGACCTACCTGTCGCCCGCGCCGCTCTACCACTCTGCGCCGCAGGCGAGCGTGTCGGGCACGATGCGCCTCGGCGGCACCTCGGTGATCATGGAGCACTTCGATCCCGCGCAGTTCCTCGACCTCGTCGCCGAGCACCGCATCACGCATTCGCAGATGGTGCCGACGATGTTCTCGCGGCTGCTGAAGCTGCCCGACGAGGTGCGCGCCGCGGCCGACCTGTCGTCGCTCGAGGTCATCATCCATGCCGCGGCGCCGTGCCCGGTGCCGGTGAAGCAGCAGATGATCGAGTGGTTCGGCCCGATCATCATCGAGTACTACGGCGCGACCGAGGCGAACGGCTTCACGTTCTGCGACTCGCAGGAGTGGCTCGCCCACCCGGGCACGGTCGGCAAGTGCATCCTCGGTCGAGCTGCTGATCCTCGACGAGGACGGCAACCCGTGCCCGACGGGCACGCCCGGCACCGTCTGGTTCAAGGGCGCGACCAACTTCGAGTACTTCAACGACGCCGGACAAGACGGCGGAGTCGCGCAACGAGACCGGCGATGACGAGCACGGTGGGCGACGTCGGGCTACGTCGACGACGACGGCTACCTCTACCTGACCGACCGCAAGACGCTACATGATCATCTCGGGCGGCGTGAACATCTATCCGCAGGAGACCGAGAACCTGCTCATCACCCATCCGAAGGTGATGGACGCCGCGGTGTTCGGCGTGCCCAACGAGGACCTCGGCGAGGAGGTGAAGGCGGTCGTGCAGCCGATCGACGGGCGTCGAGCCCGGTCCCGAGCTCGAGCGCGAGCTGATCGCGTTCTGCCGCGAGCACCTCGCGCACTTCAAGTGCCCGCGCACGATCGACTTCGAGGCCGAGCTGCCGCGGTTGCCCACCGGCAAGCTCTACAAGCGGTTGCTGCGCGACCGCTACTGGGAAGGCCACACGACGAGGATCGCGTGATCATGCCTAGCGAAGTCGACGTCGTCGATCAGATGGAGCGCTCGTTCGCGCTGGCAACGGAGGTGCTGGGCCGAGTCCGTGAGGACCAGTGGGACTCGCCCTCGCCGTGCGAAGGGTGGACGGTCCGCGACGTCGTGAACCACATGGTCGGCGGGGCCAAGATCGTGTCGATCGAGCTGTCGGGACACGGCGAGGGCGTGAACTACCACGTGAACCACCTGCGCGGGCTCGATCCGGTCGACGCGTATCGCGTGGCGGCTGCCGACGCGGTCGCGGTCTTCCGCAACGACCCTGAGCTCGTGGATCGCACGCTGCCGATGCCCTGGGGTCCCGAGACGGGCGCGACGGTGGCGACCATGTTCATGGGCGATCACTTCGCGCACGCGTGGGATGTTGCGAAGGCGACAGGTCAGAGCACCGACCTCGACCCGGACCTCGCCGAGAGCCTGATCCCGTTCGCTCGGGAGTACTCCACGCGCCATCGCGGGCCGGGGATGTTCGACGACGAGCAGATCGCCCCGCCCGACGCGACCGCTGCCGATCGACTCGCCGCGGTGCTCGGTCGCACGGTGTAAGCCGTCGCGGGTGAGACGTCGCGGTGTACTTCAGTCGCCTCGGTAGACCGGTCCACCGAGGTACTTGAGGCCGGAATCGACTTGGATCGTGACCACGCGGTGGCCCTCTCCGAGACGGCGGGCGAGTGCGATTGCCGCGGTGAGGTTTGCACCAGTGGACGGACCGGAGAACAGCCCCTCTTCCCGGGTCGCGCGCCGGGCCATCGCGAACGCGTCCGCAGTCGAGACCGCCATCACCTCGTCGAAGTCAGTGGTGGTCAGGAGGTCGGGCAAGAAGCCCGTCCCGCCCCCTTCGATTCGATGCGTCCCGGCCGCACCGCCCGACAGCACTGCCGACTCGGCGGGCTCGACGACGACGCGATGCATCTCGGTGTGGCGGCTCCGCAACGTCTGGCTCACACCGAGGAAGCATCCTGCGGTGCCGACGTAGAGACTCAGCGCGTCGATGCGACCGGGAAGCTGAGCGAGGATCTCAGCGCCGAGCTGCCGGTAGCCATCGACCATGTCGGGGTTCGTGAACTGATCGGTCTGGTAGCCGCTGACCTCTGATGCGAGCTCAGCAGCTCGTGCGCGCATGCGAGGGATCAGCTCCGGAGTGATGCCGTCGGGGCTCGTGAGCACTTCGAGGTGCGCGCCGAACGCCTCCATCGTGCGGAGCTTCTCGTCGGCGAACGCGTCGGAGGTGACGATGTGCAGCGGGTATCCCTTGACCGCACATACAAAGGCGAGCGAGCTACCCGTGCTGCCGCCGGTGTACTCGACGACAGGCTGGCCGGGCTTCAGACGACCGGACCGCTCGGCGCCTTCGATCATGGCGAGAGCCATTCGGTCCTTGTAGGAGCCGGTGGGGTTCGCGGCTCTCGAGCTTCACCCACACGTCGGCCATGCCCGGCTCCGCGAGGCGCTCGAGCCTCGCGAGCGGCGTGTTGCCGATCGCTCCGAGCATCCCGTCCACGCGGCGAGGCTACGAGGTCACCAGCCCGGGTAGCGCTGCCACCACTCGTCCGGCGGGCTTCCCCACTCGTCAGCTGTCGGAGGATCGGTCATCTCGCTGACGAAGTCGTCGGCGACCGTCTCCACCAGGTCGCGTGCGTCGAGCACGTCGAGCCACCTCGTGGGGATCGCCTCCTCGCCGTGCAACGCCCCGAGGATGTTGCCGCAGATCGAGCCCGTCGAGTCGGTGTCCCCCGAGTGGTTCACGGCCGCGAGCACCCCCTGTGCGAGGTCGCCCGCCGCAAGCGCGCAGCTCACCGCGATCGCGAGCGCTTCCTCGCCCACCCAGCCACCGCCGAGACGCGACTCGATGGTCGATGCGCTGGGCAGCCCGGTGGCCGCGACATCGACCGCGATGACGAGCACGGCACGCATCTCCAGCGACGTCAGCTGCATCGCCGCGACGACCGCTTCGCTCAGCGGCGCGCCGTCAAGGACCGCTCGGATGATGACGGCGAGCACCCCTGCTGACTGCCAACCGAGGGCATGCCCGTGGGTGAGCGTGGCGATGTCGCAGCCCAGTAGGTAGGTCTCGGGCAACGAGAGGCTCGGACACAGGCCGGCGGGCGCGGCCCTCATCACTCCCCCGCATCCCTTCGAGTCGTTGATGGGGTCTGTCGTCGTGCCCATCTCGCCGCTCGCAAGCGCGGACAGACAGGTGTTGCCCGGCGCCTCGCGACAGTGGAGGCGCCGATCGCGCGACGAGCCAACCGTCGAGCTCGCGGTCAATCGATCCCCCCTGCGTGTGGAGCCAGCGCAGATATGCAGAGTGGACGACGGAAGGTCCGTGCACGATGCCCCGAGTGCGTCCGCGCACGCTCGCGGATGAGTCCTTCGCACGTGAAGAGCGTCATCTGGGTGTCGTCCGTGAAACGACCGGGCGGCAGGAGCTCGGTGACGCCCACGGCTGCCGTGGAGGCGTTGGATCTCCTCCCACGACATGAACTCGATCGGGGCGCCGAGCGCATCGCCGGACGCCCCGCCGAGCAGGCAACCGCGGACTCGGTCCGCGAAGTCGACGCCGGTCACTCGTCGTCTGCGAGCTCCTCGGCCTCTTTGCGGCCACCCCAGAACTGCTCCTTGTCGAGCATCCGCATCCGGGCTGACTTCCCCCGCCACTCACGGGTGGCGCGATTGAGGCCGACGTACGCGGCGGCGACGCTCGAAGCCGTTGGCTGGAAGTTCGAGGTGCTGCCAGAGGAGAAGCCGAGCGCCCCACCCTCGGCGTAGCTGTCCTGGTTGGCACCGAGGAACACGAACGTCCAGCCGCGATCCTGAAGGTCGGAGATGCGGCGGAACAGGCGACCGCGGTCCCAACGACGGCTCGCGTTCTCGTGGCCGTCGGTGAAGACCACGACGAGGTTGTCGGTTGCTGCGCCTCCGCGAGCTTCGGCGCGGTCGAGGAGCAACGCCGTCGCGTCAAGGAGCGGCGTGGTGCCGCGCGGGACGAACTCGGTGCTCTCCGAGAGGCACCACAGAGGCGAGGTCTACGTCGTCGAGCAACACCTCGTGAGGGTCAGTGTCGTCGAACTGCACGAAGGTCACCCTTGCGGCACCCGTGACCGCACGCTGCTCGGAGAAGAACGCGTTGCATCCGCCCACGACCGCCTCTGAGATCGACGCCATTGAGCCGGATCGATCGAGCAGGAACCAGATGCGGGACTCGCCTTCGGTCGGCTCGTCGAGAAGGCGACTGACGATGCGCGTGGCGAGCGCGCGCAGGTCGCTCGCGAACTCGACACCAGCCGTCCATCGATTGGGGAGCGCACTCGCGCCCGACGCCGCCCCTGCGAGCGCGCCCGTGAGCGCCGCGAAGGTGTCGGCATTGCCCGGCACTGACGCTGCCGTCGTGATGGCGCGGACGGGCTCGCTGGGGAAGGAGCTGACGACGGCGATTGCCGCCGCGACGGTCGACACGGCCTGTTGGTCGAGCGACACGGTCGCGAGCAGCGTGTCGAGATCGAAGGTCGAGCTCGCGACATCTTCGCCACGGATCATCGATGCGATCGCGGCGGCGGCAATCGTCGCGGCATGAACCGCCTGAGCCGACGCGTGCGTCGTTGCCGCGTCGAGCCCAGCAAGCACAGGGCGCCGCATCGGGTCGTTCGCGAACACGAGGCCGGCGGCGACGGCGCGGCACAGCGCGCCTTCGCCGAACGACCCGGTTCCCGCCTCGAACCACGGCAGACCCGCCCGCCGCTGTTCGACCGTCGCGACGATCGCCCTTCCGGGGACGCGCAAGCGACGAGCGTGCGCGACGATGCGATCGCTGACGATCGGGGGCGCACCCACACCGTTGGTCAGCAGCGCCTCGGCCGAAATGACGAGCTGCTGCACGCCGGCCCGCACCTTGCCGTTCGGACCGTCGAGGCGCCGGGCCTCGAGCCAATCGGTCGACACAAAGTCGGCCGCGCCGCGCTGACGCTGCTTCTTCTCACCCAGGCGGCCGAGCGCGTTGCCGATCGCAGCGCCGAGCAACGCGCCGGCGACGCGATCGAGCAGGACCTCGCGGTCCGGCAGGGCCTCGTCGGCAGGGTTGCCGGCAGCAGGGAGCAGACCGCGGCTCTGCAGGCTCATCATGGCGACCGGGCCCACAGCCAGGTCCAGCTCGGCAAACACGTCGTCGGTCATGCGCATCCTCCTCAGGATCTTGTCGAAATGACTATAGCAGGTTCTTGTCGTATCGACTCTTTCTAGGTAGCGTCGAGGCGTGACCGGACCGTGAGCACCAGACGTCGGGGCCATACGGCCCCCAAGGGCTACGACCCGAGCGAGCACCCGCAGTTCGCAGTGACGGTCGACGTCGTGATCCTGACGATCGTCGACGAGCAGCTGCAGGTGGTCTTAGTGAGGCGCCGTGACGATCCCTACAGGGGGATGTGGGCGTTGCCCGGTGGGTTCAAACGGCCCGACGAGACCCTCAAGGACGCTGCTTCGCGTGAGCTGCCGAGAGGAGACCGGCGTCGAGGCGGCCGACTACTTGAGCGAGTTCGGCGCCTACGGCGACCCGGGGCGCGATCCGCGGATGAACGTGGTGACCATCGGCTTCCTGGCCGTGCTGCGCGATGTCGGTCAGCTCGAGGGCGGGAGCGACGCGGCCGAAGCGAGGTTGGTTCCCGTCGCCGAAGCGATCAGCGGCGACGACGAGCTTGCTTTCGACCACGCACAGATCTTGCGAGACGCAGTCGAGCGCGCTCGCCGCGACCTCGAGACGACGAGCCTGGCGAAGGCGTTCGTCGGACCGACCTTCACTCTGAAGAGCCTGCGCAACGTCTTCGAAGCGGTATGGGAGACCGAGCTCGACGCGGCGAACTTCCATCGCACGATGACGCGGTCGCCAGGACTCGTGAAGCCGTTGGGTACTCACGTCGCGCCAAGCCGGATCGGCGGGAAGCCCGCGCAGCAGTTCGAGTTCGGCGAAGACTTCCGCGCCGCACCGATGCGGCGGCCGCCAGAGGAGTCGACGGACGAGGGCGATAAATGACTGAGGAGCCTCGGGCCTAGCCCGTCGCTTCCTCCAGCGCGTCCCACGCCTCGGCGAGGCACTCCCGATAGAACGCGGGGTCGGGCATCATCTCGCGGCAGGCGGTGAACGCCGAGCACGAGCTCGTCGCAGTAGCTGGTGATCACGTTGATCAGGCCCATGCCGTCGACGACGGGGCCACCGCCCCACGACGAGACCATCTTCGCCCCGGCGAAGTACAACGGCTGCCGCGCTCCCGGAACGTTCGTACACGTCGTGTTCGCGGCCGCCGGCGCATGCGCGCGCGAAACGCGAGGAGAGGCGCATGCCGATGCCGACGAGCCCGCCGGGGATGAACTGGCTCAGCTCACTGAGCGACCGAGCATCGGATGCCTCCGCGAACTCCTTCGACGCGTGGCTCGCGGACTTCACGAACTTCAGGCGCTCGAGCGGATCCGCGATCTGCGTGCCCAGCGGAACGACCATCGCCGACACCTGATTGCCTCCGGCCTTCGCTTCCTCCGCTGAGCGCAACGAGATGGGGCACATCGCGAGAAGCGACGCGTCGGGCAGCTCGCCCTTCGCCGTGAGGTACGTGCGGAGGCCACCGCCGTAGACGGTGAGCACGACGTCGTTGATCGTCGCTCCTGTCACCTCCGACTTGATCGCCTTCGCCGACGAGATCGTCGTTCTGAACGCGTCCATCACCCGATGCGGCGTGACCGGTCCGTTGAACCGCGTGCGTGGCGCCGTCTCCGGACGCTGCCGCGTCGCGGCCGCCCGACCCATCCCCGGCACGACCCGTCCCATCACGCGGGCGAAGTGCGCGGGCCGCGTCAGGTTGTTCAGTCCCGAGCGTGACAACAGCTCCGCGTTCGAGGGCACGCTCTCCGGAACCCACGGCTCCGCGGGCGGAGGCGGCGGATCGGCATCGGGCGTCTGATCGTGGATCGCGGTGATCATCTCGACGCCGGCCATCCCGTCGATCGCCGCGTGGTGGACCTTCAGCACGACCCCGAAGCTGCCCTTCGGCAAGCCATCGATGCCGTCGAGCCCCTCGATGACGTACATCTCCCAGAGCGGGCCTCGACAAGTCCAGCGGCCGCGCGTGCAGCCGGGCCGCCTGGATGCAGAACTGGCGCCAGTCCCCCGGCTTCGGGCAGCGCGATGTGGCGCACGTGGTACTCGAGGTCGAACTCGCCGTCCTCGATCCAGTACGGATGGTCGAGGTCGAACGGACACGCGCACGAGCCTCCTGGCGGAACGCGCGCGCCAGGTGCACCCGCTGCTCGAGGTGGTCGAGGATCCCCTTGAAGGTCACCTCCCCGCTCCGGGGCCGTCGACTGGTCGTAGACGAGGATGCGACGTCACGTGCGTCGGCGCGTGAGGCGACTCGCTGTACACGAACGAGGCGTCCGAGTCCGCTCAGCTGCTGCATGGCGTCCCCTTCCGATCGGAACGGGACGCTACGACCGGTTGACGACCACGTCCATCGCCGTCAGCTATACGGGCTGGCGGTGGCCTCGGCGACGACGAGCTCGGTGCGCTCCTCGACTTCAGTCGGCTCATCGGGCATGCCCGTGTGCTGCGCGATGTGCCGTGGCAGGAACTTCAAGACGAGCAGCGACGCACATGTGGCGAGCACCGCGCCGACGATGGCGACGGTGTGGATGCCTGACACGAATGCGTTCTCCGCGGCCGACGTGAGCTCGGCAGCCGCCTGCGCAGGCAGCCGCGCCGCGGTCTGCAACGCAGCGCCGAGCGACGCGCTGGCCGCCGCCTTCTCGACCGCGGGAAGCGTCGAGATCGCGTCCGTGATCCCCGACGCGTAGCGCGAGGCAGCAACGCTGCCGAGCACCGCGACACCGAGCGCCGCGCCGAGCTCACGAGTTGCGTCGTTCATCGCCGAGCCCGCACCGGCACGCCGCGGCGGGACCGCGGACATGATCGCCGCGGTGAGGGGCGACATGGTCAACGCGATGCCGGTGATGAGCACGAGCATCGTCCCCAAGACCTGAAAGTAGGCCGTGTCGACTCCGACGAACGCGAAGAGGAGGAAGCCGATCGCGACGAGCCCCATCCCGAACGCGACCGTACGGTTGACGCCGAAGCGACCGGAGATCCGCGGGGTCATCGGAGCGACGACCATCATCACGGGAGCGATCGGCAGGAACCGCAGCGCGGTGGAGAACGGACTGAAACCGAGGATCAGCTGGAAGTACTGCGTGATGAGGAACATCACGCCGAACATCGACAGGAACACAAGCACCATGCCACCGGTCGCCGTGCTGAACGCCGGGTTGCGGAAGTACTTCATGTCGAGCATGGGCTCGTCGACCCTGCGCTCCCACCACACGAAGAGCGTGAGCGCGATCGCACTCACGACGAACGCGACGATCGGCGTGGCACCGGTCCAGCCTCGGTCGGGCGCCTCGATGAGCCCGTAGACGAGGGACGAGATGCCGACGATCGAGAGGAACGCACCGACGAGGTCGAGCGCGGCCTCCTCTGGATCTTTCGAGCGGGGCACGAAGAAGAGCCCGAGCGCCAATGCGATGAAGATGAGCGGCACGTTCACGAGGAAGACCGATCCGTACCAGAAGTGGCCGAGCATCCATCCGCTCGCGATCGGGCCGAGGGTGCCCGCTCCGCCGGCGACACCCGCCCAGATCGCGATCGCCTTCGTGCGCTCATGCGCCTCGAACACGTTCACCAGGATCGAGAGCGTCGACGGCATGATGAACGCCGCACATGCACCCATGAGGGCGCGGGACGCGATGATCTCCCACATCTCTGTCGACGCGGTGGCGAGCAGCACACCGATCAGGAACCCGATCAGGCCGAGCTGCAACGCACCCTTGCGGCCGAAGCGGTCGCCGATCGCCCCGGCGCTGAACAGCAGGCCTGCGAACACCAGCGAGTAGGAGGCGACGGCCCACTGCAGCTGCGAAGTCGTCGCGTGGAGCTCCTTCGACAACGTCGGGATGGCGACGTTCAGGGCCGAGTTGCCGGTCTGGACGATGATCAGGCTCAAGCAGAGGACGCCGAGCGTCCACCAGCGGCGCGCGTGCACGACTGCGGCATCCATAGGCGTCCACTTTGCCTGAACCGGCAAAATGACACAACATGACGTTTGTCATGTTGCGACAGCACAGGTCCCGATGGGACACTCGTCCTATGTCAGAGGCCGGCCTCAGGGAGCGGAAGCGGGAGAAGACGCGCGACGCGCTGGTGCGCACCGCGCTGCAGCTCTTCTCGGAGCGGGGCTTCGACCACGTGACGGTCGAGGAGATCGCCGCCGGCTACGACCTCTCGGCCCGCACGTTCTTCCGCTACTTCGCGTCGAAGGAGGATGTCCTTTTCTCCGAGGGCGACCGCCACCGCACGCACCTGATGCAGGCGCTCGCCGACCAAGACGCCTCGATGGGACCGTTCGCCGCACTCGAGACTGCGCTGCGACTCGTCGCCGCGGACTACGCGGCAGGAACGCGACCTCCTGCGGATGCGCCACCAGATCGTCGCATCGACGCCCTCGCTGTCGACCCGCGCCGCAGAGCGCAAGCAGGGTTGGGAAGCAGAGGTCACCGACCAGCTCCGGGCTTCCGGACGCGCTCGGGGGATGAGCGACGTCGATCTCCGCCTCGTCGTCGCGGCCACGACGACAGCTCTCCAAGTCGCGATCGAGGCGTGGGTCGTGAGCGACGACGATGCCGATCTCGACCCCCTCCTCGACGCAGTGTTCGAGCGCCTGCGCACCGGTCTGGGTCGCTGATGGACCTCGGGCTGGAGGGCAAGAAGGCGATCGTCACCGGCGGCAGTCGCGGCATCGGGAAGGCGATCGCCCGACAGCTCGCGTGGGAGGGCGTCGACGTCGGGCTCGCCGCCCGCGACGCCGAGCGCCTCGATGCGGCGGCGGCCGAGCTGTCCGCGGAGACGGGCCGACGGATCGTGCCGCGCTCCTGTGACACGGGCGACGACGAGTCGGTGCGATCGATGGTCACTGGCCTCGCGGCGACGCTCGGTGGCATCGACATCCTGGTGAATGCGGCCGCGATGCCGGGAGGCGTGGTCGCCCCGCCGAAGCTCGCCGAGATCACCACCGATGCGCTGTGGAGCGAGATCAACACCAAGGTGATGGGCTACCTCCGATGTGCGCGTGAGGTGGCGCCGTTCATGATCGAGAACGGATGGGGACGCATCGTCAACATCAGCGGGTTGGCCGCGCGCCAGTCCGGGTCGACGCTCGGTTCCATTCGCAACGTGGCCGTCGCTGCGATGACGAAGAACCTCGCGGACGAGCTCGGTCCGCATGGCATCAACGTCACCGTCGTCCATCCGGGCATCACCCGCACCGAGCGCACGACCGACGAGGCCGCGGCGCGGGCGACGGGCAACACGATCGGCCGCATCGTCGATGCCGAGGAAGTCGCGTACGTGGTCGCGTTCTTGGCATCGCCGAAGAGTGCTGCGATCACCGGCGACGCGATCGCGTGCGGAGGCGGCGCTTCCCGAGCCATCCACTACTAAGCGCGACGGCGAAGCGCTCGAAGGGCTCGAATCCGGCTGACGTACAGAGACTCGAGCATCGACACGAGCTCGGCCGGACGCTCAGCCTCCTCCCACGTCGGGTATTCGACCGCCCAACCGTCACGCTTCAGCCACATGTCCCTCGCCTTGTCCGCGCGCTCGCGGCTGGGGGTGCCAGGCCATCGCCGGCTTGTCGCTTCGACGGCGAGCATCGCTTCGGGCCAGGCCAGGTCGAGTCGAGCCCTCCGGGTGCCGTTCGTCTCTCGCACCCAGAGCTGGCGCGGTGGAGGTGGCAGCACCGTGCTGGTGAGCACGCGCTCGACGATGCGCTCGAACCAGGAATCCGGGAGCGCTCCGGCGTGATCCAGGCGTGCGAGCACTCGACGCAGCGACGCGGTGCCACTCGGCCCGGGACGGTCGACGCGGTCGAGCGTCTCCCGGATCCACCTCTCGCTCACGCCAGATCTGAGGGCACTGTCCAAGGCCTGCTCGACCCGGTCGTCGGACACCACGGCGCCGAGGTCACACAGCGTGCGCGCCACATTCGTGCACGGGATGCCGTCGACGAGCGTGTGATCGCGCGGATCCCACGCCCCGTCACGATGGACCGTCACGCCCGACATCTGTGGGTGTCGCGCCGCCTGCACTGTGATCTCCACCTCCCGCTCGGGGAAGCCATCGAAGCCGTGGAGCGCCGCCGCGGCGCGATGCGAGGCCACGACGTCGCCGGGCCGAATGAGCGTCGGGATCATCAGCCGCTGACGCCACGTTCGCGGCGCACCCGCGAGAACAAGTACACCCGACACGGGCTCGAGCCACGCCCGCCATCGTTTCGCGCGTCGATGACCTCGTGCGAGATCCCCATCTCGGCGGCCTGCCGTCTGCCGAAGGCGCTGTGCTGCGAGGCCGCGAGCGCAGCCACAGCGCCATCGGCGCGTGCTGCTCGCATTGAACGGACCATACGAGGGGGGTGCGACATTCCCGGGGACTTGACCCTGCGGCCCCACAATCCCCGGGCGCCACGGTCAAGTCGACCGCTAGGTGGGCGAGCCCACCTCCTCGAGTCGGACATCGCCGTCCACGATCAGACGGAAGCGACCGCGACCGGTCTTCTCCAGTCGGATGCGCGCGTCGCGCTCGTCGAGGCGGCGCTTCAACAAGATGAGTCGAGTGTCGAGGTTGTCGCGGAAGCCGGGCAGCTCGAGCCGCGGATCGAGGCGGATCTCCTTGTTCGTGAAGTCGACGCGACCCGACGCACTGTGCTGCTCGAGCAACGACCACAGGATGCGGCCCGCCACACCCCGGATGAGGTAGTCGCCGTCCAGGAACGTGCTCCCGTCGACGGGGAAGTACCGCACGACGGTCGCGCTCCCCACGGGAACGGAGGGCGTCGCCGCGGAGGCCGCCTGCCGCGGCAGGCGCTTCCTTCTCGCGTGACCGGTCGATCTCGATCGCGCTCGCGACGAAGGACGCGACCACGCCGAGCAACATCTCGTCTTCGCCGTCGAAGGCCACCGCTCGGTTCGATTCGACCATCAACACCCCGGCCAGCTCGCCGAGCGACACGCACGGCACGGCGAGTCGGCTCTCGGTGCCGTACAGATCGGGAAGCGGGATCTCCCGTCCCGGCCCCACTCCCTCATCCTCGAACGACCGCCGCACCGCGCTCGAGTACTTGCGCATCTGGCGGAGGTTGCCGATGCGGATCGGAGTCGACCGAGCCGCTGCCATCCCGGCCGTGCCTTCCCCGACAGGCACCTCGGATCCGACACCCTGGGTGTCGTATCCGTGCGACGCGATGGTGAAGAGACGCCCGCCATCTTCGTCGAGGAGCATCAGCACCGAGTGCGTGTAGCCCAACAGCTCGGCGAGCCCGTCAACGGTCGCGCCCACGAGCGTGTCGAGATCTGGGCAACGGCTGAGCCGCGGCGACGAGCTCACCGAGCGCCGCGGGGCGCGCCTGCGACCCGCGCTTCTCGTGTGAGCTGAACGCTTCGAGGTTGACTCGTTCGACGTCGAGCACCCGGAAGATGTCCGCGGCCCGGAGCTTGAACACGCCCTGCATCCCGTGAAAGGCGGCGGCCTCGTCGACGTCTTCGCGCAGCTTCTGAAAGATCGGGCCTTTGCGCACCGTACGTTCGAACTCGATCGTGAGCCGGTACTCGTCGTAGGTCGTGGGGTCGATGAGCATCATCGACGCCCGCGGATGCTCGGCGAGGTTGCGCACCGTCTTGGAGAAGAACTGGTTCGACAGGACGATGTGCTCGTCGTCGACGTAGCGCACCCGCGACAAGTAGGTGACGTTCGGCTCGCCGGTCGCCGATGTCGTCGCGAGCACGGCGGGAACCGCACCCTCGAAGCAGACCTGCAGGCTGACGAGCGGGATGTCGACGTCGTCGGTCACGTCAGACATGACCCCGCTCGCGGTCCTGGGGTCTGGTCATACAGCTCATCGACCTGGACGGTGAGCGCGAGGACCTCGGCCGGTGTCATCCGATCCAACAGGTCACGGGGCACGTGGTCGGACGCTTCGACATCGCTGTAGAAGGCAGCCGTGTACCGCACCAACTTCAAGGCGTCCGTCTCGTTTCCCTGCTCAGCCGCTACGACGGAGCCCTTCATCTGGATCGAGTGCAACGTCGGCACGTCGGTGCTGGTGATCGCGATGCGTCCAGACGTGACGACGTCAGGCGTGGCGAGCAGGCGGATGCGCACCGGCTCGTCGGCCGAGATCACCGTCAACCCCCACGCACGCGAGGCGTACGGCTCGCCGTCGGCGTCGAGTGTGCACACGATGAGCGCACAGCCTCCTTGAAGGAACTGAACCAACTCGTCGTCGAGCACTAAGCGAGTTCTTAGCATTCGGTTACGAGCCTTTTGGGAGCCCCGATCCTGAAGATCCCGGACCATGTCCCCAACGAACAGAGACACGAGCAAAGGGGACTTCCGATGACCGCAGTCGATGCACCGATCAAGGCTCTCGAGGCAGTGACGTTCAGCCTGTACCGCGATGTCCACAAGGGCATCCGCAAGAACCTCTTCACCCTCGTCGAGCGGGCCGGCTCCGCGGATCCGTCGGTGCGGAAGGCTCGCGCTCGAGCTGGCCGATGAGCTCGGCAAGACGATCTACCTGCTGACACTGCACGCCCATCACGAGGACGGGTCGATCGGCCCGGTGCTCGAGCGGGAGGCGCCGGATCTGGCCGCGGAGATCGTCAGCGACCACGAGAGGCTCGACTCGCGGCTCGTCGACCTGCAGGCCATGGCGAGCGAGCTGGTTGACGCTCCCGCAGGCGTCCAGCGGGAGGCCATGTACCGCGCTCTACGTCGAGCTCGCGGCGTTCACGAGCTCGTACCTCGCCCACCAGGACCTCGAGGAGCGAGTCGTGATGCCCGCCATCGAGACAGGCGGTCGGCGTGGAAGCCGTCATCGGCATCCATGGTCAGATCCTCGGGACGCTGACACCCGAGCAATCTGCGATGTCCCTCTCGTTGATGCTGCCCGCGATGAACATCGACGACCGCTCGGAGCTGCTCGGCGGAATGCGCGCGCACGCACCGGCCGAGGTGTTCGAAGGCGTGTGGGGCCTGACTGGCTCGGTCCTCACGGTCCCCGACCTCCGCGACCTCGGCAAGCGCCTGCAGATCGCGGCCTGAACCTCAGGCGCGCCGGCCGAGGAAGGCGAGCAGCTTCGTCTGTTCGTCGGCCTCGGCCGGCACTTTGATCTCCGGGCCGAACGCCTGGGGACCGCGCATCTTGTCGGCAAGCGGCGCCATCGCCTCGCGCACATCGGCCAGATCCTTCGAGTCGATGTGATCGTCGAGGCCGGCGGCACGGGCGAGATCCCAGCCGTGCACGATCAGGTCCGTGCAGATGAACTGGTCGATGCCTTGCTCGAACGTCGCCTTGCCGGCGAAGCCGTCGTACTCCTTCTTCGCGACGGAAGGATCGTCGAGTGCGGCTTGGGTGGCGTCACGAGCCACTGCCCAAGCGGCAGCCGGATCGTCCTCGACCGACGGCACCTTCGGCGGGTCCTCTTTCGCCATGCCGAAGAACAGTCCTGGTGTCTCAGTCAGATGCCGGACGACGTCGATCGCCGTCCAGTCTTTGCACGGGCTCTGTGCGTCCCACTTGCCCGGCGGCACCGGTCGATCTTCTCGGTGACTCCCGCGGCCAACCGCCGGTATCGATCGCTGATCGCAGTCATGGGCGGACCGTACCCGCTCGCTCGTGAGCCCAGCCTGGGTCGCTCGAGCAGCGCGGACCATTCCTACTCACCCAAAGAACCCGACCAAACCTCCCGGGTCCCCCGGAAGTGTCCATTACGTCGCACAGCGAGTGCAGCGGCGTTGGCGGGAACCACTCGGGCGTCGACCACCCCGGCCTGGCGGGAGGGCCGGGGCGTTCGACTTTTGTCGCCGCCTCGTTCTGCCCGAGTGGCTCCGGACACGAGGTCTCAGCTGCCCGCAAGCCCGCTGGCCGGGTCGTCGGCCACCGGCTTCCCGCCGTCGAGGTGCACGTCGACCGCCACGGGATCGCCGTCGCCTGACTCCTGCGTGAACGTCACTTGGATGCTCGCTGCGTCGGACTTCGTCTCGCTGATCAACCATCCTGGCGACGGCGAGATTCCGATGCTCCCCAAACCTTTCGCGGGGGCGCGTCGTGTGAGCGCTATCCGTCCGATAGGAGGCCAACATGGAGCGACGACACGCGTTTGCGATGGCCGCGGCTGTCACCCTGGTCGCAGCGAGCTCGACAGTGGCGGCCTGCCGCGATCGCTGTCCCCGGCGAGCCTCGGCTTCGGAGCCGGGGCTTCCGCGGATCCCTCCGAGCCGACGACCGCGTCATCGATCGCGACTGAGGCTCTCCCAACGGTCCCTTCCACCGTGGTGGAGGTGAGGACGCGAATGATCGACGACGTCGTGCACGTCCCCGCCCCCGACGCTCCGACGTCCGCTGCAGCGGCCGCGCCGACCGCCTCCGTGAGGCTCGACGATCCCTGCCGGCAAGGGGGCCGATGAGGGCACCGAGGGCGACGACGAGATGGCTTCGAACAGTCGCTGCGCAAGCGGCAGTAGACCACGATGGCGACGAGCTCGTCAACGGCCGCCGCCGCGACGGCAGCTCCGCCCACGACGATGCACGAGCACGACGACGACGAGCACGAGGGTTCTTCGACGAGTGCACCGGCAATGACTGCCACCACGATGGGCGCATCGACGAGCTCACCACGCGGCCCGCACGACGGTGGCTCCGACGACTGATGGAGGGCTCGAACGAATCGACAACAGCGAGCCAGGCCGACCGGCTCGCGGTGTCTGGCTGAGCGCCGCTCGAGACAAGCCGGCGGCAGCGCCGCCGAGGCCACGTCACCGACTCCAACGGCCTCGACTGTCGACACGCCGGACCACCCCCGCAAGCACCGCTCAGCGCCGCACCCCCCAGCGCTGGACCGGCCGCCATCGCCCTTGGCGCCCCATTGCGACCAAGGGCGCGGTCGACCCATCGGAGGCGGACGCACAAAGCCGGCGCGGGTCGCATCCTCAGCGCGGGCCTGAGCACCGCGATGTGCCTGTTCATCGTCGCTGTGCTTGCCGCCAACCCGCCGAGCTGGTCGTCGCCGGCAACCGGTCGCTGCCGTCGGGCCGACTCCCCCACGCTCATCGACGTCTCGGTGTACTGCACCTGGACAGACCCAGCCGGCCCGCCGAACGACGTGACCTGCGGAGGCGGCGCCGGCGCGCCGACGGCGCCGACGTCGCAGGCGGAGGTGGAGGTGACCGAGGCTGTGCGCAGGACTGGCCGGATGCCTGACGCCCGGCGCCGCACTCACGGTCACCGTGGCACCCGACGCCTCTTGACCGCCGCCCGCCGCCGAACCGCCGCCGAGCGCGCTGGTGCCCCGTCCGCGAGGACGCCACGCTCGGGGTTCAGTCGTTCACCACCGA
Organism: uncultured Acidimicrobiales bacterium; assembly: GCA_963726695.1. GTDB lineage: Bacteria > Actinomycetota > Acidimicrobiia > Acidimicrobiales > DATKAS01 > DATKAS01. The sequence goes on from CAVSDE010000002.1 coordinate 42,271, forward strand.
CGTCAAGGAAGGCGCCCGTCGCGATGAGCACGACGCTCATCCGCCGTTGGCGGCGGGGGGAAGTCGAGGTCCACCACATCATCGATCCGGCCAAAGGTCGTCCAGCTCACTCGGGGCTCGTGGCAGCCGGTCGTGTCAGCGTCCGAGGCTTGGTGGGCTGAAGGCCTGGCGAAGGCGGCGATCGTCGAAGGCCCGCACGCGGGCGAAGCCCTCCTCCGGCGCTGCGGCGTCGAGGGTTGGCTCACCTCCGAAGATGGCACGACGACACGCGCGTCGCGAGCACTGCGGAGGGATCGTCGTGATCGCAGAAGTGACCCCGCAGCTGTGGTGGTACGTCGCCCGGGCGAGCGGGCTGACCGCGTACGCGCTCGCGACTCTGTCGGTGCTCTTGGGACTGGCGTTCTCAGCCCGCGCAGTGAGACGGCGGGGCGCTCCCGCGTGGATGAACGACCTCCACCGGTTCCTCGGCTTCCTCACCGTCGTGTTCACCGCGGTCCACCTGCTCGGGCTGTGGGCCGACAGCTACGTGCACTTCGGTCCGAGCGAGCTCTTCGTGCCCATGGCTTCGACCTGGAACCCCGGTGCCGTCGCGTGGGGAGTCGTCGCTGCGTATCTGCTCGTCGCGATCGAGCTCACGTCGTGGGCGCGACGGCTGTTGCCTCGCCGTGTCTGGCACGCCGTGCACCTCTCGAGCATCGGGCTCTTCGCTCTGGCGACGGTCCACGCGGTGCAGGCAGGCACCGACACGGACATGGTTGCGCTGGTGTGGACGTTCGTCGGCTGCGTGCTGACCGTCGGCTTCCTCGTGCTCTACCGGTGGCTGACCCGGCGGTCCGCTGGAGGCTCGACGAGGAGAGCGACCGGTCGAGCTCGTCGAGGCCGCCTGATGAGCTCCGAGCCGAGCCCCTACTCGTCGAAGTGCACCTGCTGGGGGAAGCCGTCCACGAGACGGAGGTGGATGCCCGCCGGCCGTCCTCACCGCTTCGCTTGAACTGAATTCGGATGTCGTCGGGCTGCGCGTTCGTGGTGCCAACCGTGAACCCGGGCGCCGGCGTCACCTCGAGCAGTGCTCATCGCTGTCGGTGTGTAGCTGATCTGACACCGAGCCCCCGGCGGACGAGAACGACGCGGTCGACGCCGCTGTCGTCAACGACGTCGAGGACGAGGTCGACGAGGTCGACGACGTCGAGGTCGACGTCGACGACGTCGAGGACGAGCTCGACGCCGTCGAAGACGGGACCGACGCGGTCGTCACTGACGGTCGACTCAGACGTCGAAGCCCCGTCCGACCGCGGACACCGACGGGGTCGCGGGGGCTGCGGCACCGTCGCCCCGACCGTGGTCGGGGCAACGGCCCGCGGCGTGGTCGGAGCCGCAGTTGGGCCTCCGGCTGTCCCCGACCGTGGCTCGGGGAACGTCGGTGGATCGGGAGCAACGGAGGCCGAGGTCGTCGGCGCCACCGAGGACGACGCGTAAGGCGGTGGCTCCGCAACCGTGTCGTCTCGATCGTCGGGCCGGTGCCGGCGACGCGGAGCCGGCTGGCACCCTCGTCGGAAGACCGCGCCACGATCGCTCCGAGGGCAACCACGCCGATCAGCCCAGCGCCGCCACGTACCGCTGCCCGCCGCTGGTGCGCCCGCCGGATCCGTGGCCGGATCTGGGCCGAGCGCGTCGTCGGCCGATGGCTGCTCCCCCGCCGCCCGCTCGAACATCTGCTTCACATTGCTCTCATCGTCAACCATCTCGCGCCCCTATCGCCGCCGGTCGCAGCCGGGCACTCCCTTGACTCATGTGGAACTTGACGCGCCCCCCGGACAATGACATCGCTGCTCGCGACCTCTGCGACCGACAGCCCTTCGACGTAGTACAGCGACATCGCCAGGCGCTGCCGTGGAGGCAGAGACGCGAGCAGCGCTGTCGCGTCATGTCGGAAGCCGGTGCCTCGACCGCCCAAACCAGCTCGGCAGCGAGCAGCCGCCGCGCCTTCGACGCCCGCTCCTCACGTCGGAAGTGATCGCGCATCTTGTGGATCGCGACACGCCGCACCCATGCGACGGGATCGTCGTACCGGGAGATCTGTCGCCATCGCAGGTGTGCCTTCACCCAGGACGCTTCCTGCACGGAGTCGGCCGCAACCTCGGCGTCACCGCACGCGGCAGTGAGCGCTCGTACGAGCGACGGGATAGTGGGCTTGGAACGCCTCGTCGAAGCCCGGCGCTCGATGTGGTGCGACCATCGGGCGGGGCGTCGTTCACCGGGCGTCCACGCTTCCTGGCCCCGGAAAGGTTTGGTCGACCACCACAATTCTGTCGGCGCGACGATGGGTCCATGCTCATGATCGGCACCCGCAAGGGCGCATGGCTGGTCAGACCCGATGCAAAGCGCCATGACTGGGCCGTGACCGGCCCGATCTTCCTCGGTCAGATCATCCAGCACCTCGTGCAGGATCCTCGACGACCGGCCTCGCTGCTCATGGCCTCACGCACGGGCCACCTCGGTCCCACCGTGTTTCGGTCCACCGACCTGGGTGACACTTGGCAGGAGGCGACCCGGCCCCCACGTTCGCCAGGGGCGACGCCCTCGATCGCAGCGTCGGCTCAGTCGTGTGGTTGAGCCCGGGCCATCACGACGAACCCGGCGTCTGGTACGCCGGCACAGTCCCCCAGTGCCTGTTCCGCAGCGAAGACGGCGGCGACAGCTGGGAACCGGTCACCGGCTTCAACGACCACCCGATGTGGAAGACCTGGGCCAACTACCCGGAGGACCAGACGCCGGACGGATCAATGCTCCATTCGGTCATCGTCGATCCGCGCGATCCGCGCCATCTCTACATCGGCCTGTCGGGCGGCGGCGTGTTCGAGAGCGTCGATCGTGGCGCCGACTGGGAGCCACTGAACGCGGGCTCGAAGGCCGACTTCTTCCCCGACCCCGATCCCGAATTCGGCCAGGACCCGCACACGGTCAGGCTCCATCCCCTTCGACCGGATCGCCTCTATCAGCAGAACCACTGCGGCATCTACAAGATGGAGCGACCTGAGGGTCGCTGGGAGCGGATCGGCGACAACATGCCGCGCGAAGTCGGCGACATCGGGTTCCCCATCGAGCTTCATCCCCGCGACCCCGATACGGCTTGGGTGTTCCCGATGGACGGCACCGATGTGTGGCCCCGCACGAGCCCGGACGGCAAGCCGTGCGTCTACGTGACACGTGACGCGGGCGCGTCGTGGGCGCGATGCGACAAAGGCCTGCCGAAGCAGGCGTGGTACACGGTGAAGCGGCAAGCCATGACGGTCGATCAGGCGGATCCCGTAGGCGTTTACTTCGGCACGACGAGCGGGGAGGTCTGGGGCAGCGTCGACGAGGGAGACTCGTGGGTCACGATCGCCGAGCACCTGCCGGAGATCTACTCGGTCGAGCATGCAGAGCCGATCACCGCATGAAGGTACGGATCCCGACACCGCTGCGGTCGTACACCGATCACCACGCCTGGGTAGAGGGTTGCGGAGCCACCGTCGACGAGCTGCTACGTGACCTTGACCGGACCTACCCCGGCATGCGGTTTCGCATCGTGGACGAGCAGGGCAGGTTGCGCACCCACGTGAAGGTGTGGGTCAACGCTGACCCCGTGCGCGACCTCTCGACCCCCGTGGTCGCCTCGGACGAGGTCACGATCATGCAGGCGTTGTCCGGCGGCTGAGGTGAGAGACGACCTTGTGACTGATCGTCGCGAGGACCTCGATCTCCTGTGGGCTGAGCAAGTCGATGAGGTGTCGGCGGACCGACGCGACGTGGGGCGGCGCCGCCTTCTGGATTGCGCGCAGCCCTTGCCTGGTCAGGGCGACGAATGAGCCGCGGCCATCGGTCGTGCACTCCTCTCGACTGACGAGGCCGCGCTCCTGCATCCGATCGATGTGGTGCGAGAGCCGGCTCTTGGACCAGAGCATGCGAGCGGCGAGCTCGTTGAGTCGCCAGCGGTGGCCGTCGACCTCGGACAGGTTCGAGAGCACCGTGTAGTCGGGCTCAGAGAGGCCGGAGTCCTCGGTCAGGTCGCGCGCCAGCTGTGCAGTGAGCAGCATCCGCATCTGTTGGTAGCCCCGCCACGCTCGCGCTTCCGCTTCGTCCAACCACACGACATCGTCCACGGAAGCAGTGTAGGCTATTGGTTGACATGTCAACATCTACTGCGCCGCTCACCCCACAGCTCATGGTGATCGTCTCGAGCACGCGACCGGGGCGCGTCGGGCGCAAGGTCGCCGACTGGGTCGTGGAGCGGGCCGAGGACCACGGTGGGTTCGACGTCGTGCTGGTCGATCTCGCCGAGCTCGCGCTCCCCTTCCTCGATGAGCCGAAGCACCCGCGCTTCGGCGACTACTCGCAGCAGCACACGAAGGACTGGAGCGCGAAGGTCAACGCTGCCGACGCGTTCGTCTTCGTCATGGCCGAGTACAACCACAGCTTCACGGCACCGTTGAAGAACGCTCTGGACTTCCTCAACCGCGAGTGGTCCTACAAGGCCGTGGGCTTCGTGAGCTATGGCGGAGTCGCCGGCGGCACGCGCGCCGTGCAGGCGATCAAGCCGGTGTGCATCGGGCTGCGGATGGTCCCCCTCTTCGACGCCGTGCCGATCCCGTGGATCGCACAACAGATCGATGAGCAGGGCGCGTTCACCTCCAACGATGCGCTCGAAGCGGGCGCGAAGGCGATGCTCGGCGAGCTCGCGAAGATGACCGACGCGCTCGACCGCGGTGCGGAGGCCTGCACCGTCGCCTTGACCTGTGGCCTTGACCTGTGGCCTTGGCTACGAGAGGCGGAACTCGGCAAGCGCCTCGGGATTGGCGAGCGCCTCGGTGTTGCGCACCGGCCGTCCGTTCACGACGTCCGCAACCGCGAGCTCGGTGACCTTTCCGCTGCGGGTACGGGGGATGTCGCTGACCGCGACGATCAGCGCGGGCACATGACGAGGTGAGCATTGCTCGCGCAGCGTGCGCTTGATCGTCTCGCGCAGCGCGTCGTCGAGCTCGACTCCATCGACCAGGCGGACGAACAGCACGATGCGCGTGTCGCCGTCCCAGTCTTGGCCGACCGCCACCGACTCGAGCACCTGCGGAAGCCGCTCGACCTGCCGGTAGATCTCGGCTGTCCCGATGCGCACCCCCGACGAGTTCAGGGTCGCGTCGCTGCGCCCGTGGATGACCATCCCGCCGTGCTCGGTCCACGACGCGAAGTCGCCGTGCGTCCAAACGCCGGGGAACCGCTCGAAGTACGCGCGCCCGTACGCGGCGCCGCCGGCATCCCCCCAGAACCCGATCGGCGTCGTCGGGAACGGCCGCGTGCAGACGAGCTCACCCTTGACGCCGGGCGGCGCAGGATTGCCCTCACCGGTCCAGACGTCGACCGCCATGCCGAGCGCGGGCCCTTGGATCTCGCCGGCCCAGACCGGAAGGGTCGGGTCTCCGAGCACGAAGCAGCCGCACAGATCGGTGCCTCCCGAGATCGACGCGAGGTGCACGTCGGGCTTCACCGCGTCGTAGATGTAGGCGAATCCCTCGGCTGACAACGGCGAGCCGGTGGAGCAGATCGTGCGGAGCGACGACAGCCGGTGCGTGTCACGAGGGCGGACGCCGGCCTTTGTGAGCCCGTCGATCAGCTTTGCGGACACGCCGAGCAACGTGAGGTCGTGACGGTCGGCGAGGTCGAAGAGCACGTCGGGCTTCGGATGCGTCGGGTTGCCGTCGTACAAGACGATGGTGGCCTTCGACGCCAGCGCGGAGACGAGCCAGTTCCACATCATCCAACCGCAGGTCGTGAAGTAGAAGACCCGGTCGCCCGCCTTCACGTCGCAGTGCAGCTGATGCTCGGTCAGGTGTTTGAGGAGCAGCCCTCCGGCGCGGTGGACGATGCACTTCGGCGGCCCGGTCGTGCCCGACGAATAGAGGATCGCCGCGGGGTGGTCGAACGATGTGCGCACGTACTCGAGCACGCCTGCTCCGGCGCCTGTGAATGCCGCGAACGACATCGCGCCGGGCACGCCGCTGAGGTCGGGGTCATCGCGCAGGTTTCCGACGACGACGATCCTGCGCACGCTGGGGAGGCCCACGGCGATGTCGGCGAGCCGCGCGAGGCAGTCGACGCGCTTGCCGCCGTACGTGTACCCGTCCGCCGCGAACAGGACGACCGGGTCGATCTGACCGAACCGGTCGATCACGCCGGACGTGCCGAAGTCGGCCGACGTCGACGAGAACACCGCTCCGATCGCATTCGTCGCGAGGAACGCGATCACGGTCTCGGGGAGGTTCGGCATCCACGCAGCCACCCGGTCACCGGGATGCACATCGGCGGCCTGCAGACCGGCAACCACCGCGGCGACCGAGACCCGGAGCTGCCCCCACGTGATCGTGCGTCGCTGACCGTCTTCACGCTCGAAGATGATCGCCGGAGCGACGTCGTCCTCCGGTCCGGCGAGCAAGTTCTCGGCGAGGTTGAGCGACGCGTCGGGAAAGAAGTGGGCACCGGCGACGGTGCCGTCACCCACATCGAACGACGTCGTACCCGGTGGGCTCACGATGCCGCACACGTCCCACACCTCGCGCCAGAACGCTCCCGGCTCCGCGACGCTCCACTCGTGCAGTGCCGCGGCATCGTCGAAGCCGGCCCGCCGACGGAACCGGTGCATCAGCGATGCTTCGATGCGTTCCGCGCTCGGCGTCCACAAGGGGGCGCTGTCCACGAAGGAACTATGCACCGCGCTCTTCGGTCCTTGCGTACCGTGCCCGGCGTGGACGCTGCCGACGAGCTGCTTGCGGACGCCGCAGCCCGCGGCATGGCGGGCTGGGACTTCACCTGGCTCGACGGACGCATGACCTCAGACGGCTTGCCCTGGGACTACGCCGCGCTCGTCGAGCGTCACGCGGCGACGGCGTCGGCCGTGCTCGACATGGGCACCGGCGGTGGCGAGGTGCTGTCGGCGATCCACGCACTACCCCGCTGCACGGTGGCCACCGAGGGCTGGACCCCGAACGTCCTCGTCGCCGCGCGCCGGCTCGCACCGATGGGCATCCCCGTCGTTCACGACGAAGGTTCGGTCGACAACTTCGAGCAACAGCACCGAGACCCACGGGGCCGGCTGCCGTTTCGAGATCAGGCCTTCGATCTCGTGATCAACCGGCACGAGGCCTTCACCGCCGAGGAAGTGCATCGTGTGCTGCAGCCCCACGGCCAGTTCCTCACGCAGCAAGCAGGGTCCGGCGGCGCGGATGCAGGCCGCTTGCTCGGCGAGCCCGTCGCCCTCGAGACGTTCGACCGAGCGTTTGCGGCGTGCCAGCTGCGCGGTGCCGGGTTCGACGTGCTCGACGGTGCGAGCGCGGTCGAGACGATGACGTTCGCCGACGTCGGCGCCTTCGCGTGGTACCTCACCGTGATCCCGTGGATGGTGCCCGCCTTCTCCATCGAGACCCATCGAGGGGCTTTCCGCGAGCTTCACCGGCGCGGAGTCGTGCTCGAAATCCACGCGACGCGGTTCTGGCTCGTCGCGAGAAGGGCGGCCGGGTGACCTTGGCCGGAGAGATCCTCATCGTCACCGGGCCGCCCGGCGCGGGGAAGTCGACCATGGCGCGGACCTTGGTCGAGCAGCTCGACCTGGCGGTGTTGCTTCAGGGCGACTGGTACTTCGCACGCATCGTGCGCGGATGGATCGAGCCGTGGACGACGCCATCGCAGCACCAGAACACAGTCGTGACGCGAGCCATCGCGGCGTCGGCGCGCGAATACGCGCTCGGTGGATACGCCGTCGTCGTCGAGGGAATCGTCGGTCCGTGGTTCCTCGACACGTTCGTTCCCGCAGTCGGAGAGGTGGCCGTCCACTACGTCGTGATCCGACCGACGGCGGAGACCGCGATGGCGCGCGCCCTGGCGCGGGAGGCGCCGGCCCTCGTCGATCCCGAGCCGGTCTCCCACATGTATCGGGCGTTCGAGGCGCTCGGACCGCACGAGCACCACGTGATCGACACGAGCGGGCAGGACGTCGACGACACCGTGGTCGAAGTCCTCGCTCGGCTCGAGGCCGGGAGCCTGCGCCTGTAGCCCAGCTTCTTGCACTGCTCTCACACGAGGTTGCGGCCGTTCTTGCAGTCGACGCTCACATTGTGCCCATGGAAGACACACCCCGAGCCGTGAAGCGCCGCCGACCCCATCCCGCGCGCCGAGCGCGCCGCGTCACCGCTGCGGCGAGCGCCGCCGCGTTCGCCGCGATGACCGCGGCGATGGCTCTTCCGGCAACGGCGACAGCCACGGATACCGCGTCCATTACAGCGACGACCGCAACGACGACCGCGACGACCGATTCGTCGTGGGCGGCCACGACGCCAGTGACGACGCCGGTGACGACGTCAGCCGCCGCCCACACGCAGACGCAGGGCAGCTGATGGCACAGCTCTGGTGGTACGTGGCACGCGCCAGTGGCATCGTCGCCTGGGCACTGCTCACCGCGTCGGTGCTGTGGGGCCTCTCGCTCTCGACAAAGGTCCGGCCTCCGCGCGTCAGGCCGGCGTGGATGCTCGACCTCCACCGCTTCCTCGGTGGCGCGGCCACGATCTTCACGGCCCTCCACATCGGATCGATCTTCCTCGACTCGTACGTGCATTTCGGGCCAGCCGAGATCCTGGTGCCGTTCGCGTCATCGTGGAAGCCCGCCGCGGTCGCACTCGGTGTGCTCTCGCTGTACCTCCTCCTGACTGTGGAGCTCACCTCGCTCGCGAAGCGACGTCTTCCGCATCGTGTGTGGCGCCGCATCCACGTGCTCTCCCTTCCCCTGTTCGCGCTCGCCACCCTCCACTTCGTCGCCGCCGGCACCGACGCTCGCGGCATGCTCGTGCTGAGCGCTGTGCTCGCCAGCACATTGGCTGTTGTCGCTCTGGTCGCTCTGAGGATCCGCCAGACGGCGACCCCAGCTCGGGAGCTTGTGGCAGCCTCGCGTTGATGAAGGTCGTGATCGTCGGCGGCGGCATCGGGGGATGTGCGCTCGCACTCAGCCTCCACGGTGCGGGCATCACCGACGTCGACGTGTACGAAGCAGTGAGCGAGGTGCGCGAGCTGGGCGTCGGCGTGAACGTCCTGCCGCACGCCTCGCGCGAGCTCACCGAGCTCGGTCTCGGCGACCAGCTCGCGGCAACGGCGATCTCGACTGCGGCACTCGTCTTCTTCAACCGGCACGGTCAGCGCGTCTTCGGTGAGGACCGTGGCCTCGCAGCCGGCTACCGGTGGCCCCAGTACTCGATCCACCGTGGCGAGCTGCTCGGCATTCTGTACCGCGCAGTGTGCGACCGTCTCGGAGCGGAGCGATACCACTCGGGCCACGCGGCCGTGCGTGTCGGTGGCGATGGCGATGGCGCGTGGGCCGACCTCGAGCACCGGGGCACGCATGCCCCACTCGGTCGCGCCGCGGGTGATGTCGTCGTCGCGTGCGACGGGATCCACTCCGTCATACGGGCCCAGCTCCATCCCGATGAGGGGCCGCCGCTGTGGAACGGCATCACGATGTGGAGAGCGGTCACCGAGCACGCGCCATTCTTCGACGGGCGCACGATGATGCTCGTCGGCCACATGCAACGGCGCATGGTCATCTACCCGATCTCGAAGCGTCACGCCGACGCCGGTCGCTCGCTCGTCAACTGGGTCGCGGAGATGAAGACCGCGGTCGGTCAGCCCATGCCGAGGCAGGACTGGGAGTTCACCGCCGACCCCGAGCTCGCGGCGAGCGCGTTCGCCGACTTCCGGTTCGACTGGCTCGACGTGCCTGCGCTGATCCACGGCGCCCACGAGGTGTTCCAGTATCCGATGGTCGACCGCGACCCGCTGTCGCAGTGGACGTTCGGACGCATCACGCTCCTCGGCGACGCCGCCCATCCCATGTACCCCGTCGGCTCGAACGGCGCGTCACAGGCGATCGTCGATGCCCGCGTGCTCGCGCACCATCTCGCGACCGCGCCTGACCCTGAGACGGGTCTCGCCCGCTACGAGGGAATGAGACGACCGCTCACCTCCGAGATCGTGCTCGCGAACCGCAACGTCGGGCCTGAACGGATGATGGAGCTCGCGGAGCAACGCGCGCCCGACGGCTTCCGCGACATCCACGACGTCGTGTCCGAAGAGGAGATGCTCGAGATCTCGTCGTCGTACAAGCGCATGGCCGGCTTCGACGCCGCTGCCTTGAACGAACGACCGAGCTGGTCAGTGAGACCGGCGAGCGCCTAGCCCTCCTCCACCGTGTCCTCCTCCACCGTTTGCGCGCCAGAGCGACGATGCGTCCGGCTGGCGCGCAATCGGTCAGGTCCGATCGAGCTGGGCGAGCAGCCGGGGCGGGGCGCAGTAACGCCACGCTTCCACGAGCCGCTCCTCGAGATCGCCCTTGCTCACCTTCGCGAGCCGCACGATCACCATCGGGTAGCCCTCGTAGTGCGGCGTGACCGCGTAGATCTTCGGGGATTCCTGCACGAGGGCAGCGCGCTCGTCGAAGTCCACCTTCACGACGATCGAGGCTCCATCGTCGAGTGCACGGGCGAAGATCTTGCCCTTCACGTACCACGCCGGCGTGCCCCAGCAGAGCTTCTCGGTCGCAGCCGGAAGGCCGAGCGCGATCGCGCGCACAGCGTCAACTGAGACCGTCATCGCGGACGCTTGCGGGTGCGTTCCGCGTGCGCCTTGAACGACCCGAGCTGCTCGGACCAGAACGCCTCGACCTGGTCGAGCCAGGCCTGGAGCGCGACGAGCGACTGCGGGCGCAACCGATACATCCGCAGCCGGGCGTCTTCATCAACGAGCTCGGCCTCGACGAGTCCGCTCTCGCGCAGCACTCGAAGGTGCCGGCTCATCGCGGGTCCGCTCATCCCGACGCTGGCGGCGAGCTCACCGGCCCGCTTCGGGCCTGACCCGAGGAGGTCGACGACCGCGCGACGGGTCGGGTCGGCAAGCGCGGCCAGCGTGACGTCGACAGGCGCAAGATCATTCGCCACTGAACAAATAGATAACCACGTCGTTACTGATTGTCAAGCGCTCCCGACAGGACCAGCGCTTCGATCGTCTCGATCGGACCCCAGGCCCCGTGCTCTGAGCTGCACAGCACGACCGTCGTGATGTCGGGCTTCGGGTAGTAGGCCACCTCGGCGCTCACGCCGACGTTGATGCCCTCCTTCCCCCACCACACGACCTCGCCGTCGTCGTTGACCTGCATACGGAACCCGAAGCCGTAGTGATGCATCGCGCCGGTCCTCGGCGAGCGGTACCACTCGACCTGGGGAGCGACCATGTCCTCGGCGAAGGGGCTCGGGAGCAGCGTGTGATCGCGACACGTGCGGACGAACCTGATCAGGTCGCCGGCCGTGACGTGCGCGCCACCGTCGGGCGATCCGATCGGCGGATACGAGTAGATGTTCCGCTTCCAACCGGTGATGGCGCCGGCTTCGTCGCGCACCGGCTCACAAGGTTCGGCGATCCCCGCCACCACCTCGTCCATGCGGAAGAAGCCGCAGCGGGTCATTCCTGCGGGAGCGAAGACGTGAGATCGCACATAGTCGCGGTAGGTCGTGCCGGTCGCCTTCTCGATCATGAGGCCGAGAAGGATGAAGCCGACGTTGCAGTACCGGCACGCCTCTCCCGGCGGGAAGTTGGGCGGCTTGAAGGCGAAGTCCGGCAGGTGATCGGCGGTCTCGATCTCGGAGTAGTTCGCCTTCTCGACGAACAGGTCCTCATAGCGCTCTCCGGCCTCCTCATCCGCGTCGTCGGCGATGCCGGAGGTGTGGGTCAGGAGGTGGCGCACGGTGACGGCCGAGGAGATCGTGGTGCCCTCGAGGCCGACGTACTCGATCGCCGAGGTCTCGAGGTCGAATGCGCCCTGGCTCACGAGCTGCAGCGTGGCGACGGCGGTGAACGCCTTGGTGATCGACGCGCAGTCGAAGCGCAGGTCTGCCGTCATCGGCTGGCGCCACGCTCGATTCGCCCACCCGTACGCACCCTCGAACACCGTCGAGGTGCCGCGAGCGAGGACGACGACACCAGACAGCTCGTCGTTCGCCGCGAGCCCGCGCAGGTGGTGATCGAGGTCGGTCAGTGCCTCGTTCACGCGTCGAGCTCGGCGATCAGCTTCTTCGGCGCGATCGCCCGGTAGCTCTCCTCGACCCAGTCGCAGAGCACGTCGGCCGACGGGCGATCACTCGCTGAGAGCTGGATGTTGACCCAGCCGGCCTTGCCGAGGCCATAGCCGCTCGGCGTCGCGCAGTCGAGGCTCAACGCCTGCTCCTTCGAATCGGGAAGCTTGAGCGCGACGCCCGGCGTCGACGAATCGAGGTCGCCCATGAAGACGAAGATCTTCTTGCCCACCTTCGCCACGTGATCTTCCTCCCAGGGCTGGTCTTCCCACGCTCCGGGGAGGTCGAGCGCGAACTTCCGGATCGCCGCGTGCACCTTCTTCGCATCGGACTTCGGGCGGGCCATCATGGACCTCCGGCCGAGTGTGCGCTCACCTTTCGGCCGAGCCGGATGAAAGGTTGCTCGATCCACCGATAGGACAGTGCCGAAACGACGATCGTCGCTGCGAGCCACACGGCGAAGGTGAGCGGCCGGTACGCCGTCGGCGAGATCGCCCGCAGCACGACTGCGTGCCAGAGGTACAGCGAGTAGCTGATCGCGCCCAGCCACACGAGCACAGCAGGGAATCGGAAGCGGCGAAGCAGCAGGCCGGCGCCGAATACGAGGTACGCGACGACGAACGTGAGCGACTCGGCGCGCCAGTTCGTGATCGCGCCGGTCGTGGGCTCGACGAAGGAGACCTCGCGCACCTTCTCGACGACGACGATCATGACGAGCGCGAAGCCGAAGACGGCTCCGCCCACCCAGCCCGGCAGCTGGCCCGAGGTCGAGCGATACAGCACGGTTCCGACGAACATCGTCCCGAGCACGAGCAGCGCGAACCAGATCGGCTCGGGACGGTTCAGCACCAACGGCACGGCGAGCGCGGTGAGCACCCCGGCGAGCACGCGGCCGCCGGGGGAGCGCGCCAGCGTGACCGCGACGAGCACAGCGATCGCGGTGACTGCGATCACCACGGCTCGCGACGAGCCCGAGGGCGTCGTGACCGCGAGAGGTTTGAGCGAGTTGCCGACGGCCAACGCACCGCCGAAGAGAAGCAGCGACAACGCGACCGACCGACGATGCAGACCCGCGACGAAGAGCACCGAGACGAGCCCGTAGAAGACGAGCTCGTAGCCGAGCGTCCACGACTGGCCGAGGATCAACGGCTGACCGAGCAGATGCTGCGCCATCGTCGCGTTGGCCGCGAGGCCCTCGATCGGATGGGCCGTGAGCCCAGGTGCAAGCGGATACCGGTGGACGAGGTGCAGTGCGAGGGCCGCCGCGATCGCGGCGAGGTACGCGGGCAGCAGCCGGAACCCTCGACCGATCCAGAACTGACGCATCGACCCGCGCCGCTCGAGCGACGCGGGGATGATGAATCCGCTGCAGAGGAAGAAGATCATCACGCCGCACTCGCCGACTCGGAACGTCTCGGTTGTGAAGCGCAGCGCCTGCGGCCACAGCCGTTCGGCGAAGTGCGTGGCCACCACCATCATCGCTGCGATGCCGCGCAACGCATCGAGGAATTCGAGACGTCCGCCTCGAGCTGCCGCGTCCGGCGCGGCGGGGACCGATGTCCGTGCGGTGACCGCCACCGCGCCAGCGTAGGCGGGCCCCTAACGTGAGGCAGTGACCGACCGACCCCCCGCCATCCTCGTCGAGGGCGTCGTGAAACGCTTCGGCCGGGTCGAAGCGCTGTGTGGCATCGATCTCGCCGTCCCTGCCGGCACCGTGCTCGGGCTGCTCGGGCCCAACGGGGCGGGAAAGACGACCGCCGTGCGGATTCTCACGACGATCCTCGTACCCGACTCGGGGCATGCGAGCGTGCTCGGCATCGACGTCACGAGCGATCCCGAGCGCGTGCGCGAGTCGATCGGCCTCGCCGGCCAATACGCGGCCGTCGATGAGCACCTCACCGGACGGGAAAACCTCAAGCTCGTCGGACGCCTCACACATCAGCCGAAGAGGGAGCTCGGAGAACGCGCGGCCGAGCTGCTCGAGCAGTTCCGCCTCACGAAAGCAGCCGACCGACCGGTGCGCACCTACTCCGGCGGCATGCGGCGCCGTCTCGACCTCGCCGCCGCGCTCGTGCACCGCCCGACGGTCCTGTTCCTCGACGAGCCGACCTCGGGCCTCGACCCCCGGAGTCGCGTCGAGCTCTGGAAGGTCATCGGCGGCCTCGTGGCGAGTGGCACGACCTTGCTTCTGACGACGCAGTACCTCGAGGAGGCCGACCGGCTCGCCGACCGCATCGCGGTCATCGATGGAGGGAAGGTGATCGCCGAAGGCACCGCCACCGAGCTCAAGGCGCGCTTCGGCGCGACGATCATTGACGTCGCGCTGCCAAGCCATGAGGCCGCGACGAGCGCGGCCGCTCTGCTGACGATGGTCGGTGCACCCGCGGTGAACGGAAACGATGTGGAGGTGACCGTCGAGGACGGTCAGCGGGCGCTGTTCGAAGCCGTTCGCCGCGCTTGATCGCCACGGGATCATGCCGCTCGGGATGAACGTGCGCGAACCCACGCTCGACGATGTCTTCCTGGCGCTCACCGGTCACCGAGCCGAGGCACAGCAGCCAACCGAAGAGGAGCCCGAAGTGGACCCGGTGCTCATCGGAGAAGGGCGGGAGTGACCGTGACCACCGCCTCTGGGATCACCCCGGCTCCCCGCCGGCGAGCAAGCCTCGAACATGTCATCGGTGACTCGTTCGCCCTCGCCGGTCGGAACCTCACGGTGATCCGGCGAACACCTCAGCTTCTGGTGTTCACGGCCATCCAGCCGATCCTGTTCGTGTTGATGTTCACCTATGTGTTCGGCGGCGCGATCTCGGTGCCGGGCATCCCGTACGTCGACTATCTGATGCCGGGCGTGTTCGTGCAGGTCGTCACGTTCGGTGCCGTGAACACGGGCGTCGGCCTCGCCGAGGACCTCCACGCAGGCATCATCGAGCGGTTTCGGTCGCTTCCGATGGCCCGCTCTGCGGTGCTGACCGGACGCACCCTCGCCGACCTGGCGCGCAACGTCGTCGTCGTCCTGCTCATGGTCGTGGTCGGCTTCACCGTCGGCGCCCGCATTCACACGAACGTGTTCGCGTTCCTGGGCGCCCTTTGCATCCTCTTGCTCTTCTCGTTCGCCCTCGCGTGGCTCTTCGTCATCGTCGGTCTCCGCGCGCCGAACGCCGAGACCGCTCAGGCGGCCTCATTCCCCATCCTCTTGCCCCTCGTGTTCGCGTCGTCCGCGTTCGTGCCCATCAGCACGATGCCAGGGTGGCTGCAAGTGTTCGCCAGCCATCAGCCCGTGACTGCAACGGTGAACACGGTGAGGGCCCTGACCATCGGAGGGCCCACTACGACCTACGTGCTCACGGCTCTGGCATGGTCGGTCGCCATGATCATCGCCTTCGGTCCCGCCGGAGTGCGCACCTATCGCAAGGCGAAGTAACCGGCAGGCGTGAGGAGTTGGGCCTAGCCTGCCCGCGATGGGCTGCCTGATCCTGTTGACGTCGATGATCTCGCCACGGCTGGCGCTCGTCCTGGTGTGGATCTTCACCGACTTCGTGGATCGGGCCTACGACTCGTTCATCGTGCCGTTCCTCGGCTTGCTCGTGCTGCCTTGGACGACGCTCATCTACTCGCTGGCCTACGCGCCGCGGGTCGGAGTCACCGGGTGGGGCTGGTTCTTCGTCCTCCTCGGCCTGCTCGCTGACCTCAGCAGCTACGGAGAGAACGCTCGCCGCAACCGCGAGCGAGTGCCGGGCTGGAACCAGACCTACTGAGCCAACGTCACGCGACGAGGGAGCGCAGGCAGTCCATCGCGTCCCAGACGTCGACGAATCGAGTCGTGATCGGCGCCGGGCCGAACCGGACGCGATCAGGAGTGCGGAAGTCGGGAACGACGCCCCGCTCGGTCAACGCCGCGCACAGCGCTCGGGCGTCGGGGTGACGCAGCGCAACGTGTGATCCCCGCGTCGCGGGATCACGCGGCGAACCGAGCCCGACGCCGAGCGGCTGCAGCCACGCGTCGTAGAGATCGATCAGGTACGACGTGAGCGCGACGCCCTTCTCGCGCAAGCGCCCGATGCCTGCCTCGGCGAGAAGCTTCACGCCTTCGTCGACGGCGGCGAGGCCGAGGATCGGGGAGGTACCGACGAGGAACTGCGCGATGCCAGGCTCGGGGTCGTAGGCGGGACCCATCTCGAACTGGTCGCGCTGGCCGAACCATCCCCAGATCGGCTGGCGCAGCCGAGGTTGCTGCGACCGGTTCACGTACAGGAAAGCCGGCGCCCCCGGCCCGGCGTTCACGTACTTGTACGTGCACCCGACCGCGAGATCGACGTGCGCGGCATCGAGCTCGACGGGATACGAACCGACGGTGTGCGACAGGTCCCACAGCACGAGTGCGCCCGCGTGGTGCGCGACCTCGGTGATCGCACGCATGTCCGCGACCGCGCTCGACGCGAAGCCGACGTGTGAGAACGTGACGAGGGCAACGTCGTCGTCGATCGCGTCGCTCACCGCCTCTGCGGTGAGCCGTTCGACGGGATCGGACTGCACCATCCGCAGCTCGAGGCCGCGCTGTCGCGCGAGTCCTTCGACGACGTAGCGGTCGGTCGGAAAGTTCTCGGAGTCGGTGACGATGACGCGTCGCTCGCCGCGGGCGTCGAGGGCGGCGGACGCGCACTTGTAGAGGTTCACCGTCGTCGAGTCGCTCACCACGACCTGACCCGGCGCCGCGCCGAGGAGTGCGTCGCCCAATCGATCGCCGACCTGCCCGGGCCACGGCAGCCACTTGTCCCAGGTCAGCGCGAGCCCGCCGCCCCACTCCTGCCGGATGAGCGTCGCGAGGCGCTGTTCCGTCGCGATCGAAAGTCGACCGAGGGAGTTGCCGTCCATGTAGGTCAACGACGGGTCGTCGATCACGAACCGATCTCGGAAGGCGGCGAGGGGATCCACATCGTCGAGCGCCTGCGCGCCAGCGCGAGACAGCGGTTCAGTCACCGAGCCAGTCCATCACGATCCTCCACGACTCCCCAGCGGGATCGATCACCTCGAAGTGATCGACACCCGGTCGCACGACGAGCTCGACGTCGTCGCCCGCCGCGTGAGCCGCCTGCGCGAAGGAGACGCTCAGCTCGACGGGCACGTTCTCGTCTCGGTCGCCGTGAACCAGGAGCGCAGGGACGCCGAGCGGCAGCAGGGCCATCGGCGAGGTCTGGTCGTATCGCTCGGGGAAGTCGGCCGGGCTGCCCCCGAGGAACCCGCCCGTCGCGTTCGAGGACAGCCCCAGGTCGAACGCGCGGCGCAGGTCGGTCACTCCCGCGAGCGACACAGCCCCCGTGATCCCAGGCACGACACGACCGGCCCAGAGTGCGAGGTGACCCCCGGCTGAATGGCCGATCGTGACCACGCGGTCGCGCGGCAAGTCGTTGACTCCGGCGGAGGCGATCTCGGCGAGCGCCTCGATGCCTGCCCGCACGTCATCGAAGGTCGTCGGCCATCCCCCGCCATCAGCGCCGACGCGCCGGTACTCGAGGTTCCACGCGGCCCACCCGCGCGCCGCGAGGTGCGCACCCAAACCGTCCATCAGGTGACGGTCGTATCGATCACGCCAGAAGCCTCCGTGGATGAGGACAGCTGTCCCACGCGCGGGCTCGCCGTCGGGAAGAAACAGCTCCCCGTGCTGACTCGGGAGGACGCCGTACCGTGGATCGACCTCACGAAGCGGTCAGGGCGCGGCGAGACGTACTGGTCCAGCCCGATGATGAACCGCTCGAGCAACGCCGCGAGCTGCTCGCGGTCTCGGGCGCTGAAGTCGGTGAGGATGCCTTCGAGCGCGTTGCGACGCCTCGCGGTGAGTGCCCGATGGACCTCGTTGCCTCGCTTCGTGATCGCGACGACCATGACCCGGCCGTCTTCGTCAGAGCGGCGCCGCTGCGCGAGGCCGGTGTCCACCAGCCGATTGACCGCGCGGGTCGCGGTCGACGCGTCGACACGGAGCGACTCCGCGAGCTCGCCCATCCGCACGGGACCGTGGAAGACGAGAAGGTCCAGCGCGTCGACCTGGCCGAGATCGAGAGCATCCTCACCCTCGCCATAGACGATCGGGCGGAAGGCTTGCATGGCCGCACCGCGTCGCAGCTCACGCCACGCAGCTCCCACTCTGAAGAGCACGGCAACGTTCGGGTCGGCCATGCGGTTCGTATACTAGCGTAAAGGTTGCATGCTGCAAGTACTCGCGCTGAGTCGCGCTGGCGTGAAGGACGGCGCAATGCGACGCCGGGGCGAGCGAAGCACCGATTGTGGAGCGCAGCGACCCGAGCCGGCGGAAGCTCAGCGGACGCCAGCGAGGAAGACTCAGACCTTCGGCTCACGCGGCAGGCCGAGCACGCGCTCCCCCACGATGTTGCGTTGGATCTCGGCGGTGCCACCCCAGATCGTCTCCGACCGCGAGAAGAAGAACGACGCCTGCATCGGGTTGACCGCATAGCCCTCTCGGCCGCGCTGACGCATCACGCCCGGCCACGAGTCTTCCTCGTCGCCGGTGAGGATCTGCGCCTCGATGCCGACGATGTCGAGCGCGAGCTCCATCACTGCTCGGTGGTGCTCAGACCAGAACATCTTGTTCGTCGCTCCGAGCGCAGCGACGCCCAGGTCGCGGGCGCCGGTGAGCGTCGCGGTGAGCGAGCGCCACCCGTTGACCTTCATGATCTGCACGTTCGTCCAGGCCTTCATCAGGCGCTGACGGATCGAGGCGTCCTCGATCCGGCCGTTCGCCTTCGCGAGGTCGAAGAGGTGCTCGAGCTCGCGCTCGAACCGGCGGTACGACGTCGTCGCCGAAGAGCCACGCTCGAACCCGAGGGTCGTGTTCGTGACCTCCCAACCGTTGTTGACCCCGCCGACGACGTTCTCCTTCGGGCAACGCGCGTTGTCGAAGAACACCTCGTTGAACTCCGATGACCCATCCGGCTGGGTGATCGGGCGCACCTCGACACCCGGCTGCTTCATCGGCACCAGGAGATACGAGATGCCCTTGTGCTTCGACGCGTCGGGGTTGGTGCGGGCGAGCAGGAAGACGTAGTCCGCGTACTGCGCCTGCGTCGTCCAGACCTTCTGTCCGTTGATCACCCACTCGTCGCCGTCGAGCACTGCGCTCGTCTTGAGCGACGCCAGGTCCGATCCCGAGTTCGGCTCGCTGAACCCCTGGCACCACGAGATCTCGCCCCTCATGATCGGCGGCAGGAACTGGTGCTTCTGCTCCTCGGTGCCCCACCGCAAGATCGTCGGGCCGACCAACGTGTCGCCGAAGAAGTCCGCGCGCATCGGGGCGCCAGCTCGCGCGAACTCTTCGTTCAGCACCACGTTCTCCATCACCGAGAGGCCCTTGCCGCCGTACTCCGTCGGCCACGACGCGCAGATCCATCCGCCCTCTTGGAGCTTCTTCACCCAGTCGAGGTTGAACTGCTTGCGGTCATCGCCCTTCAGCTCGAAGCTCTCGTCGAACCACCCGTCCGGCAGGTTGTCTTCCAACCAGGTGCGGATCTCTTTGCGGAAGGCTTCGGCTTCGGGGGGGTAGGTCAGATCCATCCCCACATTCTTGACCTTCGGGTCAGGGCAGCGAAAGGCGAGGGGCATAGAGTGCCGCCGTGGCTGTGACTGAGAGCGCCCCGACGCCCAACACGCCGGCCGAGCTTCCCACCGGCCGCTGGACGTACCAGTGGAAAGAGCTCTACTCCGAGGTCATCCAGAGCGGGCTGTGCACGGGATGCGCCGGCTGCGTCGTGGCGTGCCCGCACGACGTCATCGGGTATGACCACGTCGAAAAGGGCTACAAGCCGTTCCACCTCGAGGCCGAGCTCGGCGCCGACAACTGCACCCATGGCGAGAAGGGCTGCACCTCGTGCACCCGAGCCTGCCCACGGTTTCGCACCTGGGAGCCCGAGGCCGACATGCACCTGTTCGGGCGCGTTCGCGAGCCCAACGAGATGTACGGCATCACGAAGGACCTGCTCCTATGCCGCGCGAGCGACGCGTACGTGCACAAGATCGGGCAGGACGGCGGGTTCGTCTCGGCGCTGCTGATCTGGGCGATGGACGAGGGCTACATCGACTGCGCGCTCACCTCGTTCCTCGAGGGTGACGGCACGTCGTGGAAGGCCATCCCCGGCCTCGCCCGCAACAAGGACGAGATCCTCGCGTCGGCGGGGTCGCGGTACACGTACTCGGCGAACACCCTCGCGGTGAAGCAGGCGCTCGAGGAGGGCTATTCCAAGCTCGCACTCGTCGGCATGAGCTGCCAGAGCTCGGCGCTGCCGATCATGTGGTCGCGCAAGGTCGGCAAGGCGGGCAAGCCGTTTCTCTTCAACATCGGTCTGCTCTGCTCCAAGACGTTCGACGACGCCATCTTCGAGGAGCTCTTCCTCGCCAAGTACGGCCTCCACAAGGAGGAGATGGTGAAGATGAACATCAAGGGCGTCTTCCAGATCTGGATGAGGGACGGCTCCTACCACGAGATCGATCTGAAGGAGTGCCACCAGTGGACGCGCGAGGGTTGCAAGATGTGCCCCGACTTCGCGGCCGAGCACGCGGACATCTCGACCGGCGGCATCGGTGAGGACAACGACTGGACGCTCGTCCTCGTGCGCACCGACCTCGGACGCGAGATCGTCGGGCGGATGATCTCGACGGGTGTGATCGAGAGCCGTCCCGCGGACACCGACGAGAAGGCGATGAAGCTGCTGCGCACGCTCTCGATCGTCAGCCGGCGGCGGTGGCCCGGGTTCGCGGAGCCCTCGGCGAAAGTAGGCGTCCCGCCTCCGAAGAAGAAGGCCGACGGCTCCACCCCCGCCGCGCACTGACGCGGCGTGGATCCCGGCCCCGCGCGCGATGTCCTGACCTTCGCGGCCGGCGTCGTCACCGGCATGCTGTCTGGGGCGTTCGGGGTCGGCGGCGCGGTGGTGTCGACACCTCTGATTCGGGGTCTCGGCGCGTCGGCAACGATCGCGATCGGCACGACGCTTCCGTCCGTCATCCCGAGTTCGATCAGCGGCTCGCTCCGCTACAGCCGCGAGCGGCTCATCGTGTGGGCCGCAGTGATGTGGACCGTCCCAGTGGGCGTGGTGTGCGCGGTCGGAGGCGCGTTGGCGACAGAGATCATCCCGGGCGAGGGCCACGTGCAGCAGCTCATCACCGCTGGGTTCGTCGCCTTCACCGCGTGGCGCATGTATGCGGCGGGGAAGGCTGAGGTCAAGACCCCGCCCGCCGAGCGCGACACATCGGAGATCGGCGTGACCACATCCGACCGCCGACGTTTCATCGCGATCGGAGCGTTGTCCGGCGGCCTCTCTGGCCTGCTCGGTGTGGGTGGCGGGATCGTGATGGTGCCTGCGTTCAACCAGATCATGAAGATGACGCTGAAGCAGTCGATCGCCACCTCACTCGTATGTGTGGGGCTGTTCGCCGTGCCGAGCACCATCACCCACGCGGCCCTCGGCGACATCGACTGGCGCATCGCGTTCTTCCTCACGTTGGGCGTGATCCCCGGCGCTCGCATCGGCTCGCGACTCACGCTCGCGGCGA
The DNA here is from genome assembly GCA_963726695.1 of uncultured Acidimicrobiales bacterium. Lineage (GTDB taxonomy): Bacteria > Actinomycetota > Acidimicrobiia > Acidimicrobiales > DATKAS01 > DATKAS01. The sequence continues at coordinate 63,966 of CAVSDE010000002.1, forward strand.
GCGACGCCCGATTGCGCAACGCGGTGGCGTTGTTCCTCGGGATCCTCGCGGTCATCTACGCGGCCGGCGAGATCGCCGCCCTCTTCTGAGTGACGCGGTGACTGCACCGGAGTCCTGGGTGCTCGGTGGAAGGCCCGAAAGCATCGATCGACTCGTCAAGGAAGTCGCTGCGAGCCACCGCCGCGTGGAGACGACCGCTTCGGCGCTCGCGCACTCGGGGGAACCGCAGCCGACAAAGCTGCTTGGCTGGACGACCGCGCATCTCCTCTGCCATCTCGAGCGCAACGCTGCGAGCCACATCCGGATGCTCGAGGCAGCGCTTCGAGATGAAGTCATCGAGCAGTACGAGCGCGGCGACGCCGGACGGACGGCCGAGATCGAATCGGGGAGCCGCCGGCCGCTCGACGAGCTCTTCGTTGCACTTGTCGACACCGATCGACGGCTCGAGGCGACCTGGGCGCGGCTCGACGCTCACGCGTGGAGTCGTCCGACGGCCGCCCGCGCGGGCCTGCGCCCCGCGTTCACGTGTCTTTGGGCGCGGTGGCGTGAGGTCGAGATCCACTCTGTCGATCTCGGGAGCCCGTCGCAGTCCTGGCCCGACGTATTCGCGCTCGCCGGCCTCGACGTCGCGGTCCAAGGGCTCGAGCTGCGCCCCCTCGCCGCGCGTCTCCCGAAGGAGGTGACCGCCGCCCTCGTCGACCACGACGGCAACAGGTGGACGTCCGATGGCGAGTCGATACCGACGCATGCCGGTGTCGGCACGAGCCAGCACTTGCTCGCGTGGATCGTGGGTCGCGGCGGCGAGGACGAGATCGACTGGTCGCCTGAAGCGCCGCCGATCTCACCGTGGCCGTGAGCGCTTCAGGCCCGTGATTGGTAGCTCGGGGTGCGCATGAGTGCCCCGACCTACCAATCTCGTCAGCAGGTCGAGGTGAGCGCGGTGGCTCTCGTGAACACGGCGTCGAGCATCTCGCGGGTGAGCTTGCCGGTGAAGGTGTTCTGCTGACTCGGATGGAACGAGCAGATGAGGTTCTTGCCGCTGTCGAGCGCGACCTCGACTCCATGTCCGAACTTCGGTCGCGGCTTCACACCGAGCACGCGGCATGCGGCCTCGTAGGCGAACGCTCCCAGCGCGATGTACACCCGGGCGTCGTCGAGCAAGGCGATCTCACGGCGGAGGTACGGCTCGCACGCGTCGCGTTCCTCGATGGTCGGCTTGTTGGCAGGAGGCGCGCAGCGCACCGCCGCGGTCAGGTACGCACCGATCAGCTGGAGTCCGTCGTCGCGAGCGGTCGACGTGGGCTGGTTCGCGAGCCCCGCCCGATGCATCGCGCCGTACAGCCACTCGCCTGACCGATCGCCCGTGAACATGCGGCCGGTGCGATTGGCGCCGTGCGCCGCCGGCGCTAGACCGATGATCACGATCCGCGCCCCGGGATCGCCGAAGCCCGGCACGGGCTTGCCCCAATAGTCCTCGTCGCGGAACGATGCGCGCTTCTCGGCGGCGACCTCCTCGCGCCACGCGACCAGTCGAGGGCAGGCCCGGCACGCCACGATCTCCGTCGTCACCGCCGCGATCGAGTCCATCAGGGTCAGGGTAGGTTGACCGTTCCTCCCATGAGCCGTCCCAAGCCCACGCCCCCCACCGTTGTCGTGCTCGTTCGCCATGGTCAGACTCCGACCACTGGCACGATCCTCCCCGGCCGCGCTCCTGGGCTCCACCTCGCCGACAAGGGACGCGAGCAGGCCGAGGCCGTCGCAGTCCGACTCGAGGCGTTGCCCAAGGTCGACGCCGTCTACGCGTCGCCCCTCGAGCGCACCCGCGAGACCGCAGCCCCCATCGCCAAGCGTCGTCACCTGAGGGTGCGCATCGAGAAGGGGCTGCTCGAGGCCGACTTCGGGGACTGGACCGGCCAACAGCTGAAGACGCTCTTCAAGCAGCCCGAGTGGCAGACGGTGCAGCGGTATCCCAGCGGCTTTCGCTTCCCGAATGGCGAGTCGTTCGCGGAGATGCAGGCCCGCATCACTGGCACGATCGACAAGCTGGTCGCCCGACACCGCGGCGGCGTCGTCATCGCCGTCTCGCACGCCGATCCGATCAAGGCCGCGGTGGCGCAAGCACTCGGCACCCACCTCGACCTGTTCCAGCGCATCGTCATCTCGCCATGCTCGGTGACGGCCATCGCGTACGGGCCGGGCGGTCCGGCGGTGCTGACGGTCAACTCGGCCAACGGCACCCTCGCCGACTTGAAGGTCACCTGACGTGAGCGAGTCGTTCGATCTCGGCGAGGTCGGTGTGTTCACGGCGGGAGCGGTCGGGCCTCCGGGGCAGAGGACGTTCTACCTCCAGGCCCGCACCGGCGGGTCGTCCGTGGCGTGGAAGGTCGAGAAGCAACAGGTCGCCGCGCTCGGTGAGTTCCTGCGGCGGATGCTCGCCGATCTGCCTCAACCGGATGCGGTGCCCGACGTCGCTTCCGTCGCGCTCGTCGAGCCGGTGGAGTCGGAATGGCCCGTGGGCGCGCTCGGAGTGGCCTACGACGGCGAGGAGGATCGCATCCTCGTCGCCGCCGACGAGCTCGTCGAGACCGACGAGGAGGGCAACCCGTTGCCCGGCGTCGATCAGGCCACCGCTCGCATCCGCATCACGCGAGCCCAAGCCCTCGCGTTCGTGGAGACGGCCGAACGGCTTGTCGAGTCAGGTCGGCCGCTCTGCCCCCTGTGCGGCCGCCCGATGGATCCCGACGGGCACGTCTGCCCTCGGATGAACGGGCACGGGGTCCACTGAACGACATGGCCTCGAGCTGGCCGCCGGCGGATCCGCTCACGCTCTTGACCGAGGGCGAAGTGTCGCTCGTCGGTCGCATGCCGTGGAGCTCGAACGCCACCTACCTCGCCGATCTGTGCCTCGGCGGCGAGGAGGCACAGGCGGTGTACAAGCCTGTGCGCGGAGAGCGACCCTTGTGGGACTTCCCGAGCGGACTGCACAAGCGGGAGGTCGCCGCCTACGTGCTGTCCGAGGCACTCGGGTGGGGCATCGTGCCGCCGACCGTGCTGCGCGACGACGCGCCGATCGGCGAGGGATCGCTGCAGCTGTTCGTGCCCGCCGACTTCGAGCAGCACTACTTCACGCTCCACGATCGGCCCGAGACGCACGGCGCGCTCATGACGATCGCGACGTTCGATCTGATCGTGAACAACACCGATCGCAAGAGCGGCCACTGCCTGCTCGGGCTCGACGGTCACATCTACGCGATCGACCAAGGGCTGTGCTTCGCCGTCGAGCCGAAGCTCCGCACCGTGATCTGGGAGTTCGGTGGCGACCCGATCCCCGACGAGCTCGTCGAAGACGTCGCCCGCATCGCTGCCGAAGCGCCGCCCGGCCTGCGAGCGTTGCTGGAACCCGACGAAGTCGACGCAGTGCGTCGGCGAGCGAAGGCGATCGTGACGAAGCCGGTCTTCCCCGTCGACACGTCGGGCCGCAGATACCCGTGGCCGATGGTGTGAGCTCGATCGAACGCACTGTCGAGCAGGGCGACCTCGACGAGCTCGTGCGCCTCGTCGACCGGTTGTGCGACGCGAGGGACTGGGACGGGCTCGTCGAGCTCCGTGATCGGTGTCGGTGGGCGCTCGAGCGGGGCAAGCAGCTGTGGCCGGCCGCATCGCTCGCCGAGTACCGGCTGGCACTCGAGGCTCCCGGCGAGTGGGCCGCCGCAACGATCGTCGAAGGCGCCGGCCGGTTCGCGCTCGGTCCGCTCCCCGAGGTCGCGGCGAGCACCCACCTTTGGTCCGATCTCGCGCCCCACTTGGCGGTGGGGCCACTCGCTGCGATCACGGCTCACGAGCGCGTCATGCGAGGCGAGGACCTCACCGCCGACGCGTCGATCGACCGCGCTGTGCTCGAGATCCCCCTCGCGCTCTGCGCGTGGGAATCCGCCTATCCCCTCGCGGAGTACCACGCCGACAAGGCGGAGTTCCCCGGACCTCCCGAGGTCGAGCTCGTGGCCCTGCCGCTGCCACCGACGTCAGACCGCACGGTCGAAGATGCCTCCACGACCGATGCACTGCTCGGGCTGACCGCGCGTTGGACAACCGAGTCGAACGGTCGCGCGGACGCGGTCGCGGTGCAGGGCGATGCCGCTGCCGCGATCGCCCGCTCGGCGTGAGGACTGCCCGCTGGCGCGCGCGTCGACGCCGGCACCGCGATGGCCCACATGGCGTGGGCCGCGGCAAGCGGCGGGGCCCACGGACGTCGACGAGGCATGGCATCGGGACGCTTCGACGCGTGGTGGGCGGCCGTGGCCGTCGCCGGCGCCCTCGACGACTGGCCACTCGCATCCGACGAGGTCGGCGACGCCGTGGGGGCGATGGAGTGGTGGGTGTGGGATGCCTACGAGCCCAAGACCGGCTGGTGGCTGAGGCTCGCCGTCGAAGACCCCGACGAGGGGCTCGCGTGGGCGATCGCCGCAAGCGACGGCGCCTGACCCGAGGTCAGCCGAGCACGCGGTCGAGGTACGGGTTCGTGAACACGCGCTGCGGATCGATCTGGTCGCGAGCGCTCTGGAAGCGTTGCCAATCGGGATAGCGCGGGGCCAACGTCTCGGCCGTTTGGTAGTGGAGCTTCCCCCAATGGGGACGGCCGCCGGCCGCGGCCATGATGCGCTCGACACCGCGGAAGTACTGCTCGTAGCCGCGCCCCTGGAAGATGTGCACCGCGACGAACGCGCTGTGTCGGCCCGAGGCCATCGACAGGGGGATGTCGTCGGCCGCGACGAACCGCACCTCGACGGGAAACTGGATCTGGAGCCCGCTGCTGTCGATGAACGAGCGGAGATGTCGGATGCACTCCACGACCGCCTCGCGCGGCACGCCGTACTCCATCTCGTAGAACCGCACGAGCCGCGGGGTCGTGAACACCTCGTAGGACTTCTCGGTCGACTCGACGCGGGTGATGGCTCTCGTCAGCTGGCGAGAGATCCCAGGGATGGCCGACGGGAACCGGCGACCGACCCGCCACGCCGCCTTCAGCGCGACGTTCTCGAGGAAGACCTCGTCGAACCACTCCTTTGCCCGTGGCCGGGGCACCGGAGCGTCGTCGACGCGGTTGTTCTGCTTCGCCTGCACCCACTCTGTGTGCGGGAACCAGTTGATCTCGAAGTGATCGTTGCCCGCGACGTGCTCGTCGAGTGAGGCGAGCACGTCGTCCAAGCGCATCGGCTCGTTGACCGCGTGCAGGGTGAAGGCGGGCACGCACCGAAGGGTGACCGTCGAGACGACGCCGAGCGCGCCCAGCCCGACTCGAGCGCACGCGAAGAGCTCGGGGTTCTCGGTGCGCGAGCAGGCGAGGACCGAGCCGTCGCCGGTGACGATCTCCATCGCGTCGATGAACGTCGAGAGCGCGCCCAGGTTCGACCCCGTGCCGTGCGTACCCGTGGACAGGGCTCCCGAGATCGTCTGGTAGCTGATGTCACCGAGGTTGGCGAGCGCCAGGCCGAGCGCATCGAGGGCCTGGTTCAGCGCGCCGATCGTCATGCCCGCTTGCACGGTCACGAGCCCGGCCGCGACATCCGCTGACAGCAGCGATACGTAGCGGTCGAGAACGACCTGCGTGCCGCTCGTGCACGCGATGTCCGTGAACGAGTGGCCCGAGCCCACGACCTTCACCGTCGATCCCGCGGTCGCCGCGGCCTTCACGACTGCCGAGAGCTCGGTGACATCCGCCGGATGCTCGACACGCGCCGGGGCACACACCTGGTTGCCGGCCCAGTTGCTCCACTGGTTCATGCGAGGACGCTCAGCACCGAGTCGAGGTAGTCGTTGGTGAACATCCCCTGCGGATCGAACTCGGTGCGCACAGCCTGGAAGTCGTCCCACTTCGGATACAGCGGTGCGAGCTGCTCCGCGGTGCGAGTGTGGAGCTTGCCCCAGTGCGGACGGCCGTCGAGCTCGCGGATGATCGCCTCGACCTCCCTGAAGTACTCGAGGTAGGGACGATCGTTCCACTCGTGCACGGCGATGTACACGGTCGGCCGGCCCGTGGCCGTCGACAGCGCGACGTCGTCGGGCGCGGTCACTCGCACCTCGACCGGGTAACGGATCCCCCAGTCATGGCTCTCGATCTGCTTGCGAACCTCGGTGAGCGCGTGCATGCCGTGCTCGGCGGGGATCGCGTACTCCATCTCGTAGAACGGCGTCTCACGAGGCGAGCAGAAAATGCGATCGCTGCGGTCGCTGAACTGGATCGCATGCGGACGGTCACCGTCCGGCTGCCACCGCCCGAGCAACCCGAGGACCGTGAGTGCCCGTCTGCCGATGACGCGATCGTCCATCGGCGGATGCCAGCCCGGCTTGCTCGACTCGTCGCGCAGGTTCGCCTTCGTGAGCACCCACTCGGTCGACGGCACCCACCAGAACTCGAAGTGGTCGTGCACCGCGATCGCTTCGTCCCACGCTTCGATCATCTGCTCGAGCACGACCGGAGCTTCGGTGCAGTGCAGCTCGAACGCGGGCACGCACCGCAGCGTCACCTCGGCGACGATGCCGAGCGCGCCGAGTCCCACCCGCGCGATGGACAGCAGATCGGGATCGGTGGCGTCGACGCGGCGAGCGCGACCATCGGCCGTCACGAGCGTCATCGAGTCGACGAACGTCGCGAGCCCGCCCCACTCCGCACCGGTGCCGTGCGTCGACGTAGCGATTGCCCCCGAGATGGTCTGGCGGTCGATGTCACCGAGGTTCGGGAACGCGAGCCCCGACGCCGCCAACACGTCGTTCAGTGCAGCGAGCGTGATGCCGGCCTCGACGGTGACGAGTCCAGAGGAGGGGTCGACGTCGAGCACCCGATCGAGACGGTCGAGCACGAGGCAACGTCCGTCGGTCAGGGCGATGCCCGTGAACGAGTGTCCCGACCCCACTGCTTTGACCCGCTCGTTGCTCACCGCCGCGGATGCGATCACCGCAGTGAGCTCCTCGACCGACGCGGGATGATCGACCTCGAGGACGGCGTGCGTCTGGTTGCCCGCCCAGTTCGTCCAGGTCTCGCCATCAGGACCCCACGTTCGCACGGTTTGTCCCGCGGGCCCCACCCGGAGCGGGGAACTGGCACGCCAACGGCCCTCATGGGGCCGTACAGGTGCCAGTCGGGGCCGGGGGCCCCGGCGCACCGGCGTGCCGGGCGTGCCGGTCAGCCGCGCTTGGAGGGCTTCGATGAGCTTCGGCAGGACCTTGTGGACGTCGCCGACGATGCCGAGGTCCGAGATCGAGAAGATCGGCGCCTCTTTGTCTTTGTTGATGGCGATGATGTTCTTCGAACCCTTCATGCCCACCATGTGCTGCGTGGCCCCGGAGATGCCCGCGGCGACGTACACGGTCGGCTTCACGACCTTGCCCGTCTGACCCACCTGGTACGAGTAGGGCACCCAGCCCGCGTCGACGATCGCTCGTGACGCTCCGGGCGCACCCTTCAGCAGCCTCGCGAGATCCTCGATGAGGTGATAGTTGCCGGCCTCGCCGAGCCCGCGGCCGCCCGACACGACGATGTTCGCCTCGTCGAGCTTCGGACCGGTCGACTCCTCGACGTGACGGGCCAGCACCGCGCCGCGCCCGCCGCACCGACATCGGGGAGCGCCACCGAGACGACCTCACCTGCCCCGGCCCCACCCTCCTCGGCGGAGAACGACTTCGGACGGAACGCGGCGAGCGCCGGAGCACCGGCCGAGAAGCCGGTGGTCACCAGCGTGTTGCCACCGAAGATCGCCGTGGTGCACCGCACCGTCGAGCCGTCGACCGAGACGTCGATGCTGTTCGTCAGCACCGGGCGGTCGATCTTCACCGAGAGACGACCCATCACGTCTCGGGCCTCATACGTCATGCCGAACATGACGAAGTCGGGCGACTGGCACTGGCGATCTGCGCGGCCATCGCCGCTGCGACCGCGGGACCGGGCAACGCTCCCGAGAGGTCGGCGGTCGCGTAGACCTTGGCTGCACCGTGCGCAGCGAGTGCCGGCGCGATCGCCGCGGCATCGGCGCCGGCGTAGAACGCCTCGACCGTGCCGCCCAGCTCGCGCGCCTTGGTCAGCAGCTCGAGCGTCAAGGACGTCGGCTTGCCGTCCGCCGCCTCTGCATACACCCACACCTTCGACAGGCTCATCTCATCTCTCCTCTGCGACCTTGGCTCAGATGACCTTGAGGCCTTCAAGGAAGGCGATGATCTTCAGGTGCCCTTCGCCGTCGTCCTCGACGACTTCCCCGGCTTGCGCGCGCCTCGGCGGCCACGACGTCCGCGACTTCCTGGCGAGCGCCGCTCCAACCGACGGACGACGCGTCGAGCCCGAGGTCGGCGACTGTCACCTCGTCGACCGGCTTGTTCTTCGCAGCCATGATCCCTTTGAAGGACGGGTACCTCGGCTCGACGACGCCGGCGGTCACGCTGACGACAGCGGGCAGAGGGCACTCGACCTCGTCGTATCCCGCTTCGGTCTGGCGCTGCACCTTCACCGTGCTGCCGGTGACTTCGACGTGCTTCGCGAACGTGACCGACGGCAAGCCGAGGAGCTCGGCGATCTGCTCGGGCACGGTGCCCGTGTAGCCATCGGTCGATTCCGTTGCGGTGAGCACCAGATCGGGAGTGCCGATGCGAGCGATGGCCTTCGCAAGCACCTTCGCAGTCGAGAGCGCATCAGAGCCCTGCAACGCCGGGTCCGAGACCAGCACGGCCTTGGCTGCGCCCATCGCGAGCGCGGTGCGCAAGCCCGACACCTCGTTGTTGGGAGCCATCGACACGAGCGACACCTCACCGCCGCCCGCGGCAGCCACGAGCTGCAATGCCATCTCGACTCCGTAAGAGTCGGATTCGTCGAGGATGAGCTTGCCGTCGCGCTTCAACGTGTGGGTCGAGGGGTCGAGCGACCCCGGTACGGCTGGGTCCGGGATCTGCTTGACGCAGACGACAACGTCCATGGCGTCGTAGTCTGCGCCGGTCGCCGAACGGCCACAAATCGGAGCCGCAGGCGTACGCGAGACCGCCGGGGGCTGCTCTGCGTCTGCTTCTGATCGTCAATTCTGCGGCGTCGTCGGTCACTGCGCGCAGCCGCGTCGTGATTCAGAAGGCTCTGTCGGCCGATCACGACGTGTCGCTGGCCGAGACGAGCCGCCGCGGACACGCGACGCGCCTCGCTCAGGGGGCGGCCGCCGAGGGCGTCGACGTGGTCGTGGTGCTGGGCGGCGACGGCACGCAGAACGAGGCTGCCAACGGCCTCGTCGGCACCTCGACCGCGCTCGCGGCGCTGCCGGGCGGATCGACGAACGTCTTCGCTCGCACCATCGGCCTTCCGAACGACCCCATCGAGGCGACCGGCGTGCTGCTCGACGCGCTCGCCAAGAAGTCGATCCGTCGCGTGGGGCTCGGGAGCGTGAACGACCGCTACTTCCTCTTCCACACGGGCGTCGGGTTCGACGCGGCGGTCGTCCGCCAGGTCGAGCGACGTGACACGTTCAAGCGCTGGTTCGGCCACCCGCTCTTCATCTACGCCACCGTCGTCACGTGGCTTCGCCACTACGACCGCCACCATCCTCACTTCGCGGTGCGCTTCGGCGATCACGACCTCGTCGACGACGGCTACTTCACGATCGTGATGAACACCTCCCCCTACACGTTCCTCGGCAATCGTCCGTTCGACCTGGCACCCGAGGCGACGTTCGACCGGGGCCTCGTTGCCGTGACGGTGCGCGCCCTCAACGCCGGGATGGCGATCACGATGGCGCGCACCGCGTTCATCAGCCCGAAGACGCTCCGCAGCTACGCGCTCGATCGACTTCCGCACCGACCTCGAGACGTTCGAGGTCGTCGGGCACACGCCGTTCCCGTACCAGGTCGACGGTGACTACCTCGGCGAGATCGATCGCCTCCGCTTTCGACACGAGCCCGACGCCCTCGCTCTGGTGCTGCCCGATCCGCTCTCGTCAGGCCCGGCGGCCCAAGACGCGTAGGGCGACGTCGGGCTCGTTCGTGCAGATGCCGTCCACGCCCCACGCTGCGAGCGCGCTGATGCGCGCCGGGTCGTCCACGGTCCACACGTTCACCGCGATGCCAGCGCGATGACACGCGTCGACGAGCGCCGCATCCACGAGCGGGTCATGGGGGTGCAACGCCCGATGCCCTGCTTCGACGAGGCTCGCGACAACGGCTTCGGGGTCGGGCACCACCATCGTCAGCCACGCGGTCGAGACCCGGTCGTCGACCTCGCGGATCCGGCCGATGCTGCCGACGTCGAACGACGACACGAGGATGCGGTCGTAGATGTCGTGGTCACCGACCGCCGCAGCAACCTCGATGGCGGCGCGACGTTCGACGTCGAAGTCGGGATCGCGACTCGAGTTCTTCACCTCGATGTTGACGGTCATCGACCCGCACGCCGCGATCGCCTCTCGGAGATCGGGGATGTCCGACGGCAGGTCGCGAGCAGCGAGGTCGACGATGGCCCTGCCGTCGGCGAGCCGCGCATCGTGGTGGACCGCGAGCTGCCCGTCGGCCGTGCGGCGGACGTCGAGCTCGGCCATGTCGGCGCCCATCGCGAGGGCGCCCCGAAACGCCGCGACCGTGTTCTCGGGGAAAGCCTTGGAGGCGCCTCGGTGGGCGATCACCGCCGTCATCGGCCGCACCCTGTCAGCATGACGATTGCGTGTCGAGTCACTGAAGAGGGCCTTGCCGGTTCGTACCCTCTGGTGTACTCTCGGCACGCCGCATGTGAACGGTTTCACACTGATCACACGGGCCTTGTTTCGGGTGTTGTGGGAGCTACCTCGGCGTGATGCCGCCGAGCGTCGGTTTGGCTGGAGGATGCGTGTCGGTCGCCACTGGGATTGCGCTCGCCCTTGATCGGGGCGATTGGCGGGCTGAGTCAGCCTGCAAGGACACCGATCCCGATTTGTTCTTCCCGGTCGGCACGACGGGCTCCGCGATCGAGCAGATCGACGCTGCGAAGGCAGTCTGCGGCATCTGCCCCGTGCAGTCGCAGTGCCTCGAGTTCGCGCTTGCGACGAATCAGGACTCGGGAGTGTGGGGCGGCACCTCCGAAGACGAGCGCCGGCGGCTGCGTCGCCAGTGGCTCGCTCGCCAGCGCCGCGAGACCGCCGTCTCGCAAGCTCGCGGCTCGTTAGCTCCGCTCGACAATCGGTGCTGCGCGCACCCGGACGGCGCACTGCGCCGCCCCCTGCGCACCTATCCGAACGTCTCTGGGATCAAGCAGCCGCAGCGTCACCTCGGTGCCGGGGTGAGCGTCGCCCATCTCGATGGTGCCGAGCAGCTCACTCGTGACGAGCGTGCGCACGATCGACAGGCCGAGGCCGGTCGCGTCCTCGATGCGGAAGCCCTCCGGGAGCCCGACACCGTCGTCGCGCACCCGCACCTCGAGCACACACCCGTCGTTCGACATCGCCACCGAGATCGTGCCAGGGCGAGGATCGACGAACGCGTGCTCGACCGCGTTCTGCAGCAGCTCTGTCAGCACGACCGCGAGTGGGGTGGCCACCGTTGCCGGCAAGCGGCCGGCATCACCTTCGATGTGGAGCCGTACGGGACGATCGGGTGACTGCAGCCCCTCCTCGACCATCGCCGCGAGCGGCAGGAGGATCTCGTTGAACTCGATGTCGTCGCCCGCGTCTCGCGACAGCATCTCGTGCACGAGCGCGATCGTGCGTATCCGACGCACCGACTCCTCGACTGCAGCCTTGGCCTCGCCAGACTCCAACCGGCGGGCCTGAAGACGCAGCAGCGACGAGATCGTCTGCAAGTTGTTCTTCACTCGATGATGGATCTCGCGGATCGTCGCGTCCTTGCTGAGCAGCATCCGATCTCGCCGGCGGAGCTCGGAGATGTCGCGCACCAAGACGACTCCGCCGCTCACCTTGCGGTCCTTGAGGAGCGGCAGGCAGCGCACCAGCACGACGACCTCGGGCACCTGCTCGACCTCTTCGGTCGCCGGCTCGGCCGACTCGAACGCGAGGCGCACCGTGCGATCGTCGAAGCCGAGCTCCCCGAGGCGCATGCCGACCGCGTTGCCCTGCACACCCACCCGGTGAAGCGCGGACACCGCGTTCGGCGAGGCGTACTCCACCCGCTGGCTCGCGTCGAGAAGCATGACGCCGTCACCGACGCGAGGCAGGGCCGACGTGCTCGAACGCTCGGCCGCCATCGGGAACTCACCGTCGCTGATCATGCGAGCGAAGCGCTCGAAGATCTCGAGGTACGTGCGCTCGAGCTCGCCGGGCTGGCGGCCCGCAGTCGGCGACCACTCGCGAGTGAGCACACCGAGAAGCGCACCGTCGTGACGGACGGGGATGGCCGTGACGAGCGCTCGGTCGCTCCCCGGAGACTGGGCCATCTCGCCGACCACGATCTGGCCCGAGTTCCACGCTTCACCGACGAGGGGACGGTCGGCGGCGGGCAGCACCTCGCCGACCCAGTCGGCTCGATACATCGTCTGGCTCGTGGTCGGCCGGATCTGCCCGAGCACGAGCCAGCCGTCGCCGTCAGCCTCGGGAGCGAGCAGAAGCAGGTCGGCAAAGCAGAAGTCGGCGAGCATCCCCCACTCGGCGACGAGACGCTGCAGGTGGGCGATCTGCACGCGCCCGAGCGACGTCTGGTGCCGGGCCAGCTCAGCGAGCGTCGCCATCGGACACGATGTTACGAGCCAGCCGTTCCGACTCTCCCGACCACCGGTTCTCTGGCGCCGCGTGCTTCACGATGCTGCACCATGTGCCCACCGCAGCGCGGCAGGATCGACTCTTCGCAGAAGTGGCCAGGGTGCTCGAGCCGGGCGGGGCGCTCGTCGCGAGCGACAGCCTCGCGAGCGAGGACCTCGCGGCAGGGTTCGCGGACGTCGAGGTGCGCACGAACGAGTTCGGGTGGGCGGCGATCGCGCGAGTCTGAGCTCGGTCAGCTGTCGCGAGAGGCGAGGATCTCGGCCTCGCTGATCTCCCACTTGTGCTCGCACTCGCGGCCGTGCTGATACATCACGCCCTTGCGGAGGTCGATGTGCTCGAGGAAGCCAGGTCCGCCACATTCGGGGCATCGCGTCGGCTTTCCCCAGATCATCTTCGGCGCAACCGGCGTCGGCTCGGCCTCGACAGCCTCCGCTTCCGGAGCCACGGCCTTGTCCTTGCGAAGCCAGGACATCTGTGTTGCCTCCCTCACACCTCGGTGCTGCTTCTCGCCCGCTGCACCCGCTGCCCCCATGGTACCCAGATCATGCAAGTCACGCGCGCAGGGTGGTGGATCGACCTCCTATCGCGAGATCAGGACGGCATCCAAAGGTACTGGCCGAGCTCGAGCACCGACGCGAGGTCGGTCAGGTCGCTCCCCATCTGCGGAACGGACACGACGACTTCCGGTGCCGTGGACAGCTCGGCGCGCTGCTCGGCCTGGCGCGCCGCGGTGAGGGCGTAGTCGTGGAAGCTCGCCGCGACGTCCTGCAGCAATCGGGTGAGCTCGGGGAGTGTGCTGCTCACCTGGGGAGCAAGCGCGGCGCCGAGCCTCTGGGCGTCGGTTGCCATCGACTCCGCAGTGCGGGCGACCTCGGGATCGCGGAGGTACTCGGGCAGCACCTTGTTCAGCACCACCGCGCCGAGGTGGAGCTTGCGGTCACGCAGGGCATCGACGAAGAACTCGGCCTCGTGCAACGGGGATGGTTCGAGCGTGCTGACGACGACGAACGTCGTCCGGCTGTCGGCGAGCACACGCTGGACAGCACGGGCTCGCTCGACGAACCCGTCGTGCATGGTCTGGAAGAGGATGAAGAACTCCGCGATGTCCTGGAGGAACTGCGAGCCGAGGATGCGATCAGCGAGCTGATAGAAGGGCCTCGACGCCGCGGTCATCACGCGGGACCGATAAGGCACCGTGAGCCATCGCAGCAGCCGGCTGTTGAAGAACTCGGCCATGCGCGCGGGAGCGTCGAGGAAGTCGAGCGCGTTCCGCGAGGGTGGCGTGTCGACGACCAGCAGGTCGTAAGCGCCTGTCGCGTGGATGTCGTACAAGCGCTCCATCGCGATGTAGTCGTGGCTCTGCACGAAGCGGGTCGTGATGTTCTCGTAGAGCGGGTTCGCCAAGATCGCGTCGCGAGTCGCGGCGTCGGGAGCGTGGCGACGAACGAGGTCATCCCACGACTGCTTCGTGTCGAGCATCGCGACCCACAGCTCGCCTCGTGGCACCACACCGGCCGCGGCGAAGGCGGCGTCGTCGACTCGCCGCTCGACGTTGCCGAACGCTTCGAGCCCGAGCGCGTTCGCGAGCCGGCGGGCAGGGTCGACGGTGAGCACGAGCACTCGGCCGCCCTGATGTGCAGCCGCCATCGCGGCAGCGGCAGCGGCGGTCGTGGTCTTCCCGACGCCGCCCGACCCGCAGGTGACCACGATCTCCTTCGACGCGAGCAGGGAATCGAGCGAAGCGGCGCGCGATGGCGTCGGGCGGCGAGCCATCAGTAACCGAGCTCTTCGCCGAGTGCTTCCGCGATCTGCTTCGTCGCCCGCAGGCCCTTCGCTCTCGCGAAGAGCTCGGGGACGTAGAGGTACTGCGCTGCGGGCATGAGCTCCTCGCGCAACGTCGTCAGATGCGCGGCACCCGTGCGCCGAAGACGCACGGCGAGCTCCGCAGCGTCGAGCACCAGTGGCGGCTGAGGCACCGACCTCGTGAGCGAGCGCAGCCTCAGCCGCGGGCTCACGGAGCCGTTCGAACAACGCCTCCTCACCCCTTCCGAACAGCTCGGGCAGCACCCGGTTGATCACCACGGCTGCGAGGTCGACCGACGTCTTCGTGCGAAGCGTGCCCGCGAGGTCGATCGCCTCGTTCACCGGCATCTCCTCCGGGTTCGTCACGATGACCACGCCCGTGCGGGCCGAGTCGTTCAGGATGTCGAGCATCCACCGCGTCTGCTCGCGCACGACACCGACTTGCACGAGCCCCGCGATGGTCTCCGGCGCCGAGAGCTGGGCGACGATGTGACCTGACGCCTCCGCATCGACCACGACGAGGTCGTAGCTCTCGCGTCGCACCTCGTAGCAGAGCTTGCCGACGGTGAGGATCTCCTTGACCCCGGGCGCCGCGCTCGCCACGAAGTCGAGGCTGCGCGCGAGCGGCCCGATGCGGCCGACCAGCGGCAGGTGGAGCTGGAGGTTCAGGTACTCCCGCAGCGACTGCTCGGTGTCCATCGCCATCGCCCAGACGTTCGGCTGCACCTCGCGGGGCTTGAACTTGAGCCGGTCCGCCTCGAATGCGAAGGCGAGGTCACCCTTCGCGTCGACCTCGCACACGAGGCTGCGCTTGCCGTGGCTCGCGGCGAGCAGCGCGAACGCTGCCGCGACCGAGGTCTTGCCGACGCCGCCCTTGCCCGTGACGAAGAGCAGCTTTCGATCGAGGAGGTCGAGGACCACCCCGTCTACCCGAGAGCCCTCAGCCCCCAAAGCCGATCTTGCGGTCGTCGTTCGACGCACCTATCTCGATGTAGGCCACCTTCGACGAGGGGATGCCGATGTCTCGGCCCCGACGGTCGACCAGCCACAACACCGCGTCGTCGTCGCCAAGTGCCTTGGCGACCTGCGCCTTGAGCTCCTCGCGATCGGTGTCGTCGCCCATCTCGACGGTGATCTCACGAGGGGCATGGGTGACGCCGATGCGGATGTCCACGGCGGGTCACTCTATCGGCGCGTCAGTGGCGTCCCGCTCGAGCTCCTCGACCCACCGCGGCCGGTTGCGGCGAGCCCACGAACGGGGCACTCGTCCCGAGATCATCCCCTTGAGCGCGGTCGGATCGGCCAACGCCTTGCCGATGTGCCCGATCACGACGACGAGGAGGGCGAGGAACACCCAGTCGTGCACGAAGGTCGCACCCGTCCTCCACGAGAGGGGAAACGGCTTGAACCACCGCATGATCGAACCCGTCGCCAACATCACGGGGATCGCACCGGCGACGAACGCGGCGTTGAGCTTCTGGCCCGGGTTGAACTTCGCGACCCGGCCCCGCTTCCCCCACGACCGCAGCCACTTCCAGTCCTCCGCGTCGAACCGGTTGGTGCGACGAGCATCCGCGCGAAAGCCGCGACCCAGGAGCAACCCGAGCACCAACGGAATCGGGAGGGCGAGGCCGCAGTACACGTGGATCGTCTTGATCGTCTCGCGGCGTCCGACGAGGGCCGACAGGGGACCGAAGTACAGGGCCGACCCGGTGAAGAGCATCACGAGAAGCAGGGTCGCGTTGGCCCAGTGCACGGCGCGCTCGACGCCGTCGAAGCGCTCGAGCGGCGCCGCCGCCGCGTCAGCTCGTCGGGTCGTCGTGTCGGCCATTGCTCTGGCCCACCCACCCGTCGATGTCGTACCCGAGCTCTTCCCAATACCCGGGGTCGAGCTCGTTGGTGACCTCGATGCGTTCGAGCCACTTCAACGACTTGTAGCCGTACATCGGCGCGACGTAGAGGCGCACGGGTCCGCCATGTTCACGCGTCACGGTCTTGCCCTCCATCTCGTGAGCGACGATCACGTCCGGCCGGCGTGCCTGGTCCAGCGAGAGGCTCTCCGTGTACTCACCGTCGAAGGACGAGAGGCGGACGTAGGTCGCACCCTCCTTGACGCCGACCTGATCGAGCAGCGCCGCGACGGTGACGCCGCGCCACGGCACGTCCGGCACTCGCCACCCCGTGACGCATTGGAAGTCGCGCACGAGATCGGTCTGCGGCAGCGCGCGCAGGTCTGCAAGCGACAGCGTCGCAGGCTTGTCGACGAGACCGTCGATCGTCAGCCTGTAGTCCGCCTCGCTTCGAGACGGCAGTGATCCCGTGACCGAGTAGATGCGGAAGCGGCCCGACGTCGGCAGGAAGGAGGTGAGGCCCGTGCGGTCGTTCAGGGTGATCGGGCGCAGGAGACGCTCGAGGCGTGACTGCGCCTTCGCGCCCCATACGATCCCGGCCGCGCCGAGGCCGAGCATGCCGAGGAAGACGCGACGACCGACGGGGGACCCCTTCGGTACGTCCGGCTTGTCGACGTCGACCATCGACTCGACCATACGGTCCTGCAGGCCGGAGCGGACGTCAGATGATCTTGAGCTCGCGGCGGTACTTGCGCTTCGGAGCGAGCTCGACCGCGATGCGCTCGGCCATCGCACGGAACACCTGGGCGGGCTCGCTGTCGGGCGCGACCGCGGTGATGGGCCGGCCGTTGTCGCCTCCCTCGCGCAAGGCCGGGACGAACGGCACCTGACCGAGAAGCGGAGCACCGAGGCGCTCCGCGAGCACGGCGCCTCCTCCGCTGCCGAACAGCTCGTACCGCTTGCCGTCGTCACCGGTGAACCACGCCATGTTCTCGATGACGCCCTTCACCTCGAGGTGCACCTTCTCGGCCATGAGGCCGGCGCGCTGCGCGACCGTCTGCGCCGCGGGCTGCGGTGTCGTGACGACGTAGACCTCGGCCCTCGGCAGGTACTGCGAGAGCGAGAGCGAGACGTCGCCGGTGCCGGGAGGAAGGTCGAGCAGCAAGAAGTCGGGTTCGTCCCAGTACACGTCGGTGAGGAACTGCTCGAGCGCCTTGTGGAGCATCGGGCCGCGCCAGATGACCGGCTGGTCCTCCTCGGCGAAGTACCCCATCGAGATGCACCGCACGCCCCAGGCCTCGGGAGGAAGGAGCATCTGATCGAGCACCACCGGATCTCGATCGGTGCCGAGCATGCGAGGGATCGAGAAGCCGTACACGTCGGCGTCGAGCACGCCGACCGAGTGACCCTGCTGCGCGAGTGCCACCGCGAGGTTCGTGGTGACGGACGACTTCCCCACGCCGCCCTTGCCCGAGGCGATGAGCAGGCACCGGGTGTGCGACTCGGGATCGGCGAACGGGATCGCCCGGCCCTGCGCGTGCCCATGCGCCGGCTGTGACCCTGCGGTCGCGGCCGCATCACCGTGCAGTCGCTCGCGGAGCTCGGCGCGCTGCTCGTCGGTCATCACCGTGAAGTCGAGGTTGACGGACTCCACGCCGTCGAGCTGCGCGCACGGCGCCCTCGACGCGGTTCGTGATCTCGGCGCGAAGGGGGCACCCGGCCACCGTCAGCGCCACCAGCACACCCACGTTGCCGGCATCGATCGTGACGTTGCGCACCATGCCGAGATCGACGATCGAGCGATGCAGCTCAGGATCTTCGACGGGTTGCAGCGCCTCGATGACCTGCTCGTACGTGGGCATGCGGCGGCTCCGGGTCGGAACGGATTTGCACTACGCGGATAGGTAGAATACCGGCGTGGACTCGGCGGCACTCACTCCTGGCCAGTTCTCCGCCGTCGTCACCGCGATCACGAGCGCATTCGGCGATCCCACGCGCCGCGAGATCTACCTCTTTGCCCACGAGCACCCAGGCGGCGTCACGGCCGCACACGTGGCCGAGCGGTTCGAGCTCCACCCGAACGTCGCTCGCCACCACCTCGACAAGCTCGCGGCCGGCGGCTACCTCGACGTCGTCGTCGAGCGAGGCGAGCACGGCGGAGCGGGCCGCCCCTCGAAGCACTATCGGGCCTCGACGACCGAGGTGTCGCTCGACGTGCCGGTCGGCACCGACGATGTCGTGCTGACCTTGCTCGGGCGTGCCCTTGCCCTGTTGCCGCCCGATCAGGCGCAGGAGATGGCCGAGGAGGTCGGCATCGAGTACGGGCGCGCGATGGCGCTCGCGATGGCTGGCGAGGGCGGACAACGCTCGTTTCGAGCTGCGCTCCACGCCGTCGCCGATGCCCTGACCGCACACGGGTTCGCGGCCCACACCGAGCGCAAGGGTGGCGAGCTGCGGATCGTGTCGAACCATTGCCCGTTCGGGGCCGCCGCCATCGACAACCCGGTGATCTGCGCAGTCGATCGCGGCATGGTCAAGGGAATGCTCGAGACGCTGTACGGCGACACCGACCCGGCGCTCGAGCTGTCGTTGCCGCGAGGTGACGACGTCTGCGTCACTGCGTTCTGAGTGCGCCACTACCTCGATCACGCGTCGACCTCACCGACTCGCCCCGAGGCGATCGACGCCATGGTCGAGTGGATGCAGTCGCCGCTCGCGTCCGATCCGGCCCGCATCTACACCGAAGGACACGCCGCTCGCGTCGCAGTCGAGGACGCACGCGATGCGATCGCTGAGCTCCTGGGCGCCCGAAACCGTGAGGTGGTGTTCACCAGCGGAGCGACCGAAGCCATCACGGCGGCGGCCTGGGGCGTGGCGGACCGCGGCACCCACATGGTGGCGTCGGAGATCGAGCACTCGGCAGTGCGCTTCGCTGTCCGCAGCCCACGCCGCAGTCTCCTGGGTCGGCTGCGACAACAAGGGCCGCGTCGACGTCGATGCCATCAGGCAAGCGATGCAGCCGGAGACCGCCCTCGTCCATCTGCAGTGGGGGAACCACGAGGTGGGCACGCTGCAGCCCGTCTCCGAAGTCGCGCCAGCTGTGCCGCGAGCACGGGGTGCTGCTCCACGTCGACGCCGCACAAGCGGGCGGTCACGTGCCGATCGCGTTCGACGACCTCGGCATCGACCTCCTCTCGGTCAGCGCACACAAGATGGCAGGCCCGCCGGGGGTCGGCGCGCTCCTCGTGCGGCGCGGGTTGCGGCTGCGGCCGTTGCTGCTCGGCGGTGATCAGGAGCGCGCTCGCCGGGCAGGGTTCGAGAACGTGCCCGCCATCATCGGATGGGGCGCCGCGGCCCGTTCGCTGATCGCCACGCTCGACGCAGAGGAACGCGCTTCCCGCAGGCTCACGCGGCGGGTCATCGACGCCGCTCGCTTGATCGAGGGCGTGACGGTGTACGGCGATCCCCGGCAGGGCCTCCCCCACATCGTGTGCCTCGGCGTCGCCGGGGTCGAGCCTCAGGCAGTGCTCCTCGGGCTCGACCAAGCGGGCATCGCCGTGCACTCGGGCAGCTCGTGCGCGAGCGAGGCGATCGAGCCGTCGCCGGTCCTCGCCGCGATGGGCGTCGACGCGGATCGATCACTTCGGGTGTCCGTCGGGTGGTCGTCGACCGATGCCGACGTCGACGCGCTCCTCGTCGCCCTGCCCGACGTGCTCGGCCGGCT
This sequence comes from uncultured Acidimicrobiales bacterium, assembly GCA_963726695.1. Lineage (GTDB taxonomy): Bacteria > Actinomycetota > Acidimicrobiia > Acidimicrobiales > DATKAS01 > DATKAS01. The sequence goes on from CAVSDE010000002.1 coordinate 84,044, forward strand.
GCGAGCGCTCGGTCGCTCGGCTCAGTAGCGCTTACCCGCGGTCGACCGGGGCCTTGGCTCGCCGTGCGCCCGACGCGACAGAGTCGGGGACGTCGATCTCCATCCGGAGGAGTGCCGCGCCCAGGGTCTTGCCCAAGTTGTCTGACCGCAGCGACCGAGGCCCGCCTCCGCCAAGGGCATCGTGCATCACGAACTTGAGCGCGAGGAGGTTGGTGGCCTCGTATCGCTCGACCGAGCCCCGCACGAGCGAGCCGAAGTGTGCCTTCACCCGTTCAGCGGTGACCGCATCACGTATCGCCTCATAGGCATCCGCATCGTCAGCGAAGAGGGCGAGGTCGGAGATGTTGCCCTTGTCACCCGATCGCACTCCACAGAGGTCCCTGAGCTGCACGCGGGGCACGAGCCGACACTACCGACGAACGGCAGCACATCGAAGGGCCAGGTACCGTTGAGCAGCCATGTCCCTCTACCTCGTGCGCCACGCGAAGGCGGGAAGCCGTCGTGACTTCGACGGCGATGACCGCGAGCGACCGCTGAGCCGCGCGGGGCTTGACCAGGCCGCAGCCCTCACCCTGCTGCTCGGGCATCTGCCTCTCTCTCACATCTACTCGAGCCCCTACGTGCGCTGCGTGCAGACGGTCGACCCGCTGGCGAAGAAGCTCGGCCTCGAGCTGACGATCACCGAGGCTCTCGCCGAAGGCGACGCGTTCGACGACGCCATCGCCCTCGTCGACACGGCACCGAAGAACGCCGTGCTGTGCAGCCATGGCGACGTGATCCCCGCGGTGCTCGACGCCCTGATGCACCGCGGCCTCGTGATCAGGGGCGAGCCCGACTGGCGGAAGGGTGCCACGTGGGTGCTCGACCGCAAGAAGGGCGAGTGGGCCAAGGCGAAGGCGATCCCTCCGCCCGCATGACTGCTGGGCAGCGTTGAGCGCGCTCAGTCGAGGGAGAAGGGCGGGTACTCGTCGGTCATCAGGGTGACGTAGGCGGTCACGCGCCATCCCCAGCGGAACACGCCGATCACGAACCGGCGCATCCCCTCGTTCCACTTGCCGGTGATCAGCACGACGAAGAACGAGATGAGCACGATCACATAGACGCCGATGCCGAGGATCGCCAGCACGATGTAGTGCGGGATCGCGATGAACCACTTGTAGAGCGGCTTCCAACGATCCATCTCGCGGGGGTACTCGATCGAGACCTTCGTGGGATCGCCGCCCGGATCGTGCGCCATGGTCTCGAAGGTGAACGGCGGATAGGCCTCGCGCATGAAGAGGGCGTAGGTGAAGACTCGGAACTGGTAGCGCCGCGCCATCGCCACGAGGTTGAAGAGGCTCTCCGGGTACTGCTTCGTGAACAAGATGATGAAGAAGGCGATGAAGGTGATCGCGCCGGCGACGAGGTTCAGGAAGTACGACACGATCAGCTGCGGGATCACCAGCAGCCAGTGCACGAGTGGACGCCAACGTGCGACATCAAGCGGCGCGTCGAACGACAGCGCCGCGGGATAGTTCAGGCCGCCTGCGTCACCACCGCCACCACCAGAGGGGGGAGGCGAAAAGCCCGGCGGCGGACCCGAGGGCCCACCGGGCGGCGGCACCGGGGGTGTCGGCGGCGTCGGAGGACTCGGCGGTGCGGCGGGCGGAGGCGGCAAGTTGCTCACGGCCGCGGACCGTATCGCGTTTCCCCCTGCTCAAGGCGGGACGCTCGCACCGTGACGTCACACGCAACATCAGACCTCGACGAGGTCGACACGCACCTGAGAGTCGACGAGCACGCGGTCGACCGCGAAGGCGTCGACGGCCAACAGCTGCGTCGGCTTGCCACCGCGAGCGCGACCGAAGCCCGCGATCGTCGGCGGACCCGACAGGCCGAGCACGCCGACTGCCCTGACCGACGCGTGCGGCCGCCTCGGGGTCGGCGCAGCGCCACGCGAGTCGGCCGATCACCTCCGGCGCCTCCCATCCGGACGCGTCCACTCGATCGACGTCGACGGTCGGCCCGCCGAAGGCGTTGACCCCGAAGTACTCCTCGAGCCACTCGTCGACCGGGATGCGCGCAGCGATCGGCGCGCTGCTTGACCCATCGCACCGCAGCGCGCGCTTTGGCCTCGGCGTCGGGCCAGGGATAGGCGAACGTCGCCTCGCCCGCCCAGCCTGCCGGCGTGCAGACCAGACCCTTGTAGGTCGGTGGTGCGGGACGTCCCCGGGTGCCGCTCACGCGGACACGGTCAGGCCCGAGGTCGGTGAGCGTGAGCGACGTGAAGTCCGCGGTCACATCGGGATTGAGGTACGCGGCCGGATCGTGCACCTCGTACAGCAGCTGCTCGCGCACGGTGTCGAAGGTGACCATCCCTCCGGACTGCGGTGGCTTCGTGATGACCGCTGAGCCGTCGGCCTCGCACTCGCCGATCGGGAACGCGATGCGAAGCGGGTCGGGGTTGGTCCACCACGGCCCCGAATAGTTACCGCCGGCGACCTGGCCGCTGCATTCGAGGAGATGGCCGATCACGACACCGGCCGCGAGCCGATCCCAGTCGTCCCAGGCCCACTTGTGCTCGTGCACCAGCGGAGCGAGGAACAGCGATGCATCCGCGACGCGCCCGGTCACGACCACATGGGCACCAGCGTCGAGCGCTTCGACGATCGGCCGGGCGCCGAGGTAGGCATTGGCGAAGAGCGCGTCGCTGGGCAGACCGAGGTCGTGCGCACGCGGACGGACATCGTCGCCGACGACCGTGGCGACGACAAGGCCCGTCGCCCCCGCTTCCTTCAGAGTCGCGACGACTGCGCGTCCCGCGGCGACCGGGTTGATGCCGCCCGCGTTCGTGATGAAGCGAGTGCGGCCGTCGACGACGTACGGCAGCGCGGCGCGCGACGTAGGCCGGGAGGTCGCGGGTGTAGCCGAGCGACTCGTCGCGCTGGCGATCCTTCTGCAGGATGGCGAGCGTCAGCTCGGCCAACGCCTCACAGACGAGGTAGTCGACTCCCGCTTCGAGCACATCCGGCACGGGCCCGAGACCATCGCCGTAGAAGCCCTGGCCTCCCCCGATGCGAACGGTCACGACCCGGTTGTAGCAGCCCCGCCCGCTTGGGGCTCGGCGAGCGCGGGCAGCCCGAGCTGCGCGCGCACCTGGTCGGCGGATTGACGCACCGCCTGCGCCGCGTCGGCGGGGGGATCGAGCGCGAGGTAGGCGTCCCACTCCGTGAGGGCGCCTTGGAGGTCGCCGTCCTGGCGTCGCACGAACCCGAGGAAGAAGTGCGCGTCGGGATACTGCGCGTCGGCCGCGACGGCGTTCGCGATGAGCTGCTTGCCCTCGGCGAGCAGCTCCGGATCCCCGGTCTGGTAGAGCAACCACCCGCGGTAGGCGAGCGCCTCAGGGTTGTCGGGCTGCAGCGTGAGCACCTGGTCGTAGATCTTGATCGCGTCGATGGCCTTGCCCGCGGCGAGCAAGCCGCGCGCCTCGACGAGGAGGTCGTTGCTGTTCTGGCTGATGGTGCCGGTCGCGGATTGCCCGGGCAGACGCAGGCCGGCAGCCCGAGCCATCGCGACACCTCCGAGCACCGCGACGAGAGCGACGAGAGCGACGACGAGCACGGTGCGCTTCTTGTCGTGCGGCTGCGCCGAGAACGAGGCCCTCCCCGCTTCGATTTGTTTGAGCACCGTGACCACGCGGCGGGTGTAGTCATCCTTCAGCGTGTGGTAGTCGGCCTCGTCGATGTCGCCTGCGTCGTGTTCCCGCTCGAGGTCATCGAGCGAACGGAGCAGGAACTTCCGTTCTTCCTCGAGCCTCGCGAGCTCATCCATGTCGAGACGAGTGTCAGTTGCCACCGGCATCCCCGTCATCGGTGTGCGTCCGTTCGACGCGCATGGCGGCCTCGACGAGCCGCCGGTCGGCGTCGCTGATCTCTCCCTCGCTCGACGCATGCCAACGGCGGAACGCCACTGCCAATCCGGCGATCGCGATCACGAGGGCGACGACGGGAAGGATCCACACCAGGCTGCTCGCGCCCGTCGACGCGGGCGTGAGCAACAGCTCCTGCCCGTACCGGCTGATCAGGAACGCCCGGATCTCGTCATCCGATTGTCCCGACTCGACTCGCCGCGCGATGTCGGCGCGGATGATGCGCGCCGTCTGGGCATTCGACGTCTCGACCGACTCGCTTCGGCACGTCGGGCACTTGAACTCGGAGGCGATCGCGTTGACTCGGTCGGTGTTCGTGCGCGGCCCGCGGCTGCCGGTCACTCCGACGAAGAGGGCGAAGAGCAACACCGGGATGAGCACGAGCCACGCGAGGTGGTTGCGCTTGCGCTCGTTCGCGGCCGCGATCGCTGTCATCCGCCGCTGCCTGACTCTGCTTGCTCGGCGGCATTGATGATCGCGTCGAGCCCGTCGCTCGTGACGCCGCCGGTGATCTTGCTCACGACGAAGCCGTTCGGATCGATGAGGAACGACTCGGGGATGCCGGTGACGCCGTAGTCGAGCGCGGTGCGGCCCTCGGGATCGGAGACCACGGTCCACTCGCCCCCGTTGTCCTCGAAGAACTTCTTCACATCGTTGTCGTCGTCACTGAACACGACGCTGACCACCTCTGCGTCGCCGGCCTGCAGGTGCCGGCGGCTGAACGACACGAGCTCAGGGTGCTCCTGCTGGCAGGGCGCGCACCATGTGGCGAAGAAGTTGACGAGCACGAACCGGCCTCGGCGGTCCGAGAGCTTGAACTCGGCGCCGTCCGTCGACGTCACGGTCGTGCCCACGATGTCGGGTGCGGGCTTGCCGAGCAATGGGCTCTTGCCCTGCCGATCGAGTGCGGGAGGGCGAGTCGCGAGGATCGCGATGAGCGCGACCATGCCGAGCCCGAGCGCGATCGCGATGACGAGGCCGATGCGCCGGCGGGGATGCCCTCCCTCACCGACAGAGGCCTCTTCGATGCTGGGGTCGTCGACGTCAGCCATCGACGCCCGCTCCCACTGGCTCTCCGACCGGTTCGGCCGGAGGGATCTGCACTCGGCGATCCGGGATGGGCGCCGACACCGGGTCGGTCGGGCGCCGACGCCGTCCGGGCCACGCGGCGAGCAGCGTGCCCAGGGCCATCAGGCCTCCACCGATCCACAACCACACCGCGAGCGGCATGACGAGCAGGCCGAGCCGCACGGCACCGGTGTCGTCGGCGGGCACGTCGAGCAACGTGAGGTAGACGTCGCCGCGGAGCCCTGTGCGCACCGACGGGGTGCCGATGGTGGTGGAGCCGCCGGGGAACTTCGACAGCGCGGGCGCGTAGACCTGGCCTCCGTCGACCTGCACGCGAGCGCGCACGATCGACTTCTGCGCTTCGGTCACGCGTTGCAGACCGAGGTATTTGATCGTGTGTCCGGCGAGCGACGCCGAGTCCCCGGGCTTCAGCACGAGCTCGGCGGAGTGGCTGTACGAGGAGGAGGCCGCGAGCGCGACCGCGATCACCACGACCCCGATGTGGACGACCATCCCGCCGTTTGCTCGACCGACGAGGCCGTGCAGCCCCTGACGGCGCGTCGCGAGCACGATCTGACGCGCCGCAGCGCCCGCTGCGAAGCCGCCGAGGCCGAAGGCGACCAGCGGCACGAAGCCACGCGCGCCGAACGCGACGGCGAGGACGACGACACCGGTGCCGATCCATGCCGGCCAGATGAGGCGGTGGAGCAAGAGCTCTCCTGAGGCCTTGCGCCATGGCAACGCTGGCGCGACCGCCATGAGGAACAGCAGAGCGATCCCGATCGGCATCGTCATCCGGTCGAAGTACGGGCGCCCGATCGAGATCCGCTCCCCGTTGGCCGCCTCGAGCACCAGTGGGAACACGGTGCCGAGCAGCACGACGAACGCGAACGCGGCGAACAGCACGTTGTTGGCAAGGAACGCTCCCTCGCGGGAGATCGGCGAATCGATCGAGCCGGGAGACCGCAGGCGATCAGCGCGCCACCCGATCAGCGAGATCGAGCCGAGGACGACGATCGCGAAGAACGTGAGGATGAACGCCCCGATCTGGCTCTCCGAGAACGCGTGCACGGAGTCGAGCACTCCCGATCGAGTGAGGAACGTGCCGAGGATCGTCAGCGAGAAGGTCGCGCACAGCAACGAGAGGTTCCAGACGCGGAGCATCCCGCGTCGCTCTTGCACCATCACCGAGTGCAAGTACGCAGTGCCGGTGAGCCACGGCAGGAACGACGCGTTCTCGACGGGATCCCACGCCCAGTACCCGCCCCAGCCGAGCACCTCGTAGCTCCACCACGCACCGAGGATGATGCCGACGGTGAGGAATCCCCATGCGAAGAGCGTCCACCGGCGGGTCTCGATGAGCCAGCCTTCACCGACTCGGCCGGTGATCAGAGCGGCGACCGCGAACGCGAACGGCACCGTGAACCCGACGTAGCCGAGGTACAGCATCGGCGGGTGGAACGCCATGAGGATGTGGTTCTGCAGCAGCGGGTTCGGCCCAGGGCCGTCGGTGGGGATGACGCCCTTCACCTGTTCGAACGGGTTGGCCGGCCCGATCATCAGGAGGAAGAAGAACGCCGCGACGCCGAGCATCGTGGCGATCGCCCAGCCGACGAGCGGGTCGGTGAGCCGCTTGCGGAAGTGGTGCGTGACGACCGCGATGTATCCGGTGAGGATCAGCGACCAGAGGATGATCGAACCCTCGAGTGCCGACCACAGCGCCGCGAAGTTGAACAGCGGCGGCGTGCGCGTGCTGCCGTTGCGAGCGACGTACGACAAGGAGAAGTCACGCGTGATGAGCGCGCGCTCCATCGCGAAGAACGTGAGCAGGGCGCCGATGATGAGCAGCCCGACGTAGAGACGTGACGAGCGGATCAGCGCCGGCCTATGGCCGACGAGCCCGACCACGATCGTGATCGCGCCGATCACAGCGGCCGCGAGGCCGAGCGCGACGCCGGCTGTCCCGAGAGCGGCGTTCATCCGCGGCTAGGGAGCATTGGCGGGCACCCGATCGGGGTTGGCCGCCTTGTACTCGGAGGTGTGCTTCACGAGGATGCGGTCGCTGGCGAAGACGTCGCCTTGCCACCGGCCCTCGAGCACCACGGGGATGCCCTCCTGGAAGAGCTGGGGCGGGCTCCCCTGGTTCTGCACGGCGACGGTGACGCCATTGAAGGTCACATCGAAGTTGACGGTCTCGCCGGTGTCCTTCACGGTGCCGGGCACGACCTGGCCCTGCAGCCGGAAGCGCTTGTTCTCGAGCGTCGCCTTCTTCGCGACGGCTTCGTCGGCGTTGTAGAAGTAGACGGTCGCGTTGCTGAGGCCCTCGAACATGATGATCGCCATCGCGGCGAGGAGCACCGCGAGCACCACGCTCACCCCGACCTTGCGGCGACGAGTCGACGGCGGCCGGCGGCACGGCGCGGACAGCGACTGCGCCATCGGACCGTGCGTCGTCTGGTCCCGTGCCCCCCGGACCAGTCCGCGGCGTCAGGTCCATGTCTTGTCCTCGTCGGGGAGCTGCTTCGCGAGCGACCGGCCGCGCGTCACGATCCGGATGGCGTAGAGCGCGATGCCGCCGAGGACGATGACGTACGCGCCGAGGATCCAGCCGGCGTCGTTCATGCCGGGGCCAGCCCTTCGGCACCTTCTGCACGCCGCTCTTCGATGGCGAGCTCGAGGCCGTGCTCGTCGAGCGCGTCCTCCATCACGGCGATGCGGGTGCGGTGCAGAAGCAGCCACGCGTAGATGAGCGTGAAGACGACGAACCCGAGGAAGAGCGTGAAGAGCATGATGCCGTCGATCTCCACCTGAAGATCGCGGCGCAGCACGGTCGCCTCCTGGTGCAAGGTGCGCCACCACACGACCGACTGGTGGACGATCGGCACGTCGATGAATGCGATGATCCCGAGGATCGCGGCCCGCTTCGCGCGCACGTGAGGCTCGGCGGGCATCCGTCGCAGCGCGAGGTAGCCGAGGAAGAGGACGAACAGCAGCGCGGTCGTCGTGAGCCGCGCGTCCCACGTCCAGTAGACGCCCCACGAGAGGTGACCCCACATCATCCCCGTGACCAGAGTGACGCCGGTGAAGAGCACACCGATCTCGGCTGAGGCGCCAGCGAGGCGGTCCCAGGTGAGCGAGCGCGTGCGCTTCCAGAGGTAGAGCGCGCTGGCCAGCGCGGTGACACCGAAGGCGAGGTACGCGATCCACGCCGCGGGCGCGTGGATGTAGAGGATGCGCACCGTGTCGCGCTGCACTTCGTCTTCAGGAGTGCCGACGAGACCGAGGAACACGAGCAGCGCCGTGCCCGCGAGGCACAGGACCCCCAGGGCGCGCGTCGCCTTCGTGCCGGTGGACGTCACGGAGACAGGGCCCGGGGACGTCACTGGCTGCTGGTCGATCATCACGACTCCTCGAGGAGCGGTCCGAAGGCAACGAGCCCGAGCGAGGTGTACACGAGACCGAAGACGCTGAGGAGCCCGACCCACGGCCAACCCTCGGAGGGTGAGCCGGAGAGCGCTGCCTCGAACGCCCTCGTGGCCCCGATGAGCACCGGCGCCACCACCGGGAGCAAGAGCAACGGGAGCAGGGTCTCCCGCACCCTCAGCCCGGCAGCGAGGACGCCATACAAAGTACCGGCGCTCGCGAGACCGGCGGTCGCGGCAAGGGCGGTCAGCACGAGCAGCCCGGTGCTGTTGAGCGACGCGTCATACAGGACGACCACGCCGAGGAGGAGGAGCACCTCGAGGCCGAGCAGCTCGAGCGCGATCGCCGCGGCCTTGCCGAGGAAGATGCCGGCGGGGTCGAGTGCGGTCAGCCGCAAGGCGTCGCGGTTGCCGTCGGCCGATTCGATCGAGAAGGCCCGCTGCACGGCGAGCAGGGTGCAGAACAGGACGGTGATCCAGAAAAGGCCCGGCGTGGCGCTGGTCAGCACCCCCCGGTCGGGGTCGAGAGCGAAGGCGAACAGGATCAGCACGAGCACGGCAAAAGGGCCGATCTGGTTCGTCGCGACTCGGGAACGGGCCTCGATGCGGAGGTCCTTCCCCGCGATCAGGGCCGCGTCACGGAACACGGACGGCCTCCGCGACAGGGGCGAGCTGCACCCGGCTCTCCGAGACCGGGGCGGGCTGCACCCGCCCTCCGACGATCGTGACCGTGCGCCCAGCCAGCGGCACGGCGCGGTCGAGCTCGTGGGAGGCGATGAGCACGGTGGCGCCGGCGGCAGCCGCCCGTCTGACCAAGTCGTCGACGAGATCCCGGCCGGTGGCATCGAGCCCCGCGTGAGGCTCGTCGAGGAGCCAGAGCTCTGGCCGTCGAGCGACGAGGATCGCGAGCGCCGCCCGACGACGCTGACCTGCCGAGAGGCGGGCAACCGGCACTGTCGCGAGGCGACCTCCGAGACCGAGCTGCTCGATGGCCTCCTCCGTGTCCGCGGGCCGCGCTCCCGCCGCCCGCGACCAGAAGCGCACGTTGTCGACGACGTTGAGGTCGTCGTAGAGGGCGGTGGCATGGCCGAGCAGGCCGACCCGGGCTCGCACGGCGCGGGGATCGCGCACCAGATCGCACCCGAGCACGGTCGCTTCGCCGGACGAGACATGTGCGAGCCCCGCGCACAGGCGGAGCAACGTGGTCTTGCCGGCGCCGTTCGGACCTCTGACGAGGACGATCTCAGTGGGCGCGACATCGAGGTCGACTCCGGCGAGCGCCGGGAAGCGCCCGAGCAGCGAGACCGCCGCGCGAAGGTGGACGACGGAGTCCATGAGCCCTGCTCACCGTAGTTGTGGGGGCGCGGAAGCGACAATGCGGCACGGCGGTACCCTGCCCATGTGGACGTCGACGGCGGCGGCATCGACCTCGACACCCAGAGCCAAGACGATCCTCCTGGCGAGCCTGGGTCTCCCACACCCGATGCCGCCAGGACAACTGGATCGCGCGACTGGCGGTGGGCCGTCGCTGGCTTCGGGCGCACCCTCATCGCCTTGGGCATCCTCGTGCTGCTCTTCGTCGTGTACCAGCTGTGGGGCACCGGCATCCAGGAAGCCCGCTCCCAGAACCAGCTCGAGAACCAGTTCAACGACATCATCGCGACCGCTCCAGCACCGACGACCGCCCCCACGACCGTGTCGACGGTGGCCGCGTCGGTCTCGGTGGCTCCGACCGTGCCGACCACGACCTTGCCGCTGTCGACGAAGCCGCCGGCGCAGGTGAAGGAGGGCGACCCGCTCGCTCGCATCGAGATCCCGAAGATCGGGGTCGACAAGATCGTCGTCGCCGGCGTGGCGCTGTCCGACCTGCGCAAGGGCCCCGGCCTCTATCCGTTCACGCGCTCCCGGGACAGATCGGCAACGCCACGATCGCCGGGCACCGCACGACCTATGGCGCGCCGTTCTTCCGCGTCGACGAGCTCACCGCCGGCGACGAGATCATCGTGACGACCGTGGACGGCAAGTTCCGCTACCTCGTCACCGAGATCAAGATCGTGAAGCCGACCGACTTCAGCGTGCTCGACCAGACAAGGGACGCGACGCTCACGCTGACCTCGTGCAACCCACGCTACAGCTCGCGGCAGCGGATCGTCGTGAAGGCCAAGCTCGACGTCTCGCAGTCACCCGAACCGCTGCCTGCCGCGGCGACGACCGCGCCGTCGTCGGTGACGACTGCGCCGACGTTGGCCGGCGGTGACGAGGGGAACGGCAACGAAGCGAGCGCGGGCCAGACGAGCGCGGACCAGGCGAGCGCGGACAACCCGCTCGTGTCGGGCGTGGGCGACTCGTTCAGCGCCGGATGGTTCAGCGACTCGCACGT
>CAVSDE010000003.1:0-15254 GCA_963726695.1 uncultured Acidimicrobiales bacterium
TCTGAGCATCATCGGGCGACGGTCAGAGCAAGCTGCCGTCCAGCGACTGCCCGAGCCGCTGACGGCCGTAGATCTCGTTGCCCCGCGGGGAGACACCATAAGGTGTTGCGTCGCGGTGTGGATGTCGCGGAAGCAGCGCTGCAGCGGACTGGTCGTGTAGACCGACGAACCGCCACCGGTGTTGTACGCGAGGTCGACTGCCTCCGCGCAGCGCACGCCGACGTTCGTCGCCGCGAGCCGGATACGTGCTCGCTGGTCGATCGTGATGTCGCGGCCGGCGAGGACGTTGGCCCACATAGTGCCGACCTCGTGGAGGAGGAAGGCTCTCGCCGACCGAGCGCGGCCTCCGCCTTCGCGATGTCGACTTGGGCCAGAGCGGATGTCGAGAGGCGCCGGGCCGCGAAGGCGGGAGTCTTCGCTGCCGCGAGCTCGGCGAGCTCATCGATCGCACGCCGTGCGATGCCGAGGCACACCGACGCGACCGCGAGTGACAGAAGTGAGAACAACGGGAACCGGTAGAGCGGGCGGTCGAGCCGCGGGCGGCAGGCCCTTCCCGAGCACCACGGTTCGCCCCTCGGGGACGAGGACATCGGCGACGACGAAGTCGGTCGACCCGGTGCCTCGAAGGCCAGACGAGTACCACGTGTCGAGGATCTCGACGTCGGCAGCGGGGAAGAAGACGAGACGAAGGTCGTCGCCCACGATCGTGCCGCCGCAAATCCACGCGCAGTGCTGCGTCCCGCTCCCCATTGCCAACGGCCGGTGACCCGAAAGCCCCCCTCGACCCGCTCCCCGACGCCGCTCGACGCGAGCGCGCCGCCAGTGACCGTGAGCGGATCGCCGCCGTAGATCTCGTCGGTCGTCCGCCTCGGGCAGGTGCGCAGCCATCGGCGCGGTCGTCGATGCGATCATCGAGCACCACGCTGCCGCCGCGTCGTGACGACCGAGCTCCGCGACGATCTCCACGAACGTCATCGGATCGACCTCGGCGCCGCCATACTGCTCGGGCAGCCCGAGCTTGAAGAACCCTCCCTCGGCGAGCAGGCGCACGACCTCGAGCGGCAACCGCCGGAGCGACTCGGCTTCGTCGGAGTACGAGCGCAGCACCGGCCCGAGTGCGCGGGCGTCGTCGAGCAGCGTCACGCGGCGGGATCGTGCGGGAGACCGAGGACGCGCTCGGCGATGATGTTGCGCTGCACCTCGGCAGTGCCCCCGCCGATCGTGAGCGCCCGGGCGAACATGTAGCCGTGGTGCCACATCATCTCGGTGGCATCGTCGCCCGTGAGCATCCCTGCCGTGCCGGCGAGGTCCTTCGCGAGCTCCATGATGCGTTGGCCGTGCTCATCAGCCAGCACCTTGCGCACTGATGCCTCGGGCCCGGGCTGGCGACCGTGGATTGCCGCGGTGACGGTGCGCAGACGGATCAGTCGCAGCACCTCCGCCTCGATGTGCAGCGCCGCGAGACGCTGACGCATGCCCGCGTCAGCGGAGCCCCCAAGGCCTCGCACCTGATCGAGCAGGTCGCCGGCCGACGGGCCGCTGCCCCAGAGCGCGCCGCCACCCGACAGCGACACCCGCTCGTTCGCGAGCGTGACCTTCGCGAGCGCCCATCCCCCGTTGACGTCGCCCACGAGGTTCTCGGCCGGCAGGCGCACGTCCGTGAAGAACACCTCGTTGAACAATGCCGTGCCCGTCATCTCCTTGATGGGACGGATCTCGATGCCGGGCGTGTCCATCGGGCAGATGAAGTACGAGATGCCTCGGTGCTTCGGGACGTCAGGATCGGTGCGGGCGATGAGGATCCCGAACTTCGAGAACTGGGCGCCCGATGTCCACACCTTCTGGCCGTTGACGACGAACTCATCGCCGTCGCGCACTGCTTTCGTCGTCAGTGACGCGAGGTCGCTGCCCGCCCCCGGTTCGCTGAAGAGCTGGCACCAGATCTCCTCGCCGGCAAGGAGTGGGAAGAGGTAGCGCGCCTTTTGCTCGTCGGAGCCCGCGTAGAGGATCGTCGGGCCCGCCCAGCCGATCCCGATCTGGTTCTGGGGCCGCGAGACCTTCGCCCGTCGCATCTCGTCGTCGATGACGAGCTGGAGGATCGGGCTCGCGTCGAGGCCCCATGGACGCGGCCAGTGGGGCACCACGTAGCCCACCTCAGCGAGCCGCCGCGGGGAAGCCTTGGGATTCGCTGTGAACCAGTCTCGAACTTCTCGTCGCTCGGGAGCGTCGTCACCAGGGAGGTCGAAGTCCACGGGAGAACCGTAACGGGGCGGCGCAGTGCGCCGCCCGGGTGCGCGAAGCACCGATTGTGGAGCGAAGCGACCGGAGCCGACGGAAGCGAGCGGACGGCGGCGACGAAGAGGGGGCGTCCCGTGCGCGCCCGACGTTCGCTTCGGCTGCCGGCGCGCCGTACCATCGTGAGGAGTCGCCGCGTCGCGGCGCACACGGAGGCACACAGACACATGCCGAACCCGGCACTGAACGAGAACGCGTGGAAGAAGGCGGCCGCCGACGACGAGGTCGGTTGGGCATCCCGAGGCGCCGGCGCTGTCGACGCCACCGCCACCACCTATCACCCCCCGATCGACGACGGCCCGATCTCGCCCCTTCGCACCGACCGCATGACGATGGGTGGCGCGATGAGCGCGACCGGCGTCCTGTTCGTCGTGCTGCTCGCGTTCGGAGCCATGGGCTGGGCTGCGACACCGACGAGCCCTGTCGGCGAGGTCCAGTTCCCGGGGTGGCTGTTCCTGCCACTCTTCGGCGCTCTCGGCATCGCGTTCCTGACGATCTTCAAGCCCCACCTCGCGCGCTTCACGAGCTTCGGCTACGCCGCGCTCGAAGGCTTGGTCCTCGGTGCCATCTCTCGCGTCTACGACGCCCAGTGGAACGGCATCGTGGTGCAAGCCGTCCTGCTGACGGCCGGGGTGTTCTTCGGAATGCTGCTGCTGTACTCCACGCACATCATCAAGGTCACCGACCGGATGCGCCGCATGGTGATCGTGGCGACGTTCGGGGTCGTGCTGGTGTACGGCCTCTCGTTCATCGCGAGCCTCTTCGGGGCGAGCATCTCCTTCATCACTGGGGCGAGCACGTTCTCGATCCTGTTCAGCGTGGCGATCGTCGGCCTGGCCGCGTTCAACCTGATGCTCGACTTCGATTTCATCGAGCGGGGCGCCAACGCGGGGCTTCCGAAGCAGATGGAGTGGTTCGCGGCCTTCGGCCTGATGGTCACGCTGGTCTGGCTGTACCTCGAGATCCTGAGGCTGCTCGCCAAGCTGCGTTCCCGCTGATCTCGTCCACTACCGTCGGCCGCCATGGCTGATCTCGGTTTCGACGGGAAGGTTGCGATCATCACGGGCGCGGGCGGCGGCCTCGGTCGCCAGCACGCGCTGCTGCTCGCGTCAAGAGGCGCACAGCTCGTGATCAACGATCTCGGTGGCGGCATCGACGGAACCGGTGGCTCCGAGGGCCCTGCGCACACGACCGCCAAGGAGATCGAGAGCCTCGGCGGCATCGCGACCGCCGACACGAACTCCGTGGCGACGGCCGAGGGTGGCGCCGCCATCGTGAAGACGGCGCTCGACGCCTTCGGTCGCGTCGACATCGTCGTGAACAACGCCGGCATCCTGCGCGACAAGGCGTTCCACAACATGGACGCGTCGTTGCTCGATCCTGTTCTCGACGTCCATCTGCGCGGTGCGTTCAACGTGACTCGCCCCGCCTGGGTCGTGATGCGCGAGCAGGGGTACGGCCGGGTCGTGTCGACCTCGAGTGCGGCGGGCATCTTCGGCAACTTCGGCCAGACGAACTACGGCGCCGCGAAGATGGGCCTGGTCGGCTTCACCAGGGTGCTCGCGGTCGAGGGCGCGAGGCACAACATCAAGGCGAACGCGATCGCTCCTCTGGCTCTCACTCGCATGACCGAAGACATCATGGGCCCGATGGCGTCCAAGGTGGCGCCCGAGCTGGTGTCACCGGTCGTGGCGTGGCTGGCCCACGAGGACTGCCCGGTCAGCGGCGAGATCTACTCGGTCGCGGGTGGACGCGTCGCCCGAGTGTTCATCGCAGAGACACCCGGCTACTACAAGGCTGGGCTGACGATTGAAGACGTCCGCGACAATTGGGACACGATCCGCGACGAGAACGGGTACTCCGTGCCCGCCAACCTCGGCGAGGAGACTGCGCTGTACCTGCCGTACTTCAAGGACTGATGCCAGGGGGGTGACATAGATGTCGTCGAGCCTGCTCGCTCGATTCGTCACCCTGTACTACGCGCACCTCGATCCGAGCGACGCGAGCGAGGTCTCCTCAGCTGACCTCGATGGCGCGGCACGCGCCCACCTCCGTCTCGCCGAAACGCGACCCGTGGGCGAGGCGATCGTCAGGGTCACCAATCCCTGCTTCGACCAGGACGGCTTCGACTCGACGCACACGATCGTCGAGGTCGTCACTGAGGACATGCCCTTCCTCGTCGACTCGCTCGCGATGGCGCTCACGCGCCACGGCCTCGGCATCCACCTGGTCGTGCATCCGATCATCCCCGTGCGCCGCGACGACACGGGACAGCTCATCGACCTCGCGGATGACGACGACACTGCGCGGCGCGAAGCGTTCATCCACTTCGAGGTGGATCGTGAGACCGACGCGACACTCATGGCCGACCTGCGCGCCGACCTGCTGGCGGTCTTGGGCGATGTGCGCGCTGCGGTGGACGACTGGCAAGCGATGCGCACGAAGGCGCTCGAGGTCGCGCGCTCGCTGAGCGACGCCGAAGCCGCGTCCCTTCTCGACTGGATGGCCGACGATCACTTCACGTTCCTCGGCTATTGCGACATGACTGGGGCAGGCTCCGGGCTCGGCGTGCTGCGTGGGGCGGTTGCGAGCGCGACCACACCTCCGGTGGGCGTCACAGTCCGCAAGTCCGACGGTCGGGCGACCGTCCATCGCCCCGTCCACATGGAGCAGGTGTGCGTCGGCCCCCACCAATTCCTCGGTCTGTGGACGTCGGCGGCGTACAACACGTCACCGCTCGAGATCCCACTGCTCCGTCGCAAGGTGAGCGCGGTCCTCGACCGTGCCGAGTTCCCGCGCTCGTCCCACTCGGGGAGAGACTTGACGTCGATCCTCGAGACCTACCCGCGCGACGAGCTCTTCCAGATCGACGAGGACGAGCTCTACGTGGCGGCGATGGGCATCCTCAGCCTGCAGGAGCGAAAGCGCGTACGGCTTCTCGTGCACTCCGACGACCTCGGGCGGTTCTTCTCGTGCCTCGTCTACCTGCCGCGGGACCGGTACACGACCGAGCTCGCTCGTCGCATCGAGTCGATCTTGATCGCCACGCTCGCCGGCACGGCCGCCGAGAGCACGGTGCGAATCTCTGAATCGGTCCTCGCCCGCCTCCACGTCATCGTGACCCTGCCTCCTGGCGCCCCTTCGACAGCGCCGGACGTCTCTGCCATCGAGGCTCGCCTCGCTGCTGCTGTCCGCTCCTGGACCGATGACCTCGCCCAGGAGCTCGCCGAGGACCACGGCGAAGAGGGCGGCATCGACCTCTTGCGCAAGTACGGTGAGGCGTTCCCGGCCGCCTATCGCGAGGACGTCGATCCCCGCATCGCCGTCGGCGACGTGGCTCGCATCGAGTCACTCCTGGCCGGCTCGGCCGGCACCGATCTGCTCTCTGTCGTGACGCGTCCGGCGGACGCTCCACGGGGATCCGTGCGGATGCGCCTGTTCCGGGTGGGCGAGCCCATGGCGCTGTCCGACGTGCTGCCTCTCCTCGAGCACCTCGGCGTCCGCGTCATCGACGAGCGGCCGTACGAGGTGCATCCGACCGACAGCCCCGCCGTGTGGCTGTACGACGTCGGCCTCACCAGCCCCGACCTCGCGGGACTCGACGGAGAGCGGGCGCGGGTCGAGTTCTGCGACGCGTTCAGCCGGCTGTGGCGAGGCGAGGCCGAGAGCGACGGGTTCAACCGACTCGTGCTGCGCGCGGGGTTGTCGAGCCGCAAGGTCGCAGTGCTGCGGGCGTACGCGAAGTACCTCCGCCAGATCGGTTCGACGTTCAGTCAGAGCTACATCGAGGACACCCTCGCCAACAACGGGCACATCGCCGCGCTGCTGCTCGACCTGTTCGAGGCCCGCTTCGACCCAGACCGCACCGATGATCGAGCCGAGGCGGAAGAGCTGCTCGTCACGAGCATCGTCGCCGCGCTCGCGCGAGGTGGCCAGCCTCGACGAGGACCGCATCCTCTCGAGCTTCCTGAACCTCATCGTCGCGACGCTGCGCACGAGCTGGTACCAGCGCGACGAATCCGGCAACCCCAAGCCGTACATGTCGTTCAAGCTCGATCCCGCGCGGGTGCCCGACCTCCCTCTGCCTCGACCGCTGTTCGAGGTGTGGGTGTACTCGCCGCGCGCCGAGGGCGTGCACCTGCGCGGTGGGCGCATCGCGCGCGGCGGCATCCGGTGGTCGGACCGCCGTGAGGACTTTCGCACCGAGATCCTCGGCCTGATGAAGGCACAGATGGTGAAGAACGCGGTGATCGTTCCCGTCGGAGCAAAGGGAGGCTTCGTCGTGAAGCGGCTGCCCACGTCTCCCGATCGGGACGCGCTCCAGGCCGAGGTCGAGGCCTGCTACCAGATCCTGATCCGGGGCTTGCTCGACGTCACCGACAACTTCGTCGGCACTGACGTCGTCACGCCGCCTCGGGTCGTGCGCTACGACGACGACGACCCCTACCTCGTGGTCGCTGCGGACAAGGGCACCGCGACGTTCTCCGATCTCGCCAACGCCATCGCGGCGGAGTACGGGTTCTGGCTCGGAGACGCGTTCGCATCCGGGGGCTCGGCCGGGTACGACCACAAGGAGATGGGGATCACCGCCCGCGGCGCCTGGGAGTCGGTGCGCCGGCACTTCCACGGTCTCAGCATCAACCCCGACAAGGACCCGTTCACCGTCATCGGAATCGGGGACATGTCGGGCGACGTGTTCGGCAACGCGATGCTGCTCTCACCGATGATCGAGCTCGTCGGCGCGTTCGATCATCGCCATGTGTTCCTCGATCCCAAGCCCGACCGGGCGCCGTGCTTCGCGGAGCGCAGGCGGTTGTTCGACCTCCCCCGCTCATCGTGGGACGACTACAACCGTGCGCTCATCTCCACCGGTGGTGGGGTGTGGCCGCGGACCGCGAAGTCGATCCCACTCTCGCCCGAGGTGCGCGAGCTGCTCTGCACCGACGCCGAGGCACTTACGCCCGCCGAGGTCATCACCGCGCTGCTGAAGGCCCCGGTCGATCTTCTCTTCAACGGTGGCATCGGCACGTACGTCAAGGCATCGACCGAGTCGCACGGTGAGGTCGGCGACCGCACGAACGACTCGTTGCGAGTCAATGGGGTTGACCTCCGCTGCAAGGCCGTCGTGGAGGGAGGAAACCTCGGGCTCACGCAGCGGGGGCGCGTCGAGTACGCGCTCGCGGGCGGACTGGTGAACACCGACGCGATCGACAACTCCGCCGGCGTCGACACCTCCGACCACGAGGTCAACATCAAGATCCTCCTCGACGACGCGGTGGCGGCGGGAGATCTCACGATGAAGCACCGAAACGCCCTGCTCGCCGAGATGTCCGACGAGGTGGCTCACCTGGTGCTGCGTAGCAACTACGAGCAGAACCGTGTCCTCGCGAACGCTCGAGCGCAGGCGGTGTCGATGATCGATGTCCACGCCCGATACACGAGCTCGCTCGAGAGCGAAGAGCTCATCGACCGCACGCTCGAGTTCCTGCCGTCCGAGCGGCAGCTCGTGGAACGCCAAGCGTCGGGTGTCGGGCTCACGACGCCCGAGTTCGCGGTGCTCCTCGCGTACACGAAGACCACCAACGTGCGCGAGGTGCTCGCCTCGGATCTCCCTGACGACCCGTTCGTCGCCGACGAGATCGAGCACTACTTCCCCACGCCACTGCACCAGCGGTTCCGCGCCGAGATGGATCGCCATCGGCTGCGGCGCGAGATCGTCGCGATGCGGATCGTGAACAGCACGGTGAACAAGGCCGGCATCTCGTTCGACTTCAGGATGACCGAGGAGACGGGCGCGTCAGTCGTCGACAGCACCCGCGCGCACCTCGCAGCGCGAGAGATCTTCGCGATGCAAGACCTGTGGACCCCGATCGAGGCCCTCGACGACGCAGTCGCACCCGATGTGCAGCTGCGCATGCTCCTCGCGCTGCGACACACCGTCGAACGAGGTGCACTGTGGCTGCTGCGCCACCGGCGGCCTCCACTCGACATCGTGGCGACGGTGGCGGCCTTCGCCGCCGGTGTGCAACAGCTCGCGGCCGCGATCCCCACCGTGCTCTTCGGCACCGACCGCGACGTGCTCGAGGCGACGATGGCGGAGTACGAGGCGGGGGGTGTCGGTCACGACCTCGCCCAGCGCGCGGCCGCGCTCGCCTTCGAGCTTCCGGCACTGGACATCGTCGAGGTGGCTCGGGCAAGGGGCACGTCCGTCGCCGATGCGGCGGCCGTGTACTTCGCGCTCACGGACCGGCTCGGCATCGACTGGGTCCGCGAGCGCGTCTTCGACCTCGTCCGCGACGACGAGTGGCAGACACTCGCTCGTGCCGCGCTGCGCGACGACCTGTTGGCCGAACAGCGAGAGCTGACCGCCGAGGTGCTGCGCCTGCGCGGCGACGGCGACACCGACAGCGCCTACGCCCTCGTCGATGCCTGGATCGAGCGCAACAGCGCGCCGGTGCAGCGCTTCCAGTCGGTGATCGCGGGCATCAGGGCGGGCGGCACCTCCGACCTGACCACGCTCTCGGTCGCCGTCCGGGAGCTGAGGAACCTCATCGATCGGTCACACCCGGCAGGATGACCGCATGATCGATCTCGACGACTTCCGATCGGACGCGCGCTCCTGGCTCGCCGGGAACAAGGACAGCGCTCCGCGGGACTACGGGGCGATCATCCCCCAAGAGCTCGTCGAGGCCGGCGTGGCCTGGCAGAAGCTTCTCTTCGCCGAAGGGTGGGCGGGCATCCACTGGCCGGTCGAGTACGGCGGCCGCGGCCTCACCCCCGACCACAACGCGACCTGGATCGAGGAGTGCGCCCGCGCCGGCGTGCCCGCGTTCATCAACATGGTCGGCATCGTGCTCGCCGGCACGGTCATCCAGAAGTTCGGCACCGACGCCCAGAAGGGAGACCACCTTCGACCGACCCTCGCCGCCGAGCAGGTGTGGTGTCAGCTGTTCTCGGAGCCCGGCGCGGGCAGCGATCTGGGCTCACTGTCGACCCGCGCCGAGCGCGACGGCGAGCGATGGATCGTCAACGGCCAGAAGGTGTGGACCAGCGGCGCTCGCTACTCCGACTGGGGCATCCTCATGGCCCGCACGGATCCGGACGCGCCGAAGCACAAGGGGATCTCGTTCTTCCTCATGGACATGAGCCTCCCGGGCATCGAGGTGCGACCGTTGCGCCAGATGACCGGCGAGGCCGAGTTCGACGAGGTGTTCTTCACCGACGTCGAGATGCCCGTCGACGCGCTCATCGGCCCGGAGAACGAGGGTTGGATGGTCGGGATGGCGACCTTGACGAGCGAACGCGGCCACATCGGCGCCGCCGTCATCGGGCTCGAGCGTCGTCTCGCGCAGATCGCGGCAATGGGCGAGGAAGACCTCGGCCCGGTCGAGCGGGATCGGCTCGCCGGCCTGCTCTCGGGAGGCAACGCCTACCGCGCGCTCGCGCTTCGTCAGGGCCCGGTCGCGAGCACGGCGGGGTCGTTGATGAAGCTCGGCATCACCGAGCTCATGTTCAACGCGTCGATGCTGCGGGGCGATCTTGCGGGCGCGGGCGCGATGATCGAAGGCCCGGACGCGACTGGGATGCTGGCGGCGCCCGGAGGACGCATCGCGGGCGGCACCAGCCAGGTGCAGCGCAACATCATCGGCGAGCGCCTGCTCGGCCTGCCGCGTGAGCCTCAGCCAGGCTGAGTCATGATCGGGCTGCCGTGGTGCCCGATCAGGTACCAGCGGCCGCCGGGCTTGCGCACGAAGAGGTTCAGCGACGCGACCGCGCCGCTGCTTCCTCCGCCGAGGATGTTCTCGTCGCACACCACCCATCCGATGTCGCCGTCGACCTCGGCACGGGCATTCGTGACGATGAACTGCAGGTGCTCTCGTTGTCTGAACAGGCCGAACCATGAACGCCGCGATCTGCGCCCCAGCCCCTAAGCGTCGCCCAGCCCGGATGCGTGCAGACACTGCGGTCGGTGTGCTCCCAGAGCTCGGACATCGCGTCCATGTCGCGGGCCTCGAAGGCGTCGTAGAAGGCTTGGTTGGCGGCCAAGACCGCCTCGACGTCCGCCTCTGACATGGTGAGCGACGGTAGTCCCGACCCTCCCCGGGAATGTCACACCCCCCCGGTACAGTCGCCGCATGGCCCTCCCGGTGCCGTACGGCCTCTCCCCGAGCAAAGTCGAGTCGTTCAAGTCGTGCGCGCTCGCGTTCCGGTTCAGCGCGATCGACCGCCTGCCCGAGCCGCCGTCGCCATGGGCGACGAAGGGCACGCTGGTGCACCGCGCCCTCGAGCTGCTCTTCGAGGAGCCCGCTCGCGGGCGCACGCTCGAGGCCGCGATCACGGCGCTCGACCGCGCCTTCACCGAGATGAGCACCGATCCCGACCTCACCGGTCTCGGGCTCGACGACGAGGCTCAGCAGCGCTTCCTCGACGAGGCCGAGGTGCTCGTGCGCCAGTACTTCAAGCTCGAAGACCCGACTGCAGTCAACCCGATCGGCCTCGAGCTGCGGCTGTCCGCCGAGGTCGGGGGCACGACGATGCGCGGGGTGATCGATCGTCTCGATCTCGACGCCGACGGCGAGCTCGTCGTCACCGACTACAAGACGGGCCGTCCGCCGCCGCGCCACCCACGAGCAGGGGCGGCTCTCGGGCGTCAACTTCTACGCGCTGCTCTGCGAGCGAGTCCTCGGTCGCCGCCCTGCTCGGGTGCAGCTGCTGTACCTGAGCGAGCCCGTCGCCATCATTGCCACGCCCTCCGACCAGAAGATGGCCTTCCTCGACAAGAAGGTGGGCGCGATCTGGACGGCAGTCGAGCGGGCGTGTCGCACCGAAGACTTCCGGCCGAACCGCGGCCCACTGTGCGACTTCTCCGCGTTCAAGGCGTACTGCCCGGCCTTCGGTGGCGATCCCGAGCTGGCAAAGGCACCCTCGACCATCGCCGAAGTCGTCGCCATGCCCGAGCCTGTGCTCTTGTAGGGGCGTGGCCGAGGCCCCGTTCGGAGCAACCGTCGCGCGGTTCGATGCCGCGGTCGACGCCTGGTTCGAGGAGCTGCGGGGCAATCCTGTCGCGGATCGCGTGTTCTACGTGGCGTCGGCACTCGGCGACCACAGCCTGATCTGGCACATCGCGGGCGTGGCCCGCGCGCTACCCAGTGGCGAGGCGCGCGACGCCGTCGAGCTGTCCCTCAGCCTGGGAGTCGAGTCGGTCGCAGTGAACCTCGGCCTGAAGTCGCTGTTCAAGCGGACTCGTCCCACCCACGAGGGCGACCGTCCGCTCAGCCTGCGGCGGCCGCTCACGAGCAGCTTCCCGAGCGGTCACGCATCAGCGGCCATCGTGGCCGCCACGCTGCTGTCCGACCGCCGTCCGCTGCCCGAGGTCGTCTTCTGGTACAGCCTCGCCGCACTCGTCGCCACGAGCCGAGTGCACGTGAAGATCCACCATGCCTCCGACGTCGTGGCCGGGGCGGCGGTCGGCGTCGTGCTCGGCGCCGTCGCGGAAAAGGGTCTGGCGAAGGGTCGACCGGAATCTTCTGGCTCGCGGCGGGGTTGCCTGACGCATGCCCGCCAGGTCCTTTGCCGTCACGTTCGATTACCGCTGCCCGTTTGCCCGCACCGCTCATGAGCACGTCGTCGCCGGGTTGCAGGCAGGCGCCGACTGGAACGTGCGGTTCGTGCCCTTCTCACTGGGCCAGGCGCACGTGGCCGAAGGCGAGCCCGACGTCTGGGACGATCCTGCGAAGGACACCGGGCTCCTCGCTCTGCAGGCCGGAGTGGTGGTCCGCGATCTCCACCCCGACAAGTTCTTCGATACGCACATCGCGCTGTTCGCCGCGCGCCACGACGAGGGCCGGCACATCCGCGAACGCGAGGTGATCGAGGATGTGCTGCGTGGCAATGGGGTCGACGCCGACGCAGTGTTCGCCGAGATCGCTGGTGGCGGGCCGCTCGACACGATCCGCAAGGAGCACGAGACCGCAGCGAACGATCACCAGGTCTGGGGCGTGCCGACCTTCATCGCCGACGACCAGGCTGGCGACTCGCAGTCCGTCTTCGTCCGTCTGATGGACCGACCCAAGGGCGACATCGAGCTCGCGACGAAGACCGTCGATCGGGTCGTCGACCTCGTGACCGGCTGGCCCGGGCTCAACGAGTTCAAGCACACGTCGATCCCACGCTGACCTCCCCCGGCTGACACGGGACCCTCGCACCCCTAGCCTGCGGACATGGCCGACGAGCGCGTCGAGATGGGCCCCCACATGTCCGATGCGGAGGGGCTGATGTGGCGCCTCGAAAAGGATCCGTACCTGTCGTCCACGGTCGCGAACCTCACCGTGCTCGATTCAGCCCCCGACATGGAGCGCCTCGCCCAGCGCATGTTGCGGGCCACGAGGATCGTGCCCCGGCTGCGCCAGCGGGTGCAGCCCGCGCTCGCCTTGCAGCCTCCCGCGTGGGTTGAGGACACCGACTTCGATCTCACGTATCACCTCCGCCGGCTCGCGCTGGCGCCTCCCGGCGACGAACGCGACCTGTTCGATCTCGCGTCGTTGCTCACGGCCGATCCGTTCGATCGCACCCGTCCGCTGTGGCAGATGGTGATCATCGAGGGTCTGAGCGGAGGCCGCGCCGCACTGCTGATGCGCTTCCACCACACGCTGATGGACGGCGAAGGTGGCGTTCGGCTCTCACTGCAGTTCCTCGACTTCGAGCGCGACGCACCCGAGAAGCCCCTGCCACCTGAACCCGAGCCCGTCACATCTCCGCCGCCGGCGAGCGCGGCCGAGGTGGCCCGCGACGTCTTCACGAGCACGCTGCGGGTGCCCATGGGACTCGCCGCGAGTGGACGGAGCTCCTGGCGAACCCGCATCGCATCCCCGAGACGGGCGCAGCGGCGGCGGCGCAGCTCACCTCCATCATCCGCCAGCTGTCCGACACGAAGAAGGCCTTGTCTCCGCTCTGGGGAGCTCGGTCGCTGTCCCGCCGGCTCGAGACACTCCGGATCCCCCTCGACGACGCGAAGGCCGCGTCGAAGGTGCTCGGCGGCTCGATCAACACCGCGTTCATCACCGCCGCCGCCGAGGCGGCGGGCCGCTACCACCGTCTGAAGGGCGCGCCGGTCGACGAGCTCCGCGCCTCGATGGCCGTCAGCACCCGCACGAGAGACACGAAGGAGGCCAACGCGTTCACGCTCGCCCGGATGCTCGTTCCCACCGACGAGATGGGCATCGGCGAGCGGTTCAAGCGCATCCAAGAAGCGACCGAGGCGGCCCGTGGTGCCTCGGGCCAGGCGAGCCTCAACGCCCTGGCGGGCGTGACGGCCGCGCTGCCCACGAACCTGTTGGTGCGCCTCGCGCGGCAACAGACCGAGACCGTCGACCTCGCAACCTCGAACGTGCGGGGGGCTCCGGTGCCGCTGTATCTCGCCGGCGCCCGGGTCGACGCCAACTATCCGATCGGGCCCACTGGCGGCACTGCGTTCAACCTGACGCTGCTGTCCTACGCGGGGAGCCTCGACATGGGACTCAACGTCGACACGGCCGCGGTCCAAGATCCAGAGCTGCTACGCAACCTCATGCAGGAGTCGTTCGAGGAGCTGGTTGCCGCGGGTCAGGCCCCGCGCGCCAAGGCGAAGAGGAAGCCAGCGAAGAAGGTCAGCTGACGGAAGCAGCAACAGGCTCTGACGAATGCGTCAGAAGCGTGCGCACATCGAGCAAGAGGTCCGCGACTTCGGCGGTCGAGACGAGCTCACGCGCAACCATCTCGCGCAGGCCACGATCGATGATCGCCAACGCCTCGTCGATTTGGTCACTGTCGTAGGTCTGCGTCATCGAGGCCTCCAACCTTGTCCGCCGGACCAACATTCCCGGTCGATAGTCACACCGTACCGGTCGAGTGTGACACGAGCGTTTCAAGCGCACGGAGATTTCCGTCACCAGACCGGCACATGATCGCCACCTCCGGCGGAAGATAGCGTCGGCCCGATGTCTCCCCACCCCGCTCTCGGTGTCACCTTCGCGAGCCTCGGGGCGCTGGGAGTGCAGGGCGGCGTCGAAGTGTCCCGCACAGCGGAACAGCTGGGCTACCGGTCGTTCTGGGTCGCTGAGGCGAACGGCACCGAGGCATTCTCCCTGCTCGGAGCGGTTGGCGCGGCGAGTCCGGGACTCGACCTCGGCACTGGCGTGCTCGCTCTCCAGCTGCGCACCCCGCCCCTCGTCGCCATGGCCGCGGCCACGCTGCAGGCGCTGCACCCCGATCGCGAGATCATCATCGGCATCGGCATCTCATCGCCTGTCGTGGTAGGTCGGTGGCACGGAGCCACCTACCTGGCCAAACGACCCCTCGCCCAGACTCGGGAGTACGTCACGCTCCTCAAGGAGTGCCTGGCCGGAGAAACGGTGTCCTTTCAGGGGGACTTCTACGAGATCAACAGGTTCCGACTGGGCGTCAGGCTCGGCGAGCGACGCCCGAAGGTCGTGATCGGCGCCCTGAACGAGGGAATGCTCCAGCTTGCGGGCGAGCTCGCGGACGGTGTGCTGCTGAACTACATCCCTGCCAGTCACGTGCCCTGGTCGGTGGAACAGGTCCGAAGGGGAGGGCCGGCGACGATCTACGCCTACATCCACGCCGGTCTCGTGGCTGACCGGGCGGACGGCATCGAAGCGGCCCGCCGCGACCTCTTCTCGTACGCCGTCGTCGACGCGTACGCGCGCAGCTTCAGCCGCGCCGGGTTCGAGGACGAGGTGACCGAGATCCGCGAGCGCCATGCCGCAGGTGATCGAGAAGGTGCGGTGGCCGCAGTGTCAGATCGCATGGTCGACGCCATCGACGTGATGGGCGACGGCGACACGGTCCGCGACACCGTGCGCGGTATCTCGACGGCGGCGTCGACGTGCCAGTGCTCATGCCGCTCCCGTGGGGAGCGGACCGCATGGCTGTGACTGTCGCGACCATGGAAGCCGCCGCAC
>CAVSDE010000004.1:0-48209 GCA_963726695.1 uncultured Acidimicrobiales bacterium
CGACCTCGGAGGCGTGAAGGCGGCCCGAATGACCGCGCAGCCGGGCTGGCGGTGGTCCGAGTGCATCAAGCCGACCGTGGGCGGCGACAGCTGTCAGGCCCACCACGTCGGCGTGGTTATCTCGGGGCGCATCCACGTCGTGCACAACAGCGGCGACGAAGGCGAGGCTGGTCCGGGCGACGCCTACGTGATCGAGCCAGGACACGACGCATGGATCGTCGGCGACGACACCTTCGTCGCGTACGAGTTCGACAGCTCGGCCGCCGCGACCTACGCCCGCCCGTCCTGATCGGGTCTCGCATCGGTCATTCGTGGCTGGCGTCGACCACGCAGAAGCGGTTGCCCTCCGGATCGGCCAACACGACGAAGTCAGGATCGCTGGGGTAGCTCCACGCCACCCGAGCCGCGCCGAGCGCGACCAGCCGCTCGACCTCCGACGTCTGCTCAGCCGCGCTGTCGACCACGAGATCGAGGTGCACCCGCGGGTGATCCTGGACCGGTGTCGCGGACCGATGGAGCGCGATCCGGGTTCCGACACGGTCGGGCGGGACGAGGATCGTGAAGTCGTCGTCGGAGTCTGGGAAGGTGACGATCTCGTAGCCGAACGCGCTCAGCCCAGAACGCGACGGCTCGGCTGACATCGTCGGCCCCGAGCACGATCGTTCCGAGTCTCAGCACGAGGCGAGTTTTGGCGCTGCGTCACGCCGGGGCAATCTGATTGCCATGGTCGACATCCGTCCCCTCGCGGCAGTCTGAGATCGATTCGGTTGGAGCGGTGCTCGGGTTGGTACGCCTGGATCAGGGCGATGGGTTCTACCTCGTGGCTTGGCGAGATGATGAGCCGCTCGGCCACCTCCACCTCGCGCTCACCGATCCTCCCGAGCTCCAGGACGTCTCGGTGCGGGTCGAGCATCGGCGTCAAGGCGTTGCGACCGCGCTCGTTGGCCGTGCAGAGGACGGGGCCCAGGCTCGCGGCTTCGACCGAGTCACCCTCTTGGTCGGTGCCGACAACGTGACTGCCCAGGCCCTCTACCGTCGGTGTGGCTACGCCGATTCGGGCGCTGCGCCGAGACGCGTCAAGGGCACGATCCAGGCTCGCACGGGACCGATCGACATCGATGACACGCTCCTCACTTGGGAGAAGCGGCTCAACGACTGAGCTTCGCTGACCAGTCGACGAGCGTGTCAGTGAACAGCTTCGGGTCCTGTCCGTGCATGGAGTGGCCCATGGCTTCGAAGGATCGGTAGTCGACCTCGACCCCCGCCGCGCCAAGTAGCTCGACGACCCGTTGAGCTTGGACGTCGGAGCTCGCGCCCATCAGCTGGCCGGTCACGTCGTCGACATGGCGGAAGTGGTGGGTGAAGAGCACCGGCGCGCGGACAGATCTCAACATGGCTTCGTGATCGCACGAGGCGGCGACCTGTCCGCTCCAGAACGTGGCGCCCCATTCGGGGTCGTACTCCTTGAGGTTCTGCGGCGGTTCGTCCGGGATGGTGAAGACGGCCGTCATCCATGACGGGAGCGCGTCGGGTGCCGCGGCCCGCACCCCGTCCCAATCGCCGATCGACCATTGAGGACCGAGGTAGGTGCTCCAGAGCTTGAACACCGGCCCGATCGTCTGACGCATCCCTTGGCCGGTCGGCGGGTTCACCTGCGAAGCGAACAGCGGGGGATCCTCGTAGTGAGCAGCGAGGACTTGTCCTGTCTTCGCGTAGGCGGAGAGCCAGGCCGAGAGCACTCCGCCCGACGAGAGCCCGCTCACGATCACGGGTCGGCCGATGACGACGTCGATGAAGCGCACGAGGTCGTTGCCCATGTTGTCGAGCGTGTAGCGCCCCGGTGTTCTCGTCGAACGGCCCTGGCCGCGAAGGTCGACCGCGAACGCGTGGTAGTGCTCAGCGAGCAAGGGGAGCGCGCCCTCGTATCCCCACCATGACTCGGTCTGGCCGGGCACGAGCAGCAGCGCCGGCATCGATGGATCGCCGACCGAGACATAGTTCATCTGCACCTCCCCGAGGTCCGCGAGCTGCTCGGCAAACTCGTGACTCACGTAGGTGGCGTCGGGGGAGTGGGGGCCGAATGCGTGGGCGAACCGTGCCATGAGCGCATCATCGCATCGACCTCGGCGCGGCGCGGCCCCTCAGCGCAGCGAGCCGAGGAGCTCGATCACCGTGTCGTAGTCGCTGCCGAGGCTGTTCGGGCCGCCCATCCGCGTCGACATCGTCTGTGCCCAGACGAGGGGGCTCACCTTGTACACCGTGTCGACCGCGTCGATACGGGCTCCGTGATCGACGAGCGTACGGACGAGGTCGATGCGGCCGAGAACCGCGGCGTGGTGCAGCGGAGACGCGACGACACCCTCGGGGTTCACCTCGAAACCCAGCTCGACGAGGCGCGCCGCGGCGAGCCAGTGCCCGGCGGACGCGAGGTCGGCGACGATCGCGGGCCGTCGCTCACGCAGGTTGTCGAGCCGTGATGTGTCACCGGCGAGCACCTCGACGAGCACCTCGTCCGTCGTCCGTGCCGCGAGGTAGAGGTCGCGCAGCAGGCCGACCTCGGCGCCGTGATGGATGAGCTCGTCGATGATGTGCAGAGCGAACGTCAAGCGATCGGGCCAGCCTTCGGACGGTTCGAGAAGCAGCGCGGGGTCGGTCGCAGCGAGGTAGCCGCGCCACGTCGCAAACGCTCGCTCGAGCATCGAGGTCGCTTCGGCAGCCGACATCGTGATCCAGACCTCGTGGACATCGGCGCTGGGCGGCACGCCGAGCACACGGTGGCACCGGTCCTCGCGGAGCAGGTCGATGATGTGCGTGAGCCGCCATGCGATCGTCGTGATCGGCGCTGGCGCGACGGGCCTCAGGCCGAAGTCGAACCGCACGCCTTCGGGCGTGTCTCGGACCGACCACGCGAGTGGCGCTGGCTCCCAGAGGTATTCGTCGTCGGTGAGATCGTCGAGCCGGGAGCGGAGCCGGTTGTACGCCGTCTCGGAGAGCGCGATCAGATGCGCCGTCGTCAAGCTGTCGCTCATCCGTCCACGCTCGCACACCGGGAGCGCGAGACTCCCGCAATGAGCACATCCGCCCCGCTCCATCTCGAGGTCGCCCACACCGTCGTGTACGTGCACGACGTCGAGAAGATGATCGCGTTCTACACCGAAGTCCTCGGCTTCGAGGTTGCCGACCGAGGGCCGCTCGGCCGCGACCAGATCGTCTTCATGTCGCAGGTCGCCAACCACCATCACCAGCTGGCACTCGTCACGGGTCGGCCGAAGGTCGACAAGTCGAACAACATGCACCACACGGCGTACCGCTCCGCGGGGACGCTCGACGACCTGAGGGCGCTCCTTTCCACGCTGCAGGCGCACCCCGACGTCAGCGCCATCATGCCGCTCACCCACGGCAACGCGTGGTCGATCTACTTCGAAGACCCCGAGCACAACGGGGTCGAGGTCTTCATCGACACGCCGTGGCACGTCCAGCAACCGCAAGCGAAGCCGCTCGACCTGACGAAGTCGAACGATGAGATCGTCGCGAGAACCCGAGCGGCCTTCGCCGACGAGCCGGAGTTCGGCGACCTCGCGGACTTCTACGAGCGTCGCGGGAGCTCAGCTCGAGGGCCGCGGCTGAGTTCCTCCGGTGACCGCGGAGCGGTACGGTGCACCGCGGCCGGGTCACCCGCTCGGCCTCGGGCGAGAGGGGTGGCATGAACGACGATTGGGAAGCACCGGGTCCAGGTCCGTGGATGCAGGACCGGGCGCATCTGCCCGCATCGGTGACGCCCCTGCTGCAGGAGCTGTACCCCGAGGGCTTCGCGAAAGGCTTCTCCGCGGCGCTCTCTCCGTACGGCGTGCTGCTCGACACCATGCAGCTCAGGTTCGTCAACGGCTTCTCCTACACGCAACCGGTGCCGTTCGACGCTCCGGGACCTGACGGTCCGAAGACGCCGGAGCAGCTGGGCGCGGAGATCGGTCGGCGCACCGCGTTGGCCGATGAGGCGTTCACCCAGCGGATCTGGCGTGACACGTTGAAGCAGTGGGACGACGAGGCGAAGCCGCGTGCCATCGAGCAGCACCGCGAGCTGGCGGCGGTCGACCTGTCGAGCCTCGACGACGAGGCGCTCCGCGCGGCACCTCCACCGGTGCTTCGATCACATGGCGAGGATGTGGCAGCAGCACCACACGTACAACGCTGCCGCACTTGTGCCGGTCGGCGACTTCGTGCTCCACGCGGCGACATGGACGCAACGCGACCCGGTGCCGATCTTCGCGGTGTACGACGGCTGGTCGCCGTCGTCCGGAGTGCTCAACCCCGAGATCACGCCTGCAGTCGAGGCCATCCGCGCGGATCCGACTGCCGCGGCGCTGCTCTCCGGGGAAGAGCCCGCTGCTGATCGCCTCGCGCAGCTCCGCGCGCGGGTGCCCGCTGTCGACGAATACGTCCGTGCGGTCGGCTTCCGCATTGCGGCTGGTTTCGATCTCACGAACCCGACCGTTGTCGAGCGGCCCGACCTGGTGCTCGGGCGGCTCTTGTCCGCCGTTGGATATGAGGCCGACCACTCGACGGCACGCGCTGATGCTCTGGCGGCCGAGCTTCGTGAGGCGGTGCCAGAAGAGGAGCGGGCCACCTTCGACGACCTCCTCGCAGAATCGCGCCTGGTGTATCGGTTGCGCGACGAGCGCGGCCTCTACAGCGACTCGTCGGCCGTCGGGCTCACCCGCCTCGCTCTGATCGAGCTCGGTAGCCGACTGTTCGAGCGCGGCCGCATCGGGTTCAAGTACGACACCCTCGACCTCGCGCGTCGGCCGAGATCGACGCGATGCTCGCCGGTGCAGCCTCCCCGACCGCCGACGAGCTCGCGGCCCGGGTTGCCGCGCGCGCAAGGCAGCGAGCAAGGCCGGCGCCCCGCCGCTCCTCGGGCCACCGCCTCCGCCGCCGCCCCCCGTCGACGGTCTTCCGCCGCCGCTTGCGCGGGTGATGAGCCGCGCTCGGCTTCGTGATCGGCGGCGTCCTCGGCGAGGCTCCTGCTCCCGACGGGCGACGACCACACCATCATGGGCATCGGGGGCAGCGCCGGCACCTACGTCGGCCCGGCCCGCATCGTGAAGAACTTCGACGATCTCATGGAGCTGCGAGACGGCGAGGTGCTCGTCACTTCGGCGACGGGTGAGTCGTTCAACTCCTTCCTCCACGTCGTCGGCGCGATCGTCACCGACCACGGCAGCTTCGCTTCACACGCCGCGATCATGGGGCGCGAGATGGGCTTCCCGGCGGTCGTCGGCACCGTGGACGGCACGCAGCGGATCCCGAACGGCGTGCTCGTGCGCGTGGACGGCAAAGCCGGGACGGTCGAGATCGTCGGGTTCCCCGAGGAGTAGAGCAAGCGCAACCCGGATCGCGCTTCGGGCGCGACTCCTAGGCTCGGGTGTCTGATGTCGACCACCGACGAGCGCGTGTTCACCCTGCGCTTCGCGCTCGTGGTGACGTCGGGGCTGTGCTACTTCATGGCGCTCGGCGTCCTGCTGCCGATCGTGCCGTTGTTCGTGAAGCACGAGCTCGGACGCAACGACGTCGCCGTCGGGCTCGCAGTGGGCGCGTTCTCGTTGGGCGCTGTGATCTTGCGACCGTTCGCGGGCCGGATCGGCGACCGCTTCGGCCGTCGGGTCCTCATCGTCGTGGGTGGCGTGATCGTCGGCTCAGCCGGCCTCCTCTACCTCCTCGCGTCGGCACTGGTGCCACTCGTGCTCGTGCGGCTGCTCGCTGGCATCGGAGAGGCCGCGTTCTTCGTCGGCGCCGCGTCGATGATCACCGACCTCGCACCCGAAGCGCGGCGAGGGGAAGCCATCAGCTACTGGTCGATCGCGGTGTACGGCGGCCTCGCCTTCGGTCCGCTCATCGGGAACCTGCTCCTCGACGACGACCACTTCGACCGTGTGTGGCTGGCCTCTGCGTCGCTTGCCTTCCTCGCCGCTGCCATCGGGTTGTGCACGCGCGAGGTGGTCTCATTCGACCGCGCCTCCTCCGCGGCCGCGCCGCGGCCCCCGTTGATCAGCCGGCCGGCGATCGGCCCGGGCACGGTCCTGTTCCTCGGGCTCATCGGCCTCGCGGGATTCACGGAGTTCGTGCCGCTCTACGTCAAGGAGATCGGCCTGAACGACTCGAGCGGAGTGTTCGTGCTGTACGGCTGCCTGATCCTGGGCATGCGCCTCCTGGGAGCGAAGGTTCCCGATCGCATCGGTCCCCGCACCGCCGGCACCATCGCGACGGCAACCTCGGCCGTGGGGCTGTTGATCATGGCGGCCTTCGCCGAACCCGCCGGCCTGTACGCCGGCACGGTCGTGTTCTCGATCGGGATGTCGTTCCTCTACCCGGCCATGCTCACGCTCGCCCTCACGGGTCTCGCCGACAACGAGCGGGGCTCGGCGGTCGGCACGGTCAGCAGCTTCTTCGATCTCTCTCAGGGAGTCGGTGCGCTGCTCCTCGGCGTCGTCGCTGCGCTCGCCGGCTATCGAGGCGCCTTCGCAGCCGGTGCGCTGCTCGGGTTGGCGGCGCTCGCGTTGCTTCGCAGCAGCGACGCAGGAACTCCTCAGACGCGACCCGGATGGATGCGATCGAGCAGCCACCACTTGCACCGCGTGAAACGCTGAAGGCACGGACCTGAACGGAGGCGCCATGCCGCGGGAGTTCGAGGGGGATCTCGCAGGAGCGGTGTTCTGGGGCGCCGATCTGAGCGGTGCGCGATTTCGTGACGTCAACCTCACCGATGCGAAGATCAGTCACGCCTGGCTCGTCAACGTCGACATCGACGCACTGATCGACAGGGTCGTGATCAACGGCGTCGACGTCACGAGCTTCGTGAACGAGCGAGACCGCTGGTACCCGTTGCGCGCGATGCTTCGTCCTCCGACGCCCGAGGGGATGCGGGCCGGGTGGGCGGCGCTCGAGGACGAGTGGGCGAAGACGATCTCGCTGGCGCACGCGCTCCCTCAAGCGAAGCTGCACGAGTCGGTCGACGGGGAATGGACGTTCGTGCAGACCGTGCGACACCTCGTCTTCGCGATGGACAAGTGGTTCACGGTGCCGATCCTCGGGCAAGCGTTCGACCCGATGGGGTTGCCGAACTCCGGCTCCGTCGACTTCCCCTGGCCCGGTCTCGACCCGCATCTGACGCCGTCGGTCTCGGAGGCGCTCGCGGTACGCACGGACCGCGTGACGCGTCTCCGCGACTATCTCGCATCGTTGTCCCTCGAGGACTTCGAGCGACCGGTGGACGTGCTCGAGAACGGCACGAACTCACTCCGGGAGTGCCTCTACACCGTCTTCGAGGAAGAGTTCTGGCACAACCGCTACACGCGGCGCGACCTCGAGCAGCTTGCTCTCTAACCGCGGTCGAGGCGCTTCTCGAGCCGCACGGCGTCCGGCGGTGCAGGCCCGCCGGAGCGGCTGAAGCCGGCGTGCTCGTAGATCGCGATGTTGCGCGTGCTGCGGGCTCCCGTGAACAGGGTGATCGACTCGACGTCGCCCGGCGCCTGGGATTCGGCGAATCGAAGCAACCATCCTCCGAGACCGCGGCCGGCGAGATCGGGCGCCACCATCAGGCGGCCGATGTCCCATGTCGAGTCCTCGCGACGCGCGCGCACGGCGCCCACGAGCCGGCCTCCGAGGCGCAGACACCAGGTCTCCCATTCGTCGAGCCACGCCCGCACGTCGTCGAGCGACTCGTGCAGTGCGGCGATCTCGAGGGTGTCGTTGGCGATGGCTTCGTCGACCCAGCAGCATCGCTGGAGCACCAAGAGCTCGCCAGCATCACCTTGGGTCGCTCGATTCAGGACTCCGCCCTCGAGAGGGAGGTCACCGGCGCTCACCGATCGACCCTAGTAGTCCCGCGCTGGTTAGCGTCACGGCGTGCGCGCACTGGTCATGGGTGGCAACCGGTACATCGGCCGTCATCTCGTCTTCGAGCTGGCTCGACAGGGCCACGACGTCACGGTGATGAACAGCCACGAAGCGCCCATGCCGCCTGGCGCTCGGCGCATCCACGCCGATCGTCAGGTGCCCGGCGCGATCGTCGAAGCACTCGGCGGCCATCGCGACGACTTCGACGTGGTGTTCGACAACACCGCGTACACCGTGCGTGACCTCCAGCCGATGGTGGACCTGTTCCGAGGTCGGGTCAGGCAGTTCGTTTTCACGAGCTCGGTTGCGGTGTACAAGCGCAGCTTCATCCAGCCCGTGACCGAGGCCCATTCGACTCACGCCGCCGACGACCGCGATCCCCGCAAGGGCTACGGCATCGGGAAGGTCAGGTGCGAGCAGTACCTCTTCGACATCCCGGAGCTCAATGCGACGTCTTTGCGGGTCACGCACACGATCGGTCCGCACTCACCGCTCGTGACGAGAGAGCCGATCTTCTTCCGGCGCCTCGAGCTCGGACGGCCGATCCTCGTGCCGGCCGAGGGGTTTCCCTTCGTGCACCTCGTGCACGTGGAGGACGTCGCCAGGTTGATGGTCTCGTTGATCGGGAACCCGCACGCGCCTCACCAGATATACAACGTGGCGGGCAGTGAGATCACGAGCGTGCTCGGATGCATCGAGCTGATGGCACACGCTGCCGGCGTGCGGCCCGATGTCGTGCACGTTCCGCTCGACGTCACGCGTCGCGCTCCTCACGCGCTCGTGCATTGGGGCGAGGCCATCGTCGGCGGCGCCATGTTCTCGATCGAGAAGGCGCTCAGCGACCTCGACTGGGCACCGAGCTACGGCCTCGAGGCCGGCTACGCCGACTCGTACGCGTGGTTCGACCGCGAGGGCCGCGATCTCTTCGAGTACGACTTCTCGGCGGACGACGCGTTGCTCGCGGAGCTCGCCGCAGCGCGGTAGCGACGAACGGGGTCAGACGCCGGCGGCCTGGATCGCTCGCGCCGGTGCGTGACTGACATCGGCCTCGGTGAGCTCGCCCGTCCAGCACGCGAACTCGAGCAGAGCACCGTCGGGATCGAAGAAGTACACCGACCGGATGAACACGTCATCGGTCATCTGCTCGGTGACGCCTCGCTCGCTGCGATCGTGGTTGATCACCGGGCTGCACTTGATGCCCTTGTCGACGAGCTTGTTGCGGTACTCCTCGATCTTGTCGGCCGGCACGCCGAACGCGACATGGTTCATCGACGCGATGGCCGTCGTGAGATCACCCAGGCCCGGCAGCGCGGCCGCGGACGAGACACCCGGCACCGGCTCCGGCGCGTTCGGGAACCAGAAGAAGGCGAGGCAGTCGCCGTTGCCGATGTCGAAGAAGAAGTGCTGCCCAGCGCCGCCTGGAAACTCGATCGTCTTGATGAGCGGCATCCCGAGGACGTTCGTGTAGAAGTCGACGGTCTTCTCCATGTCCCGGCACACGAGGGCGAGGTGGTTGATCCCGCCGAGTTGGAACTCTGGGTTCTGCTTCGTCATGCCGCAAGCGTACGCGCCGAGGTGCTCACTTGCCGATCTCGCTCGGACGGACACCTGCGAGCTTCCTGTGATCCCAGGAGACGACTCGCTCAGGGTGGATCGTGATCCCGACGCGCTCGGGAACGAGTGCGTCGACCGCCGCCCGAAGGTCGTCGTCGAGCTTCCCCGCTGCTCGCTCGAACAAGGCAAGGCCCACACGGCGGGAGTCCCCGGCATCGCTCGTGATCTCGGCGCGTCCCGACAGCTGCACGGCCCGCATCTCGGCGAATGTGGCGCCCTGTTCCACGAGACAGGTGATGCGGGGGTCACGGCGGAGGTTGGCGACCTTCCTCGACCGAGGATCGGTCCAGACGGTGAGGAGCCCTTCGATCACCACGTAAGACATGGGTACGAGGTGCGGCGTGCCGTCCGCGTTGATCGTGCCGATGTCCGCCCGGCGTTCCTCGGACAGAAACGCCGCGACCTCGTCTTCTGACATCGCCATCAGGTCGCGTTGCGACATCGGCCGCATCGTACGCGCCAGACTCACGGACATGGCCCTCGTGTCCTTCGCCAAGCGCCTGTCCGATCTCGCGGAAGCCAAGCCGGACTTCTCCGCGGTCACGTGCGCAGGGCGCACCGTGTCACGAGCCGAGCTCGAGCGGCTCGGCAACCGATTCGCCCGCGACCTCCAGTCGAGAGGTGTCGGAGTCGGTGACTTCGTGACCGTGGCCCTGCCGAACTCCGTCGACTGGTTCATCGCCTATGTCGGCTGTTGGAAGATCGGCGCGGTGCCCCAGCCGGTGTCGGCCAAGCTGCCGCACCGCGAGCTCGCGGAGATCGTCGCCCTTGCCGAGTCGAAGGTCGTCGTCGGCGCCGAGCCGGGCAGCCTCCCCGACACGATCTGCCTGCCCGTCGGCTACGAGTCGCCGACGGATCTCGACGACAGCCCGCTGCCCGACGCGGTCTCACCCGCATGGAAGGCACCGACCTCGGGCGGGTCCACCGGCCGCCCGAAGCTGATCGTCGCGGGCGACCCTTCGCTCACCGACGACGAGGCACCCTCCGCACTCGGCTATCAGCGCGACGGGTGCATGGTCATGCCCGGACCGCTCTATCACAACGGTCCTGCGGTGTGGTCGTGCCAGTCGCTCCTCGCGGGCAGCCACGTCGTGCTACAGGAGCGGTTCGACGCCGAGGGCGTGCTCGCCGACATCGAGACCTACCGGGCGAACCTCGTCTACCTGGTCCCGACGATGATGAAGCGGATCATCCGGCTGCCCGACGAGGTGCGGTTGAAGTACGACCTGTCGTCGCTGCAGGTCGTGTGGCACCTTGCCGAGCCATGCCCGATGTGGCTCAAGGAGGCATGGATCGACTGGCTCGGCGCCGAGAAGATCTTCGAGCTCTACGCGGGCACGGAGGCACAGGGCATCACGGTGATCACCGGGCCCGAGTGGCTCGAGCACCGCGGCTCGGTCGGTCGGCCGAGCGCGGGGGAGTTCAAGGTCACCGACATCGACGGCAATCCGCTTCCCGTCGGCGAGATGGGCGAGATCTGGATCCGCAACACGCGGGAGCAGGCGACCTACTACTACAAGGGCGCCGAGGCCCGGACGAGCGAGGGCGGCTGGGAGTCGCTCGGCGACATGGGCTGGTTCGACGCCGACGGCTACCTCTACCTCGGCGACCGCATGCAGGACATGATCCTGTCCGGCGGCGCAAACATCTATCCCGCTGAGGTCGAGGCGGCGATCCAGGAGCATCCGGCGGTGAAGTCGGTGTGCGTCATCGGGTTGCCCGACGAGGACAAGGGCAACGTCGTCCACGCGATCGTCGAGGCCGACGCGGGGACGATCAGCGAGCACGAGCTGCTGACGTTCGCGGCCGAGCGGCTCGCGAAGTACAAGCTGCCGCGCACCGTCGAGTTCGTGGAGACACCCTTGCGCGATGACGCGGGCAAGGTCCGCCGGGCCCAGCTGCGCTCCGAACGACTCCCCGCCTGACTCGGGTCGCACTTGGCCGCGGACGCCTCCAGGGTGACTAGGTTCGGCCCATGGTCAGAGCAATCGTCAAGCTGTTCGGCGCCCTGCTGCTGGCAGTGGCCGCACTGTTCACCGTCCTCCTGTACGGGATGCGTACCAAGTCGCCCGCGGTCTTGGACACCGTTCGCCGGATCAGCCGCGCGACCAAGCCGACGGTGCTGAAGTCAGCCGGCACGGCGGGGTCTCCCACGTCTGTCGTCCGTCACGTCGGCCGTGTCTCGGGCAAGGAGTACGAGACCCCGATCACCGCCGTGCCGACCGAGACGGGGTTCCTGATCGCGCTGCCTTACGGGCCGAACACCGACTGGCTCAAGAACGTGGTCGCGAGCGGCACCGCGACGATCGTGATCGGTGGAGAGACTGTCGCAGTCGAGCGGCCCGAGATCGTGTCTCGCGAGACGGCGGAGCGAGATTTTCCGGCGGGCGCGGCGCGGGCCCTGCGCATCTTCGGCGTCGAGGAATGCCTTCGAGTGTCACGCCGAGAGGAAGCCCTCGCGTGACAGCAGACGTTCGGCCCTTCACTCTGTCGCTCGACGACGCGGTGCTCGACGACCTTCGCGCGAGGCTCCACAACACCCGGTGGCCAGACGCTGAGGTCGTCGACGACTGGTCGCAAGGCGCCCCGCTCGCGTACGTGCAGGAGGTTGCGGCGTACTGGGCCGATGCGTACGACTGGCGCGCTCGCGAGGCACTCCTGAACCGGTTCCCCCAATTCGTGACCGAGATCGATGACGTCGACATCCACTTCGTGCATGTCCGGTCCCCCCACGACGATGCGCTGCCGCTCGTCCTCTCGCACGGGTGGCCGGGCTCGATCGTCGAGTTCCAGAAGGTCATCGAGCCGCTCACCAACCCGACTGCGTTCGGCGGTGACGCGGCAGACGCCTTTCACGTCGTCGCTCCGTCGCTTCCCGGCTTCGGGTTCTCGGGTCGCCCGACCGTCGTCGGATGGGGCGTCGAGCGCATCGGCGCGGCGTTCTCCGAGCTGATGCGGCGCCTGGGCTACGAGCGCTATGTCGCGCAAGGCGGTGACTGGGGCTCGGCGATCACCTCGGTCATCGGTGGCACCGATCCGGCCCACTGCGCCGCAGTGCACCTCACATTGGCGATGTCGTCGCGGCCGTCCGGCGAACCCACCACTCCCGAGGAGCTGCACGCCATCGAGCGGGGGCAGTACTACATGCAGTGGGACTCGGGTTACTCCACACAGCAGCGGACCCGTCCCCAGACCGTCGGCTACGGGCTCAGTGACTCGCCGGCGGGTCAGCTTGCGTGGATCCTCGAGAAGTTCTGGGCCTGGACAGACTGCGACGGCCACCCTGAGAACGCGTTGAGCCGCGACGAGATGCTCGACAACGTGATGCTCTACTGGGCGCCCGGAACGGCGACCTCGTCAGCCCGCATCTACTGGGAGAGCTTCGGGCGCGGCAGTCGGCCGCACGTCGAAGTGCCCACTGGGTTCGCCGTCTACCCGAAGGAGATCGTGCCGCCCGTGCGGTCGTGGGTCAGCGAGCTCTACCCGAACGTCGTGCACTGGCGCGAGTACGACAAGGGCGGACACTTCGCAGCGTTCGAGGTGCCCGACACCTTCGTCGCTGACCTGCGCGAGTGCTTCCGACTCGCGCGGTCTTGAGCCTCAGGCGACCCAGAGCTTCGGAGGCGCTCGGTTTCTGGTTCGGTGGCCGGACCATACGCGGCGGTGTCAGCGGTCATCGCCCCAGAGATCGACTTCACCTGGCATCAGTCAGGTGGTCGCCGTGAGCGACAAGTGCTCGTGGATCGACCGGATCGATGCCGATCCTTCCCCGACCGCTGCAGCGACGCGCTTCGTCGACCCGGCTCGTAGGTCGCCGACCGCGAACAGATCCGGGCCGGCTGGTCTCGTAGGGGAGCGGCGCCCGCCCCAACGTGTCCCACACCTCCCCGAGGCTCGCATCGTCGAGGGCGCGATCGGTGAGCACGAACCCGTGCTCGTCGACGGCGACGTCTCCGAGCCAGCCGCTGTTCGGCTCCGCACCGATGAAAGAGAACAGTGCGTTGCAGTCGACTCCGACTGTCGCGCCTGCCTCTGTGATCGTGACGCCGTCGAAGGGTCGGCTCCCCGTGCAGCCCGGTGATGGCAGCGCCGACATGCACCTGCACTGAGGGGTGCGACTCGATGCGATCGACCAGGTATCGCGACATCGTCTCCGTGAGCGCCCGGCGCACGACCACGCACACACGGGGAACCCTTCGAGGCGAGGAACATCGCCGCTTGTCCCGCGGAGTTGCCGCCTCCGACGACGACGACCGGCTCGCCGGCGCATTGGCGCGCCTCGAGCTCGGTGGCGGCGTAGTACACGCCGGCCATCTCGTAGCGATCGAGACCCTCGATGGGCAGCTTTCGGTAGTGCGCCCCCGTCGCAGCGACGACCGCCCGACCTCCGATCTGGCTGCCGTCCGCCAGGTTCACGACGAGATGGCCGGCGACTTCTTCCATCGAGACGACCCCGCACGGGGTGGTGATCTGCGCGCCGAACTTCTGGGCCTGGAACGCAGCGCTCGAGGTGAGGTCCTGACCCGACACGCCCATCGGGAAGCCGACATAGTTCTCGATCCGCGAGCTCGTGCCCGCCTGTCCGCCGATCGAGACCGAGTCGAGCGTGACCGTGCGCAGCCCTTCGGACGCCGCGTACACCGACGCGGCCAGGCCGGCTGGCCCCGCGCCGACGACCACGACGTCGTAGCACCGCGGCAGGCAGCGCGTCGGCCGTCAACCCCAGTGCGAAGGCGAGATCGCCAGGCGTTGCATGCTTCAGCAGCCCGCGTTGCGTGATCACGATGGGCAGATCGGCTGCGGTGACCCCGAGTCCCTCGAGCAGCACCGCGATGTCGGGTTCGGTGTCCGTGTCGATCCAGTGGTGGGGGAGGCGGTTGCGGCCCCGCGAACTCGCGCAGCGCCATCGAGGCCGGGGTGAACGTCGACCCGATGATGCGGAGCGTGTCAGCGGCGGTGGAGATCAACACGGCGCGGCGAGCGAGGAACGCTTCGAGCACGGTGTCGCTCAGCCGCACGTCGGTGAGCACCCGCGCGGAAAGACATCCGCAGGCACGATCACGACTTCGCCGGCCTGTGAGATGCGCGCCGACAGGTAGGGGCGCTGACGCGTCACGAGGCTCACCTCGCCGAGGAAGCGACGGGCGCCGTGCCGCGTGATCACCTCGCCACTCGCGCCGAGGATCTCGACTTCGCCGCTCAAGACCACGACCCAGTCGTAGTGATCGTCAGCGGGCGAGAACAGGATCTCGCCGACTTCCACGGACCTTCGCTGACCGAGCTCGCGGACGACCGCGAGCTGGGTGTCGTCGAGGTCAGGAAAGGCGACCGCCTTGCGGCTGCTTCCGTCACGGGTGCACCGTATCGGCCTTCTCGGTGGCCGCGGCTCAGCCGAAGGTGAAGTGCTCCTCCATCTTCCCGCGCACGTCGGCCATGTGGTTGCCGTACGCCGGGAAGCCGCCGTTGTAGTTGCCGTCCTGGCGGCGGTTGAACTCGCCCTCGAAGTTGTAGTAGCCGGGCGTGCAGTCCGCGTTGCGGTTGGTCTTGCCGCGGTGCGCGATGACCTCCTGCACCCACCACTCCTCGGTCTCCGGCGTCGCGTCGATCGTCGTCGTAGCCGTGGTCGCGGACGTAGTCGATGCACTCGGCGATGTGGTCGCCCTGGGTCTGCAGCATGAACGGTCAGGTTGAACTGGAACGAGGCCTGGTAGCCGCCCATGATGAACAGGTTCGGGTAGCCGTGGGAGTGGATGCCGAACAGGGTGCGCATGCCGTCGGCGTACTTCTCGTTGAGCTCGAGCCCGTCTCGCCGCGGATCTCGTTGTAGATGCCGGTCTTCTGCACCTCGAAGCCGGTGGCGTAGATCAGCACGTCGAGCGGGTACTCCGTGCCCTCGAACACCGGGCCCTTCGCGCCGATCTCGGTGATGCCCTTGCCGTGGGTGTCGACCAGATGGACGTTCGGGCGGTTGAAGGTCGGCAGGTAGTCGTCGTCGAAGCACGGCCGCTTGCACATGAACATGTACCAGGGCTTCAGCGCCTCGGCGGTCGCCTTGTCCTCGACGATCTCGTCGATGCGCGCGTGGATGCGCATCATGTGGTCGATGTTGTGCGTTCTCCTGGCGGCGGATCTTCTCCTCGCGCGGCAGAGCGTCGCAGCTCGCGCTTCTTGCTGCATCGGCCAGCGCGGCGCGCGGTCATGTGCTTCGCCGGCGGCGCTTGGCCTGCCAGCCCGGCTTCAGCGCCGCCGCCCACTCCGGATCGGTCTCCCAGTCGTCGCGGATGTCGATCGACGACGGCGTGCGCTGGAAGACGTAGAGTTCCTTCGCCGCCTCGCCCGAGGCGCGGGACGATCTGCACCGCCGAGGCGCCGGTGCCGATGATGCCGACCACCTTGTCCTGCAGGCTCGCCAGGTCCGCGTCCGGTGTAGTCGTAGTCCCAGCGCGAGGTGTGGAAGGAGTGCCCTTGAAGGTCTCCATGCCGTCGATCTTCGACAGCTTCGGCTTGGACAGCGTGCCGTTGGCGCAGATCACGAAGCGCGCCGACATCGTGTCGCCGCGGTCGGTCTCGAGCGTGCCAGAGCTTCGTCGTCGTCGTCCCAGACGGTGGACGTGACCGTGGTCTGGAACACCGCCAGATCGTAGAGGTCGTATTGCCGGGCGATGGCCTGGCAGTGCGCGAAGATCTCCGGCCCCTTGGCGTAGTAGCCGCGAGGGCACGTAGTCCATCTCGTCGAGCAGCGGCAGGTAGTCGTAGGCGACACGTCGCAGGCGACGCCCGGGATAGCGGTTCCAGTACCAGGTGCCGCCGACGTCGCCGCCGCGCTCGACGATGCGGATGCTCTCGACGCCGCCCTCGCGCAGCCGCGCCGCGGTCAGCAGGGCGGAGAAGCCGCCGCCGATGAACAGCACCTCGACCGTGTCGTTGATCGGCTCGCGCTCGATCGATCGCCTCGGCGTACGGATCGATCTCGTAGTTCGCCAGCTCGCCCGTCAGGTCGGACGTGTACTGCGCCGTGCCCTCCGGCCGGTAGCTCGAGGCGCAGGTCGCGCTCCTCGGCGAACCGCGCCTTGATCTCGTCGTAGTACTCCTGCGAATGCTCTGACGTCACAGGGCAGAGTTTCGCATCCTTACGGCGGGAATTCCCGCTCCTTGCGCTCGCAGGTCGTCGCTCACCTGAGGAGGAACGGACAGATGCCACCCCCCGGACGCCATCTCTGCGCGGGTGACTCGCACCTCGGCGG
Organism: uncultured Acidimicrobiales bacterium; assembly: GCA_963726695.1. GTDB lineage: Bacteria > Actinomycetota > Acidimicrobiia > Acidimicrobiales > DATKAS01 > DATKAS01. The sequence continues at coordinate 16,752 of CAVSDE010000004.1, forward strand.
CGGACCTGGCTTGTGCCGAGAACCGGACGATCCAGACGTCTCCCTGGTCGAGCACATCGTCGAACCCCGTCGTGGCGTTGCGCCGTGCGCCGCCGACGCTCACCCATCCGTCGTGGTCACCGCTGGTGACGGCGACTGAGAGATCGAACTTCGACGGGTTGTCGATGCTGAGGTGGTGCACGGACGGTGGCAACGCGAGCATCCGAGCGAGCAGCACGAAGCTGAGGACGACAGCCACGGTTGCGGCAACCGAGCCGAGATGGGCACGGCGGTAGAGCTTGGGTCGCGCGCCTTCGACGCGCTGGTCGTGCTCGGGAACATGAAGAGCCCTTCATCTCCGCCGGCCTGAGCCGGCTCCGGATCACAGGATCAGGAGATGACGAAGGGAGGAGCGTGGCCGCTCTGGGGCAGCCAGAGACGAGCGTGGACCGGCCGCGGTCGATCGAGCGTGAACGCGGTGGCGAGAGCCCAGCAGCGAAAGGCCGAAGACACCTACGGCGATCGCAAACAGGGTCAGGCGATTCGACTGGCCAGGGGTGCCGAGCTCGCGGCGATGGTCGTCGACGACGCGCCCCGAAGCCGTGTCGACCTGTTGAGCCTGGAGGTCGTATCGCTGCCCGGCGAGGAGCGCTGTCCGCCGATCCGACTGGGCCAGTGGTGTCGTGTGCGGCCGAGAAGACGAACGCGCCCAGCGCGGCGACCAACAGCAGGACGAGCGGCAATCGGCGAATCGCCATGTGCCGTCGAGGCTACTGCCGGTGTCCGTCGCCGTGTTCGCCGCCGGCGAGGCAGAATCGATGGATGTCGAAGTTCACGCGTGCCTTCAAAGGGCGCGGCAGCGCGAGTCGTGACCCGCGCCTTCCGCCGGGTCAGTACGACACCGGAAGTCAGTGGCCGGTGCTGACGGCTGAGGTCACGCCGCACCTCGACACGAGCACCTGGACGTTCGGCGTCGAGGGACTCGTCGAGCACCCGGTCACCTGGACCTGGGACGAGATCCATGCGCTCACTCCGTCGACGTTCGACGGCGACATCCACTGCGTGACCACGTGGTCGAAGCTCGGCGTGCACTTCGGTGGCGTGTCTGTCGACACGTTGCTCGAAGCCGCCGGGGTGCTGCCGCAGCAACACACGTCCTCGCGTTCTCTCACACTTCGTACACGACCAACCTTCCTCTCGCCGACGTCACCGGCGGTCGGGCGTGGGTGGTCTGGGAGTACGAGGGTGCACCCCTGCCGGCTGAGCACGGTGGCCCGGCGCGGCTGCTGGTGCCCCACCTCTACTTCTGGAAGAGCGCGAAGTGGGTTGCCGGCCTTCGGCTGCTCGACCACGACGAACAGGGATTCTGGGAGCGCAACGGCTACCACGACCGCGGCGATCCGTGGCTCGAGCAGCGATACCAAGGCGACTGAGCGATGCCCGGGTGGCAGACCGCGAAGGTCGTCGGGATCGAGGTCGAGACCGCGCGGGCAAAGACCTTCCGGCTCGAGCTTCCCGAGCCGTCGCACCATCGCGCCGGCCAGCACTACGTCCTGCGCCTCACGGCACCTGACGGCTACACCGCGTCGCGCTCGTACTCGGTCGCCTCACCGCCTGACGACTCGAACACGATCGAGCTGACAGTCGAGCATCTCGAGGACGGCGAGGTGTCGTCCTTCTTGCACGACGAGGTGGTCGTCGGAGACGAGCTCGAGGTGCGGGGGCCGATCGGCGGCTGGTTCGTGTGGGAAGGCGAGACGCCCGCCTTGCTCGTCGGCGGCGGATCGGGAGTGGTTCCCATCATGGCGATGCTGCGGCTCGCGCTGGCGCGAGCAACGGACCGATCTCGTGCATGCGGTCGTCTCTGTTCGCACGCCCGACGACCTCTACTACTCCCACGAGCTGCCCGGCCCGGAAGCGACAGTGGTGTACACGAGGGCTGCGCCGCCCGGCGAGCGTCGTCCGCCATCTCGCCTGCGGGCCGAAGACATGCCCCCGATCGCCGATCCCGCGACGACGGCCTACGTGTGCGGCTCACCCGCGTTCGCCGACGCGGCGAGTGCACTCGTCATCGCGCACGGTGTGCCGACTGCGCAGATCCGCGTCGAGCGCTTCGGCCCGACGAGTTGACGCATCGCATTGCTATGCCTAGTGTTGCTAGGTGTGACCTCCGAGCAGCTCAAAGGCCATCTCGATCCGCTCCTGTTGGCGATCCTCGAGGAAGGGCCGCTGCATGGCTACGGCATCATTGAGCAGCTGCGGCTGCGCAGCCACGAGGTGTTCGACCTTCCCGAAGGCACCGTCTATCCCGCGCTCCATCGGCTCGAGCGATCTCACTTGGTGTCGAGCAAGGAGGAGCACGTGGGCGGCCGCACACGCCGCGTCTATCGGCTGTCCAAACGGGGCGACACGTCTCTCGCAAAGCACCGCGGTGAGTGGTCACGGTTCTCGTTCGCGGTCGCAACGGTGTTGGGCGTGACGCCGGCATGATCGACGGCTACGTGAGCGCCCTTGGTCGGCATCTGCATGTGTCGAAGCAGCGCCGCCAGCGGATCCTGCAAGAGATCCGCGACCATCTCGTCGACTCGACCACCGAGCTCGAGGCCCGCGGACTCGAGCCCGACACCGCCCGCCGCACGGCGATCGCGGCCTTCGGCCCGCCTGAGCAGTTCGCTCGTGAGTTCAACGCTCAGGCGGCGACGTCGACGATGCGCCGCACTCCCGCGGTCATCGGGGCAGGCGGCGTCATGGTTGGTGCAGGCTTCTTGGCCGCTGCTGCGACGGTCCCGCGTTCCGCAGCCCCGCCACCGGCGGGCATCAGCACGCAGGTCATGTTCTTTGTCGCGGTGATCGCGTTCCAATGCGCGATCGTTGCTGGGGCACGGGCGGCGTCACTCGTCACGGCGAGGTGGCGTGTCTCCGCGGCATCCCTCGACGTCCGCGACACAGTGCGACACGCCGCGACCGTCTGCGTCGTCGGCCTCGGTCTGGCCACCGTTGCGTGGCTCGTCACGATCTCGACCAGGACGGATGACGGACGGCTGCTCGAGGAGCCGCGTGCGGTCATCGGGATCGCGCTGATGATCGCAGGAGTCCTCGGCGCGGCGATCTTCTCGGTCGCGCGATCGCGCGGCGATGCCTGAGTCGGAGGTTGCGGATCTACCCCTTGGTAGCGGCGTCATCGCGGGGCGGGGGAGCGCGTCGTATCTCTCGTGCTCGACCATCCCGTCGTCGCGTGCGTGACGACAGCGATCCTCGCGGCCGCCTCGGCGATGTCGCACGCGGAGACGACAGTGCTCGGCGCGGTGCCCTGGGGTGTGGTCGAGGCAGCGGCCGTCGTGGCCGGATTCCTGCTGATAGGTCCGTCGCTCGGGCTCCGCCGCGGGACGGAACCCGAAGTCACGCAGGGGTGACCGCGGACTGGTCTTTTTGAATACGTGAGGTAGAGGACCACTCCGAGGATCGTCGACAAGAACAGGATGGTCGTGCCCGTCGTGCCGAGCCCGAGACCTCCGTCGGCGCGCTTCTGCGAGAGGTAGTCGCCGATCGACGCGCCGAGTGGGCGGGTGAGGATGTAGGCCATCCAGAACGCAAGCACCGGGTTGAGCTTGAAGTACCGCCACGCGATCACCACCAGGAGGATGCAGCCACCGAAGAGCAGCGCAGACTTCCAGTACCCGAGGTTCAGCTTCTCCGCGATCAGATCGCCGGCTGCGGTGCCGAGTGCGAACGTGAACAGGATCGCGCACCAGTAGAACGCCTCCCGCTTCGTCGTGTTGATGGTGTGGATCGACAGCGTGTGCTCACTCCGGTACCAGACGGAGAACGTGATCGCGAGCGCGATCGCGAAGAGTGTCGTCGTGGTCCAGAGCGAGACCCCGAAGTTGTCGACGAGGTTGTCGGTGATCAACGTGCCCACGATGCTGATGCCGACGACAGCGAGCCAGTAGAGCGACGGGACGTACTTCCTCGCTCTGAACTGGAACACCAACACGGCCGCGAGCGCGACGGTCATGATCATCGTGGTGCCGGTGAGCCCGAGGCCGAGGTTGTCGCTGAGGAAGTCAGCGGCGGTCTCGCCCACTGTCGTCGCCATGATCTTGATGACCCAGAACCAGATCGTGACTTCGGGGACCTTGTTGAGCATCTGCCGAGCAGTGCTCACATCCGACTGCTCCGGTTCGGCGCGCATCGTCGGAGGGTACGAACGACGACCTAAGCCGCACGTGAGCCGTCGGCCAACGGACGGCAAATCATCCGTAGGTGCTAGCTGTCCGGCAGCAACAGTAGGAATTGCGGGCTGGCGTGGCGCGTTCGAGCACGAGCCGCCCCCCTTCTGCCTCCGCGAGGCTGCGAGCTAGCGCGAGCCCGATGCCGTATCCGGTGGCCTCTGGCCCGCGGCGTTCGAAGATGGGTCCCGGGTCGGCGATCCCGGGGCCCTGGTCGGTCACCGTCACCGCGACCCCGGCGGCGAGCGGTCTCGCCTCCACCGTGACCGCCCCACCTCCATGGCGACAGGCGTTGTCCACGAGCACGTCGAGCACGTGGCCGATTGCCGCGTCAGACACGTGCGGGTGGGGGAGGTCCCCGTCGATCGAGAAGTGGAGTGGCCTCCCCGATCGGGCAAGGGGCTCGTGCCAGCGGTCCTCGAGCGTGCCGAGCAGGCGGGGAAGGTCGACCGCGTCGCGTGGGCCGTTCGAGTCGCGAGCCAGCGTCAGCAGCTGGTCGATGGTTGCCTCGAGCCGATCGAGCTCGACGAGGGCCTCGTACAGCACCGCGGTCGGGGTCGTCTCGGGGATCGGCGAGCTCTGTCTCGATCGTCAACCGCAGACCGGTGAGCGGAGTGCGGAGCTGATGGGACGCTGTCCGCGCTGAACGCACGTTCTCGCTCGACGAGCCGTCCGAGCCTTCCGGCGGTGACGGTGAGCGCGTCGGCGACATCGTCGAGGTCAGCGATGCCCGACCGCTCGACGGTGACCGTGAAGTCGCCGTTGCCGAGCCGTTGCGCGGCGACGCGGACATCCTCGACCGGACGGGTGAGACGCCGGGCTTGGCGCATGCCGACGATGGTGGCCATCGCCAACGCGAGGAACGCGAGGCCCCCCATCGCCGTCCAGCGGTTTCGCACCCGCGGATCGAGAGCGGACAGTGGCTGCTCGGCGCGCACGACGCCGACGACCGCGCCGTCGGCGCTCACCGGTACCGCGACGACGAGCTTGCCGTCGGCTTCGGTGTCGGTGATCCTGCCGACCGCCGCGCCGGCCACGGGACCGTCTCCTTTCGGGGGCCCTTGACCTGCGAACAGCTCTCCCTCGGTGGTGTACAGCGCGTAGCTGACGTTCCCCGGACTCGAAGGCAGGGCCGCGACGTCGGCACCCGCAGTCGCGAATTCGTCAGGGATGTCGCGAGCAGCGAGCGTCGCTTGCCGCTCGAGTCGGAGCGTCGCTTCGTCCGTCTCCTGACTTCGCACCGCGATCCGCAAGAGGTAGCCCGAAGAGCGCGATCGCCAGGCCGGTGATGGCCAGGATCGTGAGGAGGATCCGGCGTCTCATGGTCGCTCGTACCGATAGCCCACGCCGCGAAGCGTGGTGATGCGGCTCGCCTCGCCGCTGCCTTCGTCGAGCTTTCGCCGCAACGCCGCGATGTGCACGTCGAGCGTCTTCGTCGAACCGAACCAGTGCTCGTCCCACACCTCGGCCATCAGCCGCTGCCGTGTGATCGCGTTGCCCGACTCGGAAACGAGCAGCTCGAGGAGATCGAACTCCTTCGCCCGCAGCTCGACCTCTCGGCCCCCAACGGTCACCCGTCGCGAGCCGTGGTCCACCAGGAGGTCACCGACCTCGAGCCGTGGCGCGTCGATGCCGAAGTCGGATCGGCGCATCTGCACGCGGACGCGGGCGAGCAGCTCGGCGAGACGAAAGGGCTTCGTGATGTAGTCGACGGCGCCGGCGTCGAGGCCGACGACGACGTCGATCTCCTCTTGTCGAGCCGTCAGCATGACGATCGGGAGGGTGGGATCGACTGTGCGGAGTCGTCGGCACACGTCGACGCCGTCCATGTCGGGAAGTCCGAGGTCGAGCAGCACGAGATCGGTGTCCAGCGCCCGGAGCAACGCGTCGGCGCCGGTGCTCGCCCGGGTGGTCTCGTATCCGTTCGCGGTGAGCGCCCGCTGCAGGTTCGCGGCGATGGTCTCGTCATCCTCCACCACCAGGATGCGTTCGCCCACGTGGGCACGCTAGGTCCGCTTCGGGTCGAACCGAGGCGCGCGCTTCGAGGCAGACGGTACGTTGCGTGGCGAACGGTGAGCGTGAGGGGGACGATGACATGCGCTACGGGGTCTTCGATCAGGTGGAGATCACCGGTGAACCCCTCGGCCAGCTGTACAAGGACCGACTCGAGCTGATCCGCACGCTCGACGACGCAGGTTTCGCCTACTACTTCAAGTCCGAGCACCACATGATCCCGCTCGACGCGATGCCGCAGATCGGGCTCCTCTTCGCCGCGGCATCGCAGTCGACCCGGCGCATCCGCCTCGGGTCCCTCGTCTACCTGCTGCCCTTCCACCATCCGCTGCAGCTCGCCGAGCAGATCTGCTCGCTGGACCACCTGCTCGACGGTCGCTTCGACGTCGGGGTCGGCCGCGGCATCAGCCCGCCAGAGCACGAGCTGTGGGGTCTCGACCCGGCTCGGATGGTGGAGAACTACGAAGAGGCGCTGGCAGTGTTGCGCGCCGCGCTCACGAGCGAGTCACTCACCTTCCATGGGGAGACGTATCGATTCACGGACGTGCCGGTGATGCTCCGGCCGCTGCAACAGCCGACGCCGCCCATGTGGCACCCGGGCAACTTTCAGAACGCGGCGAAGGACGGAATGAACACGATCGTCGCCGGTCCCGTGGCGATGGTCGCGGAGCAGGTCGCGAAGTATCGGGCGGCGTGTGAGGCGGCGGGGTGGAGCGGTGGCACCGTGGGTGGCGTGAACAGCGTCATCGTGGCCCCCACCGACGCGGAGGCTGTGGCCCTCGCCCGACGGTCGTGGCCGGTCTTCACCGAGCACCTGACCCCGTTGTTCCGGAAGTGGGACATCCCCCCGCCGGGCGACCCGACGCTCGGGGGCAACGTGGAGCTCGCGCTGCAGGTCGGGGCCGTCATCGCGGGTTCGCCGTCGACGGTCGCCGAGCGGATGGCGGAGTTCGAGGAAGGCGCCGGCACTGACCTCCACATCAGCAAGTTCACGATGGGCGACCTCAGTCACGCCGAGGTCATGCGATCGATCGATCTCTTCGCCACCCACGTGATGAGGCGCTGAACACGAGCGGAGTGAGGAAGAGGAGTCAGGGGAGTGCGCGGCGGTACCGGAGCTCGTTGACCTCTGCGCCGCCGATGGCCTCGAGCCGCTCGGCACCATCGGGAAGCCAACCGCCGACCTCGTAGAACCTTCGCGCTCGGTCGTTCGTCTCGAGCACCCAGAGGATCGCGTCGTCGAAGCTCGCGTCGGCGAGCGTCGAGAGCGCGGCCGTCATGAGGGTGCGGCCGGAGCCCTGACCCCATGCGTGGCTGCGCACGTAGATCGCCGTGATCTCGCCCGTCCGGCCCGTGGCGTCCGAGTCTCGACTCGGGCACACATGAGCGAACCCGACGAGGCCGGCTCCGTCCTCGAGCACGAACGTGCCGGTAGAGGGCCAGCCGGTGCTCGCGAGGATCGTGGCCCACCGTGCGGTGCGTTGCTCGGCTGCGAGCGAGTCGAGATAGGCGAGCGGCAGCTGCCCGGCGTATGCCTCCTGCCAGCACCGCACGTGGAGCTCCGCGATCGCGTCGCGATCGGCCTCCACCGCGACGCGGAGCATCAACGGTCGGGCGGTGGAGCTTTGTCGCCCGTGATCGGCGACTCTCCCGTGTCGACCAGGTTCTGCGCGACGTCACGGAGCTTCTCGTTGAGGTGTTGGGATGCTCGACGCAGGATGTCGAAGGCCTGCTCAGCGCTCACTTGCTCTCGTTCCATGAGGATGCCCTGGGCCTGGCCGATCAGCTCTCGGGACACGAGTGCCGCTTGGAGGTTGACGTTCTGTGATCGCAGGTCGGATCGGCGAGCGGCGGCGGCGACCGCGGCGCCCGCCAGCGCCGCGAGGATCGTTCCCTTCGCGCGGGTCAGTGGCGCCGAACGCGCTCGGGAGCGCGGCGTAGAGGTTGAGCGCGCCCCGCAGGTTGTCCGAGCTGACCGGACACGCCAGCACCGTGCGGATGCCGGCCGTGCTCGCGGCGCCGCCGAATCGGGGATAGCGGTCATCCTCGGAGAGATCCTCGACGTAGATCACCGCGGCAGACGTCGCTGCGTCGAGGCACGGGCCCTCCCCGAACACCTCCTGCAGCCGGTCGAGGTCGATCACGCTCTCGTCGGTGTGGGCCACCGTCCTCACCGCCTTGCCGTCGACCACGAACACGCCGGCTGCGTCACACCCGTCGATCGTGGCGACCGCTGTCTCGACCACCTGTTGCAACGTGTCTTCGAGCGTCTCGCCCGAGAGCACTGTGCTGGCGACCGCCGCGATCTCATTGACGAGGTCGTCTCTTGTGCTCCCGGTGCCCTCGATGTCGTCCACGTGAGTCGGTCCCAAAAGCGGTGGCGGAAATCGACGAGGGCCGGTAAGGCCAGCCCGCGGCGAGAGAGTACTCTCGGAGTTCAGGCGCCTTCGACAGCGAGGGCTCGGCTCGGCGTTGCCACGCCGGATGCGGAGCGAGCTCATGTCGAGACGGCGTGTCTGACGCCCCGGACGATCGCCTGAACGTCGCCCGGGTCGACGCGGGCCTCTCCCTCGACGAGCTCTGGCTTCGCTACTTCGAGTTGGGCGGCATGAGCACGTCAGTCGAGCTCGAGGCCCACCTGTACGGCGCGTTGATCACGAGCGAGCACAACCACGACCTGATCGCGCACGTGCTGAACGAGCGGTTCGTCGAGCTCGGAGGCAACCACCCCGTGCCCTACTCCCGCCGCTGACGAACCGAGGCAGCCATGGCCACTGACCTTCTGGAGCGACCCGACGCGACGGCGACGGTCCCCGACGGACTGTGCTGGACGACCATCGCGGGGCTGTCGGTCATCCACCTCGGAGGCATCGCCGGGATCGCATGGATGGTCCTGCATCCTTCGGTGCCGACGCTCGCACTCACTGCGGTGCTGTATGTGCTGTGCGGACTGGGGATCACCGCCGGCTATCACCGGCTCTTCGCGCACCGCACCTATCAACCGGTCGCCCCGGTCAGGTGGGCACTGCTCGTCTTCGGCGCCGCGACATTTCAGAACTCCGCGCTGTCCTGGAGCGCAGACCACCGAGCCCACCATGTGGACACTGACGGCGCGGGGGACCCGCATGCGGTGACACGCGGCGCGTGGTTCGCTCATGTGGGTTGGCTGTTCCGGCGGCGCGAGGCCTCGGCCGACGTGAGCCGGCTCACCGACCTCAGCGCGGTGCGCAGCATCCGGCTGCAGCACCGGTACTACGTCGTGATCGCCGTCGCGGTCGGCCTTCTGCTGCCGACTCTCATCGCCGCCCAATGGGGCGACCCGTGGGGAGGGCTCTTGGTCGCAGGCTTCCTACGCGCCACGGTGATGCTGCAGGCGACGTTTTGCGTGAACTCGCTCGCCCATCTCGTCGGGAAGCGCCGGTACGACCCGCAGTCATCGGCGCGAGACAGCCTGCTCACCGCGTTGATCACGTTCGGCGAGGGCTATCACAGCTTCCACCACCGCTTCCCGTTCGACTATCGCAACGGTCCGCGCTGGTGGCAGTACGACCCCGGCAAGTGGCTCATCTGGACACTGGGCCGGTTGCACCTCGCCGACCGACTGCGGACAGTGTCGTCCGCGAGCCGCGTGCGAGCCGCCGCCTTGGCGAGCAGCCCGTAGCGACTCACCCGGTGGCGAGCTGGGCGATGAGCGCGTCCTTCGCCTTTTCGAACTCCTCGAAGTCGATCTCTTCCGCCGCGAACTCCGCGTGGATCTTCTCGAGCTGACTCAACAGGGCGTCGTTCGAGGTCGAGCCATTCGTCGGCTCGACACTGGCGACCGCGTCGTCGGTGTCGCCCGCCTTTTGGCGGCGCTCCCGCTTCTCGGCCGCCTTCTCCTTCTTCGCTTTGTCGATGTCGCTGCTTCATCCTGCTCGGATTCGCCATCAGATCTGCCTCTCTCGGTCCCCTGCGGAAATGGACCAGCCGCCGGCGCGACGCCGGCGGCTGTCATCAGTGTCCGTTGGAGAGCTCAGATCACGCGGACGTTCTGCGCCTCTTCGCCCTTCCGGCCGGGAGCGACGTCGAACTCCACCTGCTGTCCCTCGGTGAGGGACTTGAAACCCGAGGACTGGATGTTCGAGAAATGCACGAACACGTCGTCGCCGTCGGCACGGCTGATGAAGCCATAGCCCTTGTCATTGTTGAAGAACTTCACGGTCCCGATAGTCAAAACGATCTCTTCTCATGAGCGACCCACCCTCGTGGCGGGTCCCGTAAACCTACCGGCTGACGGGCCCGTTCGACGTTCGACCAGGTCAGAAGCGATGACGGGTGTGTGCAAACCGGCCCTTTGCAAACGCGAGGACCTTCGTCGGTCGCACGCTGAAGACCCACGCGATGCCGTGCTCGGTTTGTCGGAAGCCGCCATCGGCGACCTCGAACGCCCAGCGTCCGTCCCATTTCGAGCGCCATGCCGTCGCGAGACGTTGGAGGGTCGGTTCGTCGGTGACTCTCTCGGCGTCGCCTTCGACCACCACATCGAGGCCCTCGTCCCACGTGTTGCAACCGGTCGTCAGGATGACGTGCGGGTTGCGCACAAGGTTGACCGCCTTTTGCTCGGTCGGGCCCGTGGTGAAGTGGAGCGCGTCGTCGACCCAGACTGCAACGAGGGGTGTCACATGCGGTCGGCCATCCGCCCGCACGGTGGTGATCCACGCGAGCTCCGCCGCTTGCAGCGCCTGCAGCGTCTCGTCCCAGGACGTCGCGACCGACCCCGGGTCGCTGAACCGCTCGTCGCGTTCGGTCGCTGGTTCGTTCATCCCTCGAGCATTCCCGCCCGTCGTGGCTCGGCAAACGCCGCCGCCGGGCTGAACGGTTCGTTTACGGTCGCGGCGGTGGTCATCCGGCGTGACGAGCTCATAGCTGCCCAGTACTTCGTCGCCATCGCGGGAGTCGCCGCGATGCGGCGCATCCTCATCGAACCGTCGGCGGTGGTTCCCCGCTTCGAGGACGCTTGCCGGGTCATCGAGGCGCTCGACGAGTTCCCCAACAACCTCCGGCTCACCATGGTCGAGTGCGACGTCGTCGAGGGCTACGACGCCTGGGCGGCGACCTACGACTCTGGCGAGAACGCGGCGACTCGGACGGACAGCGAGGTCGTCCGCGGGCTTCTCGAGCCCCTTCCCCGTGGTCGGGCACTGGATGCGGCATGTGGAACCGGCCGGCAGTCCGCCGCCCTCGTCGAGCTCGGCCATGAGGTGGAGGGCTTCGACCTGAACGAGACGATGCTCGCGGTCGCGCGTGAGCGGGTGCCCGAAGCGGAGTTTCAGCAGGCGACGCTCGACGCGATTCCGTTCGACGACGCGTCGTTCGATCTCGCGGTTTGCTCATTGGCGCTCACCCACATCCCCGAGCTGCATCCCGCGCTCGCCGAGCTGGCGCGAGTCGTCAAGCCCGGCGGCCATGCGGTGCTCTCGGACATGCACCCCGTCACGGTCCACCTCGGTCTCACCGCCAGCTTTCCCGCGCCAGAGCTCGATGCGTCGATCGCACAGGTGCGCAACTTGCTCCACGAGGTGAGCGAGTACGTGAACGGGTTCGCCGCCACTGGTTGGGAGGTCCTCGCATGCGTCGAGCCGACGATGCCGGACGACGCGATCATGACGCATCCTGCGTACCCGGTCGTGCCCGACGCGGTGCGGGAGGCATTCGAAGGCTTGCCCTTCCTGCTCGTCTGGAAGCTCCGGCGCCGTGTCTGAGACGCGCGCGGGTTGGCTGCTCGATGAGGTCGCCAGCGCAGGCCGCGAGAACCTCGACGCGGGGCACGTCGCGCGAGACGACGCGAAGGAGGACGCGAGTGCACGGGGCGAGGTCGAGCTGCTCGTCAGCCTCGGGCTCGACCAGGACAGCGTGCTCGTCGACATCGGGGCCGGCACCGGGCAGCTGGCCCTCCCGCCGTCGCGGCGCTGCGCGAGGGTCGTCGCGGTCGACGTGTCGCCGGTGATGCTCGACGCGCTCGACACCCACGTGCGCGACCAGGGCCGGACGGACGTCGAGGCGGGATGGACCCGGGCCGAGCTGGAGGAGCACATGCGCGACGAGTCGTCGACCTGCACGTGGCTCCTGGAGCCGATGATCGAGCGCAGCGGCTTCGAGATCACGGACGCGATCTACTCGCAGGACCGCATCTTCGCGAGGTACATCGCCCGGGCCCGATGAGTGACTCGGTGACCCACGCGGCGAGCACCGCCGTTGACTCCTACGATCCGGGCATGGACCAGCTCCCGACCTCGGGCGGCCACGTCGTCGTCGACGCCGTGCGGCGCGCCGGAGCAACCGCGATCTTCGCGATCCACGGCGTGCAGATCGAGCCGATCTTCCAGGCCTGCCTCGATCTCGACGTCGCGCTCGTCGACGTGCGACACGAGGCGAGCGCCGGCTTCGCGGCTGAGGCGTTCGCTCGGGTCAGCGGCACGGTCGGCGTCGCAGCCGTGTGCCCCGGGCCGGGTCTCACCAACGTGCTCACGTCGATGACCAACGCGCGGCTCGATCGCACCGCGGTCGTGTACCTCGTGGGCTCGACGCCTGAGTCGACGTTGGAGACGAGCGGCCTGCAAGTCGGCATCGATCATCTCGCGTTGGCCGCACCGATCTCGAAGTGGGCCTGCAAGGTGCACTCGGTCGATCAGCTCGGTCGCATCGTCGCCCAGGCGATCCGGGTCGCCACGACCGCGCCGCGGGGGCCGGTGCTCCTGGACATCCCCGCTGATGTGTTGGCTGCGGCGGTCCGCCTGCGTGACGACCACGCCCCACCGGTGTCGGCCGCGGCGCCACGGCCTGAGGCCGTCGAGGAGTGCCTCGATCGGCTCGCCGCTGCGGTGCGCCCGGTGATCCTGGTCGGCGACCGCCCGAGTGACGCAGCGGGCGCCGCGTTGCACGAGCTGCTCGATGTCACGGGGATCCCGTGCTTCGCGGGATACGGCGCGATCGGGATGCTTGCTGACACCGACGCTCGTTACGGAGGCACGCTGTACCAGCACGGCCGGCTCCGTGTGGGTCAGCGTCCCGACGTCGCCTTGTCCATCGGGGCTCGCCTCGGGTTCGACACCCCAGGGCTGCGCGACGGGGGTGCGGCGTGGGACACGACCGTGCTGCAGGTGGACAGCGATCCCGCCGAGGTCGGTCGATTCGCGTCCGCGGCCGTCGGGATCGTCGCCGACCCCGACGAGGCGCTCGTCGCTTTCGCCGCACGGAGCCGGGAGCGGGACTGGAAGGTCGATCCGGCGTGGCGCGAAGCGGTGCGCGCCTCGCTCGCCACGACCCGCGCCGAGCTCGATGCGATCGAGTCCTCCGACGGTGCACGGCTGCACCCCTACGCGGCGGCGCGGGTGACGTCAGACGTCGCAGCCAGACATGACGCGGTGCTCATCGGCGATGGCGCCGTGTGCAAGCACTGGCTGCACGACGCGCTCCGCGTGCCGACAGGCGTCCAGTACCTCACGCACAGCAGGCTGGGGTGCATGGGCATGGGATCGGGGCTGGCGATCGGGGCCTCGTACGCCGCACCCGGCCGGCCCGTCGTGTGCATCACAGGCGACGGCGCGGTCGGCTTCGCGATCGGTGAGTTCGAGGCAATCGTCCGTCACGGGCTTCCCGTCACCGTCGTCGTGATGAACAACGCGCAGTGGGGGGCGTCGCAAGGCTTCCAGATGCGTCCAGACGGACCGGCTCGCGTCGTCGGCACCTCCCTATCCGACGCGGACTACCACGAGGTCATGGTTGCGTTCGGTGGCGAGGGGGCTCGCGTCGACACCCTCGACGAACTCGAGAAGGCGCTGACGCACGCGCTCGACTCGCGCGTACCGACTTGCATCAACGTGAGCACCAACACTCTCGGGCTCGCCCCCGAGATCCCGCAGCTCAACGGACCGTGAAGCCGACGAGGAGGACGAAGTGAAGCTGTCGATCTGGCCGAACGCATCCCAGCCCTGGGACGTGATCGTCGAGGAGGTCTGCGCGCTCGAGGTTGCGGGCTGGGACGGCGTGTACATCGCCGACCACTTCATCCCGAACGTCGGCGACGACCTCGGTCCGACGGGGGAGTGCGTCGCGCTCATGGCCGGGCTCGCCGCAGCGACCGAGCGGATGCGCATCGGTTCCCTCGTGTTCGGCAACACCTATCGGCATCCGGCTGTCCTCGCGAACCAGGTCGCGACGGTCGATCACATCAGCGGTGGTCGCGTGTTGTTGGGACTCGGCGCGGGGTGGCAGGAGAGTGAGCACACCGCCTACGGCATCGAGCTGCCGCCCGTGAAGCAGCGCCTCGATCGCTTCGAGGAGGCGGTGCAGATCGTGAAGGGCCTGTTCGCCGAGCCGCGCTTCTCATTCAAGGGCGACTACTACACGATCGACGACGCGCCGATGAACCCTGGCCGCGCCGACATGAAGCTGCTCGTCGGGGGAAGCGGCGAGAAGCGCACAATGCGCATCGCCGCTCAGTACGGCGACGAGTGGAACGCGTGGTCGACGCCCGAGATCATGAGCGGCAAGCTCGATGTGCTCCGACGGCACTGCGACGCGCTCGGTGCGCGACTTCGACGACATCGCCGTATCGACCCAGTCGCTGATCTTCATGAACCAAGACGACTCCGCGCTCGACGGGATCCGCAAGGCTCAGCTGCCGATGCCCGCAATGATCGGCACGCCCTCGAGGTGCGCGGACATCCTCGCCGAGCACCACGCACTCGGCGTCGACGAGTTCATCGTCCCCGACTTCACGTTCCCCCCGCCCGGGAACGCACGGACCGAGCACCTCGAGCAGCTCGCGGCCCTCGCAGCGCCGTTCCGCGACGGTGCCTGAGCGCTGCTAGGCGATGGGCACGACGGGTTGTGCGGCATCGTCGAGCTGGTGGAGGTACTCGCTGATGCCGGTGCCGGTGCGACCTTCGTAGGTCCACCGCGCCAGGCCTTCGTTGACGATCGTCGTGCTCGGCCGGATGCCCTTGCTGCCCGGCTCGACGCGCAGCACCTCCGCCTCGAGCGCGTGGGTGCGGCCCGCCTTGTCGGTCGCGATCACGTGCGTGGCGCGATGCGTGATGCCGTCCTCGGCAAGGTCACTCGTGACCTTCCACTCTGCGATCGACTCGTGGGCGCCGTCGCGCCACACCCATCCTCGGTGGAGGTCGCCCGCGTCGGTGCCGATCACAATGCCTCCGAAGTGGGTGTCGTCGTCGATGTTGATCGAGAACCACCGCCACATCTTCGGTCCGCCCCAGCGGCGCGGTCCCCACGACTTGTCGCGGTTGCCGCGCGCGTTCGGGCCCGAGCTGCCGGCGTTCTCCGCCGGCTTCGATCCAGCCGCTCCACGAGCCGCCCTGTTCGAGGTGCCCTTTCCCCACTGAGAGACGGGTTGCCGCGGTCGACGAGTCAGACGCCTCTCGATCCTGGCCGTCGGCACCGATCGCGGGGGTGCGAGCGTCGAACGTGACATCCATCGCGACGGGGCCTTTGCGCGCGCGGACCACTCGCGGTCAGCCGCCATCGCTGCATCGGCTCGAGCATCTCGTAGCGCACCGGGCCGACGTCGAGCACCGCGTCGACCATCTCCCGCTGCTCGCGCTGATGGTGGAGGTGATCGATGCCTCCGCCGGGAAGCCACACGGCGAGCCCGACGTCGATCGTCCCCTCGTTCGGGCGGACGCCCACCCGCGTGTAGAAGCCGACGTCGGCGTCGGGGTCGTAGCAGTTGAAGTAGTACGACTCGGACCACGTGCCGTCACCTTCGACGGGATGGGCGCGGTCGTGGGAAGCGGCGAGCACGGGTGACATCAGAGTCCCAGCGCCTTCGAAGCGACCTTGCCGAGCTGCTCGACCTTGTCGGGCATGAAGCCGGTGCCGGGAAGCGAACAGGTGATGCCGTCCGCTCCCAGCTCGAGCACGCGCGCCGATCTTCTCGCCGACCTCGTCCTCGTCGCCCCAGACCACCATCGACAGGATCTGGTCGTGGGTCGACTCGTCCATCGACTCGACGTCCAGTCCACGGTCGCCGAGGAAGCCGACGATCGACTTGTACGCATCGTCGTGAGAGTCGCCGACGACGAAGTTGAGGGCCTGACTGACCGTGATCTCGGATCGCGGACGGCCCAGGCGTTCGCAGTGAGCGGCGAGCACCTCGAGCTTGTGCGGGAGCTCTGCCGAAGGCGACGTGAGGTTCGACTCGTCGGCGTATTGCGCCACCATGCGCAGCGTCTTCTTCTCGCCGGCGCCCCCGATCATGATCGGGATGCGACCGACCGGCGGTGGCTGGTTGATGGCGTTCGTCCACGGTGTAGTGCTTGCCGTCGAGCGAAGGCCGTTCGTCGCGCAGCATCGGGAGGATGATCTGCAGCGCCTCCTCGAGCTTCTCGAAGCGATCGGTGAAGGTGCCGAACTCGAAGCCGAGCGAGTCGTGCTCGAACTCGAACCATCCTGCGCCGATGCCGAGCTGGGCTCGGCCGTTCGACACGACGTCGAGCGCGGTCAGGATCTTCGCGAGCAGCGCGGGGTTGCGGTACGTGTTGCCCGTGACGAGCGAGCCGAGCCGTGACGTTGCTCGTCTCACGAGCCAGCGCGCCGAGCGTCGTGTAGCACTCGAGCATGTAGCTCTCGGGGGATCCGAGCATGCGGCAGTTGGTAGAAGTGGTCCATCAGCAGCACGGTGTCGAAGCCGGACCGATCGGCGGCCGCGCCTGCGCCGCGACGACGCTCGAAGAGCCCGGACGGATCGACGCCGGGATACGTGAAGTTCGGGATCTGATAACCGAGCCGGGTCATGGCCCCATCCTGGCACCGAGGGTGCAGGCGTGGGGCGGCCGGAGGGACCTTGCCACCGCACCCCTAGCCCTCGCACACCGGAACCAATCTCAGCTCGCGCCGCCGATCGAGGTGCCGACCGTGCTGAACTTTGTCTTGGCGTTGGTGCCGATGAGGGACACAGCAGCGATGCATACGACGGCAATCAGCGCCACCATCAGCGTGTACTCGACCATCGTTGCGCCACTGTCACCCGAGAAGCGTCGCGTTTCCATGCTCGAGGTATCGGCCCACCGGACCGGGCGGTGAGGCGCACCTGTCGAAATGAACCGTTCGGCTCACGTGCCATCCGACTTGGAGAAGAGCTCCTCAGACAAGCTCGAGGACCGGGTCGTCCGCGGGGACCAGCTCTCGCTTCGAGCTCCGGAGCCGGGAGTCGCGTCCTCGCCCTCGATGTCGACGTTCGGCAGGATCCGGTCGAGCCACTTCGGGAACCACCAGTTGGCGTTGCCGAGCAGCTTCATCGTGGCGGGAACGAGCACGAGCCGGATGATCGTCGCGTCGACGAGCACGGCGGTCGACAGGCCGATGCCGAACATCTTGATCGTCGGGTCGCCTCCGAAGACGAAGCTGATGAAGACCGACACCATGATCAGCGCCGCGCACGTGATGACCCGAGCGGTCGTCGTGATGCCCACGATCACCGACTCGGTGTTGTCGTGGCTCTGGTTGAACTCCTCGCGGATGCGGCTGAGGAGGAACACCTCGTAGTCCATGGACAGGCCGAACAGGATCGCGAACATGAACATCGGGATGAAGCTGACGATCGGCAACGACTCGTGGATGCCGATGAGGCCCGCCCCGTAGCCCTTCTGGAAGCACGAGCACCACGACCCCGTATGCCGCCCCGATCGAGAGGAGGTTCATCACCGCGGCCTTGATCGGCACGAGGATCGAGCGGAACACGATCAGCAGCAGGACGAACGACAGGCCGACGACGCATCCGATGAACAGCGGGAGGCGGCTCAGGATCCGCTCGCTCATGTCGATGAACACCGCCGTTTGACCGCCGACGTGGACGGGCGTGTCGAACGAGGCGACGATTGGCGGCAACACGTCGCCGCGAAGCCGGTTGACGAGCTGTGTCGTCGCTTCGTCCTGCGGCCCGGTCATCGGGGTGACCTGGATCACCGCGACGTCACCACCCGGACCGACGACCGCAGGGCTCGCCTCCGCGACGCCCGGGTCGGCTTTCACCGCGCTCTCGATGGCGGCCAGTGCCGCCTGATCGTTGGTCGTCCCCGAGAGGTCGATCGCGAGCACGAGCGGTCCGCTGAAGCCGGGGCCGAAGCCTTCGGCCAACAGGTCATAGCTGCGCCGTAGCGTCGAGCTCGTCGGGTTCTGGCTCGCGTCGGTCTGTCCGAGGCGCATCGTGAAGAGGGGCGCGGCGAGCATGATCACGACAGTCAGGCCGGCAACGAGGTAGATGACCGGATGAGCCGAGACGTGGTGCGCCCACCGGGCCCAGCCGTGGTACTGACCGTCGTCATCGTGCGTGCGGGTCTCGCTGACCCGCTTCGTGCCAGGGATGCCGAAGCGATCGATGTTGTGGCCGGCGAAGCCGATCAGCGCGGGGAGGAGGGTGAGCGAGGCGATCACCATGATCGCCACGACCAGTGCCGCGCCGACGCCCATGAACGTGACGAACGGGATGCCGGCGACAGCGAGCCCGAGGATCGCGATGACGACGGTGCCTCCCGCGATCACCACGGAGAGTCCCGCGGTCGCGATCGACCGCCCGACCGCGTCTTCGACGGTGAGCCCGCGGTGGAGACCGGCCCGATGTCTCGTGATGATGAACAGCGCGTAGTCGATGCCGACGCCGAGCCCGATCATCGTCGCGAGCACCTCGGTGGTCGACGGCAAGTCGATGAACGCGGAGAGGAACGTGATCGTGGCCGCTCCTGCAGCGAGGCCGAACAGCGCCGTGCCGATGGGCAGCCCCATCGCGATGACCGACCCGAATGCAAGCACGAGGATCACCATCGCGACGAGCAGGCCGATGCCCTCGGCGCTCGACGGCGGCGTGCGATCGGCGGCAGAGGGGATCTCGCCGCCGAACTCGACTTGCAGCCCCGCGTCGACCGCGGGCGCGACCGCGGACTTCAGCTGGGAGTAGGTGTCACCGGGGAGGTTGTGCGCGTCATCGTCGTACCGCACGGTGGCGAGGGCGATGGTGTCGTCTGCTGAGGTCTGCAACGTCGCGCTCGGAGGTGGGACGACGACGTGGTCGAGGCTGGCGAGGGCGTCGAGCGCGCCCTGCATCGCCGCCGCGTTGTCAGGATCGGAGAGGGTGCCCTCGGTCGCGTGGAACACGACTTGGGCCGACGCACCGGCCTGAGTCGGGAACGACGCCGTGAGCAGATCGGTCGCCTTCTGAGACTCGACCCCGGGCACCGAGAACGAGTCGTGCGTCGCACCGCCTGCGACCTTGCCGACGACGAACAGGCCCACGACGGCGATGACCCACGCCGCCACGACCCACCTCCGGTGGCGGGACGAGAAGCGGCCGAGGCGGTACAAGAACCGAGACATGGGTGCGAGGCTAACGGCACATCCGGCATTTGACACACATGACAGAATTTCCTCAGACGGCTCGTATACTGACCTCCGTGACCGTCCCGACCGGCCTTCGTGAGCGCAAGAAGGAGCGCACCCGCAACGAGATCGTCGAGGTCGCGACGCGCCTGTTCCTCAACCGGGGGTTCGACGAGGTCACTGTGGACGAGATCGCCGCCGAGGCGGAGATCTCGCACCGCACCTTCTACCGGTACTTCTCCTGCAAGGAGGACCTCGTCCTCCACGATGTCCGCGAGGCGCTCGACGACCTGCGCCGCGCGTTCATGTCTCGCCCATCGTCCGAGCCGGTGATCGAGTCGATCCGGGCGGTGATCCTGGAGCTGGCGGCGACGTTCCAGCACGACACGGACCTCGATCGCCAGCTCGTGGGCCTCCTCCTCGCGAGCCCTGCATTGCAGCACCGCAAGCAGGAGCATCACGCCGCGTTCGAGACCGCTCTCGTCCCTCTGATCGCGGAACGTCTGTCGATCGATCCCGCCACGGACATGCGGCCGGCGCTGATCGCGGCGTGCGCCGGAGCGGCGATCCGGGTCGCGACCGACACCTGGATCGCGCAGGGGATGGCCGGCCCACTCGGCCCTACCGTCGACGAGGCCTTCTCCCTTCTCACGACGGGTCTCACTTCGCCGTAGGGTGCCCCATGGAGGAACCGGAGTATCTGCTCGACAACGCAGATCCCGAGACCCGCGAGCGGTTCGTAGGGCTCGAGCGCACGTTCGACCCGCTCTCGATCGCCCATCTGCAGCGAGTCGGCGTTCGGCCGGGTGCCCGCTGTCTCGAGATCGGCACCGGTGGGGGCTCCCTCGCTTGTTGGATGGCCGCGCAGGTCGGCCCCTCGGGTCATGTGCTCGCGGTCGACCTGGACACCCGGTGGTTCCAACATGACGGCAGCCCGCAGCTCGAGGTGCGCCAGGTCGACATCGTCAAGGAGCCGATCGACGGGTCGTGGGATCTGATCCACGAGCGACTCGTCCTGCAGCACATCCCCGCGCGGCTCGAGGTGCTCGATCAGCTCGTCGCCTCGCTCGCACCCGGCGGCTGGATCGTGCTCGAGGACTTCGACACCGGCGTGGTGCACACCACCGATCGTGACGGCCCGAGCTACGAGCTCCGGGCGCGGCTGCTGGGGGAGTTCAACCGACTCCTCGGAGAGCGCGGCGGGGCGAACGACTTCGCCGTCAACGCGTTGCGGCACCTGCGGCAACGTGGGCTCGTCGACACAGGCGCGAGCGGCTATCTCGCGATCAGCGCCGGAGGTGGGTCCTACGCCCATGTCGTCGCCGCGAACGCCCGCCAGGTGAGAGACGGTTTCCTCGCGCACGGCGTGCCGGCCGAGGACGTCGATCGCTACCTGGCGTTGCTCGACGATCCCGACACCATCCTCGGCAGCCCGTTGCTCATGACGGCGTGGGGTCGCAAGCCGGTTTGAGAACCACCCGGCGCGGTAAACCTTGTAGCGACACGTGACGAGGAGGTCTCATGGCGGCATCGAGTGCGGGGCTGCACGAGCCCGAAGATCGCCTTCCGGTCGAGGTGATCGACGACCATCGCGCCATTGTCTCGATCATGGAGGAGCTCGAGGCGATCGATTGGTACCGCCAGCGAGCCGAGGCTGCGACCGACAAGGAGCTCGCGGCGATCCTCGTGCACAACCGAGACGAGGAGAAGGAGCATGCCGCGATGACGCTCGAGTGGCTTCGGCGTCGAGACGCGATGCTCGATCAGCATCTGCGTACCTATCTCTTCACGACGGGCTCGATCCTCGAGCGTGAAGCCCAGGCCGAAGGAGGATCGGTCGCCAGCTCGGGTTCGCTCGGCATCGGCGACCTCCGCTGAACCTTCCGCGTAGCCTGCGCGCGTGACGATCAGCGCGACCTTCGACACCCACACCGACCTGGCGAAGCGAGCGGCATCGATGCTGCCGCTGCTCGACCGGAACCAGCCGTACTCCGACGAAGCGGGAGAGCTCGCACCCGAAGTGGTCGAGGCGTTTCACCGCGATGGCATGTTCCTCATGTGGGTGCCGCGCGCGCTGGGTGGATCAGAGCTCGGGCCGATCGACTCGCTCGAGGTGCTCGAGATCACCTCGTACGGCGACCCGTCCGCGGGCTGGGTGCAGATGGCAGCGTGCCTCTCGACCGGCGTGGCGGCGGCATACCTCGGTCCGCATGCGGTCGACGAGCTGTTCCACGACGGCGGCTACCCGGTGATCGCCGGCCAGGGCACGAGGCCCGGCACGGCCCGCACGGTCGAAGGCGGGTACCTCCTCTCCGGAGAGTGGAGCTTCGGGTCGGGCCTCAAGCACGGCACCTACATCCACTCGCTCGGGATCATCGAGGAGACGGGGGAGCCCCGCATCTTCGTGACGCCCGTCGAGCAGGCGACGCTCGTGCAGGACTCGTGGAACGTGCTCGGCCTCCGCGGCACCGGGAGCATCGACTACTCGATGACCGATGTGTTCGTGCCCGAGGAGTTCTGCCACTTCGCGTTCACGCGTGACGGCAGTCGAGGCGACATCTACCGGCTCGGCATCATCGCGTTCGCGATGGTGTGCCACTCGGGCTGGGCGATGGGCGTGGGCCGCCGCCTGCTCGACGAGCTGCAAGGCCTCGTCGCGGCGAAGAAGGGCAGGGCCGGCAGCATCGCTGAGTCGGATCACTTCCAGACGCAGTTCGCCGAGCACGAGGGCGCATTCCGCGCCGCGAGGGCGTTCGTGCTGGAGTCGTGGCGCGACGTCGAGGCCACGTTCGAGGCCGGCGAACCGATCTCGGTGCGGCAGGACACGCTGATCCGTCTCGCGCTCGGGCACATCACCAAGACGCTGCTCGACGTCGCCAACTTCGTGTACCTCGCCGGCGGCACCACCGCGCTGCGCAGCGGACCGATCGAGCGCATGGTCCGCGACGTGCACGCGGGCACCCAACATGTGACGTCGGGTCCCGGCGCATGGCGGAACTGCGGCCGGGAGCTCGCCGGTCTCGCCGACGGGATGCACTGGATCTTGCTCGACCTGGTGCCCGACGAAGCGTGAGCCCGTGGGATGAGCGATCGCGGCAACGGCGGGATCGACGAGGTGCCCGTGCCCGGCCCCGGCCGGGTGTGGCTCTGCGGCAAGCACTTCATCGGGCCCGATCCCGAGGTCGCGCTCGAGCGCACCGGGGCCGCGGCCGTCGTGTGCCTCAACGAGCGGGATGAGCTCGAAGATCGCTATCCCGAGTACGTCGACTGGCTGCTGCACACGGCGGCTGATCGCGCGATCTGGTTCCCGCTCCCCGACATGAACGCGCCGTCGATCGCGAAGGTGACGCCGTTGCTCGACGAGCTGGATCGGCGGCTGCAGGAGGACGAAGGCTTGGTGATCCACTGCGGCGCAGGTGTCGGGCGCGCGGGCACCATCGCAATCGCGCTGCTGCTGCGGCGAGGGCTCACGCTCGACGAGGCGCTGGCGACCGTCGCCGCGAGCCGCCCGATGGCCGGACCGCAGACTCTCGCTCAAGCGCTCTTCCTCGAGGAGCTCGCCTCACTCGCGTGAGGCTCCTAAGCCACGGCGGCCTCAGCGACGATCTCCTCGACGGGCTCCACGACCCGTCCGCGACTGCGCCGCACGAGCCACAACGTGCCGATGATCCCCACGAGGAGCGCGACGAGGACGACCGCCCACTTTCTCGGGCTCTCTCCGAGCACCTCGTCGACGAACTCGGCGGCCACCCCGGTTGCCAATCCTTCTTCGCTCATGTCGCCATGCTGTCACGCATCGGCGAAGCCCGGACCAGGCGCGACTGTCGGCGCCCAGGGGCCGTCGACGTGCTCCGCCTCGCCGTCCCCCGGCCACGGCGGCATCGTCACCCCGACGATGCACAGCGGCGAGTCGCCGTCGCAACGCCACTGGAACTCGATGTCGACAGGGATCGTCACGCACACGCCCGGATCGAGGTCGACGACGTCCTCGTAGTCCCCGTCGCGCCTCCACATCGCGCCCCAGCCCGACACGACGTACCAGATCTCCTCGACCGTGCGGTGACGGACGGCCGCGGACACGGCACCCGCCGCCAGCTCGAATTGGGCGAACGAGCCTCCGGCGAGGTCGAGCAGGACGCGTACGTCGGCCCCATCGGGGGCGACGGCATCAGGAGTGGACGGCAACGACCTCGTCTCGAATGTCATGCGGCCCATTCTCTTGGTGAATTGGCCCCTATAGGGGTGCGCAGCACCAAGAAAACCCGCGGGGCGGGTCAGCCGCGGGCGGCCATGTACTTGGCGTACTGGTCCGCGAGCTCACGCATCTCGGGCTTCTCCTGGAAGAGCGGCTCGAACTTCTCGCGGGCCTTGGCTCGCTTGGCCGGGTAGTACTCGGTTGGCCAGTAGCCCTCGTGCGGCCGATACGACTTGAGCACGTTGCGGGCGACCGTCGCCTTGTGCACCTCGTCGACGCCGTCGGCGATGCCCATCGTCGGCGCACCCGCGTACATCGCCTGCAGTGGCGTGAGGTTGGTGGTGCCGAGCGAGCCCATGATGTGCAGCGCGTTGAACGACACCTCGCGGAGCACCTTGGCCATCGTGTACTTCACGGCCGCGATGTCGGTGCGGGTCTCCTGCGTGCTCGTGTTGTCGATCTTCCACGCGGTCTCGAGCACGAACAGGCGCAGCATGCGGATCGACGCGTAGCTGTCAGCGATCTTCTCCTGCACCATCTGGTGGTCAGCGATGATCTTGCCGTGCGACTCGCGGCTGAGGGCCCGCTCGCACATCATGTCGAAGGCGAGCTTGCACTGCGCGATGGTGCGCATCGCGTGGTGGATGCGACCGCCGCCTAGCCGCCGCTGTGCGAGCACCTTGGCGCCGTCTTCAGGACCGAGCAGATGGTCGGCGGGCACATGCACGTCGTTGTAGATGATGTGGCTGTGATTGCGCGGCTCGGGCTGGATCTCGACGCCGGGTGTCGTGCGGGGCACGATGAACATCCCATTGGTGCACATCACGAACAGCAGGTCGGCGACGCGGCCCGCGCTCGTGAACCACTTCTCGCCGTTGATCACCCACTCGTCTCCGTCACGGACGGCGTGCGTCTTGAACAGGTTCGGGTCTGAGCCGCCCTGAGGCTCGGTCATCGAGTACGCCGACCAAAGCTCCTGGTTCAGCATCGGCACGAGCCAGCGCTGCTTCTGCTCCTCGGTGCCGTACGCGGCGAGGATCTCCATGTTCCCGGTGTCGGGTGCTGCCGCGCCGAACATCTGTGGCGCCGACCCATAGCGGCCGAGGATCTCGTTCAGCAGGCCGAGCTTCAGCTGCCCGTAGCCGGGGCCGCCGAGCTCCTCGTCGAGGAAGATCGCCCACAGCCCCTGCGCCTTGATCTCGTCTTGGAGGGGCTTGACCAGCGCCCGCACCCGCGGATCTGGCGAGCGCACGGCGTAGGGGAACACCAGGTCGAGAGGTTCGATCTCCTCACGACAGAACTCCTCGACCCAGTCGAGCTTCTTCTGGAACTCCGGTTCGGTCGAGAAGTCCCACGCCATGTCGTCCCCCGTCTTCGCAGCAGTTGGTCGCGTTGAGCATAGAGAGGACAGCCGCGGGCGGCGGCATCTGCACCGCCGTGCGCGTCAGAGCACGCTCCACCCGCCGTCGGCAGTGAGGGTTCCCCCGTTGACGTTGCCGGCCTCGTCGGACGCCAGCCAGGAGATGACCGACGCGATCTCGTCGGGCTCAGCCATGCGGGTCGCCGTGCCGAGCAGAGGAAGCCAGCGTTGGATGTCAGCGGGGTCGTGGGGCGCTGCCGTGGTGCCGATGCCTGTCGCGACAGCACCCGGGCACACCGCGTTGCAACGGATGCCGTTCGGCGCGTAGGTCGCCGCGATGCTTCTCGTGAGGCCGAGCAATGCATGCTTGGACGTGACGTAGGCAGCGCCCGCCGCACCCCCGAGCAGCGCAGCGCGAGACGCGACGTTGACGATCGCTCCCGCGCCGGCCTCGAGCATCCCGGGCATCACGGCGCGGCACATGCGCATCGCACCGGTCACGTTCAACGCGAGCACGCGATCCCACAGCTCGTCGTCCACGCGGTGGACCGGCACGAAGTGGTCCATCATGCCGGCGACGTTGGCGAGGACGTCGACGGCATCTCCTCGGCACACCGCGTCGACGTCGGGCTGACGGGTGATGTCGGCGACGACGCTCGAGAGGCGCTCGGACGCCGCTCCCGCGTCTCGAGCCAGCTGAGTGAGCCCGTCCCCGTTGACGTCGCACGCGGTGACCTGTGCTCCTTCGGCGAGGAACCTCAGTGCGGTTGCGTGGCCGATCCCCGACGCAGCTCCGGTGACGATGACGCGCTTTCCTGCATGACGCTCATGATCCATTCCGCGAGACTGCACGCGATGGCGGGCGCGGTGGAAGTCTCCGACAGCGTCCGTCGCAAGGCGGCCGCGCTCGGGGTCGAGGGGGCGCGGTGGATCTCCGGCCTCAGCGACTCCCTCGCGATGTTCGAGGACCGGTGGGGGATCACGGTCGGCGCGCCGTTCCGCGCCGGAAGACGCGGCCTACGTCGTGAACGCCACTACCGCCGACGGCGTGCCCGCGGTGCTCAAGCTCGCGATGCCGGACGGGCTCGAGGGCAACGGCAGGTTCGCTCAGGAGCTGCAGGCAGTGCGGCAGGGTCAGGGACGCGGATACGCGGACCTGTTCGAGTTCGACGAAGACCGTCGAGCGATGCTGCTCGAACGCCTCGGTCGACCGATGAACGACCTCAGACTGCCCATCGAAGCGCAGATCGACGCCATCGCTGCGACTGTTGCCCAGGGTTGGCAACGGCCGGACAACCCCTCGATCTGGCGAACCGGAGCGGAGCAGGCCGAGTGGTTGGAGCGTTCGATGGGCACGAGGTGGGAAGAGCTCGACCGGCCGTGCCCCGAGCCCGCCGTGCGGCTGGCCCAGGAGTACGCCCGCCGGCGGTGCGCCGCCTTCGACGAGCACACAGCAATCGCGATCCACGGCGACGCCCATCCGTGGAACGTCCTCGAGTCGCCGACAGGCGGGTTCAAGCTCATCGACCCCGACGGCATGTGGTCAGAGCCCGCGCACGACCTCGGGATCCCGCTTCGCCACTGGAACGACGAGCTGCTCGCTCGAGACGCGAGAGCGGCCCTGCGATCGTGGTGCTTGCGCCTGTGCGAGACCACTGGGGTCGACGCGCAAGCCATCTGGGAGTGGGCGCACATCGAGCGCGTGTCGACGGGGTTGTTCCTCTTGAGCCTCGGCGACCCGATCGGCGCGCCGTTCCTGGAGGTCGCCGGTCGCGTCGCCGCGTGAAGGTCGCTCAGGAGAAGCGCTTGACGAACGCGAGCGCGGTCTCGGCCACCTCTTTCCATCCGTTGTCGATGACGAGCGAGTGGCCGCGGCCCTTCATCTCGACGATCTCGGTGACTCCCGGGTTCTTCGTCTCACGCTTGTAGGACGCATTGCGCGATCGCGGGCGGCACCGTGTGGTCGAGCTCGCCCGAGATGATCAGCAGCGGGCCGCGCTCGGGGTTCTTGACGTCGACCTTCGCTTCCGTCCACGGGTTGAGGTTCGCGGCGGCGGCCTGGAAGATCGGCTCGCCCGACCCCGGCACCGCGAACTTCTCGTAGAGCGCACGGGCCTCGTCCTCGTCGATCGCGTTGCCGAACCCGTAGTGGAACTGCTCGAAGGTGAGCGGCACCGCGCGGTGGCGATTCAGCGGGTTCTTGAGGACCGGCGACGCGGAGCGCAATGCGGAGACGGGCAACGGGAGCACGCCCCGGAACGGCGCGGGGTCGATCGCGACCGACACGGCGGAGCAGCCGCGACCGGCGAGGATCTGGGTGAGCAGCCCGCCGAAGCTGTGCCCGATCACGGCAGGCTTGCGGTCGATCTTGCGGATCACCGCTTCGAAGTGATCGGCGATCTGCCCGACGGACTTCCGGGCGAACACCTCGGGATGCTCCTTCGCCTCGGGCGACCGTGTCGGGATCGTCCGGCCATCCCGGCCGCACGGCGCAGTACCCCGCGGTCTCGAACATCTTCGCCCAGCGATCCCAGCTGCTCGGGAGCAACCACAGCCCGTGGACGAACACGACGGGCTGTCTTCCCCGACGCTGTTGGCTCGCTCGACCTGCTTCACCTCGTCCTTCGTCACCGTGCGGTCGTCGACTGCCTTCTTCGCCATGTACCACTCCTTGGGTCAGCGCCCGACCGTACCCGTCAGGGGCGCGTGAGTTCGCAGGCGCGGCGCGTAGGAAACGCGTAAGCGATCTACCGAGCGCATTCGTTCGGCGGTAGATCCGAGATGTGAAGCGTCAGCGAGATCCGCAGCCCTCTGCACTCCTTCGGGTGCTGCAAGTGGCGGCTGATGGCTGCGTCGAGGACGTCGTGCTGTCGATCCGAGCCGAGCTCCCGAAGCTGCTGCAGCTCCAGGACTGCTGGTTCACCGCTGAACCGGTGAGCCTCCCCCTCCTCGGCGACCAGCCAGGCGACTTCCGCCTCCCCGCCGAAGGCGTTTGCCTGCCTGTGACGTGGGGCAGCGAGACGTTCGGTTACCTCGCGGCGATCCCCCTCCCTGACCGTGTCACCACCGAGGCGAGCCGGCACGTCGCGGTCGCCATGTCACAAGCGCTCGGCCTTGCACTCGCGGCCGAGCACGCAACCACCTGATCGGAGCTTCGATGCAAGACGTCGTGTTCATCGCTCTCGTCGTGCTGTTCTTCGCCATTGCGGTCGGCGCCGTGCAGCTCTGCGACAGGGTCGTCCGCTCCGCCGATGTGCCCGTCGAGGAGCCAGTGGATCAGAGGGTCGCATGACGTTCGACAACGTCGCCGGCCTCGTCGTCTCGCTCGCGATCCTCGCCTACCTCGTGTACGCCCTCATCTCGCCGGAGAAGCTGTGACCGCCGCGGAGTGGCTGCAGATCGCGACGCTCGTCGTCGCGATCATCGTGGTCACCCGATTCCTCGGTGCGTACCTCGCGAAGGTGTTCGGCGGCGGCGCCGCGCCGGGCGACAAGGTGTTCGGCCCGATCGAGCGCGTCATCTACCGGCTGTGTGGGATCGACCCGGACCGGGAGCAGAGGTGGAGCGTGTACGCGCTCAGCCTGCTCGCGTTCAGTGCGGTCTCTGTGCTGCTGCTCTACGCGCTGCTGCGCTTTCAGGGCGTCCTGCCGGGCAACCCCAACGGCTTCGGAGGAGTGGACCCCGCGCTCAGCTTCAACACGGCGGTGAGCTTCGTCACGAACACGAACTGGCAGAGCTACTCCGGTGAGTCGACGATGTCGTTCCTCACGCAGATGGCCGGACTCGCCGTCCAGAACTTCGTGTCCGCGGCGGTCGGCCTGGCTGTCGCAGTGGCGCTGATCCGTGGCTTGATCCGCCGGCGGAGCGCGAACGCATCGGCAACTTCTGGGTCGACATGACCCGCTCGATCCTTCGAGTGCTGCTGCCGCTCTCGATCGTGTTCGGGCTCTTCTTCGTGTCGCAGGGCATGGTGCAGAACTTCCACGGCGACCGCGCCGTTGCGACCGTCGAAGGTGGGTCGCAGACCATCACAGGCGGGCCTGTCGCCAGCCAGGAGGCGATCAAGGAGCTGGGCACGAACGGCGGCGGGTTCTACAACGCGAACGCCTCCCATCCGTTCGAGAACCCGAACCCGCTGACGGACTGGGTCGAGATGCTGCTCCTGCTGTCGATCCCGTTCTCGCTCACCTACGCGTTCGGACGCATGTCGGGTGACCAACGCCAAGGGTGGGTGGTCTTCGCCGCCATGATCGTGCTGTGGGGAGG
Organism: uncultured Acidimicrobiales bacterium; assembly: GCA_963726695.1. Lineage (GTDB taxonomy): Bacteria > Actinomycetota > Acidimicrobiia > Acidimicrobiales > DATKAS01 > DATKAS01. Next base: position 46,165 of record CAVSDE010000004.1, read on the forward strand.
TGCGGTCGCAGTCGCGACGACCTATGAGGTGAAGGGGAACCCTCTGCTCGCCGCGTCAGGCGTCACCCAGACGTCGACCTCGCAGCAGGCGGGTGGCAACCTCGAGGGCAAGGAAGTCCGGTTCGGTCCCGCGGCGTCGGGCCTCTACGCGGCTTCGACGACCGGCACGTCGACGGGCTCGGTGAACTCGTTCCACGACAGCTTCACTCCGGGCGGAGGTGCCGCGCCTCTCGCGAACATGATGCTCGGTGAGGTCAGTCCCGGAGGGGTCGGAGCGGGCCTGTACGGCATGCTCATCTTCGCCCTCCTGTCGGTGTTCATCGCCGGCCTGATGGTGGGCCGCACTCCCGAGTACCTCGGCAAGAAGATCCAGGCCGCCGAGATGAAGCTCGTTGTGCTCTACCTCCTCGCGGTACCGCTCGCCGTGCTCGCGTTCAGCGGGGCATCGGTGCTCCTCGACAGTGCGAAGGCTTCGATCCTCAACCCCGGTCCGCATGGGCTCACCGAGATCACCTATGCGTTCACCTCGGCCGCGAACAACAACGGCTCTGCGTTCGCTGGTCTGACCACCAACACGGACTGGTACAACACGACGCAAGGGCTCGCGATGCTCGTCGGGCGCTTCTTGCTGATCGTGCCGGCGCTCGCGATCGCGGGCGCGCTGGCTCGCAAGCAGCAGACACCGGCGACCGCAGGCACGTTCCCCACGGGTACACCGTTGTTCGGCGGCCTGCTCGTCGGAGTCGTCCTGATCGTCGTCGGGCTGACGTACTTCCCCGTCCTGGCCCTCGGGCCGATCGTCGAGCAGCTGGGGATCCACTCGTGAACGCCACCGTGCCTGTCAACGTGCCCGGCACCGGGCTGCCGCAAGACATCGCGTCCCGGCCCCGTCGCCCCAAGCGTGGTCAGCCGCGACCGTGCGCTGTCTTCGAGCGCGAGCTGGTCGGGCCTGCGATCAAAGACAGCTTCCGCAAGCTCGATCCGTGTGCGATGGCGCACAACCCCGTGATGTTCGTCGTGGAGATCGGCAGCGTGCTGTGCACGCTCATCTTCTTCCGCGACTCTCGTCGTCGACGAACGCCGAGAACGTCTTCACCGGGCTGGTCGCGATCTGGCTGTGGTTCACCGTGATCTTCGCGAACTTCGCCGAGGCGATCGCCGAAGGCCGCGGCAAGGCGCAGGCCGCGACGTTGAGGGCCGCTCGGGCGGACACCGTGGCGACCGTTCGTCGTGAGGATGGCAGCCTCGAACAGCGATCGTCATCGGCGCTCACGGTTGGTGACATCGTGCTGGTCGATGCCGGCGAGGTCATTCCGGGAGACGGCGAGATCATCGATGGAATCGCGTCGTGGACGAGTCCGCGATCACCGGCGAGTCGGCACCGGTCATCCCGGTCGGGAGGCGATCGGTCACGGTACGCGGGCGGCACGAGGGTGCTCTCCGACCACCTCGTCATCCGGATCACATCGAAGCCGGGGGAGACCTTCCTCGACCGGATGATCGCGCTCGTCGAAGGTGCCGACCGGGCAGAAGACGCCGAACGAGATCGCCCTGAACATCCTCCTCGCCGCGCTGACGATCATCTTCCTGATTCTCGCTCGTGACGCTGCAGCCCTTCGCGATCTACTCCGGTGCCGAGCAGAAGATCGTGGTGCTGATCGCGCTGCTCGTGTGCCTCATCCCGACGACGATCGGCGCCCTCCTCTCGGCGATCGGCATCGCAGGGATGGACCGGCTCGTGCAGCGCAATGTGCTCGCGCTTTCAGGCCGAGCCGTCGAAGCTGCGGGCGACGTGTCGACACTGCTGCTCGACAAGACCGGGACGATCACGTACGGCAATCGCCGGGCGGCCGCCTTCCACCCGCTGTCAGGTGTGGAGGATGTCGACCTCGTCGAGGCAGCGCTGCTCTCGTCGCTCGCCGACGAGACACCCGAAGGTCGCTCGATCGTCGACCTCGCCCATGAACTCGGCTGCACGACGGACGAGCCGAGCAGACGCCCGCCTGATCCCATTCACCGCGCAGACCCGGATGTCCGGCGTCGAC
>CAVSDE010000005.1:0-256161 GCA_963726695.1 uncultured Acidimicrobiales bacterium
CACGCCGAGCGATTCACCCGTTGCCGGATCGACGATCCGCGTCTCGGTGTTCGAGATCGTGATGCCGACCGAGCCGGGCTTGTAGCCGCCGGCGGGCGTCGCATGGCTCGCGGGGGACATCTCGGTCATGCCATAGCCCTGCCGCGATCTCGCAGCCGAGTCGCTTCGCACTCGTCGGCGAGCTCTGCCGACAGCGGCACGGCCCCCGAGAAGATCAGTCGAAGCGCGGAGAGGTCGTAGTCGTCGACGGACGGATCTTTGGCGAGCAGCACCATCGTCGGCGGGGCGACGAACGCTCGAGTGAGGCCATGTTCCTGGTGGAGCTCGAGGAACCGCTGGAGGTCGAACCGGGGCATCGTGAAGATCGTGGCGCCGGCCCTGAGACCCATGTTCATCAGGATCTGCATGCCATAGATGTGGAAGAAGGGCAGGAACGCCACGTAGGCGTCGTCGGCGTGGATCGGCACCACGGCCTGCATCTCGGCCATGTTCGCCGTGAGGTTCCGGTGCGTGAGCATGACGCCCTTCGACAGGCCCGTCGTGCCCGAGGAGTAGGGCAGCGCCACCACGTCGTCCGTGTCGACCGGCACCTGCTGCTCGAGCCGCGCGCCCGTCACCGTCGAAAGCGACGGATGCACGGACGACGTGCCGATCACGAAGGTCTCGCGCACCGGCGACTCGGGGGTCGCGGCGGCAATGGTCTCCTCGAGCCCGGGCACGGTCACGGGTCGAGTCGCGCCCGCGTCGTTCAGCTGATGGACGAGCTCTCGGGCGGTGTACGCGGGGTTGATCGTCGTGACCACGCCACCCGCCACCGCGACTGCGTGGAACACCGTCGCGTACTCGGGGCAGTTCGGAGCCATCACCGCCACGACGTCACCCTTGACCAAGCCCCGCTCGATCCATCCTCCTGCCTGCGTGCGGATCGCGTCGTCGAGCTCCGCGTAGGTGAGGATCCTGCCGGTCACGGCATCGACGAGCGCAGGCTTGTCGCCGAGCTCGGCTGCACGCTCCAGCGTGTAGGGCGTCAGCGCCTCTTCGGGAAGCGGCACAGGAGCAAGCGGGCTCGCGAAGATCACCGACAAACAATAGCGATTTCTCGCACGGTCGTCAGAACTTGTGTAGAACGTTCGCAGATGACTGAAGTCCCGTCGGTCCCAAACGAGCTCGTAGCGGCAGCGAGCCATCGCGCGGCACCTTCGTCTCGAGGCCTCGGATCCGAACGCGACCGCACGCTCTCGAGCGCTCGGTCGAGCATCTGCCGCGACGCCGGCCTGTGGCGCATCCAGACGCCACTGACACGCGGCGGTCAGAGGCCGGCATCCGAGCCCAGGTCGAGACGTCGTTCGTCGTCGCGGACGGCGAACTGCGCGGCGGGATGGGTGAACATGGTGTCGAACGCGCACGCCTGGATGATCGGCAGCTTTCCTGCAGAGTGCCAGGAAGAGGTGTTCGCGGACGGGCCCGATGCACGGGTGCCTGGCACCCTGGCGTCGCAGGGCCGCGCCACAAGGGTCGATGGGGGCTGGCGGCTCAGCGGCCGTTGGCAATACGCGAGCGGCGTCGACCACGGCGGCTGGGTGCTCATCGGCGCCGTCGCCGACGAGGTACCGGAGAGCCCGTCTCGAGCGCTCCATCTCGTGGTCCCGAAGCGCGACCTCATCGTGGACGACACGTGGTTCACGCTCGGACTTCGCGGCACGGGTTCCAAGGACATCGTCGCCGACGATGTCTTCGTCCCCGCTCACCGCTCGATCCCCACTCGGCTCCTGTTCGACGGGATGAGCCCCCACGGCGAGGAGCAGGCCTCGCACATCTACCGACTCGCCGTCCTCGTCGGGCTGTCCGTGCAGCTCGCGGCCACGGTCGTCGGCATCGCTGAGGGCGCTGTCGAGCTTCACGTCGAGCGCACGAGCGGTCGACGGGAGGCGTACACCGGAGCATCGAAGGCGGAGAACGCCGGGATGCAGATGCGGATCGCCGAGTCCGCGACCGAGGTGCAGGTGGCCAAGACACTTCTGCGGGCGGCCGCTGACCGCTGCGACCAAGTCGCCGCCACCGGCGAGCGGCTCACGATCAATGAGCGCGCCGAGCTGAAGTGGCATGCGGCGTACACGGTCGAGCTGAGCCGCCGGGCGACCGACCGCATCTTCGCCAGCGCCGGCGCGCATGGCGCCTACGACGAGAGCCTCCTGCAAGCCCGTTACCGCGACGTCAACACGGCCTGTCATCACGCGATGGTCGACTTCGACCAGAACGCGCAGATCTACGGCCGCACCCGGCTCGGGCTGGACCCGGGCAGCCCGCTGGTCTGACTCAGACCGCTTCGCGCCGGCACACGTTCCGGCACTCCCCCAACCCCGCGATGCGCGTGACCATGACCGCGCCGTCGTCGAGGAACGTGCCCGAGGGCATGCCCACGCCTCCCGGGGTGCCCGTCGCGATCACGTCGCCGGGCTCGAGTGTGTGGATGATCGACGCGTACGCGACGAGCGCCGCGGGATCGAAGACGAGGTCCGTGGTGTCGGCCTTCTGCTTCTGCTCTCCGTTCACCTCGCACGAGATCTCGCGGCTCGGCCCCGGCGACTCGTCACTGGTGACGAGCCACGGACCGAGCGGCGTCGACTTCTCCCACGACTTGCCCTGCAGCCACTGCGACGTCCGCATCTGGAAGTCGCGGACCGACACGTCGTTCATGATCGTGTAGCCGGCGATGTAGTCGGCGCGCGCTGTCCTGCGAGATGCGACGACCCCGCCTTCCCGATGACGACGGTGAGCTCGGCCTCCCAGTCGACCTTCTCTGACTCGGGCGGCATCACCACGTCGTCGTTCGCCCCGATGAGCGCTGAGGTGAACTTCGAGAACAGCGTCGGGTGGGTGGGCACCTGGTTGCCGGTCTCGAGGATGTGCGATCGGTAGTTGAGCCCGACGCACAAGACCTTGTCGGGCCGAAGGATGAGCGGCGCGTAGTCGAGGCCGTCAACAGAGCACGGCGCGAACCGTCGGCGGCTCCCGCCCAAGACTGCCAGTCGTCGCGTGCCAGCACGGCTCCGACATCGGGCAGGCCGAGGTCCACCGCTTGGTCGCGGTCGATGCGCACGGCCTTCGTCGACCCGCCCTCACGGATGGTTGCGAGCTTCATGGGTCAACCCACCGCCTTCGAGGTCACGGGCTCACGCCCGAGGGTCTTGAGCACAGGCAGCACTTCCTTCGCGAACAGCTCGATGCCGGGGCGGATGACCTCGTTCGGCATGCCCCCACCGCTGGCCCTGAACGCGAACCCGAAGTGCGTCGCCTGCGCGCCGTCGAGCATGGGCACGAGCGCACCGAGGATGTCGTCGGGCGTGCCGAGCAGCGGCGCCATGAAGCCCTCGGGGGGATCGGCGAGCTGGTCGAGCGGCGCGAGCGGAGGCACCGCCTTCATCGGGCTGTCGAGCATCGCGATCCACGTGCGTTTGCGGTACTCGTTCTGCCAGTTCCACCAACCGACCTTGCACTCGTCCCACGCCTTGGCCTTCGTCTCCGCGAGGTGGCCGGACACGAACATCGAGAGGTTGCGGGTCATCGGATCGATGCCGGCTTCCTTCAACCCGTCGAGGTACTCGGGACGGAAGACCGGACCGCCTTGGGAGTGGAAGCCCCGCAGCCCCGCGTTGTACTGGAGCTTGGAACCGAGACCTCCAACCCAGAGCGGGAACGGATCCTGCACCGCCTTCGTGGTCTGGCGGATCGGACGGGGGATCGAGAAGTGCTTGCCCTCGAACGTGAACGGCTCGCCCGCGAACGCGAGCCGCAGGATCTCCATCTCCTCCCAGAAGCGACTCCACCGCGTCTTCGGGTCGACGCCGAACGCGACGAACTCCTCCTCGACCGAGCCTGTGCCGCACACGAGGTCGAGACGGCCGTTGGACAAGATGTCGACGGTCGCCGCGTCCTCCGCGACCCGCAGCGGCTGGTGAAGGGGCAGCAGGAACACATTCGTGTGGAGCCGGATGTGCGAGGTGCGCCCCGCGATGTTCGCCAGGATCGGCAGCTGCGACGGCGACCAGGCGTCGTCCTCGAAGTGGTGCTCGCTCGTCGAGACGAAGTCGAACCCGAGGTCCTCGGCCATCACGGCCTCGTCGACGAACGACTTGTAGACGTCGGTCAGCGGCTGGAAGTCGTCAGCCAGCGTCTTGATGGCCAGCGCCATCCCGACTTCCATCAGCCGAGTGCCTTCCCGAAGATCTCGAGCGCCTTCTCGTAGGAGCGGTCGGCAGCGGCGCTCTGATACGCGCCGCCGGGGACCGCGAACCCGTGGTCGGCACCCTCGTGCACTTCAGCGAGGCCGCGTCCCCCGCTCAGAGCATTGGTCGCGTCGATGAGCGGCTTTCCCTGCGACGCCGGCTGCATCTGATCTGCCGAGCCATAGGCGACATACAGCATCCCTTCGTACCCGTCGACGACGAGGTGCGGCGAGTCGGCATCGGCCGTCACGCAGAACGAGGGATGCAGGGCGACACCTGCGGCGAAGGTGTCGGGGTGGTGCTCGAGCGTGCGCAGCACCGACCTCGCCCCGATGCAGAAGCCGATGCACGCCCATTGGCGCCTTCCGTGCGGCAGGCTCCTTCTCGAGCGACGCGAGCAACGACGTCAGATCGCTCTCGACCATGTCGTCGGTCGTGCCCATGAGGACGCCCATCATCTTGTCTCTGAGCTGCGTCTCCCTCAGGCGTGCCGGAACGCATCACCTTGGGGTCGAATGCGAGCCACGAGCCGGCGCGGTGATAGCGGTCGGGCGCCACGACGTAGTAGCCCGCGTCCGCGAGCAGCTGCATCGACTCCTTGGAACCCTCGTCGAGGCCGGGGCCGTGGTGGAAGTAGACGATGACGGGGAAGGGACCGTCGCCATCGGGACGGCGAACATAGGCGCCCATGGCTCCGTCGGGTGTCGGGACGGACAGCATCTGCTCGGTCATGGAAACCCCCCAAGGGTCTTGGCATTGCGTCTCGGGCAGCGCGCCGACCGTACCACCTGACACACGACATGTCTCTGGGCAGTCGCCACCACAGGTGTCTAAATTGGGACCATGACTCACGGCATCAAAACGTGGACGTTCGAGTTCCACGTGATCCCCGGGCGCGGCGTCCCCGACTACGAGGACCAGCAGCTCGTGCAACAGACCTTCGACCGCAACCTTCGCCGCCTCGTCGAGCTCGAGGGCTACGGCTTCGAGGGCGTGTTCTTCAGCGAGCACCACTTCTTGAACTCCCTGAGCCCCGTGCCCAACCTGCTGATCGCCGCGCTCGCCAAGATGACGACGCGCTTCCGCCTCGGCGTCATGGGCAACGTGCTTCCCTTCCACCAGCCCTGGCGCCTCGCCGAGGAGCTCGCCACGCTCGACTACCTCACCGACGGCCGACTCGAGATCGGCGCCGCGAGCGGCATCCCTCCGGAGTTCCTCTTCGTCGGCATGCCCCCGCAAGAGATCCGGCCCCGCTACGCCGAGATCCTCGACTTTCTCGGGCTCGCGACCGCGAACAAGCACGTCTCGTTTCACGGTGAGCACTACGACTTCGAGGACATCCCGTCGATGCCGCGCCCGCGAACCGAACCGCGTCGCCGTCATTGGATGACGATCTACAGCCCCGAGACCGCCGCCGGTGCCGCCCGACGTGACTACAAGGTGTGCACGGGCTACCAGCCCTCGAGCACCGCGAAGGTCGCGTTCGACGCGTATCGAGCCGCGTGCGCGGACGCCAGCCGTGACTGCTCGCCAGACGACATCGGCGTCCGCCGCCAGGTGCTCATCTGCGAGTCCGACGCGCAAGCCGAAGAGCTGCACGCCGAGCTGCTCGCCCATGACCAGAAGCGGATCGAGGCGGTGTTCGCCGAAGTCTTCGCCCGCGTCCAGCGAACGACCGCCACAGAGCAGATGGCATCGAGCCAGCAGTCGTCCGGTGTCATGGATGCCGCGGCGGTCCCGGGCGGCGGATCGCAAGCCGGGACCGGAGGGTCAGCGGTGCCGGGCGGTGGCGGCGGACTGAACATCGATGCCGCGAGCGAGTACCTCTACGGCTCGCCGTCCACCGTCACCGAGAAGATCATCGACCAGCTGCGCTTCGTCGGCGCCGGAAACATCCTCCAGTACCACGCGCAGTCGATGACCGAGGACGAGCTCGACGTCCACTACAAGCTGTTCTCGACGATCGTTCCCGTCCTCGCGAGCGCGGACGTCAGCGCGGGCTGACGCCGGCTACGCCGGCTCGATGGCGAGCGGCAGCGACTCGAGCCCGCGCAGCGAGTTGTTCAGACGAGGTACCGGAGGTGCGGTGATCTCGAGGTGCCGCACTCGTTCGCGCAGCGCGCCGAGCACCGCCTCGCCTTCCATTCGAGCGATCACCATGCCGACGCAGGCGTGGATGCCGATGCCGTATCCCAAGTGCCCGGACACCTTGCGCCGGATGTCGAAGCGATCGGGATCGGCCCACCGCTTCGGATCACGATTGGCGCCGGCATAGAACAGCAGCACCTTGTGGCCCGCCGGGATCTCGACGTCGCCGACCATCACCGGCCGGGTCGTCATCCGGAAGAAGCCGATCACGGGGGACTCGCGTCGAATCGTCTCCTCGAAGGCGTTGCGCGTCAGCGACGGATCGTGACGCAGCAGCTGCCACTGATCTGGGTTGGCGGCCAGGTTTCGGAGCGCGAAGGCAATGCCGCTGACGGTCGTGTCGACGCCGGCCGAGAGGAAGGACCGGACCAACATCGCGCCATCGTCGGGGGTCAGGCCCGCCGCGTCGGCAGCGTCGTGGATCGCTGCGCCGATGCCGTCGGACCGGAGCGCGTCACGCGCGCACGTCGCGGTCACCCACGTGATCGTCTCGGCGGCATTGGCGATGGCGACGCGGAACCGTTCGTTCTCCACGCCGTTGCCGTTGAAGACGAGCGAGCCGTAGTCGAGCAGCCGGCGACGTGTGTCGTCGGTGACCTCGATGCCGAACACGCGAGGGAACACCTCGGTCGGGAATGGCTCGGCGAGATCATGGACCCCGTCGAAGCTGCGACGCTCGAGCAGCTCGTCCACGATGCGAGCGGCCGCGACCGCGAAGACTTCCTCGAGCGAACGCAGCGCCTTGGGTGTCATCGTGCCCGCGACGACCTTGCGGTTGCGCGTGTGCTCGGGCGGATCGGCCTCGACCAGGATGCTCGGCCGGCGCCACGGCTCACCCACGGCCAGATCGGCGAGCCCGACGCCGTGGCTCGACGAGTAGGACTCGTGGTCGCGCAGCGCCGCCATCACATCGTCGTGACGTGCAATAGCCCACACGCCGTAGCGGCGGAGCCACACCGCGGGGCCTGCGTCGCGGATCCGTGCGAGGTCGTCCCACGGCTCTGCGACGAACTCGTCCGAATACGGATCGACCTCAGTCGCCACGTGCGCGCTCAACGCTCCACTCAGCTGTCGACGCGTAGGACGACGGCGCCCCCGGTGTCGCCGGCCGCGCAACCGGTGAACAGGCCAATGCCACCGCCCCGAGCCTCGAGCTCGGCGATCAGCTCGACGATGGCTCGGGCGCCGGTCGGGGCCTGCGGGTGGCCATAGATCAAGCTGCACCCGAACACGTTGGTGCGCTCGACGGGGAAGCCGGTCTGGCGTGCGAAGAAGACGTCGTTCACGGCGAATGGGTTGTGCGACTTCACCGCGTCGACCTGATCGATGGTGACCCCCGCATCGGCGAGGGCAGCGAGCGCGGCCGGCACCGGCGCCTTGGGCATGCGGGCCTTCTCGACGCGCGCGAAGCCGCTGCCGAGGATCCGCGGACACCGCGGCCGGCGCTGAGCTTCGCGCGCAACCTCGGTCGGAGCGATGACCATCCCCGCTGTGCCGTCCGCGGGATGCGTCTGGGTGCCGAAGGTGACCACCCCATCCGGCGACTGTGGAGCCAGCTTGGCGAGGCCCTCGGCAGTCGTCGCGTAGATGCCCTCGTCGGTGTCGATCACGAGCGGATCACGCCCCCGTTCGCGGCACGGTGACCGGCACCATCCACGTGCGCTGGAACGCTCGATCGTCGGCGAGCGCAGACTCGTACTGCGCGTAGCGCAGCAACGTGAGGTCGTCGAGCTCGGCGCGCTCGATGCCAGCCTCGGCCGCGACGGCCTCAGCCGTGTCGACCATCGCTTGGCCGGCCCAAGGGTCCTTCTTGAAGTTGTCGAGGATCCAGTGCTCGATGGTGGGCGATCCACCCGGCCCCGAGCTCGAGGGATAGGTGAGAAGTGGCCCGTTGCTCGTGCGGTCAGTCGTGACGACGACGATCACGTCGCCGGCATCGGCCCCGGCCGCACCGATCTCCACGCACTTCGCTGAGGTCGCGCACGCTTGCGAGATCATCGGGCCCGAGATGTTGGGGGCACCGATCTTCGCGGCGAGCGTCGGCCCGCCGAAGAACGACTCCTTCTGCGGGACGGTGATGCCGACCACGATCGAGTCGAGCCGGCCCACGTCGATACCCGCGCGTTCCAGCGCGTCACGGGCGACCTGAGCCGCCAATTCGATGCTGTTGATGTCGGCGAGCGAGCCCTGCCAACGCACGAACGGCGACGACCACGCCGCGCCGAGCGGGATTGCCGCGTCGCGGTGGTTCACCTCGCTTGCCGCTCGATGGCCTCGACGATGCGATCGGTCGACGCCCGCTGCTCGTACAGGTCTCGCACCAGCCAGTACCGCAGGTACCGCGAAAGCGAGCAGCGCGCCCAGACGACGGCTCCCACGATCGCGATGCCGACGCCGAGGATCGTGAGGCTCATCGAGTCGCCCTGCGACAGCGGGTCGCTGGCGTTGCGCACTCCTGTGACCCCTATCGTCGTGACGATGAAGCCCACGATCGTGGCAAGCACGCCGAGGACCACGAGGATGCGCTCTCGGTCAGCGCGGCCACCTTTCACCTTGAGCTTGGTGATCTCGGCCTCGAACTGCTCGAGGCGGGCCCCGACAGCACGCCCGGCGACGTCTCGGGCTTCGCGGCGAGGTGGCGCTGGACGTCTCGGCGACGTCGGTCACGGCGTCTTCCTCCCCCGCGGTCGCGATGCCCAACCGTAGCGACCGCGATCTCGGCCGCCAAACTAGCGATCAGTCGTGCCGAGCGTCAACAGATGTGTAGGGTATTGGCGACGATCTGGGGGGTCTTCCATGGAATTCTCACTGCTCAACGCAGTTCGCAACCACCCGCAGTCGGCCTACGCCGAGAAGGACGTCTACGCGGACTACATCAGCGACGCCCTCCTCGCCGAGGAGATGGGCTTCGTCCGCTCGTGGTACGGCGAGCACCACTTCCGCGAGTGCCAGTGGACGGGGTCGCCGATCCAGGTGTGCACGGCGGTCGCCGCTCGCACCGAGCGGCTGCGCGTCGGCACAGCGGTCGCACTGCTCCCCTTCCACGATCCGATCCGCATGGCCGAGGACGTGGCGATCTGCGACATCCTCTCGGGCGGTCGATTCGACTTCGGGGTCGGCCCCGGCTCGCAGTTCGAGGAGTTCCGCACGTTCGGCATCGACCCGAAGACGATGAACGGTCGTATGTACGAGTCGATCGACTGGATCCTCGAGGCATTCGCCTCGAAGGACGAGTTCTCGCACAAGGGCAAGTACTACGACATCCCGAACATGACGTTCACGACGAAGCCGGTGCAAGACCCCGTGCCGGTCTGGTCGAGCTCGATGGGCCCAAAGAACGCGGCACGCTCGGCCGAGCGGGGCTTCAACTTCATCGGTCCCGGCAACTTCGGCTACGACGCTGCCCTCACTGCCGCGGGTCGGAACCCGGCCGACTACAAGATCGCGTCGATGCAAGTCATCCACGTCTCCGACTCGACCGACAAGGCGTGGGAGGAGGCAGGCGCGGGCGTTGAGTACTTCGTGAACTTCTACAACCTTCGGCTCGGCCTCGATGGCCAGCCTCAGGGCAACGACCCGATCACGCAGGAGATGATCCGCGGCGGCAACGCCGGGTTCTGGTCGGCGGCAGTCGGCACTCCCGACGACGTGATCAAGGCGCTCGCGCCCTTCGCCTCCGGCCAGCTCGGCCGCCTCACCGAGATCGCCTGCGGGTTCCGCCACGCCGGCATGCGCACCGACGTCGTGCACCACTCGATGAAGCTCTTCCACGAGCACGTGATGCCTGCCCTGCAGGAGATTGCTTCGACCTGATCGTCAGAGATCGACCACGCGCACCTTCGCAACGACGTCGCCCCTCACCAGGTTCGGGTTCGTGGAGAACGCCTCGGTACGCTCCGGCGACGCCATGTACTCCTTCTCGGCGGCGTCGAAGTCGCCGTCGTGCGCGACCGCCCAGACGAACTCGGAGTGGTCGTCGTCGGCGTAGGCGAAAACCACCCGGAACCCGTACTTCGCCCTCGGCTCGATGATCGAGCGCCACCACGCGACGAAGTCATCGATGCGACCTTCCTCGATCGTGTACCTGCGCAGCTGGATGGTCGTCATGTCATGTGATCCCCGTGTAGGTGCCGCCTTCGAGGTGCAGGTTGGTGCCGGACATGTAGCCGGCGTGATCGCTGCACACGAACGCGCATGTCTTGCCGAACTCAGTGGGTGTGCCAAACCGCTTCGCAGCGACGGATGACACCTGCCGCGCCCACGCCTCGTCGAACGAGACGCCGCGCACCTCGGCCTCGTGCTGCACGACATCGCGCTGGCGTTGCGACTCGATGCCGCGCGGCTGCAAGAAGTTGATCGTGACGCCGTGAGCCGCCGCGTCGAAGGATGCTGCCTTCATCATCGCGGTCTGCGCCGCTCGTGCGCTGGCGCTCGCTATCTGCACCTCCTCGGGTGCGGTGACCATCGCCGAGGTGATGCACACGATGCGACCCCAGCCCCGTTCCTTCATCCCGGGCAACACTGCCATCAACAGCGCGAGCGGCGTGCGGAAGTGCAGCGTCAGCGCTTCCTCGAAGCTCTCGATCGTCTGATCGGCGAGGACGCCGGGCTTCGGCCCTCGGTTGTTCGTGACGAGGATGTCGGGCTCGGGGCATGCCGCGAGGAGTACGTCACGGCCAGAATCGGTCGTGATGTCCGCAGCGACGGCGATGACCTCGCGCTCGATGCCCGGCAGTGCCCGGATGGCGGCCGCCGCCTTCTCGAGCTTCTCCTCGTCGCGTCCGTTGACGACGAGGTTGACGCCTTCTTCGGCGAGCGCTTCGGCGCACGCCAGGCCCAAGCCCTGGCTGGACGCGCACACGATGCCCCAACGCCCGGCGATGCCGAGGTCCATGGGCGGAAGTTAGACAGTCCCGATGTCGGCCGTCAAGCGAAGGTGTTACGGTCACCCCGAGCTCGAACGAAGGGGGACGCTGATGGCACACGACCACGACGGTTGGCGCTCATTCGGGTTCCGCGGGTTGCCGCCGATGTCCGGAAAGGTCAACCAGCCCGTCGAGGGCGGCTTCGCTCCACTCATCCTTCCGCGCGTCGACGGCATGCATACGCCGTTCGTCGGCATCTCGACTGACGGTGTGCTGAGAACCGGTCTGCGCTCACTGGAGAGCGCGCCGAAGGTCTCCACGGCGCCGATCGCTGAGGCGGCGCTCGCGTTCGTGCAGTCGCTCTCCGCCGCACAGCAGGCGCAGGCGTGCCTGCCAATCGACGCCCCGCAGTGGCGTGAGTGGACGAACGTGCACGTGGCGTTCTGGCGTCATGGAGTGATGCTCGATCAGCTGACGCAAGCGCAGCGCGACCTGGCTCTCGGCATCCTGCGCGCCACGCTGTCGGCACGAGGCTATGACTACGCGCAAGGGATCATGGAGCTCAACGAGCTCGTTGCCACGCTGAAGGACGATCACGACTCGTACGGGCAGTGGCTGTACTTCGTGTCGATCTACGGCACCCCCGGCGGCGACGAGCCCTGGGGCTGGCAGATCGACGGCCACCACCTCGTCATCAGCACCGTCGTGTTCGACGAACGGATCTCCACGACGCCGACGTTCATGGGCTCGGAGCCTCGATCGATCGGCGATCGATCGTGGTTCGACATCGAGGAAGAAGCGGGGCTGGTGTTGATGCGCTCGCTCGACGACACGCAGCGCGCCAAGGCGGTCGTTCACCCGTCGATCATGAAAGCGGACCTCCTCGACCCCGACCTGCACAACCCCTTCGATGGCCGCCAGGTCGGAGGCATGGGCCAGGACAACAACGTCGTGCCCTATCAGGGCGTGGCGGCCACTGATCTGTCCGACCCGCAGCGGCGGCTGCTGCTCGATGTCGCGCGCGCTTACACCGGATGGAAGGCGGACGATCACGCCGCGGTGACGATGGCCGAGATCGAGTCGCACCTCGACGAGACGTGGTTCTCGTGGTACGGCGGCTGGAGCGACGCCGACCCGTTCTACTACCGCGTGCACAGCCCTGTGACCCTCATCGAGTTCGACCATCACGAGGGTGTCGTGTTCGACAACACCGATGCGTCTCGCCACCACATCCACATGCTCGTGCGCACGCCGAACGGCGGCGACTACGGACGAGACCTGCTCAAGGAGCACCACGAGCGCTACGCCCACGTTGGCGGGCGCCACGTGCCTCGCTGAGATTCACGCGATCGGCTCGCCGACCTCCCACCTCACCGCGGTGTCGTATTGCCGCTCGTTCGGCGCGGGCACGAGGAACACGAGGTGGCGCTCGACGAGCGGACCCGGGTTCGAGTTGCGATGCGGCACACCCGCAGGGATGACGACGAGGTGGCCGGGCTCAAGGTCACGCACATGATCGGCCACCTCGACGTGCAAGGTGCCATCCAGCACCCAATACAGCTGATCGAACGAATGGATGTGCCAAGACGTCCCAGTGGACTCGGGCGACACGCGTGCCGCGTTCACGATGATGCTCGAGCACCCGCGATCGGCTGACGCGAGACGAGCGAGCTCGAAACCGGCCACGCGACTCGACTCGTACGCGACGTCGTCGAGCGAGCGAACCCAGCCTGTGCCCGGCCCTCGGTCGTCGTCTGACGCTGGGATGCTGCCCGGCTTGAATCGATTTGGCGCCGGCACGAGGAGATCGAGGTGCAGCTCGAGCACCGCGCCGTCGTTGCGGTTCTTGTGAACCACGCCGGCCGGGATGTACACGAGCGAGTTCGGCCGAGCGACGTGCTCCACGCCGTCGAGGACAACCGTGAGCTCCCCCTCGATGATCCAGTACAGCTGGTCGCTCTCGTGCACGTGCGGGAACGGCCGCACCCACCCCGGCGGCACGCCGACGGCGACGACCCAAGCAGTCTCGTTGTCGACGAGGGTGACCGCGTCAAAGTCGTCGGCGTTCAACGCCGAGCGGTCGAATCGGCGGACGTACTCCACTACCAAGAAGGTAGACACTCATGCTGTCGACCGCCAAGGAAGCAGCGGCTAGCCCGTCCCGACGTTGAGCTCCAGCTCCTCGACCCGCCTCGCCGCCTCGCGCCGGCTGCTGACGCCGAGCTTGGACAACACCGACGAGACGTGGTGGTCGACGGTCTTCGGGGAGATGAAGAGGCGCGCAGCGATCTCGTCGTTGGTGAGGTGCTGCGCGAGGCAGCTCGCGACCTCGACCTCGCGAGCTGTCAGGCCGGCAGGGTTCGCTTTCGTCGCAGCACGGCTCGACCGCGGCACGGCCTTGACCCCGAGCTCGCGCAGCTTCTGCACCACCATGAGCTGACGCGGGCGGGCCCCGACCTGATCGAGGATCGTGAACGCACGCCGCAGGTCGTCCTCGTCGTCGCTGTCGCCGAGCACGTCGGCCTCCTCGTACGGACAGCCACGTTCGTTCCAGAACGCCGCAGCCTGCGCGAGTTCGCCGTCCATGTGCCAGGTGTACGCGTCGCCGATCCACTCGTGGCTGTATCGAGTGCCGTCGCACCGCCACAGCGACAGCGCGAGCTCGCCGCGCCAATAGGTGTCACCGACATCACCCAGACATTCGAGACCCCGACGCGCCCATTCGGCGCCTCGCTCGTGATCACCGCGAAGCCACAGCGCCTCCGACAGCCCAATGCTGACGAACGAGTACATCCACACGTCGTTCCAGTCGTCCGCGATCGCGGTGATCTCATCCCACAGCTGTCGGGCCGCGGGTTCGCCGCGCCGTGTGGCGACGCGCGCGACCACCATGAGCGGCTGCACGAAGAAGGGGTCGGAGCGGTCAGTCTGAGCCTGCAGTGATCGGGCGGTCTCCAGCGCCTCGTCGTATCGAGTCGCATCCAGCAGTGAGTCAGCCGCGAGGACGCGCGCGTAGCGCTCCTGCGATTCGAGGCCACGACTGCGGGCAAAGGTGATCGCCTCCTCGGCAAGCGAGAGCGCCTCGGTGGGCCGGTGGCTTCCGGTGCGGTAGCTCACCATCGCTCCGAGCGCTCTGGCCGCGGGCTGGTCGAGCCCAGCGGCCCGAGACCGACGCAGGCTGTCCTCCAGGCGCTCCCAACCTCGGATCTCGCGCATGCAGAGCTCGGTCGTGCCCAGCGTCGTGAGCAGGTGGATCGTCGTCGCCTCGTCTCCGACACGCTCCGCGAGCTCGAGACCGCATCGGGCCGCCTCGATGCACTCCCGCCGCTCCTCACGCCTGGACCGTGTCCACACAGCGTCGCGTGGGCCCATGCCAGCTGGGGAGAATCACCTGCCTCCTCGAGCAGAGCGACGCCGGACTGGGCCGCTGCCAGAGCGGCATCGGGCTGCGACGCGAACTCGAGCACTGCCGACGCGACGGCAGAGCGACGAGCTCAGGCCGCGCACATCTTTTGCGGCTCGCCACGAGGACAACGCGTCGGCACTCACCTCGAGGGCGTCGGTGATGCGGTTCACGACGAGGAGCTCGTCCGTGTAGGCATCGAGCAGGCTTGCCGCGGTCGGCGGCCTCGGCTCCCCCGGCGAACCGCAACGCGCGCTCGTACTGCGCTGCCGCCTCACGGTGCGCACCGAGTGCCGCTGCGCGGCACGCCGCCGCGGGGGCGTACTGCAGCACGGCGCGAGGATCGCCCGCGAGCTCAGCATGGTGCGCACATACAGCAGGATCGACACCAGGCGCATCGATCAGCCCCGCCAGGATGCGATGGTGAAGTCGAGCTCGCCGCGTCGGGGTGATCGCGTCGTCGATCACGCGACACGTGAGCTCGTGACGGAAGACGAGCGTCTCACCGTCGTGGGTGAGAAGCCCCGCGTCGACGCAGGCCTCGATCCGCGGTTCGGGGTTCTCGAGCGCCGCGACCAGCACGGACACCGGCGCTCCCTCGGTGAGCAAGGCGGTGGTGTCGAGCACCTCGCGCGCCGCGGCGTCGAGCTGAGCAGCACGAGCCAACAGCACGTCGTTCACCGACGTCGACGCGCCTGGCTTGGACAGCGAGCAGCTCAGCCACCACGAATGGCACCCCACCGCTGAGACGATGCACCTCATTCGGGTCCCAGCACGTCGGTGCGGCGAGCTCTGTCACAGCGGACACGCTGAGCGGCTGAAGACGAAGGCGGCGCAGCGCCGGAGCCGTTCGCGAGATCGCCGAGCACACGCCGCAGCGGATGATCGCGACTCATCTCGTCCCGGCAGGTGATGACGAGCACGCCTCGCGTGAGATCCATGCGCCGCCCTGCGAACGAGAGAAAGTCGAGCGTCGCCGCGTCGGCCCAATGCAGGTCCTCGATGACGGCGACGGTGGTCGTCTCGCCCTCCGACCAGGACGTCACCAGCTCGGTGAACAGGCGGTGGCGGTCGTCGGTCTCGGCGACCTTCGCGAGGTCGCCGCCGGCAGCACGCACGATGTCGAGCACCGGGCCGAGCGCCCACGGTGTCTCCAACGGGTCGCACTGCCCCCAGAGGATCCGAGCCGACGCTCGCTGGCTCGCGCACAGCTCCCTGGCGAGCGCGGTCTTCCCGCCGCCGGCTTCCGCGGAGATCACGACCAGTCGACCCTCGCCGGCGGCCGCGGAGCTCAGGCAATCGTCGAGCACGGAGAGCTCCGCTTCGCGTTCGAGCAGCTTCGCGTGCATGGCGGTCATGACGACACCTCCCGCCTCGGCGCGAGCTCGTCGATCCTCCGCGCTGCCTCTCGGCGAGTGCTCACACCGAGCTTCGACAGCACCGACGACACGTGATGGTCCACAGTCTTCGGAGAGATGAAGAGGCGAGCGGCGATCTCGTCGTTCGTCAAGTGCTCGCCGAGGCAGGAGGCGACTTCGACCTCGCGCGCCGTCAGGCCCATCGGGTTCGACTTCGTCGTCGGGCGCGTCGACTTGGGCAGGTCCCTCACGCCCAGCGCCCTGAGCTTCTCGATGACCTGGCTCAACCGTGGACGGGCGCCCAGGTCATCCAAGATCCTGAACGCGCGCCGCAGCGCTTCCTCATCCTCGTCGGTCTCCACGACCGCGTCGGCCTCGTCGTACGGACAGTGGCGCGCTGCCCACAGGTCGGCCGCCATGATGGCCTCACCGTCGATCATCAGTTGATACGGGGTTGCGAGCCAGCTGCTCATCACACGGTCACCCGTCGCTCTCCAGAGCCAGAGTGCAAGCTCGCCGCGGTGCCACTCGCAGCCGATGTCGGGCAGGACACCGAGCCCTTGCTGTGCCTCGTCCGCGGTGCGACCGGAGTCGCCGGCAAACCAGGCTGCCTCCGCCAGCGCCGCGTGCAGCGCGGCGAGGTACAGAGGATCGCCGTAGTCCAGCGCTGTGGGCCGGGCTTCGTCGAGCATCGACGCGGCTCCACGCGTCCCCGTCGAACGCCGACGCGACTGGCCGTGATGAGGGGCTCGAGGCGCTGCCACACGGTCGCGTCGCCGCTGCCGAGCACCGACGTTCGCGGTCTCGAGCGCTTCGTCGAACCGGCCCGCGGCGATGAGCCCGGTTGAAAGTGCCCCCCGCAGGCACCGTCCCCACGCGGTCAAGCCGTGCTCGTTCACGAAGCGCAGCGCGGGCTCTGCACAGCTGAGTGCCTCAGCTGGCTCGCGGTGGCTCACGTGGTACTCGACGAGGTTGTTCCAGGCGCGGGCCACCGGATCCTCGAGACCCGCCGCTTCCCCGCGGCGTCGGCCCTCGAGAAGCTCGACCACTCCCGCAGGATCTCCCGCGCACACTCGAGCGCTCCCCATCGTCACGAGCAGCTGGACGCACGTTGCTTCGTCGCCCACCGTGTCGGCGAGCTCGAGCCCGACCGCGCTGAGCCTGAGGCTCTCGGCCCAGCGTCCTCTGACGAGCTGGACGCCTGCCGCCCCCTTGTAGGCACACGCGAGCTCGGCGCAGTCGCCGACTGGCTCGAGGACCACGATCGCGGCTTCCGTGGCGGCGAGCGCGGCGTCGCTGTCGTCGACTCGATGGAGGACGAGCGCCCGGTTGCAGAGCGACGCGCCGAGCCCGCGCGCGTCGCCCGATTCGCGCCAGCACGCGAGCGCATCGGCGGTCACCTCGACCGCGTCGGTCGCACGGTCGACGACGATGAGCTCGGCGGCATAGTCGTCGAGCAGGGCAGCCCGCTCTGCCGGCGGTGAACCGCCCGCGAACCGCAATGCCCGCTCGTACTGCCGCGACTGCCTCGTGGTGCGCTCCCAACCTCGCCGCGCGCCGCGCCGCAAGCGGAGCGAAGCGAAGGACCGCACCGGCGTCGCCTGCGTGCTCCGCGTGATGCGAGCAAATCGCCGCATCGGCATCGCCGGACTCGATCAGCCCGGCGAGGATCCCTCGGTGCAGCCGTGAGCGTCGCGCCGGTGTGATCGCCGCATCGATCACCTGCCGCGCGAGCTCATGGCGGAACGCGAGCGTGCACCCGTCATGGACGAGGAGTCCGGACTCGACGCAGGCCTCGGTGACCGCGTCCGGATCATCGGTGGCCGCGGCGAGCACGGACGCGCCGGCTCCCCCGGGCAGGAGCGCGACGACATCGAGGAGCTCCCGCTCCACGGCGCCGAGAGACGCGGCCCGGGCGAGCACGGTGTCCTGCACCGAGGTGAGATCCCCGGGTTCGGACGCGATCAGCTCGGTGACCACGTACGGCACGCCACCGCTCAGCCGGAGCACTTCGCTCGGGTCCCAGGCCGACGTGGCTGCGAGCGTCGCCACCGCACCCGCGCTCAGAGGCTCGAGCCGGAGCCTGCGCACGGCTCGCACGGTCGCCAGCTCGCCGAGCACCGTGCGCAGCGGGTGCTCTCGCCCGAGATCATCTCGGTACGTGATGATGAGCACCGCGCGCGTGTGCTCCATTCGGCGCCCCGCATAGACGAGGAAGTCGAGCGTGGCCGCGTCGGCCCAGTGCAGATCCTCCAAGACGACGACCGTCGGAGGGCCGTCGAGCGAGCATGCGCCGATCAGCTCGACGAAGAGCCGATGTCGATCGTCGCTGTCGGCGAGCTTCGCCAAGTCGCCACCCGCTGCGCGGGCGACGTCGACCACGGGACCGAGCGGTCGGGGAGTGTGCAACGGGTCGCACTGGCCCCACAGCATCCGGCCACTCGAGCCGCTCTTGCCCAGCTCGCGCACGAGCGAGGTCTTCCCCACCCCTGCCTCACCCGAGATCACGACGAGGCGTCCTTCGCCCTGATCGGCGGCCGCGATGCACTCGTCGAGCGCCGCGAGCTCGGCCTCTCGCTCGAGGAGCTGCACGTCAGAAGCGTAGGCGGGGCCGGTCGAAACCAGCCCCGCCTTCTTGCTGCTCAACATGGGCAGTCCGCGCCGCACGCCACCAGGAGCTCGATCACGGTTGCCACTGTGTTGACCAACAGGGTGTCGCGCATCAGCACGGGTGACCGACGCCACACGCGATGTCAGAGCCGACGCTCCGCGTCGGCGTCGATGCCGAGCTGCTGTCGTTGTTCGTGATGATCAGCAGCGAGACCAGGACGGCGACGGCGATCACCAACGCCGCGAGCGCGACGCGGGCGCCGTTCCACGTACTGCGCTGGATGGTCATGACGGCTGCACTCATGGTGTTTCCCTCCTCCGGACACCGGGCCATCCGGCGACAAGATGAGGGTGCGCTCTTTCAGCGCTGCGGCCATCGGGAGCGACTCCCCATTTGACGATCCCCATGAGTGATCAGCCTGCGTAGTTCCTCAGGACTCGAAGGGCCGCGTCGGCGTGTGGACCGGCGGTGACCAGGCCTGATGCTTCGGGTGCGAGCCGCTGCGCTCCGACTCGGCAGAACGCACCCACTGGTCCTGTGACCTTCGACTCGGCGTCGGCAGGACCGAAGCACCACACCGCTGCACCGTCGGGCGCGGTGAGCTCGCAGTAGACGGGCTGCGCCTCCTGGCCGTGGAGCTCGAACCCATAGGGCAACGTGCTGTGGCCGAGCCACGCGATGTGTCGCAGCCGGTCGGTGTCGGGCAGAGGGACGTCGAACGGCACGGTGACGTCGAGCGCGTGGGCCCAATGCTCGGCAAGGCACGTCGTCGCGAGCGTGCGGGGCTTGAGGGGCGTGTGGGCCCATGAGTAGCGCGCGTCCGGGTCGGCCGATCGAAGCGCGTCGATCGATGCGCGGCGAGCCGCCTTCCAGCGCGCGAACACGACGGATGGCTCGTCGCGTTCGGCGGCGACCTCCGCGTCCACCCAAGCGTCGAGCGTGCCGCCGCCGCGATCGAGTCGATTCGGCTCGTTCGGTCGCGTCGTCGTGCCAACGACGGCTTCCTCGGTCTGCGCGAGGTGGATCATCACGTCAGTGACCGTCCACCCCGGAGCGTCCGACTCGCTCCGCCATTGCGCGTCGGAGAGACCGTCGAGGATCGACTCCAAGCGGTCGTACTCGTCGACCAGGTCGGCGAGGACATCGTCGATGGGTGTGCTCATGTCGTCACTTCTTCCTCACTCGATCGAGGTATGCCTTCGCACTGGCGCGTGACTCGGGGTCTCGCAACGCAGAGACGAGGCTGTCCGCGTCGGCCCAGCTGCGGTCGAGCCCGACCATCTGGCGAGTCACGGCGTCGACGTGCCGCTTCGTCGCCCTGAGCGTCAACGACGACTTGGTGAGCAGCAGCGCGACGAGATCCTCCACCGACTGATCGAGGTCAGGCGCGGGCACGACCCGATTCAGGAACCCCGCCGAGAGCGCCTCGGCCGAAGTGAACGGCCGGCACGTCATGACGAGCTCTTTGGTCAGCGCGGGCCCGATCTCGCGCACGAGCCGAGGGATGCCGCCCCATGCGAGCGGGATGCCCAGGTCGACCTCGGGGATCGAGAAGTACGCGTCGTCCGCCGCCACGCGCAGATCACACGCCGCGCCGAGCACGAGCCCTCCTCCGATGCAGTGGCCGTGGATGCGCGCGATCGTCACCGCGGCCATCGCCTCGACTGCGTCGGCCATCAATCGTCCGAGGTCGGCGTTGTCGCGCGACGATCCCTCGGCGGGCACGTCGAACGCAGAGATGTCCGCGCCCGCCGAGAACGACCGGCCATGGCCGGAGACGACCACGACCTTCACCAAGGGATGGCGATCGAACCAGCGAGCTGCTTCCGCGATCTCACGCAAGGTCTGGGATGAGAGCGGGTTGAGCTTGTCGGGCCGATTGAGCGTGAGCGAGCCTCGCTCCCCCGCAGCCAACACGTCGATGGTCTCGAACTCAGACACCGCGCAACCTCTCGACCGCCGCATCGCGTACCGCGGTGCGGCGCGCCTTGCCCGCGTCGTCACGCAGCGGTTCGTCGACGAACTCGAACGACCGCGGGATCTTGTAGCGGACCAGCCGGTCCTGCAGATGGACGAGGAGCTCGTCGGCCGTCACGTCACCGTCGAGTTGGACGATCGCGTGCACTCGTTGACCGAGATCCTCGTCGGGGATGCCAACGACGAGCGACGACAGCACCTTCGGATGCTCGTCGATCGCAGCCTCCACCTCCGCGGGGTAGATGTTCGCGCCGCCGGACAGGATCAGATCAGTGCGCCGATCGGAGAGGTACACGTAGCCCTCCTCGTCCATCCAGCCCATGTCTCCGAGCGATTCCCACCCGTCGAGCTCGCGCCGCGCCTCGGCCCCGATGTAGTGGTAGGTCGGCGCCATCCCGTCGAAGGGACGCATGTAGATCTCACCGATCTCCCCACGGGCGCCACGTTGCCGTCTGCGTCGAGCACCCGCATCTGGCCCGTGAGGGGCTTGCCGACCGACCCTCGATGCGCCAGCCACTCGGTGCCGCTGATGATCGTGGACGGCCTGTCCCTCGGTGCCGCCGTACAGCTCCATCAGGGCCTCGGGCCCGACGAGGTCGATCCACGCCTCCTTCAACCACTCGGGACACGGCGCCGCCATGTGCCACACGACGCGCAACGAGGACAGGTCGTAGCGATCGGGATCGGCCTGCACCACGCGGTGCATCCGCAGCATCATCGTCGGCACCAAGTTCATCCACTGCACGCGGTGCTCGTGGATCGCGGCGAGCGCGACCTCGGCGTCGAACTTCGGGAGCACGACGAGGTGGTGGCCCATGAAGAGCCCCACAGTCGACAGGCTGAACGGGGCGTTGTGGTACAGCGGACCGGGCACCAGATGCGTGTCGTCACGCTCCATGCGGAACACGAGCGAGAGGAGATCGGGATCGAGCCGACCCTCCTGGCCCGCGACGATCAGCTTCGGACGGCCCGTGCTGCCACCTGAGGTCGGCGCCTTCCACGACGGCGCGATGACATCGGGCAGAGCGTCGTCGGCGAGAGCACCATCGGGAGTGAAGCCGGCGGGGATGCAGACGTGGCCCGGATGATCGGCTTGGTCCGCGCCGACGACGATCGCCGGCTGCGCGAGATCCACGATCGCCTGGCGCTCCCTCGCCGGGAGCTTGGGCGAGACCGGCTGCGGCACCGCGCCGAGCTTCCAGGTCGCGACGGTCGCCTCGTAGAACTCGATCGAGTTGGGCAGCCCGATCGTGACGAAGCTGCCCTGCTTCACGCCGAGGTCGGCATAGGCGCGTGCGAGGCGATTGGCGCGCATCTCGAGCTCGAGCCGGCTGATGGTCTGCCCGCCGCACGAGATCGAGGGACGCGTCGGGTCTTGCTCCGCGAGCGTCGTGAAGATGCGTCCGATGGGCATGGGCTCGGCCATCGCCCGATGATTGCACCCCACGTAGGGTGCGGCCGTGCCGATGACTCACGTCAACGACGTCGACCTGTACTTCGAGCTCGGTGGCGACGGGCCGCGGGTGCTGTACTTCAACGGCTCGGGCGCAACGCTCGAATCCTCTGCCCCGCTCATCGACCGACTGCGGCGCCATTTCGAACTGCTCGCGTTCGACGCGCGCGGCATGGGCAGAAGCAGCACCGTCGACGCTCCCTACGCCATGGCCGACCTCGCGGCCGATGCCCTCGGGCTGCTCGACGCTGTCGGGTGGCCGACCTGTCGTGTGCTCGGCGTCAGCTTCGGCGGGATGATGGCGCAGGAGATGGCGGTCACGGCGCCCGAGCGAGTCGAGCGACTCGCGCTCCTCTGCACCTCCGCGGGCGGCGCGGGCGGCGCGTCCTATCCGCTGCACGAGCTGGCGTCTCTATCGCCCGACGAACGGATGGCGAAGTCGATGACGCTCGTCGACTCTCGCTTCTCTCCGCAGTGGTTCGCCGACCATCCGATGGACGACGCGATCATCCGCGCTTGCGCGGCGGGCGCGGCCGAGCCCCGATCCGACGCGCGGCTCACGGGCGAGCGACTGCAGATGCAAGCGCGCGCCGCGCACGATGTCTCTGACCGCCTCGGGCGCATCACGTGTCCGACGCTCGTCGCGTGCGGGCGGTACGACGGCATCGCACCAGTCGCGAACGCCGAGTGGATCGCCACGCACATCGCCGACGCGAAGCTCGAGGTCTACGAGGGTGGCCACATGTTCTTCATCCAGGACTCGGCTGCGTTCCCCTCCGTCGTCGAGTTCCTGACGGCAGGCTGACGCGCGAGACTCCCGCCATGCAGGTCACCGTGCTCGGCGCAGGATCGTGGGGAACGACGGTCGCTTCGTTGACCGCAAACCGCAACCCCACATTGCTGTGGGCACGCGACGAGGCCGTCGCGGAGGAGATCACCCGCGAGCACACCAACAAGAGCTACTTGCCCGGGTTCGACCTGCCGAACCGGCTGCGTGCGACTGCCGACCTCGAAGAGGCGGTCACCCACGCCGAGCTGCTGATCGTCGGAGTGCCCACGAGCGGCTTCCGAGGAGTGCTCGAGCAAGCCCAGCCGTACGTCCATCCGTGGATCCCGATCATCAGCCTCAGCAAGGGGTTCGAGGCGGGATCACTGCTGCGGATGACCGAGGTGATCGGTCAGGTGCTGCCCGGCCGCCCAGCAGTCGCGTTGAGCGGGCCGAACCTCGCCCGGGAGATCATGTCCGGGCAAGCCGCGGCCAGCGTCATCGCGACCGAGGACATCTCGGTGGCCACCGCGATCCAGGGCGCGCTCGCCCGCGGGGTGTTCCGCCTCTACACCAACCACGACGTCATCGGCGCTGAGGTCGGCGGCACGCTGAAGAACGTCATCGCGTTGGCCACGGGCATGGCCCAGGGTCTCGGCGTCGGCGACAACACGCGCGCCACGGTGATCGCGCGAGGACTGGCAGAGATCACCCGTCTCGGCGTCGCGATGGGCGGAGAGCCCGCGACGTTCGCCGGGCTCGCCGGGCTCGGCGACCTCGTCGCAACGTGCATGAGCCCGCTGTCGCGGAACCGCACGGTCGGCGAGGAGCTCGGCAAGGGCCGCGCGCTCGACGAGATCCTGGCGAGCATGAACATGGTCGCCGAGGGCGTGAAGACCGCGAGCACCGCGATGGAGCTCGCCGCTCGGTACGACATCCAAATGCCGATCGCCGCCGCCATCGAGAAGGTCGTCGAAGGCAAGGCGACGGCGGTCGACGCGTACACCGGCCTGTTGAGTCGCAAGCCCGGCCACGAGAGCGACCCCGAATAGACCGTTTGCTCAGTGAAGGCGGTCAGGACCGACCCGAGTGAGCAAACGGTCAGACGGGGCGGTCGCCTTCGACGGTGACGCGCTCCATGCGGCGGTGCTGGCCAGCGAAGTCGGGCACGGCGTAGTGCTGGGTGCACCGGTTGTCCCACTGGGCGACGCTGCCGGGCTGCCAGCGGAAGCGGCACTGGAACTGAGGCACCGACGCCTGCCGGTACAGCACGTGGAGCACGTGCTCTGACTCTTCGGGCTCCATGCCCTCGATGTGCATCGTGAACGGCGCGTTCACGTACAGCGAGCGCTTGCCGGTCTCGGGATGGGTGCGCACCACCGGATGGAGCTGATCGGGGAACTCGCGGCGCTTCTGCTCCCGGTCTTCGTCGCTCAATCTGCGCCCGAAGACCTTGACGAACGAGTGCACCGCGAACTTGCCCTCGATCTGCTCCTTCACCGGATCGGGCAGCTGCTCGTACGCGAGCTCCATGTTCGCCCAGCAGGTGTCACCACCAACGGGCGGGATCACGATGCCGCGCAGGATCGAACCGAGCGACGGGCAAGCACGCCACGTCACGTCGGAGTGCCAGTGCTCTGCGGCGTAGAACTGCTCGGGCGTCGAGTCGAGCACGACGATCTGCGGATGCTCGGCCTCGTTGGGCGTGAACGGATGCTGCTCGAGCGAGCCCCAGCGACCGCCGTACGCGACGTGCTCGTCACGCGTGAGCTCTTGGTCGCGGAAGAACAGCACCTTGTGCTCGAGCCAGGCGTCGTGCAGCTCGTCGAACGTCTCGTCGTCGAGGTCACGAAGCTGCACGCCTTCGACCTCGGCGCCGAGCGCTCCCGTGAGCGGCGCGACCTTGATGCGGTTGTACCGCTTGGCTTCCTGCGCGACGACCGGCATGTACGCGACGGTACCGGCCTAGGCCCGGCTGATCACGCGCACCACTCCTGCTGCCGCGTCGACCTCCACGAGGTCGCCATCGGCAATGGCGGCAAGGAGACCGGGCGCGCCCACGACCGCCGGGATCGCCAGCTCGCGGGCGAGGAGAGCGGTGTGACTGAAGAGCCCGCCCTCCTCGGTCGCGACAGCGACGAGCAGCGGGAAGACCGAGTTCAGGTTGCAGGTCGTGGTGACGGAGATCAGCACATCCCCGGGCGCGATCCGGTCGATGGAGGCGGCGTCGACCAGGCGACGAGCAGGACCCCGCGCCGTGCCATCGCCGATGCCGAGCCCGTGCATGGCGCCCGCCGATCGCCCGCTCGTCGCGGAGAAGTACGCGTGACGGATCGCGAGCAGCTCCGCAACGTGAGGCGGCAACGACGGCGCGTCGACGTCGAGCATGTCCCCGAGCTGCATCGGGGGCTCGACGTCTCGTGCGGCGACTCGAAACGAGTGCCGTGCGGCCAGCTCTTCCGCGCTCGGCCCCTCACCGCATAGCAGCGCGGCGATCTCGTCAGGGGTCGCGTCGAAGAGGTCGTCGACCTTGTCGAGCCGTCCTGCCGCGGTCAAACGCCTGCCCGCCTCGAGCACGCCACGCCGGATGAGCCCGAGCGGCCACACGAAGCACACGCCGTTGTCGTCGTCGCGCAGCGTGTACAGCGCACGAGCGTCGGACAGCCGCACGTCGAACCGCTCGCGCTCACCGGCTGGCACCCGGGCTCGCACCGCGTCGATGTCTGGGTCGGCTCGGCGCGGCCCGCTGTCCATGCGGGCGGTGATCGCGGCGAGCGTGAGGCCGGGCCGCTCCCCGAGCGTCGGGCCGGCGAGGTCGTTGCCGTCGATCACCCTCCACGTGTAGTCGCGGAGAAACCCGTCGAGGGCGCCCGGGTTCTGTTCGCGCACCTCGTCGAGCGATGTCGGCACAGACGACAGGCCGTGCACGATCTCGTCGAGGTGCCGCGCGACGGCGGCGGTCGCAGGCGACGCTCCCGCCAGCAACGCCGTCACGTCTGCGGCATCGATCCCCCACTCCGACGCGGCTCGGAGCAGCAGCCCGATCGCAAGATCGAAGCCGCTGTGCTCGAAGTGGAGCGGCGCGACGGCAGCGAAATGGGCGATCGCCCGATCGATGTGAGCGGCCAGCTCGGCATCGCCATACTCAGCAAGCGGCTCCGCTTGGAGCGCGAGGTTCTGCTCGAGCACCGGCGGACGCTCCACGTCGTACCAGCGATCGATCTCCTCGCGCCAAGACTGCGTCGCAAGCGTGCGCTCGGCGACGGGTTCGAGCGCGAGGGTTTGATCCCAATCGGTCGTCCCCGGTGAGTAGTAGAGCCAGCCGTTCACGACGGCAAAGGTGGTCGACTCGATCGGCCACCCGTACCGCGCCGCGGCGTGTTGCCACCCGATCACCGTCGGAGGGAACAGCTCGGCGAACAACCCCGACACCGGCGCCGGGAAGTGATCGCGCGTGAACCACCAAACGCCAGCGCCCGGCGGCTCCCATGTCATCCTCGTCGCCGTCCTCCGCTTCGCTGTGGCCGGCTCCTGCTCGCTGTCGCTCGACAATCGGTGCTTCGCGCACCCGTCGGCGCACTGCGCCGACCGCTCAGTCGTGCACCTGCTGCGCGAGGTAGTGGGCTTCGCCGATCTGGCGGATGAGCTCGAGCTGCGTCTCGAGCCAGTCGGCGTGCGACTCCTCACCCTTCAGGATGTGCTCGAGGAGCTCGCGGCTGCCGTTGTCGTCCTCTTCGAGAGGCACAGGACGATGCCGTTGTTCAGTCGTTCGATCGCCTCGCGCTCGAGATCGAGGGCGAGCGTCAGCTGCTCGGGCACGGTCTCGCCGACCTGCACGACGCCGAGCCGCTGCAGGTTCGGCAGCCCTTCGAGGTAGAGGATGCGCTCGATCAGCGCGTCGGCGTCCTTCATCTCGTCGATCGACTCGTCGCGGAAGTGCGACGCGAGGCGCTCGTAGCCCCAGTTCGCGCACATCTTGGCGT
Source organism: uncultured Acidimicrobiales bacterium (assembly GCA_963726695.1). Lineage (GTDB taxonomy): Bacteria > Actinomycetota > Acidimicrobiia > Acidimicrobiales > DATKAS01 > DATKAS01. The sequence continues at coordinate 26,791 of CAVSDE010000005.1, forward strand.
CGACGAAGTACTGGTTGATCGCGGTGAGCTCACCGGTGAGCACGTCGTTCAGCAGCTCGATGATCTCGTCGTCGCCGGTCATGGCGGGACCCTACCGGTCAGGCCGCGACCATGGCCTCGGACGCCGCGGAGCGGACCTCGAGGACTCCCTGGATGTAGGGGTGACAGCCGCCGCAACGGATGCCGGCGCCACAGCGCGCCCCCACCTCTTCGACCGTGTCGGCGCCCGACGCGACAGCAGCCTCGACCGTGCGGTCGCTGATCCGCTTGCAGGCGCAGATGAACACGAGGATGATGTTAAGCCACCCTAAGCATCCTGACAAGGGGTGCTTTTCGTCACGTGGTCAGCTGGTACTGGCTCGTGCGCCTCGGCGGGCCATCTGACTCGACCCGACCCTCCTCCACCAGCATCAACAGGTGGGCGTAGGTCGACGCGGCGGCCGGACGCCAGAGCGCTTTGCTGACGTCCGCGTAGATCTCGGGCACGAGCTCGGCGATGGTCGCCGGACCCCGCCCGAGCCGGCGCACGACCTGCTCGGTGCGCTCGGCCCGGTGAGCGAGAAACGCCCGCACGAGCGCATGCGGCTCCGAGACGGGCGGGCCGTGGGTCGGCCAGAAGACCGCGTCGTCTCGATCGAGCAGCAGCCGGAGGCTGTCGAGGTACGCGCCGAGTTGACCGTCAGGCGGGCCGATGACGCTCGTCGACCACCCCATCACGTGATCCCCGGTGAACACCGCCTGCTCCTCGCGGAGCGCGTAGCAGAGGTGGTTCGACGTGTGGCCGGGTGTGTGGATCGCTTCGAGGGTCCATCCCTTTCCGTCGATCACGTCGCCGTGACCGATGCGGGTGTCGGGATCGAACGCGGTGTCCGCCGCTTCACGCAGGATGTCGCCGTCCTTCGGCACGCCGGGGGTGTCGGTCCGATCCGCTTCCTCGTCGCCGAAGACGATGCGGTCGCCCGGATCGTCGTCGGGCACGGCCCCGTGTGGGCCGAAGCCCCATGACGCCGCGTCGGTACGAGACGCGAGCGTGGGCGTCGCGGGCGAGTGATCGGAGTGCGTGTGCGTGATCACGATCCGCGACGACGCGCTCCCCTGGCTCGAGGGCGTCGAGGATCGCGTCGACATGCGCCGCGAGATCGGGACCCGGATCGATGACCGCGACCTCGCCGCGGCCCACGATGTAGGTGCCGGTGCCGAGGTAGGTGAACTTGCTCGGGTTCTGGGCGACGACGCGGCGGATCAGCGGCGACACCTGCTCGACCCGTCCGTACTCGACCTCGAGGTCGCGGACGAACGGGATCGGGGTGGTCAGGCGTGCCCTCTCAGACTCTGCGGCCGAGGAACGCCATGAGCTCGGTCTGCTCGTCCGCACCCGCGGGCGCTTCGACCTTCGGGCCGAAAAGCTGTGGCGACCGCAGCATCGCATCGAGCGGTTTCACGTTCTCGTAGCACTGGTGCACGAGGTCGGGATCGAGTGTGACGTCATGGCCGATCGCCTTGCTCAGGTCCCAGGTGTGCGCGATGGCATCGAGCGTGATGATCCCGAGGAACTGGTCGAGTGGCATCGGACCGAACGGCGACTGCACGACCCGGTCGAGGTTGTCCTGGGTCAGGTTCGCCTCCATTGCTGAGCGCGTGGTGGCGAACGAAGCTTTCGGGTCGTCCCCGACGTAGTCGCGCAACCCGGGAGACGCGCCGAGCCCGCTGTCGCCGGTCGTGGCGAGCGACGAGACCATGTGCATCCCCCCCACCAGGTGCCCGACGACGTCGGCTGCCTTCCACTCCGCGCAGGGAGACTGCGCCTCCCACTGGTCGTCGCCGACCATCGTGAGCACCTTCTGCGCGCCATCGAGACCCCGCAGGTACGACTGCTGTCCTTCACCCATGTGCGAACCATAGGTCGCCGCTGGCTCAGAGGCCGAGGGCGATCTCGTGGGCGCGATCGGGCGCCACGCCCGCCCGGGCGGCCAGCCAGCACGCGACCGGCGCCGACTGCCGTTGCGACGAGTGCGCGGCGGTGCTGGCGAGCTCGAGCAGCGTGTCGATCTCCTCCGCTGTGGGCGCAGCGACTCCGAGCGCCGCCGCGAACCGTGCGCACCAATCGACCACCTCGGCCGGGACATCGGTCATGTCCATAGGATCGCCGAGATGGCGCCCATCGACCACTTGATGTGGGTCGTGCCCGACCTCGCGTCGGGCATCGACGATCTGCATGCACGCACCGGCGTGCGTGCCGCACTTGGCGGCAGCCACCCCTCGATGGGCACGGCGAACGCGATCCTCGGCCTCGGTACGGGCGTGTATTTGGAGGTGCTCGGACCCGATCCGGACCTCCCGGAGCCGACCGGCTTCGGTGCTGCCATCTCGTACGAGCCTGTGCCGCGGCTCGCCAGCTGGGCTGTGCGCACGACCGACATCGATGGGGTGTGCGTGAGCCTCACCGACGCCGGGTGGCCTGTGACCGCGACGCCGATGACCCGCACCCGTCCCGACGGCTCGACGCTCACGTGGTCGCTGGCGGTGCTTCCCGGTCGGCCCCTCGGAGATCACTGGCCGTTCGTCATCGACTGGGGCTCGTCACCGCATCCCTCCGACAGCGCACCGGGGCAGTGCACGCTCGAGAGGCTCGTCGTCACCGACTCCGACCCACGGGAGCTGCGACGACTTCTCGCGGTGCTCCACGTGCAGGACGTCTCGGTGGAGCCTGGCGACGGCGTCGTCCGCGCGACACTCGGGTCGCCACTCGGACCAGTCGAGCTGTAGGAGAGCGCCGTGCGCCAGATCCGCCATCCGTTGAGCGGTGCGCTCTACGACCTCGAGAAGGACGGCACCGTGATGGTGACCAAGGACGGCGCGGGCGGTCGGTTCACCGCGAACAGGTCGATGGCTCTCCGGCGAGATCCGGACCGCGGACCCACAGCTGTGCGGATGGATCGCAGGTTCGACAACCACGCCGCGCCGAGGCCGCAGCACGTGACCCGCGGCATGTCGTATCAGGAGCTCCTCGACACCGACACGCACAAGGTGCCGGAGGTCCTGCGGCTCGACACCCCGACCGACCTGGGCAGCGGCGACATCCCGGTCGTCCGGTACACGACCCGCGAGTTCCACGAGCTCGAGGTCGAGCGGCTCTGGAAGCGGGTGTGGCAGATGGCCTGCCGCGAGGAGGACATTCCCGAGGTCGGCGACACGTTCGTGTACGCGATCGCGCATCTCTCGATCCTGATCGTGCGATCTGGCCCCGACACGATCAAGGCCTTCTACAACGCCTGCCTGCATCGGGGACGGCTGCTGCGCGAAGACGCCGGCTTCGCCAACGAGATCCGATGCCCCTTCCATGGGTACTGCTGGAACCTCGACGGATCGTTGAAGCAGATCCCGGCCGAATGGGACTTCCCCCATGTCGACCACGAGGAGATGCACCTGCCCGAAGTCATGGTCGGTGCGTGGGGTGGGTTCGTGTTCGTCAACCTCGACCCTGACTGCGCGCCACTCGACGCATTTCTCGGAGAGCTCAGCGACCACTTCGCGCGCTGGCCACTCGAACAGAGGTACAAGCAAGCACACGTGGCCAAGGTGTTGCGATGCAACTGGAAGGTCGCACAAGAGGCCTTCATGGAGGCCTTCCACGTCGTCGCGACACATCCCCAGCTCCTTCCCGGCATCGGCGACGCGAACTCGCAGTACGACGTCTTCGGCTCGTTCAGCCGCGCGATCACTGCGAACGGCACGCCCAGCCCCCACCTGTCCTGGACGCCGACCGAGCAGGAACGGTTCGACGCCATGACTGATCGTCGCCTCGACGAGCCGCCCGTGGTCGAGCTGCCGGACGGCATGACCGCGCGCCAGGCAGCGGCGATGGGAGCGCGGGCCTCGCTCGCACCGATCATCGGCGAAGCCGCGGCCGAGGATCTGTGCGACGCCGAGCTCGTCGACAGCTTCTATTACACCGTGTTTCCCAACTTCCATCCATGGGGCGCGTACAACCGGATCACGTATCGGTTCCGGCCGAACGGGGATCGACACGACGAATCGATCATGGAGTGCATGTACCTGGCGCCGTTCGTTGGCGAGCGTCCGCCGTCAGCACCAGTGCACTGGCTCGGCCCAGACGATGACTGGACGCTTGCCCCCGAGCTCGGCTTCCTCGCCCGCGTCTTCAACCAGGACACGTACAACCTGGCGAAGGTGCAGCAGGGCCTCCGCACGACAGTGAAGCCCGGCGTGATGCTGTCGCTCTACCAAGAGCTCAAGATCCGCCACTTCCATCGCATGCTCGAGGAGCAGCTCGAGCTCGACGTCTGAGCGCCTGCCCTCATCCGGGGGGCGCATCGGTCGGGCTGGGCGCCGGGGCCGGCACCTTCGCCGGCGGACCGTCGCGGTCGATCGTCGCCCACCTGAAGAAGAGGACCGCGATCACCGACCACACGACAGGGATGTTCCCGATCTTCATGATCGCCCCCGCGAGCTGTTGATCGTTCAACGCACCGAAGCCGTGAATGCGAGGTGCGAGCTCATAGGTGCGGTACAGGGGGAAGCTCGAGAAGGTGAGGAACCCGCCGGGGATCATGGCGAACACGCCCGCAGCCACGAAGAGGTAGATCATCCGGACCGGATAGGAGGGGTGCACGAGCTCGGGCAGCGGGCTGATCAACGGCATCCAAAGCACGAAGCCGCCGGCGAGCCAGATCATGTCGAGGGTGAACCCACCCATCTGGGTCGTGCGCACGTTGTCGACCACGATCGGCGCGTGCGTCGCGAGCAACACGACGTTCACGATGATGGCCGCGTACAGGGGACGCGAGAGGAATCGAAGCACGCGGTAGATGCGGAGCTTCCCGGTGATGCGTCGGGCCATCCACTCAGGCGTGCCCAGCAAGAGCAGTGGCGAGGCCACCAGCGTGTAGAGCATGTACTGCGTCATGTGCGCGGAAGCGAGATAGCCCGCGCCGAGCGTGGCGAGCGGCCAGTCGGACGCGAGCCACAACGTCACCCAGCCGAAGCAGAACCACATGAGACGACGACGGTCGACGGGTGCGCCGGTACGGCGATGCCGACGGTAGATCGCTCTGAAGTAGCCGAACCCCAACAGGCCCATCATCAGCCAGACGCCTGGATACGCGCGGAACTGCCACCTCCACGGCACCTTCAGCGCTTGGCACCAAAAGCTCATGGGTTCACCTTCGCGAGCACATCGTCGTACGACAGCACGTTGACCGTGACGTCGATGGGACTCGACTTCGCGAACAGCAGTCGCACGCCGATCTGATCACCGGCCCGCATCGGCGCGGGAAGACCCTCGAGCATGATGTGGGAGCCGCCCGGCGCCAGGGCGGTCTGCCCGTGCCCGACGGCGTAGCGCGTCTCCGGCGCCATGTCGGGGCCATGGATCGTGACGGTGCTCGCGGCAGCCGTCGTCGCCCCGACGAGGTGATCGCCCCCGCCGTCGTTCTGCAGCGTCAGGTAGAGCGCGGACGCGTCTGACGTCGACTCAGAGGCATACGCGTCGACGACGGATATCTCGGGTCGGCTCGACGGCCCGGATGACGTGCGAGCGAAGATTGCGATCGCGAGTGCGGCGGCGAGGCCCACCACGACGGCCTTGGTCACGACCGCGGACTTCATGAGGGCCACTCGGTCGCGGCGACCAACCGGGGAAGGTCGTGTGCCCAGTCAGCCTGTCGGATGCCGAACGGATAGACGATGTGGGCCTCGTCATCGAGCGTGTACGCGATGACCTGGCTCGCGTGGCCGACGGTGTACTTCCCATCTGGCTTCGGTGGCTCGATCACGGCCTCGGGGACGTCAGCGCCGCGTTCCGCATCGATGATCTGCGCCTGCGTCCCCGTGAGCCCGACGAACGTGACGTCGAAGTTGTCGAGCCATTTGCGGATGACTGCCGGTGTGTCGCGCTGCGGGTCGGTCGTCACGAAGACGACCTTGATCTTCTGGTTCACCTCGCCCGACACCTCGCCGAGCACCGACGCGATGTTGGCCATGTGAAGCGGGCACACGTCCGGGCAACTGGTGTAACCGAAGTAGAGGAGGGTGACGTATCCCTCGGTCTGCTTCCGGAAGTCGTACGGGGCGCCCGCCGTGTCGGTGAGCGTGAAGTCGGGCTTGGCGACGGGATTCGCGAGCAAGGTGCCCGCCCATCCATCGTTGCTGGCAGAGCCGCCCGACTCCGAGCGCATCGTGAAGAGGGCGAGGACCCCGAGGATCACGATCGCGACGGCAACGCCGATGGCGACGAGCAGCACCGGAGGCCCTGCGGGCGGCAGCTCGGGGACGCCCGAGGGCTCACCCGACGGTTCGGAGGTGACCAGGCTCATCGCAAGCCCCAGTCTCGCACCGCGGCCTTGCCGCCTCACATTCACAGCCGTCACGGCCTCACATTCGCCAGGTAGCGTCCGCCCGTGCCCGACCAACCCGCCGAAGTCGAAGCCGTGGCCAGCCGATTCTTCGCCGCGATCGAAGCCGGCGACATCGAAGCCCTGCGGGGCATCTACGCCCCCGACGCCGTCGTGTGGCACAACACCGACGACATCGAGCAGGCGGTGGAAGAGAACCTCGTCGTGCTGCAGTGGGTGCACAAGCACGTCGAGGGCTGGCGGTACGAGGACGTACGTCGCACGACCTACGAGGGCGGCTTCGTGCAGCAACACGTCGGCAAGGGCACCGCACCGAGCGGACTGCCGTTCGCCATGCCGGCGTGCATCGTCGGCCACGTCGACGGCAGCCGGGTGACCCGCATCGAGGAGTACATCGACTCCGCGGCGGTCGAGGCACTGCGCGCTTAGGCCAGCTCTCCCTGGCTGACCGGGGCCTGCTGCGTCACCGGCACGCCACCGCGCACCTCGTCGGTGATCAAGATGCTCTGCACGTGAGGATCGGTGTGGAACGCCGACACGGTCGGATCGTTCCCGAGCACGCCGAGCGAGATCACCTCTGGCCCGATCACGCCCCACATCTGATACGTGCGATCGGACGCGAGCGCCGGCATCGCCCGTGGAACGAGGTAGCCCTGACCATCGGGCTGCACGACGACATCGGCCATCGTCGTGCCGTCGTCGGTCGTGAGGGTCGTGAGGCGACGCGTCGGGGTTGGTCATCGCGTGCGCTGCGCCGACGACCACGGCGTCGGCCGTCGTCGATGCTTCGAGGTTGTCGATGCGCTGGCCCTGGTGCACGACGGTGAGGCCGAGCACCGCGATCGCAGCCCGCGGCGACGGAGCCGAGCGCAACCGGCCACCACCGGCGCTTCGGCTTCTCGTCGACGGACACGATGCGCAGCGCCGGCACGGCGCGCTCGCCGGCGGCGTCAGTCGTGATCTCCCCGGCGATGCGGTCCCACAGCCCATCGGGCGCTTGCCCGCCGACGAGCGACATCATCGCGGCCACCTCGCGGTGCTCAGTGACCTCGGCCCGAGCGCGAGGGCTCTCCTCGAGGTACTGCTCGATCTGCTCGCGTTCGTCGTCATCCACCGCGTCGAGTGCGTAGGCGCCGAGCAGGTCGTCCATCTCGGCGGGCGTCAACCGTCGGTTCATGACAGCCCTCCCGTGCCGATGTCGACGAGCGTGGAACGCATCCGCCTGAGACCCGATCGGATGCGGCTCTTCACTGTGCCCTCGGGCTCCCGTAAGAGTGCCGCGACCTCCCGATAGGTGTGTCCGCCGAAGTATGCGAGCTCGATCGCTTCGCGTTCGCCGTCGGGCAGGGACGACACTGCCGCTCTCACCCGTTCGGCCGTGGCGAGGTCCCACACCTCGTGCTCGAGGTCGTATCCGCCTTCGGCGGTCGCCCGGGCCTCCCGCTCCTCCCGCCGCCGGCGGGCGCCCTCGGATCGCAGCAAGTCCACCGAGCGGCCATGGGTCTGGGCAAGGAGGTAGGAACGCAGCGACCCGCGGCTCGGATCGAATCGATCCGGATGGTTCCAAAGCCGCAGGAACACCTCTTGGGTGACCTCCTCAGCGAGGGTCTCGTTCGCGAGCAAGCGACGGGCCAGGCCGTAGACAGCGCCGGCGTGGCGCCGATAGGCCTCGGCGAGGGCGTCCTGCCGGTAGCGCGCAACCGCGACGACGAGCGCGGCATCGCTGACGTCGCGCAGCGGCTCGGCGTTCACGGGAGGCATACGTCGCGGATCGACCCGGCGGATCACGAGATCCGGTCGAACCTCGTGACGACTTCGACATGAGGGGTGTGGGGGAAAAGGTCGACCACGGTCGAGCCCCGGTGGACGAACCCCAGGCCGCTGAGCACGGCGGCGTCACGCCCGAGTGAGGCGGGGTCGCAGCTCACGAGCACCAGACGCGTCGCTCCGGTCGCCGCGAGGCGCGCCGCGGCCTTGCTGCCGAGGCCGGGCCGAGACGGGTCGGCGACCACGACCCGAGCGGGCAACGGGTTCCAGGCCGCGACCTCTGCCCGCACGATCTGCGCCGACGACCCGAGGTTGTCTCGGGCGTCGCGCACCGCGGGGCCGTTTCGCTCGATGCCGACCACCTTGCGGTCGCTGCCGAGCAGGCCGGCGAAGAGCCCGACGCCGCAGTACGCATCGATGAACGTGCCGAGCTCGTCGTCCTCGACGAACGCGTCGCGTACGGCCGCGACGAGCGCCTCGGCTCCATCGGGACGAGCTTGGAAGAAGGAGGTTGCCGAGATGATGAACCGTCGCCCGCCGACCACCTCGTGGAACCGCGCCGTGCGACCTCGCTTCACCTCGTTCTCGCCGACGAGCACCACATCCTCGGCGACCTCGATGCCGCGCGCGGTCGGAGCCGCGAGCACGAGCCGTTCCCCCGTCGCCGCGCCGCAGCGCAGCGTCACCTCGCGCGCGTCGCCGAAACGCCCGTCGCGCATGAGCTCGTCGAGGAGGGGGTGGGCCACCATGCACGAATCGATGTCGACGAGGTCGTGACTTCGATGCGCGCGGAAGCCCGCTCGGCCGTTGCGCACGCCCATGCGCACGGTGGTGCGATATCCGGTGACGGGCAACCCCGCGGCAGACGACACGTCGGGGTTGGGCAGGTGCCCGATGCGGCGGAGCGCGTCGACCACGATCTCGCGCTTCAGGTCCACTTGCACGTCAGTGTGGATGTGCTGCCACCCGCATCCTCCGCATCCCGCGGCGACATACGGGCACGGCGGCGCGACACGACCCGGAGCAGGCTCCTCGACAGAGACCACCACGGCACGCGCGTAGTCGACGTGCTCGTCGAAGACCTGCACCTCGACGAGCTCTCCGGGAAGGGCTCCTTCGACGAAGACGACGCGACCGTCCTCCTCGCGAGCGAGCGCGGCTCCGCCCGCGGCCATGGCAGTCGGGCGAAGGAGCACGAAGCGAGCGTACGGCCCTCCAGCCCGACGTAACGTCTCGGCGTGCAACCCATCGCGATCGTCCCGTCCGTGCTGCCGGTCAACCAGGGCCGGCTGACCGAGGGCGTGATCGAGCTCGAGAAGGCGGGATGCGACCGCGTGCAGTTCGACGTGATGGACGGTCAGTTCGTGCCCGTCATCACGTTCGGACCCGACGTGATCGCCGCGATCCGGGCCGAGGTGAGCCTGCCGTTCGAGGCGCACCTGATGATCGACACGCCCGAGCAGATGCTCAAGCCGATGTTTGACGCAGGTTGCGAGACTCTCATCGTCCACGCCGAGACCACGCGACACCTGCACCGCACGATGGGCGCGATCCGCGAGCTCGGCGCGCGGGCAGCCGTCGCAATCAACCCCGGGACTGACGAGTCGGCCGTCGCTCATGTGCTCGACCTCGTCGATCACGTGCTCGTCATGACGGTCAACCCGGGATGGGGAGGCCAGAAGTACATCGCCACGATGGAGGCCAAGATCGCCGCGGTCGCGCGCATGATCGACGCCAGCGGCTACGACGTCGGCATCGAGGTGGATGGCGGGGTCGGCCCGAGCACGGTGGCGGGAGCGGTCGGCGCCGGCGCCAACCTGCTCGTTGCCGGCAGCGCGATCTTCCGCGACCCGGAGGGGTTGGAACACGGGATCTCGGATCTCAGGGCGCGCGCCGTCGCCGCGCAGCAGGCACGCTCAGCCTGAGGTCAGCAACGCCTCGACCTCACTGCACGCAACGGCCACGTCGGTGAGCTCGCGCTCGAACCATCGCGTGGGGTTCGCAAAAACGAACACACAGCGCTCGACCGGCCGGCCGAGTGAACGCGACACCGCCAGCGCGTAGGCGGCCGCCTGCAGGCGGTAGCGGCCCACCGCCTCGTCGGCGTCGGTATCGCCCCGGACGCCGTCGGTCTTGTAGTCGACGACCACGAGCTCACCGTCAACGTCCTCGTACAGCAAGTCGATGAAGCCCTCGAGGACGCGATCGCCGATGGGCACCGCGACGAACACCTCGCGCCAGTACTTGCCGGTCGCGACCGCAGCCTTGACGCTCGGCGAGTCGAGCACCGAACGGACTCGCTGCTCGATCACCGTGGCGAGGGCAGGGACCCCCTCGGCGGCGGCCTGCGCAGCAGCAAGCGAGCTGGCTCCCTCGCCGGTGGCGAGGTCGATCGTCTGCAACACCGCGTGCACTGCGCGGCCGATCGCGGTGCCGGCCCTCCCCCGCCGCCAGGGCGGCTCGTCGTCGCCACGGTCATCAGCTTCCGCGCGAAATCCCTGGTCGTCGAGGTCGGATTCGTCGCCGGTCTCGACCTCGACCTCAGGGGCAGCAAGGTGCTGCAAACCGGTCGCGGCGATCGCTCGGGGGACGAGCGCCAGGGCGACCCGCTCGGCACGTTGTTCGATCCACTGGTCGCGCTCGCGCAGGGGTTCGTGCACGAATTCGCTGGGTGGCGCTACGACCAGGTCGGGAACGGCCGGGGGGTCGAGCGTCGGCGCCGCAGGCAGGAACTCCGTCATCTCACGTGCAAGGGACCTCACGTTGTGCGCCCGGAAGCGGCTGATGACGAGCCGATCGCGGGCACGAGTCATCGCCACGTAACCCAGCCGAACCCGCTCAGACTTGAGCAGCTCGCCCTCTGCCGCCCAGGCCGCCTTGTATCCGGTCGTCTCGAAGCGGTCGCCGTCTTGCGGGCCAGCCTTCGCCTCGAAGCCGTCGTCGGTCCAGAGGACCGCCGGGCCGGCGGCCCTCGGCGCAGTGTTCAGGCCCATCAGCACGACGATGGGGAACTCGAGACCCTTCGACGTGTGCACGGTGAGCACTCGCACCGCGTCGTCGTCAGGATCGGGCTCGACCGAGTCGTTCTCCCACACATCACGTTCGGCCTGCTCGCGCGCCCACGAAACGAACTCCTCGATCGACGAGCCACCCGCCTCCTCGAATGCACGCGCCTCCGCGAGGAAGAAGTCGATACGCCGCCAGCGATCACGAGGACGCACGTTGGCGAAGGCCACCTCGCGAAGGTGGCAGACATCGACGACTCGCCGCACCATCTCGCAGATCGACAGCTCATGACGGGCGCGGTGGAGGTCGCTGAGCACCAACAGCGCTCGACCGACCGGGTGCTCGATCGCGGCGGCAGGCGCGTACGGGATGTCGCGGTACCTCCACCGTCGCTCGTCCCATCGCCACGTCGCGAGGTCGCGGTCGGAGCAGCCGAGACCTGCTGACCTCAACGCCGCGACGATCGCGACTTGGTCGTTCGGATCGGCGACCGCGCTCAGCACGGCGAGCAGATCCCTGACCTCCGGTGTGTTCCAGATCAGGATGCGGCTCTCCACCCGAAGTGGGATGCCGGCCTCGTCGAGCCCGTGATCGAGCGCGGCGAGCGACGCTCGGGTTGGCATCAGCACCGCGATGTCGCGGTAGTCCGCGGGTCGCAGCTGGTCGGTCTTCTCGTCGCGCACCATCCACCCGTCGCGCTTCGCCTGCGCGATCACCCGCACCACAGCGTCGGCTTCGTACAGCCTGATCTCGGCTGCGGGCATGCCCGTGGTCTCGTCACCCAGGAACCCGACGCTCGGGCTGTTGTCGTGGTCGTCGACGTATGCGGTGAGGGGCGTGTACGCGGGCTGACCCGCCGCTTCGGGGCTGCCCATCCAGGGCTCGAAGAGCGCGTTCACGAAGCCGACGATCGACTCGACGCTGCGAAAGTTCTCGGTGAGGTGCAGCAGCGGATGCGCGAAGACCTGTTGCGCCTTCTCGTAGAGGTCGATGTCGGCACGGCGGAAGCGGTAGATCGACTGCTTCGGGTCGCCCACGAAGAAGAGCCGCCCCGCGTCGGCTGCGTCGAGCGGGTCGTCGGACCAGGCGCGTTCGTCGACGCCGTCGCGCGACGACGCAAGAAGCACTGCTATCTCGATCTGAAGCGGGTCGGTGTCCTGGAACTCATCGATCAGGATGCGCTCGTAGCGAGCACGAGATGCGATCCGGACCTCGTCGTTGCGGAGTGCATCGCGAGCGAGCACGAGCAGGTCGTGGAACAGCAGCCGACCCTCGGATGCCCGCTCGTCGGCCCATCCCAGCACCCTCGCGGCCAACGCCGGAAGCAGCGCGTCGAGCGCCTCACTGCGCAGGTCGGCACTCACGGCGACGACCACCCGCGCGGGCTCGCCCTTCTTGCCCGCGACCTTCGGGAGCACTCCCTCGATGCGGAGGATGTCGATGCGCTCGCCCTCCGAGTCGGCAGCGATCGCCCGCGCGAGGTACTCCGCGACCTCGGCCTGGTCATCGAGTGGAGCGGCCTCGATGGCGCGGATCACCCGCTCGAGATCGATCGAAGGCAACGTGACGGCGTCCGCAGGCCACTCCCAGCCTCGCCCCCGCAGACGGTCGTAGCTCTGATGCAACGTCAAGACGATCTCGCGCACGCCCTTCGGCTTGAGCCCGAGCTCGGCGCTACGCGTCATGACCGCGGCGAGCGGCCCGTCTTCATCGAACAGGTCGACCGCGAGCTCGCGCCATCGCTCTTCGAGGTAGATCGCCTCCGCGACGGTGTCGAGCACTTCGAAGTGAGGCGGCACGCCGACGGCCACGCCATGCTCGGTGAGGAGGCGACGGGCGAAGGCGTGGAGCGTCGACATCGGCGCGTCGCCGAACGCGGGCAAGGGCAGCCGTAATCGTCGCCGTCTGCGGTTGAGCCAACAGCCGCGTTCGCACCCGCACTCGCAGCTCGCTCGCGGCTTTCTCGGTGAAGGTGATCGCGGCAATGTGGCGCACGTCGACGCCGGACTCGACCAGAGCGCAGACGCGGTTGACGAGGATGGTCGTCTTGCCGGAACCGGCGCCCGCCTCCACGAACAACGTCTCGGCGAGATCGGAGCCAACGGCCTCGCGGACGTGCTGATCGTGAGGAAGACGAACGTCGTCGTCACTCATCTTGGGCTCCGTCGGTCGGCTCCCCGCTGCTCAGCTCGACGTACCGCCTCAGCGCGGGTGCGTGCTGCACTCGCTCCCACGCGTGGTCGCGGTCGGGCGGGCAGATGCGCTGGAAGTCACACCACTGGCAGTTCACGAACGTCTGATACCCCTCGTCGCCGGGATGTGCGGGGAAGATGCCGTCGGCGATGCCAGTCGTGATCGTGTCGAGGGTCGTGAGGAAACGGTCGCGGACCTCGTCGTCGATCGATATGTCGACGCTCCGCCAACCCCCCTTTGACGAGATGTACCAGTAGCCCGCCGACACGGATGCATCGGGGTCGAACATCTGCTGCGCCGCGAGGCCATAGAGCGGGAGCTGCAGCAGCACGCCGGTCGCGATGCCGTCACGCACGGTCTTCTCGCTCTGGTGCCCGCCCGTCTTGTAGTCGATCACCCGAAGCCCGGCATGCAATCGGTCGACACGGTCGATCGATCCGCGAAAGTGGAGCTCCCGGCCGCTCTCGAGGGTGAGCGAGAACGACGGCTCCCCGTTCGCGACGTCGCCGAAGTGATGCTCGACCGCGAGCAGGATCGCGCCTTCGGAATCCTTGTCGAGGGTGCGCATGACGTCGCGCAAGATGCGCTTGCGCTCGACGGTCCAGAGGATCGGGTATGGCGCGGCGCCGAGGCCTTCGAATTCAGTGAGGACCGCGTCGGTGACCTCCTCGACCACCGCGTGCGCCGCCACCGTCCACGGGGCGCGTTCCGCCTCGAACAGCCCGAGCTGCTCCGCCGATCTCGAGTCGGCGAGATGGACTTTGCCGAGCTCCTCGAGGATCTTGTGCACAAGCGTGCCTCGATGGCGCGCCTCGAGCTCCTCGACCTCGGCGACGTCGTCCTGCTCCCGGACGCCGAGGACGTTGCGAAAGAAGTAGCGGGCCGGGCAGCTCGCCCATGTCTCGAGCGACGTCGCCGAGAGCAGCTTGCCGCCGACCTCGAGCTCGGGATGAGGGCCGACGTCGCCGTTCCACTCCGAGAACTCGTCACCACCCCGCGACGAGCGCGGCAACCCCCCGGGCGAGCCGCGGTCGCGATGCGATCAGGGGATCGTCTGAGAGGACGGAACGTGGGCACTGTCGCAGCACCCGGAGGTCGCGCTCGTGCAACGACGCTGCCGGCCCGCGCGGCATGGCGAGCTCGCTGTCGAACGAGTCGATCGTGATCTCGCTCTCGTGAGGGGACTCAGACCACCAAGGCGCCGGATGGGCGACCCGATCGGAGCCGACCCTGGGCGTGACCAGCCAGCGGGTGCTCGCCGACGCGACCGCGGCAAGGTAGGAACGGCGCTCGTCACAGGCACGCGTGCGGGGCGCGAACGGGGACTCGATCGCAGCTCGTTCGGCGTCGGACAGCACCGAGCTGCGCACGCCCATCGGCGGAAACGAACCCTCGGCCATGCCGAGCACGATGAGCACATCGAGGTCGACACCAATGACGTGTGCGAGCGACCCGCAGAGCACCCCGACACCGAAGCGCCCTCGCCGACCCGCCGGCGCGTCGAGCATCGTCGCGATCCTGTCGCGCGGATGCGGTCACGAGTCACCGCGCCCGGCTCGACCTCGGCGATGGGGCGCAGATCTTCGACTGCGCGCTCGACCGCGTCGTACGCCGCGAGCCTCGGCTTCGGGCCATCGTCGCCGAGCCGCGGCCGAACCGAGGATCGAATGGAGGAACCGGCGCGCCCAATCAGCCCAGTCGACCCACGACGCCCGCTCGTCGACGCCACACTCGTCGACGAGCCATGCGACGAACTCAATGAGCGGAGCGGCATCGTTGTCGTCGGCAACCCTGCGCTCGAGACGATGGGTCCATTGCTCGGGCCCGCGGACGACGCCGGCTCGTCGCGCCGTGCGAGCCCAGCGTGCGGCGCTCACTCGGGCACCGTTGAACCTCAATGGCGCACTGCTCATGAGGCCTACCACCGTGGCCCGGCCGAATTGGTCGTCGGCGAGCGAGAGCGCCGCGAGCAAGCGTGCGGCCGGCGATCGACTGGGCGAGCGTGCGGGGCGATGGTCCGTGCATGGGGATGCCGGCCGCCGAGAGCTCCTCGTCGAGCAGTCGTCCGTAGGGCTCACGCTCGCGGGCGACGATCGCGACCCGATTGAGCGGCCGGCCAGCGTCGAGCTCGGCGGCCACCACGCGCATCGCCTCGCGGACCTCGCCGACCGCGTCGGGCGCGGTGACCTTGATCGTCGTGGGATCGCCCGACTCGCCGACTGCCGCGTGTGCACCCGAAACGTGACTCGAGATGGGCGACGAGCGTGAGCGCATCGGCATCGGCGTCGGGTTCGCCGGTGAGGCCCACAATCGCCCACACCCGATCGAGGGCTGCGAGCGCGTCGATGAGCCCGAGCTGAGCGTGACCGAGCCGGTGTGGCAAGTGGAGCACGACCTGCCCGACATCACGAAGGTCGGCGATGCCGGCACGCACCACGTCGGATGCCGCCTCCGCGAGGTCGTGCTCGTCGTAATACGCCGCCCCGGCGATCGAGCGGAAACGCGTCGCGATGCTCGGCGAGCTCGCTACCCCGCCGACTGAACGAGCGCAGCGCATCGACGGCACGGGGACCCGACGCCGCGAGCTCGTCGACCATCTCGACGACGGCGAGCGCGGTGTTCTCGGCCTTTGCCACCGTCCTCAACGGCTCGGGCCGATCGGCGAGCACCTGGCGGACGATCGCCGCCTTCACCGCGTCGTCGAGGGGGCGACGACCGTGCGCCGCGAGGACGCCAGCGCCGAGCAGCTCGGCGAGCCGGTCGAGCACGAAGAACCTGACGTTGAAGAGGCCGTCGCCGCGACCCCCGAGCTCTCGCCGCAGAGCAAGCCCGGTGAGGTTGCCCGGCACGATCACTGTGACCGGCGCGAGAGGGTCGTCGCCTTTGGCCGCGGCGATCGTCGTGGCGAGCGCGTCAGTGGCGGCCGCGCCGAAGGGCACCGTCACCAGCCGCGCCGCGTTCGGCCCCCCTCGCCTGCTCCATGACCCAAAGGTAGCCAGGGGGTGTGACACGCTCTCGGAGCATGCGTCGCGTCGTGGTCGCCGGGCTCGTGATGAGCGCGCTGGCACTCCTCCCGGCATGTGGAGACGACGACGCCGGGGCCTCGGGTGACACCACGAAGTACTGCGACACCGTGCGCAGCACCCAGGGCTCGCTCGCGGGCGATGTCCAGGATCCGACGGCAGCGAAGGCAGCAGTGCACGCCTTCGATCAGCTCGTCTCGACGGCTCCGTCGGCGATCAAGGCCGACGTGCGCACGGTTGCCGGGCTCATCGACAAGATCGCTTCGGCCGACCCGTCCGACGAGAACGGCGTCGCCGACCTCTTCGCGGCCGCCCTCGACCCGGCGTTCCTCGCGGCGAGCAAGCGGATGCAGCAGTTCACTCAGGAGCAGTGCGGCATCGATCTCGGCGGGGCAGCGCCCTCGATCACCACGCCGGCTGTCACGACGCCGTAGCGGTCAGATGACCTCGCCGCGCTTGAGGATCACGTGGTCGATGAGGCCGTAGTCCTTCGCCTGCTCCGCGGTGAACCAGCGGTCGCGGTCGGAGTCGAGCTCGACCTGCTCGACGGTCTGGCCCGTGTGGAACGCGATGCGCTCGGCCATCAGCCGCTTGATGTAGTGGAGCTGCTCGGCCTGGATCTTGATGTCGGACGCCGGGCCGCGGATGCCGCCCGAAGGCTGGTGCATCATGATCCGAGCGTGGGGCAGCGCATAGCGCTTGCCGGGAGCCCCCGCCGAGAGCAAGAACTGGCCCATCGACGCGCCGAGGCCCATGCAGATCGTCGACACATCCGAGCGGATGAACTGCATGGTGTCGTAGATCGCCATGCCCGCCGTGATCGACCCACCGGGTGAGTTGATGTAGAGCCAGATGTCCTTCTCAGGATCCTGGCCTTCGAGATAGAGGAGCTGCGCGGTGATGAGGTTCGCCATGTCGTCGTTCACGTCGGTGCCGAGGAAGACGATGCGCTCTCTGAGCAGACGGTTGTAGATGTCCATCCGCTCGAGGGCGGTTCCATCCTGCTGCGCGGCAGGAGTGAAGAAGTCGCGCTGGTCCATGTGTCGCAGGCTACCGGGCACCGATGCGGGTACCGTCCCAGAGACGCTGCGGGCGTGGCGGAATTTGGCAGACGCGCCGGGTTTAGGTCCCGGTGGAGCGATCCGTGAGGGTTCGAGTCCCTCCGCCCGCACTCCTCAGCCTCGGCCCGCACCCCGCGGCACCGCCGACGGCTCGATGATCTTCGACGCGGCAACGGGTCCGCCGATCTGGAGCGGCACCGCTGGGAGCGGCGGGATCGGCGCGTCGACCGGGCGCGGCCACGCGATCGGCGTGACGTCGCTGTCGATCGACGTCGCCCACCTCGATCGCGCCGCGGTCGACCGCGAAGTGCGGGAACGGGATAGCCCCGGGTGCTGCCGTCGGGGAAGTAGATGATCGTGTGCACCGCTCGATCGCGGTCGGTCGTGTTCGGCTCGGCGAGGTGCACGGTCAGACCGTGGTGGAACGCGACCGATCCGCTCGGCACCTCGACGAACACCGGCTCGATGCCACCGACCTCGGGGTCGGCGAGGATGTCTTCGGGCTCGCCGAAGAAGATGTTGACGAACTTGCGCAGCCGATCGAGATGCGTGCCCGGCAGGTAGCGCCATCGCACCGCGATGCGACGCGTCGACCCCTCGAACGGGATCCACGCGGTGACCGACGCGGTCTCGGCGATCGGCCAGTACGGGTGGTCCTGGTGCGGGTCGGTCTCGCGGCCACCGGCCTGCTTGTAGAGCGCCTGGTCGTGCCAGAGCCGGACCGCGGCGACGCCGAGCAGCTCGGCCGCCGCCTGCGCCGATCCGCGGATGGAACGTGAGCCGAGCGACCTCGGGGTCGGTCCTCCCAGAGGTTCATGCACTGGATGAACGACTGCTGGTACCGGCTGCGCTCGGCGAACGGCGCGATCTCGATGCCCTCGCGACGGTGACGCACTGCGCCGGTCACGGCGGCCTCGAAGCGCTCGATCTCCTCCGCCGACAGCAGGTCGGGGACCACGACGTAGCCATCTCGCTGGAAGGCCTCGACGATGTCAGGTCGGAGCTGCATCGCCCGCCAAGTTACCGTCGCGGTCGATGACCGACGTCCCGACCAACGCAGTCCCGAGAGGCCAGCTCTACCTAGGCGAGCAAATCGACGCGGCGACGCACTCTCGCGACGGCACGCCGGTGACGCTCGCGGCGAGCGACTTCACCACACATGGCGTGATCGTCGGCATGACCGGATCGGGCAAGACAGGCCTCGGCGTGGTGCTGCTGGAAGAGGCGCTGCTCTCCGGCGTGCCTGCGCTGATCATCGATCCGAAGGGCGACCTCACCAACCTCGAGCTGACCTTCCCCGAGCTGCGAGCCACCGACTTCCGGCCGTGGATCAACGACGGCGACGCGGAGCGCGCCGGCGTCACGCCCGACGCGTTCGCAGACCAGGAGGCGACGAGGTGGCGCGACGGCCTCGCCTCGTGGGGGGTCACGCCCGAGCGCATTGCCGCGCTCAGGGCTGCAGTCGACTTCACGATCTACACGCCGGGCTCGACCTCGGGTGTGCCTCTGAACCTCGTCGGGTCGCTGCAGGCACCGAAGGGCGCAGACGCCGAGACGATCGGCGACGAGGTCGAGGGCTTCGTGTCGGGTCTGCTCGGCCTCGTCGACATCCAGGCCGACCCGCTGTCGAGCCGCGAGCACATCCTCCTCTCGAACATCGTCGCGGCATCGTGGAACGAAGGTCGAGACCTCGACCTCGCCACACTCGTGGGCCAAGTGCAGTCACCCCCGATGCGCAAGCTCGGCGTGTTCGAGGTCGACACGTTCTTTCCGCCCGCGGATCGCACCGCGCTCGCGCTGCGGTTGAACGGGTTGCTCGCGTCGCCTTCCTTCGCCGCGTGGGCGCAGGGCGTGCCCTTCGACATCGACCGGCTGCTGAAGTCAGCGGACGGCAAGCCGGCGGCGGCGATCGTCACGATCGCCCACCTGTCCGACGCGGAGCGCCAGTTCGTCGTGTCGCTCCTCCTCGGCAAGCTCGTCACGTGGATGCGACGTCAGAGCGGCACCACCGACCTGCGCGCGCTCGTGTACATGGACGAGGTCGCGGGCTACGCGCCACCGACCGCCGAGCCTCCGTCGAAGAAGCCGATCCTCACGCTGCTGAAGCAAGCCCGAGCGTTCGGCGTCGGCCTCGTGCTGTCGACGCAGAACCCGGTCGACCTCGACTACAAGGCGATCTCGAACGCGGGCACGTGGATGGTCGGTCGGCTGCAGACCGAGCAAGACAAGAAGCGGCTGCTCGACGGGATGTCCGCGGCGGGGGGCGGCGTCGACGTGAACGAGCTCGGGCGCCACGATCAGCGGACTCGGCAAGCGGGAGTTCGTGCTGCGCCGCGCGGGTGTCGATCAGCCCGCCGTGTTCACGACCCGCTGGGCGATGGCCTATCTGCGCGGACCGCTCACGCGCGAGCAGATCGCGTCCCTCACGCCCAAAGAGACGTCTGCTCTCCCTCCCCCGCCTCCCGGAGTCGCCGCCGCAAGCCTTCCTCCGCCCGGCGAGATGGCTCCCCCGACGGTCGACGCGTCGCCGGTCGCTCCGAAGGTCGCCGACAGCGTGCCGGTGCGCTACCTCGATCCCGCCACTCCTTGGGCGGCACAAGTGGGCGCTGTCCCGAGCGGATCGCACCTCGTCGCCGCGGCTGTCGCGCGAGTGAGCATGGTGTTCGACGAGGACAAGGCGGGACTTCGAGAGGTGCAGGAGTGGGAGGCGGTGCTGTGCCCATTGCCGGCCACACCCGATCCGTCCGCAGCGGTCGCGGTCGACTACGACGAGCGCAACCTCGTGGCCGCGGCTCCGCCGGGAGCGCAGTACGCGCTGTGCGACGCGCCGATCGGCACCAAGACGTACTGGACTTCACTCCAGCGCAACCTGGTCGACCAGCTCGTACGGACGCGCACGATGCAGATCCAGCGCAACTCGACGCTGAAGCTCTACTCACGCGTGGGTGAGACCCCCGAGCAGTTCGCGGCGCGGTGTGCCGAGACGGCCGACGCCGCAGCCGATCAGAAGCTCGCCCTCGTGCGTGACAAGTACGCACCGAAGTACGAGCGAGCGCGGGCCGCGCTGGCCACAGCGCAAGATCAGGTCGGCGTGCACGAGTCGCAGGCGAAGGCCGCACGAGACGACGGGGTCGTGAGCGCCGTGGGCGACTTGCTCGGCGGCTTCCTGGGCGGCAGGAAGAGCGCGCGAACCATGAGCCGGTCGATCTCTCGCAACACCGGCAGGGCATCGACGGCCAACAAGCGCCTCGACAGCGCGAAGAACCGCGCCGACGAGAAGCAAGACGCGCTCGCTGACCTCGAGCAAGAGTTCCAAGCCGATCTCAACGAGGTGCACGCCGAAGCCGAGGCCGCCGCGGCCACGATCGACACGATGACGGTGCCGCTCGAGAAGACCGACGTCAAGGTCGTCGACATCGCCCTCGTGTGGGTGCCGCGGGCCTGACTACCGACGCACCTCGGGATTGGTAGGTCGGGGGTCGCATGAGTGCCCCGAACTACCAATCTCCGCCGCGGAGGCGCCGGTACCCTGAGGGCTTCGCATGCTCTCTCTTCTCCGACGGAACCGCGACTTCCGCACGGTCTTCACCGCGCAGGTCATCTCCTACATGGGCGACTGGTTCGCCACCGTCGCCGTGCTCGGGTTGGTGCTCGACCTCACTGACTCGGGATTCGCCGCAGCGATGGTCTTCGTCGCGCAGAGCCTTCCGGCGTTCTTCGTCACCCCGCTCGCGGGCACGGTCGCCGACCGCTTCGACCGGCGCAAGGTGCTCGTGCTGGCGTCGTCGGTCCAGGCGGTCGCCGCGCTCGGCTTCCTGCTGATCGGCCCCGGCCGGGTGTGGATGGCCTTCGTCGCGCAGGGCACCATCGCGGCTCTCGGCGCGTTCTTCGCGCCGGCATCGAACGCGGCGTTGCCGAACCTCGTCGACAAGCAAGACCTTCCGCTGGCGACCGCGCTCATGGCCTCGACATGGGGCGCCATGCTCGCGATCGGTGCGGCGCTGGGTGCGGGCTTCACCGTGCTCTTCGGTCGTGATGCCGCGTTCATTGCGGACTCGATCAGCTTCGCCGTCGCAGGGGTGCTGATCTTCAGCGTGCGCCGGAGGATGCGCGAGCCGGGCAACGAGCCCGATCGGTCGACTCGGATGCGCCCGCTCGCGGACTCGGCCGAGGCGATTCGCTACGCCTGGCACCGACCACAGGTGCTGGCACTCCTCGGTTCGAAGGCCGGCTTCGGGTTCGGCACGGGCGTCGTCGGGCTGCTCGCCGTGCTCGCCACGAAGACCTTCCACGCAGGAGACGGAGGCACGGGCCTGCTCCTCACGATGCGCGGGCTCGGCGTCGTCGCCGGACCACTGCTCGCCAATCGCGTAGCGAAGCGCGGAGTCCACGGCCTCCTCCTCGCATGCGGAGTCGCGTCGCTCGTGTACGGCGCTGCCTACGGACTCGTGCCGTTTGCTCCAGGGATCGTCACCGCCGCGATCCTGGTGCTGATCGCCCACCTCGGAGGCGGCTGTCAGTGGACCTTCTCGACCTACGGCTTGCAGGTCGTCACGCCGGACGCATTGAGGGGCCGCATCTTCGCCGCCGACTTCGCGCTCGTCACCATGACGATGAGCTTGTCGCTCGCTCTCGCCGGATGGCTCTCCGGCGCGATCGGCGTCGGCCCGACCATGGTCGGCCTCGCGTGCGTCGAGATCGCGTGGGGGGTGCTCTACCTCGTGATCACGAAGACCCTCCGCACGCCCGACGAGTCGCTCGTCGCCACTCCCGCGGTCGCGCAGTAGCGTCGCCACGCGTGCACGTCTCCGAGCTGCCGACACCGTCGCTGATCGTCGAATCGACCGATCTGCACCACAACCTCGCGACGATGGCCGCGGCGCTGCCCGGCAGCCACTGCCGGCCTCACGTCAAGGCGCACAAGTGCACATCCCTCGCCGCCGAGCAGCTCGCCGTCGGCCATCGCTCGTTCACGTGCGCGACCCCGCTCGAGGTGGTCGGCATGGCCAAGGCGGGCCTCGGGGAGGATCTGCTCCTCGCGAACGAGTGTGTCGACCCGCGCCGGCTCGCGGCGATGGCCGCGCTCACCGACGCTCGCGTGACGGTTGCGGTCGACAGTGAGGCCACGATCGACGCGGCGGCGGCTGCCGGGATACGCGAGGTGCTCATCGACGTGAACGTCGGGCTCCCCCGCTGCGGGTGTGCACCCGAGGATGCCGGTCGCCTCGCCGACCAGGCTCGTGCAAAGGGCCTCGGCGTGCGCGGTGTCATGGGCTACGAAGGCCACGTGATGCCTGTCGTCGATCGCGCCGACCGCACTGCGCAGGTCGAAGAGTGCATGACGCGGCTCAGAGCGGCGCACGACTTGGTCGGCGGCGAGGTCACGTCCGCCGGCGGCACCGGCACCTACGACCTCCACCGCTGGGCGAACGAGATCCAGGCAGGTTCGTACGCGCTGATGGACACGCACTACGGGCGCCTCGGCTTGCCCTTCCGCCAAGCCCTCTCGGTGTGGACCACGGTGATCTCGGTCTCGCCGAAGTGGATGGTGTGCGACGCCGGGCTGAAGTCACTCGGGATGGATCACGGCGACCCGTCGATCGAAGGCACGAAGGTGTGGTTCTGCTCGGACGAGCACATCACGTTCGCCCCCGAGGAAGGAAGCTCGCTTCGGAGCCTGCGCGTCGGTGACCACGTCAAGGTGCTCCCGGCGCACGTCGACCCGACGATGGCGTTGCATGAGCGGGTGCACATCGTCGACGGCGACGAGGTCGTCGACACGTGGGCGATCGACCTACGAGGCTGG
Organism: uncultured Acidimicrobiales bacterium; assembly: GCA_963726695.1. Taxonomy (GTDB): domain Bacteria; phylum Actinomycetota; class Acidimicrobiia; order Acidimicrobiales; family DATKAS01; genus DATKAS01. The sequence goes on from CAVSDE010000005.1 coordinate 50,021, forward strand.
TGAGTCCGCGAGCTTCTCGGCGAGCGCGCGCGGAAGGCCCGCCCGCGATGCGACAGCTCATGCTTCTCGCCGTCTGACATCTCCGCGAACGTGCGCCCGTCTCCTTCGTCGGGGATGAACACCGGGTCGTAGCCGAAGCCGCGGCCGCCGATCGGTTCGAGCGCGATGTGCCCGCGCACGAACCCTTCCGCGATGACCTCGCGTCCGTCCGGCCAACACACCATCGCGACCGTGATGAACCGCGCCGTCCGCTGTGCCGGAGGGATCCCCTTGAGCGACTCGAGCAGCAGGGCGACGTTGTCGGCGTAGGTCGCATCGGCCCCCGCGTAGCGAGCCGTGTGGACACCGGGAGCGCGACCGAGGAAGTCGACCTCGAGGCCCGTGTCGTCGGCGAGGGCGGGCGCACGGGCGGCAACCGCGATCGCGGCTGCCTTCAGGCGGGCGTTGCCCTCGAGCGTGTCGGCGGTCTCCTCGATGTCGGGCACCCAGACCGGTCGTGGGTCGAGCTCGATGCCGAGCGGACCGACGATCTCGAGGATCTCCTTGGCCTTGTCGGGGTTCGCGCTGGCGAGGACGATCTTCACCGTGGCGCCGGTCCCTCAGCGAGGAGCTCGTCTTGCAACATGAAGACCTCCTTGATGCCCTTCTCGGCCAGACCGAGCAGCACGTCGAGCTCGGCACGCGAGAACGCGATGCCCTCCGCCGTGCCTTGCACCTCGACGAACCGGCCCGACGACAGCATCACGACGTTCATGTCGACCTCGGCCGCCGAGTCCTCGACGTAGGGCAGGTCGAGCGCAGCCTCGCCGTTCACGATGCCGACCGAGATCGCCGCGCAACGCTCCGAGATCGCGTGCTGCTTGATCGTTCCCGCCTGCACGAGACGGCTGACGGCGTCATGGAGCGCGAGGTAGCCGCCACAGATCGACGCGGTGCGAGTGCCGCCATCGGCCTGCAGCACGTCGCAGTCGATGATGACCTGCCGCTCGCCGAGCAAGCGCATGTCGGTGACCGCGCGCAACGAACGGCCGATCAGACGCTGGATTTCCTGGGTGCGGCCCGAGACCTTGCCGCGCCGCGGCCTCGCGCTCGATGCGCTCAGGTGAAGACCCGGGAAGCATCGAGTACTCCGCGGTGACCCACCCCTTGCCACTGCCGCGCATCCAACGCGGCGTGTCTTCGTCGACCGACGCGGTGCACAGCACGCGTGTACGGCCGAACGACACCAGGGCGGAGCCGGCCGCCATCTCGGTGTAGTCGCGCTCGAAGGTGATCGGGCGCAGCTCATCTGCAGCGCGGCCGTCGGGTCTGGGCATCGGGTCTCCTCAGCTCACGGTGAACGTCTTGCCAGGAACCGCCACCTGCACCGCGCGTCCGAACATGTCCGCGGCTTCGTCTTCGTGGCGACGGGGATCGGACGTCGGCCAGAAGTGGGTGATCACGAGGTTGCGCACTCGGGCGTCGCGGGCAGAGATGCCGGCCTGACGCGCAGACAGATGCGGCGCGGTGCCCTCGGTCTCGACGAGCAGCGTTGCTTCGCACACTGCGAGGTCGGCGTCTGACCCGAGCGCTTCGAGCGACCACTCCGGGCCAGTGTCCGCCGAGTAGAGCAGGGACTTGCCCTCGGTCTCGATGCGCATCGCGAGCGTCTCGACCGGATGGTCGGTCTCGCTGAACATGAAGTCCAGATCGCCGATCGTGATCCGGTCGCTGTCCGCGACGATTCCCCACCGGAACGTCGGCTCGGACGAGTCACCGCACACGATGTCGACCAGCTCGCGGACGGCCGACGTCGAGTAGACGGGCAGCCCTTCGATCTGAAAGCCGTACTTCAACGCGTTGCGCAGCACGCCGAGCTCGCCCCAGTGGTCGGGATGGCTGTGGCTCACCACGACGGCGTCGAGCGCGGTGAGGTCGACGTGCTGCTGGAGGTTGCCGAGGGTGCCCGGCCCGGTATCGACCCATACGGTCGTGCCGCCGCCGCGCACCAGGTAGCCGCTGCACGCGCCGCCGGGACCGGCATAGGTGCCCGAGCACCCGAGGATCGTCACGTTGAGGGCCACGTCAGCTCCAGGTGAGCGCCTCGGCGCGCGCGAGCTCTGGCCCGAGCAGCCGCCGACCGATCTCCTCGAACCACTGCACATCTCCAGACGACAGGAACCGGTGCGTCGCCGGCGTGTCGTCAGGACACCGCGCGAGGCGCGTCGACTCGAGCACGGCCCGCACCTCGAACGCGGTCTCGTCCGCGGACGACACGAGCACGACATCGCGACCCATCACGTCGGTGATCGTACGGGCGAGGTAGGGGTAGTGAGTACAGCCGAGCAAAAGGGTGTCCACGCCCGCGTCCTGCACGGGGGCGAGCAGCCGCTCGGCGAGCACCGTGACCTGGTCGCCCGTCGTCTCGCCCCGCTCCACGAACTCGACGAAGCCTGGACATGCCGCGCACGTCAGCTCGACCGCGGCCTCGGTCGCGGCGACCGCCCGCTGATAGGCCCCTGACCCGATCGTGCCGACCGTGCCGATCACGCCGACACGCTGGTTGCGGGTCGCGGCGATGAGCGCGCGCACGCCGGGTTCGATCACCCCGAGAACCGGAACGGGCAGCTCGGCGGCGAGATCGTCGAGCCCTGCGGCCGCTGCCGTGTTGCACGCCACGACGACCGCCTTGACGCCGAACCGGTCGACGAGCGTGCGCCCGATCTGGAGCGCGAACTCCCTCACCTCCGTCTGCGGGCGAGGCCCGTATGGATAGCGACCGGTGTCGCCGATGTAGACGAGGTGCTCGTCGGGGAGCAGGTCGAAGACCACGCGGGCGACGGTCAGGCCGCCGAAGCCGCTGTCGAACATCCCGATCGGACGGTCGTCGGCCACCCCGCGAGGCTACGGGCGAATCAGACGCTCAGAAGTAGATGATCTTCTTGGCGCGCTCTTCGACCTCGTCGAGGTCGTCGGTCCAGGCACCAGTGGAGAGGTACTTCCAGCCCCCGTCGCACACGATGAAGACGATCACGCCTTCGTCGATGCGCTCCGCGACTCGAGCCGCACCGGCCAATGCCGCGCCGGCCGAGATCCCCGAGAACACCCCGACCTCTGCCATGCGCCGCGTCCACTCGAGCGATTCGCGGGGACGCACGATCCGCTTGCCGTCGAGCAGCTCGGTGCCGTGCCACAACTCGTACACCGGAGGGATGAAGCCCTCGTCGAGGTTGCGCAAGCCCTCGACCGCCTCGCCGACAGGAGGTTCGACGGCGAGCACCTTGACCGCCGGGTTCTGCTCCTTGAGATAGCGCCCGACCCCCATCAGCGTGCCGCTCGTGCCGAGGCCGGCGACGAAGTGCGTGATCTCGGGGCAGTCCCGCCAGATCTCCGGACCTGTGCCCTCGTAGTGGGCTCGGGGATTCGCCTCGTTGCCGTACTGATAGAGGAAGCACCACTCCGGATGCTCCTCGGCCATCGCCCGCGCCCGCCGCACCGCGCCGTTCGATCCCTCGCCACCCGGGGTCGAGACGATGTCGGCGCCGAACACGTCGAGCAGCTGGCGACGCTCGATCGAGACGTTCTCGGGGAGGACGATCGTGATCGGATAGCCCTTGATGCGGGCGATGCCCGAGAGCGCGATGCCGGTGTTGCCCGACGACGGCTCGAGGATGCGCTGCCCCGGGCTGAGCGAGCCGTCCTTCTCCGCGGCCTCGATCATCGCGAGGGCGATGCGATCCTTCACCGAGCCGAACGGGTTCTGGCTCTCCATCTTGGCGAGGATCCGCACCCGCGGGTTCGGGCTCAGCGGGCTCACGTCGACGAGCGGCGTGTTGCCGATCATGTCGAGCACCGAGCCGTACACGGGGGCCATCGCCCGAAATGCTACCGGGACGGTCGGCTTTCATTCCTCGTCGCCGTCGTCCGCTTCGCTTCCGCCGGCTCCTGCTCGCTTCGCTCGACAATCCGACAAGCCGGCGGCCCGGCGGCGCATTGCGCCGCCCGACCACCCAACGACCCGAATCAGACCCGTTCGATCGCGAAGGGGACCGAGGTGGGATGAGCCGAGAACCGGCCGAGGAACACGCGAGTCGGGCTCGCCTGCGCACCGTCGACCTTGGCGTTCACCGTGATGCCAGGGCCGCAGCGCACCCGGAAGTCGATCCCGTCGAGACCCCCGTAGTTCGTGAACCGCATGAGGAGGGTCGTCCCGTCGTTGACGAGCACGTCGCCACGTTCCGTCAGTCGCTCGACGCCATACAGGCCACTCGGCGCGGAGATCTTCACTTCGAACACCTGTTGCGCCGTGCCGCGATGGGTGACGCGAAGGTGCCATCCGGCGGCGTCGTGCCACAGGTACACGCCCTGCGGTCCCTGCGCGTGCCCGCCCGCGGGACGTCCGTCGACCCATCCGGGCCAGTGGCCCGAGGCACACGTCGCATTGTCGGCCGCGGCCTCGGTGCTGGCGTCGGCGCCGGCCGCGGATGCGGTGAGTGCCAGAGCGCCGAGTGAGAGCGAACCAGCGACCGCCATTGCGATGATCCTCGAAAGCTTCATGGCTTGCCTCCTGAGCAGTAGGTACGCCATGAACGTGGCCCTCACCTGTGGGCGAGAAGCGAGGGAGTCATGAGGGATGTGTGAGCGGTAGCGTCCGCCACATGACGAGGACAGTGCTGCACGGAGGCATGGTGTTCGACGGAACCGGCGCTCTCGCTGCGTCCGCCGACGTGCTCATCGAGGACGGCAAGATCATCGACGTGGCGTCGCAGCTCGACGGTGACGACGGCGTCGACGTCAGCGGCAGGTGGATCATCCCGGGGCTGTTCGACTGTCACACCCATGTGATGTTCGGGCCCGACCTGATGGACACCGCGCGGCGCGTCAACACGCCATTCTCGAGCCGCTTCTACGACGCCGTGCACAACCTCGAGGCGACGCTGCGGCAGGGAGTGACGACGGTCCGCGACGCGGCCGGCGCAGACCTCGGCGTGAAGACCGCGGTCGACCGAGGGCGCATTCGCGGTCCACGCATGCAGATCTCGATCGCGATGATCAGCCAGACCGGCGGCCACGGCGACGGATGGACTCTGTGCGGCGCGGAGCTCGCGATCAGCGGCGAGTACCCGGGCATGCCCCACGCGGTCGTCGACGGCCCGGACGCGATGCGCCAGAAGGTGCGCGAGCTGCTGCGCGCCGGCGCCGACGTGATCAAGGTCGCGACCTCGGGCGGCGTGCTGTCACCCCGCGACGATCCTCGACATGGACACTTCCGCGACGACGAGCTCGAGGTACTGGTCGCGGAGGCGACTGCCGCCGGTAAGTACGTGATGGCGCACGCGCAGGCGACCGAAGGCATCAAGGCGGCGATCCGCACGGGCATCCGCTCGATCGAGCACGGCATCTTCCTCGACGACGAAGCGATCGGGATGATGCTCGACCGGGGCACGTTCCTCGTCCCCACGCTCTCAGCGCCTCGCGGTGTCTTCGCGGCGCGCGACGCAGGCATCCCCGTGCCGGCGGTGATGCTCGAGAAGTGCGCGATGGTCATGGAGACGCACACGTCGTCGATCAGCCGAGCGATCGCTGCCGGCGTGAAGGTCGCGATGGGCACCGACTCCGGCGTCTGCCCGCACGGGCAGAACGTGCGTGAGCTCGCACTGATGGCCGACTGCGGGATGTCGCCGACCGATGCGCTCGTGGCGACGACTCGCACTGCGGCCGACCTCCTCGGCGTGGCCGACCAGCTCGGCACGATCGAAGCCGGGAAGCGAGCCGACCTCGTCGTCGTCGACGGCGATCCCCTCGAGCTCGACAAGCTCGGTGACCGCATCACCCAGGTGTGGAAGGACGGCGTGCGCGTCGTCGACACTGCCGCCTGACGCAGGCTCAGCCCCACCCTTCGAGCGCGACCTGCTCCTCACGGATCTGCCCGTCGACGATGCGGTATGACCGCAGCACCGGCTCCGGCTGCTTGAGCGACACGATCACGTAGTGCCAATCGGGGTCGGGCGCTTGCGCGACGTCGGTCGGTGAGGGATACGCGTCGGTGTGCGTGTGGCTGTGCATCACGCCCAGGATGGCGAGGCCCCGCCTCTCGGCGTCGCGCTCAGCCAGCAAGTAGTCCTTCGGGTCGATCGTGTACACGCGTGACGACTCGGCGACGTTGCGACACGGATAGAACGCGACGACGTGCCCACCGGACGCCGGCTCGCCCGCGAACAGCCCGCATGCTTCGTTCGGCAGCCCGTCGTAGGCATGGCCGACCATCTCGAGATACGGGGCTCGGGTGAGGCGGAGCACGAGGTCGAGAGTACCCTCGACCCCCCATGGCACCGACGGGCGTGAAGGTCATCGCGTCGAACCGACGCGCGCGCCACGACTACCTCGTGCTCGACACGATCGAGTGCGGGCTCGTGCTCGTCGGCAGCGAGGTGAAGTCGCTCCGTGACGCCAAGGTGCAGCTCGGCGACGCCTACGCCCGCGTGGAGCGTGGCGAGCTCTGGCTGCACAACATGCACATCGCTGCCTACGAGCACGCGGCGGGCTTCGGGGCTCATGTCACCGATCGACCTCGCAAGCTGCTTGCGCACCGAGGCGAGATCGAACGGCTCGGGGCGAAGATCGCGCAGGATCACCTCACGCTCGTCCCCCTCGCCCTGTACTTCAAAGAGGGGCGAGCGAAGGTCGAGCTCGCGCTGGCAAAGGGACGCAAGAGCCACGACCGCCGGCAGGACATGGCGAAGCGCGATGCGGATCGGGAGATGCAGCGCGCGCTGTCCGACAACCGCCGCGGCAAATGACCGTCGCCGGGCCGACCGACCGGGAGTACCCTTCCTGAGACGTCCGATCGAGCATGAAGGAGGACGGTTCCATGCATGTCAGATCCGCTGCCGCCACGTCCTCGTTCCGCGTGCTCTCGGCCGCCTGACCGTTCGATTCGGTCGGGAGCACCTCCACCGGAGGTTCTTCCGTTGATCGACGCTGTTCCGCACGCGCTCGTCCCCTACGGCTGGGATGACCGCGTCGCCGCCCTGTTCTCCTACGAAGCCAGTCCTGACTCGATCGCCGGACGCGTGATCCGCGTCGATCGAGACCGCGTCACCGTCATCACCGACTCCGACGACCACCGCGCCGCCCGCGGAGACCCGCTGCCGAGCGTCGGCGACTGGGTCGGGTTGGAAGAGGGCGGGCCCGACGGCGATCTCCTCGTCACGACGGTGCTCACGCGCCGGTCCGTCCTCGGCCGGCGCAGCGTCGGCAAGGCGCCTGACGGCCAGGTCATGGCGGCCAACATCGACTTCGTGTTCATCGTCGTCGGGGTCGACCGAGTCGTGCTCAACCGCGTCGAGCGTGAGCTCGTGGCCGCGTGGGACTCCGGCGCGACGCCGATCGTGGTGCTCACGAAGGCCGACCTGATCACCGATCCTGACGAGATAGCGACCGAGGTGGCCGCGCGCTCCAACGGTGTCGACGTCATCCTGACCTCGACCGTGACCGGGCTGGGGATCGAAGAGGTCGTCACCATCCCGCAGCCGAATCGCACCGTCGTGCTCCTCGGGGCCTCAGGAGTCGGCAAGTCCACGCTCGCGAACGCGCTGCTCGGTGAACAGCTCCTCGACACCGGACCAGTCCGATACAACGACAGCCGCGGCCGCCACACGACGACCGCGCGCAGCATCGTCACCCTGCCGCGTGGCGGAGTGCTCATCGACACACCCGGGATCCGCAGCCTCGGCCTCTTGGAGTTCGAAGAGGGGCTCTCTCTTGCCTTCCCCGACATCGAAGAGATGGCGGCCGGATGCAAGTTCCGGGACTGCACCCACGCGACCGAGCCCGGCTGCGCGGTGCGCGCAGCCGTGGCCGCCGGCGAGATCGATCCGAACCGCATGCGCTCGTACGAGAAGCTGCAGAAGGAGCTCGCCCACTCAGACCGCGTCGGCGACCCTCTCGCCATGCGAGCCGAGATGCGCAGGTGGCGGGCGATCAACAAGTCGGTGAAGCAGATCACGAAGAAGCGCTGACCTGTCACAACCGGCTGTCGACATTCGTCGTATGGGCATGCAGCGCAACACGGACATCCCACAGCGAAGCGCAGACATAGTCGTCATCGGAGCCGGACTCGCGGGGCTCGTCGCCGCCGCGAGAGCGTCGGAGCAAAGCGGAGGCGTCGCCCCCCGGGTCACGCTGATCGACGGCACCCAGCCGGGCGGCCGCGCCCGCACCGACGAGCACGGCGGTTACCGGTTCAACCAAGGGCCGCACGCGGTGTACCTCGAGGGAGTGGGCCGTCGTGTCCTGCTCGACCTGGGCATCGACCCACGCGGCGGGCCGCCCGACATCCGCCACACCTTCCTCTGGCATGACAACCAGGCCTTCCCGATGCCGTCGTCGGCGACAAAGCTCATGGCGAGCAAGCTGCTCGGCGCTCGGGCCAAGGCGCAGGTCGCGAAGCTCCTCGCGGGCCTCAGCAAGATCGACGCCAGCTCGCTGTCCACGATCGAGCGCGGCCGCGTGGCTCGACTCTCTCGACCTGCAGCCCGAGGCCCGCCGGCTCGTCTCCATGCTGATGCGCACCGCGACCTATGTCGATCCTGACGTGATGCCTCTGTCGGCCGACGCCGGCGTGAGGCAGATGCAGATGGCCGTCGCGGAGGGAGTCCGGTACATCGACGGCGGGTGGCAGACCCTCGTGGACGGGCTGCTCGACGTCTGCCGGGAACGAGGAGTCGAGATCGAGACCCGGACGTCGGCGCTCTCGGTGCGCGAGTGCGACGGCGCCGTGCAGGTGACGACCGCGGCGGGATCGTGGAGCGCCGGAGCCGCGATCATCGCCAGCGGTGGGCCACGAGCTGCGATGGGGTTGCTCGGGAGCGATCCCGGATGGGGCGATCTCGGCGATCCGGTCACCGCTGCGTGCCTCGACCTCGGGCTCACGCGACCCGGCGAGCGACCGGTCCTGTTCGGGTTGTCCGAGCCCCTGTACCTGTCGACGCACTGCCCGCCCGCCGATCTCGCCCCTGAGGGCGGCGCAGTCGTGCACGTCATGCGCTACGGAGCCCGCGACGCGGCGACTGATCGCGATGAGCTCACCCGGCTCGCCGCCGCTGCAGGGATCGACCGCGTCGACCGTGGTGCAAGAGCGCTTCCTCGCCCGCATGCACGGTCGCGTGGTCGGTGCCCACGCCGTCGTCCGGAGGACTTCCCGGAAGGCCGGCGGTCACAGTCCCCGGGCACGAGCGGGTGTTCGTCGCCGGCGACTGGGTCGGCCCGGTCGGGATGCTCGCCGACGCGGCCATGGCGAGCGGAGCAGCCGCGGCCGAGCGCGCTCGGCAGTGCATCGTGCCCCTCGCCGCGGCACGCTGAGCCGAGTGGAGCCTGAGGTGCAGTCCGTCGATATCTTCGAAGCCGAGCGCCCGCGGCTTCTCGGCCTCGCGTACCGGATCCTCGGTTCGGCGGTCGATGCCGAAGATGTGGTGCAAGAGGCGTGGGTGCGCTGGCAGGGTGCTCAGGGCGTGGAGAGACCGGCGGCGTGGTTGACGACCGTCGTGAGCCGGCTCGCGCTCGATGCGTGGCGCGCGCAGCAACGCAAGCGCGAGGACTACGTCGGGCCCTGGCTCCCCGAGCCAGTCGCGACAGAACCTGACCCCGCGGAGCGCGCCGAGATGGCCGACTCGCTCACGTTCGGCTTCCTCGTGCTGCTCGACGAGCTGAGTCCGGTCGAGCGAGTCGTGTTCCTGCTCGCCGACGTCTTCGGCGAGGCCTACATCGACATCGCGGCGACCGTGGGCAAGACCGAGGCGGCGTGTCGTCAGATCGCCTCGCGAGCGCGACGGAGGCTGCAGGATTCGAAGCCGCACCGAGCGGTGAGCTCGTCACCGTCCCTCGCCGTGGCCCTGCTCGCCGCCGTGTCGCAAGGCGACGTCGCGGCCACCATGGCGTTGCTCGATCCCGACGTCGTGCTCACGAGCGACGGCGGACCACATCGGCACGCGGCACGCCGCCCCGTCATCGGCGCCGACCGCGTCACGCGCCTGCTCGTCAACATCACCCAGCGCGGGCTCGAGCGCGACGCCGAGATGCAGTTCTTCGAAGTGAACCGCAGGCCGACGCTCGTGATCTCACATCACGGACGTCCACAGGTGATGATCGCCATCGAGAGCGAGGGCGAGCAGGTGCAGGCGATCCGCATCGTCGCCAACCCCGACAAGCTCGGCCATCTGACCGAGCCCGTGCACCTGATCTGATCAGGATCTGATCAGGCCGCCGATCCGCGGCGAGCGAACAACCAGGCGCCCACCGCGACGACAGCGATGACGGCGATCGCCACCACCGCGATGATCGCCCCGGTGTTGTCGGAAGAATCGTCGCTCGTCGCAGCGGTAGTCGCGACGGCGGCAGTCGTGGCCGGGGCGGCGGTCGTGGCCGTGGCTGCTGTCGTCGCACTTGCACTCGTCGTCGCTGGCGCCGTCGAGTCCGCGGCGGCGGCGGTCGTGCTTTCGCCGGGAACCGCCGCCGTGAGCGTCACGAGGGGGGCGGGAAGTTCAGGCTCGCTGCCATCCGGGTTCGGCGGCTCGATCCATCGGGTCTCGCCCTGCGTACAGGTCTGGACGAGCGGAAAGAGCAAGGTCGCTCCGGGCGTGTCCGGGAACGTCATCTCCAGGGGCACGTGCAGCTCCTGATCGTGGGGCTGCGGTCCGCCAGTCCATGTGACCACACCATCGGCGACGGTCGATGTCCATCCCTCGAGCGGTCCCGGCTTGGGGTCGGTCACGCCGTCGGGCAGCTTCATCTCGAGCTTGACGGTCGGCGAGTCGGCACACCCGTGCTCAACGTTGAAGCTGATCGTGTCGGTCGACGCGGCCGCCACGGCATCCGGGCTTGGCTCGACGTGCGCGAACGCGGGATTCGCGAGGGCACCGATCGCGACGACGATCACCGCGCAGGCGAACGCGAACCGGCTCCTCCGGGACGACCTCACGACCGAGCATGGTGGCAGGCGATATGTACGAAGTCAGATCAGGCAGTCCACCGGCTGTGGAACGACTCGGCGAGGGTCTCCCCCTCAGGCCCGAGGACGATGCCGTGCTCGAGAGCGAGGCCTCCGTGACTGACCGGTGCTTCGAACCGCGCCGTCAGCCACTCCTCGGGCGCGAGTCGATCGAGCGTGCGGTGGAGGTGCACCGTGAAGTCGACGCTCACGCCACCGGTCGGCGGATCGTGCATGACGAACGAGCAGGGTGGGAACCAGTCGAGGATCATCGCGAGCCACGCCGCGTCGATCGGTCGCTCCTCGCGCGGGCGCACGTATCCACCGAGCCGCGCCTCGGCGCCGTGACTGAACGGGACGCCTCTCGGATCGAGGAGCGCATCGGCCTGCTCGAAGTGGCGCACGCGGTCCGGCGGGTACAGCGGCACACACGCCTCGATGGGATACAAGTCGAGCCCGCGAGGCTGTTCCCACCCGGTCCCTTCGATGCCGTCGCTGACCGCGGTCACCCGAGCGACGGCGATGATGCCCTCCTGCTCGATCGTGACGGCGAGGGTCGAGATGTTGCGTCCCTCACGCACGGCGGAGGTCGACAGCTTCGCTCGACCGATCGCAGCCGGACGCAGGAAGCTCATCGTGACCGAGCGGACGGCTCGCCCCCGAAGCTGACTCTCGGCGGCGCGGACGGCAAGAGCGGCGAGGTACCCACCGTGGATCCCGCGAAGTGACGACCACGACCCGTCGAGCATTGCGTGGACGACGTGCGAGTCGTCGCGGTCGACCGTGAGCGCGGTGGTGCGGTCGAACGTCGTGGTGAGGTCGACGGGGTTCATGCCGGTGCCAGGTCGACGTGCACCACGGGGCCGGCGGTGATGCGGCGAGGGAGGCGGGTCGCGAAGGCGCTGACGACGAGACCACACACGACCAGCAGCCACCACACGCGGTGGAACGTGGCGAGTGCCGTGTCGGGAGTGAGGTCAGCCGTGAAGGCGACGACGAGCGCGACGCCCAAGGTCGCCCCGAGGTTGCGTCCCGCCTGGTTGACGGCCGACCCCGAGCCGAACCGATCGCGCGGCAGGCCCTGCACCGCCGCCGACGAGAGCTGAGGGAGGGTGAGCGACACACCGAGCGCGGTGAGGATGATCGCGGGCAGGTATTCCCCGAGGTAGTTGCTCTCCACCGTCGCACGGGTGAGGAGCAGCACGCCCCCGGCCGCCCAGACGAGACCACCGGGCAGCACGAGCGCGCGCTGGCCCACGCGTCCGGCGAGCCGTCCGAAGAACGGGGCGGTCGTGGCAACGATGAGCGGACCCACCGAGACCGCGAGTCCTGCCTGCAGGATCGAGAACTGCCACACCTCGGTGAGGAACAGCACGTTGCCGAGGAACATCGCGCTGAAGCCCGTCGCGTAGACGAGCATCGCCGCGTTGGCCCAGCGGAAAGACGGCGACTGGAAGAGCGTGAGGTCGAGCAAGGGATTCGAGACACGAGCGCAGCGTCGGATGAACACCACGATGAGTGCCGCGGCCGCGAGGACGGTGAGCAGGAACGACGCGCTCACCCATCCCCAGTCGCTCGTCTTCACGATGCCGAACGCGAGCAATGCCAGGCCGCCGGCGAGAAGGCCGACGCCGAGCGGGTCAGGGAGTCGACCCGGATTCGCCTCGCGTCCTTCCGGCAGCACGCGCCGGCCGAGCACGAAGCTGACGATGCCGACGGGGAGGTTGATGAAGAACGCCCACCGCCACCCGAAGTTCTCGACGACGAGCGCACCGAGCGTCGGGCCGAACGCTCCGGCGACCGCGCCGATCGCTCCCCAGATCGCGACTGCGACCGGAACCTTCTCGCTCGGGAACGACTGCAGCACGAGCGCGAGCGACGACGGGACGAGGGCTGCGGCTCCGACAGCCTGGAGGATGCGGGCGAGCACGAGCAGTCCTGCGGTCGGGGCGAGGCCGCACAGGATCGAGGCCAACGTGAAGATGACGACGGCGGTGAGGAACGTACGCCGACGACCGACCCGATCGGCGAGCCGGCCTGCGGGGATGAGCAGCGCCGCGAACACGATGGTGTACGCGTTCAAGACCCACGAGATCGACGACGCGCTGACGCCGCTGAAGTCGGCGCGGATCGCCGGGAACGCCACGAACAGGATCGTGGTGTCGAGGAACACGGCGAAGATCGCGAGGCTCGTCGAGATCAGGACCGCCCACGGGCTTCGCGCTCTTGTCTGCTGCATTGGTACAAAGTATGATGCAGTTGCTAGAGAAAATCTAGTGAACTATGACACCCACCGCGAAGGCCACCGAACGCACCTACGGGCAGTACTGCCCCATCGCCGCGGGCCTCGACGTCGTCGGCGACCGTTGGACGCTGCTGATCTGCCGCGAGCTCGCGCAAGGCGATCGCCGCTACACCGATCTTCGCAACGCCCTCGACGGCATCGCACCGAACCTGCTGAGTGAACGTCTCCGCACGCTGCAGGACGAGGGGCTCGTGACGACGGCCGAGCTGCCTCCCCCCGCGGCCCGCACCGTCTACCGCCTCACTGACGACGGGCGCTCGGTCATCCCGGTCCTGCGTGCGATGGCGCGCTTCGGGGTGCGCTACCTCGAGGGCGAGCCCCACGCAGAGATGAGCGCTGCCCGCGCCGCGAACGCGCTGCTCCTCCCCTGGCGCCGGCCGATCGACGCCGACCTCCGCGTCCGTCTCGTGATCGACGACAGTGAGATCGACCTCGTGCTCGAGGGGCGCGAGACCCGGCTCGAGCCGGCCGACGGCGACGCCGACGTGGTGATGACGACCGATTCCGCATCGCTCGTGCATGCGCGGCAAGGCGAACCACTCGACGCTGACATCAGCGGCTCACGCGCCGCTAAGCGCGAGCTGCTCGAGGTGTTTGCCCTCAGCCCTGCCTGATCCGACTCAGCGCGCCGTCCTCGAACATCGCGTCGACCTGATCTCGGACACTCGCCAACATGCGCGGGTCCGTGAAGACCCAGAACCGGTTGGTCAGGACCGCATCCAAGACCAGCTGGCCGACGTCATCGGGATCCATCGCCTCGAGCACCGCCCCCAGGTCCACCTCCCCCTCGGCACGGCCCTCACCCGGCCCACGTGTCGGTGCGACACCGTCCTTCGCCCTCCGGCTGTCGACGCTGTTGCGCCCGATCCCGGTGTTGACGGCACCCGGGCACAGCACCGACGCGTACACGGGTGAATGGGCAGCGCGGAGCTCGCGCTGCAGTGTCGCCATGAGCGCGACGACGCCATGTTTGGCGACGTTGTACGCACCGAGTGCACGAACGGCGAGCAACCCCGCCATCGACGACGTCGAGTTGATGTGGCCTTCGGGTTGGCGTTCGATGATGGGGAGGAACGTCTTCACGCCGTGGATCGGACCCCAGAGGTCGATGGCGAGCGTCCACTCCCAGTCCTCGATCGAGGTCTTCGCGACCGGCTTGAACAGTCCGACGCCAGCGTTGTTGCAGAGCACGTCGACTGCGCCGAACGAGTCGAGCGCGGCCTCGGCGAGTGCCTCGACTTCAGCGAGCTTCGACACGTCAGTGGGCACCCCGACCACCTCGTGGCCCTGCGCCTTCAGGTCGTTCACTGCTGACGCGAGCGCGTCCGGGCGGTTGTCGGACAGCACGACTCGGGCGCCGGCGCCCGCGAAGGCGCGTGCGATCCCCAGCCCGATGCCCGACGCCGCTCCGGTGACGACGGCGACCTTCCCCTCGACAGATTCCATCGTCGTAGGTTGTCACGATCGACGAGACCACGATGCAGCGTCTTGCGGACGAGGCCGACCTCCGCGACCTCATCCATCGCTACGCGCTCGGCCTCGACACCCGAGATTGGGAGCTGTGGCGGTCGGCGTTCACTGAAGAGGTGATCATCGACACAAGCGACTACGAGCCCGAACCGCCGCCTCGCCGCCTGCCAGTCGGCGCCTACGTGTCGTTCACGAGCCGGCTCTTCGCCGGCTTCGAGACGACGCAACATCTGATCGGCAGCCACCGCTTCGCGATCGACGGCGACCACGCGACGATCACCGCGCACTTCCGCGCCGAGCACTGGGCGTCGGTCGGCCAGGGCGGCGATCGGTACACGATGTTCGGCACGTACGTGGACGAGTGCGAGCGCACCGCTGACGGCTGGCGCATCTCGTCGGTGAAGCTCAACCTGCTCCGCCAGGAGGGCAACCGCGAGGTCATGCGCCGCGCCGAATCTGCCGCTCGCCGCCGCTGATCACGTCGGGATTGGGCGATTGGGCGCGACATGAGGCGCCGAGTGCCCAATCTCTCGGGGACGGCGGGGCGGGGCCGGTATCCTGGGCGACGCAGATCACGGGGCTGATCGGTTTCGACATCGGAGCCGGGTTCCGGACGTGCGACCCGAGTTGCTCAGACTCGCTAAACGGGGCACAAACCACAACTGCCAACCAGCAGTACGCTCTCGCTGCCTAGTCCCTAGGTAGTCGCAGAGACATCGTGAGCCGAGAGGCCGCACGGGGCCGATCCACCGCAGCCCGGCAACAGAAGCGGAGGATGACCGCGGCAAAGACTGCTGACGGCGGGAAAGACCGCTGACGTCGGGGAAAGACCCGGCGGTGGCCGCGAGGCCAACCGACCCGCCGGTGGGGTGCCGTCAGCCCCGTAGTCGGGAATGGTCGTAGCGCGGGCGGTGCTCAACCGATGGACGGGGGTTCGATTCCCCCCAGCTCCACTACACCCGCGGGTCACCGCGTCGCGGCGACGCTCGTGATCACCGGGTGATCACCGAATTCCGCCAAGCGCCTTCCCGCGCGTCGGTGGCCGCGTGGTCGTCCTGCGCGGTGACGAGCAGCTGTCGCGTCCGGTGACGGCGCCGCTTCGCCGGGTACAACTCGTTCCGGGACAGCAGGGGTCAGACACCCCCCGACTGGTTCAACCTCTCCATCGTGCCGCCTTGGAGACGACAGCCGAAGAACCGGTCAAGGGCAACCGTGAACAGCGGTTCAGCCGGTGCAGCTGTGGCGAAGAGTGTGAGAGAGGCATGGAACTTCCACTCGTCCTGATCGAAGAGCTTCTTGGCCGAGCCCGCCGCTGCGAGCGTCAACTCGACGCACTCGCGCAAACGCTGGCCGAGGGTGAGGTGGTCCAGGTAGGCACGAGCCTCATCGAGCGAGCCGATCGCGAAGTAGAGCGACCGCTCAGTGGTTCCAAGCGGAAGGATATGCCGCGGGATGCGCGGCCCGAGATCGGACGCTGACCTGGACGGGAGCGCCCAGCGCCTTGGAGAGCACGATCGGCTCGTGAGGTTCGATCCCGATCGCTTCGCTGCCCGGCTCCGCCAGTTCGTCGACCGTGCACCGCGACCGGCTGACACCATCGAAGCCGGTGCTCGACCGGCGTGACGGCCGCGCGCGCAAACTGGTCTGGTGGCCGATCGGGTGTCGTTCGACGCAGCCGTGGACGAGTACGACGCGGCGCGCCCCACCTATCCCCCGAAAGTCTTCGATGCGCTCGGCAAGCTCGACGGTCTGCAGGTTCTCGACGTAGGGGCCGGAACCGGCATCGCCACGAGGGCACTGCTGGCGCGCAATGCGACGGTGATCGCGGTCGACGCGGGGCCGGAGGTGCTGCGTCGCGCTGTCGCCCACACGGCAGGGCTCCCTTCGGTCGTTGCCGACGGCGCGGTGCTGCCGATGCGCGCAGGCAGCATCGATCTCGTGTGCTTCGCACAAGCGTGGCACTGGCTCAACCCCGCGAGCCGGTCGACCGAGATGCACCGCGTGCTCAGGCGGGGAGGCCGCTGGGCGGGCTGGTGGTCGCACGCTCGCGCCGACGAAGAGCCATGGTTCGATCGGTACTGGTCAGCGATCGAGCACTGCTGTTCGGGAACGAAACGGGAGCACCGGGACATCGACTGGGGCGCCACCGTCGATGACCCCGGCCGCTTCGATGTCGACTCGAGAGTGGTGATCCCGTGGGTCCGCACGGTCTCGGTCGACGGGTGGATGACCGACCAGGCGAGCCACAGCTACGTACTCGGCCTTGAAGCCGGATCCCGCGCCCGGCTGCTGCGCGAGCTGCGCGCGATCGTCGCTGACGCGTTTCCGTTGGGCACGATGTCAGTGTCTTATGAGACTTGGCTGTGGATCGCGACACGGGTGTGAGCGCGCGCGATGCCGACTTGATCGCCTACTACGAAGCGGAGGCCCGGGGCGGCCATCGTTCGGCCTACGGTGACCGGCGAGTCGAGCTGCGCGGGCGATTCGCCGAGCTGCTCCGGGGCGAGCGCATCAGCACACTGCTCGACGTCGGCGCCGGACCCGGTCTCGACACCAAGCGGTGGCACGCCGACGGATTCCGAGTGGTCGGGCTCGACCTCACCCACGCCAACATCGAGCGGATGCGAGCCGCGGGGCTGACCGGCGTCACCGGATCGCTCTACGAGCTGCCATTCCGGGCAGGAGCGTTCGACGCGCTCTGGACGATGAGCACCTTTGTGCACGTGCCCCACGATCGGTTCGACGAGGCGATCACGGAGATGCTGCGCGTCGTCGTACCGGGCGCGCCGCTCGGCATCGGCACATGGGGCGGGTTGGACTTCGAGGGAGTACCGGAGTTCGGTGAGCTGCGGCCCTACCGGTTCTTCTCGCTCGCGTCGCACGACCGTTGGCGGGAGATGCTCGCGCGACACGCCGAGGTCGAGCTGTTCGAGACCTCCGAATCAACCGGTGGTCAGGGCTGGGAATATCAATTCGCGGTCGTGCGCAGGTAGCGCTCGAACTCCTCTGGGGTCCGGATCCCTTGGTCGAGCACGGCCGAGTAGATGTCGAACGACCTCACAGTCGTGCCGTACTCCGGGCGCGTCACCCACGCTCGCTTGATGTCGAGGATGGCGCTGCGGGTCTCAGGTGTGAGCCGGCCGGCGAGCTCACGGACATGACGCAGGTCAGGCTGACGGTCCGCGTCCGTGACGAACCAGACGTCGATGTTCCAGGTCAGGCGCCCGTCCCGATAGTCGATCCCCCAGTAGATGCCGTCGGGATACTTCTCGGGGTGGCTGTTCCAAGCGCCTGAGTCGTTCCGAAACGTCAGCTGCCGCACGCGTGGATGGCTCACGAGGTCGACCGCCACGCGGTGCAGCGCGACGACGTCGAGCGCCTCGCAGACGACGGTCAAGTCGAGATCGGGCCAGACCATCAGCCCGAGCGCGGCGCTGCCAACGAGACGCGGCTCACCGAGCCCACCGAGCACGTCGTCGAGCGCGAGATCGGCCCGCACGGCGGCGGCTGCCGCTTCGAGCTCTTCCGACCGCAGCAAGGCGCTCAGGCCGCGCGCACTGCTCGGGCCACCTCGCCCCAACGGGAAAGGTGATCGGGATCGCGTGTGATGTCGTCGATCGTGAGATACGAGATGACCCGCTCGGCCCGTCCGCGATAGCGATTGATGATCTCGTCGGCGATGTCGTCCCAAGGCCCGATGACGGCGAAGAGGTCGAGCATCTCGTCGGTGATGGTCGCGGCGAGGCCGTCGAGGTCGCCCGCCTTCAGCCGTTCGTTGAGCTTCGCGGAGGTGCCGTCGAAGCCGAGGTCGTCGAACTGGAACGCGTAGTTCCTGGTCGAGCCGTAGAAGCCGATCTGCGTCTGCGTTCGTCTTGTGAGCAGCGCGCGGTCCTCAGGGCTGTCGCCCGGGACGATGAAGACGGGGATCAACAAGTCCACGTCCGCGGCCGACCGACCGGCCTTCGCAGCTCCGGCCTCCACCGCGGGCATCAGCCGCTGTTCGAGGTACTGCACCGAGTGCAGTGGATGGACGTGCACGCCGTCGGCGACCTCGCCCGCCATCGTGGTCATCCACGGCCCCACTGCCGAGACATCGACCTTGATGTCGCCGTAGTCATGCATCGGGGGCCGCCACTGATCTGGCAGCAACGACAGCTGGTAGTACGGCCCCTCGTGCGCGAGCTTCTGCTCACCACGAAACGCCGCGAGCGTGTCCTTCACCGCCAGCAGGTAGTCACGCATGCGGGGGCCGGGCGGATCGAACGGCATGCCGTACCGCCGTTCGATGTGCGCTTTGACCTGGCTGCCGAGACCGAGGCGGAACCGTCCGCCGGTGTTCCCGGCCAGCTCCCATGCGATGCTCGCCGCGATCATCGGGCTCACGGGAAACGCCACCGCGATGCCCGTCGAGAACGTCAGCGTCGGCGCTGCTGCCGCCGCTGCCGCGATGCTCATCCACGGGGTCTGGCCGGTCTCGGTGAACACCATCCCCGAGAAGCCCGCCGCCTCGACCTTGCGAGCGAGGTCGGCGGCTTCAGTCCAGCGACAGGGCCCGACCATCACGTCGAAGTGCATCCGATCCCCCTCAGCTCAGGCCATCGTCAGTCCGCCGCTCACCGACAACGTCTGACCGGTGATGAAGCCGGCGTCGTCGGAAGCGAGGAACACGATCGCAGGCGCGACGTCGTCGGCCGTGGCAAGGCGCCGCATCGGGATCGCCTTCGTGAGGGCGTCGACGAACCGCTCGCCCGAGCCGAGCTCGTCGGCCATGGTGTGGATCAGCGGGGTGTCGGTCGGCCCGGGGCAGACCACGTTCACCGTGATGCCGTAGCGGGCAACCTCGCGAGCGACGCTCTTCGAGAACGAGATGACCGCGCCCTTGGCGCCGGCGTAGATCGACTCCAATGACGAACCGACCCTTGCCGCGTCGGACGCGACCGACACGATGCGACCTCGCTGCCGCTCGATCATCCCGGGCAACACCGCGTGCACGGTGTTGAGCGTGCCCCGGTAGTTGATGTCGATGACTCGATCCCAGAACTCAGGCGTCGTGTCGACGAACGGCATGAACCGGTCCCACCCGGCGACGTTGATCAATGTCGCGACCGGACCGAGGTCGAGGGACACCTTGTTCATCGCGGCCGCCACAGCGTCGGTGTCCGCGACGTCGACACTGATGCCGATGTGACCGTCACCGGCGAGGCCGTCGGCGATGTCGCCAGCAGCAGCGGCATCGAGATCGACGACAACGACCGTGCGGCCAGCCGCGGCGAGGCGGCGACACACGGCCGCGCCGATCGCTCCGGCGCCTCCGGTCACGACTGCGATGTCGGGAGCGTCGGCCGTCACCCGGACAGGCTCACACAAACGAACGCGGGATGAGTCCGTTGTCGCGAGCTTCGCGCTCGAGGTCGTCGCGGAAGTCGGGGTGCGCGATCGAGATCATCGCCTTCGCCCGTTCGGGGATCGACTTGCCCTTCAGGTTCACCATCCCGTACTCGGTGACCACGTACATCACGTCGCTGCGAGGAGCAGTCACGACGTTGCCCGGCGTCAGGTCGAGAACGACGCGGCTGCGGCGATTGCCGTTGCGCTCGTACGTCGACGACATGCAGAGGAAGGACTTCCCGCCCTTCGATGCGTAGGCCCCGCGGATGAACTGCAGCTGGCCGCCGGTGCCGCTGATGTGGCGATGACCGCTCGACTCACTCGCCGCCTGACCCTGGAGATCCATCTGCGTCGTGTTGTTGATCGAGGTCATCCGGTCGTTCTGCGCGATCAGGTGGGGCAGGTTCGTCAGCTCGACCGGTTGGCAGGAGATGTCGGGGTTGTCATCGATCGCGTCGTACATCGCCTGGGAGCCGAGCCCGAACGTGCAGACGACCCTTCCTGGATGCACGGTCTTGGCTGACCCCGTGACCACACCCGCGTTGTACAGGTCGATGATGCCGTCGGTCAGCATCTCCGTGTGGATGCCGAGGTTTCGCACCCCGCTCTCGAGCAGCAGCGAGCACACCGCGTCGGGCATGGCGCCGATCCCGATCTGCAGGCACGCTCCGTCCTCGATCTCGGTTGCGATCAGGCGGGCGACCTCACGATCGACATCGGTGGGCGCCCCTTTCGGCAGCTCGGGAAGCGGCAGACCGGTGCCGTCGATGACGTAATCGACCTGGCTCATGTGCAGTCCGTTGTCGATGCCGTGCACGTAGGGGACGGCGGGGTCGACCTCCACGATGATGACCTTCGCCCGTGATGCGACCGCTCCGTGCCAGAGGTTCGCCACGCCGAAATTGAAGTAGCCGTCGGCGTCAACGGGGCGCGTCTTGACCACCATCACTTCCGGCGGGTCGATGAACCGTCGGTAGTAGTCGGGGATCTCGCCGAGGTTGCACGGGATGTAGCTCTGCAACCCCGCGTCGCACTGCTTGCGGTCGTAGCCGCCGAGATGCCAGTTGTAGAACGAGACGTGCTCGCCCTCGGGATCGGCCTCCACGACCGCTCTCGGCCGCGTGCAAAGACAGGCTCGGATGCTCACGCCGCGGAGCTCACCGATTCGCCCGGCCAGAGCCTTGTCGAACGCGTCGGGCTGCCCCAGCACCGCGCCATAGTCGAGCCAGTCGCCTGGGCGCACGAGCGCCGCCGCCTCTTCGGGCGAGATGTGCTTGGCCGACTTCGCGGCGGTGGCCGAGGTCATCGCAGATGTCATCCCGCACCGTACGACACTCGGCGATGGCTCGGAGGCGAGGGACCTACAGCTCCCCCGCTGCCATCAGCTCGACGGGGTCCTGCACGCGAACGGATCCGAGATACCCGCCGCCGGCCGCGAGCGCGTCGTGCGCGCCGTATCCGAGGAGGACCTGCGACTCGCGCGGCAGCGTGCGCACGACGTCGATCGGCGTCGAGAGGTACTGGTTCTCCTCGGTGCGCAGCCACCCGAGGCAGTAGCTCACGTGCATGCCTCGCCGGCGCACGTCAGCCGTGCCATTGGCGCCGCCGCCGTGGAGGGTCGAGCCGAGGTAGACGACCGCCGAGCCCGCAGCCATCTCGGCCGGAACGAGCTCGGCCTCTGTCGCGATGCGCTCGTGCGGCCACCGGTGACTACCGGGAACGACACGCGTTCGCGCCGTTCTCGGCAGTGAAGTCGACCAGCGCGATCACCGACGCGAGCTGCACCTCGGGATGCGGGTTGGGCAGATGCACCCACACCAGCTCATCGCGGTGGATCAGCTGCTGGTCGAACCGGGACCGCGGTCGAGGACGTGGGCGATGTTGAGCTGATACGACGCGCAGCTCGGAAGCAGGATCGCATCGCAGAGGGCTCGATACACCGGATGGGTGAGGATCTCCGTGGCGAACACCCGCGACCGTCCTGCCACGCCGGTGACGTCACGCGTCTCGGCTCCGAAGAACCACTGGATGGCGTCGTTGATGAAGGGCCGGTCCTTCGCCAGAGGAGCGGTCTCGATGAACGGGTCGAGCTCGGCGTTGAACCGGCCGAGCAGGTCGGCGTCGAGGAAGTCGTCGACGATGACGGCACCGTCGCGCTCGAGCACGTCGACGATGACCTGGGGATCGGCGTCCCCGGCGCAACGCTGCACGTCCATGGGCGTCAACCATAGAAGCGGGGGTGCTCGGCGCTCGGAATTCTGGGAACGTTGAGTGAATGACGAACACCGACAAGCTCACGATGACGCAGGTCAGCGAGAACGAAGGGCTCGACGACTGGCGGGTGCTGCTCCGCACGTTGCAGACGTCGTTCAAGACCGGCTCGATGGCGACGGGGATGGAGCTCGCGGCTGCGCATCACGGTGGCCACGGACGCGGCGGATCACCATCCCGATCTCACGATCACCTACCCACGCGTGCACGTCCTCCTCACCAGTCACGACGTCGACACGCTCAGCGCTCGCGATGTCGACATGGCCAGAACGATCTCGGCGATCGCGCGCGAACTCGGCCTCACGGCTGAGCCCACTGCCGTCACGCAGCTCGAGATCGCGATCGACGCACTCGACATCCCGGCGGTCAAGCCCTTCTGGGAAGCAGTCCTCGGCTACAAGCCGCACCTCGACGATGACTCAGTGGACCCGTACGGGCGCGCTCCCGCGTTCTGGTTCCAACAGATGGACGCTCCTCGCCCACAACGCAATCGCATCCACATCGATGTCACCGTCCCTCACGACGTCGCGCAGCAGCGCATCACCGCGGCGCTCGCGGCAGGCGGCACGCTCGTATCTGACGGCGCAGCGCCTGCGTTCTGGATCCTGGCCGATCCCGAAGGCAACGAAGCCTGCATCTGCACGTGGCAAGGACGCGAATGAGCGGACGGGAAGCCGAGGTGCTGCTCTCGACGCTCAACGCGCAGCGGCGGCACGTGCTCGGCATCGTGGAGGGCCTGTCGGGCGACGACATGCGCCAGGCAGTGCTACCCACGGGCTGGACTTCCGCAGGAATGGTGCGTCACCTCGCGCTCGATGTCGAACGATTCTGGTTCCGCGGCGTGGTCGCCGGCGAGCCGATCGAGCTCGATCGACCCGACGACGCCGTCTGGAACGTCCGTGCCGACGAGTCGGTCGAGGCAGTGCTCGACCTATCGCGACGAGATCGCCGCCGCCAACGTCATCATCGCGGCGACATCTCCCAGCGCCGCTCCCGCGTGGTGGCCCGAAGACCAAATTCCCCCAGGCTTCGTGATGCACGACCTCAGGCAGATCATGCTGCACGTGATCGCGGAGACGGCGTGCCACGCCGGTCATCTCGACGCTGGGCGCGAGCTCATCGACGGACGCACATGGCTGATCCTGACCGAGTGAGTCACATCGGGATCGTCGCGTGCTCAGCCGAGGGAGCGGCCCTCTGCTACCGCACCGTGTGCCGGGAAGGCGCAGACGCGCTCGGCGGACGCGGACATCCGGAGGTCTCGCTCCACGGCCACTCGTTCGAGGAGTACACCACGCGCCTCGACGCGGGCGATTGGTCCGGCGTCGGCGACCTCATGCTCGACTCGGCCGAGAAGCTCGCCGCGATCGGGGCTTCACTGCTGATCTGCCCCGACAACACCATCCACCAGGCATTGCCCTTCGTCCTCGACCGGTCCCCCGCCCCCTGGCTCCACATCGCTGAGGTGGTCGCCGAGAGCGCGTCAGCGCGGGGCTTCGAGCGCGTCGGCATCCTCGGCACTCGGTGGCTCGTGGACAGCGAGGTCTACCCGGAGAAGCTCGCGGCCGTCGGCATCGAGGCGGTGCGACCGACGGAAGACGAGCGCGACGAGATCCATCGGATCATCATGGATGAGCTCGTGCTCGGGCGACTCGAGCTCGAGGCCGTCGCGTTCCACCAGCAGGTGATCAGCCGGCTGCGCTCGGAAGGCTGTGACGCGGTGGTGCTCGGATGCACCGAGATCCCGTTGATCATCGACGACTCGAACGCAGCCCTTCCGACGCTCGACTCGACTCGCCTCTTGGCGCGCGCCGCAGTGCAGCGAGCGATCAGCGCGGGGACGTCGACAGCGGCTGACGTCCGTAGGTGACGGCGTCGCGCACCGCCGCGGGCACCTTGTCGACGAGCTCCTCGTCGGGCACGGCACCGAGCGCATCGTTGATGGTCGAGAACGCCAGCCGCAATGCGATGAACGCTGTCGCATCGAAGATCGTCTGATCGTCGAGCCCCACATCGCGCAATGTCGCGACATCAACAGCGGTCGTCGCGTTGGGATCACGCACGACCTGGCGGGCCCATGCGGCGAGTGCGGCCTCCCGCGGCGTGAGCGCCGAGGGGGAACCTCCGGTGAGGACTGCCGCGGCCGTCTCGCCGTCGCTGAGACGGGCAAGCCGCGTGCCCCACGCAAGTGAGCAATACGAGTCGCCGCGCTGTGAGGCAGTCGAGCTGACGAGCACCGCGAGATCGCGCTCGGAGAGCGACGAACCCTCGACCAACCCTCCTCGCATCGAGGAATACGAAGCGAAGACGTCAGGCCTCCACGCCCACACCTTCATGTAGTTCGCGACGTACCCGTCGCTGGCCTCCTGCTCCGCCAACATCGCGTGTGCGCCCTCGGTCTCCGCAGGCTCGAGGAACGTCGACCGGGCTTGGGAAGCTGCGTCCATGATCCGAACCTAAGCCCACGCCTCGGGCGCCGTCCAGAGCCTCGCGGCTCGTCCGTGCCGATCATCGCTTCTGCGCGACTCCCTCGTACATGTAGCCGACCGCCTTCGGACCCTCCATGTAGTAGGTGTCGATCGCGGTCAGCTCGAGACCACTGCGGTCGAGCAACTCCCGGATCGGGCGGTTCATGTGGCAGCCGGCCAGGAGGCGCCGATTGATCGGCGTCAGGCGGTCTTGCGTCCGGGCGACCTTGGCATCGGGCGCGCGACCGTGCTCGATGAAGTGCAACGAGCCGCCGGGCCGCAGCACCCGCTTCA
Source organism: uncultured Acidimicrobiales bacterium (assembly GCA_963726695.1). Classification (GTDB taxonomy): domain Bacteria; phylum Actinomycetota; class Acidimicrobiia; order Acidimicrobiales; family DATKAS01; genus DATKAS01. The sequence continues at coordinate 75,183 of CAVSDE010000005.1, forward strand.
CCTCCGCGAGCGCGGCGTCAACGTCGGGGATCGTGCAGAGCGTCCACGTCGACAGCACGTGGTCCGCCGATGCATCGGGCAGCGGCAGGTGCGCACCGTCGAGCCCCACGTACTCGATCGGGATGGCCGCCGCCCCAACCCGGCCGCGCGCGAGCTTCTGGCCGACCACGGACGGATCGATGGCCTTCACGCTCCGCACTGCCGGCGGGTAATGAGGAACGTTCAACCCAGAGCCGAACCCGATCTCGACGATGTCCCCTTCGAGCCCTTTGGTGACGCGTGGACGAATCGCCTCGAAGCGCTCGCTACCGAGAGCGACGTTGATCAAGCGCGGGACGACTTGGTCCGCGTACCAACCCATCAGCGCGAACCTTCTCCCTCGACCGAGGTCATCGACCCTAGGTTGGCACGATGGATCTCATGGAGGTAGTGCGCACGAGCGGCACCTGCCGCTACTACACGGCCGAAGACGTGCCGGCAGACGTGCTCGCCCGAGTCCTCGACGCGACGCGATGGGCACCGACGGGCGGGAACCGGCAGGGACTGCGCTTCATCGCGGTTCGGGACGTCGCCAAGCGCCGGCAGCTCGCCGAGTGGTACCGGGAGACCTGGACGCCGTATGCGGCGCGATCACGCGCCGGCCTCGAGCGAGCAGGCGCGCCAACCACGATCCTCGACAACGCGAGCACTTCGCCGATCACCTCGAAGACGTGCCCGTCCTGATCGTGGTGTGCGCCCATTGGGACGCCATCCATCCCACCGACCACGAGCTCGGGCGCATCAGCGTCGTCGGCGGTTGCTCGATCTACCCCGCGGTGCAGAACCTGCTGCTGAAGGCACGCGAGGAAGGGCTGGGCACCGCGCTCACGACGCTCCTGTGCCGATACGAGCCGCAGGTGAAGGAGCTGTTGGAGATCCCCGACGGCGTGATCACCGCGGCGCACATCGCGCTCGGGTGGCCGGCGCGGCCCCTCCCCCGCAAGCTGAACCGGCGTCCGCTCGCCGACATCGCCTTCCTCGACACCTTTGGCTCACCTCTCGTTCCTGCAGGTACTGCTTGAAGCCCTCGTCCGCGGCGGCGAACCAGTGACTCGCGTGGCGGCTCCCAGGAAACTCCCAGGCTCGTCTGACACCGCTCTCACAGGCGACATCCAGGATGGCCGCATGACCTCCACCACCACCCGCGCCATCGCCCTCCGCGAGGTCGAGCTCGTCGTCGTCGCGCAGGATCAGGCGCCGACGCTCGAGAGCTCGGTACGCCGTCTCCACGAGCACCTGTGCCAGCAGGGCCTCGAGCGCTTCCCTCGCGGGTGGCGGATCACGATCGCCGACCACGCATCGTCCGACGGCACCGGCGCGATCGCCCATCGCCTCGCACGCGAGCTGAGCGACGTGAGCGTCGTCCACCTCTCCCCGCAGACCGACCGCAAGCAGCTGCGCTCGCAGTGGGCGGCAAGCGAGGCGTCGATCGCTGCGTTCCTCACCCTCACCCCGAAGACCGACCTCGATGCGGTGCTCGCTCCCCTCGCGTCGCACTCGGCGGCGGGACCCGGTGACCGTCCCCGCGGGCTCACCCGCAGGGCTGCGCTGTTCGCTGCGGGTGGGGTCGGCATCACCGCCCTGCTGGCGGCCTGCGGACGCAACAGCTCGTCCGGCACCGCGGCAGCGCAGACGAACGCGCCGACAGGATCCTCCTCGGCGGCCGTGACGACGGCCGCCACCACGGCAGCGACCGCGGCCAGCGTCGTGCTCGCGCCCGAGATGACGGAAGGGCCCTACTACCTCGACCTCGATCTCGTGCGCAGCGACGTGCGGGAGGACCGCGAGGGGGCGCCGCTCGCGCTCGGGCTGTCGGTGATCGACGTGAGCACCGGTGCGCCCGTGAGCGGTGCCGCGGTCGACATCTGGCACTGCGACGCGAACGGCTACTACTCGGGATTCGTGAGCCAGAGCGCCGGCGCCAACGGCGGAGGGTCCAGCACTGCAGACGACGGCACCTTCCTGCGGGGCACGCAGCTGACCGACAGCTCCGGCAACGTCACCTTCACGACGATCTACCCCGGCTGGTATCAGGGCCGCACGGTGCACATCCACGTGAAGGTCCACGTCAACGGCAGCGAGATCCACACGGGCCAGCTGTTCTTCGACGACTCGTTCACCGACGAGGTCTTCGCGTCGACCGCGCCGTACTCGTCAAGAGGAGCGCGGTCGCTCCGCAATGCGGACGATCAGATCTTCGCCGGTGGGGGCGACGCGTCGACGCTCGTCGTCAAGAAGGCCGGCGACAGCTACACGACGAGCCTGGCCATGGGAGTATCCGCGTGACATGACAGAGCTCACCGTGCAACCCATCGGACATGTGAGGTCGAGCCGATCGGACGCCCAGGACGACGAGTGGGACATCGTCACCTCGTCGATCGAGCTCGACGCGTCGGCTCTCGAGCCATCGGCGACTCTCGGTCTCGAGACCTTCTCCCACATCGAGGTGGTGTACCTGTTCCACCTCGTGGACGAGGCCACGGCGTGCCGGGGGGCCAGGCGTCCGCGCAGCCGTACCGACTGGCCGCTCACGGGCATCCTCGCCCAGCGAGCGAAGGATCGACCGAACCGCATCGGGGTCACGAGCTGTCGACTCGACCGTGTGGACGGCCTCGTCCTGGACGTCACGGGACTCGACGCTATCGACGGCACCCCGGTGCTCGACATCAAGCCCGTGATGTCGGGATTCGCGCCGCGAGGTGAGGTCCGAGAGCCGGCCTGGGCACGTGAGCTGATGGACCACTACTGGTGAGCGCGGACTCGGCCGCGGGCCGGATGCCGGCCGTCTTCATCGGTCATGGCAGCCCCATGAACACGCTCGAGGACAACCGGTACACCATCGCCTGGTCCGAGCTGGCGGGGTCGATCCCTCGGCCGCGAGCCATCGTGTGCGTCTCGGCCCATTGGTTCATCAACGCGTCCGCCGTGACTGCGATGGACGCCCCCCGCACGATCCACGACTTCTTCGGCTTTCCCCAGGCACTGTTCGACAAGTGCTACCCGGCGCCGGGCTCACCGGAGCTGGCCGCCGAGGTCGTCGACGCAGCGGCACCGATGTGGATCGGCCTCGACCACGACAGCTGGGGTCTCGACCATGGCGCTTGGAGCGTCCTCGCCCGCATGTACCCGGCCGCGGACATCCCCGTCGTGCAGCTGTCCCTCGACGCGAGCAAGCCACAGCAACACCACTTCGATCTCGGCGTGCGGCTCGACGCGCTCCGCGACCATGGGGTTCTCGTCGTCTGCAGCGGCAACATCGTGCACAACCTCGGCCTCGTGCAGTCCGCTCTCGCGGAGTCGGGCTTCGATTGGGCAGAGCGCTTCGACACGCGGGTCCGCGAGATCATGACCACCGGCACGTCCGACGAGCTGCTCGCTCTGCCTCACGATCGTGACTATCCGCTCGCGGTGCCGACGCCCGATCACTACCTGCCGCTGCTCTACCTCGCAGGCATCGCGGAGAGCGCCCACGCCCGGGCGAACGTGGTGATCGACGGCTACGCCTACGGCTCCCTGTCGATGACCTCACTCATCGTCGCCTGAGCGGCGGCCAGGATGTCGGCCCCCACGGTGCCGGGGTCCTGCAGCGGCCCGAAGTGACCGAGATGGGGATAGCGGATCAGGCGCGCGTGCACCATCTCGTCGACGATCGGTGACCCGAAGAGCGATCCCGTTGGCTCCTCGCTTCCCACGCCGACGACCGCGGGCACGGTGAAGCCGGCGATGCGGTCGAGCGTCATCTTGGTCTCGCACTCGAAGGTGCGAGCCTCGCTCTCGGGCCGGCACTTCAGCTGCGCGGTGCCGTCGGGAAGATCCTCGAAGCCGTGCTCGACATAGGCGGCGAGCGCATCCGCACGAAGAGCGCCGAGTGACGTGCGGCTCGCATAGCGCATGAGCGCGTCGGCCTTCGACGGGAACACCGAGCGACGTCGACGAGCGGCATCGGACATCATGTTCGTCCGCTCGCTCACATACGCCTCTGTCATCACGATCGGCTCGAACAGGAACACGGAACGCAGGAGCCCCGGCCGCTCGGCTTCGGCGATGAGCAGGGCGGCTCCGCCCATCGAATGTCCCATCGCATCGATCGACTCGGCGCCGATCGCGTCGATCGCCGCCAGCACATCCTCGCCCATCCCTGACCAGGCGAAGCTGCCGTCGATGGGCTCCGTCGAGTCGCCGTGACCGCGAAAGTCGAGCGCGTACACGTGGAACCGGGACGCCACCACCACCGCGAGCGGCTCGTACGCCCGCCCGCAGAGTCCGGTCGCATGCGCGATGAGAAACGGAGGACCGTCGCCGCCCAGATCGTGGACGGCGAGCATGACACCGTTCGTCGAGGCGACCTGCACGTCAAAGTCCTACCCGACGGGAACGGGGAGAGCGAGAACCGACGGCTGCCGTACTGTCGGCGACGTGGGATCGCCGGAACCTGAGGTCCAGTCGAACGCCGAGCGCTTCAGTGGGTTCGCCGACCTCTACGACCGTGTGCGCCCCACGCCGCCTGACGTGATCGCGGAGATCCTGTGCGCCTACGCCCGAACGTCGCGACCGACGGTCGTCGACCTCGGCAGCGGCACGGGCCTCTCGTCGCGGTGGGCCGCACGATGGGCCGGCTCGGTCATCGGGGTCGAGCCGAGCGACGACATGCGCCACAAGGCCGAGGAGCAGACCGACGCAGCGAACGTCTCGTACGTCGCGGGCTGGTCACACGAGAGCGGTCTCGACGAGTCCCGCGCCGACATCGTGCTCGCGAGTCAGGCGCTGCACTGGATGGAACCGACGAGCACGCTCGACGAGGTCGCACGGTTGTTGCGCCCAGGAGGCGTCTTCGCGGCGATCGACTGTGACTTCCCTCCGTCGGTCGGCAACGCGCGCGCCGAGCTCGCGTGGTCGCAGTGCCGCGCTCGGGTGCACACGTACGAAGGTCGGCTCACCGCCGGCCTGCGCGGCGACGAGCTGCAAGAGCCGCTCCAGGGCGAGGTGCCTTCGCTGCCGCCGGAGTTCGCACGCGACGCACCGGCAGGGCGTCAGAGAAGCGTGGGCGTGACCTCATGGTCGAAGGACGAGCACCTCGCGCGGTTCGTGGCCAGCGGGCACTTCCTCTGGTGCTGCGAGGTCGAGGCTTTGCAGATCGACCAAGGCGACGCGGAGCGGTTCGTCGCGGTGCTACTGAGCCAAGGCGACTTCCAGACGCTGAAGAAGCACGGCGTCGACGAAGCGGCGGTCGGAGTCGACGAGCTCGAACGGGAGGTCCGTGCCGCCCTGGGCGAACGCTCGCGGCCGTTCTGGTGGAGCTATCGCACCCGCGTCGGCGTCGCTGCTTGACGGCCGCGAGCCTTCACGCGAAGATTAACGAATCCGTTAACTGATCATGGGAGCGTGAGTGATGCCGACGACGTTCGACCTCGATCAGACCTACATCCACCTCGACCTGCCCGACGCCACCGAGCTGCCGGTGGGCGACGACTTCTGGGAGACCATCGACCAGCGCCATGAGCTCTCCCGCGGTTACCTGATGATGGTGTCAGCGATGGACGAGACATGGTCGACCTGGGAGCGCCACCCCGCCGGCGAGGAGATCGTCTACCTGCTGTCGGGTTCGGTCGACTTCGTGCTCGACCTGCCGAATGGCGAGCAGACCGTCGAGCTGCGCGGCCGATCGTGCTGCATCGTGCCGAGGAACACCTGGCATCGCGCGATCGTCCACGATGCCGGCGACATGTTGTTCGTGACGCCGGGAGAAGGCACTACTCACCGCCCACTGTGAGATCCGCGGTGTCCATGAGCGAGAGGAGCGCCGTGCCGGTCACCGCGGCCGAGTAGAGGAAGCCTTGACCCACCTGGCAGCCGAGCGCCTGCAGCGCCTTGGCCTGCACCTGCATCTCGACGCCCTCCGCAACGACCTGCAGGTCGAGCGCCTCGCCGAGTCCCACCGCAGCCGCGACGATCGCGCGGTCGTCGCGATCCGCGGTGACACCATCGACGAACGCGCGGTCGATCTTCAGCGTGTCGATCGGGAGTCGCTTCACGTGGCTGAGCGACGAGTAGCCGGTGCCGAAGTCGTCGAGCGCGAGCGAGAAGCCCTGATCACGGATCGCGAGCAGCACCTTGCGCACGTGCCCAGGGTCGAGCATCGCGGCGCTCTCGGTGATCTCCAAGCTGACAGAGGACGGCTCGACATCGTGCTTGCTCGCGAGCTGATCGAGCCGCGACGGCAACCCCGCGTGGCTCAGATGACGATTCGAGAGATTCACGCCCAGGCGAAACGCGGGACCGATGGCGGCGCGGATGTCAGACCGGGCCAGGAACGAGAACGCCTCCTCGAGCACCCAATCGCCGATCGTCACCGCGAGGTCAGAGTCCTCCGAGACCGACAAGAAGTCGCCCGGGAGCACGATGCCGCGCTGGGGGTGCTCCCACCTGAGCAGCGCCTCGGCCCCGACGATCTGCGAGTCGGCCAGTCGCACGATCGGTTGGTAGAAGAGCCGCAGCTCCCCGCGCTCGACCGCCTTGTGCAGCGCGTGCTCGGTGTCGAGCCGCCGCACGATGTCAGCTCGGGCGTTGTCGTCGAACACCCGCACACATGCGCGCCCCGCCGACTTCGCCTCGTACATCGCGATGTCCGCGTTGCGCAGGATCACCTCAGCGGACTCGTTCGCTGACTCGGCGAACGCGATCCCGACGCTGGCGGTCACGCGGAGCTCGCGGCCGGCGATCTCGAACGGCGCAGCGCAAGCCGCTAGCACGTGCTGGGCGACCATCTTCGCTCCGGCGAGATCGACGCCCTCGCAGACCACGACGAACTCGTCGCCCCCGAGTCGAGCGACCGGATCTGAAGACCGGACGGCTCCGACGAGTCTGCGAGCGACCGCGACCAGCAGCGCATCACCCACGCCGTGGCCGAGGCTGTCGTTCACGACCTTGAAGTGATCGATGTCGACGAAGAGCACGGCAAGCGAGCGACCACCGCTGACGGCCCGCTCCTCGGCCTGCCCGAGGATGTGAAGGAACTGCGCGCGGTTGGGGAGCTCGGTGAGCCGGTCGTGCGTCGCCTCGTAGGTGAGCGCGTCTTGGAAGGCCCGGCGTTCGGTCACATCTCGTCCGTTCAGCACGATGCCGCCGACGTTGGGGTCGTCCATGAGGTTCGAGGCCCGCACCTCCAGCCACCGCTTCGCGCCGTCGGCCCGCAAGAGCACGAGCTCAGCTGGGCTGGTCGCCTCCTCCCCCGAGGCAACTTGGTCGAGCAGCTCACGCAACACGTGCTGCTCGTCGAACACGACGTAGTCGAACAAGCAGGTGCCCTCGATCCTCGACGGGGGCACCGCGAGCAGCCGCTGGATCGAGGGCGTCACGAACGAGACGATTCCCGCCGGGTCGACGATCGCGATCACGTCCGACGAGCGACGCACGAGGGACGCAAACCGCGCCGCCGACTTACGCATCTCGTCCTCGCTCTGCCGCGCCTCGGCGATCGCGTCGTCCGCAAGGTGCAGCGCCCGTCGGCGGCTCTTCACCAGCACGAGCGCCAGCGACCCCGCGAGCAGGCTCAGCAGCAGGCCGCCGACGAACACGATGATCGGCGCGGTCGCCGACGCATGGGGCGGCGCCACCAATGAGGTGATTCGGACCGTGAGGCGGAGGCCGAGCGCATCGACCGAAGCAGCGCGCACATCGTGCGCGTCAATGGTCGATGCATCGAGCAGGTTCGCCGGCGCGACACCGATGAACGCCGTCGTGCGATCCTCAGGACCGCCGTCGAACAGGCTGAGCCCCAACGTCCGCTCGGTCGGACGTTGCAGGTCACGTGCGAACAGGTCGCCGACGACGACGACTCCCGCCCATCCCTTGATCTCGTCACGACGCTCGGCGACGGTGCGCGGGGTCGTAGCCGTCGAGTACACGGGAGTCACGACCACGATCGCGGGGGGATCGCTCTGCTGCCGACCGCGGGGCTGACCTTGCCGACCGAGAGGGGAACAGCGCGCGATGCGATCGGCGTCCCCGAGTCCCGGGAAAGCATCAGGGCCTGCGCGGCGACGTCGACCGATCGCCCGTCGATGCCGATCATCGAAGTGAGCGAGCTCGGGACCGCACGAGCGACGATCCAGTACTCGTCGCGGGGAACGGACGGCAGCACGACGAAGCTCGGGGACACCGCAGCCTGCTGCTCCGCGACGAAGCCGGGCAGCTCGCGGTCCATGACCCGTTGCACGTAGAACTCGCCGATCACGCCCGGCTCACGGCCGAGCACGTCGGGAAGCGCGAACTCATCATTCAGCTCGCTCTGGGTCGGAAGGACACCCTGATAGGCGGCCGCCTCGCCTTGCACGAACTGGCCGATGTCCTCGAGCCGCACCCGGACGCCGTCGACGAGACCGTCGATCTCGGACTGTCGTTCCTGGTCCAGGGCTCGCGCGTCATGGCGATACCAGCTCATCGCGGTGGTGGCTGACACCAGGAGGCCCAACGCGACGCCTGCCGCGACGAGGAAGCCGGCCCAGGACCCGGCCGACGTCGGACGCGAGGGCGCGTCGGCATCGGGCCGTCGCGGAGCGGGCCAAGTCACCGCCCTCCAATCGGCCGCTGCGAGGGCGCTGTGAGAGTCGGTCAGGCCGGAGGTGCCGGCGCGAAGCCCTCGGATTGCGCCACCGAGGTGTTCGGCAAGCAGATCACGAGCGGCAGCGGGACGGTGCCATAGCGGGGGTCACCGGGCTCGAAGTACTGCTTCGACTCTCGGTTGATCTTGACCTCGCCCACGTTGCACGGAGGAGCGAGCGTGGGGTCGGGCATCGTCGTGGTCGTCGTGGCCACGGTCGTGGCCGCCACAGTCGTCGTCGCGAGGGTCGTCGAAGTCGTCGAAGCGGTCGTGGCCGCGGCGGTCGTGGCCGCCGCCGAGTCGTCACCACCACATGCAGCCAGGCCGGCGATCCCAAGGCACGCGATCGCGGAGACGACCAAACACGTCATGGCGCGGCGCACCCGAGGATCATCGCAGTTCGCGGGCCCGACTTCGGCGCGAGCACCCGGTGAGAGGATGGCCAGATGGACATCGAAGTCGTCTTGGACTGTGCCGATCTCGACCGCAGCACGACGTTCTGGAGCGTGGCGCTGGGCTATGAGCACGCGGGTTCAGCTGAGCAGTACTCGGTGCTCCGCGACCGAGACGGCCGCCGACCCCGTTTGCTCCTGCAGAGGGTCGACGAGCCGAAGACGGGCAAGAACCGCGTGCACTTCGATCTCACGGCACCGGACATCGAGGGCGAAGCGATGCGTCTCGAGGGCCTGGGTGCGCGGCGGGTGCCCGACGGCCACCTCACCGAGCTCGGCACAGAGTGGATCCAGATGGTCGACCCCGAGGGCAACGAGTTCTGCGTCTGCAAGCCCTTCGAGGACACAAGTGGCAGACCGGTGCTCGGCGTGCGGCCCGCACTGCACCGCTATGTCCTCGACCACGCTCCGAGCGCTGACCCGATCGCGGCAGGCGCTCATCGACGAGACCGCCGCGCTCGGTCTCGTGTCCCGCATGCAGATCGCCAAGGAGCAGGGCGAGTTGATGCGCATCATGACTCAGCTCATCGGCGCACGGCACGCGCTCGAGGTCGGCACCTTCACCGGCTACTCCGCCCTTTGCGTCGCGCGTGGGCCTGCCCGACGACGGCACGCTCCTGTGCTGTGACGTGAGCGAAGAATGGACGAGCGTCGGGCGGAAGTACTGGGAGGCGGCAGGAGTCGCGCACAAGATCGACCTGCGGATCGGCCCTGCCATCGACACCCTCCGAGCCCTCCCCGACGGCGAGCAGCTCGACCTGGCCTTCATCGACGCGGACAAGCCGAGCTACGGGGGCTACTTCGACGAGATCATCCCGCGACTGCGCAGCGGCGGCCTGCTGATGGTCGACAACGTGCTCTGGGGTGGCTCCGTCGTCGATCCCCAGGCCGTCGACGAGAACGTGGCGGCGATCAGGGCCTTCAACGACAAGGTCGCGGCAGACCCACGCGTCGAATCCATGATCTTGGCCATCAGCGACGGGATCACCTTGGCGCGCAAGCTCTGAGCGTGTCAGCCCGGTAGCGCAGCCTCGATCGCGTCGACGAGCTCGGGTGCCTCAGGGGTCACGATCGGCGAGAAGCGAGCGACCACGTCACCAGCCGGCGAGACGAGGAACTTCTCGAAGTTCCACCGGATGTCACCGGTGTAGCCCTCGCTGTCGGCCGCCTTCGTGAGCTCGTCGTAGATGGCGTGCCTGCTGTCGCCGTTCACGTCGATCTTCTCGTACATCGGGAAGGTCACGCCGTACGTCGTCGAGCAGAAGGTGGCAATCTCCTCGGGCGAGCCCGGCTCCTGCGCACCGAACTGGTTGCAGGGGAAGCCGACGACGGCGAACCCACGGTCGCCGTAGCGCTCGTGCAGCTCTTCGAGGCCCACGTACTGCGGCGTCAGCCCACACTTCGATGCGACGTTGACGATGAGCAAGGTCTTGCCCTTGTAATCGGCGAGTGATCCGTCGTCACCGTGAAGGGTGTGGACGGGGATGTCGTAGAGAGCGCTGTCGTCGGCCATGCGTGCAGTCTGCCATTACCCTCACCCCGTGCCCGACCGGTCCGCGATGCTCACCGACCTGCTCACCGAGGAGGAGTGGGTCGACCTCGCGGCGATGGGCCGCCACCGTGTGTACCGGAAGGGGCAAGTCATCTTCCGTGAAGGACAGACCGGCGGCACGGTGCTTGCGATCCGCTCGGGCGTCGTGAAGATCTCGGTGGTCACTCCCGCCGGTCGAGACATCCTCCTCGCGGTGAAGGAAGGGGGCGCGCTCGTCGGCGAGCTGTCGGCGATCGACGGACGCCCGAGGTCCGCGACGGCGACCGCACTCGACGCGGTCGAGGCGATCGCACTCCCCGACCGGGCGTTCAACGAGTTCCTCGACATGCACCCGCGGATGGCGGTGCGACTGCTGCGCACGCTCGCCGAGCAGATCCGCGAGGCGGCGACGCGCACCGCTGACCGCGACACCGGCGACACCACGAGTCGGGTGGCTCGCCGTCTGGTGTCCCTCGCCGAGCGCTACGGCGAGTACAACGGGCCCGTCATCGAGGTGAACCTGCCCATCACGCAGGAAGACCTTGCCGGTTGGGTCGGCGCGACGCGAGAGGCGACGAGCCGGTCACTCGGACGTCTCCGCGACCTGGGTTGCCTGCGCACGGGCCGTCAGCGCATCGTGCTGCTGGACGTGCCCGCGCTGCGGGGCCTCGCCGCCGGCTGACCCCCCGCCCGCCGCTCGTTTTCTGGTGATTCTCACTCCGGGCGCGGCAGTTCCACCAAGAGAACCAGCGGACGGTCAGCTGAACTCGGGCTCTTCCCAATTCGGGAAGACGTCAGGCAGGTCGGTGCTCACGTGCAGCGGGAACGCGGGCGCCCGCTTCTCGAGGAACGACACGACGCCCTCACGCGCGTCGGCGCTCGCGCCCCGGGAGTTGATGGCACGGGAGTCGACCCGATGCGCCTGCATCGGGTGATCGACGGTGAGCATCCGCCACATCATCTGTCGGCTGAGCGCAACCGAGACCGGCGAGGTGTTCTCTGCGATCTCGCTGGCGAGCTCGTGCGCGATCGGAAGCAGCTCGTCCGGCGGATGCACGCTGCGCACGAGGCCTGCCTGCAGCGCTTCCGACGCGGGGAACACGCGCCCGGTGTAGACCCACTCGGCCGCCTGGCTGATCCCGACGATGCGAGGGAGGAACCAGCTCGAGCACGCCTCGGGCACGATGCCGCGCCGGGCGAAGACGAACCCGAGCTTCGCGTTCTCGGACGCGAGGCGGATGTCCATCGGCAACGTCATCGTGACCCCGACACCGACCGCCGGCCCGTTGATCGCGGCGATCACCGGCTTCTTGCAGGCGAAGATCCTGAGGGTCAACATGCCGCCGCCGTCGCGCACCACCGACTGCGGGCCAGAGGCATCGCCTCCGCCTCCGTGCGAGAACGATTCGCCGCCACCCGACAGATCGGCGCCGGCACAGAAGCCCCGACCCCGGCCCGTCACGATCACCGCTCGCACGTCGTCGTCGGCGTCGGCTTCGTCGAACGCCGAGATCATCTCGTACATCATCCGGCTGGTGAAGGCGTTGAGCTGATCGGGACGATCGAGCGTGATCGTGGCGACCTGGTCTTCGACGACGTAGGAGATCTGCTGGTAGTCCGTCACGCAGAGGGACGGTAGCGGCTGAGGCCGATCAGACGTCCAGGTAGCTGCTGACCGCCACGCCCGAGCCGACCGCGCCGACGACGGCGCCGACGAAGAGCAAGAGGAAGATCGTTCCCCAGACCTCACTCGAGGACACCGAGAAGTTCTGCAGGATCGCCAAGCTCTGCCCCTCGGTGACGCGCGACTCGACGAGGCTGTTGAGCACTCTCACTGCGACGCACGCGAGCGCGGCGCCGAGGAGACCCTGGATGAGCCCTTCGAAGATGAAGGGCACACGTATGAACCAGTTCGAGGCGCCGACAAGCTTCATGACCTCGATCTCTCTTCGTCGAGAGAGCATCGCCGTGCGAATCGTGTTGATGATGAGCAGGCCCGCGGCGATCAGCAGCACGATGGCAGCCCCGAGGATGCCGATCTGCATCAGTCGTGTGACCTTCATCACCGATTCGACCGTGTCCTTCGCGAACACGACCGACATGACGCCGGCCTTCTTCTCGAACTGACGGCCGATCGCCTCGATCACATTGGGATCGGTGTTGCTCGGCACCACCCGCCACGAGGCCGGAAGGATGTCTGGTGTCACCGTGTCGACGAGCTCGGGTGAGTTGCGGAAGAGCAGCTTGAACTCGTCGTACGCCTGCTGCTTGTCGACGAACTTGACGTCCTTGACGTCAGGGTTGCTCTTGAGCTCGCGGCCGACCGCGTCGGCCTGCTCTTGGCTCACGTCTGGCTGCAGGAACACGATGAACTCGATGCCGCCCTGCCACCGCGTGGTTGCGTTGTCGACGCCCTGACGCAGCAGCAGCGCGGCCCCGACGAGCGCGAGCGAGACCGCGACGGTCAGCAGGGACGCGATCGTGAGCGAGAGGTTGCGGCGGAGGTTCGCCGCCGTCTCCTGCACGAAGTAGTCGAGCCGAAGCGCCATGATCAGGCGTACACACCCTTGCTCTGATCTCGGACGATCAGCCCGTGGTCGAGCTCGATGACGCGGCGGCGCATGGTGTCGACGATCGACTGATCGTGGGTCGCCATGACGACGGTGGTGCCCGTTCGGTTGATGCGATCGAGGAGCCGCATGATGCCCACGGACGTCACGGGGTCGAGGTTTCCGGTCGGCTCGTCGGCGAGCAGGATCAGCGGGCGGTTCACGAACGCTCGCGCGATCGAGCACGCGCTGCTGCTCGCCGCCGGACAGCTCGTTCGGGAAGTTGTCGATCTTCTTCGACAGACCGACGAGCTCGAGGATCGCGGGGACCTGGGTCTTGATGACGTGTCGCGGCCGACCGATGACCTCGAGCGTGCGAACGCGACGTTCTCGTACACGGTCTTCGTGGGCAGCAGCTTGTAGTCCTGGTAGATGCAGCCGATGTTGCGACGGAGGTGAGGCACCTTCCAGGACGGCAGGCGGTTGATGTCCTTGCCTGCGACCCACACCTCGCCCTCGGTCGGAGACTCCTCTTTGTTGAGCAGTCGGATCAACGTGGACTTGCCGCTACCTGAGGGGCCGACCAGGAAGACGAACTCTCCCTTGCCGATGTCCGCGGACGCCTCTTTCAAGGCCGTGACGTCGCCCTTGTAGATCTTTGTGACGTTGTCGAGTCGGATCATCCCTGACCTGGGAACGTAGAGATATCGGGGCGTGCGAGAACAGATGTGGCCGCCCGTGAGTGCTTCAGAACCTACCAGTCACCCTCCGGCGCTCCGGGTCACCCGCCGCTGCACGCCTGGGCGAAGCCCTGCACCTGAGCGACGAACTCCGGCGTCTGGAACTGCGCGGGGTCGGCGGTCGTGAGCTCGTCCACGGAGTACTCGTCGATGATCTTCCCCGCCAGGCATCGCGCCGCCTCGGGCGTCGCGCCGTCGCGCACCAGGCCGATTCCGATCTCGGCGCGGACTGCACGGAAGCGTCAGCGCCGAGACGTCGAACTTCGGCTCCACGTCCGCGTCTCGCTCCCGGGTCGCAGGATTCGAATGTCACCGTCGAGGCCGCTCGACTCACCTTCGGGGAGGTCGCTGGTGCTGCATCCGACCACCGAGTGAGCAGGTCCTCGAGACGAATGGCCGCATCGTCGTCGACCGTCGCGACGGCGACCCGGATGCACAGCTCGTCCGTCGCGCTCGAAGCCGACGAACGCGTCGCCAGCCCAGCCGTCGACACCCTCGAGTGCCTCGTGGGCATCGAGGCGGGTCGAGAGGAACAGGTAGATCAGCGCGATCGCGCCCATGTCGCCGTCGTCGACCCGCGTCTCCCCGTCGGCCAGCGAAGGCACCGGCACGTCCGTGGCGGCATCGTGCGCGACGAACCGGAACGGATCGAGGAGCATCGCGTCCGACTCCGGTGGCGAATCGAACGCGGCGTTGACCGCCTTGTCGCCGCCGGTCTCGTCGACGAGATCCACCAGATCAGTGCCGAGGACGTACGGCGCCCCGAACAGAGTGAGGAGCACCGCGCGGAACCGCGCTCGAGATCAGGCGTGTCGTTGGACGTCACCTCGTCGTAGGCATTGTGATCGGCAGAGCTCAACGTGTCGATGTAGCGGTTCTCGATACGCGTCGCATCGCCCTCGACGAGGGCGCGGAAGCCGTCCTGCTCGTCGGTCGAGGCGAGCTGGTCGAGCCGGCCGAGGCCGAAGTGCTGATCCTGCAACACATGGGTCATCTCATGGACGAGCGTGACCCGGAGAGCGGGCGTGAGGTCGGTGCCCCGCACCGTGATGTGTTCCGTCGCCGGGTCGTAGGAACGCGAGCGTGCCGGCGTCTTGCAGCTCGCCCATGGATGCGGCGAGATCGACATCGCCGGAGAGCAGGCCGACTGCTCGCAGTTCACCTTCGAACTGCTGCAGCTCCTTGGTGTCGCTGGCCGTCGGCTGATCATCCGCCGCGACGAGATCGCTGTACTGATCCGCCGTGAGGAAGTCGATCGCGACGGGGTGGTCGAACAGCAGGCCGCGCTCGTCCTGCACGAACTGCACGAGGTCGGCGACCCGGGGATCCCACTCGTCGGGATAGCGCGGGGTGTCGTCGTGCGAGACCACGCTCGCGACTGCGATCGCCGCAACGACGAGCGCGCCGCCCAGCCCGGCGCCGATCCAGCGGTTCCGGATCCGGTGATCAGGCTTGGCACCGGACCGAGAACGCAGAGGCGGAGGCGGAGGCGGCGGCGGAGAAGCCGAGGTGGTCGGCGGGGGCGGTGCGGGCCAAGGGCGGGCGTGCCGCCGTCCGCGCGCGGCACTTCCTCCCCACCCCCGGGCCCCACCCCGTGATCGATGGGCACAGGCTATTCGGGGCCGACTCCGAGCAGCTCGCGTCAGGTCGAACGTGCGGGATTCGCAGACGTGGACACCACGGAGCAAGCAGTGGGGAGAGATCGCTTCGTCGCCATCACGGCCTTGCGAGCGTGAACGTCCCTTCGATGTCGACGACCAGGTCGTCCAGGCTCGCGGCCTTGACACCCTTCGCGCCCTTGCAGCTGAAGGTGCCCTCCACCGTCTTCTCTTCGTTCGTCGACGTCGAAAGGCTGCACTCCTTGCCGATCTCACCTCCGCCGGTGAAGCCGCTCGAGGACACGAAGATGGCGGCCTCGGTCTCGGACCCGGCTGTGAACGCGATCTGTGACGCACCGCTGCCGTCCTCGGCGGCGAAGGTCAGCAGGCTGAACTCACCCTGGGTGATCGCTCCGCCAGGCATGTCCGCGGAGAGGTCGACGTCACCAGACACCTCGAAGTGGATGGTGCCCTCCCAGGCCCCCTGGGCGAGCTGCGGCGGCGTGCCGCCGTTGCCGGCGCCGTTGGAACCACCGTCGCTCTCGGACGTGTCGGCGTCCTCCGCGTTGGCGTCTTCCGCGGCCGTGGTGTTGGAGGCCTCGTCGTCCGCCGCCGTGTCTTGCGACGATGCGACATCCGGCGCCGCACTGTCGTCGCTCGCCGCCCGCGCCTGGAGCGGCCCGGCATCGTCGCCTCCGCACGCGGCACCGACGAATCCGAGGGCGAGCGCGACGACGAGGATTCCGACAAGGGAGCGGGTCTTTGACATGGTGGTCTCCGTTCGACGCGAGTGCCAGGACCACAGGCCGGGCGACAGCCGTTCGCCGCACCCGGCCTGCAGCCGCATCGCGACGATGCGCCGGATCCTTCGGGGTGTCCTGAGTCCGGGGGGACTCAGGAGCTCGAGCTGAGGCTCAGGAGCGCCGCGAGCTCTTCCCGCTGTCGAGATCCCGAGCTTCCCGTAGACGTGGTTGATGTGGTTCCCGACGGTGCGGATGGAGACACCGAGCTGCTCGCTCATCACGCGCTTGGACGTACCGCGTGCCGCCATCAGCGCGACCTCCTGCTCCCGCCGAGTGAGAGACGCGAGCGCTTCGCGCCCCACGAGCGTCTCGAGCATCGGAGTGAGCGCAGGACCGCAGCCCGCCAACAGCTCGGCCGCTCGAGTCGACGCCTCACGCTGCCGCGCCCGTAGGCCGTTCGCCGCCGCGACGCGAGACGCGGCAGCGCACGCTTCGGCAGCGAGCAATGGCATCGAGACCGAGACGAGCGCGTCGGTAACGAGCCGCAGACCGTCGAGGTCCGCGTTCGCCATCGCCAGAGCGTGAGCCGCCATCGCAGCGACGACCGGACCTTCGGCTTCGCTCCTGGGGGTGGCCATGAGCGAAGAAACGACTCTGGGCGAGGCCCCGAGCCTCAGGGCGTCGTGAAGCACGAAGACGCCAACGGCGGCATCACCACGGTCGACGATGGCTTCGGCAGTCGCGAGCGCTCCGGCCACCGCCTCGGTCCGCTTCCCTGCGGCGGCCTCGGCCCATGCGCGACCGAGCCCGATCTCGGCGTCGATGTTGCGCATCACGGCGGGATGCACTTCTTCGAACTCCGCGACGGCTGCCCGTGCCGCCCTCGCATCACCGGTCGCTCCGCACGCCTGGGCCAACGAGGCGAGGCACCAACCGAGCATCCCGCCAGGGTCGCGCCTACGGAGCAGGGCGGCCGCCTCGCGGAGCGTCGGAAGCGCGATGCCGAGTCGGCCTTGTGCGAGGGCGGACCGACCGCGCAAGAACACCCAGATGCAACGGAACGGATCGTCGACCCGCCGGAGAGCAGCGTCGTCGAAGGCGGCGAGGATCGGATCGATCTCGGGGAGGCGGCCATCGAAAAGGCCGCCGATGAACATCCCGACGAGCGTCCCATCTGCGTTGTCGGTGAAGCCGTCGGGCACGTCGGTGACGAGCTGCTTTGCGAGCGGCAAGTGCTCGCCGAGCTCTGACAGCCGGCCTGCAACGGCGAGCGCGGGGAGCAGACCGGAGTATGCGGCGATCCGGGCGACCGGTCTCGCGGTCGGGTCTGCGAGCACCGCACGGCCTTCGGCGATCGCTTCCCGCGTCCGGCCGGCGTTCATGAGCATCTGCGAGTGCTTGCCGCGAAGGAGCGCACCCCACGTCGCTCCGCCTGTCTCGGCGCCTCGAGCAATCCATCGTTCCGCTGCGTCGAGGTCGCCCAGCCCGAAGAAGAGCGCCTGCGCAGCGAACATCGCGCCCCGACCCGCATCGTCTTCGGCCGCACCGTCCAGCACGCCCGAGGACAGCAGTGCGACGACCTCTCGATGGTGGCCTCGCCAGTGCAGCGTCGATGCCAGATCGACGGTCGCGGCTGCGCCCCCGTGAAGCTCGACCGCAGCACGGCCGAACCGTTCGGAGAGTTCGAAGTCCGCGAGCGACCGCGCCTCCGCGCTCGCCCCGAGGAGCATGTCGAGATCGGCCGGAGCCGAAGCCACCAGCAGAAGGGCAGCGGCTCGAAGGCGATCGCCGACGCGGTTCGCTCCGGTCGCGAGGAGCGCCTCCGCGACATCCTTCGCGAGCCGCATGGACGTCGTCAGCCCCATCGCGTCCCGCACGACATCGGCATACAGAGGGTGTTCGAGCCGAGCTTCGAGCCGGCGTCCGCCTCGCTCCGTCACGAGGATGCCCTTCGCCTCGCACTCCCGGACCGCAGCCGGGTCGCTCAAGGAGTCGAGCAAGGCCAGCCCGATCGGCTCGGCGAGCGCCACCACATCGACGACCCGTCGCTCGGCCTCGCCCAGACCGGCGAGCCGGGCGCGCACGAGATCGGCCACTGCGGGGGCGTCCGTGATCGGGCCATCCCACATCCAGACGCCGCCTCGCTCGACGAGCGTGCCGCGAGCGAGCCCGACGCGAACGAGCTCCCGGAGGAAGAGCAGGTTCCCGCCAGTCTTCTCCGCGAGGCGGTGGCGGGTGCCGCTGTCGACTGGTGCCCCGAGCGCCGCGAGCATGACTGCGCCGACGCCTTCGCCCACGAGAGGGGCGAGGTCGAGCCGCGCGGCGAGGTCGTCCTTCCACAGCGTCGTCACGGCTTCCGGGCACGGCTCGCCGCGCCGCACTGAAGCCATCACCACGAACCCCGAACGAGCCGCGAGCGCGGCCAGGGCCGCGCCCCGTCATCGAGCTGATGGGCATCGTCGATGGTCACGAGCACCGGACGGTCGTCGGTCCGAAGCTCCGCGAGCGCCCCTTGCAGGATCGAGAACAGGTCGCCGCCGCCCCTCGAGACCGAGTCTCCGAGCACCGCGGCGTATGCACCGAACGGGACCCCGGTGAGCGAACGGCTCCCGGCGACTCTCGTGACGCTCCAGCCGAGGATGAAGGCACGATCGGCGATGGTCGCCAGGAGCCTCGACTTGCCGACACCCGCGTCGCCGAATATCACCGCGCCCCGCGCCGACAGAAGCAGCTCTTCGAGCGCTGAGACCTCAGGATCACGAGCGACGAACGGCCACCGCTCTGACGGGCTACCTCCCGCTTGGCCCACGGCTGGCGAGGGTAGCCCCCGTCACTCGGTCGAGACCTCTCGCTTCCAGCGCAGGTAGGCCTCCATCAGGCCGTCGAGATCGCCGTCGAGCACACCGGTGACGTTGCCGACCTCGAACCCGCTGCGGAGGTCCTTCACGAGCTGATACGGCTGCAGCACGTACGACCGGATCTGTGATCCCCAGCCGATGTGCGCCTTCGGCCCCGAGATGGCCTCGAGCTCGGCGGTGCGTTCCTCACGCGCCTTCTCCGCCAGGATCGCGGCAAGGTTCGCCAACGCCTTCGCCTTGTTTTGATGCTGGCTGCGCTCGTTCTGACACGACGTGACGATGCCCGTCGGCAGGTGCGTGATGCGCACCGCCGAGTCCGTGACGTTCACGTGCTGGCCGCCGGCACCGGAGGACCGGTACACGTCGATGCGGAGCTCCTTCTCGTCGATCTCGATGGCGGCCACGTCGTCGAGCGAGGGCACTGCGTTGACGGCGACGAAGCTGGTCTGGCGGCGAGCGTTCGCGTCGAACGGGCTGATGCGCACGAGGCGGTGCACCCCTCGCTCGGCCTGCATCAGTCCGTAGGCGTACCGGCCGTGGATGACGAAGTTCGCGGAGAGGATGCCGGCCTCTTGGCCCTCGGACACCTCGTCGATCTCGAGCTCGAAGCCGCGCCGCTCCGCCCAGCGCGAGTACATCCGCAAGAGCATCTCCGCAAAGTCCTGCGCGTCGGTGCCGCCGTCCTTTGCCGAGATCGTGCACACCGCATCACGTTCGTCGTGCTCTCCCGTGAACAGCGACCGCAGCTCGAGCTGATCGAGCGAGGCGGCGAGCGAGGTGATGCCCTCGGAGATCTCCGCTTCTTGGCTGTCGTCGGCTTCCTCGCGAGCGAGCTCGTGGAGCACCTCGGCATCTTCCAGACGGCTCGACAGCCGATCAAAGGTTTCGAGGTCGTCTCGCAGCGAGGAGTACTCGCCGTTCGCCGCCTTGGCTCGCTCCTGGTCGTCCCACAGATCGGGCTTCGCGATCTCGACCTCGAGCACGGCCGAGCGCTCCCGTGCCTCGTCGATCTTCAGGTAGGCGCGCGCCTCGGTCAGCCGTTGGCGAAGCGCGCTGAGGTCGTCCGAGTAGTCATGCATCAGGGCCGGCGTTCAGCGGCCGTGGCAGAGCTTGAACTTCTTGCCCGACCCGCACGGACAGGGTGCGTTGCGCGGCGTCTTGTCCCAATCGGACTTCACGACGGGGGCCATCGCGACCGCCTCGGGCACGACGGCCGGAGCGGCCTCGTCTAGGGCCAACGAGCCATCGGCGATCGCCGCCATGGCAGCGGCCCGCATGCCGCTGGTGCCCTGCACAGGGTCTTCTGCAGCCGAGTACTGGACGTTGCTGACCCCGTCCTCGGTCTGCTCCTCGTTCACCACGACCTGCACGTGCATGACATAGCGCACGAAGTCCTGCGCGATGCCGTGCATCATCTCGGAGAACATCGAGTAGCCCTCGCGCTGCCACTCGACGAGCGGATCCTTCTGGCCCATCGCCCGCAGGTTGATGCCCTCCTGCAGGTAGTCCATCTCGAAGAGGTGCTCACGCCAACGCTGGTCGATGATGCGCAGCATCACCTGGCGCTCGACCTCGCGCATGTTGTCGGGACCGAGATCGGCTTCACGCGCCTCGTAGTGCGCCGTGGCCTCCGACATGAGGACGTCGTACATGGCGTCGGTGGAACCCGCGTCGCGCAGCTCGTCGGCCGTCGCCTTCGACGGCCAGAACGTCTGGATCTCGGTGACGAGCCCTTCGAGATCCCACTCCTCGACGAACTCGGCGACGCAGAACGTGTCGATCGTGGTGTCGACCGCATCAGCGAGGTACTCGAGCGCCTCTTCCTTGAGGTCGGCGCCCTCGAGGATCTGGTCGCGGCGCTTGTAGATCACCTTGCGCTGCTCGTTCATCACCTCGTCGTACTTGAGGACGTTCTTGCGGATCTCCGCGTTGCGCTGCTCGACCGTGGTCTGCGCGCGCTCGATGGCCTTGCTGACCATCTTGGCTTCGATCGGGACATCATCGGGAAGGGCTCGGCCCATCACCCAGCTCATCGCACCCGTCGCGAAGAGGCGCATCAGCTCGTCCTCGAGCGAAAGGTAGAAGCGGCTCTCCCCCGGATCGCCTTGGCGCCCGGCGCGGCCGCGGAGCTGGTTGTCGATGCGGCGACTCTCGTGACGCTCGGTGCCGAGCACGTAGAGACCGCCGAGCTCGCGCACCTTGTCACCTTCGGCGCGGCACTCGACGTTGTAACGCTCGAGCGCGCGAGCGAAGGCGACCTGACCCTCGTCGGTCTCGAGCTCGAGTCCCTCGGCGAGCACCTCGCGGGTGGCGAGGCCCTCGGGGAAGCCACCGAGGAGGATGTCGACGCCGCGACCGGCCATGTTCGTCGCGACCGTGACGCCGCCCAACCTGCCGGCCTGCGCGACCACGTGGGCCTCACGGGTGTGCTGCTTCGCGTTCAGCACCTCGTGCGGCACACCACGCTTCTCCAGCAACCGGGACAGCTTCTCGGACTTCTCGACCGACACGGTGCCGACGAGCACGGGCTGGCCGTTTCCCCACCGCTCGACGAGGTCCTCGACGACCGCTTCGAACTTGCCGTCCTCGGTCTTGTAGATCAGATCATGCTGGTCGAGACGGACCATCGTGCGGTTCGTCGGGATCGGCACCACCTGCAGGTTGTAGGTGCCCGCGAGCTCTGACGCCTCGGTCTGCGCGGTGCCCGTCATGCCGGCGAGCTTCTCGTACATGCGGAAGTAGTTCTGCAATGTGATCGTCGCGAGGGTCTGGTTCTCCTCTTTGATCTTCACGCCCTCTTTGGCCTCGACGGCCTGGTGCAAGCCCTCTGACCAACGCCGACCTTCGAGCACGCGGCCGGTGAACTCATCGACGATCTTCACCTCGCCGTCGGTGATGATGTAGTCCTTGTCGCGCTTGTAGAGCTCTTTGGCCTTCAGCGCAGCTTGCAGCTGATGTACGAGGTTCTGGCTCACCGCGTCGTACAAGTTGTCGACGCCGAGCGCCTGCTCGACACGTTCGATGCCCTCTTCGGTCGGCGCGACCGTGCGCTTCTCTTCGT
Source organism: uncultured Acidimicrobiales bacterium (assembly GCA_963726695.1). Classification (GTDB taxonomy): domain Bacteria; phylum Actinomycetota; class Acidimicrobiia; order Acidimicrobiales; family DATKAS01; genus DATKAS01. The sequence continues at coordinate 97,353 of CAVSDE010000005.1, forward strand.
CGACGTCGTAGTCGCGCTCGTTCTGGAGCCCTCGCACGACGCTCGCGAAGCGGTAGTAGAGCTTTGCGGCGTCGGCGGCTCGCCCGCTGATGATGAGCGGGGTGCGGGCCTCGTCGATCAGGATCGAGTCGACCTCGTCGACGATCGCGTAGACGTGCCCTCGCTGCACCTTGCCCGCCACCGACGTCGCCATGTTGTCGCGGAGGTAGTCGAACCCGAACTCGTTGTTCGTGCCGTAGGTCAGGTCGCAGGCGTATTGGCCGCGCTTGTACTCCTGGTCGAAGTCGCCGGGGATGATGAGGCCCACGCTGAGACCGAGCCACCGGTGGATCTGGCCCATCCAGTCGGAGTCGCGTCGAGCCAGGTAGTCGTTCGTCGTGACGAGGTGCATGCCGCGGCCACCGAGGCCGTTGAGGTACGCGGGCAAGGTCGAGACGAGCGTCTTGCCCTCGCCGGTCTTCATCTCGGCGACCCACCCGAAGTGGAGCGCCGCGCCACCCATGAGCTGCACGTCGTAGTGGCGCTGGCCGATGACCCGCCGAGCACCCTCGCGGACCACCGCGAAGGCCTCGATCAGCAGGTCGTCGAGGTCTTCACCGTTGGCCAGGCGCTCCCGAAACTGGGGCGTCATCGCCTTGAGCGCGTCGTCGCTGAGCGCTTGCATCTGTGGCTCGAGCACGTTGATGTCAGGCACCAACGAGCCGAGCGCCTTCAGCTTCTTGCCTTCGCCGACGCGAAGGAGCCTGTCGAGGACACCCATGGCCCAACGATCCTACCGGCCGGTTTGCGACCCGACGCCTCGCTCCTGCCACACTCGGGGGCCATGGCGGGGATCGACGCGGCCTTCTTCGACCTCGGCGGCGTGGTCACGGTGTCGGGCAGTCCGAGAGAGCTGCTCGCTCGCTACGAGGGCGCTGACCTCGAGACGCTCACGGTCGCGTTCCTCGGCCCGGACGAGGACGGAGACCACCCCTGGCACCGGGCCGAGCGAGGCGAGATATCGATCATCGACGCGTGGGGGCTGGTGCAGTCCATCCTGACGGAGAACGGCATCACCGAACGCGGCGATGAGCCTCCCCGGACCGGAAACGACGCGTGGAGGATCAACCCGCCGGTCGTCGACGTCGTGACCGAGCTGCGGGAGCACGGCGTGCGCACTTCCCTCGTCACGAACAACGTCGCCGAGTTCCGGTCCCGCTGGTGGGAGGTGCTGCCATTCGAGGAGCTCTTCGACGACATCGTCGACTCGCACGAGGTCGGGCTGCGCAAACCCGCCCCCGCGATCTACGAGCTCGCGATGCGCAGAGTGGGGCTCGACGACCCCTCGCGTGGTGTGTTCCTCGACGACGCCGTCCGCAACGTCGCCGGCGCTCGTGCAGTCGGGTTGCACGCGATCCTGGTCGAGGTCGATCCGCAGCCTGCAGTCGACGAGCTACGCGCCCTCGCGTTCGGCTGAATCATCTTCCTCGTCGTCGTCCGCTCCGCTTCCGCCGACTCGGGTCGCTTCGCTCCACAATCGGTGCTCCGCACACCCGGGCGGCGCACTGCGCCGCCCCGTCGATCTACTCGTTGTCGAGGTAGTCGCGGAGCTTCTGGCTGCGCTGCGGGTGGCGGAGCTTCGCGAGCGTCTTCGACTCGATCTGCCGGATGCGCTCTCGCGTCACGCCGAACTCCCTGCCGACCTCTTCCAACGTACGCGGCTGGCCGTCGGCAAGACCGAAGCGCAGCTTCACGACCTCCCTCTCGCGATCGTTGAGGTCGTGCAGAGCCTCTTCGACCGCCAGCACCAACATGCGACGGGTGGCCGCGTCGGAGGGCGCCTCGGCCTGCTGGTCCTCGATGAAGTCCGCGAGGTTCGAGTCGTCTTCCTCGCCGACGGGCGAGTCGAGTGAGAGCGGGTCCTGCGCGTAGCGGTGGATCTCGCGGACGCGCGCGACGCGGGAAGCCCCACCTTGGCGGCGAGCTCCTCGACCGTCGGCTCGCGTTCGAGCTCCTGCGTCATCTGGCGCTGCATCCGCATGACCCGGTTGATGGCCTCGACCATGTGCACGGGGATGCGAATCGTGCGGGCCTGGTCGGCGATGGCGCGGGTGATGGCCTGACGGATCCACCACGTCGCGTAGGTGGAGAACTTGAAGCCCTTGACGTAGTCGAACTTCTCGACCGCCCGCATCAGGCCGAGGTTGCCCTCTTGGATGAGGTCGAGGAAGAGCATGCCGCGACCGACGTAGCGCTTTGCGATCGAGACGACCAACCGCAGGTTCGCCTGTATCAGCTCTGACTTCGCCCGGTTGCCGTCGGCGCTCTCGCGCTTCAGGCGCCGCTCGGTCACCGCGTCGATGCCACCCTCTTCGAGCCGGGCACGCGCGAGCACGCCCGCTTCGATGCGCTTGGCGAGGCTCACCTCTTCGGGACCCGTGAGCAGACGGACGCGCCCGATCTCCTTCAGGTACATCCGCACGGGGTCGGAGGTCGAACCGATCGAACGTGATCCGTCACGGTCGAGCAGCCCGGGCCGAAGCCGACGCGGCTCGACGGCCTCGACGGAATCGACGGAATCGTCTTCGATCAGCTCGACGGAATCGTCTTCGATCAGCTCGACCTGTTCGTTCAAGGTCAGCCCGTGCTCCGCGAGCCGCGTGCGCCACGCCAGGATCAGCTCTTCGTTGAAGTCGACGTCCTTGACGACGAGCATGAACTCCTCATGCGTCACGACGGGCTGCTCGCGCTCTTTCCATGCCGCGATGTGACGATCAAGATCGTCCTGCGACATGCCCCCAAGCAGGGCGCTCTCGGAGGCTTGAGTCATCACCTCTCCTCGTCGTGACCCTCTAGCCACCCTAGCAACTGCGCGGCCGAATCCGATCCCGCGCCTTGTTCGCGCACCTCATCGATGAGGTGCCGCACGTCCGCGACGTCAGTCGGTCGGTTGGGCCCCGCGAGCAGCGCGGAAAGCCGCCGTTGTGCCGCGTTCGTGATGAGGTGGCCGATCTCGACCGCGGGTTCGAGCGCCGCAGCCTGATCGGGTTGCTGGTCGAGCCGCGCGAGCATCTCGGCGGCCTCAGGGCTCGCGACCTCGATCGCGTCGTGCACGCGCTCGGTCGCGGCGAGAGCGCGAAATGCGTCGAGGGTCATGCCGTCGCTGAACAGCACCTCGGCGAGGAACGGCGCTGTCTCTTCCCACCGGTGCACGAGCAGACGGATCGCGACGACTTCGGCCGTCTCGGCCGCGCGTCGGTTGGGTGCGTCAGCAGGCATCGACACCGTGCCCGTGCGCAACGCGCGTGAGAGCGCTCCGCGCAACCGATCGGGATCCTGTTGGCAGCGCGCAGCCACCTGCATCAGGTACTGGTCGCGCACGAGCTCGTTCGGATGCTCCCTGATCACGTCGAGCGCGGCTTCGGCGGCGCGGGTGCGCCCCTCTGGCGTCGAGAGCCGAGCGGCATCGAGCACGCGTGCGACGCGGAAGCCGAGCAATGGGACGGCCTTCTCGACCGCGGCGCGCAGCACCTCCGGAGCAGTGCGGGCGAGGTCGGCCGGATCGGAGCCCTCCGGCATCGCGGCGACCGATACATCGAGATCGAACCGACGCTCCCACTCGTACACGCGGTCTGCAGCGGCCTGACCTGCGGCATCAGCATCGAACGCCAGGACGATGCGCCGAGCGAAGGAGCGCAGGCTGCGGAGGTGATCCTCGGTCAGCGCAGTGCCGCAGGTCGCCACGGCGCGAGGCAAGCCCACCCGGTCGAACCCGATGACGTCGGTGTAGCCCTCGCAGATGATGACCTCGTCAGCAGCCACGATCGCCGACTTCGCTCGGTTGAGGCCGTAGAGCACGCGCCCCTTTGCGTAGATCGAGGTGTCGGACGAGTTCTTGTACTTCGGCCCCTCGGCACCGGGCATGATCCGCCCACCGAACGCGACCGGGTCGCCCTGCACGTCGGCGATCGGGAAGAGCACGCGGGCGCGGAACGAGTCCTGCTGCCGATTACGCCGGTTCAGGAAGCCGAGCCCGGTATCTCGCAGCACGTCATCGGGCAGCTTGAGCGCGCGGCTCCAGCGCGTCCCACTCGTCGGGCGCCCAACCCAGCCTGTACTCGCGCACGATGTCGCCGTCGTAGCCGCGTGAGCGCAGATAGCCGCGCGCCACAGCCGCGTCCGGTGCCGACAGCAGCCGCTCGTGATACCAGTCGACCGCGAGCGTCATCGCTTCGACGAGCCGCTTTCGCCGCAGACGCTCCTTGCCCTCCCCCGCCGTCGTGTACCGCAGCGTGACGCCCGCGTGCGCGGCGAGCCACTCGACCGCGCCGACGAAGTCGAGCTGCTCGACCTGGCGGACGAAGCTGATGACGTCGCCGCGCGCTTGGCAACCGAAGCAGTAGTAGAGCCCGTCCTCACCGTTGACAGAGAACGACGGTGTGCGCTCCGCGTGGAAGGGACACAGCCCACTCCATCGTCGGCCCACCTTGCGCAAGGCGACGTGCTTCGAGACGACGTCGACGAGATCGCTGCCCTGACGGACTCGCTCGACGTCCTCGTCGACGATCGGCATCGCGTGCGGTCAGTGCTCTTGCGCGGGCGGTTCGGGCACACGCTCGGAGAGGAGCGATACGACGATCGAGAGCGTGAGGACGAGCGCGATGAAGCCGAGCGAGATTCCCGTCGGGATGTGGTACCAGTGCGAGGCGATCATCTTGATGCCGACGAAGGCAAGGATGACCGCGAGGCCCTGCTGCAAGTAGGTGAACCGCTCGTGCAGCCCCGCAAGCAGGAAGTAGAGCGCGCGCAGACCGAGGATGGCGAAGGCGTTCGAGCTGAACACGATGAACGGCTGGTGGCTGACCGCGAGGATCGCCGGGATCGAGTCGACGGCGAAGATGACGTCTGTCGTCTCGATGAGGATGAGCACCGCGAACAGTGGTGTGGCGAGACGGCGGGCATCGACGTGGGTGAACATCCGTTGCCCGTCGTATTTCGTGGTGGACGGCACGACGCGCTGCACCAGCTTGAGCACCGGGTTTCGCTCGGGATGCACCTCGGCGTCTTGGTGGCGGATCAAACGGATCGCGGTGAAAAGCAGGAACCCGCCGAAGATGAAGATGATCCAGGAGAAGCGCGTGATGAGCGCCACGCCCGCGAAGATGAAGATCGCTCGCAGCACGAGCGCGCCGAAGATGCCCCAGAACAGCACACGGTGCTGGTACTCCCGCGGCACCATGAAGTAGCTGAAGATCAACGCCCACACGAACACGTTGTCGACGGACAGGCTTTTCTCGATCAGGAAGCCCGCGTAGTACTCACCGGCGGCCGCCGACCCGTGCATCGTGAGGAACACCAGGCCGACCGCGAGGCCGATGCTGATCCAGACCGCGCTCTCGATCGCGGCTTCCTTGGTGGACGCGGCATGGGCTTTGCGGTGGACGACGAGCAGGTCGATCATCAGCAAGACCGTGATGAACGCGAGGAGCGCGCCCCACTCCCAAAGAGGGGTGTGGAAGTCGACGAAGTCGCCCGACGATCCCTCTGAGCTCGAGGCGAGCACTCGAGCCTGCAGCGCAATGACGCTCACGAAGCTAGCGGGTGTCGCTGCCACCAGCGCCGAGCACAGCCTGCGCGGCCGCCAACCGGGCGATCGGCACCCGATACGGCGAGCAGCTCACGTAGTCGAGCCCGGCGTCGTAGAAGAGGGCGATCGACTCGGGGTCGCCGCCGTGCTCGCCGCACACGCCGAGCTTGAGGCCCGGCTTCGTCTTGCGCCCACGCTCGGCGCCGAGGTGCACCAGCTCGCCCACGCCGCCGGGGTCGATGGTCTCGAAGGGGTTGCGCTTCAGGAGCCCCTCCTCGAGGTACAGCGGCATCATCCGGCTCTCGACGTCGTCGCGGCTGAAGCCGAACGTCATCTGCGTGAGGTCGTTCGTGCCGAACGAGAAGAAGTCGGCTTCCTCCGCGATCTCGTCAGCGCTGATCGTGGCGCGAGGCGTCTCGATCATCGTGCCGATGATCACCTTCGGCTTCTTCTTCAAGCCCTTCGTCGCCTCGGCGATCGCGTCCTCGACCCACGACCGAGCGAGACCGAGCTCCTCGCGAGTCACCGTGAGCGGGATCATGATCTCGACGACCGGCTTGCCGCCCGCTGCGACCCGCTCGGCGGCCGCCTCCATGAGCGCGCGCACCTGCATCGCGTACAGGCCGGGCTTCACGACGCCGAGCCGCACCCCTCGGGTGCCGAGCATCGGGTTGAACTCGTGCCACGACCGCGCCGCGGCGAGCAGGTGCTCTTCCTCGACCGAGAGGCCGACGGTCGCCTGCTTGATCTCGAGCTCGTCGACCCGGGGCAGGAACTCGTGCAGCGGGGGGTCGAGCAGGCGGACGGTGACCGGCAGCCCATCCATGGCTTCGAGGATCTCGATGAAGTCGGCCTTCTGGACGACCCGAAGCTGCTCGAGCGCCTCTGCCTCCTCCTGCGGAGTCTGGGCCAGGATCATGCGTCGCACGACGGGGAGGCGATCCTCGCCGAGGAACATGTGCTCGGTGCGGCAGAGGCCGATGCCCTCGGCTCCGAACTGACGGGCGTTCGCGGCATCGGCGCCGGTATCGGCGTTCGCCCGCACGGCGAGCTTGCCCTTGCGAATCTTGTCGGACCACTCGAGGATCACTGCGAACTCGGGCGGCGGCTCGGATGCGCTCAGCGCGGCCGCACCGAGGATCACCTGCCCGGTCGAGCCGTCGAGGGAGATCACGTCGCCCTCGTGCACGACCACGCCGCCGGCGGTGAACGAGGCACCGTCGATGCGCAGCGCCTCGGCGCCGACCACCGCGGGGATGCCCCAACCGCGCGCGACCACGGCGGCATGGCTGACGAGGCCGCCGCGCGAGGTCAGGATGCCCTCGCTGACGCTCATGCCGTGCACGTCCTCGGGTGAGGTCTCCTGGCGGACCAGGATCACCTTCTCTCCGCGCTCGGAGGCGTCTGCAGCGCCGTCCGCGGTGAAGTACGCGCTGGCCGACCGCGGCGCCCGGCGATGCGGCGAGACCGGTCGCGATGACCTTCAGGTCCTTGGACGCGAGCTGGGGATGCAGCACCTGATCGAGGTGATCGCCCGTGATGCGCATGACGGCGTCGTGCTTCGACAGCTTGATGTGCCGGTCCTTCGTCATGTCGACAGCCATCCGCAGCGCGGCGGCGCCGGTGCGCTTGCCCACGCGGGTCTGCAGCATCCAGAGCTTGCCCTGCTCGATCGTGAACTCGGTGTCGCACATGTCGCGGTAATGCGTCTCGAGCCGATCGAAGATCGCGAGCAGCTCCGCGTAGACGTCGGGGAACTTGTCGCCGAGTGCGTCGAGGTCTTCGGTGTTGCGGATGCCGGCGACGACGTCTTCGCCCTGCGCGTTCACCAGGAAGTCGCCGTAGGGCTTGTTCTCGCCGGTGGCCGCGTTGCGGGTGAACCCGACGCCGGTGCCGGAGTTGTCGTCGCGGTTGCCGAACACCATCGCCTGGACGTTGACCGCGGTGCCGAGGTCATGGCTGATGCGCTCTCGGACGCGATAGGAGATCGCTCGGGCGCCGTTCCAGCTGCGGAACACCGCTTCGACCGCGCCGCGGAGCTGTGCCATGGGGTCTTGCGGGAACGCGAGCCCGTCGCGTGCTCGACCACGTTCTTGTACTCGTCGCAAAGGTCGGCGAGGGCCTTCGCGGGCAGCTCGGCGTCGCTCTTCACGCCCGCGGCGGCCTTGGCCTTCTCGAAGGGCTCGTCGAACTCGACGGCGGGGATGTCGAGCACGATGCGTCCGTACATCGAGATGAAACGGCGGTAGGAGTCGTACGCGAACCGCTCGTCACCGGTCTGCGCCGAGAGGCCCTTCACCGAGCGGTCGGACAGCCCGAGGTTCAGGACCGTGTCCATCATCCCCGGCATCGAGAACTTCGCCCCCGAACGGACGCTCACGAGCAGCGGATCCTTCGGATCGCCGAGGGTGCGGCCCATCTTCTTCTCGAGCTTGGCGACCTGCTTCGCGACCTCGTCGGTCAAACCCGAGGGCCAGCCGCCGTGCATGTAAGCGCGGCATGCATCGGTCGAGATGGTGAACCCCGCCGGCACCGGCAGCCTCAGGACCGAGGTCATCTCTGCAAGGTTGGCGCCCTTGCCCCCCAACAGATCCTTCATGTCCATGGGGGCACGACGGTGCTTGTGGTCGAAGGCGAACACGTAGGTCACGGCGCGAGCCTAGTTGCCGTCCGATTGGGGCCCTCCCTGTCAAAGTTGCTGAAGCCGCTGTCGCGCACAATGCTCGCCGGATGCCTTCCGGAGTTGGGGCGCGACCTCGCGCCGCATGCGTCTTGTTCGCCACCGCACTGTCGTTCGTCGGCGTGACAGTCGTCGCCCCGGCGGCACAAGCGCAGGCGGCGCCCGAGGGCTCGATCACGATCGTGAAGCAAGTCAACCAGGGCACGGCGACGGCGTTCTTCACCGTGACCGGCGATCCCGACGTGTTCAACCCATCGGTTTCCGCTTCGGCCGGCGATCCTGGCAGCACGACGCTGACCGAGCTGGCGTTGGGCTCGTATGTCGTCCATGAGGACGGCACCGACGGCGCCTTCCAGCTGACCGACATCACATGCACCGACCCCAGTGCCGACATCGAGGTCGAGGGCCAGCAGGCGCTCATCACACTCACGGCAGAGGCTCCGGCCGTCACGTGCACGTTCACGAACACCCTCGCGGGCGCGACGATTCTCGGCCAGAAGGTCGTGACCGGCGACACGAGCTCGTGGGTGCGGCCGGCCCAGTTCCACGATCAGCTGCCCCGCGCTGCAGCTCGACAATGACATCGAACCGCCCGTCGGGCCCGGCGGGCCTGGCACCTACACGATCGGGCAGGGCGCCATCCCGCCGGCCACGTGCACGATCAGCGAGATCGACACGGGCAGCAATGTCCCGGTTTCCGTGTCGATGGTCATGACGAACCACGGCGTCCCGATTGCCACCGGCACGACCTCGCTCACGTTCACGTCTGAGGTCGGCGACGATCTCGTGCTGACGGTGACGAACGCTTTCCCGCCGATCGATCACCCGTTCCCCAGCGACCAAGGCGGAGGCACGACCACAACGACGATCGCAGGTGGCAGCACGACGACGACTGTCGCGCCGACCACGACGACGACGGTCCCGAACGGTGGCGCTACGACGTCAGGCGGGGGGACAACGAGCTCGGCCCCCACGACTGCCCCGAGCGAGCTTCCGACAACCGGTTCGCCGACTGGTGGCCTCGTCGTGGCCGGCCTGCTCGCGATGCTCGGCGGCCTCGTGCTGGTTGCCCGCACCCGAAGGTTCGTCGACTAGCGCGCTCAGACGTCGAGACGACCCGCGAGCTCGTCGACCAACGAGTCGATCGGCACTCGCACCTGATCGGTGGTGTCACGGTCGCGGATGGTGACGGCGCGGTCCTCGAGTGACTCGAAGTCGACCGTGACCGCGAGCGGGGTGCCGATCTCGTCCTGGCGCCGATAGCGGCGCCCAATCGACTGGGTGTCGTCGTACTCGGTCATCCAGCGCTGCTGCACCAGGCCGAGCACCTCATGCGCGATCGGCGAGAGCGTGTCCTTCTTCGAGAGGGGCAGCACAGCGACCTTGTAGGGGGCGAGCCGCGGGTGCAGCCGCAGCACGGTGCGCGACTCGCCGCCGATCTCGTCCTCGTCGAACGCTGCGAGCAGGAAGGCCATCATCGCTCGCGTCGCGCCGGCTGCGGGCTCGATGACGTAAGGGGTGTAGTGCTCGTTCGTCGTCTGGTCGAAGTACTCGAGCCGTTGACCCGAGCTCTTCGAGTGCTGTGTGAGGTCGTAGTCCGTGCGGTTCGCGATGCCTTCGAGCTCGCCCCAGCCCCACGGGTAGCTGAACTCCACGTCGGAGGTGCCCGCCGAGTAGTGCGAGAGCTCGTCGGGATCGTGAGCCCGCAGTCGCAGCAGGTCGGCGGGGATGCCGAGGTCGCTGTACCAGCGCAGTCGCTCCGTGCACCAGAACTCGTACCACTTCGGCGCGTCGTCAGGAGGCACGAAGAACTCGAGCTCCATCTGCTCGAACTCACGCGTGCGGAACACGAAGTTGCCGGGCGTGATCTCGTTGCGGAACGACTTGCCGACCTGCGCGATGCCGAACGGAGGCTTCTTCCGCGTCGATTGCAGGACGTTGGTGAAGTTCAAGAACATGCCCTGAGCCGTCTCGGGACGCAGGTACGCGACCGCACCTTCGTCCTCGACCGGGCCGGCGTGCGTCTTGAACATCAGGTTGAACGCCCGGGCGGGGGTGTACTCGCAGACCTTGAAGTCGCACGCGGGCAGTCGCGCTGGTCGAGCTGATCCTCGCGGAAGCGCCGGTTGCACACCGTGCAGTCGACAAGAGGGTCGGTGAAGTTCTGCAGGTGGCCGCTCGCCTCCCAGATCGCAGGCGGCGACAGGATCGCAGCGTCGATCAGCACGATGTCGTCGCGCTGCTGCACCATCGCCCGCACCCAGGCGTCCTTCACGTTGCGGAGCATCAACGCGCCGAGCGGCCCGTAGTCGTAGGTCGAGCGAAATCCGCCGTAGATCTCGGCCGACGGGAACACGAAGCCCCGTCGCTTGCACAGGTTGACGACCTGATCGAGATCCGATGCGGGCATGGGCGCCGAGGATACCTGGCAGGTCTTGCCGTTCAGGCTCGCAAAACCGCAGGCAGATCGGCCACCGAGTCGAGGATGTGGGTGTGCGGCGCAGCCGTGAGCTCACCGCGGCCGTGCGCCCCCGTGAGCACACCAGCGACGATGCCGGCGCCGGCGCGCGTACCCGCGACGAGATCGCTCACGGTGTCGCCGGCGATCGCGACCTGATCGACAGCCTCGATCTCGAGCCGCAGGACGGCGGTCAAGATCATGTCGGGAGATGGCCGACCGCGGCCGGCGTCCGCTGGTGAGAGCACCAGATCGACGAGGGTGTGCCAGCGGAGCGCGTCGATGATGCGATCGCGGGTCGGCGGCGCGAACCCGGTCGTGAGGCAAACCTTGATCCCCATCTCGGTGAGCTCGGCGAACACTCCCGTCGCCCCGGGCATCGGACTGATCTCGCCGCGGTCGACCGCTCTCGCGTACAGCGGCCTCGAACGAGTCGTTCGCGCACGTGGCGCGGATCTCGTTGCCCCCGAAGAGGTGCCGGAACACCGCGATCTTCGACTGGCCCATCGAGGCACGCACATGGTCGAGCGCCGCCTGCATCTGCCGCGCTTCCATCCTCGACGCCGCTCTCGACCATCGCTTCGCCGAAGGAGGCCTCGACCGCACCTCCATCGGCGACGGTCGTTCCCGCCATGTCGAGGCACGCCAACGTGATCACGAGGGCGAATCTACGCTCGCCCGCGTGTCTCACTCGGTGCCCGACTTCGTTCCCGGCCTCGACCTCGCGAGGTTGTACTACGAGGAAGTCGTGTCCGCACTCATCGGTGACGTGCCCCACGCAGCCGGGCGACTCGGCTGGGGATCGGACGTGCTCGGGTACGACACCGAGCGCAGCACCGACCACGGCTGGGGTCCGCACCTCCACGTGTTCGTAGACGCCGCCGACATCGAGCAGGTACGCACCGCGGTCGACGCCGGGCTGCCTGAGACGTTTCGCGGATGGCCAACGCGCTACGGATGGGACGACGTCGCGCCTCGCCACTGGGTCGAGATCTCCACGCTCGGCGACTGGCTCACGCTCCAGCTCGGCCGCGACGTGCGGCCTCGACCGACGACGATCGACTGGCTCCTCTTCCCCCAGCAGCTCATCCTCGGCGTGGTCGCGGGAGCCGTGTTCCACGACGACTTGGGCGAGCTGCACCGCGTTGCGCGCTGAGCTCGAGTGGTACCCGGACGACCTCTGGCTGTGGCTGATCGCGTGCCAGTGGCAGCGCATCTCGCAGGAGGAGTCGTTCGTCGGCCGCACCGCGCAGGTGGACGATGAGCTCGGCTCGGCGATCATCGCCGCTCGTCTGGCGGGCGACGTGATGCGGCTCTGCTTTCTCTTGGAGCGCCGCTACGCGCCGTACAGCAAGTGGTTCGGCACCGCGTTCGCGAGGCTCGACGCTGCGGCGGAGCTCACGCCGCTCCTCGCACGCCGCGAGCTCGGCCTCGCGTACGAGGCGGTCGCTCGGCGCCACAACGCGCTCGGTCTGACCGATCCTGTCGACCCCACGCTGCGGCAGTACTACGACCGCCCGTGGAACGTCATCTTCGGCGAGCGCTTCGTCACGGCGTGCCTCGAGCGCGTGTTCGATCCGTGGCTTCGATCCCTTCCGCTCATCGGATCCGTCGATCAGTGGGTCGACTCCACAAACGTCCTGCAGTACCCCGAAGTGCTGCGACACCTTGCCACTGCGTACGGGCCGCCGGTCAGCCGCGGTCGAGGACCGTCATCGACTTGATGCGACGCTCGAGGTGATGTTCGAGCGATCGGGTCGCGAGCACTTCCACCTCGTGGGTCGTCGGTGACGCGGGCTCGTCGAGCGCGGCCGTAGCCCTCCCCGAGGATGCGTCGCACCAGGGCGAGCGCTTCCGGGCTGATCGGCACGCCTCGCCGGCACGTGCGACACAACACGCCGCCTTGGTCGACGTCGAAGGCGACAAGATCGATGTCGCTGCCGCACGTCACGCAGTGGTCGAGCTCGGGGCGCAGACCCTCGAGGTCGAGCACCTTCCAGAAGAATGCCGGCACGACCACGACCGAGGGCTTGGCCGCGAGTGTGCGCATCGCCCCCAGCAGCATCTGGTAGAGGCGTGGCGACGACTCGCGCTCCTGCGCGACCTGATCGACGACCTCGAGCATCGTGACCGCCTGCCCGAGTCGGTCGAGGTCCTCGCGGATCGGGCGGAAGTGGTCGATCGAGTCGACCTGGCTGATGATGTCGAGCTGACGCCCCTCGTAGAGGAGCATCGCAACGTGGCTCGTCGGCTCGAGACGACCACCGAACCTGCTCTTCGTCTTGCGCACTCCCTTGGCGACCGCTCGCACCTTGCCCCGCGTCTCGGTCATGAGCACCACGATGCGATCGGCCTCGCCGAGCTTGTACGTGCGCAAGACGATGCCGCGGGTCGCGATAGAGGCTCATGTCGCCGTCACTGCGCCCCGCCTTCGACCGCACCGAACCGCCGATCGCGTCGCTGGTACTCGCGCGACCGCCTCGAAGAGGTGATCCCGGCGGAAGTCCGGCCACAGCACGTCGGTGAACACGAGCTCGCTGTACGCGAGCTCCCACAGGAGGAAGTTCGAGATGCGGTACTCGCCCGACGTGCGCACCACGAGATCCGGGATCGGGCATCTTCGGGTCGTAGAGGTGGCGTCGGATGGCCTTCTCGGTCACGTCGTCGGGCTTGACGCCTTCCTCGACGAGCGGCGCGCACGGCGTCGACGATCTCTGCTCGACCGCCGTAGTTGAACGCGATGGTGAGCGTCATCGTCGTGTTCGACTTCGTGAGCTCGCGCGCCTCGTCCATCCGCTTCAGCAGCCTTCGCGGCACGCGCCGGTCGCGACGTCCGATGAACGCGATGCGCACCCCACGCTCGTGCAGCTCGTCGCGGCGCCACGTCAGAATCGACTCGTTGAAGCCCATGAGGTAGCGCACCTCGTCGACCGGTCGGCGCCAGTTCTCGGTCGAGAACGCGTACACGGTCAGCCAGCGCACGCCGAGCTCGAGCGCGCCGTCGACGGCGTCGAACAGAGCCTCCTCACCCGCCGCGTGGCCCTCGGTGCGCGGCAGCCCTCGCTTCTGCGCCCAGCGACCGTTGCCGTCCATGACACACGCGATGTGCGTGGGGATGCGGTTCGGATCGATCCCTTCGAGCCCGCGAGCGAGATCGTCGAGCCGAGCCACCGTTCGAACCTACCGCCTCCCTAGGGTGGGACGGTGGGTACAGAGGGTGGGCCGGTGGGTACAGACGGCGGCCCGATGGGAACCGAGCTCGAGCGCGTCGTCGCCGAGCTTCCCGGAGGCGGGGAGCGACGGGACGGCCGACGCGAGATGGCCAGCGCGGTCAGTGCGGCGATCGAGTCGCACCACCATCTCTTCGTGCAGGCGGGCACCGGCACCGGTAAGACGCTCGCCTACTTGGTCCCCGCGATCGTGTCGGGCCGCAAGACGATCGTTGCGACCGCGACGAAGGCGTTGCAGGACCAGCTCGCGACCAAGGACCTCCCCTTCCTCACCACGCACCTCGGACGCGACTTCTCGTGGACGGTGCTGAAGGGACGTTCCAACTACGTGTGCCGCCAACGCGGTCGCGGAGATCGCGGCCGGAGAAGGCGGCCAGCTCGATCTCGCGGTGGACACCGCACCGGCCTCGGTCCGCGACGAGGTGCGCCGCCTGGTCGCGTGGGCCGGGCACACCGAGTCGGGCGACCGCGCCGAGCTCGAGTGGGAGCCGAGCGTCGCGGCGTGGGCCGCCGTGAGCGTGGGCTGGGACGAGTGCCCCGGCGCCCTGCGATGTCCCATGGGTGACGAGTGCCTCGCCGAAGCAGCCCGGGCTCGAGGAGAAGCCGCCGACGTCGTGGTCGTCAACACCCACCTCTACGGCATGCACCTCGCGATGCACGGCACCCTGCTGCCCGAGCACGAGGTCGTCGTGATCGACGAGGCACACCAGCTCGAAGAGGTCGTGTCCGCGACCTCGGGCATCTCGCTGGCACCGAGCCGTTTCCGGTTCCTGGCCCACGCGATCCGGTCGGTCATCGTCGACCCCGAGCTCGTCGCATCCCTCGACGACATGGCGGAACGCTGGGCCGAGGCCATCAGCGCACATCTGGGCGAACGGCTTCCCGCGACGCTGCCCGAGGACCTCGCCGACGCCCTCGCACTCGCCCGCGGGCGCATCGAGCGAGCGTCGGCCGCCGTGAGCACGGTGCCGTCGGAGGCGCCTGAGTCGGTGCAGACGCGCAAGGCCCGCGCGCAGAAGGCGATCCTCGCGGTGTTCGAAGCCGTCGACATCGTGGCGAACGTGCCGGCAACCTCGGTCGCGTGGGTCGAGGGGACACCCGAATCACCGCGGCTCGAGGTGGCGCCGATCGACGTGCGTGAGGTGCTCGACCAAGAGCTGTGGCCAGAGCACACGGTGGTGCTCACGAGCGCGACGCTGCCTCGCACGCTCCCTGTCCGCCTCGGAGCGCCGAACGACACCGAGGTGACCGATGTCGGTAGCCCGTTCGACTACGAGGAGCACGCGCTGCTCTATTGCGCCGCGCACGTGCCCGACCCCCGTCGCCCTGGCTACGAGGCAGCACTGCACGACGATCTCGCCGCGCTGATCGAAGCCGCCGAGGGACGCACGCTCGCGCTGTTCACGTCTTGGCGAGCGATGCAGTCAGCCGCACTCGAGCTGCGCAGTCGGGTCGGCTACACGATCCTCGCCCAGGGCGAGTACCCGAAGCCTCGTCTGCTTTCCCGCTTCACGGACGAGCACTCCGCGTGCCTCTTCGCCACGATGGGCTTCTGGCAAGGAATCGACGTGCCGGGGCCGAGCCTCTCCCTCGTCACGATCGACCGTCTGCCGTTCCCTCGGCCCGACGATCCCTTGCTGCAGGCAGCGCCGCGACCGCGCCGGCGCACGAGCCTTCAACGAGATCGACCTGCCTCGCGCCGCGGTTTTGCTCGCCCAGGCCACCGGACGGCTCATTCGCACTGCCACCGACCGCGGCGTCGTCGCGGTGTTCGACTCCCGGCTCGCGACCGCCGGGTACCGCTGGGATCTCGTCCGCGCACTGCCGCCGATGCGACGCACACGACATCGCAACGAAGCCGAAGCGTTCCTCCGCCGCGTTGCGCTGAGCTCGTCGCCGTACCCTCACCCGATGCGACGCTTCGTCTCGGTGATGGCCACGCTCGTCGTGCTGGGCTTGGGCGCGGCAGCGTGCGCAGGCGACGACTCGGGGTCGAGCGCCCCGACGACCGCGGCAGCGACGACCGCGACAACGGCAGGGGGCACCACCGTGCCGCCCACGGTGCGCGAGCAGCTGTACTACGCGAAGGCCGGTCGCATCTTCGTGGTGGTGCCCGGTGACCCGCCGATCGCGGTGACCGATGGTCCCCTCGACGATCAACCCGCACCGTCTCCCGATGGCACCCACCTCGCGTTCATCCGCCTCGCGAAGGCTGGCGACACCGCTGGCGAGCTCTGGATCGCGGATGCAGACGGATCTGATCCGCGCCTGCTGGTTCCCGTCGGCGTGTCGCAAGATCCCGCGTCGTCGGAAGGCGAGCCGGCCGCCGCGTTCCGCCCGACCTGGTCGCCGGACTCCTCGACGATCGCGTTCATGACCACCATCGGGCTCGACGGCGGCGACCTCCAGCTCGTCGACCCGACGGGCGACGTCCGCAGTCCCGCTCCGACCGTGTGGGTGAGCAGCTACTCGTGGGCGCGCGACAGCGCCTCGTTGGTGTTCGTCACCGGCACGAACGACGTGAGCCCGGTCGACATCAGCGTCCTCGACCTCGAGTCGCTCGAACCGCACGTCATCATCGAAGGCACCGCTGCCTACGGTGGCGTGACGGTCTCGCCCACCGGCACCGAGGCGATCTTCGTGAACTCGAACCTGCCGCTGCCGCCCGAGGGAGAGGGAGGATTCGCGTTCTCGAAGCCGGGCCTGTACTCGGTTGACCAGACCGGGGGTGTACCGGTCACGGTGGCGCCCGACCCCGACCCCGACGACTACCGGTGGGGCGTCCGCGACAGCGCGGGTTGCCTTGTCTATGCGAGGCAATTCAGCGAGGGCACCGGGCAAGTGCTGCTGCACCGGCTGTCCGCGGGTGACCCCGAGCCGGCCTCACCGGTGACCAACCTGGCTCTGTTCCCGGCCCTACCCACGGTCGCGGGCTCGAACGCGATCGCGTACTTGGTCGAAGGCGATGAGCAGTCCCTCTTCGTGCTCGACACACCCGACGGTGACCCGATCCACATCGACGATGGCGTGACGGCGTTCGCCTGGGTGCAGTGAGCCTGGGTGCAGTGAGCCTGGGTGCAGTGACTGATCAGTAGCCGAGGCGTTGCACCGAGCGAGGGCGCCGCTGCCAGTCCTTGTCGACCTTCACGAACAGCTCGATGAAAGCACCGCGCGGCAGCTGCGCTCGCACCGCGGTGCCGACTTCCTTCAGGATCAGACCGCCCTTCCCGATGACCATCCCCTTCTGCGACTCTCGCTCGACGAGGATCTCGCACCGGATGCGCGGACCGGGCTCCTCCCACTCCGTCACCTGCGTCGCGATCGAGTACGGCAGCTCCTCGCGGGCCACGAGGAAGAGCTGCTCACGCACCAGCTCCGCGACCCAGAACGCCTCGGGCACGTCGGTGACGACGTCATCGGGATAGAGCTGAGGCCCTTCGGGCATGCGCGACACGAGGTGCTCGACCAGCATGTCGACGCCCTTGCCCGTATGAGCCGACACGGGGAAGTACTCGCTCAGGTTCAGACCGGCGGCCTTCGTGAGCTGCTCGAGCACCTGGTTCGGACACCGCGATGTCGGTCTTGTTCACGACGACCACGGCGTCGCTCGGCACCGTGGCGGCCACGAACCGATCGCCGCGGCCGAGGGGCATCGTCGCGTCGATCACCAGGCAGACGACGTCCACGCCGCCGAGCGCCTCGTTCGCGGTCTCGTTCAGACGTGTGCCGAGCGCCGTGACGGGTTTGTGGATGCCGGGGGTGTCGACGAACACGAGCTGCGCGTCCTCGCGGTTGAGGACGCCTCTGACCTGAGTGCGGGTGGTCTGAGGCTTGTCGGAGACGATCGAGACCTTCGTCCCCAGGATGCGGTTGAGCAGCGTGGACTTCCCCACGTTGGGCCGCCCGATGAACGTGACGAACCCGGAACGGAAGGTCACGACTCGTAGCCGTCGTCGATCGGCTCCCAGTCGGGGTCTTCTCGTACGCGCACGGCGCCGATGCGACGACCGTCGACCTCCTCGACGGTGAAGGTCCACTGGTTGTGCGTCACGACCTCTCCGGGCTCAGGCACTCGGCCCAGCACCCCGAGGAGGAAGCCTCCGACGGTGTCCCAGTCGTCGTGGGGCACGTTGCTCTCGAGCCGATCGTTCAGCTCGTCGATCGGCAGGCTGCCCTGCACACGTTTGGTGCCGTCATCGAGATCCTCGAACTCGGCGTCCTCGACGTCGTACTCGTCGACGATGTCGCCCACGAGCTCCTCGAGCAGGTCCTCGAGCGTGGCGACTCCCGCGATGCCCCCGTGCTCGTCGACGAGCAGCGCCATGTGGAACTGGCCGGCCTGCATCTCACGCATCAGCTGCGCCACGGGCTTGGTCTCCGGGATGAAGTGCGCCTCGCGCATCACCGTCTTGACCGGCTCACTGCCGCGACCTTCCCGCTCGGCCCGCATCAGGTCCTTCGCGTAGGTCACGCCCTTGACGTCGTCGACCGTCGTGCCGATGACCGGCAGACGGCTGAACCCGTGCTCGATGGCGACGTCGAGCGCCTCGGAGGTCGCCGTCTGCTCGGGCACCGTGACCATGTCGAGCCGCGGGATCATCACCTCGCGGGCGACCGTGTCGCCGAACTCGATGATCGACTCGATGAGCTGGCGCTCCGAGTGCTCGATCACGTCCTCCTCCACGGCGACGTCCGCGAGCGCGAGCAGCTCCTCCTCGGAGACGAACGGCCCCTTCTTCAGGCCCTTGCCGGGGAGGATCACGTTCGTGAGGCCGATGAGCCCGCGAGATCATGCGGATCGGCGGGAAAGCGGCGAGCGCCGCGACCGGCCGGGCGACGAGCAACGCCGCCCGCTCGGGATGCTGCGATCGCCCACGTCTTCGGCGATCGCCTGCACGAACACGAACACGATCACGACGTTGAAGACGGTCAGCGATGATGATGCCGATGGCGCCGAACAGCCGCTCGGACAGGAGCCCGACAAGCGTGGCCGACGGTCTGGCACATGAGCACGACGAGCAGCACCGGGTTGAGGAACCGCTCGGGCCGGCTGATGAGCCGCGGCAACGCCCTCCCCCGCCGGGGTCTTCTCCTCGGCGAGCGCATCGCCTGACCTGGCTCATGCGCGTGAGACCGATCTCGGCGACCGCGAGGAAGGCCGCGACCGAGATCAGAACGACGACGACGCCGCGAGCACGCAAGATCGTTGGCGCCGAACGAGGCGAGGATCGCCACAGAACTGCTCTTGCGGCGGAAGCCCGCAGGCGCGGGCCCTCCCAGTGGAGCTCTTCCAACAACGCGAGCTCGCGGGCGCGCATCACGGGCGGTCTCGTCGGGCTCCGCGTGATCGTGACCGAGCACGTGGAGCAGCCCATGCACGACGAGCAGCGCGAGCTCATCGTCGACCGTGCCGGCGTGGGTCGGGCGCGTTGGCGACCGCGACCGCGGGACACACCACGACGTCACCGAGGAGGAGCGGTTCGTCGCTCGGATCGGGAGGCGGACGATCGGGCCCGGCGAGCCAGGGCCGCGCGACCGGCCGGCTCTGGCGCGTCGATCGGGAACGCGAGCACGTCGGTGGGGCCCGTCGGCGTCCATGAACTGCTCGTTCAGCTCGCGACATCTCATCGGTCTCGACGAAAGCAGCGAGACCTCGCGCGTGCCCGCGCACACCTTCGGCGACGCAGCACGTGCCTCGGCGAGCCGGCCCAGCGTGCAGATCGACGAGGACCTCGGGTTGTTCGTCGGCCACGAACACCACCGGCTCGCCGTCACCGCCGACACGGGCCGGATGGCCGAGTCGAGGTCGTTCCGTCATTTCGGGTCCGAGGCGCTCGTACGCCGCGACGATGTCGGCGACGATGCGATGGCGCACGACATCGGCGCCCGTCGAGGTGCACGAACGCGAGGCCTTCGATGCCGGTGAGCACCGACTCGAGCCCGACGAGGCCACTGCGACCGCCCGGCACGTCGATCTGCGTGTGTCGCCGGTGATCACCGCCTTCGAGCCGAAGCCGATGCGGGTGAGGAACATCTTCATCTGCTCGGGCGTGGTGTTCTGCGCCTCGTCGAGGATGATGAAGCTGTTGTTCAGCGTGCGGCCGCGCATGAACGCGAGCGGCGCAACCTCGACCGTGCTGGCGCTCGAGCAGCCGCTGCGCGCCTTCGGCCTCGACCATGTCGTAGAGCGCGTCGTAGAGCGGCCGCAGGTACGGATCGACCTTGGCCATCAGGTCGCCGGGCAGGAAGCCGAGCCGCTCGCCCGCCTCGACCGCGGGCCGGGTGAGGATGATGCGCTCCACGTGCTTGGCCTGCAGCGCCTGCACGGCCATCGCCACGGCGAGCCAGCTCTTGCCGGTGCCCGCCGGGCCCGATGGCGAACGTGACGATGTTGTCGCGGATGGCGTCGACGTAGCGCTTCTGCCCGCTCGTCTTGGGACGCACCGTACGGCCCTTCGAGCCGCGGAGCACCTCGGTCGTCAGCACCTCGGACGGCCGCTCGTCGGCCTGCACCATGTCGACCGTGCGACGTACGACCGACGGATCGATGGGGTGCCCCTGTTGCAGCAGCAGCACGAGCTCCTCGAAGAGGCGCCCGACGACTTCGGCGTCTTCGCCGTCGACGGCGATCTCGTTGCCCCGCACGTGGATCTCGGCGCGCGGGAAGGCCCCCTCGATCTCGCGGAGGAGCTCGTCACGTTGGCCGAGCAGGCCCACCATCAGGTGGTTGCCGGGAACGTTGATGCGAACTTGCGTGCGCGCCACGACAGGGGGATGCGTGCTCAGTGGAGGCTCGGGAGCAGGACGCTCACCGCGCTGACGGTAGCCGGACGGGACGACCCCGCCCTACGGTGGCCATCGTGGGGAACGACGACAGCTGGGATCGGTTCGCGGCCGACGCGCGCGAGCAGGAAGCCGTGGCGTCTCGGGCTCGCGAGGGATGGCTGCGCCAGGCGGCGGGTGACGACGCGACGCTGTCTGGCACCCTGCTCGA
Source organism: uncultured Acidimicrobiales bacterium (assembly GCA_963726695.1). Lineage (GTDB taxonomy): Bacteria > Actinomycetota > Acidimicrobiia > Acidimicrobiales > DATKAS01 > DATKAS01. The sequence continues at coordinate 118,281 of CAVSDE010000005.1, forward strand.
CCTCGCCGAGCGCGGCACCGCCGTGCTGCTCACGCTGCGCTCGGGACGCCGGCACCGCGTGGCGATCTGGCGAGTGGCATCGGACTGCATCGCGGTGCGTCATGACGACGGCCATGTCAGCTGGCTCGCGCTCGACACGATCGCGGTCGTGGCGGGCGAACCCGGTGGACGCGCGTTGCCGGTGAGCACTCGACAAGTCGAGTCGGAGGTGACGCTCAGTGATGTGATGGGCGACCTGGTCGCTGACCAGGCGACGGTCGCACTTTTCGTTGCAGACATGACCGATGCGCTGCGTGGCCGCCTCGTCGGAGGAGGCCGAGATGTCGTGCGACTGGCGGCGGCGGGACCGACGCCGGAAGTGGTGATCGCTGTTCAGGCGCTGTCAGAAGTCGGGCTCGTCGACTCGGGGTAGAGGTGCTCGAGCGAACCGGGTTCGATGCGACTGCGCTGGATGAACGCATCGACTTCCTTCTGCTGCAGTCGGATCACTCGCCCGAAGCGGTAGGCGGGCAGCAATCCCTCGTCGATGAAGCGGTAGAGCGTGCGATTCGTGATGCCGAGGCGCTTCGCCGCTGCCGCCGTGGACAGCCATCGGATCTCTTCGCCACTCGTCGTTTTCACGTTCGGATTCACGTTCGGATGCTCATCGGTCACGGTCATGACGGTCATGGTACGACGGGCTAGGCGCGTTTCGGTGGATTTCGATGCGTTTTCGTGCGCGCCCCCGGAGCCCCGGATTTCCTGGCGAATTCGGGTGTCTGACCCCCGATCGCGCCAAGAGATCCCGGGATTCGATTTGGCGCGTTTCGATGTGTCTCGGTATCTTCTCGCCTCAGTACATCTCGGGCCCAGATCCTTGGCGGGATGAAGGGCCCCAGTGGGGCGATGTAGGCGATTCAGGCGGAAACGGCGGAGGGATGGGCGGAATGAAGGGCACGCACGCGCTCCTCGAGCGCGCCCGCGCGCAGGTGACCGACCGGGGTGAGGGTCGGTCCGGTGCGACGGCGGGCACAGTCGGCAACCGGAGTGCAGGCGTACCGGGACGAGCTGCGATCGGGGGCCTGCTCGTCGCGGTCGCGGGGATCGGTGCGTTCGTCCTCGCGATGCCCGAGCACGCCACTCCTCCCGAATACGTGGTCGTGACCCACGACGTGGCGCCGGGATCCCGCCTCGACGACAGCGACCTCGCGACGGTGCCGATCGACCTGCCGCCCGATGTCGCCGCTGCGTCATTCACTGATCCGAGTGCCCTCAGCGGCGCGATCGCCCTCGCTCCGATCGGTCCTGGTGAGCTGGTGCAGGCGGGCGCAGTCGGTCGATCGCCGCTGACTCCGTTCGAGGTGTCCTTGTCCCTCGATGGCGATCGCGCACTCGACGGCCGCCTCGTCGCCGGCGAGCGCGTCGCCGTGATGGCGACGTACGGAACCGGCGCCGACGCGGTGACCCTCACCGTCGCCAGCAGCGCGCTCGTCGAGCGCGTTCGAAGCCGACGGGCTTGGCCATCGGCACTGAAGATGTGGTGACCCTCGGGCTGCCGGTCGAGGCCGACATGCAAGCGGTCGTCCACGCCGCCCGCGCGGGAGAGCTGACGCTCGTGCGTACCGACTCCGCCACGTCGGGTGCGGTGTATCAGCCGCCCATCCTTGCCAACCCAGGCGGAGCATTGGACACCGGACAGTGAGTGGCGGCGAGCGCTACGTCGTCCTCGGGCTCGGCCAAGCCCGTTCGCCATGGTTCCGAGACCTTGCGCGGATGGCCACGGCGGGTTCGGTGCCTCTCGAGTTCGTGAAGTGTGTGAGCCACGAGGAGGCCCACGTTCGCTTGGCGTCCGGACGCGCCTTCTCCGCGCTCCTGGTGGACGGGGGTCTGCCGGGCGTCGACCGCGACCTGATCGGCGACGCCCGGCGGGCTGGCGTCGCCGTGCTCGTGGTCGAGCACCCTCGGGTCGCCCGCGACTGGGATGCGCTCGGCGCGACGCGGTGCTCCCCCCGGACTTCGCCGTCGCCCTGCTCCTGACATCGCTCGCCGACCTCGCTCGGGTGATCCCGCGGGCCACCGCAGACGCGGGAACGAGCGACGAGCCGCCACGACCCTGGTCCGGCCACCTGGTCGCGGTGACCGGTGCGGGAGGAGCGGGCGCCTCCACGGTCGCGGCGGCGGTTGCCCAAGGCTTCGCCGCCGACCAGCGCCGGCGGGGATCGGTGTTGCTCGCGGACTTGGCCCTCGACGCCGACCAAGGTGTCCTGCACCACGCGCCCGACGTGGTGCCAGGGCTGCCCGAGCTGGTCGACGCGCATCGAGGCGGCTCGCTGTCTCCCGCTGCGGTGCACTCGATGGTGTTCGACGTCGAGGAGCGCGGCTACCACCTACTGCTCGGGTTGCGACGGCGTCGGGGATGGGCCTCGCTGCGCCCGAAGGCTCTCGACGCGGCGATCGATTCGCTGCTCGGCGCCTACAGCGTGGTGGTGGGCGACGTCGACCCGGACGTCGACGGACACCACGAGTGCGGCTCGTTCGAAGTCGAGGACCGCGATGCGATCGCTCGCACGACGCTCAGCCGCGCCCGAGTTGCGGTCGTCGTCGGGACCGCGTCGGTCGGCGGCCTTCACAGCCTCGCTCAAGTCCTGCGCGACCTCATCGACCACGGAGTCGATCCGAGCCGCCTCGTCACGGTCGTCAATCACGCCCCTCGCTCGCCACGCGACCGCGCCGCGATCGCCAAGGCGCTTCCCATCCTCGCTGGGCGCAGCAACCCTTCGCCGAGCCGCCTCGCAGCGCCGGTCTTCGTCGCCACGCGCCGCGCCATCGAGGAAGCGGTGCGCGCCGGGCAACCGCTGCCCACCGCGATCGTCGGGCCGGTGACCAGCGCGGCCACCGCGGCCATCCATGCTGGCGAAACCGCTCTCGACTCGCACGACACCTGGCCGGCGCTCGTCATGCCCGGCACGCTCGGCCACTGGTCGCACACCGAGGCAGACGCGGTATGACGGCGACCTTCGAGGGTGCTCGCGACACATCGCCGCTCGCCGAGATCGAGCGGCGCGTGCAGGAGCGCGCCAAGCGCCTCGGCGTGCACGAAGAGACGCGCGACGGCTTGCGCGCGATCGTCGAAGACGAAGTCGAGCGGTGGAACCTCGACCATCAACGCGGGTTGCGACCCTTCGGCGTCGCCGACCCGGAGAGCGTGGTCGATCGGGCACTCCGCAACCTCGGCGGCTACGGGCCTCTCGCGCCTCTCCTGATCGACGACGACGTCTGGGAGATCGAGATCAACGCGCCTGATGCGATCTTCGTGAAGCGACACTCGGGGCCGAGCGGCTTCCACGACGAGGTCTTCCACGACGACGAGCACGTCGTCCGCACGCTCACTCGACTCCTCGACGATGCTCCGGGCGCGCATCGCAAGCTCGATCCTGCCGAAGGACTGCAGGACGCTCGGCTCGAGGACGGGTCGCGTGTCCACATCGTGCACGCCGACGTCGCCCGCGGCGGCCACGTCCTCGTCAACATCCGCAAGTTCACCGGCGTGCCGATCCGCTCGCTCGATGAGCTCGTGATGGCGGATGCGATCGAGCCCACGGTGGCCCTGTTCCTCCGCCGCGTGCATCCGGGCTCGTGCCTCCATCGTCTTCGCGGGGGCGCCCGGAGCCGGGAAGACCACGTTGCTCTCCTGTTGCCTCGCCGAGCTCGACCCGTCGCTACGCGTCGTCGTCGCCGAGGAGGTGTTCGAGGCGGACATCGCGCTGCCCAACGTCGCGCAGATGCAGACCCGGCCCGCCCACGCCGATCGCCCAGAGGTCGACCTCCGTCGGCTCGTCGCGGGGTTCCTTCGCATGGCACCAGACGTCGCGGTCGTCGGAGAGGTACGAGATCGTGAGGCGCTGTCACTGCTGCTCGCATTGTCGTCGGGCGTGACGGGCTACACGACGATCCACGCGAGCTCCGCGACGCAGGCGCTCAGCCGGCTCCGATTCCTGAGCCAGCTCTCCGATGTCGGGCGCCACCTCCCGTTCTCCGCGCTGAGCTCGCTCGTCAGCGAGGCCGTCGACATCGTCGTGCACACCGCCCGCACACGCGCCGGGATACGAGTCACGAGCATCGTCGCAGTCGAGGACCTGGTGACCGGTCCCGACTCACCGCACTTCACCGTGACCGAGGTATTCGCACAACACACGACAGGTAGCGGAGTGCAGTGGACAGGAGACCTCCCGACGCGACTCGAACGACGGTTTGCGGCACAGGGACTCGCGGTGCGAACCGTGCTCGGCGGCGATCGATGAGCCCGACGCAGCTGTGGGCAGCCCTGATCGCTTGCGTCGCCGCATATGGAGCACATCTCCTCTACACGAGTGTGGCGATGCGGTGGACGGGACTCGGCCCTGGGCCGAGCGCGCCGCACCTGCCGCGCAGACGCTTCCGCCCTCGCCTCGCCAAGTCATCGGGACGACCACTCGCCGCGGGTGTCGTCGGGATGGTGGTGACGTTCCTTCTGTTCGGCGCCCCATTGCCGTCGGTGCTCGGCGGTGCCCTCGCTGCGCTGCTCACTGCCGTCTCCACGCGCGCCGAGCTCGAGCGGCGACAAGAGCGCGTCGCCGACGCCTGGCCGGCGGTCCTCGAAGAGACTCGCGTGCTCGCCGGCGCCGGCGGGCACCCGATCCCCCATGCGCTGTTCGCAGCGGGAGAGCGAACGCCGTCGAGCATCCGGGAATCGTTCGACGCCGCGCAGCGCGAGTGGCAGACGTCCACCGACTTCGCACGCGCCCTCGCCGTGCTCAAGGCGGAGCTTGCGGAGGCCAGCAGCGACGTCGTGTGCGAGACCCTCCTGATCGCGCACCAGGTCGGCGGCACCGGGGTCGACCGGCGGCTCGAGGCGTTGATCGACGATCGCCTTCGGGAGCTCGATCTCCGTCGTGACGCGATGTCGCGGCAGGCGGGCGCGCGGTTCGCTCGCCGGTTCGTGCTGATCGTGCCCGTGGGGATGGCGTTCGTCGGGATGTCACTCGGAACCGGTCGCGCCGCGTATCAGGGCCGAGGTGCGCAGCTCACCGTCGCCGTCGCGCTCGCGTTGATTGGCGGATGTTGGGTGTGGGCAGGTCGCATCCTCCGGCTGCCTCGGCCCGAGCGGGTGTTCACGTGAGTCGCGCGCTCATCGGATGCGCGCTCGTGGCGTGGGCAGGAGTGACGCTGCTCCTCGCCGACACGCGGTGGGCCCGTCGCCTCTCGCTCGCCAAGCGGCTCACCATCGCGGATGCGCCGACGGGCCGCTCCTCGGAAAGCACCGGACAGTGGCTCGCCCGGGGAGCCACCACCCTCGGCGTCCACATGGCACGCGTGCTCGGGGTTCACGACGACCTCGCCACCCGTCTCGAGAGGGTGCATTCCTCGCTCGACTCGACGGCGATCCGGCTTCGTCAGGTCGGCTGGTGCATCGGCGGTCTCGCACTCGGCTTGCTCGTCTCGGCGGCCGTAGGCACCACGCCGGGTCTCGCGGTGCTCCTCACGCTCGCCCCAGCCGCGCTGGGGTTCCTCCTGGTCGAGCACCGCGTGACGCAAGCCTCAGACGCATGGCGCCAGCGGGTCACGTCAGAGCTACCGGTCATTGCCGAGCAGCTCGCCATGCTCCTCGGCGCGGGCTACGCGCTCGGCCCCGCGCTCGGGCGCCTCGCCGATCGCGGACAGGGAGCATCCGCGCAGGACCTCCGCCGCGTGCTCACCGCGTCGCGCAAGGCCTCGCCATCGCCGACGCACTGCGGGAGTGGTCCGACGTCGTCGATGTCCCGGGTGTCCGCCGCTTGGTCGCCGTCCTCGCACTCGACCGTGAGACCACCGACCTCGGTCGCCTCGTGTCGGAGGAAGCAAGCGCCATGAGGAAGGAAGCCCACCGCGATCTCGTGAGCCTGGTCGAGCGGCGCAACCAGCAGGTCTGGATTCCCGTGACCGTGGCGGCGTTGCTGCCCGGGGCGATCCTCCTCGCGATCCCCTTTCTCGCTGCCATGCAGCTGTTCGCCCAGTCCTGATCACCGAGTCTGATCACCCACAGTCCTCATCACCTGAAGGAGAGCCATGCTGTACATCCAACGAATCGCTGCGGCCGCGACCGCACTCGCGATCCACACGTGGGACCGCATCGAGTTCGACGAGCGCGGCGAAGGCGTCATCTCGTTCCGCGATCGCAGTGCTGGTCATGGCGCTGCTCGGCGCGCTGATGTGGGTCGCGTTCAAGGCGATCTTCGCCGATGCCTCGGCGCGTACCTCGACGCAGGTGGGGCAGATCGGGTCGTGACCGCACGGCGCCTTCGAGGCGATTCGGGGTCGGGTGTCGTCTCGTCGCTCGCGGGCGTCGGGGCGTTCCTCGCGTTCCTGTTCCTCGCGGTTCACGTCATCGTCGGTCTCTACGCGACATCGGTCGTCACCGATGCCGCGACGGACGCCGCGCGTCGGGTCGCGGGCGCGGCCACAACCGACGAGGAGAGGACGGCTGCGGTGGCCGACGCGGAGGGTCAGATCCGCGCCACGCTCGGCCGCATGGGAGAAGACGCCGCCATCGCGTGGTCCTTCGACGGCGACAGCGTGGGCATCACCGTCCGCGTCTCGCGCCCCGGATTCGTCCGGATGTTCGGCGGAGGGACGATCGAGCGGACCGTAGTGGTGCGACGCGAGGCGCTCCGGTGAGGCGGGCGCGTGACGATCGAGGCCAGGTCGGTGGCGTCGAGGCATTGCCGTTCGGGGTGCTCATCTTCGTCGCCGGCGCGCCTCCTCGTCGCAAACGCGTGGGCAGTCATCGATGCCAAGCTCGCGGTCACGGCGGCCGCCCGCGAGGGAGCCCGCGCGTACGTCGAAGCCGCCGGCGCGAGCGAGGCCGAATCAGCTGCGATCGACGCTGCCGACTCGGAGATCACGGCCCGGGGACGGGACTCGTCGCGCGCGACCGTCGTCGTTGCGGAGGGAAGCTTCTCGCGCTGCGCCATGGTCACGCTCGAGGTCGCCTACGTCGTGCCGACCCTCACGCTTCCGTTCGTGGGGAGCTGGGGCAACGGGATGCGCGTGCCACCGCGCGCCACGGCGAGATCGTCGACCCGTATCGCAACGGCCCCGAGGGCGAGGCCGACTGTGAGTGATCGCGGCACGAACGATCGCGGCCCAGGGGATCGCGGCACAGTGCTCGCCCTGATGCCCGCCGCCCTCCTAGTGCTGTTGCTGTTGGCCGCGATCGCCGTCGACACGACGACCGAGTATCTGGCGCGCCGTGAGCTCGCTGCCGCGGCAGATGCCGCTGCGAACGACGCGGTGACCTTCGGCCTCGACGAGGCTCGCTTCCGAGAGACCGGCGAGTTCGTCCTCGACTCTGCCCGCGCAGAGGAAGCGGTACGGCGTGCACTGGCCGTACGGGCGGGCGGCGTCGTCGATCGCGCCGCAATCGATGTGGCCACCGATCCCGTGGAAGGCACGGTCACGGTCACCCTGCGATCGACCGCGCATCTCGTGTTCTCACCGATCGTTCCCGGCGCGCCGCACGACGTCGACGTGGTGGCTCGTGCGACCGCCGACGTCTACATCGGCAACTGACGGAGAGTGCTCAGTCGCCGGGATGGTCCTCGATGAACTGCAGGATCAGCTGATGCTTCTTCGTGTCGAGCGCCATCATCTCGACGAGCAGGTTCCAGATGGTCGTGTGCTTCACGTCCTTGAGGGACTTCTGAAGATGGTGCAGGTCCCGCTCGTCGGCACGCTCGACCTCGAGGAACTCGCGGGCGGCCGTTCTGACGCGATCCGCTTCCGCTGACCGAGTCAGGTGCGGCACTTGGGGCGGCACCTCCCGGAGCTCGGCGTCGGACTGCAGGGCATTCCGCCACTCCTCGAACAGGCGGTGATGGCGCGCCTCGTCCTCCATGACGAGCTTCAAGAGATAGGCCACATGCCCGCCCGCGCTTTCGGCGAGCTCCGAATAGCGGCCCACCAGCACCTGCTCGTTCTCGATGTGCTCGGTGAGGTGCTCGTAGAGATCGTGCTCCCAAACACTCAGCCCGACAGGAGTTGTGCTCGTAGTCATGCGGCAATCGTGCACGCCAGCGCCGTGCACCGGCAGGGCCGAAGGTCCCTGCTCAAAGCCGCTTGCGGAACCAGTTGTCGCTGCTGCCGCGGGGATAGTCCGCGACCGTCGCGATCAGCTCGTAGCCCTGGCGGATGTAGAAGTCGGGCGCCTGGAAGCCGTGGCTGCCGAGCACCATCTGGACGCAGCCCCGCTCGCGGGCTTCGGCTTCTGCTGCGGCGAGCATCGCGGTGCCCTTGCCGTGGTGACGCAGCGACTCGTCGAGCCAGAGCATGTCGATCTCGCACGTGCCGCCCCAGGTCCAGCCGTAGAGGCCGGCGACCATGCGGCCGTGCTCGTCGCGCTCGAAGATGGCGAGCTCGCGCCCATCACGGATGCCCGTCGTCGCGAAGTTGAACTCGTTCAGCAGGTCTTCGAGCTGGCTGACGTCGATCCGGATCGGGATGCTCGTCGATCTCCACGCCGCGATCATGCAGGAAGCACGAGCGTGTCGCCGTCGCGGTGCGTGCGCGCGGTGTTCGTGCGTTGGAACACGCCGGATGCGTCGACTCCCACGTCAGTGTTCGGGCAGTCGCCGCCAGAGGGGAACGTGACCCGCACGCGGGTCGGCGTCAGCGATGAGCCCGACGCGGTCAGCCACTCGGGCTCGGACCAGCGCACCATCGCGCTCGGGTGATCGCAGCGAGCGAACACCTCCGACCACATCGTCGGCGACGTCAATCGATCGCCCGGGGCCAACAGGTCGCGCACGAGCTGGGTGTGACCACTTGACATGTCGGTGATCTCGCCGCGCCATCCGACATCGGAGCGCGAGATCCGCAGTCGGTACGGCACGCCCTGCTGCCACGCGTAGTCGCGGGTGTTCGGGTCGTTCGGCGTGCTGGGGAGCGGTGACGGCGTGCCTTCGAGGATCGACGTCACGTCGCCGATGTTCGCGTAGCCGCCCCAGTTCGCCGCACGCGAGCCCGGGTAGCGCGGGTTCCACTGCAGACCGATGTGCGCGCCGCCATAGGCGCGGGCACCGTCGTGAAATGTCGCTTGCAGCGCCCAGAAGTACAGGCGTGACACCGAGGGAAGCTCGAGCACCTCGAGCGTGACTGCCACTGACACCACCGGCTCGGCCGGCGCGTCGAGCCACCAGAGGTGGAACGACGAGACGCCCTTGCCGGGCTCACCTGTGCCGGGCACACCGACCTTGGGCAACCAGCGGCGCCATCCCGACACCGCGTCACCCTACGAGCCGAAGATCTCGCTTGCCTTCAGCTGCGGGTGCGCACTCGTCAGGATCTCGTACGCGTCGGGGTCGACGAAGCGAGTGACGACATCCATCCCGTCGTACAGCCCCGAAGTCACCTGCTCGATCCAGAGCTCACGAGCCCGGCCGAGCCAGCGGAACAGCGCGATGACGTAGCGCTCGAACTGAGCGTCATCGAGAGCGAGTGTGCAGAGCGCGATGCAGCGTGCGTTGTAGCGGAAGATGAGCTGGCCATCGACCCATTCGGGCGGGGCGAAGCCGAGGGGATGCTGCGCCTTCCACTCGGTCACTTCGGGAAACCCGCCGGGGCAGATCTCCTCTTCGATCTCACGGCACTGCTCGCGCCAGTTGTCGTCCTCGATGTCCTCGATGTCGGTCATCGCGACGGGGATGATGCCGTGCTGTTCGATGAGCACCTCGGGATCACCGGCGGTCGCATCGACCTGCACGGTCACCTCGTAGTGCACCGCATAGGCGAGCGCGTAGGCCCGATCTCTGACGTATGACGTCCGTCGCGACAGATAGTCCTCGACGATCTGTTCCAACACGTCATCCACGGGCCCGGTCATCGTTTCCTCCTGTGCGAAGTACCAGGAGAAGGAACGCCACCCGCTGCGTGAACGTTCCGATTCGGACTGAGATAGTCCGAAGGACCTATCGCTGTGACAAAGGTCTCTGTGTTGGCCGATGGGCGAGCACGTCGAGCCGCACGAACGTCTCGTCGTAGCTGCCGTCCACGCGTCGCAGCTCGTCGAAGCGCGGAGCACTTCGGCGCGAAAGTCCGCGTGCACCGACTCGGGAAGGTGCGCTTCGTAGGCCTGGAAGCACTGGGACGTGACCCAGCCGATCGAGCCTTCGCGGTCGAACTTGCGGTGCTGCGCGACCGTGCGCACCCACCCCTGCTCGACCGCGAACCCCGCCGCTTCGACGAGCCCGAGGTACTCGCCTGCGCCGAAGTAGGTCCACGGACACCTCGGGCCGCCGCGCTTGACGGAGCAATCGCCGAACAGCGCCATCATCGCCCGCACGTTGTCGCCGCCCCGCACTCGACGCGTAGACGGCCGCCCGGCCGCAACAGCCGGAAGCACTCGGCGAGCAGCAGCGGATGGTCTTCCTCCGGCACCCAGTGCAGCGCCGAGCGACTCATGACCACGTCGAACGACCCGAGGTCGGGCACGAGGGTCGCGAGGTGCTGCACCGGCCCGAGCACGAACGACTGGTTCGGGCCTGCACACGCGCTTGCCTCGTCGAGCATGGAGACCTGAGCGTCGAGCCCCACGACCTCTCCCGCCGGAACGAGGTCCACGATGGTGCGGGTGAACTCGCCCGAACCGCAGCACAGGTCGAGCACCCTCTCGTGGCCCTCGAAAGGGAGCGTCGCGAGGAACGCCGCGTCGAAGAGCGATGGTGCCCGGCATTCACCACGTACGACGCTCCATCCCACCCCGGGAGGAATGTCACATTTTGGGACGACTGTTCTGCCATGTGGACAGCGTAGCATTCCCTCATGCTCGAGTGCGATGTCCTCGTCGTCGGCGGCGGCTTCGGCGGCGCCTATGCGGCCCGCGAGCTCGAGCAGGCACTCGGCCACCGCGCTGGAGCGCGTCGTGCTCGTGACCCCCGAGAACTTCCTCCTCTTCTCTCCCCTGCTCGCCGAGGCCGCGTCCGGCACCATCGAGCCTCGACACGCCGTCGTGCCACTGCGGCCGATGCTCAAGAAGGTGCACGTCATCACGGGCACGGTCGAGTCGATCGACATCGACGCCCACACGGCGGTGGCGGTCGACCATGCCGACGTGCGCCACGACCTGCACTACCGCGCCCTCGTGCTGTCGCCGGGCTCGGTGCCGTCGACGCTGCCCATCCCCGGGCTCGCCGACGAAGCCGTCGGGTTCAAGACGCTCCCCGATGCGATCTGGTTGCGCAACCGCGTGCTCGCCCAGATGGAAGCGGCGCACGACCTGCCCGACGACGACTTCCGCCGCGAGCTGCTCACGTTCACGTTCGTCGGTGGCGGCTACGCCGGCGTGGAGGCGCTCGCCGAGCTCGAGTCGCTCACTCGCGACGCTCTGCGGATGTATCCGCGGCTGACGGCCCGTCGATCTGCGCTGGGTGTTGATCGAGGCGCGCGACGCGCTGTTGCCAGGTCTGAGCCCTCGGCTCGCGGACTACACGTTGCGCTATCTGCGCAGCCGCGGGGTCGACGTGTTGCTCGACACGAGGCTCGAGTCGTGCGTGAACAAGGTCGTCGAGACCGGCGGCGCCACGAAGACGACGTTCCGCACCGGCACGCTCGTGTGGACCGCGGGGCAGCGTCCGTCGTCGTTCGTCTCTGCGCTCGGGCTTCCGATGACGAAGGAAGGGCGGGTCATCACCGATCAGTTCCTCGCGGTGCCCGAGCACGATGGCGTCTTCGCGCTCGGCGACGCGGCGGCAGTTCCGAGCGCCGAGGGCGGCATGTCACCCCCGACCGCGCAGCACGCGTTCCGGCAAGGTGTCGTGGCGGGCCACAACGTCGCGGCGTGGCTCGGCCACGGCGAGCGCACCGCGTTCGACTACCGGGATCGTGGCCTCGCGGTCACGCTCGGCAAGTGGCAAGGCGTCGGCCGAGGTGAAGGGCGTCACCTTCAAGGGCTTCATCGCGTGGTGGATGGGACGCAGCTACCACCTGCTGATGATCCCGGGCTTGGCACGCAAGTCGCGCGTCGTCACCGACTGGACGATCGGGCTGCTCTTCCCGCGTGACATCGCGCAGTCTCGGCGCGCTCGGAAAGCCGACCGAGCTCCCCTGACCACGCGCTGATCACGAGAGGTGCGCGGCGAGGTCCTGCGCCGACCAGAACCCGATCGCGGCAGCGTCGTGATGTCCGCCCACGGCATAGGTCTCGAGCCGAGCGCGAGCCTCGAGATGCCGCAGGTCCACCGCGTCGAAGAACGCTGCGGGACCGGCGGCCCGCAGCGCGAGGTCACCCTCTGACCCTCTGCCGCGGAAGCTGGGGCGTCAACACCACGACCGGACCCGCCACGTGATCGCGGAGTGCCGACATGCGGCCGAGCGTCCGCCACACCACATCGGTGCGCGTGAGGCCGCCGCGGTGCGTCGTCGACGCGCCGGCCACATCGAACACCCACGGATGCCCCCGACGATCCTCTGCGATGAAGCTCACCGACACGCCAGTGCGTCGCACGCGCCGGTTGCGAGCCGTGATCGTGAAGCCCGCTTCGACGAGAGCCTCCTCGGCGAGCCTCTTCGCCCCTTTCGCCGGCTCGGCGACCGGGGGGGCATCGGCAGGCTGGCCTTCCAGCGTCACCCGCCGGCGAGCGATGTCGACATACATCGGATCGAGGTCGTAGCCGACGAAGCGGCGACCGCATCCGCGCCGCGGCGACGAGCGCCGTGCCGCTGCCCATGAACGGATCGAGCACCAAGTCGTCCGCGTACGTGTACAGCGCGATGAGCCGCTCGGGCAGCTCGAGGGGAAACGGGGCCGGATGACCGACGCGCCGCGCGCTCTCGGGCGCGATCTCCCACACGTCGAGCGTCAGCGACATGAAGTCCTCTGTCGTGAGCGTGACCTCATGGGGAAGGCCCTCCGCGCTGCGCGAACCTTCAGCGAACGCGCGCGATCGAACCGTCCCTTGCTCGCGATGACAACGCGCTCGGTCAGGTCTCTGAGGACAGGGTTCGCGGGACTGCGAAACGAACCCCACGCGCACGAGCCGGTCGCTCCTTCGCCCTTCTGCCAGATGATCTCGCCGCGCAGCAAAAGCCCGAGCCGGTCCTGCAGGATCGTGATCACGTCCGCCGCGAGGCTGCGATACGGCTTGCGACCGAGGTTGGCGACGTTGACCGCGATGCGCCCGCCGGGCTCGAGCTTGCGAGCGCATTCGGCGAACACCGCGTCAGCAGCTCGAGGTACTCGATGTACGAGCTCGGCACCCCATCCTTCTCGAGCTCCTCCTCGTACTGCTTGCCGGCGAAGTACGGCGGCGACGTCACGACGAGCGCGACCGAGCCGTCGTCGAGCTCGTCCATGCTGCGAGCGTCGCCGAGGACGAACGGCTCCGCGATCTCCTTCGGCGGCAACACGTCGTTGTCGGTCGTGAGCTCGGGCGCCTGGAACCGTCCGTAGAACGCAGTGGCGTCATGGCTCTCGCGCCGCCCCACCCCGAAGTTCGACGTGGATGTCGGTCGTCGTTCCCGCATCCGCCACCTCCGAGGCCGACGCTAGGCGGAACCGCGCCGCCCGGCGTGACCAACGACTCGTTGCGCATTGTCCGACCAATGGGACAATGACCCGATGTCCACAGCCCGGCTCAGGCTCCATGCCGCCTCGGGCAAGATCGTCGTCGAAGCACAGGCCCGAGACGACGTCAGCATCGGGCCTGACGCCGACCCGCGAGGACATCGACGGCACGATCGAGGTGCGCCCGAGCCGCCGCTCTGGCTCGCTCCACGTGACGGTGCCCGTCGGCAGTGACGTGATGATCGGCACCGCCTCGGGGAACGTCGAGCTCATCGGCATGCTCGGCGCAGTTCGCGTCACGTCGAGGAGTGGCTCCATCGAGGTCGGCCACGTCGAGAGCGCCGATCTCCGCACCCTGTCGGGAGGCGTCACCGTCGGGCAGTGCGCGGGCCTGTGCCGTGTCTCGAACAAGAGCGGCAAGGTCGTCGTCGGCGAAGGCGGCGACGTCGAGATCTCCTCGGTGTCGGGCAGTGTGAAGATCGAGGCGCGCAGCCAAGTCGACGTACGCACGGTGAGCGGCAAGGTCGACGTGCGATCTGGCGCGGGTGGGCCCGTGAGGGTGCGCACCGTGTCGGGATCGATCGGTGTCGGGCTGCCCGTCGGCACGAAGCCCAACGTCCGCGTCGCGGGGCGGGGCAAGATCCGCGGCAGCTACGAAGACGGCGACGACGTGGAGGTCGACGTCAAGACGGTGAGCGGCACGATCGAGATCGCCGCGCGCTGATGGCACCCACACCTGGCAGGTCGGCGACTGCCTTGACCGCGGCCGAGGAGGTCTGGGGCGCGATCGTCTTCACGGACATCGTCGGCTTCACCGAGTTCACCGCGCTCGAAGGAGACGAGCAGGCCCTCGCGCTGCTCCACACTCAGGAGGACCTCGTCAACGACGCGTTGCCGGTGAGCGCGCGCGTAGTGAAGGAGATCGGCGACGGGCTGCTGCTCTGGTTCCCCGACGGGGCGACCGCGGTCGTGACGATGCTCGAGCTGCAAAGCCGGTTCGAGGACGAATCCTCCACGGGACTTCCGCTGTGGGTGCGCATGGGTGTCCACTGCGGCAAGGCGTTGGCCAAGGGCACAGATCTGGTCGGACACGACGTGAACGTCGCCACGCGCGCATCCTCGATGTCGCGGGCCCCGGCGAGGTGCTCGCGTCGGATCAAGCCAGGCTCGAAGTCGAGGGCCGCGCGGCCGACGTGGCCTTCGACGAGATCGGGCCGGTCGTCATGAAGGGGATCCCGACGCCCGTGCGGCTCTGGCGCGCGACGCGGGTCTGAGGTGCCGGTCCCCCGCGTCGTCACCGTCGTCCTCGACGACCCTCGGGGCGCGCTGCCCACGTTCACCATCGAGTCGCCGTGGTGGCAGGAGGCCGAGCCGGTCGTCACCGCAGTGCGAGAACGCTTCGGCCTCGACGTCACGATCCTGCGCTTGCTCGAAGGCGAGCGACCGTTCGAGTCGCCGCCCACCTACCTCACCGAGCTCGTGCGCGGCGACCCGAGCACCGTGCTTTCGCCGTGGATGGGCCAGCTGCACGATGACCCCCTGCGCGCGCCGTACGCACGACCGGGCGGGCCGGCGGCGGACCTCGACTGGGCTGCCCGACATGTGCGCATCACCGGAGAACCCACGCAGATCCGGACGTGGAACCTCTCGTCGATCTGGAAGATCCCGACCGATCAGGGTCTCGTGTGGCTCAAGCACGTCCCGGCGTTCTTCGCTCACGAGGCGGCAATGCTGCGTGCGCTCGGTGAGGACGCTCCCGTGCCGCAACTCATCGCCGGCGAACCCGGCCGGATGCTGCTCGCCGACATCCCCGGCTACGACTGCTACGACGCTGAGCTGCCGCAGCTGGAAGCAATGGTCGACACACTCGTGCCCCTGCAGGCAGCCTGGATCGACCGCGTCGACGAAGCCATCGCGCTCGGCGCACCGGACTGGCGACCCGAGAGCTTCGTGGACCTCGCGGTCGACGTCGTCGAACGTGGAGCGCCATCCGCTCTCCGACCGCTGCTCACCCGATTCGTGAGTGACCTTCCGGACCGGTTCGCCGAGCTCGGCACCTGCGGCGTGCCCGACACCTTCGTGCACGGCGACTTCCATCCGGGGAACGCTCGGTGGTCGCACGACGCGCCGGTGATCCTCGATTGGGGCGACGTTGGCGTCGGACACCCGCTTTTCGATCTCCCCGCGTTCATCGAACGAGTGGGTGAGCACGCGCCCGCGCTCGAGAGCGCGATGGATGCGACGCTGGCGCGACGAGGTGCCGGACAGCGATCCCGAGCGCGCGGCCGAGCTGATCGCTCCGGTCGCGCTGATGCGCCAAGCGATCATCTACCGACGCTTCCTCGACGGCATCGAGGAGACCGAGCGCGTCTACCACCGAGACGATGTCCCGGAACGCCTCGGTGCAGTCGCAGCGCTGCTTCAGTCGCTCCCCGCGCGCCCGTGACCCGCGTCTCGGAATCTGTGCAGGTAGTACGCCACGACGTACGCACCCGACTGATACGGACCGTCGAGGACACGGCGGTCGAGGCGCGCGGCATCTGGCGCCGCCTCGCCCCTCGCGCTCAGGGCCGGCGACCCGTCCACGCGACCAACCGATCGATGAGCGGCGCCTCGTCGGGCACCGCGACGACGTCACCGAACGCCGCGAACGCCTCACGTCCCTCGGCCGGAAGTCCCTCGCGGAACGCCTCGTACGAGAGCGCGAGGACCTCGGGCTGCCACTCGGCCCACTGGCCGGTCGCCTGGGCCAGGTCCCAGGTGTGGATGACCACCTCGCCGGTGAACTGAGCGAGCACGGCCGCGCCGGGCAGCTCGGCCCACGGCAGCGTGATCGGCTTGCCCAAGAGCGCGTCGTCGCTCCAGATCTCACGAACCGCGGCGGTGCTCGCGTCCCAGTCGGCTCTCCACTCGTCGTGGGGAATGGGCGCGGGGCGCTCGGCGTACCCCTCGCCACGACCGAGGGCCGCGATCGAGAACGGGGCGCCGAGGAGGTGGTTCGCCAGCGCGTGGACGTCGAATTCGGTGCAGGGAGTGGGCAGATCGAGCTGCTCGTCGGTGACGCCGCTCAGGACTTCGGCGCCGCTCGCGAGGGCGCTCGCGAAGAGAGCGACGGGATCGGTGGACTGAGGGGTGCGCTTGGTTGCCATGGGATCAGGATGCGCCCTTGAACCGGTCAGCATATGGCCGGTTTGGAGAGACAGAATCAGACAGTGCGAGCCGACCGACTGGTGGCGATCCTGCTGCTGCTCCAATCCAAGGGGCACGTCACCGCGGCCGAGGTCGCCGCAGAGCTCGAGGTCTCCGAACGCACCGCCCGGCGCGATCTCGACGCATTGGGCATGGCCGGGCTGCCGATCTACTCGCGGCAGGGCCGCAACGGTGGTTGGCAGCTGATCGGTGGAGGTCGCACCGACCTGAGCGGTCTCACTGCGGCTGAGGCCCGAGCGCTGTTCCTCGTCGCCGGGCCCTCCTCGTCGGCAACTCCCGAGGTGAAGGCCGCGCTGCGCAAGCTCACCCGCGCGTTGCCGGAGAAGTTCCGTCCCGACGCCGAGGCCGCGGCCACCGCGATGATCATCGACCCGGTCGGGTGGGACAACGTCGCCGCGCCGCGCGGAGCCCGCGCACCTCGACGCCGTGCAGCGCGCCGTGATCGAGGGCCAGCAGCTGGTGCTCGGCTACGTCGCGCACGACCAGGCCAGCTCGACACGAGTCGTCCATCCGCTCGGCCTCGCGACCAAAGGCACCGTCGTGGTACCTCGTCGCCCACACCGACGCCGGCCTGCGCACGTTCCGCGTCGACCGCATGACCTCTCTCGAACCGACGGGCGAGCAGGTGGTGCGGCCCGTGGGATTCGATCTCGCCGAAGCGTGGAAGCTCATCACCGAGCAGGTCGAGGAGCGCCGTTCGCCTCTCCGGGCACGAGTCCTGATGCAGCCGGAGATCGTGTGGGAGTGCCGCCATGTGTTCGGCAGTCGGGTCCGGATCGGCCCGACGATCGCGGACGGACGCGTGGAGGTAGAGCTTCGAGCCGCGGGCGCATCGATGCTCGCCGCGGAGATCGCAGGCTTCGGATCGTCGATCGAGGTGATCGACCCGCCTGAAGTGCGTGTGCATCTCGCTCGCATCGCCGCAGAGCTCGCATCCACGTATGGCACGTGACCGCACGCGTCGCCCATGTCACAGCCCGTCGCACGCGTCCGACCTTTACCGTTCCGCTGATGATCCGTGGGTTCGCCGAGTTCGACACCGCAGTCGGGCGGTGTGGCATCGCATGGGGCGACCGCGAGATCACCGGTGTCTGGCTCCCCGGAACCCGACGGGTGCGCGAGAGCGTGGCACCGCCCCCCGAGGTCGAGGTGGTGATCGACACGGTCGTCGCCCTCCTCGAGGGTGAGCGACGCGACCTGTCGTGGGTACCGCTCGACATGGACGGGCTCGAGGACTTCGATCGCCGCGTCTACGAGGTCGCCCGCACGATCCCGCCCGGGGCAACCGCGTCCTACGGCGACGTCGCCGCGCGGCTCGGAGCACCACACGCGAGCCGCGAAGGTCGGTCGTGCCCTCGCGCGCAACCCGTTCGCGATCGTCGTCCCCTGTCACCGCGTCGTCGGCGCCGGCGGCGAGGTCGGTGGCTTCTCTGCCGCCGGCGGTGTCACGACGAAGATGCAGCTGCTGGCAATCGAGGGCGCCCGCCCCTCACAGACGAGCCTCTTCGATGGCGACCACACGCACGATTGACGGCCCGCCGCGCTGCGCTCGCTCCAGCGAGCCGATCCGGTGCTCGCGCGCCTGACGAAGCTCGTGGGGCCCTTTGCGCTCGAGGTGTCACAGACGAGAAGCGTGTTCGCCGTGCTGTCCGAGGCGATCGTCTACCAACAGCTCAATGGCCGTGCCGCCGAGACGATCCATGGTCGTGTCCTCGCGGCCTGCGGGGTGGACGGCGGCGATGGTCTGACCGCCGACCACATCCTCCAAGCGTCTGACGAGGCCCTCCGTGGCGCCGGACTGTCCCGCGCCAAGCTCGCCTCCCTACGAGATCTCGCCGACCACGATCGAGCGGGCACCCTCCCGACGGTGACCGATGTCGACACGATGGACGACGACGAGATCGTCGACCACCTCACGGCCGTGCGCGGCATCGGACGATGGACCGTGCACATGTTCCTGATCTTCCGCCTCGGTCGTCCGGACGTCCTCCCGATCGACGACTACGCAGTGCGCCGCGCGTTCGGGCTCGTGTACGAGCGAGAGATGCCGACACCGAAGGAGCTCGCCGCGCACGGGGAGCGATGGGCTCCCTACCGCACTGTCGCCAGCTGGTACCTGTGGCGTGCGCTCGAGCTCCCGTGAGTCAGCGTGTCGCGAGGTAGGCCGCGAACCGATCGAGGCTGCTGTTGAAACCAGCCTGCGCGTCCTCGCTGCGGTACATCGCAGGCATGTTCGTCTGGTGGATCACGACGCGGGTGCGCCCGTCGCCGAGATCGGTGAAGGTCGAAGCCGTCGTCATCTCGCCGCCGAGCTCCTTGAACACGATCCGCTCGGGCTCGACGACCTCGACGAACACTGCCTTCATCGGGAAGCCGGCATCAGGCGGTGCATCGTCGGGCACCATCGTCGTCTCGAACCGACCGCCGGCCCATGGCTCGATGACGATGCTGTCGAGCGGCGTGTGGGTGCCGGTCGGGCCCCAGAAGTGCGTGAGCTGCTCGGGCTCGATCATCGCCCGGAAGACCATCTCGCGGGGGAGCGTCGTACTCACGAGTGATGGTGAGCTCGCCGAGCTCTGTTTGGTTTGTCATCTCGTTGTCCTCTTCTTTCGGGTGGCCTGCAGCTGTTGAAGGTGACGGTCCAGCTGATCCAAACGGTCGTTCCAGATCTTGCGGTTCGCATCGATCCACGCGGAGGCGCTTTCGAGCGGCGCTGATTCGAGCCGGCAAGGACGCCACTGAGCGTCCTTGCCCCGCACGACCAGACCAGCTCGTTCGAGCACCTTGAGGTGCTTCGAGATCGCCTGGAGGGTCATGGCAAACGGCTCGGCCAGCTCGCTGACCGTCGCCTCCCCCTCCGCCAATCGGGCGAGGATCGCCCGTCGCGTGGGATCGGCAAGGGCAGCGAACGTGCTGCTGAGCGGGTCATCGGCCATCGTGTCTCGGTGCTCGATCAACTGGGTTGATCAACCGTTTGGTTTATCAACCGCCTGGTTGATTAGGCCACGCCACGGCGTGCGTGTCAAGAGGTTCCACCGCCGTCGGGTACAAGGATGAGGGACATGGTCGAGCCTGCCAAGGACCGCCTCTCCACCTACCGCAAGAAGCGCGAACTTCTCGGCCACCTCCGAGCCCTCTGGCGCGACCACTCCCCCTCCGCTCGCCGCCGGCCGCCGTTTCGTGGTGCAACGCCATCGCGCGAGCCGACTCCACTACGACTTCCGTCTGGAAGACGATGGCGTGCTGGTGAGCTGGGCCGTGCCGAAGGGTCCGACACTCGACCCCGATGTGAAGCGGCTGGCAGTCAAGGTCGAAGATCATCCGCTCGACTACTTCGACTTCGAGGGCGCGATTCCCCGCGGTGAATACGGCGGGGGCGACGTCATCGTCTGGGACTGGGGAGTGTGGTCGCTCGCCGAGGGGGACTCGGCGACGAAGGCCATCGAGGACGGCGATCTGCACTTCAGCCTCGAGGGCGAGAAGCTGCGCGGGAGGTTCGTGCTCCTCCATCGAGGTGGCGGACGCAGCGCTTCCGAAAACCAGTGGCTGCTGCTGCACAAGCACGATGACGCGGCGGTCAAGGGCTGGGATCCGGAAGCGCATCCTCGATCGGTGAAGTCGGGGCGGACGAACGACGAGCTCTGACCTCAGTCCCGCGCCCAGTACAAGGCGAGGGCGATGCCGTCAGGATCCTTGAAGTTCAAGATCGCGCCGGGTCCACCGTCGGTCACCCCCGAGTGAGACACGCCCGCGGCATCGAGGGCTGACGCCCACTCATCCATGCCTTCTCGGGTCGGAACGGCAAAGGCGAGGTGATCGAGGCCGAGGTGGTGCGGGTCGAAGGGAGCTTCGCTTGCCGGCACGAACTGCACGAATCCGACCACCCCTCCGGCGCCTCGCATGACGCACGCGAGTCGGGAGGGACTGTCCTCTCGAAACAGCTCTTCGAAGCCGAGCACCCGTCGATACCAGTCGCTGCTCACCTCGCGGTCTCGAACGGTCAGCGCGACATGACGGAGTCCGACGAGGCTGGGCACCGAGTCATCCTTGTGGACGCAGCACGTAGATGCGCGCGCTGAGCTTGCCGAGCAGCTGGTAGATGCCGTAGAGACAGTTGGCGAGCTCCTCCTCGTACTCACGCTCGCCGATGAGTGCCTTGTAGCGCTCCGGCTCGCGCGTCATCCGTGCGACCCGCAGCAGCTGACCCGAGGTCTTCTTCTCGCCGGACTCCTCGGAGTGCTCACGCCACTCACCGTGCAGCACCTCACATCTCTCGATCGCGAAGCCCGCGAGCACCGCGGCCCGCTCGAAGTTGGACGGATCGGCGCTCGACGGCACGACGGCGGTACCTGCCCACAGTCGCTCCGCTTCGCGAGGCTCGAGCAGGGGAGTCGCGAACACCGCGAACACGAGTACCGCCCTGCCTGGCTTCAGCACCCGGTGGATCTCGGCGAACGCGGGATCGAGCGACTCGAAGTGCACGAGCACGTCGCGGACCCACACGAGGTCGAACACACCGGTGGCGAACGGCAGCGCCTCGCCGACACCACGCGCGACCGGCAGCGAGTACGTCGGGTATGTCCGCTCCATCCGGCCGAGGTTCGCGGGCGCCGGCTCGACACCGATGGCCTCACAATCGAAGCGCTCGCGCAGCTCGACGAGGTGACGGCCGTCGCGCGACCCGACATCGAGCACGCGTGCGCCTTTCGCTGCGCCGAGCTCCCCTGCCATCTCGAACAGCAGCGACGGGCCGCGCGGCTCGAGGCTCACATCGAGCACACCATCCGCTCCGTGCTCGTAGAACGCCTCGATCTCCTCGCTGTAGAACGAGTCGACCGTCTCCCGCCAGGTCATCTCCGGCACTCGTCAGGCTCCGCCCCGGCCGCGATCGCGCAGGTCGCCTCTCCGGCTGCTCCCGAGAACGTGAGCTCGAAATCGCCCGTCACCGCGTCATAGACCGACACGGTGTGCGCCTCGTCGCGGTCGACGATGACCCAGGCCGGGTCGACGACGACACCCGTCTCCGCATCGGCGTAGCGCCCCAAGACGAGCTCGACTGTCCCGGTGCCGGATGGGGTGACCCGTTGCAGCATGTCGACGCTCGTGAGCACGGGTTGGTGACCAGGTTCCGCGACGACCGGAGTCGGGGTCAACGTCGCCCGATGATCGGCGAACTGCTCGGCCGCGTCGAGACCGCGCACCGAGACGTTCGACCCGTGCGGAGCGACGATGCCTCCTTGACACACGTCGGCACCCGACTTGGCCATCAAGCTGAACTCGGTCTGAAACAGGCGGCCGTACGCCGTGCCGACTTCCCTTCCCCCGCTGTCGACCACGCGGAGCCACACCGGCGAGCCGGCAGGGACCTTGGCGACGACGTCTGTCTCGAACGTGCCGTCGAGGCCCGCAGCTGCGCCGACCCCGACCGAGGGGGCGACCTCGGGGCAGACTCCGACCTGGAGGTAGTACCAGCGATCGGGTGCGCCGCCGGAACCGGCGATCGCGAACCTCACCGTCTGCGCCGAAGGTTCCACCTCGGACATCCGCACCGTCGCCGCGATGCGCCCGTAGATGAACGCGAGCGACAGCGGGCCCGGTGGCTGGGTGACCACCGGCGAAGGGACGAAGGTGGGTGTGGGGATGACCGCCTGGTCGGGCTGATCCGACTTCGGTCCGTGACCACCGAAGTCCGACACGACGGCGAGCAGCAACAGACCCGCGCCGATGATCCCGACTACTCCCCACGGGATCGAGCCGCGCGGACCGGAGACAACGGTGACGCCGGCGACCGGGTCGTCGTCGAGTGACTCGATCTCGAGTGCGGGGAGACCGTCGGTGTTCGACCGGCCGTGAGCCACTCGAGCAGGCTAGGTCCGTAGCGTCGGCGAGACTCCTGCGATGGACATCTCCCCGCTGTTGCTCGAGCTCTACGGCCGCATCGGCCCGTTGGCGGAGGAAGCGGTTGACGGTCTCGACGCCACCGCGCTCGCTACCGCCCCGAAGGACGGAGCGAACACGATCGCGTGGCTGGTGTGGCACATCGCGCGAGTGCAGGATCATCACGTCGCCGAGCTCACCGGAGAGCAGCAGCTGTGGGTCACTGGCGACTGGGCGTCCCGCATGGACCTCGAGCCCAACCCGAACAACACGGGCTACGGCCACACGGCGTCGGAGGTCGCATCGATCCGCCCGCCCGACGCGAGCGTGCTGATCAACTACCTCGACGCGGTCACCGCGCGCACCCACGGGATGCTCGCCTCGCTCACCCCGACCGAGCTCGATCGCGTGGTCGACACGAGATGGGACCCACCCGTGACCTTGGGCGTGCGTCTCGTGAGCGTTGCTGACGATGGCCTGCAACACGCCGGCCAAGCCGCGTACGTGCGAGGGCTGCTCGGTCTCTAGGGCTGTCGGCCGATGAACGCGATGAGCTTGGTCTGCTCGTCCGCGTCGTCAGGCACCTCGACGCGGGGGCCGAACTGACCGCTGTCGCGCAGCACGGCGTCGAGCGGCTGCATGCCGACGAACATCTCGTGCACTCGCACGGGGTCGAGCCGCTCATCCCCCCCGGTCGCCCGAGCGAGATCCCAGGAATGCAGGAACACGTCGGGCGTGCAGAACATGTCGATGCCCGCCTCGACGGTGAACGTACCGACCACGTTCTCGAACTCCTGCGACGCCTTCGCCGGATCGTCGAGCGCCGACTGCAGCGCACGGTCGAGCGCGAGCCACGCCCCCAGCGGGTCGTCATCGACCGATGGCGCGTCGACCATCTCGATGTCCGCCGGCGTCAGCACCATCCCAGGCATCCACTCGACCATGTGGCGCACGACGTCGCGCGCCACCCACCCTTCGCACGGTGCCGGGTTGTCCCACGCGTCGGGCTTCACTGCCTTCGCTCGCGCGGTGAAGCCTGCGGCCACCTCGCGATAGCTGTCCGCGATCGCGCTCATTGCTGGACGTAGAGCAGCGAGCCCGGCGTCGTGAGCAGCGTGCCGGTCTCGAGCCAGGTCTTGAGCCCGGACAGGATCATCGGCCAGCCGCCGAAGATCTGGTCGTTCGCTCCCTCGCGGAGCTGATCGTGCGTGAGCAGCAGACGACATGAGTCGGCGACCTGCTCGATCTCCCACGTCACGCGTGAGAAGCCCTCCGCGGCGACGTCGTCGCTCCACAGCGCGCGCAGCGTGTGCACGAGCCGGCGCGGCGGATCGACCTCGAGGACCTCGCCCTCGCCGAGCACACCCGCCGGGCTGCTCATCGTCATTGCCGCGCCGACCTTCCACTCAGACTCGACTCGCGCGCCGAAGTTGTACTTCTCGCGGATGTCAGCGTTGGTGATCGCTTCCCAGAGGTTCTCTGGCGTCGTGCGGATGAAGATCTCGTACACCTTCTCCATCGTCTTTGGTTCCATGGGGCTCTCCAATCTTTGCTTCAGCTCGGTGAGCCCCGCGGTCCAGGGCTCGGCGTACTTGCTCACCCAGCGGTCGTAGATGAGTTGGATCGGGACCGCGTTGAGGTAGTGGTGCTTCTCTCGACCCTTGCGCTTCGTGACGATGAGCCCGGCCTCTTCGAGCTGCTTCAGGTGCTTCATGACGCCGAAGCGAGTCATCGGAAGTCGGGTCTCGAGCGAGCTCAGGGTCTGGCCGTCTTCCCGGAAGAGCTCGTCGAGGAGACTGCGCCGGGTGGGATCGGCCAGCGCCTTGAACACTGCGTCCACGTCAGGGACTATACGTGACCTTTTGGTCACGTGTCAACGGCAGAGCGACGCTCAGTACCAGTGCGAAGCCCCGCGACCAGGAGCGCGATCGCGGCGGGCAGGTAGGGCAGGCCGATCGACATCGCGCCGAGCAGACATCCCAGGAGCAAGAGCGAGCCACTCGCGATCCGGGCCGCGCGCCTCCACGTTGTCCCCTGCGCGGCAACCGCGACACCGACCAGCACGAGGGGCACCGCAAGCACGATCACGACGCTCGAGCCCTCGCTGTCGACGAGGGACTCGCGCGAGGACTCGACCGTCACCTCGCCTGTGCTCGTCGACGAGACCGACTCGCTGCTCGTCACGGGAGCGAACAGCCACAGCATCGTGACGGCTCCCACCCAGAGCGCCGCGCCGAGGACGATCGCGCGAGTTACCCGCTCCGACCAGTAGCGAGACCCGTTCGGGCGAGGGGCGGTCACCGGCTATGCCACTGCCGTCATCTGCCAGAGATCGCCGCCCCAGTTGTCGTCTCCACCGGTGTGCTTTCCGCTGAAGATCCAGAGCTTGTCGTCGAACACGACGGACACTGGACTTCGGGGTGCCCAGGCCGCGTGCTCGGTCTGCTGCTCCCACGTGACGCCATCACTCGAGTACCACACGTCGTTCAACGCGTGTGTTGTGTCGTCGCCGATCCACCCTCCGAAGACCCAGAGGTTTCCGGCAAACGCGAGCCGTCCGAAGCCGGACCGTGGCTGCCAGTCGGCCGCAGGGTTGACCTCCGTCCATTGCTCACCGTCAGACGTCTGCCACACGTCGGCGATGCCTTCGCCGCCGATCATGTACAGCGCGTCCCCGAGCTCGACGACGCCGGGATACGCGCGCGGTGACCAGCGAGCGTGAGGCGTGACCTGGGTCCAGGCCACGCCGTCGTCAGAGACCCACACGTCGTTCACGAAGCCAGTGGTGCCCTTGTCCGCACCAACCCGGTCGGCGCCGCCGAAGAGCCAGAGCCTGTCTTGGTACACGACCATCGACTCGGCCCCTCGGGCGGACCATGCCGCCTCTCCGACCTTGGCCCACGTGACGCCGTCTGAAGACGACCAGATGTCGTTGAGAAAGACGCCCGTGGCGTAGTCCAGGCCGCCGTACATCCAGAGCTTGTCGTGGAAGAACACGACCACGTGGTAGATCCGCTCTCCCCAGTCGGTCTTCGCGTGCTCGGCCCACGCGAGGCCGTCGTGCGAGGAGTAGCTCAAGGTCTGCGCGGTCATCCAGAGGTCGCCGTCGAACGCGGCTCGTGCGGGAAGCGTCAAGGGAAACTTGCCCGGCGCCCAGACGGGCGTGTCATTGGAGCCAGGGCTCGGCGGGAAGCCTCCACTCCCGAGCGGGAGCGTCTCGGTCCAGCAGGTTGGGGGCGCGCCCGGAGCCGGAGCCGCGCACGAGGTCGCGCTCCTCCCGCCATCGTGCGAGCATCCCGACGCGAGCAAGACGATGGCGACGAAGAACACGCCCGCTGCTTGCAACCTCATGCCATCACGTCCTACACCTGCCGACAGCGAAACGTTCCACCCTTTCGTCTGGTCGGGCCGTCGTGTTCGGCTTCGTCGTGCATCGCCCGCCCCGAGGGTCCTCTTCGAGGCGGTCCACCCCGACATCGCCGGCTGACGTTACGACCAGTGGGTGAACGCCAGGTGAGGCATGCTCAGTGCCAACTGTGGGTAGGGGGAGGACGTGAAGAGACTTCTTGCAGGCGCCGCGATCGGTGCCGTCGCCATGTACTTCCTCGACCCAGACCGCGGCCGAGGCCGTCGCGCTCGATTCAGCCAGCAGGCACGCGCCAAGGAGCGATCCGTCGACCGCTTCGCGCTGGAGCGTCGAACGAGACGCGGAGAACCGTGCCCAGGGCGAGCAAGCGCGGGCGCACGGTGCGGGCGTGTTCCACCCGACAGACGATCGATCACTCGAAGTCCACCTTCACCAGGTGCTGAAGGAGCTCGACTTGGACGTCCGGGACGTCACGGTCGAGGCCGTCGACGGGCACGTGCGGCTCAGGGGCCAGGTGGCCAGCGCCATCGACATGAAGCGGGTCGTCGCGTCGGTGGACGAGGTGCCGGGCGTCTACGCGGTGGAGTCGCTCATGCACCTGCCCGGTGAGCCCGCCCCGAACAAGGAGCCTGCCCGCGAGGCCGGGAGCTGAGCATCGTTGCCGCGCCTGGAGGCGACGAGGGGAATCGAACCCCTGTAGAGGGCTTTGCAGGCCCTTGCCTAAACCACTCGGCCACGTCGCCAGGAGGCGTTCACCCTAGCGAGGGTCCTGCCCGCCCCCTGGAGATTGGTAGGTCGGGGCACTCATGGCACCCCCGAGCTACCAATCCCGCCGCCACCACGTGAGTCAGGCGCCCTTGAACTGCGGGTCGCGCTTCTGGATGAACGCAGACATCGCTTCGAGCGTGTCCTGCGTCCCGAAGTTCACGGTCTGCGCCGCGCCTTCATCCTCGAGCGCCTGCTCCATCGTGACCATGAACGCGTTGTTCAGCAGACGCTTCGTCTGCGCGAGAGCGATCGGCGGGCCGGCCGCGAGGCGTGTCGCCCAGTCGTCCACGAACGCGTCGAGCTGCCCTACCGGCACGACGCGGTTGACGAGGCCCATCGCCTCGGCTTCCTTCGCCGAGATGATCTCGGCCAGCAACGCGAGCTCCTTCGCTCGGTGCATGCCCACGAGGCGAGGCAGAACCCACGAACCACCGAAGTCGATCGTGAGCCCACGACGGGCGAAGATCTCGGAGAAACGTGCCTCGTCCGATGCCACGATGAGGTCGCAACCGAGCGCGAGGTTGCATCCGGCACCGACGGCGACGCCGTTGACCTTGGCGATCGTCGGCTTGGGCATGCGGTGCAACGCCAATGCTGCGTCACCGATGTGGCGCATCACCGCCAGCTGATGGCGACGCTGCGTCTCCTCGGCTCCCCCGCCCGAGAGGTCGGCGCCGGAGCAGAAGTTGCCGCCCGCGCCGGTGATCACGAGCACTCGGTCGTCGTCGCGCTCGCGGACTTCCAAGAACACCTCGAGCAGCTCGTTCCACATCGTGGCATTCGCCGCGTTCTTCTTCTCGGGCCGGTTCAAGGTGACGGTGACGATGTGATCCCGGCGCGCAACTTCGAGGGTCTGCATGTCGCGCGACGATACTGAGGTCTATGGGACTCGACCCTTACCGCCCACGTCGCGCGCCAGGGGCGTTCGAGTACACGATGGTCGCGCTCGCCCTGGTCGCTTGTCTCGCGGTCGTCGTCTGGGCACTCCTCTGACGACATGAGCGACGTCGCGTGGCACGAGGACGACGTCGACATCCAGCGGGTCCAGCCCTACAAGGCACTGAAGGACTACGTGTGTCCCGGCTGCTTGGGTGAGATCCCGCGCGGACATGGGCACCTGGTGGTGATCCCGAAGGAGGCGCCCGATCTGCGGCGCCATTGGCACTACGCCTGTTGGGAGTACCGCCATCGTCGGCGCTGACCGGCGTGGACAGCTCAGAAGGCAGCCTCGATCACGTCGACGACGGACCCTCTCACGGACGCCACGTCGAAGCGCAGGTCAGCGGCGGCCACACGGTGCTCGGTGAGCCAGATCGCCGCGAGCCGACGTAACCGCAGCTGCTTCTGGCGCGTGACGGCTTCGAACGGCGCGCCGAACCGATCGGACGACCGAGTCTTCACCTCACAGAACACGAGGGTGCGGTCCCGCCGGACGATCAGGTCGATCTCGCCCTCGCGGCGCCGCCAGTTCCGGTCGACCACCTCGAAGCCGCGCTGCTCGTACCAAGCCGCGGCAAGGGCTTCGCCGTGCGCGCCGAGCGCGCGTCGAGGGTCAGACCTCGAGCTTGGGGAGCTCTTCGACATTCACGTCCTTGAACGTCAGGACGCGAACCGACGGAACGAACCGGGTCTGGCGGTACATGTCCCAGACCCAGGCATCGCGCAGCTCGACCTCGATGAGGGGCCGGGCCCCGTCGCCTTTCACCCGAACATCGACACCGTTGGCCAAGTAGAAGCGGCGTTCGGTTTCGATGGCATACGCGAACATCGCGCTGACGTCGCGGTACTCCTGAGCGAGGGCGAGCTCGCGCTCGGCCTCGTAGGCCTCGAGATCTTCGGGGCTCAGACCCTCTTCTCCTTGACCTTGGCGGCCTTGCCGACCCGGTCACGGAGGTAATACAGCTTGGCCCTGCGGACATCGCCGCGGGTCACCACCTCGATCTTGGCGATGATCGGCGTGTGCACGGGGAACGTGCGCTCGACGCCGACACCGAAGCTCACCTTGCGGACGGTGAAGGTCTCCTGCAGGCCCGAGCCCTGCCGGCGAGTGACGTGGCCCTGGAAGACCTGGACACGCTCGCGGTTGCCCTCGACCACGCGGACGTGGACCTTGAGGTTGTCGCCGGGCGCGAAGTCAGGGACATCGCTGCGGAGAGACTGCTGATCGATCAGATCGGTGGACTTCATGGCGCGCTCGACTCCTGCTGGCGTTCGCCGGGAGGGGACTCGCCACGATAGCGGGCGAATCCGAACTCCTCCAAGGCACGCTGGTCGGGTTCGGAGATCCCACCCCGAGCGGCGATGAGATCGGGCCGATCCGCGATCGTGCGGGCGAGCGCCTGGGCCCGACGCCACCGGGCAATCGTGCCGTGGTCACCGGACCGCAGCACCTCGGGCACCTCCCAACCCCTGAAGTCGGCGGGCCGGGTGTACTGGGGATACTCGAGCAGCCCGTCGGCGAACGACTCGTCGGACAGCGGATTGGTCATTGCCCATCACGCCGGGCACCAGCCTCGCGACGGCCTCGATCACGACCAGGGCCCCCACCTCGCCGCCGGACAGCACGAAGTCGCCGACCGACAGCTCGTCGTCCACGAGATGGGCCCGTACTCGCTCGTCGACCCCCTCGTAGCGGCCGCACAGCAGCGAGAACCCATCCGAGGCTGCGAGAGCCCGCGCGCGCTCCTGGTCGAACCTTGGTCCGGCCGGACCGAGGAGGTAGAGGGGACGCACAGGCTCGACTGCCTCGACCGCGGCGAAGAGCGGTTCGGGCATCAACACCATCCCCGGCCCGCCGCCGAACGGCGAGTCGTCGACCGACCGGTGAGGATCGGTCGCTGCAGACCGCAGGTCGTGCACGCGGAGGTCGAGAAGGCCCTGCGCACGCGCCCGCCCGATCAGGCTGTGGCCGAGGAACCCCTCGACGAGCGTCGGGAAGATCGTGAAGACCTCGATCCGCATGTCACTCGAACAGGCCGACGGGCGGATCGACCACCACACGGCCGGCTTCCCACGACACCACGAAGTTCGCCGGGATGAGCGCTCCGCCCTCGATCTCGAGCAGATCGCTCGCCGGGTTCGAGACGAGCGCCGTGATCAGGCCGAGCGGGTTTCCCGCGACGTCGAACACGAACGACCCCACGAGCTCGTGGGCCCAGAGCTCGTCGGGATCGTCGATCGGCTCGGCCGACAGCACGAGACCGTTCAGGGCTTCGGCCGCCTCACGAGTGTCGACGCCTGCGAGGTGCACGACGAAGAAGCCCTGTTGCGCACGGGACGTCACGACCTGCACCGGGCCGTTCTTGGTCTCGAGGATCGCTCCCGGCTCGACGCGCTCCAGGCGGTTCGTGACGAGGTGGACGACGACGTCGCCTTTGAGGCCGTGAGCCCGCCCGATCGAGCCGACCTCGAGCACGTCAGTCGACGAAGTCGACGTCTACCTCGACTCCGTCACGCACGGCCGCGGCACGAGTCACCGCACGCACGGCGTTCGCGGTGCGCCCGCGCTTGCCGATCACACGACCCATGTCACCGGACGCCACGCTCACCCGCAGGCTCACGCCGCGACGGCCTTCGACCGCTTCGACCTCCACCGAGTCGGGGTCGTCCACGAGGGCGCGCACGACGTAGTCGAGCACCGCCCGCGCTGTCGCGGCGGGGATGCGGTTGACGTCGTCGCCGTCGTCCTCGAACTCGTCGTCGTCCTCGAACTCGTCGTCGCCTTCGAGGTCGTCGACTGTGTTGTCGGCCTCGGTCATCTGGCGGACTTGGAGGCTTGGAACTCGTCCCACGCGCCCGAGATCTTCAGGAGCTTCTCGACGCGGTCGGTCGGCTGCGCGCCCTTCTGCAGCCACGACACTGCCTTCGCGTTGTCGATCTTGACGACCGACGGCTCGGCGCGCGGCTCGTAGGTGCCGACGATCTCGATGAACCGGCCGTCGCGCGGGGCGCGGCCGTCAGCGGCGACGACCCGATAGGTCGGCTGCTTCTTCTTTCCCATCCGCATCAGGCGGAGCTTCACTGCCACTGGATTTGGTCCTTTGCTGGTGTCTGCTAGTTGAGCGAGGGCACGTTCGGCATCGTCGGGAGGCGGCGCTTGCCCTTCTTCGATCCGAAGCCGCCCATGCGCTTCATCATCTTCTGCACGTCCTTGAACTGCTTGAGGAGTGCGTTCACCTCGGCAGTCGTGGTGCCGCTTCCGTTCGCGATCCGCAATCGTCGCGAACCGTTCACCAGATCGGGCTTGCGACGCTCTTCGAGCGTCATCGACCGGATGATCGCCTCGACCCGCTTCAGCTGGTCATCGTGGATCTCGGCGTTGCGAGCTTCTTTCGGAAGCCCAGGGATCATACCGATCACACTGGACAGCGGCCCCATCTTCTTGAGCTGCTGCATCTGGTCGAGGAAGTCGTCGAGCGTGAAGTCCCCGTCGAGGAGCTTGGCTGCGGCAGCCTCGGCCTCCTCCTTCTCGTAGACCTCTTCGGCCTTTTCGATGAGGCTGAGCACGTCACCCATGCCGAGGATGCGGCTCGCCATGCGGTCGGGGTGGAACTGCTCGAAGTCCCCGAGCTTCTCACCCGTCGACGCGAACGCGATCGGCCGGCCGATGACCTCTTTCACGGAGAGGGCAGCGCCACCTCGTGCGTCACCGTCGAGCTTCGACAAGATGACGCCGTCGATCGCGAGCGTCTCGTTGAACGCCTCGGCGACGGCGACGGCGTCTTGCCCGGTCATCGCGTCGACGACGAGGAAGGTGTAGTCCGGCTGGATGGTCGCCGAGACCTGGCGCACCTGCTCCATCATCTCGGCGTCGATCGCGAGACGTCCGGCCGTGTCGACGATCACGACGTCACGACCGACCCGGCGCGCCTCGGCGACACCCTGGCTCGCTACGGCGACAGGATCGGTCGGCTCGGAGAACACCGGCACGTCGATCTGTCCACCGAGGGTGCGGAGCTGCTCGACGGCTGCAGGACGCTGGAGGTCGGCACCGACGAGGATCGGGTTGCGGCCCTGGGCCTTGAACCAACGTGCGAGCTTCGCTGATGCGGTGGTCTTGCCCGAGCCCTGCAGGCCGGCGAGGAGCACGATGGTCGGCGGCTTCGACGTGTATGCGAGGCGCAACGTCTCGCCGCCGAGAGCGGTGACGAGCTCGTCGTTGACGATCTTGATGACCTGCTGCGCGGGCGTCAGGCTCTTCGAGAGATCTTCTCCGACACACCGCTCGCGGATGCGGCCCACCATGGTGCGGACGACCGTGAGGTTGACGTCGGCCTCGAGCAAGGCCACTCGGATCTCGCGCAGGACCTCGTCTACGTCGCTGTCGCTGAGTCGCCCCTTGCTCCGGAGCCGTTTGAAGATGCCGTCGAAACGGTCGGAGAGGGAATCGAACATGCGGGTTCTCAGGGTACCGGAGCCGCTGAGCGGCCCCTAGGCGACGATGATCTCGTTGTCGACCGAGACGACACCCGGCACCGCGCTCACGACCCGCTCGAGGTCAGCTCGGCCCGTCGTGTGGGGCGCCTCACCGGCCAGCACCACCCGGCCCTGAAGGACCGAGATCGAGGGCTGCGGAAGATGCCATGTACGGGGGGAATGAGAGAGCTCGTGGCGAACTCGGGCCGCCAGATCGGCGTCGGGGACGCGGCGAGCGACGAGGCGGGACAGCCGCCGGCGCATCTCGGCCCCGGTGACCGGAGTGAGCAGCAGCGCGACCGACGCGCCGATGCCGATCAAGATCAAACGGCGGAGCCCGACCCACCGCAGGCTGCGGGTCGTCACCCGGACGGGGAAGAAGACGATCTTCATTCGAACAACGCGTCCACGAACTCTTGAGCGTCGAAGTCGACGAGGTCGGACGCGGTCTCCCCGAGGCCAACGAGCTTCACCGGCAGACCCAAGTCCTTCTGGATCGCGAGCACGATGCCACCTTTCGCCGAGCCGTCGAGCTTCGTGAGCACCACGCCCGTGACCTCGACCGCCTCCATGAACTGACGCGCTTGCGTGAGGCCGTTCTGGCCGGTCGTGGCGTCGATCACGAGCAGCACCTCACTGACGTGCCCCGGGGGACGGTCCGCGACACGGCGCACCTTGCGCAGCTCCTCCATCAGGTTGACCTTCGTGTGCAGACGGCCCGCCGTGTCGGCGAGGACGAGGTCTGCGCCCTTGGCCGCGGCGCGCTGCACGCCGTCGAAGATCACCGAGCTCGGATCGCTTCCCTCGGCGCCCCGCACGAGGTCGGCCCCGACCCGCTTCGCCCACAGCTCGAGCTGCTCCGCGGCCGCGGCCCGGAACGTGTCGCCCGCCGCCATCACCACGGAGTGCCCCTCGGCCACCTGGCGAGCGCCGAGCTTCCCGATGGTCGTCGTCTTGCCCACGCCGTTCACGCCCACGAACAGCCACACGGCAGGCTCGCCCGGCTTCGCGTCGAGCACGAGTCCACGGTCGACACCTTCGAGCTGCGCGAGGAGATCGGCCTTCAGCGCGTCGAGCACTTCGTCGGGAGTCGTGAGGCTCTTCGTCTTGACCTGCTCGCGGAGGTCGTCGATCAGCTCGGTCGTGAGCGACACACCGACGTCGGCTCGCAGCAGTGCCTCTTCGAGGTCGTCCCACGTGTCCTCCGTGATCCCGCCACGAGCACGCACCGACGCGAACGCTCCGGCGAGCGCGGCACGCGCCTTCCCGAGTCGATCGCGAAAGCGCGGCGGCGCGAGGACTTCGGCGACATCCAGCTCGACGTCCGGCACGGCCTCGGGCTCGACATCAGCGTCGGGCGCTGCGACCTCGCCTTCTGGCTCCGTGACCTCGGGCTGCAGGACCTCGACGGGTGTCGGCCGCGGCACGGGAGGTGCGGTCGGTCTCGCACGCTCGAGGCTGAGGCGACGCTCGCGACGACGGTTTACGACGACCACGCCGAACCCGAAGAGCACGACGACGATCGCGAGGATCAAGAAGAACATGGCGAGGCCCAAGTTACGTGGTCCGCAGTGACGCCCTCTCGCTCACGACCTTGGACGACCCGCCGGGCTGCATGGTGACGCCGAACAAGCAGTCCGCCGCCTCCATGGTGCGCTTCTGATGGCTCACGATGAGCAGCTGCGCTTCCTCGCGGAACTCGTGGACGAGATCGAGGAAGCGGTGCAGGTTCACGTCGTCGAGCGCAGCCTCGACCTCGTCCATCACGTAGAACGGCGACGGACGGCTGCGGAAGACCGCGAACAGGAACGCCAGCGCCGTGAGCGACCGTTCTCCACCTGAGAGCAGCGACAGCTTGCGCACGTTCTTGCCCGATGGGCGAGCCTCGACCTCGATGCCGGTGTCGAGCAGGTGCTCGGGATCGGTGAGCCGAAGCGACCCTTGCCCGCCCGGGAAGAGCGTCGAGAACAGTGACTCGAAGTTGGACGCGACGTCGGCGAACGCGGAAGCGAAGACCGTCACGATCTCTCCGTCGATCGCCCGGATGACCCGCGACAGATCGCGCCGCGTCGATCGCACATCCTCGAGCTGGGCCTCGAGGAATCGATGCCGCTCCTCGAGCGCCTCGAACTCCTCCAACGCGAGCGGATTGATCGGACCCATCAGACGCAGCTCGCGCTCGAGCTCGCGGACCCGGGCGTGCGCGGTGACGCCCTCCGGAAGCGGAGGGCACGGCGTCTCGATCGCGACCTCGGGCTCTCGGTCGAGATCGTTGCGCACACTGGCCACCGCGGACTCGAGTCGCAGAGTGATCTCGGCCTCGTCGAGCTCGGCGCGGCGGGATCGCTCTCGCACCTCTTCCAGCTGGCGTTCGGCCGCGGTGCGGCGCTGACGTTGATCGTCGAGGGCCGCGGCGATGGCACGAGACTCCTCGGATTGGCGTCTGCGCTCCTCGTGGAGACCGGCGAGCTGTCCGTCGACCGCGGCGGACGAGCCGGCGACGACGGCCGCGAGGCGATCGAGCACCAAGAGCTTGCGTTCGAGGTTCTCGCGTCGCAGCGACGCTCGTTCGCGCTCCGCGACGTCTGCCTGCAGTCGAGCCTCGACCTCGTCACGGCGCCGACGGAGCATCTGACGGCGCTCGTCGAGACCCGCCGCTTGCACCTCGAGGTTCGTGCGCAACGAGGCGACGGCCCGCCCACGCTCCTCGAGTCGCGCGCGCGACCGCATGCGCTGAGCGCGCTCGGCTCGCATCGGCCTCCTCGTCGGCCTCGAGAGACGGAAGGACCGCCTCGAGCTCAGCCGTGCGGGCGTGCTCGGCAGCGACCGACTCGGCGAGGGCCTCGTGATGTGCTCGAACGCGTGCGACTCGGTCTCGACTTCGCGCTGCGCCGCCTGGACCCGGGCGAGGCCGTCCGCGGCAGCGTTCAGTCGCGCGTCGTTCTCCTCGAGCTCGGCCTCGATTCGGGCGCGCTCGTCGGTGGCCGCCTCGACCGCGAGCGAGGCGGAGGCGACGCGTGACGCTGCGGTCGTGGCTCGATCGGCCGCGGACGACGCCCGATTGCGCGCCTCTTCGAGCGCCGCACCGGTCATCTGCGATCTCGCCGCGCCGAGCCGCCAACCCGATCCCGAGAACCGGTCTCCCTCGCGCGTGACGATGATCGCGGTGGGCTGCGCGAGCGCGCGATCGAGCGCACGCTCCCATCCCCCATCCACGACGATGACCTCGGCCAGCAGCGCGTCGAGCAGCTGTTCAACGAGCGGGGTCCGCGACCGCACGTGCGACCGCAGCACCGAATCGAGGCGAGCCGGAGCACGATCACCCGACACCGCGAGCACGGCACCGGCGTCGCCCCCTGTGCTCAGCGCCGCGAGCGCGCGACGAGCCGCGACCGTGCCGTCGACGATGACCGCGTTGAGGGTCTCGCCTACCGCCGCCTCGAACGCGGCTTGCCAACCATCGTCGACCTCGACCAGATCGGCGAGCGCGCCGACGGCTCCGTCGACCTCGCGCCAACGCGGGTCGCTCGCGATGCCATCGAGCGCGAGGGCGAGCGCCTCAGCGCGCGCCGACCACACATGCCGGTCCTCGTCGGCGGACCGATGGTCATCCTGCGCCGTGGCGAGCTCGCGCTCCGCGCCGCTCTGCACTTCCTCGGCACGCTGCACGCGAGCGACGAGAGGGCGCTCGGCCTCCTCGGCCTGCTCGCACGCACGCCGATGCAGATCGCCGTCGGCAGCGAGCTGCGCGGTGCGGACTTCGATCGAGGCAAGTCGAGCCTCGACCCTCGCCAGCTCACCGACTGCCCGCTCGATGGCCGCGGCGTCGTGCCGCGAGCTCGCCGCGCACTTCGCCTGCCCGCTGTGGAGGAACCGCGCTCGCCTCGGGAAGCACGCCGTCGTCGAACGCGGCGCGCTCCTCCGCGAGGGTGGCCTCGGCCTGAACGACACGATCGGAGTCGGGCACGAGCGCCAATGCCGCTGCCTCGACCTCGACGAGCTCGTTTGCCACGAGCGCTGCTTCGGCCTCGAGCGACGCGACGAGATCGGCGTCGAGCAGCCCGCCGCGATCGCGCTCGACTCCCCGCCGGCGCTCCGCGAGCAACGCCATCAGGCCGCGAGCACGCTCCCGCATCGACTCGTAGCGCACGAGGCTGTCGCTGACATCCGAGCCGCCGAGGGCACTGAGACGCGCCTGCGTCGCAAGCACCTCGGTGTCGAGCGCGACGAGCTCACTCTTGAGGGCCGCCGCCTGCTGATCGAGCGTGACGCGATCTCGACTCGTGCTCTCGAGTCGATTGCGCAACGTCGAGATCTCGCGTCCGGCGAGGTGAAGCCGCAGCGCGCCGAGCTCGGCGACAAGGTCTCCGTGGCGTCGCGCCGCGTCGGCCTGGCGCTCGAGCGGCTTCAGCTGACGACGCACCTCGCGCAGCAGATCCTGCAAGCGCAACAGGCTCGCCTCGGTCGCTTCGAGCCGGCGCTCGGCCTTCTCTTTGCGGCGCCGATACTTGAGGACGCCCGCCGCCTCTTCGATGATCGCTCGCCGGTCCTCGGGCCGGGCGTTGAGCACCGCGTCGATCTGTCCCTGCGAGACGATGACGTGCTGCTGGCGACCGACGCCCGTGTCGGACAAGAGCTCTTGCACATCGAGCAGACGACACGACACGCCGTTGATCGCGTACTCGCTGTCACCACTTCGGAAGAGGGTGCGGCTGATCGTCACCTCAGTGAACGCGATCGGCAGCACTCCCGCGCTGTTGTCGATCGTGAGCGTGACCTCGGCGCGGCCGAGTGCCGCGCGTTTCGCAGTGCCGGCGAAGATGACGTCGTCCATCTTCTGACTGCGCACCGCGCTCGGCGCCTGTGCTCCGAGCACCCACGCGATGGCGTCGACGACGTTCGACTTGCCGCTGCCATTCGGGCCGACGACGACGGTGACGCCGGGCTCGAGGTCGAGCGAGGTCGTATCGGCGAAGGACTTGAACCCCTTGAGGGTCAGCGATCGCAAGAACATGGCTGGAGCGACGCTAACCGGACGCGAAACCTGCTCGGTGCATGCTGGGAGCGGCGGCGCAGTGCGCCGCCGGGGTGCGCGAAGCACCGATTGTCGAGCGCAGCGAGCGGGCGCCGGTCAAAGCGCAGCGGCGACCGGCGCCCCAGAAGCGGACGACGGCGACGAAGATCAGACTTGGCAGCTGGGGCAGTAGAAGGTCGACCGACCCTGGTACTTCGCCCGCTCGATCGTCGATCGGCAGCGCCGGCACGCGAGGCCCTCTCGGCCGTACGCCTGGTGCTCGTTCTGGTACCCGCCGACCCGTCCGAACAGGTCGCGGTACTGCTCATCGGCGAGCGATGAGCCGCGGTGCTTCACCGCCTCGTGGACGACCTCGACCACCGCCCGGTACAGCCGGCGGATGTCTTGCGTCGTGAGCGTGTCGGTCATCCGGTCGTAGCGCAGGCCGGCGGCATAGAGGATCTCGTCGCTGTAGATGTTGCCGATGCCTGCGATCAGGTGCTGGTCCATGAGGAACGCCTTCAGCTGCACCGGCTTCGCGATCAGCATGCGGCCGAAGGCGATCCAGGAGATCGGCTCATCGAGCGGATCGAACCCCAGGTCTGCCAGCTCGGGCGCGTCCTCGGCCAGATGATCCGGATCGCTGACGAACATCTCGCCGAAGGTGCGGGGATCGACGAAGCGGAGCTGCCCGGCGGGCTGCAACGTCAACGTGACGTGCGTGTGCTTCGCGACCGGATCCTTCGCGACCGCCTTGAGGAGCTGCCCGCTCATCCGCAGATGGACGACCAGCAGATCACCACTGTCGAGCTTGAGCAGCAGGTACTTGCCCTTGCGTTGCACGCCGGTGACCTTGGCGCCTTCGAGACGGTCGATGAACTGCTTCTTCGTGCCGCGGCGGATCGACCGCGTGCCCGACACCTCGACGCTCTTGATGCGCTTCCCCACGATCTCGCGCTCGAGGTCACGCTTGATCGTCTCGACCTCCGGGAGCTCAGGCATGGTCAGCCATCCGCCCTTCGACGGACTCGGCGAGCTCCTCGTATGCCACGCTGGCTGCTGCCTGCTCGGCCTGCTTCTTCGAGCGGCCCGTCCCTGCGCCCATCACGACGAGGCCGACCGTCACGCGCGCGACGAAGACCTTCGCGTGGTCGGGGCCCGACTCTTCGATCTCGTACCGCGGCGGCCCGAGACCTCGGCGGCCTGCGAGCTCTTGCAGCAGGCTCTTGTAGTCGTGCGCTCCGACGCCGGCCACCGATGCGGCGATGTCGTCACCGATCTCGCGGAGCACGAACCGGCGAGCCGAGTCCCAGCCGCCGTCGAGGTACACGGCAGCGATCACGGCTTCGAGCGCGTCGGCCAGGATCGACGTCTTCTCGCGGCCACCCGCCGCGGTCTCGCCCCGGCCGAGCAGCAACGCCGGGCCGACACCGAGCCGCGCGGCGACCTCGGCCAACGCGATCGAGTTGACGACCGACTTGCGGGCGTCGGTCAGCCGGCCCTCGAGAAGCTCGGGATACTCCTGGTACACGTGGTCCGCGACGACCGCGCCGAGCACGGCGTCACCCAGGTACTCGAGTCGTTCGTTCGATGGCGGCGGTGACGTGCCCGGTGTCGCCTGCTCCGCGCACCACGACCGATGGGCGAGTGCCTGCACGAGCAGGGCAGGGTCCGCGAACTCATGCCCGATCCGGTGCCTCAGCACCTCGATCGCGGGCTGGTCAACCAGAACCTTCGCCCACCCGGCCGTAGACGTAGTCAACGGCATCACGCACAGTCTTGAGATCTTCGAGGTCCTCGTCCTCGATGCGGAAGCCCACCGAACGCTCGCTGAGCTCCTCCTCCAGCGCCTCGACGAGCTCGATGAGCGCGAGCGAGTCGGCATCGAGGTCGTCAGCGAACGACGCGCTCTCGTTGATGGAACCCGGATCGATCTCGAGGATGTCGGCGAGGCGATCGCGGATCAGCTCGAAAACAGCCTTGCGGTCGAGGGGGGCTCGTTCTACGTGGGTTTCGGCGGGCACGCTCTCTCCGTCCTCGTCGTGGCGTCAGGGGGATGGGGGCGTCAGAACCCCCACTCTACCGGATGTGCCCGAACTCTGACGGATGGATGGTGTCGTCTCAGCCGTTCTCACTATCTTTCATGATCTTATGTGCTTGACAAGCGGCCCGTGAGGCGTCACCCGGGCGCGCCGATCGCGGTGCGGAGGCCGCCGACGATGTCGCCGACCACCATCTCCCGAGCGAACGAGATCGCATTGGTGATGGCACGAGCCGACGACCGGCCGTGGCTGATGATGCACACGCCGTCGACGCCGAGCAGCACTGCGCCGCCCGTGTTCTCGGGGCCCATGTAGTCGAACAGCGGCTCGAGCACCGGGGCCAACACGTCGGCGGCGGCACGGGTCTCGAGGGTCGACGCGAGGCCGGCCCTGATGACGCTGAGGATCACCTCGAGACCGCCCTCGAGCGTCTTGAGCACCACGTTGCCGCTGAAGCCGTCGGTGACCACGACATCGACCGCATCGGTCGCGACGTCGTGGCCCTCGATGTTCCCGATGAAGTTCACGCCGGGAGCGCCTTCGAGGAGGTGGTGCACCTCCTTCACGAAGCTCGAGCCCTTCGATGCTTCCTCTCCGATCGAGAGGAGGCCGACGCGCGGCTTGGCGACGCCGAAGCGCTGGCGCGAGAACACCGTGCCCATCTGCGCGAATTGCACGAGCCACTCCGGCTGGCACTCGGCGTTCGCTCCGGCGTCGAGCAGCACCGTAGGTGTCTCGCCCGGCACGGGAAGCGGAGCGGCGATCGCGGGCCGAGACACTCCCCTGATGCGGCCCATGCGCAGCAACGCGCTCGCCATCGTGGCCCCGGTGTTGCCGGCGCTCACCATCGCGGAGGCCTTGCCGTCGCGCACCGCCTCGGCCGCGCGGACGAGCGACGAGTCCTTCTTCCGCCGGACACCCTGCGCACCGTCGTCGCCCATGGCGATGATCTCCGTGGCGACGATGTAGGGAAAACCGCGATCCGCGACGATCTCCTCAGGACCTACGAGGAGAACGGGGATGCCGAGCCCGTCGACGGCCGCACGGGCACCAACGAGGACTTCGTCAGGAGCGTGGTCACCGCCGACCGCGTCGAGGGCGATCGGGAGCACGAGCAGTCAGCGTCGCGGCCGGGCGTCAGTCGACGTCGACGGCTTGGCGGCCCTTGTACCACCCGCAGGTGCCGCACACCGTGTGCGGACGCTTCGCCGCACCACAACGCGGGCACGTGCTGCGGGCCGGGACGGAGAGCGTCCAGGCGGATGCCCGCCGGCTGCGGCTCTTCGCCTTGGAGGTCTTCTTCTTGGGAACAGCCATCGGGGGGATCCTTCGCGCGATCGGGCCGCTGAAGGCTAGCGAGCAGCGGAGCCAGGGTCGAACCGCGCCTGGTTGGGCTGCTTGAGGACGTCGAGGGCGGCCCATCGGGGATCGGTCCGGTCGACCTTGCATTGGCAGCGGGCGTGGTTGCGATCGACGCCACAGGTCGGGCAGAGCCCGGCGCAGGCGTCCATGCAGAGGGGGGCCAAAGGGAGCTCGAGCGCCAGCGCGTCGTGGACTGCAGGGCCGAGATCGATGGACTGCGCCGAGATCGGGAAGACGTCGTCCTCGCCTTCGACCACATGGCCGGGCCTCGCGAAGACCTCCCGTAGCGGCGCGACGAGCTCGCCGTGCGCGGGGCCGAGGCATCGGCGGCAGACCGCTCGCCAGGGCGCCCGAGCGGAGCCTGTGAACACGATGCCGTCAGACAGGGCCTCGAGGTCGCCTTCGAGCTCGACCGCCGCGCCCTCGGGCACCATCGCGTCGCCGACGTCGATCTCGCTCGCGCGGAGCTCGATCGAGAGATGGCGCCGGTCGCCTGGGTGGCGCCGAAGATCCGCAACCTGCACGACGAGACCGGGCAGCGTCGTCACGACTGATCCTGATCGAAGAACGCGGCTTCGTGCGCTGCCGCAGCCTCGGCCTCTGCCTCCTCGGGCTCGGGCAAGCCAGTAGGGGCGAGCCGCTCGCGTCCGGCCTGCACCGTGCGCAGCACCTTGTCGAGCACGACCTCGAACTGCGCGAGCCGCTGATCGCAGTAGTCCTCGACTTCGTGGCGCAGGCGACGAGACTCGTCCTCGGCCGCGGTGACCAGTTGGCGAGCGCGATGCTCCGCTGCTCGCACGACCTCGGTGCGTTGCACCATGCGCTCAGCCTGCGCGCGGGCCGCGTCGAGGATGTCATCGCCTTCGCGGCGCGTCTTCGCGAGGAACTCGTCACGCTCCCGCAGCAACCAACGCGCCGCGCGCAGCTCTTCGGGAAGCCGGTTGTTCGCTTCCTCCAAGAGCTCGAGGATCTCGTCGCGGTTGATCATCGCCGAGGACGAAAGCGGCATCGTCTTCGCCGAAGAGATGATGTCGGCAACGCGTCGCAACAGCGCCTCGGAGTCACTGAGGCGGGGGATGGGATGCTCGCCCGTGTCTTCGTCGTCCTGGTGCGTCGTCATCGCGAGTACTTCTCCTGCAAGCGCTTCGCCACCGGCTCAGGCACCATCGAGCTCACGTCGCGACCGAACCTCGCCATGTCACGCAGGAACTTCGATGCGAGGAACGAGTGCGACGACGTCGATGGCAAGAACACGGTGTGCACGCCGGACACCGCGTGGTTCATCTGCGCCATCTGCAGCTCGACCTCGAAGTCGGACGCCGCCCGCAATCCCTTCACGATGAAGTCCACGTCGAGCTCATCGGCCAGGTCGACCACCAAACCAGAGAACATCGTCACCGACACACCGGGGATGTGCTCGAGTGACTCGACGAGGATCGCCTCACGCTCCTCCATGCTGAACGTGGGCTCGCCCTTCTGTGGGTTGCGCATCGCCGCCACGACCACCTCGTCGAAGAGGCGCGCGGCGGTCTCGATGATCTCGATGTGTCCGTTGTGAAGGGGGTCGAACGACCCCGGGTACAGCACCTTGCTCACGGTGGCTCCGTTGGATCAGCTGTCGTGGGGGCGGGCGGAAAGAGGGTTCAGCGCTGGGCCGCCCGCGCCACGAACGTCACCACGGTACCGCCGTAGCGCTTGGATCTCGTGATCAACCAGCCTGGTCCGGGGTCGATCTCACGATCGGACTCGACCACGACCACCGGCGCGTCGAGGGCTTCGAGCAGTGAGGCCCAGTCGTCGAATGCGTAGGGAGGATCGGCCAGCACGAGGTCGTACGAGCCGCTCCGACCGGCAATCCATCGCATCACGTCGGCACGC
Organism: uncultured Acidimicrobiales bacterium; assembly: GCA_963726695.1. Taxonomy (GTDB): domain Bacteria; phylum Actinomycetota; class Acidimicrobiia; order Acidimicrobiales; family DATKAS01; genus DATKAS01. Next base: position 160,766 of record CAVSDE010000005.1, read on the forward strand.
ACGACGCTCCCGCCGGCCACTCCCGTCTGGGCCAAGTTCTGCTCGATCACGGCCGTCGCTGCGGGCTCGCGCTCCACGAACACACACGACGCGGCCCCCCGAGACAGGGCCTCGATGCCGAGCGCGCCACTGCCCGCGAACAAGTCGGCCACCCGCGCTCCCGCGACGGCATCGATCGAGCGGAGCGCGTTGAAGATGGCTTCGCGGGCCCGGTCGCTCGTCGGCCGAGTGTCGTGTCCCCGGGGCGCCGTCAGACGGCGCCCCCGCGCCTGCCCGGCGACCACACGCATCGTGGTGGACCCTATCGGCGGCCCCTCTCGTCCACCCCCCCTCGTCCACCCCCTCGTCCACCCCCTATCGTCGGCTCGGTGAGTGCAGTCACCGTCGTGCGGATCGACCAGCCCGCGGTGCGCAACGCAGTCAACAGCGAGACCGCGCAGCGCCTGCTCGACGCGTTCCTCGCGTTCGAGGCCGACGACGATGCGAAGGTCGCCATCCTCACGGGCGACGAGACCGCCTTCTGCGCCGGGGCCAACCTCAAAGACCTGCCGCGGCTGCGGCCGAGCGGTCCGCTCGGGCCGACCAGGCTCCAGCTCTCCAAGCCCGTCATCGCGGCGATCGAAGGGTGGTGCGTCGCGGGCGGGCTCGAGCTCGCGTGCTGGTGCGACATGCGCATCGCGGGCGACACGGCGCGCCTCGGCTGTCTCGAGCGTCGCTACGGCGTGCCGCTCGTCGACGGCGGCACGGTGCGGCTGCCTCGCATCGTCGGGCTCGGCCGCGCGCTCGACCTGATCCTGACGGGGCGCGAGATCGACGCGGCCGAGGCGTTGACGATCGGCCTCGTGAACCGCGTGGTCGCGGCCGGTCACGCGTTGGATGCGGCCATCGAGATCGCCGAGCAGATCGCGGCGTCGCCGTGGCCAGCGGTGATCCACGATCGACTCTCCGTCTACGAGAGCATCGGGCTGGATCTCGATGCAGCACTCGCGAACGAGGCCGCGCACGGCGAGGCGGTCATCTTCGATCCGGGATTCGCAACAGGGGTCACGCGGTTCACCCAGCGCGAACGCAGCTGACGTGCAGGTCGACGAGGTCATCACGTGCATTGACTGCGGCGGTCGCGCGCACCTGCTCTCCTACCCGCCGGAGGACGGCGAATGGCAGCCCGGAGACGTGGTCGCGTATCGATGTGCCGACTGCCTTGACAGATGGGATCTCGTCGTGCCCGACGACGCGGACGAGTGAGTGTGCGCAAGCGAGTAGGGAACGGCGGTCATATCTGGCATCCTTGAGAACTGACGCGTGCGGAGTGCGGAGGATGTAGGTGGCTTTCAAGGTCGGAGACCGCGTGGTGTATCCCCATCACGGGGCGGCCGTCATCGAGCGCAAAGAGAAGCGCGAGATGTTCGGCGAGAAGGTCGAGTACCTGGTCCTTCGCGTGACCCACGGCGATCTCACGCTGATGGTGCCGGTCGAGAAGGCCGAAGAGGTCGGCATCAGGCCGCCGGTCAGCAAGGACGAAGTCGAGGACATCCTCGACGTGCTCGCGAAGAAAGACGCGCGCATGCCGTCGAACTGGTCGCGCCGCTTCAAGAACCACCTCGAGAAGCTGAAGTCGGGAGACGTGTACCAAGTCGCCGAGGTCGTGCGAAACCTCTCGCTGCGCAACCGCGACAGCGGGTTGTCGAGCGGCGAGAAGACGATGCTGATGAACGCTCGGCGCGTCCTCGTGTCCGAGCTGAGCTTTTCGCTCAACACGAGCGAAGAGGTCGTCGAGAAGAAGCTCGACGCCGTCCTCGCCTAGCCGGCGCGCTCAGCCCTTCAGCAGGAACTCGGCTTCTTCGTCTCCGACGAACAACCTCAGCTCATCGACCAGACCGGCATGGTCGGCGATGCCGCCCGGCCCGTCGACGATCTCGAAGGCCACCTCGCGGGCGGTTCCCACCATCTCCCGGTCGCGCCGCAGAGACGCAAGACGCAGGTCGCTGCGACCCTTCTGGCGCTCACCCATGATCGTGCCCTCGCCGCGCAGGTCGAGATCGACTTCCGCGAGCTCGAAGCCGTCGGTCGAATCGACGAGTGCTTGCAACCTGGCCTCGGATCCCTCGACTGCCCCCTCGTCGATGAGCCAGCACACCGACGGTGCGGCGCCTCGCCCGACGCGTCCTCGGAGCTGGTGGAGCTGCGCGATCCCGAAGCGGCTCGCATCGAGCACGACCATCGCGGTGGCGTTGGGAACGTCGACACCGACCTCGATCACCGTCGTCGCGACGAGCACGTCGATCGCGCCGTTGCGAAACGCCTCGAAGATCGCCGCCTTCTCCGGGGAGGGCAGGCGCCCGTGCAGCAACGCCAGTCTCAGACCCTTCAGCTCCTCGGTGCGCAGCCGCTCGAACGTCTCGGTCGCCGACGCGACCTCGAGCTTCTCGGACTCGTCGATGAGCGGGCATACGACATAGGCCTGGTGCCCCGACGCGACTTCGGCTCGCACCTCCTCCCACACCTCGCTCGCATCGAGGTCACCGCGCGCCCACTTCGTCGTGATCGGCGTGCGGCCTGGCGGCATCTCGTCGAGCACGCTGACGTCGAGATCGCCGTAGACGGTCATGGCCGCGGTACGCGGGATCGGCGTCGCGGTCATGACGAGGACATCAGGCACCGCCCCGTCACGACCCTTCGCGCAACATCGCTCGCTGCTCGACGCCGAATCGATGTTGCTCGTCGATGACGACGACACCGAGCGACCGCAGCGCGACGCCCTCCTGGATGAGCGCATGCGTGCCGATCAACAGATCGACCGTGCCATCGGCGAGACCTGCAGCGATGCGTCGACGCTCGGCAGCAGTCGTGCGATTGGTGAGCAGCTCCACGCGGAGCGGCCGATCGCCGGTCAGCGTCGCGTCGTCGGGCACCTCGATGTCGGAGAGAAGGGCGCCCACCCCGAGCGCATGTTGTTCGGCGAGCACCTCGGTGGGTGCCATCAACGCTCCCTGATGACCGCCCTGCACGGCGACGAGCAGGGCGGACACCGCGACCACGGTCTTGCCCGCACCGACGTCGCCCTGCAGCAGACGATGCATCGGGCGCTCGTCCGCGAGATCGGCTTCGATCTGCGCGATCACTCGGTGCTGCGCTCCGGTCAGCGGGAACGGCAGTCGATCGTGGAAGCGGGCGACGAGCCCACCGTCGACCACGTGGGCGATGCCGAGCGACTGTTGCTCGACCGCCCGCTTGCGCAGCACGAGCGCGAGCTGCACCCGCAGGAGCTCGTCGAACACGAGCCGACGCCGCGCGGCGCGCTGGGCGTCCATCGACTCGGGAGCGTGGATCGCCCGGAACGCCAGCTCACGACCCTCGAGGTGGAGGCGTTGCAACACCGATGCCGGCACGGGATCGGCGATGCCGCGGACGCGACACCGTGCGAGCGCGGCCTCCACCCAACCCGCGATCTCCCAGGTCGTCAGCCCTGCCTTCTCAGACTGTGGGTACACCGGCACGATGCGCCCGGTGCGATCGCCGATGAGGTCGACGACCGGATTCGTCATGGTGAGCCGTCCTCGGTACGACTCGACCCGACCAAAGAGCGCGACCTGCAGACCCGGGGTCAGCTGGCGCTCGCGCCAGCCCTGGTTGAAGAAAACGACCCGCAACCGGCCCGAGTCATCGCCGGTCTCGACCGTGACCATCACCTTGCGCGTCCGTGTTGTCGCGCGGTGGCTCGACCTCACGGTGACGAGCACGAGGGCCTCCTCACCGTCGCGTAGGTCCGCGATGCGAGCCTCGTTCGTACGATCCACCCAACGCCGTGGGTAATAGGTGAGGAGATCGAGGACGGTGGTCACCCCCACCTCCTCGAGCCCGTCGGCCTTCTTGGGGCCAACGCCCTTCAGCGCGGTCACGGGGATCGCCTGCAAGTCGCTCATGGTGAGCGGCGTCGCTGCCGATGGGCCGGTCATGCCACGGCGATCGTATCGGCGCGCCCTGACGATCCTCGCGGGCGTGCTCGCGGCCCTCGCTGCAGGCTGCACCACCTCGACATCGCCCCGCGCCCTCAGCATCCTGGTGACGAACGACGATGGCGTCGGCGCGCCCGGCATCGATGCGATGGTGCAGGCGCTCGAGACGCTGCCTGATGTCGACGTCCGGGTCATCGCTCCAGCCAACGATCAGAGCGGCACCGGGGTATCGACTTCAGCGGCCCCTCCGATCGCAACGATCGCCAGGACGCAGAGCGGCCACCGAGCCGTCGCGGTGCACGGGTTCCCCGCTGACGCCGTGCTCTTCGCCGATCGCACGGGCGTCCTCGACCGAGTGGATGTCGTTGTCTCGGGTGCCAACCGAGGCGAGAACCTCGGCCCGGTCGTCCCGATCTCGGGCACGATCGGTGCCGCCCGGACGGCCGCTCGGCTCGGCGTGCCGTCGGTCGCAGTCAGCCAAGGCGACGGCGATCCGCCTGACTTCGAGTCGGGGGCAGCGTTCGCCGCGCGATGGATCGAAGAGCACCGGGCCCAGCTGATCGCCGGCACGGCACCGATGATCGTCACCAGCATCAACGTCCCGACGTGCCAGACAGGACAACCCAGAGGGGTTGTCCGCGTACCAGTGTCACCGGGCGATGAGACCGTCTCCGACCCGATCGACTGCGAGCAGACCATGCGACACGTGTCGGACGACGTTGCCGGGTTCACGATGGGGTTCATCACCGAGTCGACCTTCGACAGCGACCTGAGACCTCCCCGTTGACCCCGAGTCGCGCCCGGCCCCGCATGGTTGGTCCGCTCGAAGGCTCACCGGTAACGTGGGGTGGGCATGCAGGGCGTGATCAAGTCGTACGACCCCGGTACTGGTGACGGTGTAGTCGTCCGCGACTCCGATCTGTCCGAGCTCGACTTGGCGTCCAATGCGTTGGCCGGTTCGATCTTCCGAATGCTGCGCCAAGGCCAGCGAGTGATCTTCGAACTCGACGACGAGGGTCTCGCGACCCGCCTACGGCTCGGATCCGAGGTCGACATGGGCACCCCGGGCTTCTTGCCTGCCACCGACAGCTAGCTCCCACCACCCCCCAACCCTGTCCGGAGCAAACATGAGCGGGACCACCACACACAAGGCCTTCCGCGAGTGGGTCGACCATTGGGCATCGATCCTGGAGCCCGCAGCGATCGAGTGGTGCGACGGATCGGTGGCAGAGCACGAGAGGCTGTCCGCGCAGCTCGTCGAGGCAGGCACCTTCACGAAGCTCTCGAAGCGCCCGAACAGCTACTGGGCCCATTCCGATCCCGCCGACGTCGCTCGCGTCGAGGACCGCACGTTCATCTGCTCCGCGACCGAGGCCGATGCGGGGCCGACGAACAACTGGCGTGAGCCCGCCGAGATGCGAGCCGAGCTGCTCGGTCTGTTCACCGGAGCGATGCGCGGCCGCACCCTGTACGTCGTGCCGTTCTCGATGGGCCCGCTCGGTTCCAACATCGCGCACATCGGCGTGCAGCTCACCGACTCGGCGTATGTCGCGGTGAGCATGCGCACGATGACCCGCATGGGACAGGCGGCGCTCGACGTGCTCGGCGGCGACGGCGAGTTCGTGCCGTGCGTGCATTCGGTCGGTGCCCCGCTCGAGCCAGAGCAGGCCGACGTGCCGTGGCCGTGCGACGCGGAGAACAAGTACATCGTCCACTTCCCTGCCACCCGCGAGATCTGGTCGTACGGCTCGGGCTACGGAGGCAACGCGCTGCTCGGCAAGAAGTGCTTCGCCCTGCGCATCGCGTCGGTGATGGCACGCGATGACGGCTGGCTCGCGGAGCACATGCTGATCCTGAAGCTCACGTCGCCGAAGGGCGTGACGAAGTACGTCGCCGCGGCGTTCCCGTCGGCGTGCGGCAAGACCAACCTCGCCATGCTCGTGCCGACCATCCCAGGTTGGAAGGTCGAGACCGTCGGCGACGACATCTGCTGGATGAAGTTCGGCGAGGACGGCCGGCTGTACGCGATCAATCCCGAGGCCGGGTTCTTCGGCGTGGCCCCGGGCACGGGGATGGACACGAACCCGAACGCGATGATGACGCTCGAGGAGAACTGCGTCTTCACGAACACCGCGCTCACTCCCGACGGCGACGTCTGGTGGGAGGGGATGACGCCCGACAAGCCGCCTCGACTCACCGACTGGCGAGGCGACCAGTGGACCCCCGAGTCGACGACGTTGGCCGCGCACCCGAACGCCCGGTTCACCGCCCCGGCCGCGCAGTGCCCCTCCATCGCGCCCGAGTGGGAGGACCCCAAGGGCGTCCCGATCTCCGCGATCTTGTTCGGCGGGCGCCGGCGCATCGGTCGTGCCGCTCGTCAACGAGGCGACGTCGTGGGAGCACGGAGTGTTCCTCGGATCGATCATGGCGTCCGAGACCACCGCTGCCGCCGCGGGCGCAGTCGGCAACCTTCGCCGCGATCCCTTCGCCATGCTGCCGTTCTGTGGCTACAACATGGCCGATTACTTCGGGCACTGGCTCGAGATCGGCCGCGCAACAGATCCCGACAACCTGCCTTCACTGTTCATGGTCAATTGGTTCCGCAAGGACGCCGACGGCCGCTGGCTCTGGCCCGGCTTCGGCGAGAACAGCAGGGTGCTCGAGTGGGTGTTCGAGCGCGTCGCCGGCGAGGCCGAGGCGGTCAAGACGCCGATCGGCCTCCTGCCGGCGCTCGACGCCATCTCCAGGGAAGGGCTCGACGTCACCGAGTCCGACATGGCGCAGCTGCTCTCGCGTCGACCTCAGTGGATGGCGGGCCGAGATCCCGCTCATCGAGGAGCACTACGCGCAGTTCGGCGACCACCTTCCCGAGCAGCTGCGGGCCGAGCTCGTCGAGCTCGAGAAGCGTCTCGCCGGCTGACCCCCTACGCTCACGCCATGGCCGTGAGCGCGTACATCCTCATCCAGACCGAGGTGGGCAAGGCAGCCAAGGTGGCGTCAGAGGTCGGCGCGGTCGACGGGGTCGTCGCTGCGGACGACGTCACGGGTCCCTACGACGTGATCGCGAAGGCCGAGGCGGCCACGGTCGACGACCTCGGTCGCATGGTCGTGAGCCGCATCCAGATGATCGACGGCATCACCCGCACTCTCACGTGCCCCGTCGTCAACCTCTAGCCCGACCCGCCGGTTCTCTTGGTGCAACCCCCTCGCCGGGAGTGAGAATCACCAAGAATTCGGGCTAGGTGCGGCCGACGAGCAGGGCGCGGATGCCGAGGCCCATCAGGAACAGGCCGCCGAAGCCGTAGAGCAGGTAGAGCCGGCTGCGCAGCTGCGCCCGGTACGAGTACAAGATGCCGACGGCGATGATCGCGACGAAGCCATAGAACATGTGGAACTGCGGCGCGACGAGCCCTTCACCGCTGACGAGGGCGACACCTAGGGCCACCTGCACGAAAATCGCCAGCTCGACGAAGGCGGTGAACCACCAGAGGGCGCGCATGCGCAGCCACTCGAGCCAATTCGCCCCGAGCGCCCACGTGCCAGCGAGGCCGTTGCCGATGATCACCATCCATGCCCAACCCTCGTGGAGGTCGAGCAGGAGCGAGCGCGTACAGGGGAGGTCAGGCGCTGGCGAGGGAGGCGGCGGCCGCTTCAGCCTGCGCGAGCGCCTCGGTGTATGCCTCGGCGGCGACGTCGACGAGATCGCTGATCTCTTCCTCGCTGAATCCGGCGAGTCCCCGGAACTTGCGGGCGAGGTGGACGGGGCTGTCCTCTTCCTCGCCGTGGAAGCCACCGAACGAGAAGACCTTGTCGACGGTGCGCTGGAAGTCGAGTGCCCGCTGCTGTCGTTCGGGATCTTTCGCGGTGATGCGACGCAGCCAGTCAGAGCCCATCTTCACGTGGGTGACCTCGTCGGCCAGCATCCAGTCCTCGCAGAAGTAGAGCACCGGGTCGGCGAACGCGCCGCCGAAGTCGCGCATCGCCGTGAACACGTCGATGGCCAAGCCTTCGAGCGCCCGATTCACGCCGGCAAGCCGGAGCACCGGGTCTTCGTTGCAAGCGGCCTCGAACAGCAACGTCTGCTCGGAGAACTCCCCGAGCTCGGTGCCCATGTGGTCGGAAAGCTTCACCGAGATCTCGACGTGGCGAGCCTCGTCCCAGCACTGCCGGGCCATGTCGAGCTTGAGCTCGAACGGGATTCCACCCTCGCCGCCGCCCGTCTCGAAGTCCCAACACGTGCGCCCCGCGCCCTCGAGCGCCTGGATCTCGCCCACGAAGATGCCGTGCATCAGGCCGCGAGCGCTGTCGGGCGCCTCGACGACCCGAGGATCGAAGCCGTTCTCACGCCGACGGGTCGCCACGAACGCGTTGCGAGGATCGAAGATCACGTCCTCCATGGTGATGCGCACGAACCGATCGTCTCGGGCGAGCTCTCCCGACGGCATCAGCTTCCTCATCGAACTTCTACCTCCGTGAGCGGATCCTGACCTCAGCGTACTCTCCGCACACCCCGGCGGCGCACTGCGCCGCCGTCCAACTTCAGTAGGCGTCGGCGAGGATGGCCCGGGCGTCGCTCTCCCCCACCGGGCGCAGGTTCGCCTGCACGGCGAAGCTCGACTGCGACATGCGGGCGACCGCGTCGAGATCGTCCTCATCGACATCGCAGTCGCGAAGCCGGGTCGGCAGGCCGAGGCGCTCGACGAGTCGGGACACCGCTCCGGGCGGATCATCCGGATCGCCCAACGCCTCACCGATCAGGTGCATCTCGTGGGGTGCGACGTCGGCGTTGAACCGCATCGCATGGGCGAGGATCACCGCGTTCGCCAAGCCGTGCGGGATGCCGGTGCGGCCGCCGACGAGCTGGGCAAGGCCGTGGTGGACACCCATCGTCGCGTTCTCGAGCGACCGTCCGGCGAGGGCGGCTCCGGCCAGAGCATCGGTGCGAGCCGCGACGTCGTCGGGGTCGTCGACGACGGCAGGCAAGGCACGGGAGAGGCGGCGGATGCCGGCGAGCGCGATCGCTTCCGCCTCGGGTGAGCGATGCGGTGAGTACACGACCTCGACGCAGTGAGCGAGCGCGTTCATCCCGGTCTCGGCGCTGACGCGCGGGTGTGCTGAGCGTGAGCAACGGGTCGTACACCACGGCGATCGGTGCGCTGGTGGGTCCGCCGCCACCGCCCTTCGTGTGCGTCCGCTCGTCGGTCATGCCGAAGAACGGCGTGAGCTCGGCCCCCGAATAGGTCGTCGGGATGGCGATGTGACGGAGAGCGGGACGATCCGCGTATGACGCACCGGGCGTGCCCGCCTCCTGCTCGACGAAGAAGCTCACCGCTTTGCCGAGGTCGGCGCACGACCCGCCTCCGAAGGAGACGACGCCGTCGACCGCGTCGCGCCGGGCCTGCTGCACCGCCGCTTGCACGACCGTCGTGGGGACATGCGAGCGGGCATCCGCGAAGGTCGACACGAGGGAACGACCGAGGAGCTTTACGACGCGGGTGCCTTCGTCCGAGTCCGCCCGGCCGGCCGTCGTGACGAGCAGCGCACGGCGGATGCCGAGCTCCTTCGTGATCTCCGGGAGGTGGGCGACGACACCCGCGCCGAAGTGGAGCCGCTGTGCGAAGCCGGTATGGGTCCAGGCCTCACCGAGAAGGTCGTTCACGGGCGGGTCGCTCATCGCACCAAGGTGTCGGTCGCTTCGAACCCTCGCTCGACCAGGACGAGCCGACCGTCGACGACGTCGAACACCGTCCGCGAGCAGTAGTCGGGCACGGCGATCACGACCTGATCGTTGCCGGTGGCCGAGCCGATCGCCGCATTGATCGCAACGAAGTGGCTCACCACGACCGTGTCGACATCGATCGCGCAGAGTCGCTGGACGAGGGCGTCGCGCCACCCGACGTACGTCGGTCCGATGTCGGCCCACGTGCCCTCCATCGCGCCGTGCAGCCATGTGGTGCGCTGTTCCAACGGGAGGTCAGGCGGCGACGGGATCTCACTCACCGTGGGATCGACCAGCGCCACCGAGCTCCACCGCCGCTCGAGCGGAGCAGCGGTCTCACGCGTGCGTCGCATCGGGCTGACGAGGATGGAAAGAGGCCCGAGGGGTGCGACGAGATCGGCCATCGCCTCCGCTTGCCGCGCACCGAGCTCATCGAGGCCGGGATCGAGGTCGTCGCCCCATCCTCCCGAGGCGCGGCCGTGCCGCACCAACATGAGCCTGCTCACAGCCCGGCGAGGGAATGCTCGTGGATGCCGGCCGGCGCGCCTTTGCGAATGAACCACTCGGTCGAGAACGCCCTCGCGAACACCTCGGGAGGCATCGGAGGAAGAACGACGAGTCCGTGACCTGACTCGCGTGGCATCGTGATCGACTCCCGCTTCTGCTCGACGAAGGCCGCGACGTCGATCGCGGTGGTGAGCTCGGCCTCGGGTGTGCCGAATTCCAGGTCTTCGGGCATCTCGGGCGGGTCGATGTCGAGGTCGGGAGCGAGCTCGGCCGCCAGCTCCACCAGCCGCTGCACCGCGTCGCGATTCATCGTCGCCTCGTACACCGACGGGGTGTCTGCCAGCTCAGCAGCACGGTGGCCGACACGATGGACCTGGATGTGATCGGGATGGCCGTAGTTGCCGTGCGAGTCGTACACCGTCAAGACGCCGGCCGACTCCTCGCGAAGGATCGCCGCGAGCCTCGCCGCGGCCTCTTCGACCGGCGCTGCCAGAAGCTCGCCGGCTCGTTGTTCTGCTCCCAGCCGTCCATCCCGGAGTCGGTGTAGCCGAGGAACTCGACCCGCGAGATGCCGAGCACCGCGGCTGATCGGATCGTCTCCGCGACCCGCCGATCGGCCAGCGTCTCACCCGCCGCAAGGTCCTCGGGCAGCTCTCCGTGCTCACCGCGCGTCGCGACGACGAGCACGACTCTGTGCCCTTCGGCGACGGCGCGAGCGATCGTGCCGCCGGTCGTGATCGACTCGTCGTCGGGATGTGCGTGGAAGCAGACCAGCGTCGCCATCGAGCCCTTCAGCGCACCGCGCCCGATGCGCGCAGCTTCGCGATCTCGTCCGCGTCGAGCGACAGCCAATCGGCGAGCACGTCGTCGGAGTGCTGCCCGACGTGCGCCGGCGGCCGCGCGATCCCGGGTTGCGTGCGGGAGAAGCGTGGGGCCGGCGCCGGCTGCGGCACGCCACCGACCTCGACGAAGGTGGAGCGGGCGACGTTGTGAGGATGGGTGACTGCCTCGTCGAGCGTCAGCACCGGCGCGAAGCAGACGTCGGTGTGCTCCATGAGCGCGCACCACTCGTCGCGCGTCTTCGTGCGGAACACCTCACGAAGACGCTGCTTCAGCTCGGGCCACGCCTGCCGGTCCATCTGCTTGGTGAACTCCGCATCGCCCGTCAGGCCGATGATGCGCAACAGCTCGGCATAGAACTGCGGCTCGATCGAACCGATCGACATGTACTCCCCGTCAGAGCACTCGTAGGTGTCGTAGAAGTGGGCACCCGTGTCGAGCAGGTTCGTGCCCGCGTGTCTCGTCGAAGAAGCCCATCGCTGGCATGCCGTGGAACATCGACATCAGGATCGCGGCGCCGTCGACCATCGCCGCGTCGACCACCTGACCCTTGCCCGACTTCTGCGCGTCGAGCAGCGCGCACACGACGCCGAACGCGAGGAACATGCCGCCGCCGCCGAAGTCGCCGACGAGGTTGAGCGGGCGGCACTGGCGCCCCGCCGGCCTCACCGATGTGAGCGAGGCAGCCAGCGAGCGCGATGTAGTTGATGTCGTGCCCCGACCAGGCGGCATAGGGGCCGTCTTGACCCCATCCGGTCATGCGGCCGAACACGAGCTTCGGGTTGCGGGCATGGCACTGCGTCGGGCCCGAGGCCGAGGCGCTCCATGACGCCCGGCCGGAAGCCCTCGATGAGCCCGTCCGCGGTCTCGACCAGCTTGAGCACCGTCTCGACGCCTTCTGGGTTCTTCAGATCGACGGCGAGAGACCGCCGACCGCGTGCCATCACGTCGGCATAGGGCGGCGGCGCCGACATGTCTCCGGCGGCGCGCTCTGCTCGGTCGACCCTCACGATGTCGGCACCCATGTCCGAGAGCAACATCGCGCAGAAGGGCCCAGGCCCGATCCCTGCGATCTCGATGATGCGGTATCCGGTGAGCGGTCCGGCCATCGTGCGTCCTCCCCTATGCCCCGTGGCGGAGCGCTGTGCCCTACGTCCCTGGACTTGCGTGATCTCGGCGACTTTACGCCCGCGAACACCCAGCCCATGCTGACGACCACGATCCCCAGCGCCCGCCTCGAGTCGTTTCTGACGAGCGAGTCGATCGACACGCCCTTCGTCGTGGTCGACCTCGAGGTCGTGCGGGAGCGTTACCTGAGCCTGGCGGAGGCCCTGCCCGACGCGGTGATCTTCTACGCGGTCAAGGCCAACCCGGCTCCTCAGGTGCTCGAGCTGCTCGTCGACCTGGGCTCGTCATTCGATGTGGCGAGCCCAGCGGAGGTCGATGCGTGCCTCGCTGCGGGGGCCGACCCTGCGCAGATCTCCTACGGAAACACGGTGAAGAAGGTCCAGGCGATCGCGCGACGCCTACTCGAAAGGCGTGCGGATCTTCGCCGTGGACAGCGAGCCCGAGCTGGACAAAGTGGCGGCGGTCGCTCCCGGCTCGACGGTGTTCTGCCGCATGCTCTGCGATGGCGCAGGGGCCGACTGGCCGCTGTCGCGCAAGTTCGGATGCGACACCGAAGTGGTGGCGAGGTTGCTGCTGCGCGCCGCGGCACAAGGTCTCGCGGTCGGGGTGTCATTTCACGTCGGCTCACAGCAGCGTGACGTCGGAGCCTGGAGCCGTCAGCTCGCTGTCGTCGCAGACCTCTACGCGATGCTGCGCGGACGCGGCATCGAACCCGCGATCGTGAACATCGGAGGTGGCTTCCCGGGCTCCTACACGGAGGAGACCGCTCCGATCGAGGCCTACGGACGAGCGATCACGACCGCGCTGCGAACTCGGCTGGGGCCGGACTTGCCGATGGTGATCGTGGAGCCGGGGCGCTATCTCGTCGCAGACGCCGGAGTGCTCCAGAGCGAGGTCGTCCTTGTGGCGCGGAAGTCCGACTTCGACGAGCAACGGTGGGTGTACCTCGACGTGGGGATGTTCGGCGGTCTCGCCGAGGCCATGGGCGAGGCGATCCGGTACCGCATCCGCACGCCTCACGACGGCACGGAGTGTGGGCCCGTGGTGCTCGCCGGGCCGACGTGCGACAGCGCCGACGTCCTGTATCAGCACTACTCGTACCGGCTGCCGCTCGCGCTCGAGGCGGGCGATCGCTGTCGACCTGGTCGCGGCCGGCGCGTACACGACGACCTATTCCACTGTCGGGTTCAACGGCTTCGCGCCGCTCGCGGCCTACTACCTCGCCCTGGAATGACACCGGCCAGATGAGCGCAGTCGAGGGGCGGGTGATCGGCCGAGCCGAGGAGCGACCGACCTTCCGCAGCGCGCTCCGACCCCGTGAATTCCGGTGGCTGATGGCCGCATACTCCTTGCAGGCGATCGGCCAGACGTTCGGAACAGTGGCCATCACGGTCGCCGTGTTCGAGCAGACGGGCTCCGCCACATGGGTCGCGATCGCGGCAGCGGCGCGTCTCCTGCCCTACGTGCTGCTGTCGGGCCTCGCCGGTGTCGTTGCGGACCGGGTGCCGCGCCAGCGGCTGCTCGCGCTCTCGATCGCATCGCGCACCGGTTTCGCGCTCCTCCTCGGCGTCGCGCTGCTCGCGGAGACCTCACCCGCGATCATCGTCGTCTTCGCGTTCCTCTTCACGGCATGCGGCACTCCCTGCTATCCGTGCCTCGCCGCCGCGATCCCCGACGTCGTGTCGGCGAACGAACTTGCTCCGGCCAACGCGATCCTGACGGGCCTCGAGACCCTCGCCTTCATCGCCGGCCCCGCGGCCGGAGCGGCCGCGCTCGTCCTCGGCTCACCCGCGACCGCGATGCTCGCGAACGCGGCGATCTTCGCTATGGCGCTCGTGCCCGTCGCGAGGCTGCGCACCGGCCGTGATCGGTCGTCACCCGACGACGCCCGCGAGCGTGGACCGGTGCTGACATCAGGGATGCACGCGATCGCTTCGTCGGGTGATGTCGCGGCGCCCATCGTGCTGGTGGTCGTCGTGAACCTCGTGTACGGAGCTTCGCTGGTCGGGCTGGTGTTGGTGGCCGAAGACCTCCTGGGCACAGGCCGAGGGGGCTTCGCGACGTTGAATGTCGCGCTCGGAATCGGAGCGTTCGCCGGCGTGCTCATGACGAATCGCCTCGCGAACACACACCACACCCTGGCTGTCCTCGCATGCACCACGCTCCTCGCCGGCGTGCCCGTCGCGCTCCTCGTCGTCGTCGATCTCCCGGCGGTCGCTGTCTTGCTGATGGTGTGCTCCGGCATCGGGTCCGTGCTCACCGAGGTGCTCGCATTGACGTTGCTCCAGCGGGCGACCCCGAGACGGGTGATCGCGAGCGTGTTCGGCATCCTGGACTCACTCATGGTCTGCGCGATCCTCGTCGGCTCGCTCCTCGCGCCGGTGCTGATCCATCTCGTCGGACTGCGACCGTCGTTGGTGCTCATGGGTGCGGTGGTGCCGTTGAGCGCGGTGGTCGGCGCCGCGTGGCTGCATTCGGCGGCACGACGGGCAGCCACGGTCGAGGCCAGGCTCGAGCCGGGGGTCGCCTTGCTCCGCGGGCTCCCCTGGCTGCATGGCGCTCCGCTGCCGACATTGGAAGCGCTGGCAGCGACCGCCACGACCGAACAGGTCGAGGCCGGCGCTCGCGTGATCGAGCAGGGGCGGGTGCCCGACGACTTCTTCGTGCTCGTCTCGGGCGGCCTCGACGTCCTGCGCTCGGGCCGCCCCGGCGAGCCGGAGCAGCATGTGGCGCGGCTGCTTCCGGGCGCGGGATTCGGCGAGATCGGCCTGCTCCGGCGAGTCGCCCGCACCGCGTCCGTGGTCGCCTCTGAGCCTTGCGTCCTCATGCGTCTCAACGGCGAGCGCTTCGTGGCGGCAGTGAACGGGGTGCCTCAGAGTGCCGCAGCTGCGCCGGGCGGCGGATTCGTCGCGAGACTCGGGGCAGGAGCGAGCGCGTGAGCACCGGAGCGGCCTCCCTGAACGAACCGAGGTGCATCAGATGACGACGACCAATGAGCTGCCGGAGCATGCGTGGGATGCACTTCTCGAAGCGGGCGAGGAGCGTCACTACCGTCGGGGGGCGTGGATCTTCGTCGAAGGCGATCCACCCGGACCGGCGCTCGCTGTCATCCAGGGAGAAGTACGTGTCGAGGCGATGCACGACCAGTTCGCCGTCGAGCTCGGTGAGTTCGGAGCCGGATCGCTCTTCGGCGAGCTGTCCGCGATCGATGGACTGCCCCGATCGGCGAGTGCGATCGCGACAGAGCCGACCACATTGGTCGCAGTCGCGGCGCCAGAGTTCAACCGACTCCTCAGCGAGCACCCCACCCTCGCGGCGACGATGCTGCGGGTGATGGCAAGGCGACTTCGGGCGACGACCGTCTTCGCCGTGGAGCACGCGCCGAAGGACATCGACCGTCGCCTGGCCACCGTGCTTCTCGAGCTCGCGCGGACGTGCGGGATGCAAGAGGGAACGATCGTCATGCTCGACGTGAGCCAAGGGGAGCTCGCGGGGATGCTCCGGGTCGACCCCGAGAGCATGAGTGGTGCGATCAAGAGGCTGCGTGCCCGAGGCCTCGTCCTCCCAGGACGTCGTTCGCTCCACGTCGTGAACGTCCGCGCGCTCGAAGCCCTCGCCACAGGCTGACGGCTACCGTCGCGATGTGACCGTCTTCGGAGTTCACGCCGGTCTCCAGAACACCTCGATGACCTCGCTGAGGGCGCTGTGGCGTCGGGTCGAGGACCTGGGCTTCGGATGGATCTCCGTGTGGGACCACTTCTACTCGGCGACGTTGACCGAGGAAGGCGAGTGCCACGAAGCCGTGGCCACGCACGCCGCCCTTGCGTGCGACACGAACAAGGTGCGCTGCGGCTCGCTCGTCTACTCCGTCGGCTACCGCCATCCCGCGGTGCTCGCGAACGCCATCGCCACCATCGACCATCTGAGCGGCGGCCGCGCCGACCTCGGCCTCGGCGCGGGATGGAGCGAGGTCGAGTACCGCGCGTACGGCATCCCGTTCCCTCCGGTGCGCGTGCGCCTCGACCAGCTCGAGGAGGCGATCCAGTGCGTCCGCGGTCTCCTCCGCGACGAGGTGACGAGCTTCAAGGGCGAGTGGTTCGAGATGCACGATGCGCGGTGCGAGCCCAAGCCGCTGCAGGCGGCACTGCCGATCTGGATCGGCGGCCAGGGCGAGAAGCGCACGCTCAAGATCGCCGCCCAGTGGGCTGACGGAGTGAACATCCCCTTCGTCGACCCCGCGATGTACGCGCACAAGCGGGCCGTGCTCCACCAGCACTGCGACAGCGTCGGCCGAGACCCTCGAGAGATCCGCACATCGGTGAACCTCGGGCTCGCATGGACCGAGGACAGCCTGCGCGAGCAGTTCGGGGGTCTCGCCGACTACGTGCGACCGGGCGTGCTCGGCGGCTCCGATGAGGAGGTCGTCGATCGCATCGGCGAATACGTCGAAGCAGGGGTCGATCAGGTCAACATCGCGCTGCGGGCACCGTTCGACACCGAGGCGGTCGAACGCCTCGCCGCAGCACTCACTCTGTGCTGATTGATCCGCTGACTGGCGCGCACACCGTCGTCGTCGGTTCGCGTCAAGGAAGGCCGAACCTCCCATCCGGCGTGTGCCCGTTCTGCGTCGGTGGCCTCGAGGCACCCGAGCCGTACGACACACGCACGTTCACGAACCGGTTTCCGTCGCTGCCGGGCGACCGCTGCGAGGTGGTGCTCTACACGCCCGATCACGACGCAACGTTCTGGTCGCTCGGCCGAGAGGGCGCTCGCCGTGTCGTTGATCTGTGGGCGGACCGCAGCGCCGAGCTCGGTGCCCGCGCCGACGTCGCGTACGTCCTCGTGTTCGAGAACCGCGGGGCGGAAGTCGGCGCGACGATCGCGCACCCGCACGGGCAGATCTACGCGTTCGAGGCGGTGCCGCCAGAGCCCGCGAGCGAGCGCGACCTCAGCGCCGACCGCGCCGACCCGGGTGACGATCGGCATGTCTGCACGGCGGGTCGATGGAGCGCGTGGAGCGCACGAGCGTCGGGGTGGCCCATCGACCTCAGGCTCGCCCCCGACGACGGCACACCCGACCTTCCGTCGCTCGACGACAACCAGCGCGACGACCTCTCGGCACTGCTGGTGGACGTGCTCACGCGGTTCGACGTGCTCTACGACCGCCCGATCCCGTACATGCTCTGGTTCCACCAGCGCCCGTTCGACGGCCGCGCCTGGCAGGGACCTCCGCTGCACGCCCACCTCGTGTCGCCCTGGCGTGAGGCTGGGCTCGCTCGATTCGTCGCGGCGGGCGAGCTCGGGTCAGGCGTCTTCTTCAACCCCGTGCCGCCGGAGGTCGCGGCAGCAGCGCTTCGAGCGGCAACCGCGTGATCGTCGCCCGTGCGCCGGGGCGTGTGAACCTGATCGGCGATCACACGGACTACACGGGCGGCCTGGTGTTGCCCATGGCAATCGACCGTTGGACGGAGGTGCGCGGCGAGCGCGAGGGCGAACAGGTGGTGCTCCGCTCCGCAGACGCAGCTGGGCCCGCGGTCGTCCCGCTCGACATCGAGGACCCTTCTCAGCTCGAACCGGAGTGGGCCCGCTACGTCGCGGGCGTCGTCGCCGAGACGAGGCCGGTCGTCGGATTCGTCGGCGAGGTGTCGACGACGGTCCCCCTCGGCGCCGGACTCTCGTCGAGCGCCGCGCTCGAAGTCGCGGTCGCTCTTGCTCTGGGCGCCGAAGGGTCGCCGCTCGACGTGGCGCGCCTCTGCCGAGCAGCGGAGCAACGAGCGTCGGGCGTGCCGTGCGGGATCATGGACCAGCTCACCTCGGCAGGTGGCGTCGCCGGCGCCGCCCTCCTCATCGATTGCCGCTCGCTCGAGGTGACACCGATCGAGATGCCGGACGACCTCGATGTGATCGTCGTCGACACCGGCGAGCGCCGCGCCCTCATGTCGTCCGCGTACGAAGACCGCGTGGCCGCGTGCGCGGAGGCCGAGCGGATCATCGGTCCGCTGCGCGACGCGGTTGTCGACCAAGTGTGGGAGATCTCCGATCCACTGATCAGGGTGCGTGCACGGCACGTGATCTCCGAGAACGAGCGGGTGGGTTGGTTCGCGAAGGCGATCCGTGCGCGTGCGTTCGGAGACGCGGGGCTGATGATGATCGACAGCCACGCCAGCCTCCGCGACGACTACGGGGTGTCGACGCCTGGTCTCGACCGATGGGTCGAGACCCTGTGCTCGCATCCGGGCGTCTACGGCGCGCGGCTCAGCGGCGCAGGGTTCGGTGGCTGCGTGGTGGCACTCGCGAGGCGCGGCGCTGTCCGCGACCTCGGCTGGGTGGTTCGACCCGTCGCGGGCGCGGCCCTGATCGAGATGTGACCGTCAGCGGGGCCGGCGCCGAACCTTGCGCGACAGCTCGGGCGGACGCCACCCAGTCTCGGCAGGGTCGACGTTGGTGCCCGCGGGGACCAGCTTGTCGATCGCGTCGAGCACCTCGACTGACAACGTGTGTTCCTCGGCTCCGAGCTGTTGCTCGAGCTGCTCCATCGTCCGCGGACCGATGATCGCGGCGGTCACCGCCGGATGCTCGAGTGACCAGGCGAGCGCGAGGTGCGTGAGGCTCATCCCGGAGTCGGCGGCAAGTCCTTCGAGCGCTTCGACGAGCTCGAGCTTGCGCTGGCTGGCCGGCGACTCCATGTTGAACCGCGCCGCCATGCGCGCCGCTCGACTGTCTGGATCGATCGGCTCGCCCTTGTGGTAGCGCCCCGCGAGCCATCCGCCGTTGAGCGGGCTCCACACGATCGCGCCCATGTCGTAGCGCTGCGCAGGTCGGCAAGAGATCGGTCTCGATCCAGCGCACGAAGATCGAGTACGGCGGCTGCTCGCAGCTGAACTTCTCTCTGCCGCGGCGCTCTGCGACCCACTGCGCCTCGACGATGCGCTCGGGAGGGAACGTCGACGACCCGAAGGCCCTGATCTTCCCTTGGTGCACCAGGTCGCTCAACGCGCCGAGCGTCTCGTCGATGTCGACGCTCGGGTCGTAGCGATGCAGCTGGTACAGGTCGATCCAGTCGGTGCCGAGCCGGCGCAGGCTGTCCTCACACGCTCGCATGATCCAGCGACGAGAGCTGCCGGACTGGTTCGGTGGCGCGGCGGTGCCCGGGCCGGTCAACGGGAAGTGGCACTTGGTGGCCAAGATCACCTCCTCGCGACGTCCGTTCGCGAGCGCCTTGCCCACGATCTGCTCGGACTCGCCACTCGAGTACACGTCCGCGGTGTCGATGAAGTTGATGCCTGCGTCGAGCGCACGGTGGATGATCGCGACGCCGTCGTCATGGTCGCGGTTGCCGAAGCGACCGAACATCATCGCTCCGAGGCAGAACGGGCTCACCATCATCCCGGTGCGACCGAGTCGTCTGTATTCCATCGGGCGAACCTACCCCGCACTCGCGAGCAGAGCGCCGAGCCGAGCAAGCGCGGCGGGAGTGCGCACGCCCCACCAGAAGAGGTCCTTGCCATCGACGAACAGCACTGGTGCGATCGCCCCGAGCTCGGCCTCGTGCCGTGGGCCGAAGGGGTACGGCTCCGTCGGCGCGAGCACGACGTCGGTAGGCGGCACGTCAGCCAGCACGATCTCGGGATAGCGCCGCGGCGCGCTCGCGAAGACGTTCTCCACTCCGAGGTGTGCGAGCACCGACGAGCCATAGGTGTCGCCGTTCATCGTCATCCACGGTCGGCGCCAGATGGGGATGAAGGCGCTGATGCGCGCGGGTGCATGCGCCGGCAGCGGCGCGGGTTCGAACTGCCGCTCGACCGCTCTCGCCAGCGACGTCAACGCGTCGTCCACGTCCTCTACGCGGGAGATGCGCACGACGTGCACCTCGAGGCCGGCGCGCTCGAGCGCGTCGAAGTCCTCCTTGCGGTTCTCCTCGTCGTTCACGACGACGAGGTCAGGCGCGAGCTCGACGATCCTCGCGACGTCAGGGTCCTTGGTGCCACCGACCTGCAGCAGCTCGGGGTGCTCGCAGAAGCGCGTGACCGCGACGGGCGCGATGCCCCAAGCGAGCAGTGTCTCGGTGACCGAAGGGACGAGGCTGACGATCCGCACTAGAGGCGGTTGAGCAGCTCGGCCTTCTTCGCGTCGTACTCCGCCTGCGTGATCGCGCCCTTCGTCAGCAGCTCGTGCAGCTTGGCGAGCTGCTCGGTGGCGTCACCAGACGTCGGCGTCGCAGATGTGGGCGTCGCAGAGGCGGGCCCCGGCGGCGGAGGCGGCAAGCTCGAGGCCGAGCCGGCAGCCGCGGCCGCGTCGGCACTCGCCGCGGCAGCCGCGCGACGAATGGGCTTCTCCTCGTACTGGTTCGCCTGCTCGTGGATCTCCTTCGCCACCAGCTCGGGCTTGCGCACGTCGCTGAAGCGGCTCTGGCCGTCCTTGCCACCCGACTCGATGAGCAAGTCGCCCGCCCCGATGATGCGTTCCCAGATCGACTGGTTGAAGTTGACGTTCATGATCCGCTCGAGCGGGATCTCGACACCGGACTTCCCGACCATCCCCTGACGGAACATGACGCGATCGTTCGTCACGGTGAAGCTCGTGGTGGTCCACCTCGAGTAGCGCACCGCCGCGTTCACGCCGAGACCGAGGAACACCGCGAGCACGACCCACCACATCCAGCCCTGCCCCGTCACGCTCTGGAGCACGATCGCGGCGAGCGTCGCACCGAGCCACACCACGATCGTCGGGACGACGTACATCCAGTGCGGCTTGAGGTCGAGGATGATCTCCTCGCCCTCGTTGAGCAGATTCCTCGGGTAACCCACGGGCGGGACTCTATTCCGGGGTCGAGCGCGGAGGCTCTATGCCCAGCCCAGCTCGGCCAGGCGGTCGTCGTTGATCCCGAAGTGATGCGCGACCTCGTGCACGACGGTGACGCGCACCTGGTGCACGACGTCGGCTTCGGTCGCGGAGATCGCGCAGATCGGAAGGCGATAGATGGTGATCCGGTCAGGCATCACCATCCCGGCGTACCCCGCGTCGCGCGCGGTCAACGGCACACCTTGGTAGAGGCCGAGGAGGCCGCCCTGGCGACCGCGGTCCTCGACGAAGACCGCGACGTTGTCCATGCGAGCGCCGAGCTCGGCCGGGATGCCGTCGAGCGCCTCGGCGACGAGCTCCTCGAACCGTTCGGCGGACACGAGCACGGGGGCACGCTACCGAGCACGTGTCCCTCCGGAAGCTCCTGCTGACGCCCTATCCACAGCGTGACGGCGGTCACGCACAACCCATCCACAGCGTCTCCACAGGGGTGTCCACAAGTTATCCAGAGATGTCGAAAGTTGTCGAAATGTCCTTGACGATTGGGTTGCGAATCGGCAAATTGACGCCACCGGATACGCAAATGCACCGCACGCCGCAAGGCGAGCAGCACGCCGAAAGGCGAGCGCCCGGCTCGGGGGAACCGGGAGCCGCAAGGATTTCGGAGCCTTCGGGTGGGGTGGTGTACGGGTGTGTGCGGGACGAATCACGTCGAAGGCGTCGTCCACCGCCGGGTGGGTCCACGAAAGTGGGCAAACACGGTGGCAGGGATGCCCGGAGCGCCGGAGCGCCGCAAGGTGCGAAGGAAGCGACGAGGCGTGAGACGGGGTGCGGCCCCGAGGAGTACGGACGGCTTCGGTCGGAAGGCTACTCGGGGTCGAACCGCGTTTTGCCCAGGCTCGCGCCCCACGTGCGCTTACCTTTGCGGCAGTTTTCCACAGCACCTGGGGATAGTGATGCGACCGCCTGGAAGTGCACTCGTTCCCTCCTATTGCCCCTCCGTATGGTGACGTGCGATGCCCCCGGTGACCGACCTCCTCGACGACCTCGACGACGACCAGCGCAGCGCGGTCACGAGCCAGGGGGCACCGCTGTGCATCATCGCCGGCCCTGGTGCAGGCAAGACCCGCGTGCTCACCCGTCGCGTCGCGCACCGGCTCGCCTCGGGCACCGCTGATCCGGGCCACGTCCTCGTCATCACGTTCACCCGCAAGGCTGCCAGCGAGCTCGGCATGCGCCTCGGCGCGCTCGGTCTGCGCGGCCAAGCGCACGCGGGCACCTTCCACGCGGTCGCGCTCGCCCAGCTCCGCCAGCGATGGACAGACGCCGGCATCTCTCCCCCGACCTTGCTCGACCGAAAGGCGGGCCTGCTGGCGCCGCTCGTGAGCCAGGCGACGAAGCGCGGCGGCTCGAGTCAGTTCGTGCAGCCGGGCGACGTTGCGGCAGAGATCGAGTGGGCCAAGGCCCGGATGATCAACCCCGCGGCGTACACGAGCGCGTGCGACGACGCGGGCCGCCGTCCCCCGCTCACCGCGACCATCGTGGCGTCGATCTACGAGCGGTACGAGCGAGTGAAGCGCGAGCGCTCGTTGATCGACTTCGACGATGTCCTCATCCAATCCGCGAGAGCAGTGCCGCGACGACCGCGAGTTCGCCGCGGTGCAGCACTGGAAGTTTCGCCATCTGTTCGTCGACGAGTTCCAAGACATCAACCCTCTGCAGCTGCACCTGCTCGAGGCGTGGCGCGCCGAGCGTCGCGACCTGTGCGTCGTCGGCGACCCCGACCAGGCCATCTACGGCTGGAACGGCGCCGAGTCCGCTGCGCTCGCGGAGTTCGGTGACCGCTACCCGGGCTCGACCATCGTGCGTCTCGGCACCAACTACCGGTCGACACCTCAGATCGTGCGCATCGCGTCGAGTGTGCTCGGGCGACCGAGCCGGCGAACGGTGCAGGCCGACGGACCGGTGCCATCGATCTCCTCGTATCCGACCGATACCGCCGAAGCAGCTGCGGTCGCGCGACGCGTCCGCGATCGGCGAGGCCACGCCATGGGATGGCGTCACATCGCGGTCCTCGCGCGCACCAACGCGCAGCTCACGCTGCTCGAGGAGGCGTTGCGCGCGGCGCAGGTGCCCTGCCGGGTACGAGGCGGCGGCAGCCTGCTCGAGCAGCCAGAGGTGAAGTCATGGCTGCGCGATCCTCGCCATCGCGGCGACAGCCTCGTCGCCCCGCGGCTCGCCGACCTCGAAGCCATCGTCGTCGATGCCGACGACGCCGACGACCTCGGCACCGAGGGCCAGGACGACGATCGGTCGCAACGGCTCACCGACGACCGCCGCCGCAACCTCGAAGCCCTCATCCGTCTCGGCCACGAGTACCTCGCGCTCGATCCGGGTGGTACGTCCACCGGCTTCGCAGGCTGGCTGTCCGCGACGCTGCGCACCGACGACATCGCCCCCGACACCGACGCGGTCGACCTCGTGACGTTCCACCGAGCCAAAGGCCTCGAGTGGCCCATAGTGATGATCACCGGGCTCGAGCGCGGCCTCGTGCCGATCGGTCAGGCCACGACGCCCGAGGCGCTCGACGAGGAGAGCCGCCTGCTGTACGTCGCGCTCACGCGTGCCGAGCGCGAGATCTACCTGACATGGGCCGAGCAGCGAACGTTCGGCACCAGATCGATGAACCGGTCGCCGTCGCCCTTGCTCGCGGGGCTCGAGGACGAGTGCGAGGCGATGCGCCTCGGATCGCCCGAGACCGACAACCGCGCATCGCTCCGCAACGCACGGCGCACGCTCGACGACGCCCGACGCGGGCCGGCAGCCGGCACCGACCCGCTGTTCGCGGCGCTCAAGGAGTGGCGTCTCTCGCGGCGCGCGCGGCCGACACGCCGGCATACACGATCTTCGACGACAAGACGCTGGCCGCGATCGTCGAGAGCCGCCCCCGCACGAAGACCGCCCTGCGCGCGGTGCCCGGCATCGGGCCGGTGAAGCTCGAGCGCTACGGCGACGAGGTGTTGGGCCTCGTCTCGTCGTTCACCTGAGCGCGCATCGCCTCGAACTTGGAGAAGTCGACGGTGATGAACAGGCCCTCGCCTTCGGCGCACACCACGTCCCCGTTGAAGAGGGTGCCTTCGGTGTAGATCTTGCGGCCCTCGACCCGGGCCACGCGAGCGAGGAAGGAGAGCTCAGTGTGCAGTGGGGTCGGGCTTCGGTAGCGGATCGTCAGGATGCCGGTCATGCCCGGTGTGCCGGTGATCGACTGCGTCATGCCGAGCACCTCGTCGAACGCCGCCGCGATGTGGCCTCCGTGCACGCATCCGGGAGGGCCCTCATAGGCGGCACCCCAACGCACCCGACCCTGCACCGTGTCGTCGACAACCTCCATCTCGACCGGCGGAGCGAGGGGATTGGCGCGGCCGAACACCGGTGAGAAGTCGAAGAACCCGAACGCGTCGCCGGCGTTGGCCGCCTCGGCCCAACCGTCCACGCTGCGTCCGCGCGGCTGGGCCTCGAGCAGAGCAGCGAGCGTCTCGGCTTGGTCGGCCGCGGCTGCGATGTCAGCCTCGAGTGCCTGCGTGTCCATGAGGCACTCGATCGCGACTCTCAGGGCATCCGCCAGGCGGTGCAGCTCGGCTCGGCGAGAGCTGACGTCAGCCGAGGCGGACTGGAAGAAGCGCTCATGGAACGTCGCGGGATCAGTCACGGTCGTCGAAGTCCACCAGGACAGGCGCGTGATCGGAGGGTTGGGTGCCCTTGCGGGCGTTGCGGTCGATGAGAGCCCATCGCACCCGCTTCGACACCGACGGAGTGCCGAGCACGAGATCGATGCGCATGCCTCGGCCTTCGTGGAAGTCGCCAGCCCGGTAGTCCCACCACGAGAAGAGGCGATCTTGGTCGTAGACCTCCCGGAAGAGGTCGACGAGTCCCCAGTGCTTCAGCTCGTCGAGCGCAGCCCTCTCGGCCGGGCTCGTGTGGGTCGTGTCGACGTACTTCGCCGCGTCGTAGACATCGCGGTCTTCGGGGGCGATGTTGAAGTCACCGCACACGATCACGTCGTCGTCTGGAGTGGAGGTCGCGGCGACATGCGCGCGAAGGCGCCGCAACCAGCCGAGCTTGTACGTGTACTGCTCGTGATCGAGCGAGCGGCCGTTCGGCACATACACCGACGTCACGCGCACGCCGCCGCACGTCGCGGTCACGAGCCGTGCCTCGGCGTCGGCGGGCTCGCCATCGTGAAAGCCGGCGACCACGTCCGCGATGCCGATCCGACTCAAGATCGCCACGCCGTTCCATCGTCCTTCGCCGACATGGATCGACTCGTAACCGAGCCCCTGAAACGCCATGGACGGAAACGCCGAGTCTGCGAGCTTCGTCTCCTGCATGCACAACACATCGGGGCTCGCGATCGCCAGCCACTCCTCGACCCGGCCGAGACGAGCCTTCAGCGAGTTCACGTTCCACGTCGCCACGCGCACGAGCCCGACCTTAACCGGGGCACCGGTAGCCTCCCTCGGGTGCATGCAGTGGTCTGGAGCGACTATCTGTGCCCGTGGTGCTACCTGGGTCGCGACCGCTCGGCGTTGCTCGAGAGCCTCGATGTCGCGGTCACGCCGCTCCCCTACGACTTGCACCCTGAGCTGCCGGCGGCGGGACGACGAGTGTCACCGAACGGCCGGCTTGCCGATGTGAACGCACGCATCGCTGCCGAGTGCGCAGCCGTGGGGATGCCGTTCACGCCGCCCGAGCACATCCCGAACACAGGCCTCGCGCTCCGCGCGGCAGAGATCGTGCGAGCGCAACGACCCGACGCGTTCGCTGCGCTCGACCAGGCGCTGTTCGAGGCCGTCTTCGTCGTGGGCGAGGACATCGGGGACCCCGACGTGCTGGCCGAGGTGGTGTCGCGCAGCGGGGCCGACGGCGATGAGGTCGCGCGCGGCAGTCGAGCGCGGAGAGGGCGCGGCCGAGGTGAAGGCATCGATCGAAGCCGCCCACGAAGTCGGCGTCAGCGGGACACCGGCATGGCTGCTCGACGGCCGACTGTTGATCCCCGGGGTGCAAGACCGCGCCACGATCGAGCAGTGGGTAGCGCGCATGCGAGCGCGCAGCGCCTCAAGCTGACGGCGGCGCGGCCTTCTTCGCCGCGGCCTTCTTCGAAGTGGCTGCGGCTTTCTTCTGAGCTGCGGGGGCCTTCTTCGCGGCAGCCTTCGTGGGAGCTGCGGCATCCTTCGAGGCAGCCGTCTTCTTCGGAGCCGCGGGGGCCTTCTTCGCAGCAGCCTGCTTCGGAGCCGCGGCCTTCTTCGCAGCCGTCTTCTTGGGCACCGCGACCGGCTTCTCCGCGGCGGCCTTCTCCGGCACGGCCTTCGGCGCCGCAGCTTTCACCGGCACGGCCTTTTGCCGCACCGCCTTCTTGCGGGGAGCGGCCTTCTTCGCCGCCTTCTTCGGCGGCGCAGCCTCGGCGGGAACGACGCCGTCGGGCTCGAACCCCGGAAGGGCGAGGTCGACGCCGCGTCGGCCAGCCGCGATCGACACGACGATGAACGGCAACGTGGCGCCGAGCGTGAGCACCTCGCGAGCGCTGCGGGGCGCAGGCTTTCCGAGGTAGCGAAGCGGGATGTAGCAGCGGACAGATTCCGAGGTCGCGTACGCGCCGTGCGACGAGAATGACTCGACCGTGGCGTCGACAGGAGACCCCACGGGGTGATCGCGCGACGAACTCGACGAACGGCAGCAGCGGGTTGAGCTCGTCCGCCGCCCTGCGCTTGTGGTCGACCGCGGTCGTCGGCTTCTCGGTCGCCGCGGCCGCAGCAGATGTCGGCACGGCGGCATCGGATTGCTTGCGCTTCCCGGGCGGCGGTGCCTTCGGCACGGGCATCGGTTCGGACGCGGCCGGCGAGGGACGCCCGGCCAGCTTCTTCGCGACACGGCTGACAGGGCCCTTCTTCGCGGTGCGCAGCGCGCGCCGGCTGGTCGGCCCGCGCACTGGGCTGCGGAGCACGAACACCCACCCGACGTGGGGTACGGGCTTTCCGCCGATGAGCCGGCCTTCGTCGAACAGCCAGTCGTACTCGCCGTGGAACTCTTGGAAGCTGTCGTTCGAGAGCACCATCGCGTCGGCCTTGTCGGCGATCTGCAGCACGAACGCGTCGCCGCGGCCGATCGCTCCGGCGGGAGGCGACACGAGCTCGTTCGCGTCGATCGCCGCGTCGAACGCGGCAACCTCCGCCTTGTCGATGCGATGCCCGAACGTGGCGTCGACCACCACCGTGATGGTGTGATCCCGGTTCTCGGCGATGAAGGCCGTGACGGCCTCGTCGAGCTGCTTGAGACTGGGGTGCGATCGGCCTTCGGTGGCGATGTTGGAGCCGTCCACGACGACGTGCCGGGGGAGGTTGGGGGCCATGGTGAGCCTCAGTCAACCATCCCGCGGCGGGCGAGCCCGTCATCGGGCCCGCCTACAGTGCCGCTGATGGACGATCCCACCGGGGAGGTGACCGCCCTCCTCCAGCAGCTCATCCGCAATGCCTGCGTCAACGACGGCACGGTCGAGTCCGGGGGCGAGTCGGTCAGCGCCGACGTCCTGGCGACCTATCTCGAGGGCACGGGGCTCGATCTCGAGCGGTTCGAGGCGGTGCCGGGCCGGGCCAACTTGGTCGCTCGCATCGAGGGATCCGACCCCTCCGCTCCGTCGCTGCTGCTCATGGGGCACACGGACGTCGTGCCCGTGAACGAGGACCGCTGGCGCCACGACCCGTTCGGGGGCGAGGTGATCGACGGCGAGGTCTGGGGACGCGGCGCCGTCGACATGTTGAACCTCACCGCTTCGATGGCCGTCGCGTTCAAGCATCTCGCGACGTCGGGCTTCACCCCAAAGGGCACGCTCATCTACCTCGGCGTGGCCGACGAAGAGGCCCTCGGCGCGCACGGAGCGGATCACCTCGTCACCCATGAGCGTGAGCACGTCGTCGCCGACTACGTGCTCACCGAGGCGGGCGGCTTCCCCATGGACCTCGGCGCCGGCGTGCGGCTTCCCGTGATCGTGGGCGAGAAGGGCACGTTCTGGAGCACCCTGCGCGTGACGGGCACTCCCGGGCACGCGTCCATGCCACTGCGCACGGACAACGCGCTCGTGAAGGCAGCCGAGGTCGTGCGCCGCCTGTCCGAGTACCAACCCGAGACACAGCTGCACGACACGTGGCGCCGCTTCGTCACCGACATCGGCTTGCCGCCCGAAGTCGTCGCTGATCTTCTCGACCCCGATCGACTCGTCGACCTGTGCAACGAGCTTCCGCTCGCCATGGCGCGCGAGTTCCACGCCTGTACGCACACGACGTTCGCCCCGACGATCATCCACGGCGGCACGAAGACGAACGTGATCCCCGATACGGTCGACCTCACCGTCGACATCCGCACGTTGCCGGGACAAGGCGAGGTCGAGGTGCGGGCGATGCTCGCCGAGGCGCTCGGCGAGCTCGCCAGCTGCACCGAGCTCATCTCCTTCAACGACGACGGGCCGACCGTCGTCGCCGTTCGACACGCCGATGTGGGACGCGATGGATCGCGTGACGCCGCGGCTTCTATCCCGACGGCATGCTCGTGCCGTTCCTCACGGTCGGCGGCACGGATGCCCGGTTCTTCAGACGAGCTGGCTCGGCGGCATACGGGTTCGGACTGTTCAGTCGCAACATGTCGTTCGAGGACTACGGCGTGATGTTCCACGGCGACGACGAGCGCGTCGATCAGGAGTCGCTGCGCCTCTCGACCGAGATGTGGCACGCCCTCGCCATCGACTTCCTGAGCTGAGCGGACGACCCAGATGATCGAAGCGGTGCTGTTCGACTTCGGCGGCGTCATCCTGTCGAGCCCGTTCGAGGCGTTCTCGAAGTACGAGGCCGAGTTGGGCGTGCCCGACGGGCTCCTGCGAGGACTGAACGCGACCAACCCCGACACCAACGCGTGGGCGCAGCTCGAGCGCAGCGAGGTCTCCCTCGAGGAGTTCTGCGCGCTCTACGAGGCGGAGGCAGCCGCAGCCGGCCATCGGATCGAAGGGCGTCGCGTGATCGAAGCACTCGCCGGTGACCTGCGCCCCGAGATGGTCGAGGCGGTGCGGCGCTGCTCGCAGCGGTTGAAGACCGCGTGCCTCACGAACAACTTCGTCACCACCTCGGGGCACGTCGATCGCGAAGCGCAGATGAGCGAGGTCATGGCGCTGTTCCACGTCGTCGTCGAGTCGAGCAAGGTCGGCGTGCGCAAGCCCGACCCGAAGTTCTACGAGATGGCGTGCGAGCTGCTCGACGTCGAGCCCGCCGCGTGCGTGTTCCTCGACGACCTCGGCATCAACCTCAAGCCGGCGCGGGCAATGGGCATGACGACCATCAAGGTGCTGGACGCGCCGCAAGCCCTCGCCGACCTCGAAGCGGTCGTCGGCTTCCCGCTCAGCTGACTAGAGCCCCGCGAATGCCTCATCCAGGAGGTCGGTGAGCTCCTGAGCGTGGATCACACCCGATCCGGTTGCGGGGCTGCCCGATTCGACCCGACAGACCTGACGCACCTTGTAACCCGCGTTCTCGATCTCGTGGCTGCGGTCGTACATGAATCGCCAGGCACCCATGTTCTCCGGCTCCTCCTGCAGCCACACGACCTCGCGCGCCGTTCGTAGTGGCGGAGGATGTCGATCAGCTGCTCGCGGGGAAGGGGTAGAGCTGCTCGACGCGCACCACGGCGACGGGTGCGCTCGTCTCGTCGCGACGCCCGATCGCGTCGTACGTCACCTTGCCCGAGCAGAAGACGATGCGACGCACCTCGCTCGGATCGGTCACCCACGGTCGTCGAGGACCTCTTGGAACGAGCCGACCGCGAGCTCGTCGACCGACGAATGAGCGACCTTCGCGCGCAGAAGCGACTTCGGCGTGAAGATCACGAGTGGCTTGCGCACTCGCGGTGCATCTGGCGTCGCAGCACGTGGAAGTACTGGGCAGGCGTGGTGGCGTTGCACGACCTGCATGTTGTCCTCGGCACACAGGTGCAGGAAGCGCTCGATCCGGGCCGACGAGTGCTCGGGGCCCTGCCCTTCGTACCCGTGCGGCAGCAGCATGAACGAGCCCCGACGTCTGCCCCCACTTGTCTTCGGCGGCGACGAGGAACTGATCGATGATGATCTGCGCGCCGTTCACGAAGTCGCCGAACTGCGCTTCCCACACGCACGAGCGCGTCGCTTGTGCACCACGGAGTAGCCGTACTCGAACCCGAGCGCGGCGTACTCGGACAGCAGCGAGTCGTACACCCAGAAGCGGCCCTGGGCCTCGTCGAGGCCGCGAGTGGCATGTACGCGCCAACCGGTCTCGTAGTCGACCAGGACGGCGTGGCGCTGGCTGAACGTGCCCCGTCGCGTGTCTTCGCCCGCCAGCCGAACATCCGTGCCCTCGAGCACCAGCGAACCGAAGGCGAGCGCCTCGGCCGTGGCCCACTCGACCTGGCCGTCCTGCTCGTAGAGACGCGACCGGGTCTCGAACTGCTTGGCCAGCTTCGGGTGGATCGTGAACCCCTCGGGCGCGGTGGTGAGCCCGGCGAAGATGCGGTCGAGCGTGTCGCGCTCGACGCCCGGTCGCGACGTGCGGCAGCACGCCGAGTGGGGCGGGCGGCCGCGCCGCCTTCACCACGGTCGGCGGAGCTGACGGACGCGTCTCGTCGAACGCCACTTGCAGCCTTCGCTGGAAGTCGTCGAGCGACTGCTCCGCCTCCTCGATGGTGATCTCGCCGCGCTTCACCAGCGCCTCGGTGTAGATCTTGCGCACCGAGCGTCGCTGTTCGATCAGCTTGTACATCAGCGGCTGGGTGTAGCTCGGGTCGTCGCCCTCGTTGTGACCGTGGCGCCGGTAGCACACCATGTCGATCACGACGTCCTTGTGGAACGTCTGACGGTAGGCGTAGGCGAGTCGCGCCACCCGCACGCACGCCTCGGGGTCGTCGCCGTTCACGTGGAAGATCGGCGCTTGGATCATCTTGGCCACGTCGGTGCAGTACTGCGAGGAGCGGGCGTGCTCGGGCGAGGTCGTGAAACCGAGCTGGTTGTTGATGACGAGGTGGATCGTGCCGCCGACCCGATAGCCCGGAGATGTCGCTCATGTTGAGGCACTCGGCCACGACGCCCTGGCCGGCGAACGCGGCGTCGCCGTGCATCAGGACGGGAGGACCGAGTAGGCGCCCGGCGGATCGATGAGGTCCTGGCGGGCGCGCACCATGCCGAGCACCACCGGATCGACCGTCTCGAGATGCGACTGGGTTGCGCGGCCAGCTCGACCTCGATGTCCGCGCCGGCGGGCTCTCGAACTTGCCCGACGCGCCGAGGTGGTACTTCACGTCGCCTGAGCCCTGCACCGAGGTCGGATCGACGTAGCCCTCGAACTCCTTGAAGATCTGGTCGTAGGTCTTGCCGACGATGTTCGCGAGCACGCTGAGACGGCCGCGGTGGGCCATGCCGAGCACGGCGCCGTCGAGTCCGTCGTCGGCGGCCTGCGACAGGATCGAGTCGAGGATGGGAATCGCGGTCTCGGCACCCTCGAGACCGAAGCGCTTCTGCGCCGACGTACTTCGTGGCGAGGAACTTCTCGAAGGCCTCGGCGGCGTTCAGCCGCGACAGGAGGTGGCGCAGCTCGTCGTGGCTGAGCGTGAACCGCACACCCTCGACCTGCTCCTGGATCCAGCGCTGCTCGTCGGTGTCCTGGATGTGCATGTACTCGATCGCCGATCGTGCGGCAGTACGCGTCGCGCAGGACGTCGCAGGATCTCGCCGAGGGGCAGCCGGTCGTGCCCGCGACAGCCCGCCGGTGAGGAACTCGCGATCGAGATCCCAGATCGTGAGCCCGTACGTGGCCGGATCGAGCTCGGCGTGCATCTCGCGGCGCTTTCCAGCGGAGCGGATCGAGGTCGGCGATCAGGTGGCCGCGCACGCGGTGAGTGCGGATGAGCGTGGCCACGCGCATCTGCTTTTGCAGCAGCGCGTCCTTGCGATCGACCGGGTTCACGTCCGCGCGCCACTGCACCGCCTCGTACGGCACACCGAGGATCTTGAAGACAGCGTCGTAGAAACCGTGCTCACCCAGGAGCAGCTCGTGCACGCGCTTGAGGAACAGGCCCGACTCGGCGCCCTGGATGATGCGGTGGTCGTAGGTGGAGGTGATGGTGACGACCTTCGACACGCCGAGCTCGGCGAGCGAGCGCTCGTCGGCGCGCTTGGTACTCGGCCGGGAAGTCGATGGCGCCGACCCCGACGATCACGCCCTGGCCCGGCATCAGCCGGGGCACCGACTGCACCGTGCCGATCGTGCCGGGGTTGGTGAGGCGTGATCGTGGCGCCCTGGAAGTCGTCGACGGCGAGCTTGTTCGTGCTGGACCTTGCGGATGAGGTCCTCGTAGGCAGCGAGGAAGTCGGCGAACGAGAGGGCGTCGGCGCCGCGCACGACGGGCACGACGAGCGTGTGGCTGCCGTCGGTCTTCGTCGACGTCGACCGCGAGCCCGAGGTTCACGTGGTCGTGGTGGACCACCCGCGGCTTGCCGTCGGGCCCTCGACGAAGGAGGAGTTCATCACCGGCACGTCGTCGGCGATGGCCCGCACCACCGCGTAGCCGATGAGGTGGGTGAACGACACCTTGCCGCCGCGGTGCGGCGAGGTAGCCGTTGATGACGCTGCGGTTGACCTCGAGCAGCTTGGCCGGCACGTCGCGAAAGCTCGTCGCCGTGGGCACGGCCAGGCTGCCTGCCATGTTCGCGACGATCGCCTGCGCCGGCGCCGCGGATGGGCTCGCCGACCTCGCCGTCGCTGGCTGGCGACTGGGCGACCGCCGCGACCGGGCGCGGGCGGGCGCGGGGGCCGGTGGCGCGCCGCCACGCGGGCGGCCGACCGCGATGCCGTGACCGACGCCGCGGCTTGTAGTCGGCGAAGAACTCCCGCCAGCTCTCGCTCACCGACGTGGGGTCGGCCCGGAACTGCTCGTACATCTCTTCGACGAGCCACGCGTTCGGGCCGAACTGTTCGGCTTGCTCTCAGCCACGATGCTGAGCGATACTCGGCCACGTTCGATGCTACCGGCGAGGGTTTCGCGTCCGGCTGGCGGGTGTGACAACGGGGTGACCGATAGGTTGACGGCCCATGAAACGAGCCAGTGCCTCGCCCTCGTCGCTGTCCTCGTTCTCACCGGTGTGCTCGCCGCGTGCGGAGGCGACGACTCAGGGTCGAGCTCGCCGACGACGGGAGGCGGCTCGTCGAGTGACGCGGCGCGCCGGCAAGGGCGTCGCCCGCGATCGGGAGGTGCATCGAGCTGTCACAGCAGCAGCGGCGCGACAAGGCACTGGCCCGACGTGGAAGGGGCTCTACGGCAGCGAGGTGAAGCTGTCCGCATGGCATCGACGGTGACCGCGGACGAGACCTACATCAAGCGAGTCGACTCACCGACCCCGGCGAGCAAGCTCGTGCACGCGGGTACGGCAACCTGATGCCGCACTTCAACCTCAGTCAGACGGACGATGCAACCAGCTCGTCGCGTACATGCAAGTCGCTCGCCGTAGCGCCGGTCGCGCTGGCTCACGGGCGAAGACGATCTCCCACATCAGCCAGAAGATCACCCAGAGCACCGAACGCCGAGATCAGCACGTTCTGCACGGTCTCGTACGGCCAGTTCGCCTTCGACTCGGCCGCCGGCTTGAAGCCGCTCCGATGATGCCCAGCGCGTTCAGCTCGAGCACCGCGAGCGATGACGAGCGTGAGCACCCAGTACACGGCCCTGGCCCCACTGCTCGACGTGTCGTAGCTGAACGACGAAGTGCGACGTGAACATCATGAACCACACCATCGACACCGAGAACACCACGTTCTGACGAGACGCCATGCAGCGCTCGCGACCGGCGGCCGCCGCCTCGGGCAGCGGCTCGCCGCCACCGAGCACCTGTGCCGCATTGGCCAGCACCGATCTTCTGGTTGCGCCAGATCACTCCCCACACGTTGACGAACATGATGAGGCCGATCAGCATGCCGGTGGAGATCGAGATCCCGTTCGCGCGCTTGCCGAAGTCGTTCGCGAAGTAGTCCTGTCGTCGCTCCGAGCGATCAGGATGCCGGTGAGCACCGTCGCCACCGCCGCCCAGCGGAACCACCAGAGCGCCCGCTGGCCAGCTTCTCGATCGACTACGTTGCGGGCGCGGCCTCGTCTCGTACGCGGCGAACGCCGGCACCTGCACGAGGTTGAAGTAGTACGAGCAACCCGATCCACGTGATGCCGGCACGATGATGTGCAGCCACCGGAACGAAGGCCAGGCCCTCACGGCGAAGCACGTCTCGGCTCGAAGCCCCCGCTCCGAGCGCGTACATGCGGTCCGGAACGTAGCACCGCGCCGCCATGGCGATCGAGGTCGCCACGCCATCGGCGTAGGCGTCGGCCCGCCATGGCGCCTCAGTTCATCTACACGACCTACAAGCTCGGTCGGTTCTACCCGCCCGATCGCACGGTGCTGGAGAACATCTCGCTCTCGTTCTATCCCGGGCGCCAAGATCGGGGTGCTCGGGGCGAACGGCGCGGGCAAGTCCTCGCTGCTGCGGATCATGGCCGGCATCGACGACGGGTTCACCGGCGAGGCCCGGCTCACCCCGGGCTTCACCGTCGGCTACCTGGCGCAGGAGCCCGCAGCTCGATCCCGGCCAAGGACGTGCTCGGGCAACGTGATGGACGGCGTGGCCCGGTGCGCGACCTGCATCGACGCGTTACAACGAAGTGCTGGCCATGTGGGGCGATCCCGACGCCGACTTCGAGAAGGTCGGCGCGCTGCAGGCCGAGCTCGAAGACAAGATCAACGCCGCCGACGCCTGGAACCTCGAGCGCAACGTCGAGATCGCCATGGACGCCCTGCGCTGCCCGTCCGGTGACTCCGACGTCACGCACCCTGTCGGGCGGCGAGCGGCGCCGGGTCGCGCTGTGCCGGCTGCTGCTCTCGCGGCCCGACCTGTTGCTGCTCGACGAGCCGACCAACCACCTCGACGCCGAGTCGGTCGCCTGGCTCGAGCGGTTCCTGCAGGAGTACCCCGGCACCGTGGTCGCCATCACCCACGATCGGTACTTCCTCGACAACGTGGCCCAATGGATCCTCGAGCTCGACCGCGGGCAAGGGCATTCCGTTCGAAGGCAACTACTCGGCTGGCTCGAACAGAAGCGGGCCCGCCTCGACGCAGGAGGAGAAG
This sequence comes from uncultured Acidimicrobiales bacterium, assembly GCA_963726695.1. Classification (GTDB taxonomy): domain Bacteria; phylum Actinomycetota; class Acidimicrobiia; order Acidimicrobiales; family DATKAS01; genus DATKAS01. The sequence goes on from CAVSDE010000005.1 coordinate 195,949, forward strand.
CAGACGTCGGCGCGCCAGCGCACCCTCGAGCGCGAGCTCGAGTGGGTGCGGATGGCGCCCAAGGCCGCGGCAGGCGAAGGGCAAGGCCCGCCTCACGCGCCTACGAGAAGCTGCAGGCCGAGGCCGAGGCCGACACCGGACGCCGGCGATCGCGCTCGAGATCGCGATCCCGCCCGGGCCCCGCCTCGGCGACACGGTCATCGAGGTGACCGGGCTCTCGCAAGGGCTACGGCGACCAGCTGCTCATCGAGGACCTCTCGTTCTCGCTGCCCCCGCCGGCATCGTCGGCATCATCGGCCCGAACGGCGCCGGCAAGACGACCCTGTTCCGGATGCTCACCGGGCCAGGAGGCGCCCGACACCGGCGCGGTCGACGTCGGCGACACCGTGCAGATGGGCTACGTCGACCAGAGCCGCGACGCCCTCGATCCCGAGAAGACCGTCTACGAGGAGATCACCGACGGCGTCGAGCTCATGAAGGTCGGCAACCGCGAGATCCACGGCGCGGCGTACGTGGCGTCGTTCAACTTCAAGGGGTCCGACCAACAGAAGAGGGTCGGGGAGCTGTCGGGCGGCGAGCGCAACCGCGTCCACCTGGCCAAGGTGCTCAAGACGGGCGGCAACGTGCTGCTGCTCGACGAGCCGACGAACGACCTCGACGTCGACACGCTGCGCGCGCTCGAGGACGCGCTCGACGCGTTCCCCGGGTGCGCGGTCGTCATCAGCCACGATCGTTGGTTCCTCGATCGCATCGCGACCCACGTGCTCGCGTTCGAGGGCGACTCCCAGGTGCGGTGGTTCGAAGGCAACTTCAGCGAGTACGAGGCCTTCCGCCACAAGGAACTCGGCGCCGACGCCGACACGCCTCACCGCATCAAGTACAAGCCTCTGGGCCGATGAGGCCACGCCCGGCATGACACTCCGCGTCCTGCGCTGGGCGGTCATCGCGATCTGCGTCGTCGGGATAGCCGGCATGATCATCGGCTCGATCGCCGACAACAACAACGGCGTGGTGGTCACCTTCGGGCTCATCACTGCCGTGTCGATCATCGTGTTGATGGCCGTCGCGACGACTGCTCGTGGGCTCGAGGCTCGGCAGTCAGCCGCCGCCGAGGTCGATGAAGCGCTCGCCGAGGAGATCGAGGCGAAGGTGCAAGCGCTGGTCACCGCAGGCGCCGACGAGGCCTCGGTGCGAGACCTCGTCGGCAAGGCGGTGCGCCTCGGACGATCGCGCTGAGCGAGCGCTCGCCGTTGGGTCAGGGAGTCGTCGAGTCGGTCATGGCTTCGGTCGTCTCGGTCATGTGGTCGGTCGAGTCGGTCATGGCCTCGGTCGACTCCGTCATCGCTTCGGTCGATTGGGTCACCGTCGAGGTGGGTGCCTGAGCGGGAGGGTTGTTCGAGGTTCCGCTGTCATCGCCGCACGCGGCGACTGCGAACGTGAGGCCGGCGACCAGCAGCAGGCCGCCGAGCATCTTCGAAGGTTGGTTCATCGGGGCTTCTCCTTTGTTGGGGAACAGATGCCGCGTGTCATCCGAGGTCGACTCGGGCACGCGGCGAAGAGGGATCGACGCCGAGCAGCGCGCGCAGCTCGTCTTCCGTCTCGTCGTAGCGACCTTCCCCGAAGTGCACGTAGCTCCGGGTGCCGGCACGGTCGTAGAGGTAGAACGCGGGCCAGTAATGGTTGTCCCATGCCCGCCATGTGTCTCGGTGGGGATCGAGCGCGACCGGGTACTCGATGTCGTTGTCGGCGACGAACTTCGCGACGTTGTCCGGGTTCGCCTCGAAGTCGAACTCCGGAGTGTGGATGCTCAGCACGACCAGACCGTCAGCGGCGTACCGCGCGTACCAGGCCTTCACGTGCGGCAGGGTGTGCACACAGTTGATGCAGCTGTACGTCCAGAAGTCGTAGAGGACGACCTTGCCTGCGAGGTCCGCCGGCGTGAGGGGTGATGTGTTGAGCCACCCGGTCGCCTCGATCGGCGGTGCACTCGACACAGAGGCGCTCGACGCAGACGAAGCCGGGGAGCGGCGCGCGAGGCCGATCGCGACGCCGGCGACCGCCAGCGCGGCGAGCAAGGACGTGATGGAGACGACGAGCTTCATTCGTTCCTCCGTGCGAGCGTGTGAGATCCGTCCGAGACCGCGCCCTCAGGCGACGGTCACCGTTCGGGAGTGGTAACCGGTCGCTCCGTCCGGAGCGGGAGGGCTGCTGTCGGAGGTCTGCACCTGACCGGTGCCGTCCGTGGCGCGCACCGACAGCTGGTGGTCCCCGGGCGGTGCGTCCCAGTCGTAGAGCCACTGCACCCAGGTGTTGTCGTTCGCGACCTCGCCCGAGCGCGCGCGTTGCCAGCTTCCGTCGTCGACTTGCACCTCGACGGCGGTGATCCCCCGCGTCGGCGCCCACGCGACACCGGCGACCGCAACGCGACCGGAGCTGACGGATGCGCCGTCACGAGGAACGTCGATCCGCGACTCGGTCTTGATCGGCCCTTCCTTGGACCAGCCGCGCGGCACCCAGTAAGCGTCGAAGTCTTCGAGCCGCGTGAGCACGATGTCGCGCAGCCACTTCGTGGCCGACACGTAGCCGAACAGGCCGGCCACGATCAGGCGAGCGGGGAAGCCGTGCTTCGACGGCAACGGCTCGCCGTTCATGCCGACCGCGACGAGGGCCGTGCGTCCGTCGAGCGCGAGCTCGGTCGGGAAGCCGACCGTGAAGTCATCGATCGAGCGCCCGACGATCTGCGTCGCGTCGCTCTGGACGCCTGCACGTTCCAGCAACATCGGAAGCGGCACGCCCCGCCATACCGCGTTGCCGATGAGGTCGCCGCCAACTTCGTTCGACACGCACGCGATCGTCACGGGCTCCTCGACCATCGGCATCGCGAGCAGCTCTTCGTACGACAGCTCGAAGGGGTGATCGACCATCCCGTGGACGGTCAGGCTCCACCCGTCCGTGCTCACGCGTGGCACGAAGAGCGCAGTGTCGATGCGATAGAAGTCCGCGGTCGGGGTCACGTACTCGCTCAAGCCCGGGACGCTGAACGGCTGGTTGCCGGGCAGCGGTACGGACTTCACCGGAGCGGGCAGCTCGATGCCCTCCGTGACCGAGCCGTAGCGGCCCCGGAGGGCGCGGCTCGCGGCGACCCCGACCGTCGCCGCGGCTGTCGCCCCGGCACTCCAGGTCAGGAAGGCGCGGCGAGAACCCGCTCGCACTGTGGGGTCCTCGGCGGAGCGAGACGATCTCGCGCTGCGAGCGTCTTGACTCGCGGCACGGAGCAACACCCGCAAGGTCACGATGCCGGCGATCGCTCCGAGGACCGAGGCGGCCACCATCAGCCACGGGTCGGCGAGCGGATCGGTGACGCCGGTCGCGATGCCCACCAGGCCGAAGCCGATGAAGCCTGCGGGGCCGACCCACGGTTGAGCGACCGTCGCGCGTCCGAGGACCGCGCCGATCGCGAGCGAGACGATGACGATGCCGACCACGAGCGCGGGCTTGTCATTCGTGCCGAAGAGCGACACGGCGAGCTGCTTCAGCGACGCCGCGAAGCGGTTGATGAACTCCGTGCCGATCGTGTCGATGAGCGACGGCCCGTCTTTGAGCGCGCTCACCACATCGGTCACGGCCAACGCCACTGCTGCGGCGAGCACGCCGGCCACCGTCGCCCGGCCCGATGAGATCGCCTCGCGGTCGGGTGACGACCGCGCGCGGCTCGCCTCGACAGTCGTCATCGCTCAACCACCGGCAGGTGCACCGTGAACCGGCATCCGTGCGCGCGGTTGGCGACCCGAATCGTGCCTGCCCGACCTTCGACGAGGCCCTTCGCGATGGCGAGGCCCAAGCCCCCACCGCCCTCGTCGTGTGTCCGAGCTTCGTCTCCTCGGAACGCGACTTCGAAGACGTGGTCGAGATCAGGGTCAGGGATCCCTCCGCACTGGTCGGTCACCGACAGCTCGAGGACTGATGCCTCACAGGTCACCGCCAACCCGACTCGGCCCCCTGACGGCGTGTGTCGCACCGCGTTGTCGAGCAGGTTGCGCAACACCCGGCGGACATCACTCGCCGGCACGAGCACCGACGGGAGGTCTTCGACGGACACCGACACGACCACGCCGCCGATCGCCGCCGCGGGCGTGATCGCGGCGAGCACCTCGGAGACGAGCTCACTGACCGGCACGAAGGGTTGATCGACGGGCTCGGCTCCACTCGCGAGGCGGCTCAGCTCGAAGAGGTCGTCGACGAGCGCACCGAGTCGGTGGCTCTCGTGCACGATCGCCAAGTGATATCGGGCGACGTCATCCGGATCGGAGACGACGCCCTCGTCGAGTGCTTCGGCGAGTGCGCGGATCGACGCGATCGGAGACCGCAGGTCGTGGGAGACCCATGCCACCAGCTCGCGCCGAGACGCGTCCAGCGCTCGCTCTCTCTGCCTCGACGCCTCGAGGCGCGCCGACACGTCGGAGAGCTGGCCGGCCAGTCGTTGCAGATCAGCGGTGAGGATCGGCTCCCGAGCGCCCGCACTCGAGCCGGTCGGGTCGATGAGGCGCTCGGCCAGATCACCCACCTCGCGCGTCTCGCGCTCGTACATGTCGCCGAGGTAGAGCGCGGCGCCCCCGGCGACCGAGCCGGCCACCACGAGCACCACCGCGAGGACAGCGAGATCGTGGTCGGACACCAGCATGAACTCCGCCGCGAGCAGCACTCCCGCGACCATCGTGAGCGTCGTGGCGCCTGCGACCGCGAGCACCTGGATCCGCAGCGAGCGCCCACGCAGGGTGCGAAGCAGCGCAGCACCTGCGGCTGCAGCCGCGATCGCGCCCTCCCGCAGCGAGCGCGACGAGGATCGCGGCGTCTGAGAGGCTGGTCCCGCTCGCGAGGGCGAGGAGCCCCGCGACGACGGCGCCGCACGCGATCAAGATCGCGGCCCGGGTGAACGTGTTCACGACATCCACCGGTATCCGACGCCGCGCACCGTGCAGAGGTGGGTCGGGTTCGAAGGGTCGATCTCGACCTTCTCGCGGAAGCGGCGGACGTGCACCGTGATCGTCGCGGTGTCGCCCATCGAGTAGCCCCACACCGCCTGGAGCAGCTCCTCTCGACGAAACGCGCGACCGGGGTTCGCGACGAAGTGCGCGAGCAGGTCGAACTCCTTGACGGTGAGCGCGAGGACCTTCCCGTCGACCACCGCCTCGTGGGCCACGAGGTCGACGGTCACGCCGCCCGAGGTCATGACCGCGCCGACGTTGCTCGCGACGCCACCCGCGGCCCGCCGCAGGACCGCCCTCACCCGCGCGGCGAGCTCTCTCGGTGAGAACGGCTTCGCGACGTAGTCGTCGGCTCCGAGCTCGAGCCCGGCGACCCGATCCTCTTCGGATCCGCGCGCGGTCAGCATCACCACGGGGATCGGTGCGGCCTGACGCAGCCTCTTGAACACTTCGATGCCATTCAGGCCCGGAAGCATGAGGTCGAGCACGACCAGATCGGGCAGCGTCTCCAACGCCCGTTCCAGGCCTTCGCGCCCGTTCGCGACCACGTCGACGGCCATGCCCTCATGGGCCAGGTACCTGGCGATGACGTCGCCGAGGATGCGGTCGTCCTCGATCACGAGCACCCGCGCCGGAGCTCCTCGCCCGCGTTCTGTGCCCTCGGCGGTCATCGGCAACATCCTGGACGACCATACGGAGGTCGGTCAGTGCACTCGGCAGCTGGCGCCGTTTGTTTCGCAAGCTGTGAGGTGGGCTACGACCAAGAGCGTGCTGCTCACGCGTGGCAAACCGCCGCCGATAGGGAGATATGGCGACCAAGACGGCCCCTCTGAGGACCCGTGCCGTGGTTCGTTCGATCGAGCCAGGCAGCGACGTCCTCTGCGCCTCCTGCGGCGATCGGGTGAAGTTCAGCGCCAAGCTCCGCGGCCAGCAGGTGATCTGCAACGTGTACATCCGTGACCGCTGGGACCGCGTCGAGCACTATCACTACGAGTGCTACGAGGACGCCGGCCGGCCGCACGGGACAGCGGCGTAACCACGACATCAGCGAAGTCGACCGCCTTCATCGGCGGGGCGATCGCCGTCTACGCCATCTTCGACACCGCGATCATCGGGATCCCGACCCTCGTCCTCGCCGCGAGGTATGACCCGCTGCGAGTGCTCGCGGTCGCCGCACTCGCCATCGTCCTGCTCAACGTCGCGTGCTGCACATGGGTGGACCAGCACTGGGCGTCATGGGTGATGGGCTCCGGAGCGCGAGTCGAGACACGGTTGCAGAACATGCGCACGCGCAAATCACTGAAGAGGCCCATCGGCTGGATCGAGGAGGGAACGGTCGGGCGCTACGCACTCGCGGCCGCGATCGTGAACGCGATCCTGGTGGTGGGCAGCGCTCGAGTGATCACTGGACGACCCGTCGGTCCGCAGCGGATCCGGGTCGCGGCGCTGACCTACGGGTTGATCTTCGCGGGCGTGTACTCGCTGTGCGGCTACATGTTGGGCCGACTGGCATCCGCACTGGCGACCCTCGCCCACTGACCGCGCGGTTTACCTCCCGCTAACCGAAGGCTCCCTACGCTCCCGTGATCGCGAGTCCCCGCGATGTCGATGAGGAGCCATCCTGAGCTACTTCCAAGCGATCGTGATCGGCGTGCTGCAGGGCGTCACCGAGCTGTTCCCGATCTCGAGCCTCGGCCACTCGGTGCTGATCCCCGCCTGGCTCGGCTGGGACACGCTCGTGAGCGCGCAATCGGCCGGCGAGTCCTTCTACCTCGCGTTCGTCGTCGCACTGCACGTCGCGACCGCGCTCGCGCTGCTCGTGTACTTCCGCGACGACTGGGTGCGGATCATCGGCGGCTTCTTCCGCACGCTACGGACGCGGCGGCTCGAGACCCCCGACGAGCGGATGGCGTGGCTGCTGATCGTCGCCACGATCCCGGCCGGACTCACCGGCCTCGCGCTCGAGCACTCGCTGCGGACCTTGTTCGCCAAGCCGCTCGCCGCGGCGATCTTCCTGACCGTCAACGGCGTGATCCTGCTCGTCGGCGAACGGGTGCGGCGCCGGGCTCCAGTGCGCAAGCTCGCGCCGAGCACCCGGCCGTGCACAGCGGCCCGGAGGAAGGGCGGCGTCTCGACACCCTCGACTTCAAGGAGGCCGGAGCGGTCGGCGTCGCCCAGGTCGGCGCGCTGTTCGCGGGCGTCAGCCGGTCGGGCATCACGATGGTCGCGGGCTTGCTGCGCGGCCTCGACCACGAAGACGCGGCCCGCTTCTCGTTCCTGCTCGCGACGCCGATCATCCTCGCGGCCGGCGTCTACAAGGTCCCGGACCTCGCCGGCAGCCTCGGCGACGGGGTGCGCGGGCAGGCGCTCGTCGGAAGCATCTTCGCGGGGCTCGCGGCCTACGTGTCGGTGCGGTTCCTCATGCGCTTCTTCGAGACGCAGGACGCTTGCTGCCGTTCGCGATCTACTGCCTCGCCTTCGGATCGATCTCGATCGTCCGCTTCGCGTAGCCACTCGGGTTTGCCCCGCGCTAACCCGGGTCTTCGTACGCTCCGCACGTGAAGGTCATGGGCGTTGCCCTAGGGGTGCTCATCGTCGCGACGAGCTGCGGCGGAAGCACGCCAACCGCGATCTCGACAACGACCACGTCGAGCAGCGCTCAGTCCACGGTCTCGGCACCCGTGACCGACTGCGCCGGCGCCGGCTCGCTCGAACACGTCGATGCACCGTTCGGCGCGGCTGGTGCCGATGCGGCGGAGGTGTACCTGCCTGCGTGCTACTCATCGCAGTCTGACCGCCGGTTTCCCGTGCTGTACATGCTCCACGGAGCTGGCGCAGACGCGAGCCAGTGGCCTGATGTCGGTCTCACGTCGACAGCGGACGCACTCATCACCAACGGTCAGATCCCTCCGCTGATCATCGTGATGCCAGACGGGGGTGTCGTGATGGACGACCGCCTCGCGGGCACCCTCGTCGACCAGCTCGTGCCCTGGGCCGACCGCACGTACCGAACGATCGCGGACCCCTCCCAGCGAGCCGCCGGCGGCATCTCACGCGGGGGACGGATCGCGCTGCTCGCGGCGGCGACCCACCCCGGCGTGTTCGCAGGCATCGCCGGTCACAGCCCCGCGGTGGGCCCGGGCGATGACGCGATCGCGGAGCGACTCGGTCAGGGGGCGGGGCCGATCCGTCTCGATGTCGGCTCCGACGACCCGTTGCGAGCGGGAGTCGAGCACTTTGCCTCCCGCATCACCGCTGCAGGTGGAAGCGCAGACCTCGTCGAGGCTGCGGGTCGGCACAACCGTGCGTACTGGCGAGCGCATGCGATCGACTACCTCCGCTTCTACGCGTCCCTGTTGACATAGCCGGGAACTTGGCCTGCAGATAACTCTCACCTCACGTCTCCCTTACCAAGCCGTACCTACCGTGCTGCCTGTGACCGGCGTGCTCGACGCGGACGAGCGAATGGTCGAGGCACCGGGGGAGATCGACGCGGCGCCGCCGTCGGGCAGGCGCACCGGCCTGCTTCGCCTCGCGGTGACGATCGCGGTCCTTCCGGCGCTCCTCGGCGTGTTGTGGTTGAGCGGCATCGAGCTCGCAACGCCCGACGGCACAGGCTTCGCGCAACCCATGGACACCGCCGCGGCGCGATGGTTCGCAGCCAACCGAGTGGGTGTGGTCGTGACCGGGGCGCGCAGCGCTGGCCTCGCGACCGGGACGGTCGCCATCCTGGTGGTCAGCGTCCTCGTCGGCGTCTGGATCGGGCGGACCACCGGCCGACGGGCCATCGCGCTGGTACCGACCATCGCGGTCGTCCTCACGTTCGCGCTGACGCAGCTCGCGAGCGAGATGGTCGCGCGGCCACGCCCCGACGACGGTTTGCGGGCGGTGCATCTTGCGGGATTCGCCTATCCCTCGACGGCTGGGGCCGCGGCGGCAGCCGTCCTCGTGACCAGTGGCCTCATCCTCAGTCGCGTGACCGGGAGGCCACCCGGATGGCTGCTCCCGATCCTCGTTGCGGGCACCGTGGTCGGGGCTTCGTCGCGTCTCGTCCTCGGCACGAGCTGGCTCACCGACGAGCTCGTGGGTCTCGCGGTCGGTGCGATCGTCGCGACGTGTGTCGTCACCGTGGCCCTTCCGGTCCCGAGGCGTCCGAAGGTCCGGCAACCCTCGAGGCACACAGTGGCGGAAGCGCTTCGCCTGGGCCACCACCGCGATGTGCCTCGTCGCAGTCGGGAGCTCGTACATGCAGGCAGTGCGCGCCCCCGGCTACGCGACGCTCGATGTGCGCACTGTCGATTGGCTGAAGAGCCACGGCTTCTCCAGTCCTGTCGATCGCGCGGAGGCGTGGTGGCTCTGGAAGCACCCGCCGTCGACGACCGCCACACTCCAGCGCCTCCCCACCGCCCCGACCGCGACCGCGTCCGTTCCGAGCGCGGCAGCGGCGATCACCGGGGCGAGCTCGGTCGTGCGCGCCGCGCCGAGCGGCCCGCAGCCGGTGCCCCCGATCCTGCAACCTGCGCTCGCCGGCGAGGGCCAATGGTTCCCCGCGGCGACAGCCGCGAACGGTCAGCTCGAGATCGCGACGACGACTCTCCGAGCCGATCCCGTGCATCCGTCCGTGACTGTGACGCTGGCCTGGATGGACCCGGCGACAGTCCAGTTCGCGCTGATCGCCGGTACCCGACAGCCGGGGGGAGGCGCAGGACCGTCCGGCGCGCAGGTGCCTCAGGCCCTCCAATCCGCAGTGGTCGCCGCGTTCAACTCCGGCTACAAGATGCGCGACACGCCAGGCGGCGCCCTGGAGGAGGGGCAGCAGACGCGCACCATGGTCGATGGCCTCGCGTCGTTCGTGGTGCACAGTGACGGGACCGCGACCGTCGGGATGTGGGGACGCGATGTGCAGCTCGGCGCCGACGTCGTCGGTGTGCGTCAGAACCTCCACCTGATCGTCGACGGAGGGCAGGTGGTGCCCGGTCTGCGTCACAACGAAGGAGGGCTCTGGGGAGGCGTGCGCAGCACACTCCCGACATGGCGGTCAGCCGTCGGCGTCGATGCGAACGGGAAGATCCTCTACGCGAGCGGCAACCAGCTGACCCTGGACGTGCTCGCTCAGGCGCTGCATTCGGCCGGGGCGGTGCGCGCGATGGAGCTCGACATCCACAAGAAGATGGTCGAGTTCAACGTCTTCACGCACGACCCTGGGCAGCTGCACCCGACCGGTCACAAGCTCAGCCCGGACATGACGGCGAGCGCCGACCGATATCTGTACCCCGACCAGCGTGACTTCGTCGCGGTGTTCGCCCGATGAGCACCCGTCTCTCCGGCCTTACGCCCGCGACGACATCGACGACCTCGACGATCGGCTCAACCGCTCGTCAGATCGGCCTCACGCGGGCCCTGATCCGGACGGCGCGCCCGAGGCAGTGGATCAAGAACGGACTCGTGCTCGCGGCGCCCCTCGCTGCGGAGGTGCTCTCCGAACGCGCGGTTGCGGCACGGGTCGCGGTCGCCTTCGTGGCGCTGTGCGTCGCCGCGTCCGGCACCTACTTCGTGAACGATGTCACCGACCTCGCGGCTGATCGTGTCCATCCGACGAAGCGATCTCGTCCGGTCGCTGCCGGGGCGATCTCGGTGCGACTCGCGCTCGCGGTGGGGATCGCCCTGTTGGTGAGCGCGTTGGCCATCGCGGCGATGCTCGGCCTTGCGTTCCTGGGAGTCGTCGCGCTCTACATCGCCCTCACCCTCGCGTACTCCACGTGGTTGAAGATGGTGCCCGTCGTCGACATCGCGGCCGTTGCCTCGGGCTTCCTGCTGAGAGCCATCGCCGGAGCGGTGGCAGCGGAGGTCGCGGTGAGCGCGTCCTTCCTTCTCGTTGCGTCCTTCGCCGCGCTTTTCATCGTCGTCGGAAAACGGCACGGGGAGCAGCTCGCCCTCCCACCCGGAGCGCCGCCGTACCGCTCCACGCTGACCGCCTACACCCCCGAGTTCACGAGCCAGCTCGTGTCGGCAAGCCTCACGGCGACGCTCGTCTCGTACGCCGCGTGGGCGTTCAGCCTCGACGTCGGCGAGGGAGGACTCCCGTGGGTGGCGCTCTCAGTGCTCCCGTTCACTGTCGGGATGCTCAGGGCGACACAGCTGGTAGTCCGAGGAGACGGCGCTGACCCCGAGCAGATGCTCTTCGACCCCGGCTTGCTCATGGCCGGCGCAGCTGTCGGCGCGTTGCTCGTCGCAGGGCTGTACCTGTGGTGAGCGCAGAGCTCCTCTCCGGATGGGGCGGCACAACGCGAAGCGCAGCGATCGTCCATGAACCCAGCACGACCGCGGAGATCGAGGCGATCGTCGCCACCCGACCCCACGGTGGCCTGCTCGCGCGTGGCTGCGGTCGTTCCTACGGAGACGCGGCGCTGAACGCAGGCGGTCACATCGTCGACGCTCGTCGGGTCAGTCAGATCGGCCGGCTCGACAAAGCCACAGGGACGATCACGGTCGGCGGCGGGGCAACGTTGGACGCCGTGCTCGGGAGCATCGTGCCGGCGGGGTGGATGCTTCCCGTAGTGCCGGGCACCCGCAACGTCAGCGTCGGGGGCGCGATCGCCGCTGACGTGCACGGAAAGAACCATCCCGGGACCGGGTCGTTCGCGAGCTGGGTCGAGGACCGTCCACCTCGTCACGCCCACGGGCTCGTTCGACATCGGACCGAATCGCGATCCCGAGCTGTTCTGGGCCACCGCGGGTGGCATGGGGCTCACGGGCATCATTGCGAGAGCGACGCTCCGACTCGTCCCCTTGGAGAGCTCGTGGTTCGAGACGGTCACCTGGAGGACCGAGACGCTCGAGTCGACGCTGCGCACATTGGACCGGTGCCCTGTCGAGCACGCCCTCGCATCGATCGACCCGTGCACGCACCGCGACCGACTCGGCCGGGCGGTGGTGACTGCGGGCCGACCCGCGTCACGCGCCTCGCTCGATCCGGTGCGGCAAGGCAACGCGCTCGCCTACCACGCCCTGACGCCGCTGGCGCTTCCCGGTTGCGCGTACGTGGCTCGGCCGTCCCTCATCCGTCTCGCGTACGCCGCCCGGCGGCACGCGATCGCCGCAGGACCGGCCGAGCGGTTCATGTCGCTCGAGCACTTCCTCTTCCCCCTGGACCGTGCGGTCGCGTGGAACCACATCTTCGGTCGGCGCGGATTGCTGCAATGGCAGGCCGTCGTGCCCCGCGACGAGTCCGCCGCGCTCGCGACCTTGCTCGACGCGTACGCGTTGAGGGGCACCGTGTCGCCGCTCATCTCGCTGAAACGGCTCGGCCCCGCGAACCCAGGGCCACTTTCGTTTCCTATGGAGGGCTGGACGCTCGCGATCGACCTGCCCGCAAGCGCACCCGATCTCGGCCCATTCCTCGACCGCCTCGATGCGATCGTGGTCGGCGCCGGTGGGCGCGTGTACCTCGCAAAGGACGCGCGACTGCACCCTCATTCCCTCGGCGACATGTACCCACGGCTCGACGAGTGGTGCGAGGTCCGTCGGCGGGTCGATCCCCATGGCCTGCTGCGGTCCGACTTGGCCCGGCGGCTCCACCTCGTCGAGGAGGGGCATTGATCGACGGCACGAACGTTCCCGAGACGATCCTGGTCCTCGGGGGTGGCTCCGCGATCGCCCAGGCCACCACGACCCGGCTCGTGGAGCGGGGGACGACCGAGGTGCTCCTCGCCGCGCGCCGTCCCGACGAGCTCGAGGAGTGGGCCGCTGAGATGGGTGTGTCACACCCGGCCGCGACGATCCGAACGCTCGAGTTCAACGCGGTGGACCTCGAGTCTCACTGCCCGTTCGTGGACAAGGCCTGGGGCATTGCCGGACGGATCGACCTCGTGCTTCTCGCGGTGGGCGTCATGGGCGATCCGGACCTGTACGACGCTCACAGCGACGCGGTTGCCGTTTCGATGACGAACTACCTCGGGTCGGTGTCGATCCTCACACCGATCGTCGAGCGACTGACCGCGCAGGGTCAAGGCCGCATCGTGGTGCTGTCGAGCGCTGCGGCCTTCCTTCCCCGCGCCGACCAGACCGCGTACGCGGCGTCGAAGGCTGGCCTCGACTCGTTCGCCCAAGGTCTCGGGCACCGACTGCACGGCACTGGTGTCGAGGTGGTGATCGTCCGCCCGGGCTTCGTGCACTCGCCGATGACCGTCCGACGACCACCGGCACCGTTTGCGACGACTCCAGACGCGGTCGCGCTCGACATCGTCCGAGGGCTGGAGACCGGCGCGCACGCTGTCTGGTCACCGGCGGTGGTGCGCTACATGACTGGCGTTGCCCGTCATCTGCCGACTTATGCATACCGGCGCCTCATCGCGAACCGGTGACGCGGCCAGCAGCGCCGCGACGGAGCGACGGGGACGACGGCAGCGGCCCACACTAGAAAGTCTGGGTGCGAAGGGTCCCGAGAAGTGCGGTCTATGTGATGGGGACGATTGCCCTGGTGGCGATCATTGCCTTCACCGGTGGCCTCGTGGCGGGACGAAGCTCAGCCGACGAACGAGCGGCCGCCCCGGACAAGAGCACGGCGCCGGCCGCGACGGTCTCTGCCAACGGGCAGCCCCGCGTGATCATCTACGGCGACTCGCTCGTGACCCAGGCCGAGCCCTACCTCCAGATCGTGGCGCGGGCGCTCGGGCTGCAAGTCGAGGTGCGCGCCCTCGGCGGTGCCGCCCCGTGTGACTCACTCCCTCCCCTCGCCGATGACCTCGCCGCAAAGCGAGTCGATCTCGTCGTGTGGGCGTTCAGCGGGAACAGCATCTTCGGGTGCATGCTCGACGCGTCTGGCACGCCGTACGCCGGGCAGGCACTCCTCGACAAGTACCGCACGGACATCGAGCATGCGGTTGACGCCGCCGAACACGCCGACGTCGACTTCGTGCTCGCATCGCCTCCGGCGCCGCACCTTCCCGGCGATCCCTGGGAACGGCTCGACGCGGTGTACCGCGAGGTCGCCGCCGCGCATCCCCGCATCCAATACGCCGATGCAGGCGTCGCGATCTCACCGGACGGGAAGTTCATCGCCACGCAGCGTTGCCTCCCGTTCGAGCTGCGCATCCCGACGGCACGGCAGGCGTGCGGCGCTGCGGACGGCACGATCACTGTGCGTGGCTCGGACGGCCACTTCTGCCCGACTCCCACGACGGGCAGCCTCGAGTGCGGCACCTACTCGTCCGGAGCGTTGCGGTACGCGATCAACCTCCTGCAAGCCGCGCGCATCGAGCTCGACTACCAGGCTCAGGTCGCCGCCGGAAACGCCCCTCCGCCATAGCGCCCGCCCCCGCTGCCCCGGTACGGTGGGCGAATGGGTGAGCGGCTGAGCTCGATCGAGGCGATCATGTGGCGCACCGGCCACGACGCCACACTGCGCATGATCGTCGGGACCTTGATGATCACCGATCGGTCCCCGACCGAGAAGGGCCTCCTCGAACGGTTGGAGGCACTCGTCGAACGGGCGCCCCGGCTGCGCTGGCGGCTCGACGACCCGAACGGCACACGCACCCGCCCAGGGTGGGTGCCGAGCGCCGAGTTCAACGCGGCCAACCACCTCCGCACGATGGCTGTCGCCTCTCCAGGCACCCGCCGACAGGTCCTCGACCTTGTCGCGCTGCTCGAACCGGCACCGTTCGACCCGGACCGGTCGCCGTGGGACGTGACCTTGATCGAAGGCCTCGAGGGCGGCCGCGCCGCGATCTACCTCCGCGCCCATCACGTCCTCACCGACGGCTTGGGCGGCGTGTCCCTCATGGGTCTGCTCGTCGACGAGGCGAACCCCGCGCCGGCACCCACGGTCTCCGAGGCAGCGCCCGACGCGGCACCGCCCTCGACTGCCGCGCAACCGTCCGCCCCGAAGCGCCGGCCCGGCACCGTCAACATCAACGTCGACCTGACCGAGGTCGCTGCACCCGTTGCCGCCACTGTCGCTGCAGGCGTCTCGTTCGCTCGCACGATCAATCCGGTCGGCCTGCTCGTGAGCGGCATCCAGCGCACCCTCGACATCGCGAGCTCGGTCTCCAACCAGCTCGTCGTCACCGGAGGTCGCCACTCGCCGATCCCGCCGTCCGGCGCGTTGACGAGCCGGTTCGAGATGCTCTCCGTCGAGGACGCTCGAGACGCGGCTCGCAGGCAGGGCGGCAGTCGCAACGACCTGCTCGTCGCAGGCGCGAGCTCCGGGCTCGGCCTCTACCACCAGCACGTCGGCATGCCCTGCTTCGAGCTCAGGCTCGCGCTGCCGACGACGCAACATCGCGACAGCAGCAACCTGGGCGGCAGCTGGGTCGCGCCCGCTCGCCTCGAGGTGCCAACCTCGGCCGAGCACCCCGGTCCCCACTTCGGTGTGGTGGCCGAGCGACTCGCCCGTGCTCGACGCGAGCCCGTCGTGCGCATCGCAAATGGCGTCGCATCGATCGTCGGTCGACTGCCCACGCGTCTGCTCGCTCCGGCGTTGCACTCGCAGGCGAACTCGGTCGACTTCGTCGCCACCACGCTGCCCGGCTTCCGGGTCGATCGCCACATCGGCGGCGCGCTCATCGAGGAGTGCTACCCCTTCGGTCCCCGACTCGGTTGCCTCGCCAACATCAGCGCGTTCGGCAACGGCGACCGACTCGACATCGGTGTCACCCTCGACCCGAACGCGATCACCGACCCCGCCGCGTTCATCGACTGCCTCGCCATGGCGTTCCACGCCTACGACGCCGACGCGCTCACCGATTCTCCCCCGCCCAAGGCGCGCCCCGCTCGCACCTCTGCCTGACTCGGCGAGATGCCGGAGCCGCATTGACCACGCCCGAGTCCACGAACCACCACCCTGAGCCACGCACGCGACGAGCCGCGCTGTTCGACACGCTGAAGGGGGACGCCACCGCGATCCTCCAATCCGTCGTCAACGAGGTCGCGCCCACCGTCGTGAATGCGATCGACCTCGACGAGGTCGTCGAACGCGTCGACCTCCAGGCCGTCCTGGATCGCATCGACCTCCAGGCGCTCCTCGATCGCGTCGACCTCAACGAGCTGCTGGCGAAAGTCGACCTCGATCGGCTCATCGATCGGGTCGACCTCATGCGCGTCATGATCAAGCTCGATCCGCGCGTGCTCGCCGCGATCATCAACGGCGTCGTCCTCCAGATGGATCTGGATCCCGTGATCGACAAGCTCGACCTCAACGCGATCATCGCGAAGGTCGACATCGACCAGGTCCTCGAGCGCGTCGACATCGACGAGCTGATGGAGCGGACGCAGCTGGGTCCGATCATCGCGAGTGCGAGCGCAGGCGTTGCCAGCGAGGCAGTCGACGCGGCGCGAAGCGCGGGCGTGGGTCTCGACGCGTTCGTCCACCGATGGGTCAACCGCGTCGCTTCGACGAGGAGACGTCGCCGCAATCGGGCCGGCTGCCGGCTCGTCGAGAGCCCCGAGCCCGCCTCGTCATGAGCACGGAACGCGCGATCCACGTCGACGAGGAGCTGCAGGGCACCTACGCGGGCGTCGTCACGCGCGCCGCCGGGTTCGCGATCGACGCCTTGGTCATCCTCGGGATGTTCGCAATAGCGGGCGAGGTGTTCGACTACCTCGCATCAGCGGTGTTCGGGGCTGACGTCGCGGTCCACGACGACCATGTCGTGGCCGCTGTCGTTCTCGCTGGCTGGGCCTTCTTGTATTGCGCCTACTCGCTCGCCGCAGCCGGGCGCACGCTGGGCATGGCCGTCGTCGGCCTGCCGCGCGGTCGGGAAGCACGGCGGCCCGATCACGGCACGCCAGGCGATCGTCCGCGTCATCGCAACGCCTTTCAGCTTCGCTCTCTTCTTCCTCGGCTTCTGGCTCGCACTGTTCCGGAGGGATCGTCGCGCGCTGCAGGACCTCGTCGCGGGAACCGCGGTGGTGTACGCGTGGGATGCCCGCGCCGCCCGACTGCGCTTCTTGGCCAAACAGCCGCCTCAGGGATGACACTGGTCCCTGACGTCGACGACCATCGCATCGCGGCTGAGATCGCCGAGGCCACCGGGGTCCTGCTCGGTGGCGCTGCGCGGCAGAGCTGGTCGCCGCGGGCACTCCCGGTTGGCGAGTGATGGACGAAGGCGACATGCGCGCCCATCACTTCATCGTCGATCGGCTCGCCGAGCTGCGTCCCGACGATGCGATCCTGTCCGAGGAAGGCCGTGACGGTCCCGCTCGCCTCTCCTTCGACCGGGTGTGGGTGGTCGATCCCCTCGACGGCACGAACGAGTACGGCCAGCCGGGCCGCAGCGACTGGGCCGTGCACATCGCGCTCGCGGTGCGCGGCGAGCCGCTCGTCGGTGCCGTCGCACTGCCGGCCGTCGGCCTCGTCTACGGCACAGGCAATCCCCCGCCCTATCCCCCACCGCTGAACGGACGTCGGCTGCGCGTGATCACGAGCCGCAGTCGCTCGTCGCATGCCGCGGCGGTGGTCGCCCATGCGTTGGATGCGGAGATCGTCGCGTTGGGATCCGCGGGAGCCAAGGCGATGGCCATCGTCGCGGGCGACGCCGACGTCTACGCACACTCCGGCGGCCAGTACGAGTGGGACTCCGCAGCGCCGGCCGCGGTCGCCATCTCCGCAGGCCTTCACGTCAGCCGCATCGACGGATCACCGCTCGTCTACAACCGCGCCGACCCGTGGCTCCCCGACCTGCTCATCTGCCGCGCCGAGCTGCGCGACGACGTGCTCACCGCCCTCTGGGGCTGAAGCGTTTGCGCGTCAGGGCAAAGATGCGTCCGGCTGGCGCGCACTCGGTCAGCTGAGGCCGAGCTCGGCCAAGACCTCGGCGGTGTGCTGACCCAGTGCGGGCACCGGACCAGGATCGGCCACGTGGTCGGTCGAGGGAGCGAACCGCACCGGCGTGGACACCGACCGATAGGCCTCGCCGTCCGCCCCCGCCATCTCGACGAACATCCCGGCCGCGATCGCCTGCGGATCTTCGAGCACGTCGCGCGAAGGAGCTCACGGGCGCCCACCAGACATCGTGCGCGTCGAATCGCCCGATCCACTCGGCGAAGTCGCGTGCCGCGAACGTCTCGTCGAGCTCAGCAATGAGCGCGGCGCAGTGCTCACGTCGCCCCACCGAGGACGAGAAGCGCTCATCGTCACCGAGGTCCGGTCGGTCGATCGCCCGGAGCAGCCCCGGCCAGTGACGGTCGCCCTCGAGCCCGAGCAGCCAGAACCAGTGGCCGTCGGCCGACTTGTAGCAGTTCACGAGTGGGGCCGGTGCGACCGTCCGCGGCTTGGTCGACGAGATCCTCCCGAACCCACTCAGGATCGAGAGGTCCCATCCCATGCAGTAGATGCCGGTGCCGAGCAACGACACCTCGACGAGCCGACCCTCTCCTGTGCGCTCGCGTTCGAGCAGCGCGCCGAGCAAGCCCGCCAGCACGGTCAACCCGGTCGTGTGGTCGCCGTAGCCGCTGCGGATCGTGGGCGGGTCCTCGCTCGACGGCACGAAGGTCGCGGCCGCCCCACTGCGGGCCCAGAACGCGCCGATGTCGTAGCCGGGTCGGTCGCGGTCCGGGCCGCGCAACCCGTAGCCCGTGACGCTCGCGTAGACGATGCGGGGCAGTCGCTCGCGCACACTCGCCGCGTCGAGGCCGAGGCGCTCGAGTGCGTCGGCCCGCAGGTTGGTCAGAAACACGTCGGCAGTCTCGAGCAGCTTCCACATCGCCGCGATGCCCTCGTCGGAGCGCAGATCCAGCACCACCGACCGCTTGCCCCGGTTGTCGAGCTCGAACGGGGGCACCTTCGTCTGCTTCACGCCGATCGCGCCGAAGAGCCTGCGCATCGGATCGCCCTCGGGAGGCTCGACCTTGATGACGTCGGCGCCCCAGTCGGCGAGCACGCCTCCCGCGGCGGGCCCCGCGACCCACACCGACAGCTCGATGACCCGTAGGTGGTCGAGCATCAGAGCACCGTCACCGTGCCGGCCTTGCCGTCGACCTCGATCATGGCGCCGTCCGGGATGCGCCTCGTGGCATCGGTGACCGACACGACGCAGGGCAGGCCGAGCTCACGACTCACGATCACCGCGTGAGTGATCTGGGCACCGACGTCGACGACGACTGCGCAGGCGGGCACGAACAGGGGCGTCCAGGACGGGTCGGTGAGTGGCGCCACGAGCACATCTCCCGGTTCGAGTCCCCTCGGGTCGCTGGGATCGAGCACGACCCGTGCGCGGCCGCGTGCGACGCCCGGGCACCCGGGGATTCCCGTGAGGACGTCGCCGGTCACCGCGTGATCGGCCCCGCTCACCGCGGCGCGATGACGCCATTCGGACGTCGGCGGCGGCGCACCCCGCGACACGAACGGCGGCTCGAGATCCCACAGCGACAGGTAGTAGGTCTCGCGCTGCTTCACGAGCGCCGTGAAGTCGGCGGGGCCCTCGACGAAGTCATCGAGCTCGAGCGCGGTGAGCATGAAGATCTGCTCGACATTGGTGAGGTCGCCACGTTCGACTGCACGGCGACCGAGCTCGCGCATGGCCAGTCGCATCTCGTGGGCGAGCTTGATGTTGTTCGTCTTCGTGCGCTCACGACCGGCGTTGTACAGGTGCGCACACCGCAGGCCGACCTCGAACGTGCCGGCAGCCTGCGCATCACCTGCGACGAGCTCGCGCACGAAGTCGGTGGCGGCTTCGCGCTCGATGATGCGCAGCTCGGTGCGCGTCTGAGGAGACTCGTCGTCCGCGGCGAAGCGCATGCGATCGATCGCGGCGAGGGGCACGTTGGGGTCGATGCCCCAGGTGCGGCTGCGCATCTCCCATTCATTCGGACCGCGGGCGCCGAACCGTTCGACGAAGCTGTCGAACAGCTTCTCGAAGTCTTCGGCGGAGGCGCTTCCCGATGCGGCCAGGGCAATGAGGCGCTCGTGCAGCCCCGGAACGCCCGCATCGAACGCCGCGGTGAGATCGGGCGAGCCCTTCACGATCCGCGACATGTCCCACATCGCCCAGCTCGGCGCCGCAGAGTCGACGTCGCCGAGGCCCGCAACGAGCGTCATGATCAGCTCGGGCTGCTCGATCGCTGCGAGCACACCGGCGACGGTGCCGATGCCGATGCCGGACGCACCGGACACGAGGATGTGCCGGCAGAAGAGTCGCCGGTACAGCGGAAGGAAGCTGCGGGCGTGGTCGACGAGCTCCTGATCGGTGAGATCGTCGAAGTCGGGGCGGCGCGCGATCAGTCGGTCCACCTGGTCGCGGTCGGCTCTCAGCTCCGGTAGGTCGTCGCGGGTGAACAGCTCGTCGAGGTAGCTCTGGAGCTTCGCCGTGAGCGCTTCGTTCTCGTCGTCAGGCCGAGCTTCGTCCGCGTACGGCGTGATGCCGGGCATGTCGCCGAAGTACTGGAAGTCGACGATCTCCGGCGAGAGGCCAGGCGTGCGCAACCCGTAGATCCGCGTCATCGACATGTTGAGGTAGAGGTAGCCCCCGAAGACGCCGACGGCGTCGGGCCGATCGGTGTCGAACTCGTCGTAGCTGAACGAACCCGCCTTCACGTACGCGTCCAGCCACCCCTGGTCGCCTGCCGTCGCGATGCCCATGGTCGACGACATCGGCGAGACCGGATCGGGCATCACCTCGCCTGCGTTCGCCCGCGTGTAGATCGTGTACTTCTCACTCGGCACCGTGTCGGAGACCCAGCGCTCTTCCATTCAGAGCACCGTCACTGTTCCGGTCGTCGCCGTCGACCTCGCACCATCGCGCCGTCGGGGATCGCCCGCGTCGCTCCCGTTGCCGACACGACACACGGGATGCCGAGCTCGCGGCTCACGATGATGGCGTGGCTCAGCGGCGCGCCGACGTCGACGACGACCGCCGCGGCGGGAACGAACAGCGGCGTCCACGACGGGTCGGTGATCGGCGCGACGAGGACGTCGCCAGGCTCGAGCGCAGTCGGGATCGTGCGAGTCGAGCACGACCCGCGCCCGGCCCTCGGCCACGCCCGGGCAGCCCGGCATGCCGATGCAGCGACGTCACCCGGACTGGCCGACCGCGACGTGGATCGCGCGTCGCGACGCGGCCACGCGAGCGAGGGTCGGCTCGCCGACGAACACGAACGGCGGCTCGAGCGCCTGAGAGCGCCTTGTACCGCTTGCGCCGCGTCCGGATCGTCGCCGTCGAACGCGCTCGGGTCGGCGAGGAACTCGTCGAGCTCGTCCTTGCGGAGCATGCCGAAGTCCTCGACCTCGTCGAACGCTCCGCCGTCGACCATGCGCCGACCGAGCTCGCGCAGCGCCATGCGACACTCGTGCATGCAGGCGGATGGCGTTGGTCTTCGAACGCTCGCGACCGGCAGGAACACCGGCGCGGCGCCGCAGCGCGGCGAGGAACTGCCGTGCGTCTCGGGGTCGCCTTCGAGGGCCTCGACGAGCTCGGCCTGAGCTCTTCGCGCGCTCGGCGCGCCACGCGCGGCTCTGGGTCGAACGGAGCGGCCGCCGTCGGGCGCCAGGCGCATCCGGTCGATGGCGACGAGCGCGAGCTCGGGCTCGCGTCTCCCATGTCGGCGAGCGCATCTCCCACTCGTTCGGGCCCGCGACCCGAAGTCGTGGAGGAACTCGTCGATCATCGAGCACGAGCGTCCCCGCACTCTCGTCGGGCAAGCCCGCAGACGCTCGAGAGGTCGACGAGCCCCTCGTCGAACTCGGCCATGAGCGCGGGCGAACCGGCGACCACGCGCCCATGCCCACATCGCGTATCGACGGCGCGGCCGAGTCGACGTCGCCGAGGCCGCCGATGAGCCGCATGATCAGCGTCGGGTCGCCGACCGCCGCGCGACACCTGCGGGATGATGCCGACCGGCACGGTCGCCATGTACGAGGTGAAGAGGTGCTGTGCGAACAGGTCGGCGGAAGTGGCGCGGCCATGAGCGCGAGAAGTAGCGATCGACGAGCTCACGGTCGCTCAGCGTGGTGAGATCGGGCCGCTCGTCGCGGAGTCGCTTCGTGCAGCGACTCGTCCTCGGTCGAGCTCGGGCAGGTCGACTCGGTGGTGAGCGACCCACCCGAACGTCTCGCCGATCTTCTCGGTGCTTCGCGAGGTCGACGTCGGCCGGGCTGCTCCTCGTAGGGCGGGATGCCCGGCTGGGCGCCGAAGAACTGCTCGTCCATCGCTGCCGCGGACAGGCCCGGCGTCCGCACCCCGAAGAGGCGGATGAGCGACACGTTGAGGTAGCAGTAGCCGCCGAAGATGCCGAGTGACTCGTCGTCGTCCGGGTCGAACTCGTCGTCGTCGAACGCCCCGAAGCGCACCCACGCGTCGCGCCAGCCGAGCTCGGCGAGCGCATGATTGCAGTCGTCGCGTGAGCGGCGTCACCGGATCCGGGAAGACCTCACCGACGTTCGCACCGGGTGTAGATCGGGTACCGCGTGCTCGGCCGCTGTCGACGATCCAGCGCTCGACCACTGGCATGCCCCCTGTGTCGGCGTCACCGCCCCCGTGGTGCTCGGCGCAGAGTAGCGCCCGCGGTTCGTGGCTCCCGAGGAGACTGCGAGACTGCGTGGCGTGACCGGCCGACGGCAGCCGCCCCGACGATCTCGCCTTCGGCTCGTTCAGCGACCACCGGCCCTGGGTCGTCGAACTCGACGAGCTGCGCTGGGTGCCGGGTCTCGATCGCGGTGCGCGCCGCGGCACGAGGCGAGGTGCCCGAGCTGACGCGCCGGCGACGCTCCCCCCGATGGCGGATGGCACGGTGTCACCGCTCGCCTCGGGCTCGCAGTCGCGGGCTGGGCGCTCCTCGAACGGCGCAAGGGCGAGCAGCGATCACGCGCCGGCATGCTCGCGGCGGCTGCGCATCGCCGCGAGCGCCTCGGCTCGACCTACATCAAGCTCGGCCAGATCATCTCGTCGGGCGAGGGCATCTTCCCCGAGGAGCTCGTGTCGAGTTCAAGCTGCCGTGACCAGGTGCCGGCCGAGCCCTTCGACATCGTGCGAGCAGTCGTCGAGCAGGACCTCTGCGGTCCTTCGAAGCCGTGTTCGCGACGCTTCGACCGGGTGCCGCTGGCCGCCGCGTCGATCGCACAGGTCCACGCGCGCGACGCTCGCGCACGGGCGAGGACGTCGTCGTCAAGGTGCAGCGACCGCAGGTCGCGAAGCTCGTCCGCCAGGACCTCGCCGGTGATGTCGTGGGTCGCGCCGCAGCTCGTCGGCCGCATCCCGATCGCGGCGCTGGCCAACCCGCCCGCGCTCGTCGAGCTCTTCGCGGAGACGATCACCGAGGAGCTCGACTTCCGCCTCGAGGCCGACAACATGCTCGATGTCGCCACACGTGTTCGCGGAGCTCGGCCAGCGTGGCTACGTGATCCCGCGGCCCCACCCGACGCTCGTCACTCGCCGCGTGCTCGTGATGGAGCGGCTGTCGGGCTTCGCGTTCGACGACGTCGACGGCATGAAGCGCGCGGCGTCGACACCCACGCAGTCGTCCGCACGGGGATGATCGGCTTCATGGAGGGGGCGATCGATCTACGGCATCTTCCACGGCGACCTCCACGGCGGGCAACCTGTTCGTGCTCCCCGACGGACGCACCGCGCTGCTCGACTTCGGCATCACCGGTCGGCTGACGCGAGCCGCGGCGGCTTGCGTTGCTGCGCCTCCTGGTCGGCGCGACCACGAACGACGTCAAGGGCCAGCTCGCCGCACTCCGCGACCTCGGCGCGCTGCCCCCCGACACCGACCTCGACGCGGTCATCGGCGACCTCGCGACTCGACCGCCCGCCGTCGACCCGACGACGCTGTCGGGCGACGAGCTGGTGCGCGAGATCCAGCGCCTGGTCAAGGCCCTGCTCGGCTTCGGCGCCAGCATGCCCAAGGAGCTCATGCTCTTCGTGAAGAACATGGTGTTCCTCGACGGTGCGATCGCGCGCTCGCGCCCGACCTCGACCTGCTCGCCGAGATCACGAGCATCTCCACCTACTTCGCCACCCACCACGGCGACCGCTTGGCCGCGGACATGGGGATCCATCCGATGGCCGTCGAGATCGACCTCGAGGGAGTGAAGGCGTCGTTCGGCGTCGACACGTCGACCGAGACGCTCACCTATCGCGACCTTCAGCGCCGGCGTGAGCTGATCGGCAAGCGGCTCAGGGACCGGTCGTCGAGCTCCCCACCGTCGTGACGGTCCCGCCGGTGGTCTCGGTCGAGGTGTCGGCGGGCACGCCCGTGCCACTCTCGGTCTGGGTGCCGGTCGGGCAACCCTTCGCCGCCGCTGCTCCATCCGGCGCGAACTCTGCGGTTCGCTTGTAGGCGAGCTCGGTCGCCGTCCACGTCTCGCCGACCTGGACCGCGTCGGTGATCTCCAACGTGAACGTCGCACGCGGGCGGAGTGGTCGACCGACGTGTCGGCGCCGTCGATCGAGCAGGTCAGGGGGACGGTCGCCTCGTTGTGATAGGTGAGCGTCACGCCCGTGCGCGTCCACACTTCGTTCGACTGCCCTGCCCCCGATTGCCGCTGCACCTGGCAGTCGACGGTGTCGACGTTGCATCCGCCCGCGAACACGTACTGGCGGGTGACCGTGTCGCCCAATTTCACGCTGCCGTCGAGCACCGGCGGGGTCTGGGTGTCGACGGTGAGCGTGACTGCCCATTGGCCCGTGACCGTCGCGCCGGCGAGGTCCTCGGGTGTCGGCTCCGGAGTCGACGAGGTGGACGAGTCATCGCCGCACGCCGCGAGGCCAACGAGCAGGGCGACGAGGGCGACGAGCGCGAGAGCAGAGACGAGGCGACGGGGCACTGCGAGAGCATGGTGGAGCCGCGTGCCGAGAATCCAGCCGCGCCGCGCAGGCAGCAGCGCCGCACGTCAGGGCTGCGTGCCGTCCCGCTCGATCGTGAGCGCCTCACCGATCTCGATGGGGGCATCCACTCCGGCGGCGACCGCCCCGGCCGAGGGGGCCGGCACGGCATCGAGGATGCGATGGTTGGCCCGGATGTGCACCACCGGCACGGCCGCGAGCATCCCCATCGCCAGCGCGGCGACGCGCGTGGGCGCCCTCCGACGGATGAGCCGCCGGCGGATGTCGGCAGCGCTGCGTTCGGAGATCCCCGCCAAGGCGACGAGCTGCTCCTCGAGCTGGCGGTCGGTCACGTCGAGAGCGACCGAGAGCACCTCGAGATCGTCGAGCCGAAGCGTGACCGGAGTGTCGGGTGCGAGACCGCGCTCGTAGCGCACCATCGAGAGGTAGCAGCGGAGCACCCCCTCGTTGCCGAGCACGAGCTGATCGATCCGGACCTCTTGCTCACCGACGACGAGGCGTCCCCGAACCGGGTCGAACGAGAGCGGCTGGCGAGGGGGGATGAGCACCTCGGGCGTCAGACCGCAGGCATCGGCAACCGCCTCGATCGACACGTCCGCAGGCACCTTGTCGCTGCGCTCCCACGCCCTGACCCTCGACGTCTCGACCCCGACCAGGCGGCCGAGCTCGCGCCGGCTGAGCCCGGCGTCGAGGCGAGCCTCCATGAGGAGGTGGCCGACCTTCGGGCGAGCCGACGACGGGGTCGACTTCGCAGATCGGGGTTGATCCATCACTGGACAATCGGCCCGGCCGGCAGCGAAGTGAGGGTCGCGTACTGTCGTTTCGTGCGTCTGGTGATCGCCCGTTGCTCGGTGGACTACGAGGGCCGGCTGAGCGCTCGCCTCCCGTCGGCCACCCGACTCGTGATGGTCAAGGCCGACGGGTGCGTCGCCATCCACGCCGATGGTGGGGCCTACAAGCCCCTGAACTGGATGGTTGCGCCCAACGTGCTGGTCGAGGGCCTGGACGGTGAGCAGCCCATCTGGACGGTGACGAACGGCAAGGGCGAGCGCCTCGTGATCCGGTTCGAGGAGGTGCTGTCCGACACGGCGCACGAGCTCGGCACCGATCCCGGCCTCGAGAAGGACGGCGTCGAGGCCGAGCTGCAGGCGCTGCTCGCGGCCCGGCCCGGACGCGATCGCGGAGGACCTCGTCCTCGTCCGCCGCGAGTATCCGACCGACATCGGGCCCATCGACCTGCTCTGCAGGGACCGCGATCGGCGCGACGGTCGTGGTCGAGGTGAAGCGGCGAGGAGAGATCGATGGCATCGAGCAGCTGACTCGCTACATCGCCCGGCTCGAGCTCGATCCAGGGCTGCGTCCGGTGCGGGGAGTGTTCGTCGCGCAGTCGATCACCCCACAAGCGAAGGTGCTCGCGGGCGCCCGCGGCTTCACGTGCGTGGAGATCGACTACGAGGTGCTGCGAGGCATGCGGCCGGAGGACCTCAAGCTGTTCTGAACGTGCAGGCGCCTTGGTCGATGACGGGGAGATCGTTCGCGCCGCCGTATCCGCTGCGCTTCGTCGTGTAGACCGCGTGGCCGTCACCGATCGTCCAGATGTCGACCGTGAGGCTGTCGCCGGGAAAGACCGGCGACGAGAAGCGGCCCTCCATCGCGGTGAACCGCGCGGGGTCGCCGCCGCACAGCGCGTGCAGCAGCGCGCGACCGGTGAAGCCGTAGCGTGCACAGCCCGTGCAGGATCGGCGTGTCGAAGCCGCCCATCGGGCGAACGACGGGTCGGAGTGCAGCGGGTTGCGGTCACCCGAGAGGCGGTAGATCAGCGCCTGGTCGGGACGACGTCTGGTAGGTGACCTGTGGTCGGGCGCGCGCTCCGGCGGCACGTTGCGCGGCGCCGCCGGGACCGCGGTCGCCTCCCAATCCGCCCTCGCCGCGGATGAAGGCCGACATGCGCGTCGTGAACAGCGGCTCGCCGGTCTGCGCGTCGACCGACTGCGACTCGCTCACGACGAGCGCTGCCTTGCCCTTGTCGTAGATGCCCGTGATCTTGCTCGTGCTGCTCGATCGTGCCCTCGGGCGGGATCGGCTGGTGCAGCTCGATCGCCTGCTCGCCGTGGACGAGCATCGCCGGGTTGAAGGTGCCGATCGTGCGCGAAGGCACCGCCGCCCCGCCGACGATCACCGCGAAGGTCGGGAGCACCTGCTGTGGCACGCCCGAGGTGTTCTCGGTCGTGAACGCAAGCTCGTCGACGCCGGCTCCGACGCCCACGGCGTAGAGCAGAGCGTCCTTCGACGTCCACGACGTCTCCTGGGGTTCGGACTCGGTTCCGACGGCATCGGGGTTGATCGGCATCGCTCGGCTCGCTCCTGTCTCAGTTCCGTTGCACTCAGCGGTTGCTGTCTTCGCCGTCCATGCCGGCGTTCGCACGGGCCTTCGCCAAAAGCTCGGCGACGACGGGGCCCATCTGCGTCGGATCGTCGACCGGCTCGACCCGCGGCCCTCGATGCCAGCCCTCGGCGACCGCGAGGACGCGGCCCGACGCTTCGAACACGCGCCCAGTCACGCCCGCGGATTGCTCGCTCGCGAGCCAGGTGACGATCGGCGGCGATCCAGCGCGGCGACATGCGCTCGCGATCCTCCTCGGTGCCCTGCCCCATGCCGAGACCCTCGGTCATGCGCGTGAGTGCACCGGGGGCGACGGCGTTCACGGTCACGCCGTACCGACCGAGCTCGCGCGAGGCGATGATCGTGAACGCGGCGATGCCCATCTTCGCGGCGCCGTAGTTCGTCTGGCCGGGGTTGCCGTAGATGCCCGAGACCGACGTCGTGTTGATGATGCGCGCGTCGTTGGCTTCACCGGCCTTGGCCCGGTCACGCCAGTACGCGGCGGCCCAGCGCGACGGTGCAAATGTGCCGCGGAGATGGACGTTGATCACCGCGTCCCACTCCTCGGCCGTCATGTTCACGAGCATCCGGTCGCGCAGGATGCCCGCGTTGTTGATCAGCACGTCCAGGCGGCCGAACGACTCGACGGCGGTGTTGATGAGGCGCTGCGCCCCCTCCCAGTCCGAGACGCTGTCGCCGTTCGACACGGCTTCGCCGCCCATTCCCTTGATCTCGGCGACGACATCGTCGGCGGGACCCTTGGACTGGCCAGTGCCGTCCATCTCCCCGCCGAGGTCGTTCACGACGACCTTGGCGCCGTGCGACGCCAGCATCAGCGCGTGCTCTCGGCCGATCCCCCGGGCGCCGCCCGTCACGATCGCGACTCGTCCCTCACACAGCCCAGGCATGGGCACGCCCCCTTGTTCGGTCAGTGGTTCGGTCAGTCATCGGGAATGTCACACCCCCCTCTCATAGTGGGCCCCGTAGGCAGAGGAGGGTTGGTGGAATCGGGACGATACGACAACTTGAAGAGGCTCATGGCATCCATCGCCGCGGGCGACCGCATGGCCGCGTTCGCCCTGCGAGTCGAGTTCGCCCCCGAGCTGCGGTCGGCCGTGCGGCGTGCCGCGAGCTCGTGCGGGCGCACGTTGCCGAGCGAGGAGGTCGAGGCGATCGCCACCGACTTCTGCACCTGGCTGATCACCCACACGGCCGCCTGGCGGCCCGAGGGAGCCAAGCCATGGCAGTGGGCGTGGGCGCACCTCACGAACGAGGTGCGGCGCAACACAGGCTTCTGGCCGCTCACCACCGTCGAGCCCCAGGAGGCGCCCGCCGACGAGCCGCTGGTCGCGGTCGCCGACGGCGAGATCCTCGACACGTTCGGTCGCATCGCGGCATCGCATCCCCGGCTCGCCCCGGTGAAGCGAGTCCTCGACGCCACGAGCAGTCCCGTCGATGTTGCGTTGCTCCTGCAGTACGCGGAGCAGGCCGAGGCCGGCGATCCCTCGCCGTCGCACACGATCGCGCCCCGGTTCGGCATCAGCCCTGACGCGGCCCGCAAGCGAGTGCAACGGACGCGGGAGCGGGCACGCCGGTACATCGCTGCCCATCCCGAGCACGCGGCGCTCGCGGACCTTCCGCTCTTCGCGGCCGATGCCCGAGCCCGCCAACGCACCGCTGCGTAGCCGCGCCTAAGGCGTTCGCGGTGCAGATCGAGGCACCGCGCCCGATGTCGGATCGCGCTCAGAAGCAGACCATGGGGACTCGTTCAAGCGGTTCGAGGGAGCCGCACGAGACACAGGAGAGTCCCATGAGCGCAATCGTCACCCCCAACACCAAGAGCCCAGCAAAGCCGCACTACCTCGTCGCCGCGGTGTCTCGTCGCGGCACTCGTCGTCCTGGCCGCCCTGGCGATCGGCGCGTGGACGACCAACGACGGGGGCGCCCGCACGGCGCCCGCTCGGGCAGCGGTGCCTGGGAACGTCGAGAGCGTCAACGCGGCCAGCCCCGAGCTGCAATCAGTCAACGGCTCCGCCGACTCCGTTGGTCCAGAGCGTCAACGCACCCGATTCCAGCGATCGCCCATTTCGCCCAAGCAGAGGGGCTCACGGGCCTGTCCCCGGCGTCACTGCATCAATCAGTCAACGTCGCACCGGCCCCGCCGTCGGCCCGGAGCCTCAACGCAGCGAGCCCCGAGCTGCAATCAGTCAACGGCTCGCCGGCCGCCCGCTCGGTGACGGCCAGTGAATGTCGCCTGACGGGCCCGTGCTGAACGAGCCTCAACACCGACGTGCGGCGCTGCAACTCCTGCAGCGCCAGCGTCGACACGATGCGAAGATGCCGCCGTGGTGGGGCGGACGACAAGCCGCACGTTGATCGGACGTGACCGCGAGCGAGCACGGCTCGAGTGACGCGGCGTTCGTGACCGCTCGTGCCGGGACGCCCGTCACGGTGCTCGTCACCGGCGAAGCCGGCATCGGCAAGACCCGCCTCGTGCGAGAGTTCTTGAGCCACGCCGACACGCACAGCATGGTCCTCAGCGGCGGGTGCGTCGACGAGCACGTTCCCTATCTCCCGATCACTGATTGCCTCCGCTCCCTCCGGCGTGCCGGGTGGCAACCCGACCCCCGCACGGCGGCCGACCTCGCCGCTCTGTTGCCCGAGCTCGCCGGGGAAACCGACGCGAGTCCGAGCGCCCACGACTCGGCAGGCCCGCTCCAACGAGCGTTCCTGCGGACCCTGGAGTCGCTGGGATCCGAGCAACCCGTGGTGCTTGTCATCGAGGACTTGCACTGGTCAGACGTCTCGACGCGACACCTGCTGACGTACGTCATCCGTGCGGCGCTCGACATCCCGCTTCTCGTCGTGGGCACGTACCGCACAGACGAGCTCACACGTCGACATCCGGTCCGGCCCTTCCTGGCGGAGATCACACGCCTCCCGCTCACTGAGGTCATCGACCTCGAACGGCTGGACCGCGACGGTGTGACGCAGATGCTGACGGAGATCCTCGGCGAGGCGCCGACCGCAGCAAGGGCCGACGAGATGCACGAGCGGTGCAATGGCAACCCGTTCCTCGCCGAGGAGGTCGCGGCATCGGTCCGGTCCGGGTCCGGCGGCCGCATCCCTGCACGATTGCAGGACGTGCTCCTCGCCCGAACAAGCTCGCTCACCGCTGACGCAACTGAGGTGCTGAGAGTCGCATCGGTCGGCGGCGTCTACGTCGACGAGCGTCTGTTGCGGACCGTGCTCGGCCGGTCGCCGCACGCGCTCGAAGCGGCGCTCCGTGAGCTCCTCGACCACCACCTGCTCGAACCCGACGTCGATGGCACCGGGTATGTGTTTCACCATGCGCTCACGGCCGAGGCGGTCTACGAGGAGTCGCTTCCCGGGGAGCGAACACGACTCCATACGTCCTTCGCCCAGGCGCTCGAACACGATCCCGCACTCGCTCACGCGGGTCCCGGACTCGCCGCTCTCGAGCGGGCCAACCACTGGCATCGCGCGCGCAACATCGTCGAGGCCCTGCCCGCGTGGGTCGAGGCGGCGGCGGCCGCGGAACGGGTGCATGCCTATCCCGAGGCGCTCGGCGCCTACGAGAGCGCGCTGCAGCTCTGGCCCTCGGTCGACGGGTCCCGTGAGCTCACCGGGATCGATGAGGTCGAGCTTTCCGGCGCACGGCAGAGGCCGCGAACTGGGCGGTCATGCCGACGCGGGCATTGGCGCTGGGCCAGCACGCGCTCGGGCTGATCGACGAAGACGCTGAGCCGCTCCGGGCAGCCGTGATGCTCGAACGGCTGGGGCGCTACGCGTACCTGTCGGGTCGAGAGGCGGACGCGCTGACCTACTACGAGCGGGGTGGCCCTCGCGCCGGAGCACCCGCCCACACCGGAGCGCGCACGTGTCCTCGCCGGGCACGCGACCATCCTGAACGTGCTCCGGCTGGCCGGTGCCGCAGAGCGAGCCGGCGAGGCCATCGACGTGGCGCGCCAGGTCGGGGCGATCACCGTCGAGGCGAACGCGGTGACGACGCTTGCGGACGCCGACGGCGCGACCTCGGCGACGTTGCGGCCGCGCTCACTGGATTCGAAGATGCGGCGCGCCTCACCGAGATCGAGGGCGACATCGAGAGCACGTCGCGGCTCTGGGTCAATCGGACCTACGCGTTGTTCGGCCTCGGGCTCATCGAGGAGGCAGCCGCGGTCCCTCCCGAGGCACGGGCTGCGATGCGTGAGGTCGGTCTGGAGCACAGTGCGATGTGGATCGCCAATTGGGCCCTGCCACTCATAGACCTGGGACGGTGGGACGAAGCGCGACTCCTGCTCGACGCCGAGGTCTCCATCGAGGGCCTCGACCCAGGGCGCGACAACATCCTGCAGGCGCGGGTATGGCTCAACTGGCTGACCGGAGACCTGCCGGGCGCCGAGCAGGACCTCGCGATGCTCGACCTCACTCGGTCTCAGGACACATACCAGGCTCAGGGGGTCGCGTGCGTCGCGATCGAGACGCGGCGCTGGGAGGCCGCGGTCGCGGCGACAGCTGAGGCGGTGCGCTCCCTCCCGCTCGAGTCGGGCCACCCAACGCCCCACTGGGAGGCGCTCACCGCGGTGTGGCTCGGCCTGTGGGCGGCCCGCGAGCTCAGCTCGGAACGTGGAGAGGCCGGCGCGTCCTGGCTCGCACCTTCTCTCGCCGACTTCGACGACCTGCTCGCTTCGGCGGCGATGCGTCCTGCAGACCGGAGGCCCGTGAGGTACCGAGCGCTGCTTGCTCTCTGCGCGGCCGAGCGGTCACGCGTCGATGGAAGGATGTCGAGCGCCGACTGGCGCCAGGCCGTCGTCGAGACCGACGCGCTCGGCGCCGTCGCGCAACGCTCTTATGCCCGAGTGCGATACGCCGAGGCGTTGCTGGGCGAGGGAGGCGGCCGTGCCGAGGCGACGACCTTGCTGAACGAGGCTGTCGCTCTCTTCGCGGACATCCGTCAAGCTCCGATCCGACTTCTCGCAGAGCAAGTCGGCCGGAGAGCGCGGCTGCGGCTGACGGTCGAACCCGAGGTCATGACTCCGGTGGGCGAGAAGCAGCTCGGCCTCACCCAACGCGAGGTCGAGGTGCTGCGCCTCGTCGCCGACGCCCGCACGAACCGCGAGATCGGCGACGCGCCGTTCATGTCCCCGAAGACCGCGAGCGTCCACGTCAGCAGCGTCATGCGGAAGATCGGGGTGAACCGTCGAGCCGACGCCGCCCGCCTCGCGAAGCAGGTGCTCGTCGACTACCCCGAAGCCGAGATTGGGCGCTCGGCGCCTGATGCCGCGTCCGAACGCCCAATCTGAATCGGCTGGGGCCCGCACGTAGCCTCCACATGTGGCCGTGCCCCCGACCGAAGTCGATGTCGCGATCATCGGCGCGGGGCCCGCGGGGAGTGCCGCCGCCATCACACTCGCCCAGGCCGGGGTGCGGGTCGCGCTCGTAGACAAGGCGACGTTTCCCCGTGACAAGTGCTGCGGCGACGGCCTCACGACAGGAGCCTTGCGCGTGCTCGAGCAGCTCGGTGTGTCACCGGTCGAGCTGCCGTCGTGGCAACGCGTCGACGCGGCCTGGGTGCGCTCACCGTCGGGCCGGGTCGTCGAGCTGCCGCTTCCGCATGGGCGAGGCCTCTACGCCGGCGCCGCACGCCGCGCCGAGCTCGACCACCTCCTCGTCGCACGCGCTCGTGGCGCGGGCGCAATCGTGCACGAGGGCGTCGCGGTCCACCGCTGCCCGTCAGGTCGGCGACAGCATCGAGCTCGACATCGAGGGCCTCGGCACGATCGCACCGCGCGTCGCGATCGGCGCCGACGGCATGTGGTCGCCGTTGCGCAAGCT
Organism: uncultured Acidimicrobiales bacterium; assembly: GCA_963726695.1. Lineage (GTDB taxonomy): Bacteria > Actinomycetota > Acidimicrobiia > Acidimicrobiales > DATKAS01 > DATKAS01. The sequence goes on from CAVSDE010000005.1 coordinate 228,957, forward strand.
GCTGGGCGCGGCCCAACCGGGCTATCTCGGCGAGTGGCACGCGTTCAGGCAGTACTTCGCCGAGGTCGATGAGGCCGCGGCGAGTCAGCTGTGGGTCTGGTTCGAACGTGACCTGCTGCCCGGCTATGCGTGGTCGTTTCCGCTGGGAGACGGCCGAGCGAACGTCGGCTTCGGCATCCCGCGGGGCGGGCCCATCTCGACGCAGGAGATGAAGCAGCTCTGGCCCGACCTGCTCGCGCGTCCGCACATCCGCTCAGTGCTCGGCACCCACGCCGTCGCTGAAGCACCTCACAAGGCGTGGCCCATACCGGCCCGCATCGGATCTCTTCCCCTCCACACCGACCGGGCGCTCTTCGTCGGTGATGCCGCCGGGGCGACCGATCGGCTCACGGGAGAGGGCATCGGCCAGGCTCTCCTCACGGGTGTGCTCGCGGGCGAGGCCATCCTCGAGCACGGCACCAGCGATTCGGCCGCGCTCGGCGCGGCCTACGAACGAGCCGTGAACCGGCATCTCGTCGCCGACCATCGGATGTCGGTCGCGCTCGGGAAGATCCTCGAGCACCCGAACGGCGCCCGAGGCGCGATCCGGGTCGCCGGCAGCACGGCGTGGACCCGACAGAACTTCGCTCGGTGGCTCTTCGAGGACGAGCCGCGGGCGATCGTGCTCACCCCCCGCAGGTGGCACCGGCGCTTCCTGGACCGCGACGGCGCCTTCGCCGCCTCCGCAGAGGACAGACCCGCGCCATTCACTGCGACGACACAGAGCCGAAACGCGCCTTCCGTACCCTGAGCACACCAACCGAGCCACACCGGTCGCGCGGTGCGTGCTCAGGTCGAGGCCCGTCACCTCTCTCGTCCCCCCGGGGAGGTGACGGGCCTCGCCGCGCACCCGGCCCCGTACGATGCCGCCCATGCGCACCCGCCTGACCGACGTCCTCGAAGTCGACCACCCCGTGATGCTCGCGGGGATGGGCGGCGTCTCGTACCACACGCTCGCCGCGGCGGTGTCCGAGGCCGGGGGGTTCGGATGTCTCGGTGCCTCAGCGATGGGTCCCGAGATGATGATCGACGAGATCGCGAAGACCCGGGCGCTCACGAGCAAGCCGTTCGGCGTCGATCTGCTCACCGCGGTCGCCGGTCAGGTCGCGAACCAGGTGCAGTCGGTGATCGACGGCGGCGCTCGCGTCTTCGTCGCGGGGCTCGGTGTCCCTCGCGACGTCATCGACCTCTGTCATGACAACAACGTCCTGGTCGTGAGCATGTGCGGCAAGGTGCGCCACGCGACCGCCGCAGTCGAGGCCGGCTGCGACATCGTCGTCGCGCAGGGCACCGAGGCCGGGGGCCACACGGGACAAGTCGCAACCATGGCCCTCGTCCCTCAGGTCGTCGACGCGGTCGGTGACCGAGTGCCCGTGGTCGCAGCGGGAGGTCTGTTCGACGGTCGCGGCCTTGCAGCATCGCTCGCGCTCGGCGCCGACGGCGTGTGGATCGGCACGCGGTTCGTCGCGACGCCCGAGGCCCGCGCCGTGCCTGGCTACAAGGACGTCCTCATCGGTCTCGCCGAGGACGGCACCGTGATCTCGCGCTCGTACACCGGCAAGACGTGTCGCGTCGTGCGCAACGAGTGGACCCAGCACTTCGAGGAACATCCCGAGGAGCTCAAGCCGTTCCCGTACCAGATGGCCGAGGCGGCGAAGGCAGGGGTCGCGAACCTCGGCGGCGACGAGCACACCAAGGTCGACCCGGAGCGCGAGTTCTTCCCCTGCGGCCAGGGCGTCGGCGCGATCCACGAGCTCATCCCGGCGGGCGACCTCGTGCGTCAGTTCGTCGCAGAGGCCGAAGCAGTGTTCGACCGGCTGGTTCCCTTGGTGAAAGCCCAGCGCCGAGGCTGAGAATCACCAAGAAAACCGGCGGGGCTGACTAGAGGCTGGCCTTCACGGCTTCGATGAGGCCCGCGGCGCGGGTCGCCGGCGAGGTTCATCTGCATCTGGTTCATCACGTACCCGAACGCGACGCCACTGTCGGCGTCGCCGAACCCGAGGGAACCACCGGCGCCGGCGTGACCGAACGACGATGGCCCCATCATCGGCGTCATCAGTCCGGCGGTCATGAAGCCGAGACCGAAGGTCGACTCCATCATCAGGACCTGGTCGGGCCCGCTCGTCTGAGTCTCACTCACCTTCGCGACGGTCGCGGGAGTGAGCAGCCGGATGCCATCGACTTCCGAGACACACGCGGCGTACATGCGAGAGAGCGACGTCGCGTTCGTGATGCCGTTCGCCGCCGGGATCTCCGCGGCGTGCATCGCGGACGTGTTGAAGATCATCTCGTCGCCGCCCGCGGCAAGCGCGCCGTCGAGTGACAGCGCGTGGCCCATGAGGGTGTCGGGCCCCATGAACTGCGCCATCATCGCCTCCATCTCGGGTGGAGGCGGAGGCGAGGGAACGAGCGGCGCCACCCGGGACTCTTCGCTCTCGGGCAACCCGATCCAGAAGTCGAGCCCGAGGGGCTTCGCGACCTCCTCAGCGAAGAACGTGCCAAGGCTCTTCCCACTGATCCGCCGCACGAGCTCGCCCGCGAGGTGGCCGTAGGTCACCGCGTGGTATCCGTGCTTCGTGCCCGGTTCCCAAACCGGCGCCTGTGCGGCGAGCGCCTCGACGAGGGGCGTCCACGCGAAAATCTCGGCGGCAGTGAGCGTGCGGTCGATCACCGGAAGGCCGGCGCGGTGTGACATCAACACGCGCACGGGGATCTCGCCCTTACCGGCGGCCGAGAACTCCGGCCAGTAGTCCGAGACCTTGGCGTCGTAGTCGAGCTCGCCTCGCTGGGCCAGCAATGCGACGCACACCGCCGTGGCGCCTTTGGTCGTGGAGAACACGAGCTGCAGCGTGTCGTCGTCGTACGCGCGGCCGGTCGCCGGGTCGGCGACGCCGCCCCAGAGGTCGACGACCTTGCGTCCGTTGAGGTGCACCGCGACCTGCGCGCCGAGCTCGCCATGCTCGGTGAAGTTTCGGGTGAATGCCTCGCGCACGGCCTCGAAGCCGGGCTCGACGGTGCCACCGATTGTGGGAGTCGCGACGTCGGTCATGCCGCGTCGACGATCTCGCGCAGCTGATCGATCGCCTTGACCGGATCAGACCCGACGGGGTTCACGTTGAGCACGGTGACTCCGGCCTCCTTGAATGCCGCGACCCGCTCCGCGATGTACGCGGCGGGCCCGACGAGCGTCGTCTTCTCCAACCAGTCGGCCGGCACCTTCGCGGCAGCTTCTTCCTTCTTGCCGTCGAGGTACAGGTCCTGGATCTCCTTCGCTGCCTGCTCGTAGCCGTAGCGCACGGCCAAGTCGTTGTAGAAGTTCTTGCCACGCGCTCCCATGCCGCCGACGTAGAGCGCGGTGCCCGGACGTCCCATGTCGCGGATCTTCTCGACGGGGAGGTCATCGCCGATCGCGAGCATGCCGCCCGCGGAGATCTCGAGCGGGCCGAGATCGGGCGACCGCTTGGCGAGGCCGCGACGCAGGTCGTCGCCCCACACGCTGTCGGCTTTCTCGGGGATGTACATGATCGGCAGCCAACCATCCGCGACCTCTGCGGTCGCGGCGACCGACTTGCCCATGAGCGACGCCCACCAGATCGGCACCGCGGGCCGCACGGGACGGTTGATGAGCTTGAGCGGCTTGCCGAGGCCCGTGCCTTCCCCTTCGGGGAGCGGGATGTCGATCGTCTGTCCGTGGAAGTCGATGACCTCGCGGCGGATGACGCGACGCACGACCTCGATCGTCTCCTTGATGCGAGCCATCGGCTTCTCGTAGGGCACGCCGTGGAAGCCCTCGACGACCTGCGGCCCCGACGCCCCGAGCCCGAGGATGCAGCGGCCGTCGCTCACGAAGTCGAGTCCCGCGGCAGTCATGCCGAGCAGCGTGGGAGTGCGGGAGAAGACGTTGATGATGCCCGAGCCGATCTGCACCCGGTCGGTGATCGCGGCGAGGTACCCCATCTGGCTGATCGCGTCGAAGGTGTATGCCTCAGCGACCCACACCACGTCGAGTCCGGCCTTCTCGAGGTCGACGACTTGCTTCGCCGCCTCCTTGAACCCTCCGGCGTAGCTGAGCTGCATGCTGAGCTTCATGGCGCCCCCCTGGGTGACAGTGTGCGGCGAGGCTATCTGCCGACGAAAGGACGCTTCGAATGGCGCTGCGCGTCGCGCTCGTGGGTGGCCCGATGTACGACGCGCTCTATGCCCTGCTGCCCGAGGACGCCGAGGTCGTCGTGCACGCCGACCATCCCACCCTCAACCGGATCGTGGCCGAGATGCTCGGGGCGGGAGCCCGAATCGACGTGCTCTCGACGCATTCCAAGTACGCACCGTCGCAAGCGCAGTGGCTGCGCCCCTTGGAGGCCGAGCTCGCGAGCGGCCTCGCCACGCGCGCCGTCGAGATGTGCTCGTTCGCGGGCGGGCTCCTGTGCGTCCCTCGCAACGTCGACGTCCGCGTGCTCTGGGCCCGCCGCGACCGACTTCCCGATCCGCCCTCGACATGGGCTGAGCTGCTGGCGAGCCCTGCGGTGTTCGGGTTCACCGGCCGCGAGTCGGGTCTGTTCGGCACCGTCTTCGAGCATGTCGCCTCCCACGGCGGCGCCCTCTTCGACGACGCCGGTCGACCGACGCTCGACACGCCGCTGTGCACGGATGCCGTCGCCGCGCTGTGTGCGCTCGCGGCGAGGGCGCCGGCCCAGCTCCCGACGTGGCACTACGACGACGTCGACGCTGCGCTCGCCCGAGGCGAGGTCGACATGGCCGCGACGTGGCCTGGGGGATTCGACGCTTTGCGGCGCGTGCGCCGGCGTACCCGCATCTCGTGCCGCTCCCCTACCTGTCAGGGCCGCGAGGGCTCCGCTCGTACTCGGGATGCCACGCGTGGGCGATCCCTTCGACATGTGGAGATGTGCCCGCCGCGATCGATCTCGTACGGCGCCTCTCCTCGTTCGATGCGCACGCATTCGACTTGCGCGGCGGATCGGTGTGCGCGCATGTCCAGGCCTTTGCACAGGTGGAGCCGGTGGACTCCATGGACGCCCGCCGCCTCGACATCATCCGCAGCACGATCGACCACGGGATGATCACCTATCCGCCCCTGCCTCGCTTCCCCTCGATCGAGGACGCGGCGTGGGAGTCGATCAACGCCGCGCTGCGCGGCGCACTGTCGCCTGCGGAGGCCGTCGTGCGCATGCAGCGCTCAGCGGAGGCCTCGCTGGCCGCCGACTAGCGTCGTCGGTCATGCCGAGCTGGACCCCACACAAGCTTGCCAATCCGGTCACCGGCCAGATCGAGCTCAAGGTCGGGGGGAAGTGTGAGGCCATCGTCGACCTCCCGAACGTCCCGACAGGCACCCGCGGCAAGGTGATGCTGGTCAACGGGTTCAACCGGCTGCGTTACTGGGTCCACTTCGAGAACGGCGTCGACATCGGCCAGCTCGACGGCGAGCAGATCGCTGCGGTCAAGAAGAAGCCGGCACCGAAGTCGAGCTGACCGGCGCCTCGGGCGGCGGCGGAGCTGGATCGTCCCCTCCCGCGTCAGGCGAGGGCGGCTTCGGCTTTTCGATCTGCTCGGCACGGGCGACCGCGGCGAATCCGACCGCGACGAACACGGCGACGAGGATCACCGACCACAGGTGCAGGCCCGCGATCCAGAGCGCACCGAGCGCGAGGGCGCCGATTGCGATGCGGGCGACCTCGGGATGGCCCTTGAGATCGACGCCTCCCGGTCGGGCCATGAAGCCGATGAGCGCGGCGAGGAGACCGATCACGAACAGCGCGATGTTCACGTTGCCGAGACTGTGCGTGAAGGCCGAGATGACGCTCTCCGCCGCGGCCCGAGAGTCCGCGTCGGTGAGCAAGAGCGGGATGCGCTGCACGAGCCGTTTCTCTGCGATCTGCGCGAGCACCACCGCGGACAGCGACGCCGATGCCCAACATGATCACCGTGCGGCGGCGGTCGTAGGCCACGAGGATCGTGACGGCGATCAGCACCAGAGCGACGAGCACGATCAGCACGACGAGCCGCTTGAACTGCTTGGCGACCTTCTGTGCCAGAGCTACGTAGCTCTCGGCGTGGTCGATCTTGGCGTTCTCGTAGACCGTGATCTGCCCGAACGTCGGCTTCAGGTCGACTCCGAGCGCCTTGCTGAGCGCGCTGATCTGCTGTTGCGGAGACTGCGAGTCGTCGAGGGTCGGCAGGTCCTTGCCCGTCAGCACCCCGCGGTCCTGCAGTCGGCCGAGCACAGCGTTCACCGCGGGCACGAGGTTGAGCACCACCGCGCCGTTGTCGATGTTCACGGCGTTGCCCGGCTTCTCACCCTCGAGCACGCGGATCGCAGCCCTGTGGGATCGCGACACTGCGCGCACCATGATCTGCTGGCCGGTGTCAGAAGCGAGGAACTTCTCGACCTGCTCGGTCACGACCCCGCGCAACGCGCCCCGCAGCACGGGGAGCAGTGGCTGCAGCTGATCGGGCGTGTTGTCGGCGATGACGCCGCTGTCTTGCGCCGCGTCGAAGACGCTGTCGGTCAGTCGGGTCGCCATCGCGTTCGTGACGGCAGGATCGGACACGACGGACGCGACGACCGCGGTGAAGCGGGTCGTGTCGAAGAGCGTGCGCTTGCCCCAAACCGCGACCGAAGCCACCAACACGAAGAGACTCGTGATGATGACGAGCGCGATGGTGCCGATCTTCCTCCAGGGCATCGGTGCCGCCTTTCAGCTCAGTGACGTCACCGACGCCCTTGAGGGCTGGGTCTGATCAGCCGCCGGACAGCAGCTTCGCTTTGGCAGCAGAGAATTCATCCTCGCTCAAGATGCCTTGCTCCTTGAGGGAGGCGAGCTGCTGCAGCTGGGTGGTGAGGTCGGGAGCAGCGGGTGCGGCGGGCGGCGGCGGGGCGCGGCAGCGGCTTGCATTGCCGCCTGCTCGGCGGCGGCCTGCTGCGCCATCGCCTGCATCTCTGCCTGCTGCTGGTCCTGCTGATACGCCTGCGCATCGGCAGCTTGCTGCTGCTTGCCGGCCTGGTGACGCGATGTCGCGCCGACCACTGCGGTCGCCGTGCCGGCAACCACCGCCGTGCGAGCCACGGTGCCGACCACACTTCGGCGGCCCATTCGTCTCATCATGTCTCTTGTCCTCTTTCTGTAGGAGGGTGCGTCAGTCGTCCGACTCGAGGGCGGCAACGACCAGGTCGTAGGGAATGCGCTCGAGCATGATCAGCTCGCCGTCGGCGTTTCGGACGGCTTGGGCGAAGGGGCCGGCCCACACGTCCTCCCAGATGAGCAGCGCGGCCGCATCGCCGGGCTCGAGAGCGTCTGCAATCGCGTCGACGTCGTCCTCGGTGAGCAAACCCGAAGGCTCATCGGTGACGCCGACCCACGGCGCCCGCTGCTCGTCATTGAGCTCGTTGAGCTCGAGCACAGCGACGTCCCCCTCCTTGTCCTTCATCGCGAACACCAGGTCGAGGACGCGGATGATGCCCTTGTCGACCAGATCAGCGAGCGCAGGCGCTATCTCGCCGCTGAAGTTGCTTCCGGGGAAACCAAAGACTGCGCATGACACCGGGCCGATCGGCTTGGAGACAGTTCCCATGGCCTCTCCTCAGTCGGGGGGTTTGGTGCGGAACCTAGCCCGTCCGTCACGACGTATGCGTCGCCCCCTCGGGGTGAATCACACATCGGAACCCGATGTGCGCGGTGGAGGTGTCGATTGTCTCCCCCTGACGAGCCGCGGGCCGATACCGCAAGCAGTAGCTCGGTGCGCACAGGTGTGATCCTCCCTTGATCACACGGCGAGCGTGGTGCGGATCCGTCTGGCCGGGGGCGAAGCTGGCATCGGGGGACGTGACGCGAGGGTTGTGCGGCACACAACATGTCTTTTCGGCGTCCGCGGTGTGTTGCGGTGTGAAGAAGTCGGTGGTCCACTCCCACACGTTGCCCACCACGTCGTAGAGGCCGAACCCGTTCGGCGGGTAGTGCTTCACCGGAGAGGTGCCGGCGTAGCCGTCGAGCAGCAGGTTCTGCCACGGGAAGTCGCCCTGCCACGTGTTCGCCATCTGCTTGCCCTTCGGGGTCGGATCGTCGCCCCAGGGAAACGTCGCGTCGTCGAGTCCGCCCCGAGCAGCGTGCTCCCACTGCGCTTCGGTTGGCAGCTCCTTGCCCGCCCACGCCGCATAGGCGACCGCGTCCGCATGGGCGATGTGGACGACGGGATGCCGATCGCGACCGTTCACGGTGCTCTCCGGCCCCTCGGGATGGCGCCAGCTCGCGCCGGGCACCCATGCCCACCAGAGCGTCCAGTCGTTGAGCGGCACGGGTCGACCCGGGTTGGAGAACACCAGCGAACCCGGCACGAGCAGATCGGGATCCGCATCGGGATAGTCGTCTGCGTTCGGCGTCTTCTCCGCCTCGGTGACGTGTCCTGTCGCCTTCACGAAACGACGGAACTCAGCCACAGTCACGGGGTGCTCGTCCATCCAGAGGTCGTCCACCGTGACGCGGTGCACCGGCGCTTCCTCCGGATAGAAGCTCTCGGAGCCCATCCGGAACTCGCCACCGGGGATGAGGACCATCCCCTTGAGGCGAGCGTCGACCTGCGTCACAGGTATCCCTTGCGGGTGAGGTAACGCAGCGAGAACCAACCCCAGATCGGAGGGAGGTAGAAGGTGGCGAGCCGATGCGTGAGCGCTGCCGCGTAAGCCTCGGTCTGCGGCACACCGAAGACCATCATCCCCGCGGCGAGGCTCGCCTCGGCCACGCCGATGCCACCGGGAACCGGCATCACCGACGCGAACACGCTCGCGAGCATGTTGACCACGAGCGCCTGCGCGAGCCCGAGGTTGGCTCCGTACGCATGCGCCGACGCCGAGAGGCACAGTGCCCATCCGAGCTCGGTGAGGATGTTGCCGCCGAACAGCCGCACGAGCTTCGCCGGCGCGACGAGGACGTCCTTCAAGGTCACGAACGCGTCCCTTCAACGCCTGCACGAGCCTCTCTCGCCAGGCTCGCTTCACGATCAACACGACGACGGCGGCCGCCACGGCCACCAGGAACGCGAGGACGATCCAGCCCAGCGCGGACACGTCGCCACCGGCATCGACACTGAGGTTCAGATCCATGAACGGCAGGATGATCAGCAGCAGGATGACCTCGACGATCGTGCCGGCAACGCCGTCGAGCGCACCCGCCGCCACCGCTGAGGTCGAGGTGAGGCCCTGCTTCTGGAGGTAGCGGATGTTGACCGCGATCCGGCCGGCCGAGCTCGGCACCGTGAGGTTCACGAATTTGATCCCCGACTCGAGCGCCACCGTCGGGGCATACGGGATCGGACTAGGGACGGCTCCGGTGAGCGACAGCGCCTGGCTCGCCAACGGCAGCTGGCCGAGGATCAGCACGACCAACAGCCACTCCCACGACGCCTGCTGGAGCTCGTTGATGATCGTGGAGAGCCCGATGTCCGCGAGCTGGCCGATGATCAGCCATGCCGCGAACGCCGTCAGGCCGACGAAGAAGAGGCCCTTGATCGTGACCCGTCGCAGCTCCGCGATCGGAGGGAGGGGGACCTCGAGCGCGTCGGCCGCGGTGGCACGGAAGTCGCTGACCTTCAGCCCCCCGTCGTGCGCCTCGTCTCTGAGCTCGGGTGTGAGCGCGGCGGGCTGCACGTAAGGAAGCGCGGCTGAGATGGCCTCGTCACCGATGCTCACGCGCGCCGCCGTCAACGCGCGGTCTGGGCCGACGCGCACCGCAGTCGCGACGAGGAGCTCCGCGACATCCACCGCGCAGTCGGCCTCCGGCGCAGCCAGCCGGGCTCGGGCGAGGTCCGTGATGACCACGCGCCCCTCGCTCGCCACCAACCCATCGAGCTCGATGCGGCCATGGGCGATCCGCGCTTCGTGGAGACGGGATACCGATGTCCACGCACCTCCGAGCAGCGCGTCGGTCACCAAGTCGGGATCCATCGCGTCGAGGGTCGGCCCTTGGGCCTTCTCGAACACGATCAGCGCATCGCCGTTGCTCACGGCACCCACGGAGATCACGTCTTGCGTCGCGACGCCCGCCCTTGCCGCGGCGAGCGTGCACAGCGCTTCGTGCTCGACTTGGCGGAGCCGGCTCGCCGCCATCTGAGGCCCCGCGTCCCGGTACCACATCATGCGCCAAAGCCGCCGCGACGAGCTGAGAGTCGCGAGCGTCTCGGCCGTAGACCTTCACGAGCAGCTGACGGCCCGCGGTGTCCGTGGTCTCGTACATCGCCACGCCCGCGATCTGCACCTCGGAGGGCTCGAGCACACCGACCGCCAGGCCGAGCTCGGCGAGGCTCGCGCGGACTCGGCTCTCCGGCGGGAAGCCCGCGTGAGAACCGATGACGAGGTAGATGAACGCCGTGACGAGGATGCCGACCGACGCGGCAGCGAGCGCGCCCGAGAGCGAGCTCTCGCCCAAGACGACTGCGGCAAGCGCGGCGACAGTGACGACCCCGCCGCCGAACCGGCGCACGGGCCGGGAGAGGTCCGGCCGTGCCGTGGCGATCACCGCGACGCACGCCGCGATCCGCACGGGCGGGAACGTCGCTTCCCCGAAGACGAGCAACGGCTTCAGTCCGGACCAAGAGCCGTTCACCACCTTGTCGACGAGCTCGCTCACCCCGATCACGAGACCGAGGGCGACGAGGAGAGTGAGCCCGAGCGCCCGCCGCTTGGTCGCGAACGCGATCACGATCAACGCGAGAGCGAACACCGGAGCGAGCACGTACGCGACCCGCCAGAGCGCATCGAGCCAGTCGAGCAACGATCGCAGTGAATCGGTCGCGGTCGCCTCGCCGGCGAGCTCGCTGTTGGCGATCAGGCTGGCGACGAGCAGCCCGACGGCACCAAAGACGAAGAGGACTGCGTCCGCGGCTCGGCGGTGTCGCGGCTCATCGCCTCGCGATGCGTAGATCGATCGCCATGCCTGGACGTCGGGGATCGGCAAGAAGCCCCGGTCACGCTTCTCGTCAGCCGCTGCCTCTGCGTCGATCGCCACGCGCGCCTCAGGACTCCGCTCGACAGCGGGCGCACAGACCGAGCAGTGCCGCGTGATGGGTGTCGAGGGCGAAGCCGTGAGCCTCGTCGACCTTCTTCGCCAAGCCCAGCGAGGGCGCCGTCGGCGATGTCGATCACCGCGTTGCACCGGTGGCAGACGAGGTGGGCGTGGCCGGCATCGCGCAAGTGGTAGAACGCGGGGCCGTCACCGGGATGGACGTGCTCGACGATGCCGATCTCGCCGAGGCGCTGCAACACCCGATACACCGTCGAAGGCGCGATGCCCGCCTTCCGGCGCCCGATCGCTTCGATCAGATCGTCCGCAGTGAGATGGCTGTCGGTCTCGACGAGGACCTGTACGACCAGGCGCGTCGGCGCGGTCACGCGTCCGCCTCGGCGCCTGATGACCTCGAAGATCCCCTCGTCACGCGCGACGAGCGCGCGGGCTGACGCCACGACGCGACGCTAACCGACCGCCTCGCACCCTCCCCCTGATGGTCTGAGGCATGCGACAGCGCGATGGCGCGCTCAGCTGAAGTGCGTGTGCGGTCGTTCCTGGATCTCGCCGTCGACCTCGATGTCGACCTTCTCGTTGTAGAAGCTGACGAGGCCCGCGACCTTGATGCTCTCGGGCAGCGGTGTGGCATACGACCACGCGATGTCCGGATGGACGGTGTCGCCCATCCGTACGGACCAATAGCGAGCGGTGCCCTTGTACGGGCAGCGCGTCGCCTTGTCGGTCGGGGTGAAGAGCTCGGTGCGGAGGTCGGTCTGCGGGACGTAGTACCGCACGGGCAGCCCGGTCTCGAACAGGAGCACAGGCCGCTGGGAGTCGGCGACGACCTCCCCGTCGATCAGGACGCGCACGTGGCGGCTGCTCGCCAAGGTGTCGACACGCGTGTACGGATCGCGGGGATGGACGATGACCTCCTCGTCTTCCTCGAACCACGCATCGAGCGCCCGCCACTCGAACCGCACGAGATCTCTGATCGACTCGAGCGGCGATTCGGGATAGCGCCACGCGGCATCGACGGCCTCCGCGGTCGCGGTCTTCACCGTGAAGTGCTGCGCATCACCCCGACTCGGCGAGTGCGTGACGGTGCCCGTCGCGACGAGGCCGGCACTGACGTCCTCGATCGGGACGTAGTACGCCGGATACTGAGGCACCTCCCACACGAGGGAGGCATGGATCGTGTCGAAGACGAGCTCGCCTCCGAGGTACGCACGCACGCGCTTCTGACTCGACTCGACCTTCACCTTGCCGCGGTGATCGGGCATCAGCTGTCTGTCCTCCCTGCGAAGGCGGTGCGGGCACCGAGCACGAACACGTCGGATCGGTGGAGCACACCGCGGGGATCGTCCTCGTCCACCAACACCGCGAGTGCCTCGTTGTCTTCCCCCTCGAGCAGATGGCCGAACCGGGTGTGCCACTCGACGAAATGCGACCGCACGGTCTCGCGGACGGCGGTCGGAACCGGAGCAGGCAGGTCGAGCAAGAAGGCCCGGGATTCGACGTCGACGCAACCGGCGGCGAGCAGCTTGTCGTTCCATCCGAAGGGTCCGTCGGGATGAGCATGCAGGTCAGGCGGTCGCACGGTCGACCAGAACCACTGCTGCTGCACCGCGATCATCCGTTCCTCGAGCCCAGGGCGACCGACACCGCAGTCGGCGGGGAGATGTCGCGTCGCGAGCCCGCCCTCGACGACCACGAGCCGGCCGCCCGGGCGCAACGCAGTCGCGAGACGGCGAAGCCCGGCAACCTCGTCCGCGAGGTGATGGACGACGGCGCTCGCGTGCACGAGGTCGACCTCACGCCCGAGGATCGCCTTCAGATCCAGGTGATCGAGGTCGCCATCGAGCACCTTCACCCATCCCGACACGCCACACGACTCGGCGAGCGCGCTCGTCGCCGCCCGCATCGCCTCCTCGGCATCGACCGCGAACACCATCCCGGTCGGCCCGACCTGCTCGGCGAGCAGCTCGACCATCCCGCCGGCGCCACATCCGACGTCGGCGACCGTCGCACCGGACTTCACCGCGAGCCACCCGAGCAGCAGACGCTGCTGCGGCACCTCGAGTCGTTGGCGAGCCGCCATGGGCCCGACGATTGCGGCCCAGTCGACCGCGTGTCCATGGTCATGCATGCGCTCGCGAGGGTAATCCTCGAGGAATAGTTGAAACGTCAACGATGTTGTCGGCGGCATGCCCGCAGTCACCGTTGACAACCCGCTCGTGCTCCCCCGACTCCGCGTCCCCGAGGCGACCTCCGTGCGCCGTCCTGTCGAGCGAGTCGTGGCCGCTCAACACACCGTCGAGGGCGCCGGATTCTCCGTGTGGCGTCCCTTCCCCGGTGGCATCGACCCCCACCTCGCCGATCCCTTCTTCCTCCTCGACCAGCTCGGTCCCGTGGACTACGCGCCCAACGAAGCGGTAGGTGCGCCGTGGCATCCGCATCGGGGATTCGAGACCGTGACCTACGTGATCGACGGCGTCGTCTCGCATCACGACTCGAACGGTGGCGGCGGGGTCATCGGGGAAGGCGACACCCAATGGATGACCGCGGGATCCGGCATCCTCCACGACGAGGTGCCGACCGAGGCCTTCCTGCGATCCGGCGGTCGCACGCACGGTGTGCAGCTCTGGGTCAACTTGCCCGCTGCGCTCAAGTTCTCGCCGCCTCGCTACCAGGCGATCACGAGCGATCGGCTGACGTTGCTCTCGTCGCCCGACGGCGGCACCCTGGTGCGCCTGATCGCCGGTGACCTCGATGGCCACCACGGTCCCGGCGTGACGCACACGCCGATCGCCTACGCGCACGCGACGGTGAGCGCCGGCGCGCAGCTCGAGGTGCCGTGGAACCCGGCCCACACCGCCATGGCGTACGTCCTGAGCGGCCGCGGCTTCGCCGGATCGGAGCGTCGGCCACTGACCGAGCACGAGCTCGTGGTCTTCGGTGCGGGTGACGTGATCACGCTCGAAGCGGCGACTGCGCAGCCCGACGACTCGCCGAGCTTCGAGGTGCTGCTGCTCGGAGGGGTGCCGCTCCGCGAGCCGATCGCTCACTACGGCCCGTTCCTCATGAACACCCGCGCCGAGATCGTGCAGGCGCTCGAGGACTACCAGGCCGGTCGGATGGGTGTCGTGCCGGCCAGCGAGCTCGTCACAGGCCCGTGAGGCCGCTGTCGACGGCGAGCGTCTGACCGGTCACGTACACGCTCTCGTCGGACACGAAGAAGAGGACGGCGTACGCGATCTCCCACCCCGTCGCCTGTCGCCCGAACGGTGTGCGGGCCGCTGCGCGTGAAGGTCGGCCCACGCTCGCGAGCCGACCGAGCGGGGTGTCGACGAGACCGGGGGCCACGACATTGGCTCGGATGCCGTGCGACGCGCCCTCTCGCGCCACGTGGCGCATGAGGCCTCCGAGCGCCGCCTTCGACGCGTCGTAGGCGGGCAGCCGCGACCCGGACGTGATGCCCGCGATCGACGAGATGAACACGATCGACGCGCCGTCCGCCATGACCGGAAGCGCTTGGCGACAGCACAGCATCGGGCCGCGCAGGTTGGTGGCCAACGTCGCGTCCCAGTCGTCGACCTTCACCCCGCCGAGGCCGAGCGCGCCGGCACCGATGCCCACGTTCAGCACCAGGCCGTCGAGCCCGTCGAGGCCGATGCGCGCTTCCTCGATCATGCGCGCGACGTGCTCCTCGTCGGTGATGTCTGCGCTGATCGCGAACGCACGGCCGCCTTCTTTGCGGATCATCTCGACCGTGTCCTGGGCGCTGTCCTCGTTGCGGTCGGCGACCGCGACGTGGGCTCCCTCACGACCACACAGCAACGAGATCGCGCGGCCGTTCCCGATCGGATCGGTGGCTGCATCGACGACTCGCTGACCGCCGCCGACGACCAGCACGCGGCGCCCTTCGAGCCGGCTCCGGCCGGGCGCCTCCCCCACCGACTCCGCGCTCGGCGGCCGGACGAACTGCTCGCGATCGCTCATGGACGTCAACCTAGGAGGTCGCGCGCGACATCGAGCCAGAGGTTCGTCGTCAGCGCGAGGGACTCGACGTCGACCCGCTCGTCGTTGCCGTGGAAGCGACTGCCGAACTCGCCAGGGTCGACGGTGGGGCTCATGAGCCCGGCTCCGTATGCGACCGCGCCCATCTGGCGGTACACCCGAGCGTCGGTGAACCCGACGATGAACTGGGGCGTGAGGCGCGCGGTCGGGAACGGCCGGGCGACCGCGCGCTGCAGGCTGTCCCACAGCGGCGTGTCGGCCGCGCTGATGCTCGCGGGGTCGTTCATCAGCACCTCGACCTCCACCTGCCCGGCGAGATCGCCGAGCGCCGCGTCGAGATGAGCTTGCACCTCGGCTGCGCCTTCACCGGGCAGCGTGCGGATGTCGACTTCGATGTCGACGCAGTCGGGGATCACGTTTGTCTTCCCTTGGCCGCGCGTCGCGTTCGCCGAGAACGTCGTGTGCGTGCACGCGTGCAGATGCGCCGCGGCGCCCGCACTCGGCAGCGACGCGAGCACCGCGTCGATCTCTGCGGGATCGAGCAGCAGCGCGGCCAAGTCGTCGCCGACGCCGAGCGTCTCCACACGCTGGCGCCACAGCTCGTGGAAGCGGGGCTGTGGGCGGTAGTCGGCAAGACGCTGGATGACTGCCGCCGCCTTCACGAGCGCGTTGTCGCTGCGGAACGGCATCGACCCGTGGCCCGGCGTGCCCCGCACTCGCAGGCGCCGCCACGCGACACCCTTCTCGCCCACGTTGACGCCGACGAACGGCGCCTCCGCCGATCCCGAGTGCAGCCCGCCGTTCTCCGTGAGCACGTAGTCGGCTCGGATGGCGTCGGGCTCGTGGTCGGCCATCCATCGCGCACCATGAGCGCTGCCGGACTCCTCGTCTGCCACCGCGAAGTAGATGAGGTCGCCCCTTGGGCGGAAGCCCTCGCGAGCCAGCTGCCGAAACGCCACCGCCATCGACGCGGTGAGGTTCAGCATGTCGATCGCGCCGCGGCCCCAGACCTCTCCGTCGACGAGCTCACCGCCGAACGGGTCGCGACTCCATCCCTCGGGATTGACCGGGACGACGTCGGTGTGGCCCATCAGGCACAGGCTCGGCACACGCGGGTCTGACCCTTCCATGCGGGCCACGAGCGAGGTGCGGCCAGCCGTCGGTTCGAAGAGGGCGACGTCGAAGCCGGCGTCGCCGAGGAAGCTCTTGATGGTGCCCGCGTTCCGATGCTCGAAGCCCGAGCTCGGCGTGCCGTCGTTGACGCAGGCGTTGCGGATGAGCGTCTGCAGCAGCTCGACGGTCTCAGCAGTGATCGCGGGCGATGTCATACCCGAAGCTCCTCTCGAAGACCGTGTCGTCGTCCGTCGAGGCTGCCACCTCGACCGTGACATGGAACCACTCCTCGTCGGCGGTCATGGTGCTCGCCGCCTCCCAGCGAGCGTGCCAGTCGCCGCGACCCCGTTCCATCACGGCGGTGGTGGTGGTCGTCGACTGCAGTGGGTCGGCGTCCGTCGACCACGTGGTGCGGCCGCGAACCCGCCACCACGAGCCATCGTCGAGCGTCACGACGCCCGAGTCGGTGACCCGCTCCATCCGCACCTCATCGCTGCCGAAGACCTGCGAAGACCATCGCCCAGGAGCCGCTGGGGGACGGCGATCAGGTCGCTCTCGCGGTACCACCGAAGTCATCGTGGCGGTGGGCGAGAGCACCGGTAACACGACCGAGCAGTGGGCCGGGTCGAGGACGAGACTCGCTGCGCGCGGGCCGGGCCACAGCATCGGCCAGTACCCGGGGGTGACCGCGAGGCGGAGCATGTGCCCGGCGGGAACGACGTAGCCGTTCGCGCGCATCGAGACGTCGACATCGACATCGCCGGTGCCACGGACGCGCGACGCTCCCATCGCGATCAGCGTGGACGCTCCGTCGGCAGCCACGTCGCAGAGCCGCACCGCGACCGCTGCCTCGTCCTGGTCGACGGACACACGCAATCGAGCGATCGCCCGCCCGAGGATCGCCAAGTCCGCCGTCATCGGCCACTCGATCACGACCGATGCCGCGTCCTCGAAGCGCTGGTCGAGAGCGAAGTCCGATCGGTCTCCGTCCGGACACCACACAGGAGCGTGCATGCCCTGGGCCGCCTGGCGCCGAACGGAAAGCAGCGCTGCCGCGGCCGGGGCGGCGAGCTCGACCTGGCTGGCCTCGAGCTCACGAGCGTCGAACGACACCCATCTCCCGGATCTGCTCAGCAGCTGTTCGTCTGGCCGGCGCGAGTCCTGCACGAACGCCTCGACCGCGACATCACGCTCGACACCGTTGTCGGCGCCGTGCAACCAGTGGTGCCACCACCGCACCTCGCGCGCCACCCAATCGAGGTGGGGTCCCGGCAGCACGCGATGCGGCCATCCGTGGCCCCAAGGCCCGACGATCGCCCACGTGCCCTCCGGCCTGGCCGCGAGGAAGCGCACGATCGCGTCGCGGTAGCCGTCCTCCCATCCGCCGACCATCAACACCGGTGCCGTGATCGCGTGCGGGTCGACGCCGACGGAGCCGTGCAACCAGTAGTCGTCTCGAGTCTGATGAGAGAGCCACGTCGCGATGACGGGTTCGATCGACTCCAGCCGCTCGAGCCACCGCGATCGCCACGCGTCGCCGACGATGTCGGGATCCGGCGGGGCGACGAAGAAGAGGTGCGCCCAGGTCGCCCACAGCTGCATGTCGTAGCCGAGCACGTTCCCGCCCATGTAGTGGACGTCGGTCGAGTACCGATCGTCGGTCGAGCACGCAGTGATGACGGCCGCGAGCGACGGAGGCCGCAATGCCGCGATCTGCAGCGCGTTGAAGCCGCCCCACGACAGCCCCCTCAACCCCACCTTGCCGTTGCACCAAGGCTGGGCAGCGAGCCACGCGATCACGTCGGCGCCGTCTTGCAGCTCGAGCCCGAGGTACTCGTCGCGAAGAAGGCCGTCGGAGTCGCCGCTGCCTGCGATCGCCACGCGGGCATAGGCGATGCCCGCGTCAGCCAGCGCCACACCGTGCGGCGCGTCGGCGAGACGCGTGAGCCACTGGTTGGGATAGGGGTCGTAGCTGAGCACGGTGCCGACCGGCTCATCGGCATCCGGACGCCAGACCCGGGAGTGGAGGCGACGCCCATCGGGCAGCAGGATCCAACCGACTTCTTCGCGCACGCGACGATGGTGCCATGAGCGACGAGCCGAGTGGTTGGGAGCAGACCGACCACGGCGTGCTCAGCACGCTCAACCCCACACGGGCCATCGACAGCGTGCCTGTCTGCTTCGTGGTGGCCGGAGACCTCGTCGGCATCCCCATCGACACGGTGAAGGCGAAGCGGTCGACCCGCCTCACCCGCCTGCGCAACCTCGAGGCCGACCCCCGAGCGACTTTGCTCGTCGAACATTGGGACGCCGACGACTGGAGCGCGTTGTGGTGGGTGCGCGTCTCGCTCGAGCACATCACCTCGGAGGACGCGACTCGCATTTCTCTGCGCGCGCTCCTCGCCGCCAAGCACGTGCAGTACGCAAACGGCGGCATCGACGACGTCATCGTCCTCAAGATCACCGCCGTGCACGCCTGGCAGGCGACACCGCCCTGATGTCCCTAGGCTCGCCGCCATGAAGCGATCGATCGCCCTTCTCGTGCTCGCGACGTCACTCGGGACGCTGATGTTCGCCGCGTGCGGCGACGACAGCGGCAGCTCGGTGTCGAATTCCGCCGATCAGCTCTGCTCCGACGTCGCTGCCCTGAACTCCACGGTGCAGGGCATCGCGGGGCAGGACATCGACCTGAAGACCACGTCGGTCTCGGACGTGAAGGACAAGATCGCCGAGATCCAGTCGCAGGTCGACGCGATCGCGACCTCGAAGTCAGCGCTCTCTGACCAGGTGAAGTCCGACCTCAAGGACGCCTTCGACCAGTTCAAGAGCGACCTCGCCGGAGTGAAGGACGCGAGCACGCTGCAGGAGGCCGGCCAGCAGATCGAGACCGCCCGCACGTCCTTCCGCGACGCGTGGGAAGGCATCCTGGCCGACCTCAATTGCTCGACCGCCACCACCGGGTAGCCGGTACGGTCCGGGTTCCATGAGTCGTGTGATCACGGTCCTCATGGACCTCCCCGAGGAAAACGACTCGCACCGCTACACGATCGACGCTCTCGATCACGCGATCGCCGCGACGAGCAAAGACGTGACCGTGAGACTCGTGCCGACCGATTCGATCGGCGATCTCGGGCGCGGCGTCGTCATCGGCCCCGGAAGTCCCTACCGCGACCCGCGTGCGGCTGAGGCAGTGATCCGGACGGCGCGTGAAAGGGACTCCCGCTCGTCGGCACCTGAGGGGGGTTCCAACACATGCTGGTCGAGCATGCGCGCACCCTCCTCGGCATCGATGCGGCGAGCCACGCCGAGTACGGCTCGGGCGGTGTCGAGGTCGTGAGCCTGCTCGCGTGCTCCTTGACCGAGTCCCAGATCGAGATCTCGATCACCCCGGACACGAGGCTCGCCGCCATCCATGGTGGCGAGCGCCGCCGGGTGGAGCGGACGCACTGCAGCTACGGGCTCTCCCCCGACTTCGGCCATGTCGCGACGTCTGCGGGCATGCGCATCGGCGCGATCGATGACACCGGAGAGGTCCGCGCGGTCGAACGCGCGGACCACCCGTTCTTCGTCGGCACCCTCTACCAGCCCCAGCGCACGAGCGCTCCCGGACGGCCCCATCCGCTCTGGAGCGCCTTCGTCGCCACAGTGGCTCGCTGACGATGCACCCGCGCTCCGGATTGCGCAGGGACCGTCGAACACCCATGATGGCGCCGCGCGGCACCCGCGCGAGGACTGAGGGAGCATCTCATGGGTTGGTGGATCGGCGGCATCATCGGGCTGATCATCTGGATCGCGATCGCCTTCTGGCCGGCGCGCGTCGCAGGCCGGAAGGGCCACAGCTTCATCCTCTTCTTCCTGCTGAGCCTGCTGTTCTTCCCGGCCTCGCTCATCCTGGCGTACGTCGTGCGCGACCGACGCCGCGGGTAGCGGCCCGTTACGACACGAAGCGGTCGCGGCCCTGCCAATAGGGGCCGCGCAGGTCCTTCTTCAAGATCTTGCCTGAGGGGTTGCGGGGCAGCACGTCGATCCAGTCGACCGACGTCGGGCACTTGAACTTCGCGAGCCGCTCTCGACAGAAGTCGATGAGCTCTTGCTCGGTCGGATCGCTGCCCGCAGCGCGCACGATCAGCGCCTTCGGAGTCTCGCCCCATCGATCCGACGGCACGCCGATCACCGCGGCGTCGGCGACCGCGGGGTGGGCCATGAGCACGTTCTCGATCTCGGCGGGATAGATGTTCTCGCCGCCTGACACGATCATGTCTTTCACCCGGTCGTGGATGTACAGGAAGCCGTCCGCGTCGAAGTAACCGGCGTCGCCGCTGCGCAGCCAGCCATCGTCGAGGATCGTCTTCGCCGTCTCCTCGGGCAGGTTCCAGTAGCCCTTCATGTTCTGCACCGTCCGCACCCAGATCTCGCCCACGTCACCGACCTCTGCGTCTGCACCCGAGGCGGCATCGACGATGCGGATCTCGACGCCGTCGAGGGGCTTGCCGGCCGACCTCAGGCGGTGCGCGAGCGGGCCGCCCGGATCGTGGTCCGCGGGGAACAGGCCGGTGACCGCGCCAGTCGTCTCGGTCAGGCCGTACAGCTGCACGAAGCCACACCCGAACACGCGCAGCGAGTCGACCAGGACCTGTGTGGAGATCGGCGACGCGCCGTACGCCATCAGCTCGAGCGCGGAGAAGTCGACGTCCTCGACGCCCGGCATCATGCACATGAACTGCAAGACCGCGGGCACCAGGAAGGCGTGCGTGACCTTGCGCTCCTCGATCACCTTCGCGATGGCCGCAGGATCGATCTCCCGGACGATCACGTCCTCGCATCCGGCGGTCAGCCCGACGCACGCCCAGCCTCCGCCGCCGATGTGGAACAGCGGCATCGCGACCATGTTCACCGAGTCGGGCCGGAAGCCGAGGCGACGGCTGAGTCCCTCCATCGCGGTGAACAGGTTCGGGTTCGTCAGCATGACGCCCTTCGGGAGTCCCGTCGTACCCGATGAGTAGAACTGGAGCGCGACGTCATCGGGACCGGCCTGAAGGCCGGGATCACTCGCGTCCTGACGCGCGATCCAGTCCTCGAACGACTCGTGCCGCGGATGCGAGCCCACGATCACGATCTTCTTGACAGTGGTGAGCTCGCCCTCGATCGCGTCGAGCACGGGGACGAACTCCTCGCCGACGACGAGCACCTTCGCCTGCGAGTCGTTGACGATGTAGGCAACTTCGGGCGGAGCGAGCCGCCAGTTGACGGCGACATCCACGGCGTTGGCCTTGGCCGCGCCGATCAGGACGTCGAAGTACTCCGGTGCGTTCTTGTCGAGGATCGCGACACGGTCCTGCTCGTCCACGCCTTCGGCCTGCAGCCCGTTCGCCACACGAGTGGTGCGGTCGTCGAGCTCGCGGTACGTGACGACCCGATCGCCTGCCCTCGAGCGCGATGTGGTCAGGGCGCTCGGCGCCGTGCACGCGGGCAAGGTCGGAGATGCTCGTGATCGCCATGCCTCATCCTTTCTCAGACTGACCTCTTCGTGCCGAACCGATCCCAGTGGGTCACGGCGTGCACGGGCTTGCGGCGGGCGACGCCGAACCGGCCAGTGGGGCGCCCCATGGGCACGATCGCCGCCACCTCCATCGTGTCGGGCACACCCAGCAGCTCGCGCAGCTCGTCGTGGTGGATGCGCACGACCGTGGTCAGCGCGGTGCCGATGCCGAGGCCCCGAGCCGCGAGCATGAAGTTCTGCACCGCCGGATACACCGATGCGTAGAGGGGGCCGATGTCCATCGGACCCTCGTCGTCGCTCGGGGTCCAGTCGATGACCGGCATCAGGAACGCGACCATCGCCGGTGCCTCTCCGAAGTGATCGGCGAGATGACGGGACGCCTCAGCGGTGCGACGCCACGACGTCTCGTCCTCAGGCGTGCGAAAGCGCGGGGTCATCGCGAGCAGCGTGCGCTCGTACCGGTCGTATGCCGCGCGGTACAACGCGCCGACCTCCGCCCGCAGGGAGGGATCGGTGACGACGAGGTACTGCCACGGCTGCAGGTTGCCTCCGCTCGGCGCCTGCTGCGCGGCCTGGAGGCAGTGCAAGACCTCCTCGTCGGTCACCGGTTCGTTCGCGTACCTCCGCATCGCACGCGTCGTGAGCAGCGCGTCGTACAGCTCCATGAGACCAGCCCCCTCGAGGTCGCCCATACGATGCCACCGTTGTGAGCGGCGTCGAGCCCTACGTCACCGAATCCCCACCGCACCACCCGCGGTGGTACGGCGACGTCGGGATCGTGGCTGCCGCCGTGCTGATCGTGGCCGCGATCGCGTCGACGCTCAGCTGGTGCGACTTCAGCCTGCAGTCCTACCGGCTGAGCGCAGGTGTGCCGCTTCTGCTCTGCCCGGGAGGCGCCCGCTCGGGCGACATCCCCGCGGGCACCACCGTGCACGTCACCGCCGTCTACTCCGGGAGCCTCGGCGAGTTCCGCGAGCTGTCCGCGCCTGGTGGCACGAACGGGTGGGCGGTCGCCGCCGACATCGACGCCGCGTCCGGCGTCACGACTCGTGACATCTTCGGCCTGCCAAGTGTCAGCGACCCCGCCTTCGACGGTCCCGATTGCACCTCGACGGCTCCGACGACTGTCGTCACGACCGAGACGACGAACACGACTGCCGTCGAGACCACCGCTGTCGCGACGACGGCCGCGGGCGCGACCACGACGGTCGCGAGGACCAACGGTCGGACGACGACTCCCCGCCCGACGATTCGACCGACCGTCACCACGACCCCGGCGACGACGGCAACGACGGTGCCGAAGACCACGACCACCGCCGACACGGATGGCCCCGACATCGGGCCTGTCCGCCTCAAGCCGCCGACGATCACCGAGCCGAACGGGCCGGACGTGGCGACCGTGTGCGCGCCAGGAACGACGATCGCGCAGCTGTCGGTGAGCGTCACCGACCCGAGCGGGGTGCAGTCCGTGACCTACGCGGCGACTGTCAAGGGGCTGAGCGAGAGCGGCCCCCTGTCGAACGTCGACGAGGTGTACTCGGGCACAGTCGGGCCGTTCTCGGGCGCATTCCCACCGGGCGACAAGGCCACGAGCGCAGTGATCGCGGTGCTGATCACGGCGACCGACGACGAAGGCAACGTCACCCGCACGACTGGCTCGGGCACCCTCCTCCGGTGCATCCCGCCGGCGACGACGACCACGGTGCCCAAGGCCACGACGACCACCATCATCATCTTCTGAGCATCATCGTCACCCTGAAGATGGGTCCGGGCGCGGCGTACTGCGCCCGGCTCAGCGAGGCACCACGCCTGCTGATCACCGGCAGGGAAGCGCCCATACCCTTCGTTCGTCGTTCCCGGATCCGCGCGGCACCTCGATCACGTTAAGGGCGTCTTGCGTCCACACCGCGAAGCGGGCGCCGATGTCGGACACGTTGGTGAACCGAACGTGCAGGACGTCGCCGGAGACGAGGTCTGTCGGGCCGTCATAGCGGCACTCCGTGCCGTCGAAGGTGACCGTCGCGTTCTGAGTCACGGTCACCGACGACGGGGGCGGGAGCGGCCCGCTCGGTGTCCGCGGCACGGAGCGCTTCCCTGACACGATCTCGGCGCGAAGCGCTTCGAGCTTCGCAATCGTCTCCACGGAGAGGTTGTCGCCGGTCGTCGAGTAGTTCACCCCGCCGTCGGCGAGCGTGAGCTCTCGAGGGACGGACTCGAGTCCACCGTCGAGGTAGTCATGGATCAGCCCGTAGACGCCGTCGTCCTCCCGCTTGATCACCGAGGTCAGCACGTGAGACTGCTGCGCCTCGGGCACGTCATAGAACTCGTCGGAGTCGGCCCCGATAGCCCACAAATGCTGATCGAGGGCGACGGACTGCTCCTCGGCCGCGGCGAACACTCCCAGGCCAGCCTGACCGGCGGCGTGCATCACGACATCTGCGCCGCGCTGGTACATGCGGGTCGCCGCATCGTGCGCGAGACCCTGGTCGCCAAACGCACTGGTTGTGTCGAGTGACGTGTACTCGGCGATGATCTCGATCGTCGGATCGATCTCGTGCACCCCGGCCTCGTAACCCCGCGCGCGAGAACTCTCGGTCTCGCCATACTGGAACCCTCCGACGTATCCCACGATCCCGGTCTTCGTCGTCAATGCCGCCGCGGCGCCGGCGAGGAACGCGGCCTCGTGAGTGGCCATGGGCACGGCGCCTCCCTCACCGAGATACGCCCACGTCGTGTCCGGGTACTTCTCCGAGTTCTCGACATAGCTCTTGTAGAAGGCGTCCTGCCAGAAGATCACCAAGTCGGGCCGGGATGCGGCGAGCGTGGCGACCTGGGCGTCGAGATCCGTGAACGGAGGCTGGAGCACGACCGGTTCGAAGTCGAAGTCGCGCGCAGCCCGGTCGAACCCCTCGACCAAGAGCTCCTCGATGTGGCTCCCGTCGCCGGTGATGAGCAGACGCGATCGTTGGTCGTCTAGTGCCTCCCGCGACGACGATCGCCGCGCCGATGATCCCCAACGCAGCCAAGACGCCGACGAGCGCGACCCAGCCGTAACACGCTCGACGAGCCAGGCTCGCCTCCCGGGAGGCGCGCGCTCTCTCTGCAGAAAGGTCCACGTCGCGGTGGTGCAGCGAGGCATCCAGGTACTCGCGCTCCGATGTCGTGAGTCGCAGCCCGGTGTAGTCGCGCCAGAGCTCATACTCGGCGAGACGCTTCCCGCTCAGGAGATAGTCGTGGTCGCAGCCCGATCGGCTCCACTCCGTCAGTGCCGAGTCGAGCGTGGCTCGGCGATCGATGTCGGCGCGCCCAGTCTCGATCCAGCCTCGGAGCCTCTCCCACTCGGTCAGCAGCGCCTCGTGAGCCACCTCGACCGTCGGCACGCCGTCGCGTGGTCACGGTCGAAGGCCAGGAAGCGCTGCCGTCCCAGCTGGTCGATCACCGATTCCATCGTCACGACATCGACGTCGATCGCGACGATCTCCGACGCCGGCACCCGCCGGCGACTCCACGTCTCCTGCTCGGTGATCGCGACCAGCCGGAGGAACAGCTGTCGTGTCGCCTCCTGTTCGTCCAGGGTCATGGAGTGGTACACATCGTCGGCGCGACGGCTGAGCACCCCGTGCGCCCCCCATCGCCCGGTACGAACGCGACGGTCAGGCGGTCGTCGTCGCGAGTGTCGAAGAGCTCGGTGAGGGCGTACTCGAAGATCGGGAGCGCGCCCGGTTCGCCGAGGACGTCACTCAACAGCTCTGCAATCAAGGCCGGCTCACACGTGACTCCTCGTCGCGAGGCTGGCTCGACGGCAGCCTCCTCGAGCTCGTCCGTGGTCAAGGGGAGGACGTTCACCACGCCAGGGCCGAGCCGCTCTGCGAAGGTCCCATAGGCGAGTGGGTGGTGGTACGCGTCTGCTCGGAGTGTGATCACCGTGAGGACGCGGCCCTGCGGATCGTCGATGGCCGCGATGAGGTTCGCGAGGAAGCGTTGGCGCTCCCCCTCGTCAGCGACGAGAGAGAACAACTCTTCGAACTGATCGATGACGAGCACCAGTCGCGAGCCCTCTTGTGGCAGCAAGCGGAGCGTCGCTCGGAGCAACCCGAGCTCGGGGTCGGCGAGCTGCGCGTCGAGGCTGCTCGGCGCGTCGAGCGTCGATCGAAGCAGCGCCGCCTCGAGTTCGGCCATCGGATGCGCGCCTGGAACCATCGAACCGACGAGCCAGTGCTCCGACCCGGAAAGCGATCCCTTCCGGAGCGCGGGCACCACACCAGCCCGAGCGACGCTCGACTTGCCGGATCCACTCGGGCCGACGAGAGCGACAAGGCGGGCGCCGCCACCGAGCCGCGAGATCACGTCCGCCACGAGCCGATCCCGTCCGAAGAAGTCGCCGGCGTCCGCCTCTTGGAATGTGTGGAGGCCCTTGAACGGGCTCGTCACCGCCCTCGTCGCGGTCGGGGGCGCGAACGGAGCGAGGCGCTGGTCGTGCAGCAGGATCTGCTCTTCGAGGCGCCGCAGGCTCCGGGGACGGCTCGAGGCCGAGCTCCTCGCCGATCCGGGAGCGATACCGCTCGCACCGCGCGAAGGGCCTCGGCCTGCCGACCCGCCCGGTACAGGGCACGCATGAGTTGGATCACCGGCCGCTCCCGTAGCGGGCTCTGGTCGACGAGCATCGTGAGCTCGCCGATGAGCTCGGGCCCCTGCCCGCGCCGCAGGTCGGCCTCGACTCCGCGTCTCGATCGCTTCGAAGCGCAGCTCCTCGAGGCGCAAGGTCTCGGTCCTCGCGAACTCTTCGTAGGAGAAGTCCTGCAGCGCCGATCCTCGCCAGACCGCGAGGGCGCCTCGCAAGGTCTGCGATGCGGCCGCGGGATCCGTCGTCAGGAGCTTCCTCGCCTCGGTGAGGGCCGACTCGAACGCATGGGCGTCGAGCGCGGCGGGATCCGCTCGGATCGAGTAGCCGTGATCTCGAGTGACGAGCACGCTGCTCTGCCCCGCTCGGCCCGATGGGGTTCGAGAGCCGAGCGCAGACGGGAGATGTGCACCCACAGCGCCTTCTCCTTGCCCGAGGCATCGTCTCCCCAGCAGCCTCCTCGAGGATCCGCTCGGTGGGGACCACTCGGTCGAGGTGCAGCAGCAGCAAGGCGAGCAACGCGCGCTGCTTCGGCGGCCCGAGGTCGACGGGCTCGCCGTCGGATCGGACCTCGAGCGGCCCCAGGATCCGGAACTCCATCACACGCCAACCATCGAACTCACCCCCACCTACAGCGAACTTAACGACCTGAAGCCGCACGTCAAGTGGGGTGAGCCACGACCGTTCAGGTGCTCGCGGTCCCCTCGTGGCATGACGAACACCACTACAGCCAAATCCATCCGTCCGACCGTCGGCATCGTCGCCGCAGTTGCCGCGATCGCGAGCATCTTGTGCGCCGGCGCCGTCAACGTCAGCGCCGAATCGGCGCCGAGGCCAGCGGCGAAGACAGTCGACGCGCGGCAGGTCGCCGAGCTTCAGGCGATCGCAGATTGGGCGAGGTCCGAG
>CAVSDE010000006.1:0-539604 GCA_963726695.1 uncultured Acidimicrobiales bacterium
GTCGTCCTTCGTTCAGTTACGTCTATCCTTTTCCAGGGTTCACGCTCTCGCCTACGAACACGATGGCGATCGCCACGATCTGCGAGCACGTCGACGGGATTCCCCTAGCGATCGAGCTGGCCACGGCACGCGTGCGCACGATGACGCTCGACGACATCGTGGACGGGCTCGACAACTGCTTCCAGCTCCTCACCGGCGGTGGCCGGGCGCTCCTGCCTCGGCAGCGGACGCTCGAGGCGTCAGTCGACTGGAGCTACGACCTGCTCACCGACGTCGAGCAACAGGTGTTCTCCGCGCTGTCGGTCTTCTCAGCTCCGTTCAGCGCGGAGGCCGCTATCGCAGTCAGCGGCAACACCGCAGCATCGGTTCGAGAGGCGCTCGCCGCACTCGTCGATCGATCGCTCGTGCAACTCCTCGATGAGCACACGCCCGCTCGCTACCGCTATCTCGAGACCGTCAAGGCCTATGGACGCGCGCGCCTCCGTGCTGGCGGCGACACCGCCACGCGCGATCGCCATCTCGCCTACTTCCTCGACACCGCGGAGCTGTCAGAACACGGCCTACTCGGCCACGACGAGGTCACATGGCTCGAACGGCTCGACGTCGAGCACGACGAGATGCGCACCGCGCTCGAGTGGGCATCGTCCACCTTCGCCCAGGACCACCTGCTGCGACTGGTGTCGGCTCTCGGGCACTACTGGCACGCCCGCGGACACGGTCGCGAGGCGCAAGCCTGGTTCGACCGCGCGTTGACGGAAGGCCAGACCGCGCCGGACCAGCTGCGTGCCGCAGTCCTGTGGGCCTCCGCCTACCAAGCGATCTACACAAACGACAACGAGTTCTGCATCGGACGCGCCGAGGCCGCGCTCGAGCTTGCCGAGACGGTCGGCGACCTCCGCACGACCGCCCGGTGCATGGACAGCCTCGCGACGATCCGACAGTGGAGCGACCCGGCCGGTGCCCAGCCCACGCTCCTCGAAGCCGCCGCGGTTGCCAAAGCGCAAGGCGACCTGTGGTGCCAGATCGACTCCCTGCAGAAGGCCGCCTACAGCGACTACTACCGGGACCGTTGGCCGGAGGCGATCGCCGGCAGCATCGAGGTCGAGCGACTCGCGTCCTCGATCGGAAACCGGCTCTTCCTCAGCTACAACGACCTCCTCCACGGCACTGCCGCCTGGCGGCAGGGCGACTGGGTGGAGGCGAGGAGACGGCTGCGCAAAGCGCTCGATGGCGCACTGGAACTCGGCGAGCCGATGACCGTCGCGTCGCCCGCAACACTGCTGTATTGGATCGAGGTCCAGAGTCGGGACTCGGAGGCCGCCGACGGCATCCGTGCCGAGGTGCAGGACGCACTCGGTGAGAAGCTCGCCGACTCGATGGTCGGCGCCCTGCTGGGATGCGTCGAGGCCCTCACGATCCTCGACGCAGGTGATCCCGAGACGGCCGCAGCCATCCTGAGCGCCGTGTGCGAGGGACTGCTGAACGACGGCGTGCTCTTCCCGACCTCGATGTTCATGCCCCTGCTCGCACTCGCGCACATGGCCGCTGGCGACCATCGAGAGGCACAGCACACGATCGATCGGCTTCGGGGCATGGCCGACGACTTGCAGAGCCTCGCTGGGAGTGCCGACGCCGACCGAGTGGCCGCCATGCTGGCTCGCCGCCAGGGGCGGCCGGATCTCGCCGGGCCGCTCGCCCGCCAGCGCGCTCAGCGGCTACCTCGGAATCGGGCTCAGAGTGAGCGCCACCGAGACGCTCGAGCTGGTCGGCGGGACGTTGGTGGACCTCGGCAACGCCCCTGGTGGGCTCCGGCTGCTCGCGGCTGCCGCACAGATCTCGACCGAGAACCGCTGGGGACCGACGTGGGGGAACTCCGCGCGGAGCCCAGATGCCGACATGGGAGCCGCTCGCGACACGCTCGGCGAGCGTGCGGCCGCGATCGAAGCCGAAGGCGCGGCGCTGACGCTGGAGCAAGCAGCCGAGCTCGCGATGCGCTCCCACGGCACGCGCAAGCGCCCCGCCACGGGATGGGCGAGCCTCAGCCCGACCGAGCTCGAGGTCGTCGCGCTCGTGGCAGAAGGCAAGACGAACCCGGAGATCGCATCGGCGCTCACGATCTCTCGCTCGACGGTGAAGACGCACGTGTCGCACGTGCTGACCAAGCTCGGCCTCGGCAGCCGATCCGAGATTGCCGCCGAGTTCGCGAGGCGAGGTTCACTAGGTTGACGTGATGGCAGCGCAGCCCCCGTTTCGCTTCGAGCGCACGTGGGACGCGGCAGCCGTTCAGAAGGATTTTGCCTCGCTCGAGTCCGGCGAGGAGTGCCCGACCTCGGTGAGCGTCGCCGGTCGCATCATGTTGCGCCGCGTGCAGGGAAAGCTCGCGTTCGCGACGCTCGCCGACTCGAGCGGTCGCATCCAGCTCTTCGCACCCTCTGACTCCACGCCACGTTTCGACGAGTTCACCGAGCTGCACCTCGGCGACTGGGTCGGCGTGAAGGGCGCAGTGATGAAGACCCGCCGTGGCGAGGTGTCGGTGAAGGTCCAGGAGTGGGTGCTCCTCGCCGAGGCCGCCGCCGCGTTCCCGGACAAGTGGCACGGCCTCAGCGATGTCGACACTCGCTATCGCCAGCGCTACGTCGACCTGTGGGTCACCGAAGAAGCGCGCCGCACGTTCGCCATCCGCAGCCGCATCGTGTCGCTCACCCGCCGATGGCTCGAGGACCGCGGCTACATCGAGGTCGAGACGCCCGTCTTCCACCCGATCCCGGGTGGAGCGATCGCGAAGCCGTTCGTGACGCACCACAACGCGCTCGACCTCGATCTCTACCTGCGCATCGCACCCGAGCTGTATCTGAAGCGGCTGGTCGTCGGGGGCTTCGAGAAGGTGTACGAGATCGCCCGCGTGTTCCGCAACGAAGGCATCTCCCCGCGCCACAACCCCGAGTTCACGATGCTCGAGCTGTACGAGGCATACGCCGACTACACCGACATCATGCGGCTCGTCGAAGAGCTCGTCGCCTTTCTCGCGACCGAGATCCTCGGCACCACCAAGCTCTCGTACGGCGGCCGCGAGCTCGACCTCACGCCTCCGTGGCGTCGAGCGACGATGGTCGACCTCGTCGAGGAGCAGATCGGCGTGCACGTCGACCTCCGCATGGCGATCGACGACCTTCGCACGCTCGCCGAGGAGCACGGCGTGCACGTGGAGCCCGAGTACGGGCCGGGCAAGCTGCTGCTCGAGATCTACGAGAAGACGACAGAGGCCGAGCTCTGGGGTCCGGTCTATGTCATGGACTACCCCGTCGAGGTCTCCCCGCTGTCCCGCGATCACCGTGAGATGGAGGGCTTCGTCGAGCGATTCGAGGGCATCGTCGCCGGCCGAGAGCTCTGCAACGCGTTCAGCGAGCTGATCGACCCCGACGTGCAACACGCTCGATTCGAGGCGCAGGGCGAGGCGCGCGCCGCCGGCGACGAGGAGGCGATGGTCGTCGACGAGGACTACCTCCGCGCCCTCGAATACGGCCTTCCCCCTACCGGTGGCCTGGGAATTGGCATCGATCGGCTCGTGATGCTGCTCACCGACGCGGCCTCGATCCGAGACGTCATCTTGTTCCCCACCCTCAGGCCCGAACAGGATTGAGCGGGTGCGACTGCTGATCACGGGCATGGGCGGCGAGCTCGGCACGCGCGTCGCCCAGGTGCTCGAGACCAATCGCGAGGTCAGCGAGATCGCGGGCCTCGACGTCGACCCGCCTCGTCGCCGGCTCCGTCGGGCCGAGTTCCATCGCATCAACCCGCGCGATCGCACCCGCAGCGTCGCGTTCGTCCACGCGTTCGACCCCGAGATCGTCGTGCACCTCGGCATCTACGAACCGAACTCGCGAACCGGTCCGCGCAGCGCGGCAGAGCGCACCCGCGCCGGATCAGTGTCGGTCCTCGGTGCCGCGGCCGAGTGTCCGTCGC
Source organism: uncultured Acidimicrobiales bacterium (assembly GCA_963726695.1). Taxonomy (GTDB): domain Bacteria; phylum Actinomycetota; class Acidimicrobiia; order Acidimicrobiales; family DATKAS01; genus DATKAS01. Next base: position 3,964 of record CAVSDE010000006.1, read on the forward strand.
TGCGAGCGATCGTCGTGCGCTCGGGCATCGAGGTGTACGGACGTCGTCGCGGATGTGCGACCGTGCCCGACGAAGACGTCGCTCGCGATCCGACGTCGCCGTTCGGCGTGTCGCTCGCGGAGGTCGAAGACATCGCGGTGTCGGCCGGATGGGCCGCCGACGTACCGGTCACCCTCCTGCGCATGGCGCCGGTCGTCGGTCCTCACGTGCCGAGCCCGCTGGGTCGCTATCTCCGCATGGGTCCGGTCGTCCCCATCAGCGCGTTCGCCGACCCGCCGTTCTCACTCCTCCATCAGGAGGACGCGGTGGCGGCGGTGGTCGCCGCAGCGACCACGACGCACTACGACGGCCCGTTGAACGTCGTTGGATCGGGCGCGGTCACGGCGTTCCAGGCCGTGCGCCTCGGTGGCCGCATCCCGCTGCCCGATCCTCGGCCCCGAGCTCCGCCTGATCCGACCGATCGCGGAGCTGCTCGGCTCACCCGTGCCGCCGCACGTGCTCGAGCTGCTGCACCGCGGACGCACCGCGGACGGCACGCTCGCGAGCGACGTGCTCGGCGTGCACTCCCGGTCGACGGTCGAGGTCGTGAAGGACCTCTACGAGTGGGCCACGGTCACACAGCTGCGGCCGGCGGAGGAAGCGGCGTGAGCGACATCGTCCGCCGCCGGCTCGACGGCTCCTACGTCGTGGACGAGTGGGGTTTCGACCCCGACTTCGTCGCGATGCTCAACCCGCTTCTCGCCGCGCGCTCGGACACGCGAGTCACCGGTGCCGAGCACATCCCCGACGAGGGGGCCGCGGTGCTCGTCGCGAACCGTCGGTTCGGCATGTCCGAACCGTTCGCGGTCGCCGGGGGCGTCTGGGGTGCGACCAGCCGCATGGTGAGGGTGCTCGGCGTTCCCGACATCGCACCCGTCGGACCGGTGCTGAGGCGCATGGGCGGAGTGCAGGATCGTCCCGACGAGCTCGCGGGAGTGCTCGCGCGCCGGGCAGATCGCGCTCGTGTTCCTCGACCGCCAGGTTCGCCGCGGTGCACGAGTCGGGCACATCCGGCGCGAGACCCTCGCACCCGCAGTCGAGCTCGGTGTTCCCGTCTTGCCCGTCGCGGTCACCGGTCGCGAGATCGGCCGCCGCTGGACGGTCCACATCGGCGCGCCCGTCTCCCGCCGCACCACGGAGGGAGCCGGACCGCTCGCGATCGCCGAGACGATCGACGCGGTACGAGCCGAGATCCAAGAGATGATCGACCACCGCGCATGAGCCACGTCCTCGCGGCCGACGGCACGAAGCTCACGTTCGACGTGATCGGGCGGCCCGGTGCACCGCCGGTGCTCATGATCCAGGGACTCGGCGCGGATCGCACGGCGGGGATCTGCCAGCGCATCGCGCTCGCGCCCCGCTACCGCACGATCGGCCTCGACAACCGTGGAGTGGGCCGCTCGGACAAGCCGAAAGGCCGGTATCACCTCGACGAGATGGCCGACGACGCCGCCCGCGTGCTCGACGAGTGCGGCGTCGACGCCGCGCACGTGATGGGCCACTCGATGGGCGGAGTGATCGCACAGCTCCTCGTGCTGCGCCATCCGGACCGCGTCAAGTCCCTCGTCTTGAGCGCGTCCGCCTGCCACCACCACATGTGGCGACGAGAGCTCCTCGCCGAGTGGGCGTCCGTCGCTGTCGAGCAGGGCATGCGTGAGGTCACGAGGCGGTCGATGCGCTGGCTCGTCGGGCCGCGGTCGTTCCGTCGCTTCTGGCCGGCGCTGGGCCTGCGTCGGGCCAGTGGCGTTGAACGTGCCCGCGCATGCGTTCGCTGCGCAGGCTCGCGCGATCCTCGACGCCGACGACACGTTGCGGGACCGGCTCGGCGAGGTCAGCGTGCCCACTCTCGTCGTGTCGGGCAGTCAGGACATCCTCACGCCCACCGCCGACGGCGAAGAGCTCGCCGAGCACATCCCCGGCGCCGAGATGATGATCATCTCGGGCGCGGCCCATGGCTTCCCCGTCGAGCACGCCCTCGCGTTCAACCGGATCGTGGGCGACTTCCTCGGCCGGGTCCAGGCGACCACGGTCGAGATCGGGCGTTCAGGCGGGTAGGGAAGCGACGAGGTGCTCGGCGCCGGCGCGCAGCGCGTCGACGGCCGGCGTCGCCGGGAACGCCACGAGCTCGGCGACGGCGGCATCGATCTGGCCACGAGCGGCGACGGACGCTCCCGGGATCCCTCCGTTCGACCGCACGATGCCGAGCGCCTTCTCGAGCTCGATGCCCTCGACCGGACGCCCGAGGAGATCGCGCAGCTCGCCGCTCGCGACCGTGTCGTGCGACAGGGTGAGCAGCACGGGCAGCGTGTAGACCCCTTCGTAGAGGTCGTGCCCTGCGGGCTTGCCGAGCTCGGCCTCGGTCGCGGTGAGATCGAGGATGTCGTCGACGATCTGGAACGCGGTGCCGAGCTTGAGGCCGTACGTGGTCGCGGCGTCGATCAGCGGACGCTCGTGCCCGGCGACGATGGCCCCGATGCGAGCCGCTGTCGCGAAGAGCGCCGACGTCTTGCCCTCGACCGACGAGTAGTAGTCAGCCTCGGCGCGCTCGACCTGAAACGCGCTCTGCAGCTCGCGGATCTCACCCTCACAGAGCCGGCCGATCGTTGCCGCGAGCAACGCGGCCACCTCGGTGCCGAGGCTCGCGGCGATCTCGGACGCCTTGGCCAAGAGGAAGTCGCCCGCGAGGATCGCCTTCAGGTTGCCCCATCGAGCGTTGACGCTCTCGACCGTGCGCCGAGTGAGCGCCTCGTCGATCACGTCGTCGTGGTAGAGCGATCCCAAGTGCACGAGCTCGACAGCAGTCGCGCCCATGATCACATCGTGAGACGCCTTGGCCGCGTCGGGTGACATCGCTGCGGCCACCGCGATCGCGAGCGCGGGGCGCAGCCGTTTGCCTCCGGCGAGGATCAGATGGCTGGCCACCTCGGTGAGGAACGGGTCATCGGTGACGACCGCATCGCGCAGCGCCCGCTCGACGCGACGCAGGTCAGCGCCCATGGAGGGCAGCGTGAGCAGGGGGCTGGCCACCGCTCCACGCTACTTAGGGTGCTCCGGTCACGGAAACCCGACCGGCCCACCCGACATCGACCGGCCATCGACCCGCCATCGACCCTCCATCCGCACGGCATTCGGCCGACGAAGAAGGGGCACAGAGTGGAACCGCCGGCCGTGTCTTCCACAGCCCCCCCGATAGACTCGGCCTACATTTCACCGCTGCCCGAAAGGCGGTTTCCTTGTTCGAGCGTTTCACAGACCGAGCCCGTCGGGTCGTCGTCTTGGCTCAGGAGGAAGCACGTCTCCTGAACCACAACTACATCGGCACCGAGCACATCCTCCTCGGCCTCATCCACGAGGGCGAGGGAGTTGCCGCGAAGGCGCTCGAGTCGCTCGGCATCTCACTCGAAGCTGTCCGCAGCCAAGTCGAGGAGATCATCGGTCAGGGTGGGCAGTCGCCGTCGGGGCACATCCCGTTCACGCCGCGTGCCAAGAAGGTCCTCGAGCTCTCGCTGCGTGAGGCCCTCCAGCTCGGCCACAACTACATCGGCACCGAGCACATCCTCCTCGGCCTCATCCGTGAGGGCGAAGGAGTGGCGGCACAGGTCCTCGTGAAGCTGGGCGCCGATCTGTCGCGCGTGCGCCAGCAGGTCATCCAGCTCCTGTCGGGATACCAGGGTCCGGCCGGGGCAAGGAGCCCGCGAGCGGGTCCGGCTCGAGCGGCCAGAGCGAGCCCGCCCAGGGCGGCTCCCTCGTGCTCGACCAGTTCGGGCGCAACCTCACCCAGCTCGCCCGCGAGAAGAAGCTCGACCCGGTCATCGGTCGCCATCGTGAGATCGAGCGGGTCATGCAGGTCCTGTCGCGCCGCACCAAGAACAACCCGGTGCTCATCGGCGAGCCCGGCGTCGGCAAGACCGCCGTCGTCGAGGGCCTCAGCCAGAAGATCGTCGTGAACGACGTCCCCGACACGCTGAAGGGCAAGCAGCTCTACACGCTCGACCTCGGCGCGCTCGTGGCGGGCTCCCGCTACCGCGGTGACTTCGAGGAGCGCCTCAAGAAGGTGCTGAAGGAGATCCGCACGCGCGGCGACATCATCCTGTTCATCGACGAGCTGCACACGCTCGTGGGCGCGGGTGCCGCCGAAGGCGCGATCGACGCTGCATCCATCCTCAAGCCGATGCTCGCTCGCGGTGAGCTGCAGACGATCGGTGCGACGACGCTCGACGAGTACCGCAAGCATCTCGAGAAGGACGCTGCGCTCGAGCGGCGCTTCCAGCCGATCAAGGTCGAAGAGCCCACGGTCGCGCACACGATCGAGATCCTGAAGGGCCTCCGCGATCGCTACGAGGCTCACCACCGCGTGACGATCACCGACCAAGCGCTCGTCGCCGCAGCGAACCTCGCCGATCGCTACATCTCCGATCGCCACCTGCCCGACAAGGCCATCGACCTCATCGACGAGGCCGGCTCCCGTCTGCGCATCAAGCGCATGGAGACGCCGCCCGACTTCAAAGAGCTCGAGAACAAGATCGCCCAGGTCGTGCAGTCGAAGAAGGACGCCGTCGAGGCGCAGCGCTTCGAGGAGGCAGGCCGTCTCCGCGATCAGGAGAAGTCACTGCTCGAAGAGAAGGCGAGCAAGGAGTCCGAGCTGAAGGACCGCGGCGTCGATCTGTTCGACGAGGTCGACGAGGAGTCGATCGCCGAGGTGCTCTCGATCTGGACCGGCATCCCCGTCTACAAGCTCACCGAGGAAGAGACCGCCAAGCTCCTGCGCATGGAGGACGAGCTGCACAAGCGGGTCGTCGGCCAGGAGGACGCGATCCGCGCCGTGTCGCAGGCGATCCGTCGCACGCGTGCCGGCCTCAAGGATCCGAAGCGCCCGAGCGGCTCGTTCATCTTCTTGGGCCCGTCGGGTGTCGGCAAGACCGAGCTCGCGAAGACGCTCGCCGAGTTCTTGTTCGGCGACGACGACGCGCTCATCCAGCTCGACATGTCCGAGTACATGGAGAAGCACACCGTCTCTCGCCTGGTCGGCTCGCCTCCGGGCTACGTCGGCTACGAAGAGGGAGGCCAGCTCACTGAGGCCGTGCGGCGCAAGCCGTTCTCGGTCGTGCTCTTCGACGAGATCGAGAAGGCGCACCCCGACGTGTTCAACACGCTCCTCCAGATCTTGGAGGAAGGCCGTCTCACCGACAGCCAGGGTCGCAGCGTCGACTTCCGCAACACCGTGCTCATCATGACGTCGAACCTCGGCACGCAAGACCTCCGCAAGGCCAACCTCGGCTTTGCGAAGTCCGACGAGGCGATCACGTACGAGCGCATGAAGGAGAAGGTCAACGATGCGCTCAAGCAGCACTTCCGGCCTGAGTTCCTGAACCGCATCGACGAGACGATCGTGTTCCACGAGCTCACCATCGAGGAGGTCACCCAGATCGTCGACCTGATGATCAAGCGGGTGGTCACGCAGCTCGAGAGCCAGGGTCTCGGGATCGAGCTCACACAGGCGGCAAAGGTCTTCCTCGCCCAGCGGGGTTATGACCCGACGCTGGGTGCCCGGCCGCTGCGCCGCGCCATCCAGCGCCAAGTCGAAGATCCGCTGTCCGAGCGCATCCTCAACAAGGACTTCCGCGCTGGCGAGATCATCGTCGTCGACACCGAGGACGATCCCGATCGTCCGAACGAGAAGCGCATCGTGTTCCGTGCGATCGAAGGCTTCGAGCCTCCGCCCATGGAGCTCGCCGGCGCCACCGACGGCGGCGATTAGCCGCAACCGTCCTCGCCTACGTCTCACGGGCGTGAGCGGGCAGACTGACAGGCCATGACCACCGCCGACCCTGGTCTCGACGCGGCCATCGAGCGCGTCGCCGAGACCGCACCGCTGTCGTCGCTCGTCGGACGGGTCACCCAGCTCCCCTCCTCCGCAGGCCGCGCCATGACCGACCTCGGTGATCGGCTCACCGAGCGCGTGATGTCCACGCCGCATCGCGTCGACAGCGCGCACGATGCCATCGAGCTGCTCGGGGAGATCGGCGACGGCACCAAGGCCATGCAGGGCATCCTCGCGACGGGCTTCGTCACGCTCGGCACCCGCCTCATTCGCCTCGGGCGGTTCGGCAAGTTCCCGACAGTCGCCGTGCTCACCGGCACTGCTGCGGTGGCCGCGTCGGTGCGAGGTGGCGTGGGCGAGGTGCAAGTCGTCGGGTCGTACATCGCGTCTCGCCTCGACGATGCCGGCATCAAGCCGGATCCGGACTTCGTCCGACGAGTGACGATCGAGGTCTACCTCAACCCCGCGCGGATGGTAGATCTCAGCGGCCCGGACGACCTCGGCGCGAGCCGCCTGCTCGCGTACTGGCTGCGGCACTCCGGCGCGATCCCGATCGTGTCGCGGGCGCGCACCGAACGACAGCGCCGCGCGTGGATCGAAGCCGTCGATCGTCTCGATCTCCCGGCTCTCTGGGCCGAGTGGCAAGCACACCCCCGCGCCGGAGGCTGACCGCCGCCTTCCGCTTCTGCGCGGTGCTGGGCCTCGTGCTCGCACTCGCCGGCTGCCGGATGGACGTGAACGTCGGCATCGACATCGCTGAGGATGGCAGCGGCACGGTGAACGTCGCCGTCGGCGTCGACGATGATCTGCTCGCCCGGGTGCCGGGCGCGGTCGACCACGTGCAGCTCGACGACCTCACGCAAGTGGGTTGGAAGGTCACCGGGCCGACAAAGGAAGCGGATGGCAACACCTGGGTGCATCTGTCGCGGCCGTTCGCGAACCCCGCGGAGATGAAAGAGATCCTCGGCGAGATCAACGGACCGGGCGGGCCACTCGGCACGTTCGATCTCGTGATCAGTGAGGATTGGGACAAGACGACCTGGACGCTCACCGGCAGTGCCGGGCTCACTGATGGCGTCGCGGGCTTCGTCGATCCCGCGCTGGCCGAAGCGTTCGGTACCGCGAAGCCTCTCGACCAGCTCGTCGAAGACAGCGGCGTCCCGATCGAGCAGGCGCTCAACCTCACGATCACGGTGAACCTCCCTCACCAGAAGGAGCCGTACGTCGTCCACGTGCCGCTCGACGGACGTCAAGTGCCCATCAAGGCCGAGACCTCGAGCGTCGACCAAGGCGCCCGGGTGGCGGCGATCGTCGCCGGGGTCTGCGGCGCGCTGCTCGCGGGCTGGCTCGCGTACTGGGCGACAAAGGGAGTGCTGCGAGTGAGCAGGCGAAGGGACCCCTTCACTCGCCGCTGATGGACTCGAAACACGCCCGAAACCTCCGCTCCGTACCGTCGAAAGGGTGAGCTACCGAGCCCGATTGCGAGTGGAGCTCCCAGATCGTCCCGGCGCGTTGAGCCGGGTCGCGGGGATCATCGGCGAGTGCGGCGGCAACGTCGTGAGCGTCGATGTGCAGGAGGTGGAGGGAACCCTCGCCGTCGACGAGCTGGTGGTCGATCTGCCGGATGACGTCGACGGCGACACCTTGCGAGGGCGACTGGACGAGGACCGGGCAGGCATCCTGCTCTCGATCCAAGGCGCCCGGCCGTACAGCGACATGGTCCTGCGGGCGATGCAGTGGACCGAGGCGCTGCTCGAATCGAGGCAGTCCGAGCGCAGCGACATGCTCGCAAGCGCGCTCGCCGACCTCTGCTCAGCATCGGGGGCGTGGGTCGCCGACTCGGTGAGCGATGCACGGCAATTCGAGGCCGGCCGCTTCGCACTCGAGCGCGGCGCACCGGTCGCGCATCGCACCGACACGATCCCGGTCGGTGTCGCCCCGGACCTCGCCGATGGTGCATGGCTGCTCGGCGGTGCCCGACCACGAGACCGAGCCGCTTCGCGTGGCGTTCTTGGCTCGGCCGCTGCGACTGCGATTCACCGCGACCGAGATCGCTCGTGTCGTCGCGCTCCTCCGTACGTGCCGCACGCTCGATCAGCAGCGTGACGAGCCTGCGTACGGCTTCCTCAGCGAAGTCTGAGCACTCGGCGGCGCACTGCGCCGCCCCGACAAATCACTTGTCGAGCCCCGCCGACGTCTGCTCACCTGAGCCCATGCGCCAACTGTTCGTGTCCACCCATATCGGAGCTGCCTACCGAGAGGACCGAACCGTTGGAGACGCTGAACTTGGGGATCCTGGCGCATGTAGACGCCGGTAAGACCACCCTCACCGAGCGCCTGCTCTACAGAGCGGGCGCCATCGACACGATCGGCAGTGTCGACAAGGGGACCACGCAGACCGACACCCTGACGCTCGAACGTCAGCGCGGCATCACGATCCGAGCCGCGGTGGTTGCGTTCACGATCGACGACCTGACGGTCAACATCATCGACACGCCTGGCCACCCCGACTTCATCGCGGAGGTCGAACGGTCGCTTGCGGTGCTCGACGGTGCCGTGCTCGTCGTCTCGGCGGTCGAAGGAGTGCAGTCGCAGACGGTCGTGCTCATGCGAGCACTGCAACGTCTGCAGGTGCCGACGCTGCTCTTCGTGAACAAGGTCGATCGTGTCGGGGCTGACCCCGACCGGGTCATCGAAGCGATCGGCACGAGGCTCACCCGTGACGCCTTCGTTGTCGGCGCGTATGACGACGAGCTCATCCGTGACCTCGTCGCCGAGACCGCCGCGGGACGAGCCCATCCGGTCTGCGTCGGCTCTGCGATGACGGGAGTCGGCGTCGACACGCTGTTCGACGCGATCGCCACGTACCTCCCTCCTGCCCGCACGGACACCGAGGCAGCTGCTTCGGGCGCGGTCTTCAAGATCGAGCGGCTCGCGTCCTGGCGAGAAGGTGGCGTACGTGCGGATGTTCGAAGGCGCGCTCCGCGTCCGAGAGCGACTCCACCTCGGCGACGACCGCGACGCCACGATCACCGGCATCAAGGTGTTCGAGCACGGCGCGCTCGTCGATCGTCCCGCCGTGTCCGCCGGACACATCGCGCGCCTCTCTGGGCTGCGATCGGTGCACACGGGCGACGTGATCGGCTCGCCGCCACGACAGGTCAGCACCGTCTTCGCTCCCCCGATGTTCGAGGTCGGGATCGTCGCGCGGGAGCTGGCACAGACCGCCGCGTTGCACACGGCTCTGGCCCAGATGGCAGAGCAAGACCCACTGATCGACCTGCGTCAGGGTGGACCCGACGAGCTGTTCGTCTCGCTGTACGGCGAGGTCCAGCGAGAGGTGATCGAGCAGACGCTGGCCGCTGACCTCGGGATCGAGGTCGACTTCCGGGAGACGACGACGATCTGCATCGAGCGCGTGCGCGACCGTGGTCACGCCGTCGAGCGCATGAGGCAACCGACGAACTCGTGGATCGCGACAGTCGGGCTCGAGGTCGAACCGGCCGAGCCCGGTGCGGGTGTGGACCTCACGCTCGACGTGGATCTCGTCACGATCCCCCTGTACATCTACAAGACCGTCGACGCGTTCCGAGACTCGATGCTCGACTACGTGCGCGCCGAGCTGCAGCGCGGTCCCTCCGGCTGGGTCGTGCCGGATTGTCACGTGACGATGGTCGAGTGCGGATATGACTCGCCGACCTCGAGCGCTCGTGACTTTCGCAAGCTGACCGGGCAGGTGCTGCAGGCCGCGGTGCGCGATGCCGGCACCATCGTGTGCGAGCCGATCCAGCGATTTCAGATCGACGCTCCCGAGACCAGCCTCGGCGGCCTGCTGCGAGCACTGGCTCGTCTGCGAGCGGCACCCGACGAACCGGTCGTGCGCGCGGGTTGGCTCGCGTTGACCGGCGAGATCGCCGCGGCCGCGGTCCCGGCGCTGCGACGGCAGCTGCACGGGCTCACCCACGGCGAGGGGGTCCTTGATGTCGCCTTCTCGAGGTACGCGCCGCGATGAACATGCGCATGCACGACGACGAGATCGACATCGACGAGCCGCTTGTTCGCCGCCTGCTCCGCGCGCAGCTGCCGCAGTGGAGCCACCTGTCGATCGAACGGCTCGTGTCGTCGGGTACCGACAACGCGATGTTCCGTCTCGGCGACGACATGGTCGTGCGCATGCCACGAATCGAACGTGCGGTTGGCGCTCTGACACTCGAGCGTCGATGGCTGCCCGTCCTCGCACCACACCTGCCCCTCGCGGCGCCGACACCGCTCGCGGCGGGCCGCTCCGGTGACGGGTATCCCTGGCCGTGGTCGGTCTACTCGTGGCTCGAGGGCGACAACGCGTTCGACGGGCGGATCGAAGACCTGAAGCAGGCGGCACGTGACCTGGCCGAGTTCATCCACGCCCTGGAATCGGTGGACATAACCGACGCACCGCCCCCAGGTCGCGGACGCCGAGGCGCTCCACTTGCGGTCCTCGATCAACAGACGCGGCGGGCCATCGAAGCGGCCACAGAACTTGTCGACACCGACGCCGTGACGGCGGCGTGGGACGCTGCGCTGCACAAGGAGCCCTGGGACCGCGACTTGGTCTGGGTGCATGGCGACCTCGCACGCGGCAACCTCGTCGTGCGCGATGGGCGCATCCGCGCCGTCATCGACTTCGGGTGCAGCGGGGTCGGCGATCCGGCGTGTGACCTCCTGGTCGCATGGGACCTGCTCGACAAGGAGTCGCGCGCCGTGTTCCGCGACGAGATGGAGGTCGACGACGCCACCTGGGGACGAGGCCGCGGCTGGGCCCTGTGCACCGCGCTCTGGGCGCTTCCGTACTACCTGCACACGAACCCCGTGATGGTCGACCAGGCCCGCCGCAAGCTCGCCGAGGTGCTCGCAGAGTCACCCTGACCAGCGACGACGGCAGTCATCCCCCGGGAATGTCACACCCCCTCGTCAAGATGAAGCCATGACCGTGATCCTTCTGGCCGCCGTTCTGGCGGCCCTCGCCGCCCTGGTCGCGATCGTCATCGGGGCCTTCGGCCTGATGACGCTCCTGCGGCGCACGGCCGCGCCGAGCGCCGAGCAGTCCCGCCAGATGCTCGACGAGGTGCGTGCTCAGGCGGCGAGCGAGCGCGACGCGGCGATCCGCGCCGCCCTCGAGCAGTCCGCCGTGCTGACCCGTGAGGCGTTGGGGGCCCAGTCCGCGGCAGCCCAGGCCGACCTCGACGCCAAGAAGGCGCTCATCGAGGTGCGGCTCGGGCAGGTGCACGACGACGTCGGCATCCAGCTCGCCCGGGTCGAGTCGCAGCTCGCTGATCTGAGCCGGTCGAGCGCCGTGTCGCTCGGGCGCGTGAGCGAGCAGCTCGAGCTCCACGCCACGACCACCCGATCCCTCGCCGACACGACCCAGGGCCTGCGCGAGGCCCTCGCGAACAGCAAGACCAGGGGTCAATGGGGTGAGCGGATGGCCGAAGACGTGCTGCGGCTCGCGGGCTTCGTCGAGCACGTCAACTACGAGAAGCAGATCGCGGTCGAGGGAGGCCGCTCGATCCCCGACTTCACGTTCATGCTGCCCAAGGGCCACGTCCTCTACATGGACGTGAAGTTCCCGCTCGCGGCCTACCTCCGCTACCTCCAGGCGACCACCGACGACGAGCGCTCGCGCGAGCGGGCCCAGTTCCTGCGCGACGTGCGGGTGAAGGTGAAGGAGCTCGCCAAGCGCGACTACCTCGACCGAGCGCCGGCCGTCATGCGACCAGCTGCTGCTGTTCATCCCGAACGAGAGCGTGAGCGCGTTCATCTACGAGAGCGACCCGACGATCGTCGACGACGCCCTGCGCGACAAGATCGTCTTCTGCTCGCCGCTCACGTTGTTCGCCATGCTCGGCGTGATCCGCCAGGCGTTCGACACGGTGATGCTCGAGCAGACGTCCGATGAGGTCTTGCGCCTCGTGGGCGCGCTGCGCACGCAGTTCGACAAGTACACCGAGGCCGTCGACAAGATGGGCAAGCGTCTCGAGTCCGTCCAGACTGCCTACGACGACCTCAACGGCACTCGTCGCCGCGCCCTCGAACGGCCACTCGCGAGGGTCGACGAGCTTCGCCGCGATCGTGGCCTCGCCATCGCGCCCGACCTCGCCGCGGGTGCCGACATCTACGACCTCCACGAAGAGCTCGGCGCGTAGCGTGCCGATCCTCAGTGCGGATGGGGATGGTCGTGGCCCTGCCGTTGCTCGAGCCAACGGCGGAAGCCGGCGGCGTTCGAGTGCACCCCGTTGAGCGTGTCGAGCTTCTCGCGATGCGCAGGGTCGGTGCCCGCCAGGGGGCCGCTGAAGGCGACGTCGAGCGCCTCGGCGATGTCGCGCCCCTCGCGGAATGCGGCCTCGGCGACCTCCGCCCACTGCCGCAAGATGCCCTCCGCCTCCTGCAGGGTGCCGATCGGGTCGGGCACCAGTCCGTAGTGCGCGAGCGCGCACCTCGGCCGGGTTGCGAGCCACGAACTTGCGCAGCGAGGTGATCGCCAGCTCGAGGTCGAAGTCGGGCGGGGGTGTGGCCGGCCGCAGCACCCCGGTGTCGGGAAGGCGCACTCCCACCGCGTCGCCCACGAACAAGATGCCGCTCAGCGAGTCGTGCAGCGCGAGGTGGTGCTTCGCATGACCGGGCGAGTCGACGGTCGTCAACGCGCGCGTCGCTGCTCACTTGCACCTCTTCGCCATCGGCGAGCACGTGGATGCGCTCCGGCGCGGTCGGCTCGAGCCGCCCATAGAGCGAGTCGAGCAGATCGCCGTAGACCATCGCCGCCGAACGCACGAGCCGTTCGGGGTCGACGAGATGGCGGGCGCCCTTCTCGTGCACGTAGATCGTCGCCTTCGGAAACGCCTTCGCGACGTCGCCGACGCCGCCGGCATGATCGAGATGGATGTGCGTGACCGCCACGCCGGCGAGGTCGTTCGGTCCCATGCCGAGCTCGTCGAGCGCGGCGAGCAGGACGGGGACAGAGCTCTGGCTCCCCGTCTCCACGAGCACCGGCGCGTCGCCCTCCACCAGGTAGCCGGCGGTCATCCGGTCCCACCCGCCGAGCAACGTGTCGATCTGGATCACTCCGTCACCGATTCGCGTGTGCACCTCGGCGTCCTTCCTGCCGTTTCCAGAGCGGCCGTTGCCAGAGGGCAGTATGGCGGAACCCCATGAGCCAGCCGTCGTTCGATCTCGAGCTCGATCCGACCCCGACGCTGCGCGTGAGCGAGCTCGCCGCAGCCATCGGCATGGCGGTGCGCCGCGGGTTCCCCGAGGAGCTGTGGGTGCGCGGCGAGATCGACTCCTTGAGCCGGTCGGCCGCCGGTCACATCTACTTCGACCTCGTCGAAGGGGTGGGCAACGAGCGAGTGGCAGTTCGGGTCGCGCTGTTCCGCACCGTTGCCGAGGCCGTCGAACGGCACCTGGCGAAGCACCGCATGCGGCTCGAGAACGGCCTCGAGGTACGGGTCATGGGCCGAGTCGAGCTCTACGAAGCGCGTGGCCAGGTCAACCTGCGTATGTCGGGCATCGACCCGACCTACACGTTGGGGCGTCTCGCCCAAGACCGTGACCGCCTGATCCGTGTGCTCACCGGTGAAGGCCTCCTCGAGCGCAACCGTCGGCTTTCACTCGCCGCACTCCCGTTGCGCATCGGGCTCGTGACGAGCCGGGAGAGCGCGGCGTACGCCGACTTCATGCACGAGCTCGAGGCGAGCGGCTTCGCGTGGCACGTGATCGTCGCAGACAGTCGAGTGCAGGGAGTCGAGGCCAGCGGTTCGGTCGTGCGCGCGCTCGCCGCACTTGCCCGGTGCCCTGTCGACGTGGTGATCGTGGTGCGAGGCGGAGGCAGCCGTAACGAGCTCGCCGTGTTCGACGCGGAACCGATCGCGAGGGCGATCGCGGGCATGCCCGTGCCCGTGCTCACCGGCATCGGGCACGAGGTCGACCGGTCGATCGCCGATCTCGTCGCGCACACCGCGTTCAAGACCCCCACGGCGTGCGCAGGTCATCTCGTCGATCAGGTCTCGGCGGCACTCGCGGTGCTCGGGCGGTCGGCGACGGCGATTTCCCGCTGTGCCCGCACTGCGCTCGACCAGAGCGAGCAGAAGGTGACGCACACCGCGGCACTGGTGCAGCGCGACGTGAACCGAGCGCTCGACGTCGCGTGGTCCTCCGCGGACCGCGCTGCCGCGCGCGCACCGCGCAAGCCGGCTCGATGCATCTGCATGCCGCCCGTCAGCGCATCGATCACCACGCGGACCGAATGGCGCACCGCGTGCCGGTCACGCTCGATGCGGCGAGTCGACATCTCGACGGCGTCGCCGCGAGGGTCACGGCGCTCGATCCCGCGCGGGTGCTCGAGCGCGGCTACTCGATCACGAGAGACGACCGCGGGGCAGTCGTGCGCAAGGCGTCCGATGCGCCCATCGGCACCCGACTGGTCACCACCGTGGCCAAAGGACAGATCACGAGCGAGGTCAGATGAGCGACGCGTCGATCGGCTATAGCGAGGCCGTTGCCGAGCTCGAGCAGATCCTCGAGCAGCTCGAGCGTCCCGACGTCGACGTCGACGTGCTCGCGCGTCAGGTGCAGCGCGCCGCCGAGCTCATCCGCATGTGCAGGGAGCGCATCTCGGCCGCGCTGGGTCGAGGTCGAGACCGTGGTCACCCAGCTCGAAGACTTGGGCGAGGGCACAGCGCCCTAGGCTCGCACCGATGGGCACCGCCCCGGCCAGCCTCACGACGATCGCCGAGCGGGTCGAAGCTCGTCTGCGCCTCCTCCTCGACGCCGAGATCGAGCGCTGGCGTGCACTCGACCCCGAGATCGTGGCCCCGCTCGAGTCGCTCGGCGCCCTTCTTCTCGCGGGGGGCAAGCGACTGCGCCCGGCGTTCTGCCACTGGGGTTGGGTCGGCGCGGGCGGCGATCCCGACGATCCGATCGTGGCCGATGCGGGGGCTGCGTTCGAGCTCCTCCACGCGTTCGCGCTGATCCACGACGACGTGATGGACGGCTCGTCGACGCGGCGAGGAGAGCGCACCGCCCATCTGGAGTACTCGACTCGCCACGCGATCGAGGGGTGGCGCGGCGAGGGTCGAAGGTTCGGCGAGGGCGTCGCGATCCTGATGGGCGATCTGGCCTTCGTGTACTCCGACCAGTGCCTCCCTGCGTCGAACGCCGAGGCGATGGCCGTGTGGCACGAGCTTCGCATCGAGCTCAACGTCGGCCAGTACCTCGACATCGTCGGTACCGCGCAGGGGCAGACGAACCGTCTCGCCGCCGAGCGCATCGCTCGCTACAAGTCCGGCAAGTACACCGTCGAGCGTCCGCTCCACCTCGGTGCCGCGCTCGCCGGGCGCTTCGGTGACCTCGCGCCCGCACTCTCGGCCTACGGGCTCCCGCTCGGAGACGCGTTCCAGCTGCGCGACGACATGCTCGGCGCGTTCGGCGAGTCCGAGCTCACCGGCAAGCCGGTCGGCGACGACCTGCGCGAGGGCAAGCCGACGCCAATGCTCGCGATCGCCGCGAGCCGCGCCGGCAAGCAGCACGCCGCACTGCTGCATCGAGTCGGCGCGCCCGATCTCGACGAGGACGAGGTCGCCGCGCTGCAGGCGGTCATCGTCGACACAGGCGCGCAGGCGGAGGCCGAGGACGCGATCACCGCGCTCACCGAACAGGCCGTGCAGGCGATCAGCGCGGCCCCCGTGACTGAGGGCGCCCGCGAGGAGCTCATCGAGCTCGCGTACTACGTCGCCTGGCGGCAGCGCTAGCGGATCACGCTCGGGCGTACACGGCGAGGGCCTCCTCGACCGACGCCTCGACGACTCCCGGCTCGCTCGCCACCGCTTCGAGCCACGGGGGCCGCCAGCGAGCGCAGACCGTGAGCGGCGACGCGAGCTCAGAGAGCGTCGTGACCTGACGGGCGAACGTCGCCGCGTAGTCGGGAGGACGCACGTCTCGAGCCAGCTCGGCCAGCGCGAACGGGTCCGGGGGCACGATGTTGTCGTCGCCGACGCCGACCAACATCGTCGACGCAGGTCCGGTGCCGCCGCCCGCGAGTCCGGAGCCGTCGCACAAGATCACGCCACGTGCCATGTGGGGCCGCGCTCCCGCGATGAGCAGCGCGACATAGGCGCCGAGGCCGCGCCCGAGCACGGTCGCCGGGCCGATCTCGGCGAGGGCGGCGTCCGCGTCGCCCATCAGCACCTCGCACGTGTACCCGCCCCCGCTCGGCACGTCGGAGTCACCGTGACCCGTGAAGTCGAGGCCCCACACCGGCCCGAGCCATGAGGCGGCGTATCCGGGCACGTGCGCAGGCGTGCGCTCACCGAGCCCGTGCAACAGCAGCAGAGGATGACCGTCGCCCTGCTGCATCTCATGGACGGCCAGGTTGATGCGGAGGTGACGCACCCAACGAGTGGTCATGTGGCGACGAGCTCGAGGATGAGACCCGCCACGGTCTCGGGCTGCTCGATGTGGACGAAGTGCCCGGTGCCCTCGAGCGGCACGAAGCGCGCGCCGAGTGGCAGGTACCCGATGACGTCCTCAGGCTTGGTGCCCCAACCCATCTCCTCGTACTCGAGACCGAGGACACCGAGGAAGGGCATCGACAAGCCCGGAAGCCGCATGAGCGACCACTCGGGACGCCAGGGGCCGAAGCCGCCGAACCGCATCGACGGATCGAGCTTCCAGCGCCATCCGTCCTCGTCATGACCGCGCCCCGATCGTGACGATGTAGCGCAGCCAGTCGCGTGAGAGACGCGGATTCATCCGCGCTCGGCGCTCGGCGAGCTCTTCGAGCGTGCCCGGCCTGCGCTGGACGTCCACGCTGCGCCGGCGGTGATCGAGCCAGTCCTCGAGGTCCTTCGCCAGCATGCGAGTGCGCTCGTGGTTCGCGATGTCAGGCGGCAGACGCTTCGATGGCAGACCGTCGAGGTTCGCGAGGTGGCTCACCCGATGGGGCATCGCCTCGGCGAGCTGCATCGTCAGGCCGCCGCCCTTGGAATGCCCGACCACGGGCACCGGCGACCGGGTCGTACTGTCGAGCACCGCGAGTGCGTCGCGCACGTCGGCGTCCCACGAGTAGAGCGCGGCGTAGTCGGAGTCGCCGTGGCCTCGCTGATCCCACGCGACGACTCGCCAGCCCGCGTCCGCGAGCAATGGAGCGAGGAGGTCGAACGTCGCCGCGAAGTCCATGCCGCCGTGGCACAACATGATCGGGGGCGCGTCGAGGTCGCCCCATTCGTATGTGGCGATCCCGATGCCGTGCGCGTCGACCCGGCGCCGGCGGTCGGGACGCCGAGCGCCCGGATAGGTCAGCGTCTCCTCCGTCGCCGTCACGCGCCCGAGACTAACGGTGAGCAGCCCGTAAGGTTTCGGGGATGAGAGCCATCGCGACGGTCGGCTTCATCATCTCCATCGGTGCCGCAGTGCTCAGCGGGTGCGGGGGCGACGACAGTGCAAGCGCGCCGCCGACGACCGCCGCTGTGGCCGAGACGACCACGACGATCGCAACGACCACGACGTCACCCGAGGTGACTTACGTGATCCAAAAGGGCGACTCGCTCTCCAAGATCGCCAAGCAGTTCAACCTCACGATCCCTCAGCTGATGACGATCAACAACATCACCGACGCCGACCACATCGAGGCCGGTCAGGTGCTCGTCATCGTCCCGGCGGCGGGACCGCCGCCGGCCGCGACGACCACCGCCGCACCCCCACCCGCCACCTAGCCGAGGGGTTTCGGTTCAGGCAGGTCACGGGTACGGTCCGGACATGACGTACACGCTCCCCGATCTCCCCTACGCCGAGAACGCCCTCGAGCCCTTCTATTCGGCAGAAGTGCTCGCGCTGCACCACGGCAAGCACCACAAGGCCTACGTCGACGGGTGCAACAAGACGCTCGACAAGCTCGTCGAAGCTCGAGAGAAGGCTGACTACGAGAACCTCGTCGGCCTCGAGAAGGCGCTCGCGTTCAACCTCTCCGGCCATGTGCTGCACACGCTGTTCTGGCAGAACCTGAGCCCCGACGGCGGCGACAAGCCGACCGGCGACCTGGCCGCCGCGATCGAGGAGAACTTCGGGTCGTTCGACGCCTTCCAGGCCCAGATGAGCCAGGCCGTCGTCACGGTGCAGGGCTCGGGTTGGGGCGCCCTCGCGTGGGAGCCGCTCGGCGGACGTCTCTACGTCGAGCAGATCTACGACCATCAGGGCAACGTCGGGCAGAGCGGCCAGAACCTCCTCGTCATCGACGCCTGGGAGCACGCGTACTACCTCCAATACAAGAACGTGCGTCCCGACTACGTGAAGGCGATCTGGAACATCATCAATTGGGAGGACGTGAGCGCACGCTTCGCACGCGCCCGCGACATGAAGTTCTGAACGCGCGCTCCGTCAACGGCCGCGCTGGCGGGTCGGCTCGATGACCAGGATGACGCGCTCACTGGCGATCGTGCTCGCGTAGTCGTGGTCGAGGTACTTCCTCGAGAGCTCGTCGATGTGGGCGCGGGCGCGCGGTCCCCGCACGATGTCGATGACGCGTCCCCGCACCTCGGCGTACTTGTAGGGATCGGCGCTCTCCCAGATCATCACGGCGACGCGCGGGTCTTTCATCACGTTCTTCGTCTTCTGGCGCTCGAGCTCGGTGTTGATCAGCAGGTGCTCGTCATCGGCATCGACCCACATGACGTGGGTCGCGGGGTGTCCTGTCGGGCCGATCGTCGTGAAGCCGGCGAAGTTCTTGCTCTGCGCGAGGTCTCGGATCGCGGGATCGAGCACAGGGGTACCTCCGTCGTGGTTGGTGGCGGATCGTGGTCGCTGGGATCAGGGTAGGTTCACGAGCAGTGGACATCACGATGCCGCAACTCGGTGAGACCGTCACCGAGGGCACGGTGATTCGGTGGTGCAAGCAGGTCGGCGAGCGCATCGCTGTCGACGAAGCCCTGCTGGAGGTGTCCACCGACAAGGTCGACGCGGAGGTGCCGTCGCCCATCGCCGGGGAGATCGTCGAGATCCTCGTCGCCGAGGGCGACACCGTGCCGATCGGCGCGCGGCTCGCCGTGATCACCGAGTCCGAGGTCGAGACCAAGTCAGGCGTCGAGGTCGCACCATCGCCTGCGCCGGCGACAGCAGCCTCGGCGCCGGTCGCGCCCGCGCCCGCACCGGTCGCGACCGCGCCGCCGCCCGCTCCACCTACCGCGCCGCCAGCCCGCACGACCAGCCCGCGAGTCGAAGCCGGCGTCGTGCCCTTCAGCAACATCCGCAAGCGCACGGCCGAGAACCTCACGCAGTCGTTGCGCACGTCGGCGCACACGCTCGTCGCCGTCGAGGTCGATTACGAGGCCGTCAACAAGGTGCGCCGCGGGGCCGGGCTCACCTACCTGCCTTTCGTCATGCGCGCGATCGTCGACGCGCTCTCCGAGTTTCCGCGTCTCAACGCCTCGGTCGTCGATGACGCACTGGTGGTCCACGGAGCTGTCCATCTGGGCATCGCCGTCGACCTCGACTTCGAGGGCCTGGTCGTGCCCGTCATCCGCGACGCGCAGGACAAGACGATCACCGAGCTCGCCGCGGCCGCCGCCGACCTCGCGCTGCGCGCACACGCGAAACGCCTGACCGCCGACGACCTCGCCGGGGGCACGTTCACGATCACCAACGCCGGCGGCTACGGCACCCTCCTCACGGGTCCGATCATCAACCAGCCGCAGGTCGGCGATCGTGTCGACGGACGGGGTGACGATGCGGCCGGTCGCGGTGGCCACCGACGACGGCGAGTACGGCGTCGCCGTGCACCCGATCGGCAACCTTGCGCTGTCGTTCGACCATCGGGCCATCGACGGCGCCTACTGCTCGGCGTTCCTCGCCAAGGTCGAGCAGATCCTGCAGACCCGCGACTGGAGCACCGAGGTCACCGGCGTCGCCCTGCCTGCTGCGAGGGTCGAGAAGAGAGCGGCAGCCGCGCCGGTCCCGGTCGAGTTCCCCCGCGACGAGCTCATGGAGGACTTTCGCCGAGCGTGCATCTCCCGCGCGATCGACGACCGCGAGATCAACCTGCAGAAGCAGAGCCGCGTCTTCTTCCAGATCTCCGGCGCCGGACACGAGGCCCTGCTCCTCGGGCTCGCCCGACACCTGCGCTCGGGCTACGACTGGTTCTTCCCCTACTACCGCGACCAGGCCTTGATGCTCGGGCTCGGCATCAGCGCCTACCAGATCCTGCTGCAGGCAGTCGGCTCGGCGGACGATCCCGCGTCGGGTGGCCGGCAGATGCCCTCCCACTGGGGCAGCGTCGAGCACCACGTCGTCACGCAGTCGAGCCCGACCGGCAGCCAGTGCCTCCCCGCGGTCGGCTGCGCGGAGGCCGCGCGCTACATCTCACGACGCCCACATCTCCCCGGCTGCACAGCCCACGGCGACGAGCTGACCTACGTGTCGCTCGGCGAGGGCGCGACATCGGAGGGCGAGTTCTGGGAGAGCCTCAACACGGCGTGCACGCTGCACCTCCCGGTCGTGTTCCGTCGTCGCCGACAACGGCTACGCGATCTCGGTCCCGTCGAGCGACCAGGCGCCGGCGCCGATCGTCCGAGCTGGTGCGCGGCTTTCGTGGCCTCGAGGTCCATCGACGTCGACGGCCGCGACTACTTCGCGGTGCGCGAGCGAGCCGCCTGCGATCATCAGCCACGTGCGAGCGGGCGTCGGTCCTGCGCTCATCCACGCGACGGTCACGCGTCCGTACTCGCACTCGGCCGCGGACACGCAGGCGAAGTACCGGTCGCTCGACGAGCTGACCGACGAAGCGCGGCCGCGATCCGATCGCTGCGCATGGCAACACGATCTGATCGAGCGTGGCGTGATGCACGGACGACGAGGTCGAAGCGCGTCCGGGCCGAGGCCACGCTCACGTCGCCGAGGCCGCGCGCCACGCGCTCGAAGCGCGCCGGCCCGATCCCGCGATCGGTCGCCGATCACGTCGTCGCGCTGCCGGCAATCCCCGGCCGAGCCGCCGCCGGCCGAGGGAGGCGACGTGCGTCGGCGTTCGGTGAGGCGATCAACCGCACGCTCCACGAGCAGATGGCGACCGACGAGCGCATCGGGTGTTCGGCGAGGACGTCGCCGATGCGCGTGAGGCGGTGCTCGCCAACGTCGAGGGCAAGGGCGGCGTGTTCGGCACGACGCACGGGCTGCAGCGCGAGTTCGGCATCGCCCGCTGCTACAACACGCCGCTCGCCGAGGCGAACATCATCGGCCGGGCGGTCGGGCAGGCGCTCCGCGGCCTGCGACCTGCCCCAGAGATCCAGTTCTTCGACTACATCTGGCCGGCCATGCAGCAGATCAAGAGCGAGGCGGCGACGATCCGCTGGCGCTCGAACGGCGCCTTCACGTGCCCGATGGTGGTGCGGGTGCCGATCGGCGGCTACCTGACCGGCGGGTCGATCTGGCACAGCCAGTCCGGCGAGTCGATCTTCGCCCACATCCCCGGTCTGCTCATCGCGTTCCCGTCGCGCGCCGCGACGCCGCGGGTCTGCTGCGAGCCGCGTTCCGGTGCGAGGACCCGGTGCTCTTCCTCGAGCACAAGCATCTGCTGCGCCAGCCCTACGCGCGAGACCCGTTCCCGCCGTCCGACTACGTGCGTGCCGTTCGGGCGTCGGCGCCATCCGCCGGCCGGGCCGAGACCTCACGATCGTCACGTGGGGCGCGACCGTCGAGAAGTCGCTCGCAGGCCGCGCGAGCGCGCGTGCGGACGACTCGGACGCGGAGGTCGAGGTCATCGACCTGCGCACGATCGTCCCGTGGGATCGCGACCTCGTCGGCGAGAGTCGGTGCGCCGCACCCACCGGCTCGCTCGTCGTGCACGAGGACGTGCTCACGTGCGGGCTTCGGCGCCGAGGTCGCGGCCTGGGCGGCCGACGCAGCTCTTCGACCGATCTCGAAGCGCCGATCCGGCGAGTCGCCGCGCTCGACACCCACGTCGCCTACGAGCCGACCCTCGAGGAGGCGATCCTGCCGCAGGTCGACGACATCCTCGCCGCCATCACGGCAACGCTCCCCTGACCAGCGCCGTAGGCTGAACGCGTGAGTACTGCCCCTTCCGCTCCTCCCGCGCTGCGTTCGAACGACCCCTGCTGGTGTGGCAGCGGGCGCAAGTACAAGCGCTGTCACAAGGAGCTCGAGGGCCGCGTGGTGCAGGGCACGATCAGCCCGACGCGGCCGGTGCCGCCGGAGATCGAACGCCCTCCGTACGCCGAGAGCGGTGTCGCGATTCGCCGGCCCGAATCCCACGTGAAGTCACCCGACATCATCGAGCGGATGCGTCGCACCGGGCAGTCCGCAGCCGAGGTGCTCGCGACCACCGGCGCCGCGGTGCGTCCCGGCATCACCACTGACGAGCTCGACGCGATCTGTCACGCTGCCTGCATCGAGCAGGGCGGGTATCCGAGCCCTCTCAACTACAACGGGTTCCGCAAGTCGCTCTGCACCTCGGTGAACGAGGTCATCTGCCACGGCATCCCCGACGACCGTCCGCTCGCCGACGGCGACATCGTGAACCTCGATGTCACCCTCTATCGCGAAGGCGTGCACGGCGACACGAACGCCACGTTCCTCGTCGGCGACGTCGACGAGGGTTCGAAGCGCCTCGTGCGGGTGACCCATGAGTGCCTCATGCTCGGCATCGAGGCGGTGCGGCCTGGCCGCCCCCTCTCCGACATCGGGCGGGCGATCGAGCGTCACGCCACCAAGAGCTCGCTCGGCGTCGTGCGTGCGTTCATCGGCCACGGCATCGGCGAGCAGTTCCACACCGACCTTCAGATCCTCCACTACTACGACCCTGCGCTCAGCCTGATCATGCAGCCCGGCATGACGTTCACCATCGAGCCCATGATCACGATGGGTCGCTGGCAGCACCGCATGTGGGATGACGGGTGGACGGCCGTGACGGTCGACGGTCGCCGTACCGCGCAGTTCGAGCACACGCTCTTGGTCACCGACGACGGGGCCGACATCCTCACGCTCGTCTGATCTCACGTTCGTGACCCGCATCACCTCGGTGGACGTCGTCGACGTCCGCTTCCCCACATCCGACGCGCTCGACGGCTCAGACGCGATGCATCCCGACCCTGACTACTCCGCTGCCTACGTCGTGCTCCGCACCGACGGCCCCGATGCAGACGACCCACGGCGCCAGGGGCACGGCCTCACGTTCACGATCGGGCGCGGCACCGAGGTCGTGTGCAAGGCGGTCGACGCGCTCGTGCCGATGGTCGTCGGCATCGACGTCGACGAGCTCTCCGCGGACCTCGGTCGGTTCGCGCGCATGCTCGCCGGCGACTCGCAGCTTCGGTGGATCGGTCCGGAGAAAGGCGCGATCCACCTCGCGACAGCAGCCCTCGTCAACGCGGCGTGGGACCTTCGGGCCAAGCGGGAGGAGCAACCCCTCTGGCGCATGCTCGCGGGCCTCTCTCCCGAAGCGTTGGTCGAGCTCGTCGACTTCACCTACATCACCGACATGATCACGCCGACACAGGCGCTCGAGCTGTTGCGAGCCCAGGTACCGCACCGCGCCGAACGCATCACCGAGCTCGAGGCGATCGGCTATCCCGCGTACACGACATCAGCCGGATGGCTCGGGTACGACGACGAAAAGATCCGCGCGCTCTGCCGCGAGGCGATCGCCGACGGGTTCGGCGCGATCAAGATGAAGGTCGGGGCCGACCTCGAGGACGACCAGCGCCGCGCCGCGCTGCTGCGAGACGAGCTCGGCCCCGACCGGCTGCTCATGACCGACGCGAACCAGCGGTGGGACGTGGGGCAGGCGATCGAGTGGATGCGGGCGCTCGAAGCGCAGGACCCGTACTGGATCGAAGAGCCGACCAGTCCGGATGACGTGCTTGGCCATGCCACGATCGCGAGGGCGCTGGCTCCGCTCAAAGTCGCCACTGGCGAGCACGCGCACAACCGGGTGATGTTCAAGCAGCTCTTGCAAGCCGATGCCATCGGGATCTGCCAGGTCGACGCGTGCCGCCTCGGCGGAGTGAACGAGGTGCTCGCGGTGCTCCTGATGGCCGCGGCCGCGGGAGTTCCCGTGTGCCCGCACGCGGGAGGCGTCGGGCTGTGCGAGTACGTCGCGCACATCGCCCCGTTCGACTACATCGCGGTGTCCGGATCGCTCGACGGTCGCATGTGCGAGTGGGCTGACCACCTGCACGAGCACTTTGCCGATCCGGTGTCGGTCTCGGGTGGGCGCTACCGACTTCCGGCCGCGGCCGGATACGGCGTCACGATGCGACCCGAGTCGCTCGCGCGCTACCGCTTCCCGGACGGCCCCGTCTGGCGTGATCGTGCGCCTAGCGCGTGAACCCGTAGGCACGGTCCGGACGTAGCCGGACGACGAGCCGCTTGTCGTCGACCATCGCCTGGCGGAACTCGTCCCAGTCGGGATGCTCCTTGCCTTGCACCGCACGGAACAGGACGATGAGCTCCTCGACGGTTGCGTCGTCAATCCCCGCGGCGACGGGACTCAGCTCCGCGATGCCCTCGAGCACGACATACGACCCGAAGTCAGGACTGACGTAGAGCGAGGAGCGGGGATCGCGCCGGAGGTTCTGGGTCTTCGCTCGGGGTTCGGTGACCGAGATGCGCACGACGCCACCCGTCGCCGCGTACGCGATGTTCGAAAGCTGGGGCCGTCCGTCACGCTTCAAGGTGACGAGTACCCCGCTGTGGCAGGACTCGACGAAGGTGATCGCGTCTGCAAGATCCATAGTGCGGGAAACCATCCCACATGGGTCGAAGGGTGTCTGCGTGGTGGCCACGGAGCGTGCCGCTTGCGCAGAATCCAACCACGTGCTGTGCTGGCGCCGTGGAGGGGGTGGGCGACCCCAGGGCGAGGGCAGTGGACCGACAGACGGATCTGCGCGGGGTGATGGCGGGGGTGCTGATCGCTCTTCTCGTCGCATCGCTCGCGCTGCCGGTCGGAGGCGACGTCGTCACCGGCGGCCTGGCCCGGCGACTGGTCCTGCCGGCCGAGCCCGACACGACCGCCGACACCCCCACGCCGGGAGCGTTTCTGATCGCCGCCGTCGTGGTCCGCCCGCAAACGCTCGCGCAGTGGGTGTGGAACCACACGCTCGGTGGGGGTCGGCCGCTTGCCGCTCTGGGCACACATCTGGAGGCAGCAACGAGCGGGCCTCGCCAGAAGTCGATCGATCCGACCGCGATCAACTCGTGGGCTGCTGCAGTCCGTGAGGTCGGGCCGGTGCTGGAAGTGACCGGGATGCAACCGAAGTCGACGGCGGAACGGGCTGGTCTTCAGATCGGTGACGCGATCGTCACGATCAACGGCCTCGCTCCCGACTTCCACACCCTGGACGGGAACCTCGCGCTCGGCACGACCTCGCAGCTACGCGTCTATCGAGACGGCCGCGTGCTCGACCTCGACCTCAAGCCCGCGCCTCCGTGGCCTCAAGCATCAGGAGGCGGCGCGACGTTCAAGCGGCGCATCATCACCGCCCCCGCGCCGGCGTTGTCGGTGGGGAAGGTGACCGGAGGCTCCGCGGGACTGGTGCTCGCCCTCGCGTACATCGACATGCTCACCGCGGGCGACCTCACTGGTCATCGGCTCATTGCCGCGACCGGAGCACTCGGTCCGGGCGGCAGCGTCGACCCTGTGCTCGGGTACGACGCGAAGGTGACGGCGTCCTCGAAGGCAGGTGCCGCCGTCTTCATGATGCCCCGCGTCGATGTCGCCGTTGCGCAGCCCTACGCGCCACGAAACGTCCGCGTGATCGGCGTGTCGTCGGTGGACGAGGCGGTGCAGTGGCTGTGCGTCAACGGCGGCGCGAGCTCCGCGTGTCATCTGTGATGCGCGCAGAGCGTGACGCTGTAGACATCGCGCATCGCTGTACGTGACGCACACGCGGATTTTCTCTTGATTCCGGGGACCATCAACCCTGTTCGTTCAACCGCGCACGCGGCAGGCCGAACAGAACGCCAGACAGTGGGCGATGGCGATCGGAACTCGAGAGGGAGCACATGTCGGCAACCGAGGGACGGGCGGTTGGCCTCGAACGCCCGCACGGGCGTGCGCGCAGACATTCGTCGGCATTCGATCTGCCGCCGTCCGACCTGGCGTACTTGCTCGGGCGAGCGCACACCATCTCCTATAGCGACGGCGCACGAGCACTCGTCGATGGCAAGCGGTTTCTGATCACGGGTGCCGGCGGATCCATCGGATCCGAGATCGTGCGCCAGCTGTACTCCCTCGAGCCGGAAGCCATCTTCCTTCTCGATCGCGACGAGTCACTGATGCACGCGGTGCAGCTCAACCTGCATGGGCACGGTCTGTGGGACGACAACCGAGCGATCTTGGCGGACATCCGTGACAGGTCGGCGATGCACAGGATCATGGAATCGGTGCAGCCCGACGTCGTGTTCCATGTCGCGGCCCACAAGCACCTGCCGCTGCTCGAGCGCTTCCCGATCGAAGCAGTCAAGACGAACGTCCTCGGCACGAGGAACATCGTCACCGCGGCGGTGACCGCCGGGGTGCGCAGGCTCGTGAACATCTCGACCGACAAGGCGGCGAGGCCGACCTCGGTGCTGGGGACGACGAAGCGGGTCGCCGAGATGGTCGTCGGTTCGCTCGGCTACTCGAAGAGTCGCCTCGCGTCGGCCCGCTTCGGGAACGTCTTCGGCAGCCGCGGCTCTCTTCTCGACAGCCTCCTCTTCCAGCTCGAGCAGGGGCTTCCGGTCACGATCACCGATCCCGATGTCACTCGTTACTTCATGACCACGTCGGAGGCGGCAAGCCTCGTGATCGAGACCGCCGTGATGGCCGACGCGGGTGAGACCTATGTCCTCGACATGGGCGAGCCGGTGCGCATCGTCGATCTCGTCGAGCGCCTGGTGCGACTCCTCGACATCGCGACACCTCAGGTCGAGTACACGGGATTGCGCCCCGGGGAGAAGCTCCACGAGGTGCTGTTCGACGATGCGGACACCTGCAGCCGTACCAAACATCCGCTGATCGACGTCATGAGCGCGAGGCAGCCACCTCGCATCGACCTTCTCGCTCAAGTGGAGAAACTCGACGAGCTCGTGATGCAGGGAGACAACGATCGGGTCCTCGCCGAGCTGCGTCAGCTTCTCCCTGCGGACGTCTGGATGCAGGGCTCGCTGAGTGTTTCCGCCTAGCTGGGTCGCCCTCGGAGCGCTGCTCTTCGTGCCGTTCCTCCTCATCGCGTGCGATGCAGCGGGAGGCCTTCGCGCCGGTCGGGCCCCGACCAAGCGGCGTATCCATACACCGGCCAAGCGTGCGATGCGTGAGGCGATGCGCACCTACGAACCGGTCGAGGACTTCGAGGTCCTAGTGCCCATCTACGGCGCCATCAGATACCTGGAGAACATCGCGTTTCTTCGCCCATACGGCCGCCGCGTGGTGCTCTGCACGACGACCGACGAGACCGCGGAGTTCAACGCCGGGCTAGAGCAGGTGGCACAGAAGAACGGGTTTCGGATCTTTCGCGGCGTCGTGACGCGCGCAGCATCAGCGGGCAAGCGGGCGACGGGTGGCACTGTTCGAGACCGACTCGTCCGTGACGCGGTCGGCGAAGTCGAAGCCGAGTACGTCGTCTGCATGGATGCGGACACCACGTGCAGTCGACCGCTCGGCGAGCTCGTAGGGGCACTGGCGGACGCGACAGCTGGACATGGCGTCGGTGCGGCTCGTGCCGGCAAATCGCTCCGCGTCGTTCCTGACGAGACTCCAGGCCCACGAGTACCGGTTCGCCATGCACATGCGGACCATCGTGCCTTGGCTCGTGTCCGGTGCGTGCCATGTCGCCCGCGCACCGACGTCCACCGCGAGGTGATGAGTCGACACTCGCTGTTCTTCCAGGGAAACGACATCGAGGTCGGAGTGCTCGCGACGGCCCTCGGCTTCGATGTCGGGCACATCCGCTATGAGGTGGCAACCAACGTCCCGGTCACGCTCCGACCGTGGTTTCGGCAGCGACTCGCGTGGGCTGCGGGCGAGGTGCGCCTCTTCCTCGCGAACCCTCAGATCGCGATTCGCCATCCGCTCTTCTGGTTCTACGGTGCGCTGCTCGTGATCCTGGGAAGTCCGCTGCGGTGGGAGTCGGTGTTCCAACCGGGCATCCCGCTGCTCGCCGTCGGCGTCTCCTATTGCCTGCTCGTCTTCTACTTCCACTTCGAGCACCGCGATCGGTATCTGTTGCTGTTGCCGTTCTACGGCCTCTTCACCAGCCTCGTCATGGTTCCGCTCGGGGTGTTCGCGTACACGCGCATGGTGCTGCGAGACCGCAACTTCGGCTTCATCCGGCTGCAGCGAGGCGAGGAGCTGCGCCGGGACTGGCGAGCACGGCGCGTGCTCGCCGCCGTGGGCCAGCGGCGGCCCGACGCCGCTTAGAGCGACGGACGGCTGAGGCGGGCCACTCGCCACCGATCGAGTCAGCGGGTCAGCGGTTGCGCCACACCGGTGGGCGCTTCTCGAGAAAGGCGCTCATCCCCTCGGCAGCATCGTCGGTCATCGCGTTCATCGTCATCACGGGCACCGTGACGTCGTAGGCCTGTCGCTCGTCGACGTCGATCTGCGCGTAGAAGGCCTGCTTGCCGATCGCGATCGTGAGCGCGCTCGCGTTCGCGATGGACAGCGCGAGATCGTCGACCGCGTCGCCCAGTCCGTCGACGGGGACGACGCAGATTCACGAGCCCCCACTCGACCGCGGTCTCGGCGTTGATGAGCTGGCCGGTCAGCAGCATCTCGAGCACGCGCTTCGCCCGATCCGCGGGAGATCGGCACCATCGGGGTGGAGCAGAAAAGCCCGATCTTCACCCCGGGTGTGCCGAACCTCGCGCCCTCCTCGGCTACTGCGAGATCGCACGCCGCAACCAGCTGACAACCGGCCACGGTCGCGACGCCGTGCACCTCCGCGATGACGGGCTGCGGGATCGTTCGGATGGCTCGCATGAGCAACGTGCAACCGTCGAACAGGCGGCGGTATCCCGCGGCGTCGCGGTTGGCGACCATCTCAGACAGATCGTGACCAGCTGAGAAGGCCGGGCCCGAAGCGGCGATGACCACGACTCGTGTCTCGTCGTCGTGACGGATCGCTTCGAGCGTGCCGGTGAGGTCGGCCATCAGCTCCAGGCGTCATCGCGTTGCGCTTCTCGGGCCGGTTCAGCGTGACCCGGGTGATCGGACCTTCGCTCTTCACGAGCACGTTGTCGCTCACGTCTGGATCCTAGGTCTGAAGTGCGGAAACACGACCAGGGCTCCGGATCCGCACATGATCCCGAGTGCAAGGCCACCGAGCGAGTCGAGTGCGAACTGCGCGCCGCTGTACACACGGCTCACCGCGACGAGCACGATTGCGGCGGCGAGGATCGGCCGGCACCAACGCGGCGCGACCGCCATGACAGGCACGAGCAGCGCGGCAGCGAGCGCGGCGTGGGCAGACGGGTAGCCGTGTCCGACGAGAAGGTCGCGTGGGGGTGCTCCGAGCAGCTCGGCGGTCGGCCGAGCGCGGCCGACGATCTCCTTCGTCGCCAGCGCGAGTCCCCACGCCGCCAAGCCCGCGGCGGTCATCGCCACCGCGGGTTGGGCTCGACGCCATACGACCAGCGCGAGCAGCGATCCAGACGACCGCGACCCGCCGGGTCGCGAGTCGCCACACCGTGCGCATCGTGCCCCTCCACGCGGCGGGCCACCCGAAGATCCACACCGTCACGCGACGGTCAACGCTCGCGACTGCGCCCGTGGCTGCGAGCACGGTCAACCCGACGAACGCGATCGCGCTCGTCACCAGTGCCGCTCGAGCGCCAGAGAGTCTCGCTGGACCCCCGACGCTCTGACACGTCACGCGCCGGCGATCGTCTCCTCGGGCGGCAGGACTTCTTTGCCCGCCATGAAGTTGTAGAGCACCATGCCCGCGACGCCACCCACGATCGGGAAGATGATGAAGACCCAGCAGCTGCTTGATCGCGTCACTGCCGGCGAACAGCGCGACGCCGATGCTGCGAGCAGGGTTCACCGACGTGTTGTCCACCGGGATGCTGATGAGGTGGATGAGGGTCAGCACCAGGCCGATGGAGACGCCCGCGAAGCCGGCGGAGAACTTGCGGTGGAAGATGGCTGCGATCGTGACGGTCAGAAATGCCGTCATGACGATCTCGGTGATGATCACCGACGCGAGGTTGTACCCGCCTGGTGAGTGGCTGCCGCCGGTGGTGCCAAAGCCGTTCGTGGCGAAGTTGTTCGTGGCGCTGAAGGTGCTGACGCCGTTCGCGATGAGCCAGAGGATGAAGGCGCCGATGATGCCGCCGAGGACCTGGCCGACGATGTAGTACGGCGCGTCTTCCTTCTTGGTCTTGCCGATCGCCACCAGACCGAGCGTGACCGCAGGGTTGATGTGACAGCCCGTGATCGGACCGATCGTGTACACCATCACGAGCAGGCTCAGCCCGAAGGCGACGGCCACGCCGAGCGTGCCGACGCTCAGGCCCGGACCTCCGGAGCCGGTGGCGAGCACGGCAGTGCCGCAGCCACCCAAAACGAGGAACGCCGTTCCGAAGGCCTCAGCGATTCCGATGCGCATCCGTTCGTTCACGATTGGGAACCTCCCCCTTACGGTGCGCGCGCACCATACCGGAGGGCATCGAGACGTGGGTGGTTAAGGCGCGCCGCCGGTCTGGGTGATGGCGGTTGCGGCGACTGAGCCATCGGCGCTCGTCGCTCCCTGTACGACGACGGTGTCACCGGCCTTCAAGTCGCTCACCGCTCCCGGAGTGGTCTTCGACACCTTCGACGTCGGCGATGTCGTGACCTTCACGATCGATCCGTCGCTTGTGGTCACGTACACGTTCGTGCCGTCGACGAGCTTCACCGTGCCGGTCGTTCCCCCGGTCGGGGTCGCCTGCGCTCCCGTCGCCCCTGGAGCTCCCGCCCCGGCGCCTCCGACGCCCGCGATCCGGCCCGCGCCTCCTCCGTTGAAGGCGCCGTTGAACGCGCCGTTGGCTCGGCCGTTCGCGAACGCGGCGAGCCCGGGCGGAAGCCCCGCTGCCGCCGGAGCGTTGTGCTTCTCCATCTGGATGCCGGCCACGAAGCCCGCCCCAGCGAGCAGGAGCGCCGCGAAGACGACGGTCCAGGCCGTGACGACGCGTCGAGACGCCCGAGTCGGCATCTCGTCCGGATCATCGGCCTCGTCACGAAACAGCAGATCCGTGTCGTCGGTTGCTGGATCGTGCGCGGCCGTGTCGTCGGTTGCGGTGTCGGCGGTTGCGGTGTCGCCGGTTGCGATGTCACTCATAGCGAAGCGCCTCGATGGGTCGGAGCGATGCCGCTCGGTTGGCGGGATAGATGCCGAAGAAGAGCCCGACCATCACTGCCACTCCGAAGGCGAGGATGACCGAGTAGAGCTGCACGACGGGCGTGACGCCCACGATGCGGAAGTGGCTGCCCGCGAGGCCGACCACCACGCCGATGAGCCCGCCGAGCATCGAGAGCAGCACGGACTCGACGAGGAACTGGCTCAGGATGTGGTGCTTTCGCGCGCCGATCGCCTTGCGGATGCCGATCTCGCGGGTCCGTTCCGTCACGGTGACGAGCATGATGTTCATCACGCCGATGCCGCCGACCAGCAGCGAGATCGCGGCGACCGCTCCGAGAAGCACGGTGAACACCGAGTTCGACGCAGCGCTGGCCGACAACAGCGCTGCCTGGTTCAGCACCTGGAAGTCGGGGGTCGTCACCTTGTGTGTCGAGAGCAGCGTCGAGCTGATCTCGGCCGACGCCGCATCGGAAGCGCCGCGGGACTTCGCCTGCACGGTGATGTTGTTGTACCCACCCGTGCGGGATGCGAACGAGTCCTGCACCGACGTGACCGGCACGATCGCGATGTCGTCCTGATCGGCGAAGCCGTTCGTTCCCTTCGGCTTCAGCACGCCGATGACGGTCCAGGTCGAACCGCCGATCTTCACCTTCGCTCCGATCGGGCTCACGCCGTCGCCGAACAAGTCGGTGACGACGGTCGGCCCCAGCACGACGACCTTGCGATGCTCCGCGACGTCGTCGTCGGTGAACGTGGAGCCGCTGGCGATCTCCAGGTTGCGGATCGCGAAGTAGTTCGCCGTCGTACCGACGCCTTGTCCGATGTCGTGCGTGGCGCCCTGATACGTCGCGGTCCCGCTCGCGTTCACGACCGGCGCGACCTCCACGATGTTCGGAGCGTTCGTCTTGTCCTCGAGCGCGGTGACGTCCTTCGCCGTCAGACGAGCAGCGCGGCTGGCCGTCCCCGTGCGATTGGCTCCGCCCCCGCCGGGAGGCCCGAAACCTCCAGTCGGGAAGATGGTGAGGGTGTTCGTCCCGAGCCCGGCGAGCTGGTTCTGCACCGCCGTGGACGACCCGGCGCCCACCGCGATGAGGATGATCACCGCCGCCACGCCGATCATGATGCCGAGCATCGTCAGAGCCGATCTCAGACGGTTCGACAGAATCCCCTGCAAGGCAAGGCGAACGCTCTCGATCACGCCGGCACTCGCTCGCGTTGCTCCACGTCGCTGACGACGAGTCCGTCGCGTAAGCGGATGACGCGCCGCGCGTACGCAGCGACGTCGCTCTCGTGAGTGATCATCACGACGGTGCGACCCCGCTCGTTCAGCCGCAGGAAGATGTCAAGCACCTCTCGCGTCGACTCCGAGTCGAGGTTCCCGGTCGGCTCGTCGGCCAGGATCATCGCCGGGCGCGTCGCGAGCGCCCTGGCGACTGCCACGCGTTGCTGCTGTCCGCCGGACAGCTCGGACGGCAGATGGTCGATGCGGTCGGAGAGCCCAACCGCCTCGAGCAGCGAGCGACGCGATCCGACGTCGCTCGGCGCGCTTCATCCCGGCGTACATAAGTGGCAGCTCGACGTTCGCCACTGCCGACGTCCGCGGGATCAGGTTGTAGCTCTGGAAGACGAAGCCGATCTTGCGGTTCCGCACGTAGGCGAGCTCCGTCTCGTCGAGTGCTCGCACGTCGACGCCATCCAGCATGTAGCGGCCACTGGTCGGAGCGTCGAGACACCCGAGGATGTTCATGAGCGTGCTCTTGCCGCTTCCCGACGCGCCCATGATCGCCACGAAGTCGCCGCGCTCCACGACGAGCGAGACACCCCTCAGTGCCCGGACCTCGACCTCACCGAGGCTGTAGGTCTTCGTCAGATCTCGGACCGCGATGACGGGCTTCGACTCGGTCATGTTCCGCTCACGACGAATCCTCCGCCGGCACCGCCAACCCGACCGGCACGGCCGAGTCCCGCGTTGGCCGTCGCGCCACCCGTCGTGTTCGCCACCTTTGTGACCACGACATCTCCCTCGGCGAGGCCGCTCACGATCTCGACGGAGTCGTCACCGCGGAGGCCGACCGTCACCTGACGTTGCTCGTCGCCAGATGCGGTGCGCACGGTCACGGCGGCAGTCTGCGCCCTTCCGGTGATCGCGGACGCCGGCAGCACGAGGACGTTGTCCTTCTCGGCGACCGTCACGTCCACCGACGCCGTCATGCCCACCTTCACCTGAGGTGAGGCTGAGTCGAGCGCGACCGTCACGTTGTACGTGACGACGTTGCTCGTCACAGTCGAGGTGGCGTCGATGGCCACCACCTTGCCGGTGAAGGTCTGGCCGGCGAGCGCATCAAACGAGACCGACGCGATCTGGCCGAGCTGCACCTTCGCGGCATCCGTCTCGGAGAACGCGGCCTTCACCTGAAGCGTGTCGATGTTCACGAGCGTGATGAACCCTGTGGTTCCGCCGCTCGCCACGGACTCACCCACTTGTCCGTTGACCGCGCTGATCGTTCCGGCCGACGGCGCGACGAGCGTCGCGTCCGACACGGACTTCTGCGCGGTGGCCACCGCGATCTGCCGCGCTCACGATGCTTGCTTGCTGCTGTGCGACGTCGCTGGCGGTTGCCGGTGACGCCGAGGCAGCGTTCGTTGCGAGCGTCGACTGGTAGCTGCTCTGGGCGGTCTCGAGCTGCCTCTGCGCGGTGACGATCGACTGTTGGTCCTTCATCAACGTCACGGTCTGTGTGTTGAGCGCGTCGGTCACCGCGGATTGCGCGTTGTCGAGTGTCTGCTTGCTCTGCGCCGAGCTCGAAGCGACGCCGTTCTCGGCCGTGATCAACGCGCGAGCCGCCGACTGCACGTCCGTCGCGGCACCGAGTCGGGTGGTCACGGCCGCACAGGTGAGGCCGCCCGGAAGCACGTAGGTGTCCGGGTTGCTCACCGCCGCGCACAGGGATTGGTCGTTCTTGTATGTCGCCACGAGCGCGGTCGCGTCGGCGAACGCCGAGGTGCCGTCACCGGTCGACACCACGTCACCAGCGGCGAGGTGCGTGGCGGCGTCGGCGAGGCTCTGCCGGGCCTGATCGAGGCTCGATTGCTGCCCCGCACCGCCCGTGGCGGACACGGCCTGCGTGTTGGCGAACGACTGCTTGGCCCGATCGATCGCGTTCTGCTGCGTGATGGTGTCCTGCGCGAGGTTCGCCTTTGCGTTGTCGAGCGCGGTCTGGGCGCTGTCGATCGCGGATTGGGCCTGCGTGACCGAGGCCTGGTTCTTGATGAGGTCTTCCGCGGTCAGCGGATGCAGGAGGCCCTGCATGCGGGCTTGCGCGCTCGCGAGGTTTGCTTGCGCCGTCGTGAGCTGGTTCTGGGCCGTCGTGCTGTCGATCCGGGCGAGCACCTGCCCTTGGGTGACCGTCTGGCCGGCTGCGACGTCGACCTCGGTCAACGTGCCCCCGCCCGAGAAGTTCAGCGTCAGATCCTCGGCTGCGACGGCGTTGCCGGTTGCCGAGACTGTCTGGGTCACGTTGCCTGTGCGCACGGCCGTCTCGGTCTCCGTCGCCGACGCCGAACCGGAGCCGCCGAGCGACGTGATGCCGAAGGCGACCAAGCCCACGGCGGTCACCGCGAGGGCCGAAATTCAGGAGGAGGGTCTTGCGCTTCACGGGGTGGTCCCTTGGGTGGGCGCGCCCTGCTGCGGCGTGGGAAGCAACGCCGAGCACACGTCGTTCGCGGCTTTGAAAGCGGCGCTGTTGCGGTCGATCGACACGGGCGGAGCGACGGAGCTGGACGCGCTCTGACCCTGAACCCGTGCGGGGAGCGTCACGCCGTGGTCAGACATGCACGACCGATACACGTTGAACGCGCTCGAGTTCGCGCCGCCGGCACCGCCGATGCTGGCGCCGCCACCCCCGAATCCCGGACCTCCGAACGCAGTCGCACCCTCCGGCACGAGGTCGGCGCATGCCTGTCGCCGCGGCCTGGAACGCGCTGCGATCGAACGAAGCAGGCGGAGACCCGTTCGACGACCCGGTCGACGACCCGGTCGATGAACCGGTGGAGGTCTGCGACTGGCCGAGCTGGAACGACGCGGGGGGAGCGCCGCCCTGACCCTCCTGACCGCCCTGGCCGCCTTGACCTCCGGCGCCTCCTCCTTGGAAGCGGCCGCCCGCAGGCAGGTCGACGCCGTGCTGCTTCAAGCAGGCGACGTACGGCTGCATCTCCGCGGGAACAGGGGAGGTCACGCCGTCCGTCGCGGTGCCACCCGGGCTTGCGGCGGCAGTCGAACCGCCGC
Source organism: uncultured Acidimicrobiales bacterium (assembly GCA_963726695.1). Taxonomy (GTDB): domain Bacteria; phylum Actinomycetota; class Acidimicrobiia; order Acidimicrobiales; family DATKAS01; genus DATKAS01. The sequence continues at coordinate 39,461 of CAVSDE010000006.1, forward strand.
CTCCACACCCGGCCGAGCGCGAAGAGCGACAGCAAGGCCAATGGGACAAGAAGAGCGCGTTCTCTTTTGCTTGCTCACGGGAGCAGAGTGTCAAGCGGGCCTTTGGATCACCTGAGAGCGTGATCGGAGGTTGCTGTGGGCACCTCGGTGCTCGCCGCGGGCAGCACGACCCGGAACGTCGCACCCTGACCGGGCACGGAGTCGACCTCCGCACGTCCCCCGTGCGCTTCGGCGACGGCGGCAACGATCGCGAGCCCGAGGCCGGCTCCGCCCGTCGCACGCGTCCTCGCAGGATCGGCACGAACGAAGCGCTCGAACACGTGATGTGCCAGCTCCGGATCGAGACCCGGACCATGATCCGCGACCTCGAGGATGGCGGCCGGGCCGTCGCTGCGCACGCGGACTTCGACGGCGGTGCCTGGAGACGTGTGCGTCAGAGCGTTCGCCACAAGGTTGGCGGCGACCTGGCGCAGCCGATCCGCATCTCCGAGCACGACCACACTGTCATCGACCGAAAGTGACACGGGCCGTTCGGGTTCAACCGCCCACCGCGTCGCGCACGGCATCCTCCGCGATGTGCCCGAGGTCGACCGCAGTCAGATCGAGCGGACGTCCCTCGTCCAGGCGTGCGAGCAGCAGCATGTCGTCGACGAGCCGGCCCATCCGTGCCGCCTCGTGCTCGACACGACGCATCGCGTCGGCCTGCTCGCCCTCGGTCGCGATCGCTCCACGCGCGCCACAGCTCCGCGTACCCGCGGATCGAGGTGAGCGGCGTGCGCAGCTCGTGCGACGCATCCGCGACGAACCGACGGAGGCGATCCTCAGACTCTTGCCTCTCGTCGAAGGCACCCTCGATCTGCCCGAGCATCGTGTTCAGGGCGATGCCCAGCTTGCCGACTTCTGTCTTCGTCTCGGCCGGCGCAACACGACGTGACAGGTCGCCGTCGGCGATGGCGTTCGCGGTCATCGCCATCTTCTCGATCGGACGTACGCCGTGGCGCAGCAACCACCACGCCATCATGCACAGCGTGAGCAACACCGCCATCGACGCGAGGACCTCGACGATCACGATCTGGTGGTAGGTGTGGTCAGTCGCCCGCAGTGGCTGGGCGACAGCGATCGCACCGCTGCGCACCCCCTCGATCAACACCCGATAGCGAGGCCCTCCCCCGACGGCGCCGACTGTCGCGAAGCGTGGGGTCGGATCGTCGAGCGCGCCATTCGGCGGGAGCACGGCACTCAGATCGGGAGGTGGTTCCGATCCCACGGTCGGACCAAAGACGCGGACACCCTCGCGGAGGCGACCGCGACGTAGAGCTCGGTGAAGCGGTCGTCGGGATTCGTTCCTGGCCGGATGCCGATCGGGGGACCGGGCTCGATCGCGCCGACGAAGATGCCGAGCGGCTGGGTCGCCCGCTCGAGCTGGCTGTCCACCTGGTTGATGAGCGCGCCCCGGATGAGACTCGCCACGACCACACCGGCCGCGATGAGCACGACGCCGATCGCAAGGACGGCGGCAACCAGGCGATGCCGCAGCGACACGGTCAGTCCTGTCGAAGGGCGTAGCCGACGCCGCGCACCGTCTTGATCAACGGGTCACCGAGAGGATCCAGCTTTTTGCGCAGGTAGCTCACATAGGTCTCCACGACGGTGGCCTCTCCACCGAAGTCGTACTCCCACACATGATCCAGGATCTGCGCCCTCGTCACCACTCGCCCCGCGTTGATCAGCAAGTAGCGGAGCAGCTTGTACTCCGTCGGCGAGAGGTCGACGGACACTCCGCTCCGTCGCACGACGTGCGCGTCCTCGTCCATCTCCAGGTCAGAGAACCGCAGCACCGAGGTCGGCGCGTCTCCGTTCGCCCGGCGCAGGATCGCCCGGACTCGGGCGACGACCTCCTCGAGGCTGAACGGCTTCGTCACGTAGTCGTCACCGCCGAGGGTCAGGCCGCGGACCTTCTCCTCGGTGCCGTCGCGCGCGGTCAGGAAGAGGACGGGCACGCGGATGCCGTCGGCACGCAGCCGGCGGCAGACCTCGAAGCCGTCGAGATCGGGCAGCATCACGTCGAGGACGATGAGGTCGGGCTTCTCGTCGGCAACTGCGCCGAGTGCCTCGCGGCCGTTGGCCGCGAGCACGACATCGAACCCGAAGTGGCGCAAGGCCGCGTCAAGGAGGAAGCGAATGTTGTCCTCGTCGTCAGTGACGAGGACGCGGGGCGCCGGGGGCGCCGTGAGGCTCACCGGTACAGCATGGGCCCGAAGTCTGAGAATTGGCTGAGAAACACGTCAGAGAGACGTGAGAACTTGCCTGCCCGCTTCGTGGTCGAGCAGCCACCGCTTCACCGGGCGGCCCCACCGAAACCCGCCGAGCCCACCGCCTGTGCGGATCACTCGATGACAAGGCACGAACAGCGCGGCCGAGTTGTACGCGCATGCATTCGCCGCGGCTCGCACGGCATCGGGCCGCCCGACCTTGGCCGCGAGCTCGGCATAGGTGACGGGCGCACCCGCGGGGACCTGTCGCAGCACGACCCAGGCCTCCTCGATGAAGGGCCCCGAATGCTGGTCGACCTCGACCTCGTCGATCCCGAGCAGATCTCCCGCGAAGTACCGGCGCACGGCCGTCGTGACCGAGCCGAGGTCGCGGCGCGTCGCGATGTCACTCGGGCGCGCCGCGAGAGGCACCGGCTGCATGAGCTCGTCGAGCTCCGTCGTCCATCCGCTCGCGATGACCTTGTCGTCGCGCATCACGATCGTGAAGGGACCGCACGCAGTCGCGACGGTGGCGGTCGTCGCGGGGTTGGTCACAGACACAAGGCTCACAAGGACCTCCAAAGGTGCATCACGGCGTACGACCGCCATGGACGCCAGCGTTCGGCAACCGCGGCAGCCTCGTGCGGGGAAGAGGGAAGGCCGAGACGCTCGAATGCATGCCGCACGCCGAGGTCGGTCGGCAGGAAGACATCGGGATCGCCCAGGCCGCGCATCGTGATGTACGCCGAGGTCCACGGACCGACGCCGGGGATGTCGAGCAGCCTCGCCGTCGTCTCGGTGCGATCGGCGCCGGCATCGATGACGACCTCGCCGGTCGCGAGGGCCGAGGCCAGCGCACTGAGCACCGCTCGGCGCGCCGCGGGCATGCCGAGCGCCGACAGCGAACCGTCCGCGACGTCAGCGACGTCCTCCGCCTGCGGGAAGAGATGGGTCAGCCCGCCGTCCGGCGACGCGAGCGGCGTGCCCTTCGCGGCGACGAGGCGTCCCGCGAGGGTGCGGGCGGCGGCCACGCTGACCTGCTGCCCGAGCACCGCCCGCGTCGCTGAGCTCAAAGCCGTCGACCGTGCCGGGCAGGCGGACGCCAGGGGACTTCGAGACGAGCTTGCCGAGGTGACGATCACGACCGAGCAGCTCGCCGACGGCTTGGGGATCCGCGTCGAGATCGAACGCCCGTCGGCATCGCTGCACGGCGGTGGTCAGGTCACGCAGATCGTCGAGACGCAGGACCCGCGCGGACATGATCGGCCTGCGGTGTGAGCTCCGCGACACCCGCGCCGTGGGCCAACCGCAAGGTGCGCCGATAGGTCGTCCCGACCACCTCTTCGATGCCGGGCACGGCTCGAGCGGCGAGGAACTCGACGAGCGCATCACCGGCGAAGGGCGTGCGACACGGCAGCCGCAGCACGATCACGCCCGGCGGCGCGAGATCGCGACCGCGCCGCGCCGTGCGCAGGTCGGTCGGTGTTGCCGCGAACACCTGACGGATGGTGTCGTTGAACTGGCGGATGCTCGCAAACCCCGCAGCAAACGCCACGTGGGAGAGCGGAAGCTCCGTCGTCTCGATCAGCACACGAGCGCTCTGCGCCCGTTGCGCCCGCCGCGAGCGCGATCGGTCCGGCACCCACCTCTTCAGTGAGCTGTCGGTTGAGGTGACGCTCGCTGTAGCCGAGCCTCCTCGCGACCTCGCCGACACCACCACGATCGACGACGCCATCGGCGATCAGCCGCATCGCCCGACCGACGAGGTCAGCCCGAACGTTCCACTCCGGTGATCCGGGTGTGGCGTCGGGACGGCACCGCCGGCATGCACGGAAGCCGGCCCCCTGCGCGGCGGCAGCGGTGGAGTAGAAGCGCACGTTCTTCGCCATGGGCGTCATCGCCGGGCAGCTCGGGCGGCAATAGATCCCCGTCGACGTCACCGCCGTGAAGAACCAGCCGTCGAACCGAGCGTCGCGGCTCTGGACAGCCCGGTAGCAGCGCTCGAAGTCCCCGATCACCCGCTCGATCACTGGCTCGATCACACGGGCATCGTCGCACGGTCACTCGCCCCGAACTAGCGGAAATCGGACATCACCGTCAGGCTGGCGATCAGGAGAGCAGGGGCCCTCCGAGGTAGCCGTCGCACGAAGTCACAGCGGGCAACGCGAAGAAGAAACCGCCGCCGACGGGCTTGATGTACTCCTCGAGCGCTTCGCCGTTGAGGCGAGCCCTGCAAGTCCCCCTCAGCCGAGCGGATGGGCCGCCTGCTGCTCGCCAAGCACGACCGCCAGCTGATCGGCGAGCCCGATCGCAACCCGGCGCTGATCTCGCGACACCGCTCGCCGACCGGCAGGCTCGAGCACGAGTCGCCCGAGCGTGCGGCCCCGCCGTTCGACCAGGATCTCGACGCCCTCCCCCGGCAACGCGAAGCCGTTGCCTGTGAAGTACTTCTCGCCTTCGATCAGCCGTCCATCGCGTTCGATGCGCGGCAGATGGGTGAGGCCCATGCCCGGGTCGAAGCGACACGACTCGAGGCCCATCTCCGCGATCAGCGCCGCCTGCACTTCCCTCCAGACCGTGTCCTCCCCGGCTCCGGCAGCGACCAGCCCGGCCACCTTCTCGAGGTGACGCGCTCCCGTCGCGTGCTCGACCGCCACGGTCTCGTGCCGATGCGAGAGCACGGCGATCTCGCCGACGGCGAGACCGACCACCACGAGCAACACGGTGGTGATGATGTCGAAGCGATCGGAGATGCGGAGTGAGTAGTAGGGCTGGGTGTGGAAGAAGTTGAAGCTGAGCGCAGCGACGACCGACGTCGTCACGCCGGCCGCTCGGCCTCCGAAGCTCGCAGCGGCGACGACCACGAGGACGAGCACCAAGGCGACGTTCGTGTTGTCGATCGACGACCGCACCGGCACGAGCACTCCGGCCACGGCGATCGCGGTCATCGCACCGATCGCCGCCCAGATCCTCGCGGCGTCGTTCGGCTCCGGTCTCTCGCTCACCATCACAATCTCGCCGCACCTCGACCGGCCGAGAAGCACCGGAGAGAATCCTGACGCGTTCCTAACGAGCGACCCTGCTCAGGAACTCTGCGATCGCCTGTCTGAACTTCGGATCGCCTACCGCGGTGAGGTGATCGCCGCTCACGACGACGAGCTCGGCGCCAGGGATGAGGTCGACGAGCTCCTGCGGATTGCCCACGAGCGCGTCGCGGTCGCCGACGATCACGAGCGTCGGGAGGCTGATCGTGCTGATGTCACGCGCGGGCTCACCGATGTTCGAGCGCATGACGGCCGCGAGGGCTTCGCGATCAGCACCCGTCGACTCGGCGAACTGCCGGAACCCACGCGCCGTCGGGTTCGCGATCGAAGCGGCATCGGACGCCGTGAGCGCTGACGCGATCGCCTCCGCGCCCTCGACGCCGCGGCCCTGCACGACGCCGGCTCCGACTCCGCCGAGCACGATCGAGCGCACACGGGGCTCGGAGACCGCGAGCTGCGCGGTGACCCTCCCGCCCATCGAGTACCCGACGACATCGACCTCGCCGAGACCGAGATGATCGAGCAGCGCGCTCACGTCGTGCGCCATCGCTCCGCCTCGGTACGCGTCGACGTCGTGCGGCTTCCCCGAACGGCCGTGCCCACGTGCATCGACGGCGATCACGCGCCGCCCGGTCGCGGCGACTGCATCAACGACCTTCGGCTGATGCCAGTTCGCCGCGAGCGTCCGCCGCGAAGCCGTGATGCATGATCACGGGCGGGCCGTCGCCGATGTCGTCGTAGACGATCGTGGTTCCGTCGAATGAGCTGAAGCTGGCCATGGGCGCAAACTCTGTCACCGCTCGCCAGCGATCGCTACGGCGGGCTCGGGCAGCGTGAGATGTCGGCGGACGCGGTGACCGGCGGGCACAGCAATGGGTTCGTGTCGGCGAAGGCGCCCCATCGATTCGAATAGCCAGGCGCGACCCACGCGTGGAGCATCCAGAGGTCGCTGCCGCCGAAGTAGCTGCCCGCGCACTGGGAGGGCCCGGACACCTCCTCTCGGTCGACCCACCCGTTGACGACGCACAGACCCGAGTGCTGATGCCAGTGGTCGTTGTCGCCGGCAAATCCTGCGGGAGCGTCGATCGAGTGCACCCAATAGGAGAACCCCGCGAGCACGGGGGAGCCGCCACGCACATCGAAGAGCAGCATCGAAGGTGCCGCCGGATCGAACGGCTTGTCGATGAGCGACCACTTCACCCAGTGCACGCCGACGCCGGGAGCGACAGTCGACGCGACCACGTAGCCCGCGGCCGCGGCCTCCTGGGGTGTCTCGAGACCTGCCGCCGCGGCGGTTGCGGCGGCCCACTGCCGATCGAACGTCGCTTGGTCGACCGCGCCCAGCGCAGCCTCGGCGTCGGGCCCGCCGTGGTTGTGTCCGTGAGCGTTCGCACCCGAGGGGAAGAGCGGCGAAGCCGCGGCGGCAAGCGCGGCGATCGCGACTTGCTGGTCGGGCGCGATGCGATTCGGGTCGGTCGGGGTCAGCGGGGTGAGTGGCAGGGGACCGCTCGACCGCGTCCGGAGACGGGATCGACGCGACGGGCGGCGGTGCCGCGGGGATCGCTCCGGCCTCGTCTCCCGCGCACCCGGCGAGGAGGAGCAACGCGAGGGCAGCAACGCATCGCACCTCCCGAGGGTAGGTCGGCAAGGGTAGGTCGGCGAGGGTAGGTCGCTCAGATGATCGGACCGGGGTCGAGGCCGAGGAGGGCTCGTCCAGCCACCTCGATGCGGCCGACGTTCAACATGACGTGCTGCGATGCGACGTGCACGTCGCGCCAGGCCCGCTCGAGCGGCGACGGCACCGCGATCGCATGCATGCCCGCTGCGTCGTGCAACAGGTCGGCCGCCCGGCCCGCGAGCCGCACCGCGGCCACCAGTCGCATGCGGAACGCGACCCGCGTGTACAGGTCGAATCTCTCACCGCTCTCCCCCCGACGCCACATCTCAGCCACGGCCGCGGCCAGCGCATCCTCCGCCGCGAGGATCAGTCCCTCGGCCTCCCCTGCGGCCATCTGCCCGTACGACCGCTCGGCAAGTGTCTGCATCCCGCCGACCGGACGCTTCTCGGTCGCAAGCGCGATGAACCCCGACTGGATGCCGCGGGCCGCCCCAACCGCCGTCGCCGCGAGGCCCGGACCGAACTGCATGAGGAGCGGGATGCGCCCGAAGGGGCCGGTCTCGAACCGGGGCTCCGCACCGAACCACGAGAACACACGCTCGTCGGGAGCGAACGCGTCCTCGATGACGCAGTCGTTGCTGCCAGTCGCCCGCATGCCAGTGACCGACCAGGTGTCGGTGACCTCCACTTCGGACATGGGGATGATCCCGGCGATCATCTCGGGGCGCCCGTCGATGAACGACGGCTTGCCCTCGCGCTGCACCCACCCGCCGATCATCAGCCACGTCGCATGACGGCAGCCGCTCGCGAACTGCGCTGTCCCGTCGAGGCGGTACCCGCCGTCGACGATCTCGGCCTTCGACGTCATCGGGTTCAGCGAGCCCGCCATCCAGGCGCGCGGATCACGAAAGATCTCCTCGAAGGCGTCTCGGGTGAGGAGGCGACCCACGAGTGGACCGCCCATCCCGATCGCGTACGTCCAGCCGACCGACGCGTCATACGTCGAGAGTGACCGGACGAGCTCGGTCGCTTCGGGAATCGTGAGGTCGAGGCCGCCGAGCTCGGACGGCGCGAGCGCGTGGAGCAGGTGACGATCGAAGAGCGCTGCGACGACGTCGTCGTCGAGGCATCCCTTCTGCTCGGCAGCGTCGGCGCGCTCGAGGATGAGCGGACCGAGGCTGTGCACCGCGTCCAGCGCTGACGCGAACTCAGGCGAACCCGTCACTCGAGCGAGCCGAGCGCGTCGGCGATCGTGTCGAGCACGTCGGGCCGGTGCGGCGGCGGGAGATAGATGATCCCGAGGTCGAGGCCGCCCTCATCCCACTCCGCGACGTTCTCCATGAACTCCTTGATGTCCTGCTCCGGGTCGTAGCGGATGTGGGTCGATGTCGTGATCGTCGAGAGGTCGCGCCCGAGCGCCGCACAGTGCTCTCCGAGCACGGCGCGCTTGCGTTGAAAGCTGGCGACGTCCCCGGCGGGGACGTTCCAGTGCTGTGCGTACTTCGCGACGGCCCGCAGGGTGCGCTTCTCGCCGCCTCCGCCGATGCAGATCGGCGGGTGAGGTCGCTGCACGGGCTTCGGCTCACAGCGCGCGTCGGCGAGCTGGTAGTAGTGGCCCTCGAAGTCGGACGTGGTGTCCGACATGAGCTTGATGAGCACCTCGCATGCTTCGTCGAACATGTCGAAGCGCTGCCGCAACGGCGGAAGCGTGATGCCGTAGGCGTCGCACTCCTGCTGGTTCCACCCCGCGCCGATGCCGAGCTCGAGCCGGCCGTTCGAGATCACGTCCACGGTCGCAGCCATGTTCGCGAGCACCGCCGGATGCCGGTAGATGTTGCCGGTCACCATCACGCCGAGTCGGATGCGACGAGTCGCACTCGCCATCGCGGCGAGCATCGTCCACGCCTCGAGACACGGACCGGTCGAGTCAGAGAAGATCGGATAGAAGTGGTCGAAGTTCCAGGCCGACTCGAAGATGTCGATCTCGTCGGCTCGCTGCCACGCGGCGAGCATGTCTTCCCAGGTCGTGTGCTGTGGTGCGGTCTTGATCCCGAAGCGCATCGGTGCAGTCTCCCCGACTACGCGAGGACGTGCAGCGAGTAGGCGACGATGAAGCCGAGCGTCGTCACGACCCCGACCACCTGCCCTCCGTGCTCGTATGCCTCGGGCATCATCGTGTCGGCGAGCATCGTGAGGATCGCGCCGCCGGCGAAGCTCTGCACGAACGCAACGGTGTCGGGCGACGCGGTGTCGAGCAGCCCGTACCCAGCGAGCGAAGCGAGCGCGGATACGAACACGATCAAGAGCCAGAGCTCGATGAGATGCGCGCGGCTCCAACCCGCGGTACGGAGGCCTTGTGTCGACGAGATGCCCTCGGGAAAGTTCGAGAGGAACACCGCAGCGAGATAGGACATTCCGAGCGACGCGCCACCGACGAGGGTGAGACCGATGACCATCGACTCGGGGATCCCGTCGAGGACCGTGCCGAGCACGATCGCGAGGCCACCTTCACCCCGCCCGGGCCGGTGGGGTCCTTGCGTTGCGAACCACCCATCCTCGCGATCAGGAGGTTGCCGACCGAGAAGGTCGCGCACCCCGCGATCAGCCCGAGGCCGACGGGGAAGCCACCGCTCGACGAGCTGGTAGGAGTCCTCGACGAGATCGAACGCCACCGCGCTGATCAGCACGCCGGAGCCGAAGCCCATGATCAGGCCGATCGTGCGCACGCTGATGCGAAGCTCCAGCGCGATCAGCGCCCCGATGAGGAGCGACGACGCTGCGACCGCTCCCCACAGGAACGACCCGCCGAACGACACCGCGAGGACGGGGCTCACGGTGTCGGCAGCTGAGGTGTGATCAGACGAGCTGCGTGGAGGGGACCGACGACAGCTCGCCGCGCTCGGCGAGCTCGCGCACCGCCGGCACCGGATCGGGATCGCCGAACTGCGCGGTGTCGCCATAGTCCGCGGGACGCCCGGTCGCATCCAGGACCCACCAGGACGCTTCGAGCGCGATGCCGTTGGGATCGGTGAAGTACACCGACCGCATGATCTGGTGATCGACGACGTCCGTGACCTCACACCCCGCGCCCTTCAGGCGGCGCTGGAGATCGAGCAATGCCTCTTCGTCGGGGACGTTGAACGACAGGTGATCGAACTGGATCGCGAGCGGATGAGGATACCGGCGCCCTTCGCGAGGCGCTCGTGCTTGATGCTCGCGTACTCGAAGAACGCCACGGTGCACTCCGGCCCGAACTCGAAGAAGTAGTGCTTGAAGTCGGACGTACCGATCGTCGCCACAAGTCGAGCACCGAGGGTGCCGTGGTAGAAGCGGACGGTCGCATCCATGTCGTCGGTGATGAGCGCGAGATGGTTGATGCCCCGCCACGGCGGGCCCATCGGCTGCGGAGTGGGGGGCACCTGCTGCTGCTCGGTCATGGGGGGCTCCTCTCGCCTGGGGGCAGCGTAATGAGGGCGTCGCACATGGGGGTACGCTCCGGCCCGATTTCGTAGACGCCCGGAGGAAGACATGGCCACGCCGCAGCCCGCAATTCTCTCGAACCTCACCAAACACCAGTGGTACGTCCACCTCAGCCGCACGGAAGGCGCTGATCTCGGTGTCATCAAGGAGGCCTTGCGGGAGCTGCGGGCCGCCGGGTCGCCGGAGGGCGTCAAGGTCGAGGTCAACGTCTGCATCCTCTTCGGCCCGACCCTGCTGGCCGACCTCACGAGCGACGTGCCCAACGACTTCCAGTCCTATCCCGGGTACGAGTCGCCGGACGGCAAGGTCGCCAAGGGGACGCAGGAGGAGCTGCTGATCTGGCTCCACTCCGACGAAAAGGACCTCGCGTGGGAGGCGCAGTACAACTTCCGCACTGCGGTGAAGGGCCACATGAACGTGGCCCGCGAGACGATCGCCTGGATCTATCGCAACAGCCTCGACCTGACCGGCTTCATCGACGGCACGGGCAACCCCGCACCGGAAGACCAACACGACAGGGCGATCGTCCCCGACGGGCAGCCGGGCGCCGGTGGAGCGTTCTGCATAGCGCAGCGCTGGGTCCACGACCTCGGCTACTTCAACAGCCTCTCGCTCGCCGACCAGGAGAACCTCTTCGGTCGCAAGAAGGCCGACTCCGAGCGGCTGAAGAAGCAGAAGCCGACCTCGCACCTCTCCCACGTCGAGCTGCGCGAGGGCGACACCGCGGATGACTCGAAGCCCAAGCGGGGCGAGATGGTGCGTCGCTCCACTCCCTACGCGTTCCACGACGGCACGATCGGTCTCTACTTCATGGGCTTCTGCAAGGAGCAAGCGCCGCTTCGCGAGCGCATGGAGGCGATCTACGGGATGCACGGCAACGCCCGTGACGCGCTCACCGACTACTCGACGCCGGCCTCGGGCTCGTTCTACTTCGCGCCGTCGACCGAGACGCTCGAGACCGCGCTCGCCTAGACAGTCTCACCATGGTCCTCGCGTCGGTCCTCCTCGCCGGCGCGGGGGCAATGGTTCTCGTGCTCTCCATTTTCGGGGCGCGCTACCCGACGATCCATCCTTCAGAGCAGCGCGTGTTCCGCGCGATCAACGGCCTTCCTGGCTGGCTGTACTGGATCCTGTGGCTGCCCATGCAGCTCGGCAACCTCGTGGTCGGCTGCGTCGCGGGCGTGGCAGTCGCGCTGTGGAAGGGCGACCTCGGCATCGCGATCGCGGTGGTGATCGCGACCCTCGTGAAGCTCGTCGCCGAGCGCATCGTGCGGCGAGAGATGGCCGCCTACCTCACCGTCAGACAGCGGCCCGGCACGAGCCAACCGACCGCCATCCTCCGCGGGAAGGACGTCCCGAAGTCGGGCATGAGCTTCCCGTCGGGACACGTCATCCTCGTCGCCGCCATCAGCGGATTGCTAGCACTGAGCCTCGAGGGCGAGCTCCTCTGGATCCCGTGGGTGCTCACCGCTCTGGTCATGTTCGGGCGGATGTACGTCGGCGCCCACAACCCCCTCGACGTCACCGCCGGGCTCGGTGCCGGCATGCTGATTGGCGCCGGTCTGCTCTTCGTGGTCGCCTGGCTCTGAGCCCGTTCGGGGTGCGGCCTGACCCCGTTTGGGCCAAAGTCCCCCGCGCGGGGCATGATCGCGACATGCCGAGCCAGATCCCCCTCGTCGAATACCTCGTCCTCGACGACCATCCCCACCTGGTCGCCAAGGAGTGCGCGTCCTGCGGGGCGCGCTTCTTCGACCGGCGCAACGCGTGTGCGTCGTGCTTCGGAACCTCCTTCAAGGACGTGTCGATCCCGACGGAGGGCGAGGTGCGATCCTTCACGATCGTCTCGCTGGCCGCGCCCGGAATCGACGTGCCGTTCGTGGCGTCGGTGGTGGACTGCGGCGGAACGAGTGTGCGCGGCAATGTGATCAACACACCACCTGACCCCGAGCACGTCACGCTCGGGATGAAGGTGCGCCTTACCACCTACGCGGTGGGCACGGATGATGACGGCACCGAGGCCATCGGCTTCGGCTTCGAGCCTCTGGAGGCATAGCCATGGCCAGCGACGACATCTACATCCTCGGCATCAAGATGACGAAGTTCGGGAAGCATCCCGACCTCGACACCGTCGACCTCGCGGCCGAAGCCGCACAGGCTGCGCTGAAGGACGCCGGCGTCACGATGAAGGACATCGGCATCCTCGCCGCGGGCAACCTCATGAGCCAGGGCGGCGCGATCGGCCAGGCGCTGCAGAAGCAGATCGGCCAGACCGGCATCCCCGTCTACAACGTCTCCAACGCGTGTGCCACCGGCGCGACTGCCCTGCGCACGACGATCATGGCGTTGAAGGCCGGCGAGTGCGAGATGGGTCTCGCCGTCGGAGTCGAGAAGCTGGCCGGCGCCGGCCTGCTGGGCGCGGTGGCCGTCCGAAGTCGGACAAGAAGGAGTACACGCCGCAGGGTCGCTATGGCGCGGTGGCAACGGTCGACGGTCGCATCGGCACCGAGACGATGCCGGGTGTCTTCGCGCAGGTCGGCATGGAGTACGGCCACAAGTACGGCGGCACGAGCTTCGAGCTCTTCGCCAAGATCAGCGAGAAGAACCACTCCCACTCGACGCTCAACCCGCTCGCGGCCTACACGAAGAAGATGAGCCTCGAGGAGATCATGGGCGACATCATGATCGCCTACCCGAACACGCGGCCGATGTGCTCCGCGAACTGCGACGGCGCCGCCGCAGCGGTCGTGGTCACGGGCGAGAAGCTGAAGACGCTCTCGTCCGAGCAGCAGAGGCGCGCGGTCAAGATCCGCGCATCGGTGCTGACGAGCGATCCGTGGCAAGAGGCGTGCCAGGTCCTGCCCGACGTCAACACGCTCACCCGCAACGCCGCGAAGCAGGCCTACGAGCAGGCTGGCATCGGGCCGGAGGATCTCGACCTCGTCGAGCTGCACGACTGCTTCGCCACCGCCGAGCTCGTGCACTACGACAACCTGATGCTCTGCGAGGAGGGCGGCGCGGTCGACTTCTTCGAATCGGGCGCTCCGTGGCGTGACGGCCGCCTCCCGGTCAACGTCTCCGGCGGTCTGCAGTCGAAGGGCCACCCGATCGCGGCGACTGGCATCGCGAACATCTGGGAGGTCTGCCACCACCTTCGGGGTGAGGCCGGCGATCGCCAGATCGAGGGCGCGACCATCGGGCTCGCCCACGTGATCGGCCTTGCCAGCGCGTGCGGCGTGCACATCCTCGAGGCCCCCGCCGCCTGACCCGCCCTGCCAGCTCGGGCAGCGCTATCGAGGTCCCCTGCGCGGCAGCCGGAACGAGGTCGACTCGTCGATCGCGTCCGCCTCGGACACTCCGGGCGGCGGCGCCGCACCGCGAGTCACCGGTACGACATGCTCCAGCGCACCGATCGCCTGGTCGAGCGAGGAGAAGCACACCGGTCTCGTGCGCGCCACCCATCCCCGAATGCCGGGCGTCCGCTCGAGCGTTGCCCACATTGGCCGGATCAGTGCGGGCACGACTGTGCGCCGCCACACGCCCTCGATGCCGAGTCGATGACTCGCCACCCGGAGACTCTCGATCGGGTGGCGAAGTGCGGTGCCGAGCTGCTGCCAGCGGAACGACTCTCCCACCATCGTGCGGGCGTCGGGCGGAAGGCTCGAGACGGTGTCGACGCGGGGCTCCGCTCCGTCGACGGCGGGCTCCGCGGGGTCGATGCCCAGCTGGTCGAGCACGTGCTGTCGCATCGCCGGGTTGCGCATATGGCGCGCTTCGATCTCGAGCACGCTCCGCACGATCGAGTCCTCGAACGGCGGCATGCGATCGGCGCCGCATTCTGCACGCACGACGTTGTACTCGTGCACGATGCTGTTCAACGCCGTAACCAGCCGGGGGAACGGCGAGTCGAACACCAGCTCTCCTCCGTGGAGTCGCAGGAAGTCACGAGCGTGCTCGTTCGTCACTCCAGTCAGGGACGCACCCCCATTGCTCCGCCTCAGGCCGAACTGGACCAGCACCCCGTCGTCGCACACGACGAAGTCACTTGCGCTCGCAAGGGCCTTGAAGCCGAAGTAGTAGTCCGGGGAGAGCGACGCGAAGAGTCGTCCATCGGGTCGCGAGGCCCGAAGCTCCTCGACGATCCGGCGGGGAAATGCTGAGTTGAGCGCCTTTGGGATCTGCCAGGCCAGCGGGTTCCCCTCGGCCACATGCTCTAGGAGATCGCGCGACCGCACCCGGTAAAGACGGCGGGTTCGGCTCATCAGCTCGACTCGAATCGCGTGCTCGTCCCAGTCGTCGATCGTGTCGTACCCGTAAGTCACGAGGTCATCCGGCACGGCTCGGATCGCACGGAGCAGGCGCCTCAGGCCATAGCGCCGAAATCGCATCCGATCCGTGAGCACCGACAGATGCGTCGCGTCCGTTGACGCGAGCACGTTGTCGACCGCCCAATCCCAGTGCTCGGACATGGGCAGGTCTCGATCGGTTGCGAACAAGGTGACGTCGGGACACGAGGCGCGGATCCACGAGGACAGGACGCGACGTACGTCCGACGTGCTCGAGTTGTCGGAGACGAAGACACGCACGCCGTCGCGTCCTGCGACGCTCGCGATCGCACGCCGAGCCAGATCCGGACGGTCGCGTGTCGGGACGAGCACAGCGAGCCGCGGCTTCAAGGACAGGCACGCTAGGCCGGATCGGGAGCACCGCCGGGGTCGTCCGGCGCGACAATGCACAGATGAGACCGAGTCGGACGGCGCGCCTCGATCGGACGGTCCTCGCGATCGCTGCCGTCGCCTCCGTCGCCGCGGGGCTGGTGCACGCCACGGCGGCCGGCAACCACACCGGAGACGACACACTGGTCCGACTCTTCGCGGTCACCGCGGCCTTCCAGGCAGGGTGGGGCGTGATCGCGCTCATGCGACCGATGCGATCCGTGGCCTGGGCCGGAGTCGGGCTCAACGCGGTGTTCGTCGGCGCATGGCTGCTCTCCCGCACAGTGGGCCTGCCCCTTGTCGATTCCCTTCGGGGCGTCGAGCCAGCGGGCACGCAGGACGTCATCGCAGCAGCGCTGGGCGCCACTGCGTGCGCGGCAGCGCTGTTGAGCGTCGTGCAGCCTGTCCGACGCGCGACCCTCGAGACCGGCTGGGTGATCGCGAGCGTCGTGGCGGTCACGTTCGTTGCGGTGCCCACGATGGCCGCCGAGCACACGCACAGTGCCGCACATGTGCACACCGATGGCACGGTCGCTGCTGTCGAGGATCACTCGGGCCACGAGCACGCGGACAGCACGACCGGCGCGAGCGCCGACGCACACCATCACGATGTGCCGGCTCGCTTGAACCACGATCCGACCGACGCCCAGATGCAAGCAGCTGCCGATCTGATCGTGAGCACCAAGCAGGCGACGTTTCAGTACGCAGACGTGCGCGTCGCAGAGGCGAACGGCTACCGGTCGATCGGCGATGGGTTCACGGGCGTCGAGCACTTCATCAACCCCAGCTACATGAACGACACCGTCTCGCTCGACCCTGCGAAGCCTGAATCGCTCGTGTACCGGGTGAACCCGGACAAGACGCGGGAGTTCATCACGGTGATGTACATCCTCCCGAACGGCTCGACGATGGACGACGTCCCGGACATCGCCGGCAACCTCACGTTGTGGCATGACCACGACAACCTGTGCTTCGACCCGGCGACGTCGAGGTTGAGTGGGATCTTCGTGGACGGTGCGTGCAAACCTGCCGGAGTGCACGTGCAGACGGCCCCGATGCTGCACGTGTGGGTCACGCCCAACGCTTGCGGACCGTTCGCCGGCACCGACGCGAAGCAGATGACGGGCTCGTGCGTCACTGACAGCGGCCTCGGCGTCTAGCGCCTGCGCACCGCACGGCCGTGTCGCGCTGGTAACACTGGGGACGCTGATGGACGCCTCCCCGGCCTTCGCGCTCACCGATCTCACGAAGAGCTTCGGGAACGTCGTCGCGCTCGATGGCCTCACGCTGACCGTGCCCCGAGGCTCCGTTGGCCTCGTCGGCGCCAACGGTGCGGGAAAGACGACGATGTTCCGCTTGCTTCTCGGGCTGATCACACCGACGAAGGGTCGGGTCGAGGTCCGTGGCCAGGACGTGCAGACCGACCCGATCGCGGCGCGCGGCCGACTCGGGTTCATGCCCGAGCACGACTGCCTCCCGCCGGATCAGACAGCGGCCGACCTCGTCTCGACGCTCGGCGAGATGAGCGGGCTCCCCGTGCGAGCAGCCCGCCAGCGCGCTTCGGATGTGCTCGACCTCGTCGGGCTCGACGAAGCGAGGTTCCGCCCGATCGACGGCTTCTCGACCGGCATGCGACAGCGCACGAAGCTCGCCCAAGCCCTCGTCGCCGATCCCGAGCTCGTGCTGCTCGACGAACCCACCGCGGGACTGGACCCGATCGGGCGACAGGAGATGCTCGACCTCGTCAAGCGACTCGGCGGATTCGGCATCTCGGTCGTGCTCGCCACTCACCTCCTCGACGACGTGCAGTCGGTCTGCGACCACGTCGTCATGATCGACGCAGGCAAGCTCGTGCTCTCCGGGCCCACGACACAGCTCCTCGAGAGAGCAGGCACGGTGCGCGTCGACGTGGGAGGACGGAACGAGGCACTGGTCGACGCCCTGGCCCGTCGGGGTCTGGTCGGGTCGGTCCTCGAAGACTCGACCCTCGACGTCGCCGGAGAAGGTCACGACACAGACGCGCTGCTCGACATCGTGCGGGACGTCGTCGCTGACCTGCAGCTCCCGCTGCACGCCTTGTCGACGCGCCACGCCTCGCTCGACGAAGTCTTCTTGCGCACGGCTGGCGAGCGATGAGCACTACCTCGGGCGCGCTGGGCGCGGTCTACGACCGCGGGTACCGGCCGTACGACGGTCCTCGAGGCGGTCGACGTGACGGTGGCCTGGCGCTCTACCGCGCGTCGATCCGTCGGGCACTCGGCATCCGCCGCTCGTGGCGCCAGAAGGTCTTCCCATGGGTGCTGCTCGCAATCGTGACGGTGCCCGCCATGATCAACGTCGGAGTCGGCTACGTCACTCGTGATCAGCCCCGCGCCGACTTCACGTTCATCACGTACCGCGACTACGTCGGCGTGTCGAGCGCGCTCTTGCTGTTCGTCGCCCTCACCGCCCCCGATGTGATCTGCCCCGACCGGCGCCATCGAGTGCTGCCCTTGATCTTCGCCCGACCGCTCGTCGGCACCGACTACGTGCTGGCGAAGGTCGGTGCGATCACGACGATCCTGTTCGGCTTCGGGTTCATCCCCCAGGTCGTCTTGTTCGTCGGCCAGATGCTGGTGAGCAAAGGGGCGCTGAACTACCTCACCGACAACGCGGCAGTTCTCTGGCAGGTGCCGCTCGCTGTGCTGGTGCTGGCGATCTACTACGGCGCTGTCGGTGTGGCTGTCTCTTCGCTCACGAGCCGGCGCATCGTCGCAGGCGTCGCGATCCTCGGACTCGCACTCGTGCCCTCCGCGGTGGTCGGTGTGCTCCTGAACAACGGCGACGGCACCGGGATGATCGCAGTGGTCAACCTGCTCGCGCTGCCGCTGCACCTCCGCGACCTGATCTTCCTCGGCCACGTCGATCCGGCCAGCACGCTCGGCGGCGTCCAGTACGGAGGCGTCGTCTCGGTCGTGGCGTACGTGGTCGTGCTGGCCGCCTCGTTCGCGATCCTCTTCGCCCGCTACCGGCAGCCCGACGCATGACCGCCCTCGATCCAGCGTTCGCACCAGACGCGACAGTCGTGGTCCGCGACCTCTCGGTCTGGTTCGGGCCGAAGGTCGCACTGTCCGAGCTCAGCTGCTCGTTCGGTCCGGGAGTCACGGGTCTGCTCGGGCCGAACGGCGCCGGCAAGACGACGCTGATGCGGGCGATGACCGGCCTCCTCGCCCCCAACACCGGCGAGCTCAGCGTGCTCGGCGCCAACCCCCGCGACGACCGCGAGGTGCAACGCTCGCTCGCACTCGTGCCGGAAGACGAAGCAGTGCCTCCGGTCCTCACCGCCCGTCAGCTCGTGCGCTATGTGGCCGACCTGCACGGCATCACCGGCAGCGAGCGGGTCGACCACGCCCTCGACACCGTCGACCTGCTCGATGTCGCGGATCGCCGCGTGGGCGGGTTCAGCAAGGGGATGCGACAGCGCACGAAGATCGCCGCCGCCCTCGTCACCGATCCACAGGTGCTCGTGCTCGACGAGCCGCTGAACGGCGCCGATCCGGTGCAACGCGCGCACCTGATCACCCTCTTCCGCAGCCTCGGCGAGCAAGGGCGCACCGTCATCGTCGAGCTCCCACGTGTTGCACGAGGTCGAACGGCTGGCGGAACGCCAGATCGTGCTGGTGCGCGGCCGCCTCGCTGCCGCAGGCGGGCACCGCGCGATACGCGACGCGATGGCGGATCGTCCCCGCCGCGTGCTCGTCCGCACGCCGGCTCCACGCCTTTTGGCGGCCGCCCTTCTCGAGCTCGACGTCGTCAGCAGCATCACCGTCGACGCGTCCAGCCTGATCGTCTCGTCCAACCGGGCGAGGGACGTCGCGATCGCGTTGCCCACAGCTCGCCCGATCGATCGACGCGCGACTCGAAGAGGTGCGACCTCTCGACGACTCGTTGGAGAGCATGTTCAGGGAGCTCGTCACGTGAGCGCCAGCACCGCGGTGCTCCGGTACACGTTGCGAGTCTCGATCCCCGCGAAGCGGTGGTGGACGCTCGCGTTGCCCTGTGCGGGTGCGATCCTGCTCGGCCTCCTCTCGCTGACGAGCGACGACGCACCCGATCGAGCGTTCGCGCACGTCGCCGACGTCGGCCTGTTCTCGCTCTTGATCCCGATCGGCTGCCTGGTCATCGGTGACGCCGTGCTCGGTGCCGAGATCCCGCGGGCACGTTCCACTTCACATGGCTCAGTCCGGTCCCCGCCCGCACCGTCGTGCTGGGTCGCTGGTTCGGCGGATGGCTCATCGCTCTCATCACGCTCGTCCCGGCGGTCGCGCTCTCGCCGCGCTCGCCGCCGGACAGCCCGTCGAGCGTGGGGCCGATCGTGCTCGCCACCGTCGCCGGGTCGGCGGCCTACATCGGTTTGTTCGTGCTCGTCGGCTGTGTGACGAAGCGAGCCGCGGTGTGGTCGCTCGCCATCGTGTTCTTGGGCGAGCGCCTGCTCGGGTCGGCGTTGTCGGGCATCGCCCAGCTGTCCCCCATGTGGGAGGCGCGGGCGGTGTACGCGGGGCTGGGGCCGAACTCGCAGATCCTCCTACGCGAAGGCATCCCGCAGGGGTGGGCCGCCGTGGTGCGCCTCGTCGCGATCACGATCCTGACGTTGCTCGCAGCGACATCGCGCCTCAAGCACCTCCGCCTCGCCGGCGCATCCGACTGAATCACTCCTCTATTGCTGATACCCCTCGACGGTCCGCTCCTCGCGCGCGAGGGCATCGTTGGGGTCCTCGCCGTACTCACGATGCGCCCGCCGCTGCCGCAGCAAGTCCCAGCACTGGTCGAGCATCTTCTCGATGCCGTCGAGCCGCTCCTTGTCGACTCCGTCTTCGCCTTGGCGCAACGTGTGCTCCTCGGCGACGAGGTTCTGGATGAAGTGCAGGATCTCGGCGTCTTCCATGGGTCCTTCCCTACCACCTCGAGCCTGAAACGATGATGCCGTGACCTCTGGACCCCACGAGACCGCCCGCTCCCTCGTCGCCGAGATGACCGAGGACGAGAAGCTGTGGTGCCTCGACGGCGACGCGCCGACCTGGGCCGGGCTCGGCTCCTGGGCCGACGACGGCTATCACAAGGCCCGTTCAACGCCGCCGAGTCGAGCGCGTCGGGCTGCCCGGCATCGCGTTCTCGCGACGGCCCGCGCGGCGTGGTCGTCGGCAACGCCACCTGCTTCCCCGTGTCGATGGCCCGCGGCGCGACCTGGGATCTCGACCTCGAGGAGCGCATCGGCGAGGCGATCGGCCTCGAGCTGCGGGCCGTCGGCGCCAACCTCTACCGGCGCGGTGTGCGTCAACGTGCTGCGCCATCCCGCGTGGGGTCGGGCCCAGGAGACCTACGGCGAGGACCCGCACCACGTCGGCGAGCTCGGCGCCGCGCTGACCCGCGGGCTGCAGCGCCACGTGATGGCGTGCGTGAAGCACTTCGCCTGCAACTCGATGGAGAACGCCCGGTTCACGCGTCGACATCGAGGTCGACGAGGTCGCGCTGCACGAGGTGTACCTCCCGCACTTCCGGCGCATCGTCGACGAGGGCGTCGCCGTCGGTGATGTCGGCGTACAACAGCGTGAACGGCGAGTGGTGCGGCCAGAACCAGGCAGCTGCTCACCGACGTCCTCCGCGACGAGTGGGGGTTCGAGGGCTTCGTGATCAGCGACTGGATCTTCGGCCTGCGCGACGCGGCCGCTCGGTCGCCGCCGGCCTCGACATCGAGATGCCGTACCGGATGGTGCGGGCAGCAGCACCTGCGCGGCGCGCTCGAGCGCGGCGAGGTCATCGTGGGCCGACGTCGACCGCGCCGTCGAGCGGATCGTCGCCACGCTGCTGCGCTTCGACGACGTGCTGTCGCGCCGGCGCCCGTCGATCGACGTGCTCGGCGTCGCCCGAGCACCGCGCGCTGGCCCGCGAGGCCGCGGCCCGGTCGGTCGTGCTGCTGCGCAACGAGCCGGTCGACGGCGCGCCGGTGCTGCCCCTCGACCGCGGCGACGGCGACCGGTCGCCGTGCTCGGCCGGCTGGCCGACACCGTCAACCTCGGCGACGGCGGCTCGAGCGACGTGTGGGACCTCGACGTGCGTCACCGTGCTCGACGGCCTCCGCGCCGCCTGCCGGGTGACGTCGTCCACGACGACGGCACCGACCTCGACTCGTGCGGCAGCGACGCGCGCCGCATCGCCGACGTCGCCCTCGTCGTCGTCGGCTACACGTACGCTCGACGAAGGCGAGTACATCGGTGACGCGCGCACGGCTCTCTTCGGCATCTGCTCCCCGGCGCCGACGATCCCGAGCTGGTCGAGCGGTTCGAAGGCGAGACCGCGCGAGCGACGGGCGGTCCGACACGCCGGAGCACGTCCGGGCTCGCAGAGACGACGGAGGGTTCGCGCGTGGCGGCGACCGCAGTCTCGCTGCGCCTTCCGGCCGAGGACGTCGCGCTGATCCACGCGGTGGCCGCGGCGAACCCACGCACGATCGTCGCGATCGTCGGCCGGCAGTGCCGTGGTCGTCACGGAGTGGGTCGACGAGGTGCCGGCCATCGTGCAGTCCTGGTACTCGGGCATGGAAGGCGGGCCCGGCCTCGCCGACGTGCTGTTCGGCATCGTCGAACGCCGGCGGCCGGCTGCCGTTCACCGTGCCCGCCGACGAGACGCGACCTGCCGGCGTTCGACCGCGACGCGACCGCTTCGCCTACGACCGCTGGCACGGCTGGTGGCACCTCGAGCGTGACGGCAACGCGCCCGGCGTTCCCCTTCGGGTTCGGCCTCTCCTACACGACCTTCGCGCTGAGCGACGTCGAGTGCCGTCGTGGACGACGACGCCATCCGAGTCCGCACGACGTTGCGTAACACGGGATCGCGGACAGGAACCGACGTCGTGCAGGTCTATTCGGCCGAGCCCGCGCGTCTGGTCGGCTTCGCACGCGTGGACGTGGGTCCGGCCGAGTCCATCGAGGTCGTGATCACGGTGCCGATCGCGAGGCTTGCGGTACGGGATGTCGAGCACCACGCGTGGGTGGCGCGGCCAGGCACCTACGAGCTGCGCGTCGCTCGCTCCGCTGCCGACACGGGCATCCCCTGCAGCGTGGCGATCAGCTGAGCAGCGCGTCGATCATGCCGTCGGCGGCCGGTGCCTCTGCGACGTCCTTGTAGCGCTCGAGCCGCCGATACACCTCCGCCGCCGCGTGGAACCCACCGCTCGGCAGGCCGGCATCGTCGAGGCTCGCTGCGATCTCCTGCATCTCCGCGACCCAGCGCCACGCCTTCGCTGCGGTCGCGGGAGACCGGTCGGCCGCCGCGAGAGCACCGGGTTGAGAGCGCTGCCACTCATCGACCAACGCGTCCTCCACGCCCTCCGCTCGGGCGAGCGCACGCACCGAGAGCACCAGCGCGTTGAGGCCCTTCGTCCACCCTGCGTAGGCCATCTTCAGCGCCGACGCCGCCGCCGGCTCGATGCCCAGCCACTCGGCGCGGATCTCGGGCGTGCGGAGCAGATCGGCGATGACGTCGCCACCCTCGCCCGAGAGGTAGAGCGCGGTCGGTCGACCCCTCGCGGGCGGAGCGCCGATGATCCCTCCGTCGACGAACGCGATGCCTGCCCGCGCGACCCGCGTGCCGATCTCACGCGACCGTCCGGGCGAGATGGCGTTGCAGTCGACGAACACGAGCGATCGAGCATCAGCAGACTCGGCCGCGACGGCGATCTCGTCGGCGACCGAGCTCGCGGTTCCCGGGGGGACGATCGACAGCACCACGTCGCTCTCGCTCACGAGCGCTGCCAGATCGGAGACGTCCTCGATGCCCTCGGTCGCCGCAGCGGGCCGCGGACGCCGCGCTGCGCGTGCCGAGGACCGACACAACTCGCCGGCCGCTCGCAGCCAACGCGCCGCCGACGGCCGCGCCCATCGCACCCAGCCCGACCAAGCCGATCGTGGGAGTCGCCATCAGGTCGCGGCCGTCCAGCTCGAGTAGTCGTTCGTCCGCCATCGCTGCGGAGTGATCCGCACGACCGCGCTCGCGGACCCTGCGGATTGCTCCACGTACCCTTTTGCGAGGTCTGGCCCGAGATACCGAGACGCCATCTCGAAGCCGAGCCCTCCGTCGCCCTCCTCGACGATGGCTGGCCCGTCGACCGTGACGAACCGATACGGCATCGATTCGTCCTGCGCGCAGAGCGACGCCACCCCGGCGGCCTTCACGAGTCTCGCCTTCTCGCTGTCCGCTCCGATGATCAGCCGGACGTCGCCTCCGGGTTCGTACAGGTACCAGACCGGCGTGGCGAGCGGCGCGGCGCCCGGCCGCGTCACGCAGAACACACCGACATGCACGCCCGCGAGGAACGTCTCACGCGTCGCCTTCGACATCGTCAGCTCACTCATGAACGCCAGCCTTGCTCACAGCGCTGCGAGCGCCAACCCTGCGGCGGCGAAGAGCAGCCCGCCACCCGTGTTGACCATGACGTTGCGCGCCGCGAGCTTCATGCGTCCCCCCTCGGCCAGTCGCAACGTCTCGAACGTGAACGTCGAGAACGTCGTGTACGCCCCGCAGAAGCCCGTGCCCAACACGAGGCGGGCGTCCTCAGGGAAGGCGTGGTACAGCGCGAAGCCGGTGATGAGCCCTAGGACGAACGAGCCCGACAGGTTCACGACGCAGGTGCCCCAGGGGAAGTCCGTGCGGTCGCGGGCCTGCACGAAGGAGTCGAGGAGGTAGCGGCAAGGAGCACCCACCGCCGCTGCGATCAGAAATGCGCACCACGTCCACGCGCTCATCGGCCGACGAGCGCCCGCGTGCCCAGGACTCCTGCCCACGCCGCGGCCACCCCGGCGATGAGCGAGGCGAGCACGTAGGCGATGGCAGTCGCGGCGTGACCGTCCTTGAAGAGCAAGTCGGTCTCCACGCTGAACGTCGAGAAGGTCGTGTACACGCCGAGGAACCCGATGCCGAGAAGCGGACAGCGCGTATCGGTCGGCGGGGAAGCGGGTGACGAGCACGACGAGGAGGCAGCCGAGCACGAGGGCGCCGGAGATGTTCGTCCAGAACGTCGCCCACGGGAACTGGCCCGACGGTGAGGTGACCGCACGCGAGATCCCGTACCGAGCGGCGGCGCCTGGCATCGCTCCCAGAGCGATCGCGGCAAGGACGACGCGGTCGCGGCTGCCGGGACGGGCGAGGTCGGGATCGATCGGAAGCTCGGCCACCGAAGGCGACGATAAGGCGTGCGGCGGCTGGTGCCGCGGGAGCTAGTCGGCGAACACGTCACGCGACAGCTGGATGAAGAAGGTGTGGTCGTGACCCTTGTTCGGGTCTGACGCGTTGTAGTGCGTCTTGGTCTGCCCGTCGGGCACGACCTCCTCGCTGTAGATCGCTCCCACAGGGCAGACGTCAGGTTGGTAGCACGCGGTGCACGAGGTGCATTCCTCGGTGTTCACGTAGAGGATCGTGTCGAGGAAGACAGTGATCGACTCCGGCTGCGGCGCGTGCGTGTTCTCGATCACGCCGCTGCCCGCCTGCTCCTCGGAGAACAGCTGGTTCTTCTGAGGGTCGAACTCGTAGATGCACTGCACCGGGCAGACATCCACGCACGCTCGGTCCTTGGTGTCGATGCACGCTTCGGTGATGATCGCAACGCCGGCCATGTGCAAGGTTTACCCTCCAGACGCATGGGCAACACGTTGCGCGGGAAGGCTGCGATCGTTGGCGTCGCGGACTTGGCGTCGCCCACCGGCGAGCTCGATCTGCACGGGAGAGCGCTCGAGATCGCGATGATCAAGGCGGCGCTCGACGACGCCGGCCTCGCTCTCGACGACGTCGACGGGGTGTGCCACACCCAGTCGTCGATGGTGCTCGCCGAGTACCTCCGCATCACCCCGAGGTGGACGGAATCGACGATGACCGGCGGATCCTCCTTCGAGGTGCATGCCGAGCACGCCGCCGCGGCGATCGCGGCAGGCCTGTGCGACGTGGTGGTGAGCGTCTACGCCAGCACCCCCCGATCTGATCGCAAGCGCTCCTCAGGCGAAGGACGACCTCGCCGGCCGGGTGGCGGTGGTGGCAACGACGCCGCCGTCGAGTTCGAGGTGCCCTATGGCTTGCGGGCGCCGATCGCCCCGTACGCGCTCGCCGCGAACCGCCACATGCACGAGTACGGCACGACGGAAGAGCAGCTCGCCACGATCGCGGTGCAGACGCGGCGATGGGCGTCGATGAACCCACAAGCCCGGTACCGCGACCCCATCACGGTCGACGACGTGCTCGCGTCGCCGTACCAAGTGGCGCCGCTGCACACGCTCGACTGCTGTCTCGTCACCGACGGCGCCGGCGCGTTCGTCATGACGAGCGCCGAGCGCGCCAAGACCCTGCGCAAGCCACCGGTGTACGTGCTCGGTGCCGCGACGGCGCACGACCACGCCTCGGCAATCGCGGAGATGCCGATCCTCACGACGACGCCTGGTGCGATCAGCGGGCCGAACGCGTTCCGGATGGCCGGCGTATCACCCGGCGATGTCGACGTGCTCGAGGGCTACGACAGCTTCACGATCACCGCCCTCCTCCACCTCGAGGACCTCGGCTTCTGCGCGAAGGGGGAGGGCGGCCCGTTCGCAGCCGAGGGTCACACCGGCCCTGGCGGCTCGATCCCGATGAACACCCAAGGCGGCGGGCTCTCGTACACCCACCCCGGGATGTACGGGATGTTCCTGCTGACCGAGGCGACCAAGCAGCTGCGTGGCGAGTGCGACACACGTCAGGTGCCGGACGCAAAGATCGCCGTTGCCCACGGCGCCGGATTCGTCCTGTCGTGCATGTCGACCATCGTCTTGGGAACGGAGGCAACGCTGTGAGCCGGCTCGAGCCACGACCGACCGAGGAGAGCACCGCGTACTGGGAGGCGACCCGCGACAAGCGGCTGGTGCTCCAGTGGTGCCTCGATTGCGACGCACCTGTGCACTTCCACCGCGTGGTCTGCCCGAGCTGCCTGGGCTCGCGCTTCGAGTACCGGGAGGCGTCAGGCCGGGCGACGGTGCACGCCGTCGTCGTCGAGCATCGCCCGCCGTCCCCCTTCGACGACGACCAGCCTTACGCCGTCGCGCTCGTCGATCTCGACGAAGGAGCGCGCATGGTGACGAACATCGTCGGGTGTCCGCCCATGGACGTCAGGGCGGGTCAGTCAGTGCGCGTCACTTGGGAGGCGCTGTCCGACGGACGTCACTTGCCTCTCTTCGAGCCCGAAGACTGACCGGCCGGATAGGCGAGGTGCACGGCGGCTTCGGGCGTGTTCACCCGGAAGGCCACCGTCTCCTCGATGTAGAGCTGCACCGCTTCGGCGTCCGCTGCCGCGTATCCGATCGAGAAGTCCTCGCCGACCGTGATCTCGAAGTCGCCCCCACGCTGGCTCAGCACGACTGCTCCGTCGACTGCCGGCGCCCACACGACCGGACCGCCGAGGATCTCGCGGATGTGCTGGAACACCGAGTAGCCACCGTGCTCAGTCGTCTCCGTCACGCCGGTGAAGCACCGAGACCCGAGCGCCACCGCGTACGGGCCGTCGATGTCGGCGGCGCGGAGCACTGCGACCGCGCGGGCGACGTGCTCGGGGTACCGGCTGTACTCGTCGTCGATCGCGACCGCGGGATGCGGAGAGGAGGGGATGATCCCTGCGATGCCGCCCGGCTCGTAGCCATGGAACACCAGGCCGTCTTCGGCGAGCGCGGCCGCACGCCCGGCGGCAATGACCGGATCGAGATCCACGTCGTCCGCCCCGCGGTCTGCCGCCGCGAGCTCTGACCTCGGGACGAAGAACGGCGCCCGCAGCTCGACGAGCGGCAACACGCTTCGCCGCACCGCCGACACCCCGTCGATCGGGCCCTTCGGGAGCGGCGTCACCCTGCCGAGGTCGACGGCCGAGTGCTCCCAACCGAGAGGCCCGTCGAAGTCGATGAGTCGGCGCGCGGCGAGGTAGTGCTTGAGCGAGCGCGTCGCTTCGTCGTCGATCGCCTTCCAAGCCCGGTCGGTGACGGGGGCGAGGTCTCTCAGCAGATGGTTCACAGCAGGGTCTCACTCTCGAGTCGGAGGTCGCCGATGCCGAGCATCCCATCTCGGATCGGGGGACGGAACATTGGGTTCGGAGACGGCGCCGCCAGCCGCGTCAAGGTGTTCGCATCGGTGTGGACGAACGGATCGGAGCGATCGGGGATCTCGAACACAGTCGTCGAGTCGTACGACCACCGCGTGTCGGGATGGACGACGATCCTGATCCGGAAGCTCTGCGTGCGAAAACCGCGATCCAGAAAGGGAACCGACGAGATGCCATAGACGGGTGCCCCACGCGTCGCGGTGACCTCGAACTCGGTCGCGTCCGGCGCCGCGCTTCCCCCGGCGACCGCCACCTGCCCGCGCGGGATCGTCAGCGTGTGCACCACCGTGTTCGTAGCCGGTTCCCACAGCCAGTAGCCCACCTGGTCGTGAAAAGTCTCGGTCTTGCCGACCTCGTTGATGTGGGTGTGATACCTCAGGCCGTAGAACAGCTGCGGCCCGTTCGTCTGGAAGTCGATCGGGTCGAGCTGATAGCGCTCGATGTAGACAGCGGCGTCGGCACCGCCGAGGACCGGGTGAACATCGTCGCCTCTGCGCCCTTCCCAGGTGCCGGCGAGTGGGCGGAGCGGACCAAGGTTGGCCAAGGTGTCCGGATCGCCGTCGGGCTCGGTGAACAGGTCGTCGCCGTACCCGTCGTCGTGCGCGGCGCTCATCTGCGCAAGTTAGTGAGCCAGCAGAAGCTTCGCGATCGGTGCCTAGCCGATCAGGTTGTGGATCACGTCCTTCGAGTGCGTGAGGGGGATCCTGTTGCCCTCGAGCTCGATGCGCGACCCGGAAGCGGTGTCGATCAGCTCGAGCACTCTGACGTTTACCCTCGCGTGCACCTTCACCTCGACCTCGCTGCGCGGGAGCTGGAACACGATGGCCGAGGGCTCGCTATGGCGCGTGCACGCGGCGAGCCCGTACACGGTGCTCGCAGAGACGCCGACGAGCATCTGCGCAGGCAGAGCAGACGCAGCGTCGTGAGCGTGCTGACCGACCATCGCTCCGCCGACGACACCGACTGCCTCGCCGATGCCCCCGACCTCGTCGCCGACGGTGCTGCCGACGAGGCCTCCGATGAATGCGCTCCCCGAACGCCCTCTCGGCTCGAACTGACCGGCCGCGAGGATGTCATCGTCAATGCCTCGATCCTTCGACCGCGCCTTGCACGAGGCTCACCATCTCGGCTTCCGACATCGCCGGACGCTACCCGCGGACTCGGGCGATCGCGGCCGCCCTCCCACCTGTCGCCTCGAGCAGTGCGAGCGGTGCGATCTCGAGCTCGAGGCCGCGCCGCCCCGCGCTGCAGAACACGGTGTCCCAGGAGAGCGCCGAATCGTCGACCACGGTGTCGAGCATGCGCTTCTGACCGATCGGGCTGATCGCGCCGACGAGGTATCCCGACGAGCGCTCGGCTGCCGTGGGGTCTGCCATGTCCAGTCGCTTCGCGCCGACGACGGTGGCGAGTGCCTTCAAGTCGAGCATCGCGGGCACCGGCACGACCCCGACGACGAGCGTCGCTCCGGTCGAGACGACCAACGTCTTGAACACACGGCCCGCGTCGACGCCGAGCGCCTCGACCGCCTCCTCACCGAACGACTCCACGGCGGGGTCGTGCGGGTACGAGTGCACGCGGTGTTCGACCCCTGCCCGCACGAGGGCTGCGATCGCGGGAGTGGAAGCCGCCATCCCCTGAGCGTCGCGCTGCGACGAAACACGCGACGTCACGGTTGACATGACCCCTCTGTACCCCCACTATGACCCCATGCCCAAGATCAACGTGTACCTGCCGGACGCGCTGGCCGAGGCGGTCCGGGAGGCACAGCTCCCCGTGTCGTCGATCTGCCAAGCCGCTCTCGAGACCGCCATCCAGCGGGTGGCCGCAGCTCGCGACGGGCGCCTCTACGGCCGGTTCACCCCGAGGGCCAAACGTGTCCTCGAGCTCGCCGACGGGGTCGCGAGGGAAGTGCCGAACGATCAGGTCGACACGGTGCATCTCTTGGTCGGCGTCATCGACGAGGGCGGCAACCTCGCCTTGAAGGTGCTCGAGTCACTCGAGATCGAACCCGCAGACCTCCGAGTCGAGCTGATGGCCTCGATGCCCGCAACGACCGCTCCCGTCGTCGACAAGCTCCCCTACTCCCCAGCGGCGATGCGCGCGCTCGAGCTCACGGCGAAGGAAGCCATGACGCTCGGCCACAACTACATCGGGTGCGAGCACATCCTCCTGGGGATCATCGCGACCGAGGACAGCGCCGGCAGCCGGGTGTTGCAGCGGATGGGAGTCGACGGGCGAGCGGTGCGTCGTGCCGTCGTGAGTGCCCTGTCGGGTTTCGTCCACGCCAAGGAGCAGACGCAGCCCACTTCTTCGGATGCGCCGATCGACGAGATCCTCCGCCGACTCGATGCGATCGAGCAGCGCCTCGAAAGCGAGTGAGCGACAATGCACGACGAGTGAACGTGCGCTGCGACGTCGAAGGGCCTTTGGCGATCGTTCGGCTCGATCGCCCCGGAAGCTCAACGCGTTCACGTTCGCGATGGTCGGCGAGATCCGATCCGTGATCGACGCGGCGGCGTCCGACCCCAACGGTGATCGCGATCGCAGTGACCGGGAACGGCCGCGCGTTCAGCGCCGGCCTCGACACGGGAGACCTGGCTCGCTCGGCCTCAGGCGATCCGGCCGCTCGCAGCCGCCCGAGCCCCGATCCCGAAGAGCTCCCCGCGCTGTTCAGTCACATCCTGCGCGTGCCGAAGCCGGTGATCGCCGCAGTCAACGGCGTTGCGGCAGGCGGTGGCTTCGTGCTGGCCATGATGTGCGACCTGCGGTTCGCGGCAACCAGTGCCAGCTTCACGACGGCGTTCTCCCGCCGAGGCCTCGTGGCCGAGCACGGCACGAGCTGGCTGCTGCCACGCATCGTGGGTCTCAACCGTGCACTCGACATGATGTGGAGCGCTCGCCGCTTCGGTGCCGAGGAAGCGTTCCGGATCGGGTTCGTCGACCGGCTCGTACCGGACGAGCATCTCCTCGACGAAGTGAGGGCATACGTCGACGAGCTCGCCGCGAACGTGTCGCCGCGATCGATGGCGGTGATGAAGCGCCGAGCTCTACGACGACCTGTCGAGGCCACTCCGTGAGGCGTTGCTCGGGGCCGACGTGCACGTCCAGGCCACGTCGTCGATCCCGACGCGACGGAGGGCGTGGCATCCTTCGTCGAGCGGCGCCCGCCTCGCTTCGCCCCTCTGCACTGATCAAAGGGCCGGACCGCTGACTCGGCCCGGCCCCTAGCGAAAGACGCTCACGCGGCGAGCGGCACGGCGCCGAGCATCTGGTCGAGCACCTCTTGGCCAGGCTCAGCCGGCACGGTCGCCTCGGCGAACGTGCGGATCTGGCGGAAGGCCTGCGCGACGTGCGCGGTGCCGATGTGCGGGGTGTGGCAGCCGGCGATGTGGGTGACGCCCAGTGACTCGACGCGGTTGACCGTCTGCTGGTACTTGCGGTCGTCGAGGAGTGCGTACCAGGGGCTCACGTACTGGTGGAACATCGCCATGGAGTCGTGCCAGAAGCCCGGGTCGATCGTCTCGACGCTCGTCGTGAGCTCGAGCATCGGCGCCGCGAAGCTGTCCGAGGCCCAGTACACCCCCGTCTTGGAATCGAACAGACCCCGAGTCGTGGGGGAGTCGTACACGGGCGGACGCACCGCGTAGAGGGTGCGATCACCGGCGGTGAACGACTCACCGTCGCCGACCCACCGCATGCGGGGCAGCGGCACCTCGAGCGTCGCGCCCATGCGCTCCCACATGAACCAGTTCACGATGAGCGTGGCGTTCGGCGCCGCCGCCATGAGGGCGTTCACGTTGCCGGTGTGATCGACGTCGTCGTGGCTGATGAACACGTGCCTGATGTCCTCGGGTTGCACGATGCTGAACACGTCCGCCAAGTACTGATCCCGGTTCTCGATGACGCCGGTGTCGACGACGATCGGCTCGGCGGCACGGATCACCATCGCGTTGAGGGGCACCATGACGGGGGCGACGCCCTCACCGCCGTGGTCGAAGACCACGAACGTATCGGGGGCGATCTCGACGGGGGGCTGATGGGTCTTCGGTGCGGTGAACATCGGCTGTCTCCTTTGTTGTCGTCCTGGTGATGGGAGACACCATGCAGAAGCCCGCTTGAGGACCGGTTGAGAACGGCTTGAAGGCGGAGTGGTTCGGTTACGACTCGAGCTCGTCGATCTCCCGCGCCGATCCCTTGCGCCACACGGCAGTGACTTACGTCATTAACGAGACGGTTGCGTTTCGATTCGGTCCCGTCTAGAAACTCGGCCATGCGTGCAGCCCTGCGAGATCCCGACACTCGTCTACCGGCGCCGGTGGCTCACGCTGCTGGTGCTGTGCATCAGCCTGATCGTGATCACGCTCGACAACACGATCCTCAACGTCGCCATCCCGACGCTCGCCCACCCCGCGAGCCAGGGCGGGCTCGGGGCCACGGCCAGCCAGCTGCAGTGGATCGTCGACGCGCTACACGCTGGTGTTCGCCGGCCTGCTGCTCACCGCCGGCAGCCTCGGCGACCGCTTCGGCCGCTACCGCTTCCTCGCCATCGGCCTCGCGATCTTCGGCATCGGCTCGGCGCTGTCGGCGTTCGCGCCGTCGGCCGACGATGCTGATCGGCACCCGCGCGCTGATGGGCATCGGCGGCGCGTTCATCATGCCGTCGACGCTGTCGATCATCACGAACGTCTTCACCGATCCCGGGCGAGCGGGGCAAGGCGATCGGCGTGTGGGCCGGCGTCTCGGCGCTCGGGATCGGGCTCGGCCCGATCACCGGCGGCATCCTGCTCGAGCACTTCTGGTGGGGCTCGATCTTCATCGTGAACGTGCCGATCGTGATCGTCGGTCTCGTGCTCGGCTACTTCCTCGTCCCCGAGTCGCAGCGACCCGTCGCACGCCGCGCTCGACCCCGTCGGCGCGGTGCTGTCGATCGTCGCGCTCGGCTCGATCCTGTGGGCGGTCATCGAGGCGCCGACGCACGGCTGGGCGTCGCACCGAGATCATCGCCGGCTTCGTCGTCGGCTTCGCGTGTGCTCGGCCGTCGTTCTTCGTCTGGGAGCTGCGCTCGAGCCACCCGATGCTCGACATGCACTTCTTCGAGAACCCGCGCTTCAGCGCGGCGAGCGGCGCGATCACGCTCGTGTTCCTGTCGCTGTTCGGCACGCTGTTCCTGCTGACGCAGTACCTGCAGTCGGTGCTCGGCTACTCGACGGTCAAGGCCGGCGCGGTGCTGCTGCCCGCAGGCGGTCATGCTGATGATCTTCGCTCCGCTGTCGAACGTGTGGGTGCAGCGGTTCGGCAACAAGATCGTCGTCACCGTCGGGCTCGCTGCTCGTCGCCACGTCGTTCGTCGCTGTTCCCCACCTTCGAGCCCGACAGCAGCGTGCTCCACGTCATCGGCGTGACGATGCTCATGGGCCTCGGCATGGCCAACGTGCTGGCGCCCGTGCACCGACTCGATCATGGGCTCGCTGCCGCGGGCGAAGGCCGGCGTCGGCTCGGCGGTGAACGACACCACCCGCCAGATGGGTGGCGCGGTCGGCGTCGCGGTGTTCGGCTCGCTGATGGCCAGCCACTTCACGACCTCGATGACCGACAAGCTCAGCTCGACATCCCCGCCCGGCCTCTTCGCCCAGGTGCAAGGACAACGTCGGCCAGGCGGTCGGCGTCGCGACGCGCAGTCCCCGCGGCGCAACCGTTCTCGCACCCAGATCGTCACCGCGGCGAACGACAGCTTCGTGAGCGGCCTGCACATCAGTCGGGCTCGTCGCGGCGGGCATCACCGCTGCTCGCCGCGATCGGCGTGCTGCTCTTCCTGCCCGCCCGTGCCCGGGACGAGGTCGACCCTGAGTGTCCACGGCGTCTGACCTCGAACCGGATGCCGGTCGGAGGGCGGCCTGATGACGATCACGCGAACCGGAAGCACGCCGCGCGGGGCGGCCCGCGCGACCCGGCGTGCGACGCGGCGATCCTCCAGGCCACGCTCGGACATCTTCGCCGAGGACGGGATACGCCGGCGTCAGCATCGACGGCGTCGCGGCCCGCGCCGGCGTCGGCAAGGCCACGATCTACCGCCGGTACTCGAGCAAGGCCGAGCTCGTCGTCGAGGCGTCGTGCGCGCGGCGTCGTCGCCGACGACCTGCCCGACACCGGCGACCTGCGCGCCGATCTCATCAGCATGATGCAGCCGCTCGATCGACCGGCTCCGCGGCGACAACGCCGAGCTGCTGACGACGTTCGCGATGGAGCGCATGCGCGATCCCGAGCTCGCGGAGGAGTTCAACCGGTCGGTGATCGGGAAGAAGCGCGAGCACCTCCACAGCTCGTCGACGGCCGCGATCGACCGGGGCGAGCTGCCCGCCGACGCCGACGTCGAGCTGATCGCCGAGGCGCCCGCCCGCGTTCCTCTGGCACCACGCGCTCTACGGCCTGCCGATCACGACGATCTGCTCGACCGCATCCTCGACCTCGCCCTGCGTTAGCCGGCGGCGGTCAGCTGCCGCCGGGACCAGTGTCGGGGCCGGGGTCGCCGCCCGCGGCCCGCACGGCGAGACGGTCGAGGTAGTGCGCCCAGCCGAAGCCGTGATCGGCGATCGCGTCGTCGGGAAGGCCGCTATGCACGAGTCGCACGCGAGTCTTGGTTCCTTCCGGATGCAACGAGATCTCGACTCGTGTCGAGCCGGGCGGGATCGGATGGCCCTCTTGCTCCCACCCGAACGTGTACACGACCTTCTCCATCGGCACGACCTCGACGTACTCGCCGGCCGACTGGTGCTGGCCCTGCACGAGCACGCGGTAGATGCCGCCGGGCACGCGGGTCGAGCTCTGCGACCGTGCCGTCCCATTCGATGTGCTTGCCAGGATCGACCAGGAAGGGCCAGATCGTCTCGGGGGTCGCGTCGATCATGATCTCGCGGACGAGCTCAGCCATCAGTGGGTCTCCTTGTCTTGTCTCGGGGGGTCTTGTCTCGGGGGTCTTGTTGGGCCGCTTCGGCGACGTCTCGAAGTCGCTCGAGGCCTGTGGTCCAGTAGTCGTCGAGGAACGTGCGGAGCTTGGTCATCTCCTCGCGCTCCGCTCGGTACATCCGGCGCGTGCCGTCGCGTCGCTCGGACACGAGACCTGCCTCCTTGAGGACGCTCAAGTGCTGCGAGATCGCCGAACGAGTCACCTCGGTGAAGTGATCGGCGATCTCGGTCGCCGGCCGCTCTTGAGACCACACCAGGCGGAGGATCTCTCGCCGCCGGGGTTCGGCAAGCGCTTTCAGGGCCGCGTCCACTTCGTCTATTTAAGCCAATCCTTACGTAAGTGTCAACTGAAATATGGGTTGCGTGACAACCCACCCATCGCCGGTTGACGCTGCGCACTCTGGGCATCCGCACCTCCGAGACCGATTTCGGGGGACGTGCGTCGGTGGGTGTCGACGAGATCGGTGACGGCCAGAACGGCCAGGACTGCGCAGGCCACGGCACCCACGTCGCCGGCACGGTCGGCGGCAGCACCTACGGCGTCGCGAAGAACGTGCAGCTCGTCGCGGTGCGCGTGCTCGACTGCAGTGGCTCGGGCACCTACTCACAGGTGATCGCGGGAATCGACTGGGTCAGTGCGAACCGGCAGCTCCCAGCGGTCGCGAACATGAGCCTCGGCGGCACGAAGTCGACGGCCCTGAACAACGCGGTGGCGAACTCGGTGAGCAAGGGCGTCGTGTACGCCGTTGCCGCGGGGAACAGCAACGCCAACGCGTGCAACACGTCACCTGCGTCAGCTCCCACCGCGTTGACCGTCGGTGCGACCGATGCGAACGACGCACGTGCGTCGTTCTCGAACTACGGCACCTGCCTCGACATCTTCGCTCCGGGCGTCAACATCCTGTCTGACTGGTACACGGGCGACGGTGACTCCGCCACGCTGAGCGGCACGTCGATGGCCACGCCCCATGTGACCGGTACCGCGGCGCTGTACCTCGAGGCGAATCCGACAGCGACGCCGGCTCAGGTCGCGAGCGCGCTCACCACGAACGCCACCGCCAACAAGGTGACGAGCGCAGGTACCGGCTCACCGAACCGACTGTTGTACGAGGGCTTCCTCGTCTCAGCCGCGCCGCCGCCTCCGCCGCAGCCGACCACGCCGTGGCACACCCCCGGGTCACCGCGACGCCGGGGAACGCCACGGTGTCGCTCAGCTGGACGGCGCCGAGCCCGGGGTCGAAGCCCATCACCGGCTACAACATCACCGGTCGAGCTCGTACCGGCGCGGCAGCTGTCGGTGCCGGTCGCCACCGTCGGCAACGTGACGTCCTACCCGGACCCGAACCTGACGAACGGGCAGCCGTACTACTACCAAGTCGAGCGCGGTGAACGCTGAGCCGCTCACGGGGTCACTCTCCAACGAGGCAAAGGCGACACCCGTTGCTGCCCAGCCTCCGGGTGCGCCGACGCTGACTGCCGCACAGCCGTTCTTCCTCTTCAGTGGCGTACAGCTGTCGTGGACGACACCACCCGCGGGGTCGAGCCCGATCACTGGCTACAAGCTCTACCGGTCGACCGTGCCGGGCCAGGAAGTGCTGTACGCGACGATCGGTGTCACCACCAGCGGCCGCGACACGGGAACGACCCGTGGGACGCGGTACTACTACAAGCTGACCGCGGTGAGCGCCGCTGGCGAGAGTGACATCGCACTCGCGAACGAAGCGAGTGCGATCGCGCGCTGATCCACCCTCAGCGGTGACCTCGGGCTGATGGACCAGTCGTTCCCGTTCGCGCAGCGCAGGCTCGCCGCGCACGGCGAGTTCTTCCCGTATGCGGTCGGCCTGAGCCGGTCAGGTGAGGTGCGGATGCTCGCTGCCGATCCGGGCGAGAGCGAGCACCCGCCGAGCACGGAGGTGTTGCGGGGACTCGTCGACGGCCTGCGCTCGGAGCGCAACGCCTTGCGAGCGGTGGCCGTCACCTCCGACGTGCACATTGCGGACTCCGATGCGATCCGCGTCGAGCTCGAACACCGCGACGGCATCGCTATCTCCGTCCTGCTGCGGTATCGAGAGGCGAACGGCGACGGCATCGAATACGGCACGCTCAGCGCCGGCCCGGGGGAGCCCCACGTCTGGGCGTAGGCCACGCGCTCACCCCGGTCCGCACGTCCTCGCAGCGTGCAGTGGGTGGACGCACGGTGAACCCATGCGGCTCGGCGAGGACCGTTAGGGTGACCACACCCGACCGGTGACTCCGGCCGGGGCAGCGGCTCTGAACCTCGGTCGCAGTCCTTCGTTTCGATCGGAACGAAGGGGATCGTCACCAGGGAGAGCCGATGTCCGCCGACCTTCTGACCGCGCCCGTCACGGTCGCGCCTCCCGATGATCCGGACGCACCCAAGCACGACAGCTCGGCCGGGCGAGCAGAACGGGCGATCACCCTGCTGATCGTCGCCGCGCCGTTCGCGGCACTGATCCTTGCGGTCATCTTGTTCTGGGGCCATGGCATCCACACCCGCGACGTGCTGCTCGCCCTGACGCTGTTCTTCGTCATCGGTCACGGGATCACCGTCGGCTACCACCGTCTGCTCGCGCACAAGGCATTCGTCGCCGTGCGGCCGCTCAAGCTCGCGCTCATCGGCGCCGGGTCGATGGCGTTCGAGGGTGGTCCGATCGGCTGGGTCGCCGACCACCGCAAACATCACGTCTTCTCCGACGAGGAGGGCGATCCGCATTCGCCGCACGGCAACCGCACGCCGCTGCACGGTCTGTGGCACACGCACATCGGCTGGCTCTTCAACCACGAACCATCGTCGTGGGCACGCCACGCGAAGGACCTCATGGCCGATCGTGACATCGTCGTGATGAACAACCTCTTCCCGCTCTGGTGCGTCGTATCGCTCGCGATCCCCTTCGCCCTCGGGTGGATCCTGGGTGGCGGGATCGGTGCGGCGCTGACGGCCCTGCTCTGGGCCGGAGGCGTCCGCATCTTCCTGATCCACCATGTGACGTGGAGCATCAACTCGCTGTGCCACGTGTTCGGGCGCCGTCCGTTCATCACGACCGATCGCAGCACCAACGTCCGCGCCCTCGCCATCGTCACCATGGGCGAGTCGTGGCACAACGGACATCACACGTTGCCCCGCTCGGCCCGCCACGGCGTGCTCCCACACCAGTGGGACACGTCGGCTCGCGCCATCCGGTGCTTCGAGCGGCTCGGCTGGGCCCACGACGTCCATTGGACGACGCCGGCCATGATCGAACGGCGCCGCGTGACGTCCTGATTCCCCGGGCGTCATCCCCCGCGGTTCTCATTGCTTCGCAACCGCCGTAACATCGGCAGCGAAGAGAGGTGTGACGGTGATCGTCATCGTGTGGCTGGTGCTCGGAGTCGTCCTACTGGCGATCGAGCTTCACCATTTCGCCTTCTTCGCCCTCTTCGGAGCCATCGGAGCCTTTGCCGCCGCCCTTGTCGCGCTCGTGGTGCCTTCGGCGATCCCGCTGCAGGTGCTCGTAGCCGTGCTCGCGGCGGTCATCGGCGTCGTGGCGGTGCGTCCGAAGATGAGCAACGCGTTGCACAGCCGCCACGAGGGGAAGCTCGGTCGGGGCGTGCACGGCACGCTCATCGGCGAGGAGGTGCTGACCCTCGATGTGGTCGGCGATGGTCATCACCCCGGGCACGTGCAGCTCGCCGGTGAGCGCTGGCTCGCGGTGAGCGGCTCCGAGCGGAACATCCCGGCAGGTACCCATGTGCTCGTGACCGCGGTGCAGGGCACGACCCTCGAGGTGTGGCCGGTCGAGGGCGAGACGGGCTACATCGACATCGAGGCGCTCCATCAGGGCGACTCGGCGCAAGACGAAGCAGATGCAGATGCAGAAGGAGATCAGAAGTGATCGCGACCGTGAGCACGATAAGTGTCGTCGGGTTGGCCGTCTTGGCCCTGATCGTGGTGGTGTTGCTGCTCGCTCTTCGGTCGGCGGTCAACATCGTGCAGCAGGGCCAGGTGGGCGTGCTGAAGCGCCTCGGCGAATACAAGAAGACGCACGAGCCGGGCCTCGTGCTCATCCTGCCGTTCGTCGACTCGCTCGTGCATGTCGACATGCGCGAGGTGCCCATCCCGGGCGACCGCCAGGACGTGATCACGAAGGACAACGTCGTCGTGACCGTCAACGCCACCATCTTCACGCAAGTCGTCGACGCGAAGCAGGCACTGTTCAGCGTGAAGAACTTCGACGTCGCGATCGACGCGTTGGCGCGTACGGCGCTGCGCTCGGTCGTCGGCACCATGACCCTCGACGAGGCACTCTCCGAGCGCGAGCGGATCAACACCGACGTGCAGGAGCAGATGGAGATCGTCACGGACAAGTGGGGCATCCGCATCAGCCGCATCGAGATCGTCGACATCTTGCCGCCGCCCCAGATCCTGGCCGCCCTCGCCTTGCAGAAGCAGGCCGATCAGGAGAAGCGGGCCAAGATCCTGCAGTCCGAAGGTCAGCAGACCTATGCCATCAACATCGCCGAAGGTGATGCCCAGGCGGCCGTGAGGGCGGCGCAGGGCGAGCGTCAAGCGGCGATCTTGCGGGCCGAGGGCAACCGGCAGGCGGCGATCCTCGAGGCCGAGGGCCGGGCCCAGGCGATCGAGACCGTGTATGGCGCGATCGGCAAGGCCGACCCCGACGCGACCCTCGTCGCGATCTTGCAGCTCGACGCCCTCAGCAAGTTCGCCGAGAGCGACAACACGACGATCCTCGTGCCCTTCGAGAGCGCGGCGTTGATGGGCGCTGCGCAGGCGTTGCGGGGCGTGCTCGCCACCGTCCCTGCGACAGTGAACGGCGACCACTAGACAAGTTCTCCGTATTCATGTACCGTTTGGTACATGAATACGGATGGCAGCATCGAGATCGAGGCGCCGGCGGCGTTGGTGTGGGACGTCTTCGTCGACGTGGAGCGGTGGTCGGAATGGACGGCATCGATCACGCGGATCGTGGCGCTCGACGGACCGGGCATCGAGGTCGGCAAGCGGTTCGAGATCAAGCAGCCCGGCATGCCCAAGCTCGTCTGGCAGGTCACCGAGGTCGAGCCCGGCAGCTCATGGATCTGGCGGCAGCGATCCTTGGGAGCGACGACCTTCGCATCGCACACGGTCGTCCCGAAGGACACTGACCGCACGCTCGTCGAACAGGGCATCGTCCAACGCGGACCGCTCGGGGTGATCGTCGGCGCGCTGATGCGACGCCGCACCCGACGCTTCCTCGACCTCGAGGCGCAAGGCCTGAAGGTGCGTAGCGAGCAGAGCCGCCGGCGGGATGCCTCGACCTCCTGACGAGCAGCGTCGCGCCGACCTCCTCGACGCGCTGGTCGAGACTTACGCGGCGGATGGCATCGGAGCGCGATCCCTTCGGGAGCTCGCGCAGGCTCTCGGGACGAGCCACCGGATGCTGCTGCACTACTTCGGGTCTCGAGACGAGCTGCTGCTCGCGATCGTGGAGGAGGTGGAGCGCCGTCAGGCGGCCGCGCTCGCAAGCCTCCCCGACGATCCGGCCGACGCGATCACTGCGGCGTGGGCGGACCTCCGCCGTCCAGAGCTGCGGCCGTTCGAGCGGCTGTTCTTCGAGTGCTACGCGCGCGCCGCGCAGGGAGAAGCCCCGTTCGCTCGCATGCTGCCTGGCGCGGTCGACGGATGGCTCGCTGATCTCGCCGCGCGAACTGGCGGCACCCTGAACCCGGCGCTCGCACGGCTCGCGCTGGCCGTGAGCCGAGGCCTGCTCCTCGACCTGGTGGCGACGAACGACGACGAGGGCGTCGACGCCGCAGCGGCGCTCTTCGCTCGGATGCTCCGCGCGGCTCGCCCCTGAACACACGACGGAGGCCCTCGACCCCTACTGTCTGCAAATGTCTTCGACTCCTGCTCCGCACGCCGAACGAACGACACGGGGGTGGCGCTGGCTCGCAGTCGCGGCCGTCGCCCTCACCGCATTGGGACTTGCGGCATGCGGTGACGACAGTGGCTCGTCGGCTGCCACAACTGGATCGGCTGGCACGACCGGATCAGCCGGTGCGACCGACGCGCCAGCTGCACTCGCCAACAGCGGACTCGCCGGCTCCTCTTGGGTGCTGAGCACGTACTCGGCGGCGGGCAAGGACGTCCCGGCCGCTCCGAGGCCCGAGGCGCCCCTCGACTTCAGCGACACCGATGCCGTTTCAGGGTCGACGGGATGCAACCAGTTCGCCGGCACCTACACCGCTGACGACAGCGCCCTCACGATCACGCTGGGCCCCGTGACCCAGAAGGCGTGTGAGTCCACGATCCTGCAAGCGCAGGAGACCGCCGTCCTCGCTCTGCTCCCGAAGGTCGCGTCGTACAGCATCGACTCCGACACGCTCACGATGAAGGACAGCGACGACGCTGAGGTGCTCGTCTACAAGCTCGGGCTGACAAGCCTCGAGGGAACGAACTGGATCGCGACGGGCATCAACAACGGCAAGCAGGCCGTCGAGGCGAACGCACAGACCGGGAACGTCACGGCGAGGTTCGGAACCGCAGGAGCCCTGTCGGGCTCAGCCGGGTGCAATGACTACAACGCCACCTACACCGTGGCGGGCGCCGATGGTCTCACGATCGGCCCGATCGCGTCGACGAAGAAGATCTGCCCCGACGACGTCATGACGACCGAGAACGCGTACTTCACGGCGTTGGCCGCGTCTACGAAGTACAAGATCTCCGGCGACACGTTGACGCTCACCGACGACGCTGGGTCGACGCAAGTGACGTACACGTTGGCCCCGTAGGCGCCGCCGACGCTGCATCCTGGTGGTGATGCACCAGCTCTGGGACCGGATCGCCCACAGGTTCTCGTGGACTCGACCGACCTCGACGGAAGTCGGCGTCGTGATCAAGGCGGGCCTGGCCGCGGGCCTCGCGTGGTGGCTGGCGAGCCTTGTCACCGACATCTCCAATCCCGTCCTCGCTCCGTTGACGGCGGTCGTCACCGTCCGCGTGTCGGTCCGTGCCTCGGTGTCGCGCGCGGTGCTCCGAAGCGCCGCCGTCGTCCTCGGCGTCCTCCTCGCACTCGTGATCGGCGACACGATCCGGCTGAACGGCCTCACGGTCGGTCTGCTCGTCGTCGGATCACTCGCCATCGCCGAGCTGGTGCTCAGACTCCCGAGTTGGGCGGCGACGCAGATGCCGGTGAGCGTGCTCGTCGTGCTCGGCGCGGTGTCGGCGGGCGAAGGCGCGAACGGTTGGTGGCGCGCGGTCGACACGCTGATCGGCGCCGCCGTCGGCGTCGCGGTGTCATTGGCATTCCCGGCGTCACGGCTGATCGACGCTCGCCAGACGCTCGCACGGCTGGCCGACGGCCTCGGTGAGACGCTCGAGACGATGGGCGAAGGTCTGCGTCAACCCTGGTCGGCCGAACAGACCACCGAGTGGCGACACCAGGCGCATGTCACGCGGCACCGCTTGGTGCGCCAAGCCGATGAAGCCGTGGGCGACGGCCGGGAGGCCGCACGCTGGAACCACCGCGATCGACGCCACCGCAAAGAGCTGAAGCGCTACGAGGACCTCATGCCGCGCGCGGAGCGAACCGCCGTCGGTGTCTCGGCGATCGCGCGGACGCTCGACGAATTCGCGCACGTGTCCGACGAGCCCCACGACCCGATGAAACGGATGAGCGCCTTGTTGGACGCAATGGGTCAAGCAGTGCGCGCGGTAGGCCACGACGTGCTCGACGAGGCGGCCGCGCCAACGTCTCCCACCGCGCTCGAAGCTCTCCAGGCGAGGCGCGCCGACTGCGACGAGGCCGCCATCCGACGCGTCCAGCTCAGACTCCAGCAGGAAGAAGGGGCTAGCGACGAAAGGACGGCCGCTGAGTGGCTGGGGTACGCGGCGCTCTTGGTGCACGTCGACCGCATCGTCACCGACCTGACCGGTCCTCTCCCTGACTGAGCGCTGCGCGACGCAACCCCCCTCTCGATGGAGTAGGCCATGACCTCATGAAGATCGGCGTCGTGTTCCCCCAGACCGAGCTCGGCGGCGACGTCGGCGCAGTGCGCACGTACGGCCAGGCCGTCGAGGCGCTCGGCTACACGCACATCCTCGCCTACGACCACGTGCTCGGAGCCGACCCCGAGGTCCACGAGAACTGGCGAGGCCCCTACGACGTGTCCACGACGTTCCACGAGCCGTTCGTGATGTTCGGGTTCCTTGCCGGCATCACGTCACTCGAGCTCGTGACCGGGGTGATCATCCTCCCGCAACGCCAGACCGCGCTCGTGGCGAAGCAAGCCGCCGAGGTGGATCTGCTCACCGGTGGTCGCTTCCGACTCGGCGTCGGGGTCGGCTGGAACCATGTGGAGTACGAGGCGCTCGGTCAGCGGTTCGATCAACGCGGCCGTCGCTCCGAGGAGCAGATCGCGTTGATGCGCCGGCTGTGGACGGAGGCGTCGGTCACCCACGCCGGCACGTTCGACACGATCACCGGGGCTGGTCTCGCACCGATGCCGATCCAACGACCGATCCCGATCTGGATCGGCGGTCGGTCAGATCCCACCTATCGCCGCATCGGGCGGCTCGCCGATGGTTGGTTCCCCCAAGTGCGCCCGGGAGACGACCTCGACCACGCCGTGAAGATCATCAGCGAGTCGGCCGCGGCCGCGGGCCGCGACCCATCGACGATCGGCATGGAGGGACGCGCGAGCTGGAGCGCGGACGACCCCGAGAAGCTCGTGCGTCAGGTCGAGCGCTGGCGCGAGGCCGGTGCGTCGCATCTCAGCATCGACACGATGTACGCAGGCTTGGGAGACGTGGATGCGCACGTCGTGGCACTCACGCGGGCCGCCGAGCTCGTTCAGGACTGATGCCGGCGGC
This sequence comes from uncultured Acidimicrobiales bacterium, assembly GCA_963726695.1. Classification (GTDB taxonomy): domain Bacteria; phylum Actinomycetota; class Acidimicrobiia; order Acidimicrobiales; family DATKAS01; genus DATKAS01. Next base: position 82,541 of record CAVSDE010000006.1, read on the forward strand.
TCGCGGTGTTGAGCGACACTGCGAGCAAGGCGGTGACGGCAAGCGGCAGCAGCCACCACCAGTTCGCGCCGTGATGTGCAGCGAAAGCGACGACGATGATCGCGGCGACCACACCGAGGGCCACCCGCCAGTCATCGCCGACGATGAAGTCGTACCAGAACTGCCCGAACGTGCGGAGATGCTTCACGCGATCAGGCCCCTCAGTCCGACGCGACCGTGGCGACGGCGCAGGGCCCACGCGAGAGCCGAAGTCATCGCGACCACGTAGGCGAGCAGCCCGATGATCGCCGCGTCGCCTCCCGGCCAGTGGATCCCCGCTCCCTCGCCGGCCCAGAACATCCCGAAGGTCGTGAGCATGACCCCGACGGCGTACTTCATGGTGTTCTCCGGCACTCGGCTCAGCGGTCGGTGCACCACGAGCCCGACGAGCAGCACGACGATCGCGGCGGCCGCTGCACCTGCGGCTGCAAGGGCGACGTTCTGTTGCGCTCCGCCGAAGGTCACGACGATGAAGGCCACCTCGAGTCCTTCGAGGAACACACCCTTGAACGACACGGTGAACGTGTACCAGTCGATGCCGGAACGGTCGGGCGCGGCGGCCCGGGCGGCGCGCTCCTCCTCCGCGAAGATCGCGTCTTCGTCGTGCAACGCCTTGAACCCGCTCGTCCGCAGGATCGCCTTGCGCAACCACTGCAACCCGAACACGAGCAGGAGGCCACCGACGAAGAGGCGCAAGCTGTCGATCGGCAACGAGGAGATCGCCGGGCCGAGCACGATGATCACGAGGGTCAAGGTGCCGAGCGCGGCGACTGTCCCGATGATCGCCGACCGCCAGCCGCGGGTCACGCCGACGGCCAGCACGATCGTGAGCGCCTCGACCATCTCGACGGCGCAGGCCAGGAAGGACGCGAGGACGAGCAGCACGTCGTGCATCAGCGGGTGACCCAGCAGGTGTAGCGTTTGCTACAGTGTCGGCACTCCACGACGAGAACACTACAACCGGCTTGGCGGCCCGTCTCAATCGAGTGACGAGCGCGGCCGAGCGCCGAGTAGCCGACTACCTCCTGCGAACCGGACCTCGGGCTGCCGTGATGTCCGCTCAGGAGATCGCCGACGCCGCGGGCACCAGCGACGCGACGGTGCTGCGCGCCGCGAAGACGCTCGGCTACGCGAACCTGCGTGAGCTGAGAAAGGCGCTCGCCGAGCACATCGAAGAACCCGACCTCTCGACCCGGCTGCACGCGACCATCGGCGACAGCCCGACCCCGCATGAGCTGCTCACCACCGCGGTCGACCGACACGTGGACGCGCTCAACACGCTCATTCGCCGGATACCGGCGCATGACTTCGATGACGCCGTCGCCGTCCTGGCTCGCGCCGACCACATCTGGTGGAGCGGCACCGGCCCGTCGGCCCACCTCGCTGAGTACGCCGCGTTCCTGTGCCGGCGCCTCGGCGCGTCTTCTGGCGCGTTCACCCACGCGGGCACCGACCACGCCGACGAGCTGCTGTCGGTCCAGCGAGGTGATGCAGTGGTCGTGCTCGCATACGGCCGCGTGCATCCGTACGTACGCGTCCTGTTGCGTCGGGCCGCGGATGTCGGTGCGGAGGTCGTGCTCATCACCGACACGCTCGGTCGGCACGTCACCGCGCCGGTCACCGTGCGCCTCGATGCGGGCCGGGGCGCGCCGAGCCTCTTTGCCACTCACGGCCCCACCATCGTGTTGCTCGAAGCCCTGGTCCTCGCGGTCGCCGCGACTCAGCCCGAGCGCTCGGATGCGAGCCTCTCGGTGCTCAACGAGCTACGCCGGTCGCTCGCAGGCAAACGGCTCGAGGTCGACCCCGACTGACTTTCGTGGCTACGTGCGCGTACCGTCCAAGCAGCCACTAGACACGCAACCTGTATTCATGTCATAGTGCGTGCCATGACTTCGGCACGAACATATTCGAGCCCCTTGCGGGCCGAACATGCGGCGCTGACACGCGACCGCATCGTGGATGCAGCGGTGGCGCTGCTCAACGAAGGCGACTCGGCCGACATCGCCATGCAAGACGTCGCCGTACGTGCCGGCGTCTCGGTCCGCACCGTGTACCGCAACTTCGCGACCCGCGATGAGCTCTTCGACGGCGTCGTCGCCACCCTCGGCCGACGGGTCTCCAGTGTCGTCGGAACCGGCCCCCGGAGCTCCGACGAGTACGTGGCCACGACCGCCGACGTCGTCCGCACGATGTCGCAGGTGGAGCCGCTCTACCGCGCGCTGTTCGCCACGCAGGCAGGCCGCGAGTCGCACCGGCGCGCCGTCCAACAGCGCCGCCCGGAGATCGCGAATGCCTTCGCCGTCGAGCTGGCGGATGTCAGCGAGCACGACGCTGCGCTCTTCAGTGGGTTGATCCACCTCGCGACGTCGACGCAGGCAGCGCTCTTCCTCATGGACTACTGGGACTTCGATCCCGACGAAACCGGCCAGGCCCTTCAGTGGCTCGTCGGCCTCATCCGCGACGCGCTGCGTGATCCGCAGACACGCGAAACGATCTGACAAGGAGAGAAGGATCATGACGTTCACATGGGATGCGCCCGCGGGCGGACACTGGCAGCTCGAGACCGTGCACCTCCCGGGAGGACAGCCACTGTTCTTCCAGGAGCTGGTGCCTGACGCGTTCAAGGCCGGGTTCCAATCAATGGGGAAGCGCTACGGCGTCCCCATCGACTACCTCGAGTTCCGGTGGGTGAACGACCACTGCTACGCACGGATGCGCCCGGTCGGCGCACCGGAGCCGAAGCCAGGTAAGGCGAGCAGCGTTCCGCCCGACCTCGTGTTCAAGGCACTGACCAGACTGCATCCAGAGCTCCGCCGGCGTACGAAGACCGCGCGACGGGTTCTGGCCGGTGAGACCTGGCATGAGGACCTCGTTCGCTGGGAGAACGAGCTGCGCGTCGACTTCTTGACGCGTGGGACGCGAGCTGCAGGCCGAGCCCATCCATCAGGTCGACGACGCGGCGCTCCTCGATCATCTGCAGCGAGTGCGCGATCACTTCACCCGGGGTTGCACCACCCATTTCGAGCTCGTGCCAGTGCACAACCTTCCCGTCGGACGACTGCTCCTGGCCTGTCGCTCATGGGGCATCGACGACAAAGAGACCCTCGGCCTGCTCGCCGGCAGCTCCCCTGCGTCTCGCGCCTCTACCGCCTCGCTCGCTCGAATCGCGGCTGCATGCCGCGCGGCAGGAGTGGAGCCGACATCGCTCGATGACGTGCGCTCCGCCGGAGAGGCGGCGAGCCGAGCGCTCGACGACTACCTCGCCGACAACGCGTGGCGAGTGGTGACGGAGTACACCCCTCGCGGGCTCGCTCTGATCGAGCAGCCCGACGTTCTGGTCAAGGCGATTCGCATGGCGGGGACGACAACGGCATCCAACCGCGCCGACGTCGATCCCGGGCCGACGCGCTGAGCGCGTGCCGGCCGCCGACCGCGAGCGGTTCGACGCTCTGCTTGCAGACGCTCGGCGCTGCTACGGCATTCGCGACGACAACGTCGCGCTCACCATGGTCTGGCCGGTGGGCCTGCTGCGGCGGGTAGTGCTGGAGATCGGGCGGCGACTCGTCGAACGCGGGCTGTTGACCGATGCGACCCACGCGCTCGCGCTCGGCAACGCCGAGTTCGCCGCGGCGCTCGCCGGCGACAGAGAGGTCGCTGCGCTCGCGGCCCCACGGGTAGCCCGCATCGCGGCATGCGAGGCGAGCGGAGCACCGTTGCACCTCGGCGAGCCGGAAGCTGGACCGCCCGACCCCTCCGTGTTCCCGCCTGCGATGGCCGAGATCGTCACGCTGATGTTCGCCACGCTCTCCCTGGAGATGACGCTCTACGACGGCGGGAACGCCGACTCGGCGTTCACCGGCACGGGTGTCGGCGTCGGCACGGAGGTGTATCGGGGTCGGGCGTGCGTCGCCTCGTCTCCCGACGAGGCCATGGCGCGCATCGAACCCGGCGACGTGCTCGTCACGACGATCACCACCCCGGCATTCGAGGCGATCATGTCGCTCGCCGGCGCAGTGGTCACCGAGCAAGGCGGATTGCTCGGACACACGGCAATCGTGTGCCGTGAGTACGGCATTGCCGCCGTGGTCGGTGTGACCGGCGCGACGACGCACATCGCCGATGGCGCTGAAGTGACCGTCGATCCGGTCTCGGGGCGAGTGTTCGTCGCCGCGGATGTGTCGCTCGACGCCTGAGGCGCCGTCAGGCAGGCACCGCGGCATTGAAGAACCCGCGTAGCACGTCACTCATCTCGGCTCGCACCGGCACGCTCGAGAGCACCACGCCGACCATCGTGAGCGACGTGTGCGTGTGGCCCCGAGCGAACACGTGGTCTGTCGGGACACCAGCCTTGCTGAGCGCTTCGGCGTAGGCCTGGCCCTCGTCGCGCAACGGGTCGAACTCGCTTGTGACGATGACAGCGGACGGCAGGTTCGAGAGGTCGTCGGCCCGCAAGGGCGCAACCATCGCATCGCTGCGATCCTCGCCGTCCATGTAGTGGTCGAAGAACCACTCCATGAGCGCCTTGGTCAGGATGTAGCCCTCGCCGTTCTCTTGGTACGACGCTGCGGCTCATGTCGGTGTCGGTGACCGGGTTGATCAGCAGCTGCCCCACGATCTCGGGTCCGCCGGCGTCACGCGCGAGGCGAGCCGCAACTGTCGCGACGTTTCCACCTGCGCTCCAGCCTGCAACCGCGAGCTGACCGGGAATGCCGCCGAGCTCGATCGTGTGGTCGGCGATCCAACGAACTGCCGCGAACGCATCCTCGGCAGCGGCAGGGAACCGGTGCTCAGGAGCGTGCCGATAGTCCACGGAGACGACGACCGCACCGGAGCGCACGCACAGATCCCGACAGAACGGGTCGTCGGACTCTTGGTTTCCGAGCACCCACCCTCCACCGTGGAAGTAGGCGACGATGGGATGCGGCCCGGCGCCGTCCGGTCGGTACAGGCGGTACTTCAGTTCGCCGCCCGCTCCCGGTAGGACGCCGTCCACGACCTCTGCCACGTCGGGGCCAGGCGGGCGCATCGCGGCCGATGCCTCCATGAAGGCGCGCGCATCGGCAGGCGACATCGATTCCATGGGCGGCAGCTCGAGTGACGCCATCATGTCGAGCACCATGCCAACGTCGGGCTGAAGCCTGCGGACGACGCCGTCGTTGCACTGCGCACCACTCGAACCGGTCAGCCGGAACCCGAGGTAGTCCTTCGCGACGACCTCGTCGCAGATGTCTCGGTACGCGTCGACCCCACCGATGTAGGGCAGGAACACCCGCGGCTTGCCGGGGACGTTCGCACCCATGTACCAGGAGTTCGCGGTGGGGTGGAGCGTGATGTCCGCGCAGTCGTTCACGTGCTGCACCCACCCGGACTCTGCCTGCTGCGTGGGCTCGATCGTCTCGACGCCGCGCGTCCTCAGGTCAGCGAGCGTGTCGGCCACCCAGTCGCCGTGCTGCTCGATCGACACGGACATGTTGGACAGCACCGAGGGGCTGCCCGGGCCTGTGATGGCGAAGAAGTTGGGGAAGCCGACGGTCGTCAGGCCGAGGTAGGTGACGGGACCATCCGCCCACTTCTGCTTGAGCGTGACGCCATCACGGCCCGCGATGTCGACCGACACGAGCGCGCCCGTCATGGCATCGAAACCGGTGGCGTAGACGACAGCATCGAACTCGAAGGACTCGTGCGCGGTGTCGATGCCCGACTCGGTGATCGTCGTGATCGGGTCCTTGCGCAGATCGACGAGACGGACGTGCGGGAGGTTGTAGGTCTCGAAGTAGCTCGTGTCGAGACACGGACGCTTGGTGCCGAAGTAGTAGTCCTTCGCACAGAGCGACTCGGCCGTCTCGGGATCGGTCACGATCGACCGGACCTTCTCCCTGATCATCTCGGCCACGATCTCGTTGGATTCGGGGTTCACCGCTTGGTCAGCGAAGATGCCGAGGATGCTGAACAGCTCACCGGCCGCGCACGCGGCCTCGAACCGAGCGCGACGCTCTTCCTCCGAGCACATCGCGGCGGTGAGCTCGAGCGGCTCCGCCGGGATGCCGCCGCGCGAGTGCTTCGCCGCGTCGCGGTAGGCGTCGCGGTCCGCCGCGATTGCAGCAACGCGGTCTGCGGGAGCGGGGCCGTTGTGGGCGGGCACGGAGAACGCCGGCGTCCGCTGGAAGACCGTGAGCTCGGTGGCCTGCGCGGCGATGAGCGGGATCGACTGCACCGCGGACGAGCCGGTGCCGATGACGGCGACGCGCTTGCCTGTGAAGTCCACTCCCTCGTGCGGCCAGCGGCTCGTGAAGTACACCTCGCCGGCGAACCGGTCAGCGCCGGCGATGTCGACCTCCTTCGGCATCGAGAGGCATCCGGTCGCCATCACGAAGTGCCGACACGACAGCTCGTCACCGCGTTCAGTGCGCAGTCGCCACGCCGAGCTCGTGTCGTCCCAGTCAGCGGCGCCGAGTCGCGTCGAGAAGTCGATGTCGCGCCGCAGGTCGTACCGGTCAGCCACGAACTGCAGGTACGAGAGGATCTCGGGCTGCGTCGCGTACTTCTCCGACCACGTCCACTCTCGCTCGAGCTCCGGGTCGAAGCTGTACGTGTAGTCGGTGGTCGGGATGTCGCACCGAGCGCCGGGGTAGCGGTTCCAGTACCAGGTGCCCCCCACGTCATCCGCGGCTTCGAGCACCCGGGTCGAGAAGCCCAGCTCCCGCAGCCGCCGGAGGAGGTAGAGACCGGCAAACCCAGCCCCGACGACGACTACGTCGTACTCCGGCTGCGTGCCCTGCGCACCGTTGTCTTCGGCCACGTCGGTCATCCCCCTTCGTCGCGGTCACCCATGTGTCGCCCCGTGATTCTCACACGCCTCCGGGGTCGCGCTCACCGGAGTGCGTGGTAGCAAGTCGCGATGACCAGCGAGGCGCGGTACGACGCGATCGCCGACTGGTACGAGGCGTGGGTCGGGGGAAGCGCCGGGCTGATCACTGAGACCGACGAGCTGCTGCCTGCCGACCTGCACGGGCAGCGTGTGCTCGATGTCGCGTGCGGCCATGGACGAGCGTCCCGCGGACTGGCCCGGCTCGGCGCGCTGGTGACCGGCGTCGACCTCGCCAAACGCCTCGTCGAGGCCGGACGCACGGTCGAGAAGTCAGATCACCTCGGCATCAGCTACCACTCTGCCGACATCACGAGGTCGGCAGAGTGGTGGGACGGCACCCCCTTCGACGGAGCGGTGTGCGAGATGGCGCTCATGGACATCGACGATCTGGCGGGCACCTTCGTGGCAGTCGCATCGACACTTCGAGTCGGCGGGTGGTTCGCGATGTCCCTCGTCCATCCATGCTTCCCCGGCAACGACGTCGGTCTCTCGAGCTGGCCCCCCACCCTGTCCTACTTCGACGAGGGACGGTGGACCTCGACGGACCATGATCCCGAAGGCGTACGAGCGAGGGTGGGTTCGTCACACCGCACAGTGTCGACCTACCTGAATGCCTTGCTCGAGGCGGGCTTGTCGATCGAGCGCGTGATCGAACCGCCCGCGCCCGTGCCAACCTTTCTCTTGGTGCGGTCGCGGAGGGTCCGATAGGGGTGCGCCGGATCGCACGGGACGAGGCACGGCGCATCGCAGTGCGCGCGCAGATGCTCGACGCCGACCGGCCGAAGAACCTCGGCGTGCTCGTCGAGCAGCTGACGCTCCTTCAGCTCGATCCCACCGCCGCGATCGCCCCGAGCGCCGACCTCGTCGCGTGGAGCCGGCTCGGCGAGTTGTACCGACCTGAGCACCTTCGGCGGGCGCTCGAGGTCGACCGCACACTCCTCGAGCATCGAGCACAACCCCTGGAGACCGAGCCCGCGATCGCAATGGTCCGGCCGATGGTCGACCTCCCGCTCTACCTCGCCGACATGGCCACGTGGTCGTCGAGATGGGGTCGAGCCAGTCGCTGGCTCGCGGAAAACAAGGCCTTCCGCACTCGAGTCCTCAAGCAGCTGCGCGCCTCTGGCCCGCTGCAGTCTCGTGACATCGCCGACACGTGCGCGGTCCCGTGGGAGTCGTCGGGATGGACCCACGACCGCAACGTCACGCAGATGCTCGAGTTCCTGGGGTCGATGGGCGAAGTCGCTGTCGCGGGCCGACAGGGTCGTCAACGGCTGTGGGACATCGCGGAGCGCGTCTATCCGAGCGGCGTCGTTGCGCTGCCGGCACCGGAGGCAAAGCAAGTGCGAGACGAGCGCCGTCTCCGATCGCTCGGCATCGCGCGTCCCGAAGTCGTGGGCGAGGCGGGCGAGCCCGTGGAAGTGGTCGGTGTGCCCGGCGCGTGGCGCGTGCATCCCGGCGCCGATGGCGACGGGTTCGCCGGACGGGCGGCGGTGCTGTCACCCTTCGACCGGCTCGTCCACGATCGCTCCCGGGCTCTCGACCTCTTCGGCTTCGAGTACACGCTCGAGATGTACAAGCCAGCCACGAAGCGCCGGTGGGGCTACTTCGCCCTCCCCGTGCTGTATCACGATCGTTTGGTCGGGAAGGTCGACGCGATCGCCGACCGCAAGGCGGGACACCTCGACGTGCACGCCATCCACGAAGACGTGCGGTTCACGAAGCCGATGAGCAAAGCGGTCCAGGCCGAGATCGACGCGCTGGCGGCGTGGCTCGGCCTCAGTCGTCGTTGACGAACGCCACGATCTGCTCGATCGATGGCGTGTAGCCCGACGTCGTGTCGACGTCAATCGACGGGGCGTCGAGTGCCACCCGCCGGAAGCGATCGAAGTACTCGGGATCCTCCACGACGGACGCATCGGCGTGCGCGACCCTCGGCGCCCGTGCTCGCATCCTCTGCCGCGCGGTGTCGGGATCGGTGTGGCATTGCACGACGCGCAGGTCGGCGAGATCGCTCAGCGGCGCGAGGTTCGGGCGCCAGACGTGGTCTTGGAACGCGGCCTCGGCCACCACGGTCACCCCGCCTGCGACGAGGAGCCGCACGGCCGCGAAGAAGAGCGGCAAGGTGCGCTCGGTGAGCGCGTCGCCCGGAGCGGCACCGAACCGACCCGCGGCGTGCACCATCCCTTCCTTGATCTCGTCACGGCAGATCGCGGGACAACCGATCGCGCGTGCGAGCTCGTGCGCGAGCGTCGTCTTCCCCGACCCGGCGGGGCCGCTGATGATCACGAGGGTGGGCCTCGTCACTGCTCGAGCTCGATGGGATGTGCGGCGATGAACCGAACGATGTCAGCCGCGACCTCCTCGCCGCAGTCCTCTTGGATGAAGTGGCTGGCCCGGTAGACCCGATGATCGATACCGGCGCGGCGTGCACCGGGGATCTGCTCACGAAAGTCACGCCCCATTGTCAGGTAGGTGTGCGGGCAACGGTCCCCCCAGATGGTCAGCACCGGACGGTGCCACTGCTCGAGCACGCTCCATGCTTGGTCGTTCACAAGCCTCTCGGGGTCATCCTGCGTGACGGGGACGAGCATCGGGAAGCGGCGGGCGCCGACGAGGTACTCCTGGCTCGGGAACGGCGCGTCATATGCCGCCAGCACGTCATCGTCGAGCTCGCCGAGGCACCATCCAGGGATCACCTTCGACGGCCAGAGCTCAGCGACCTCCTGCGAGTAGACGCGCCACGCGAGGAAGTAGAAGACGCCTCCCGCCTCGATCAGCCGCTGCACTGCGTCACCGTCGATGCGATCGTCGGCAGTGACCGTGTCTCGCCAGTCGATGCCGAGCAGCTCACGCAGCCGAGCGGGAGGTAGTCGTTCCTGCCGTGCCAGACCCGGCACTCCAGGACCGGAGCGGGGAAGGCCGGTGTTCGAGAAGACCACGCGAGCGAAGCGAGAGGGATCCTGGCCGATCACTCGCCCGCCGATCACGCCTCCCCAGTCTTGGCCGAAGAAGGTCACGTCCGTCAGGTCGAGCTGCTCGATGAATGCCCGTACCCACGCTGTGTGCGTCGAGTAGGTGTAGGCCTCCGGATCGGTGGGCTTGTCGGAGCGTCCGAATCCGATCAGATCCGGTACGACGACGCGGTGGCCGGCCTCCTCGAGCGGTCCGATCATCTTCCGGTAGAGGAATCCCCACGTGGGCTCCCCGTGAAGAAGCAGGATCGTCTCCTTGGCGTCGCGTGGTCCGGCGTCGACGTACGCCATGCGGAGGCCGGGCTCGACGTCGACGTAGTGCGGGGTCCACGGGTACCCGTGGATCCCTTCGAATCGATGCTCAGGCGTTCGGAGCGCGCGGGCAGGAGGCACGGTCACGAGTTCTACTCGTCACGCACCCGTCGGACCGCGTGCGGCGACCCTCGTCAGCGCGCCGAGCGTCGCCTCGACGTAGGTGTCTTCGAGGACCTGCCGGTCTGCGGCCGTCGACTTCGATCGCACCTGGCCCACGAGCGAGTCGACCCCAGACAGCAGGATGCTGATGACCGACCTCGCGGTGCCCACATCGAGCCCGAACTCGGAGGCGGCGAGATCGGCGAAGTAGCCGACCGTGCGGCGGTCCCAGGATCGTTGGTCGCGACGACTCGCATCGCCCAAACCGAGGGATCGCAGCGGCGCGAAGAACGGACCGTGCGCCTCGACCGCACCGAGCACCGCACGCGTGAACGCGCGGAACTTGGGCTCGAAGCCGTCGGGGGCCTCGGTGACCTGACGCCGAATCGCTCGGTCGAGGTTCTTCGCCTCTCGCTGATACACGGCACTCAGCAGGTCGTGCTTGTTGTCGAAGTGCTTGTAGACGAGCGCTCGGGTCACCTCGGCCCGCTCGGCGACCGTCCCCATCGAGACCGCTCTCGGCCCCCCTTCGGCGAGCAGGTCACGGGTGACGTCGAGCAACACTTCGCGGCGCTCGTCCGAGCTGAGGTTCATCGACACCCGTGGAGTATGCCGGATGCGGTTGCATTTTGTCACCGGTCGTGGTTGAGTGCTCAGACCAGGCTGGTTGCAATGTGCAACCGCCGCCCTCACGAGACCCGACGAGAGCGAGCACTGAGATGTCCTACGCCGACGGCCGCACGATCCTCGACGCCGACAGCCACCTGATGGAGCTGCCCGGGTTCCTCGAGCCCTTCATGCAGCCCGACATGGTCGACAAGCTCCGCGGCCGCACGATGAGCATGCTCAAGCCGGTGCTCGACCGCGCCACGCAGGCGGCGGAGGCACGCGCCGCCGATCCCGCCGCCCGAGCCGAAGCCGAGGAGCGGCTGTGGCAGGACAAGGGCTGGAGCGCGATCGGCTCGTTCGACCCGCAAGAGCGCAGCCACGTGCTCGACCTCTTCGGCTTCGACGGCCAGCTGGTGTTCGCCACCTTCGCGACCGCACAGTTCGTCGGCAAGGACGAAGACCTGCTCTACGCGGGTAGCGCCGCCCACAACCATGCGGTCGTCGACTTCTGCAAGGACGACCAGCGGCTGCTTCCCGTCGCGTACGTGCCCCTCGTCGATCCCGATCGCGCCGTGACGGTGCTGCGCGAGGCCCTCGACCTCGGGTCCGCCGCGGTCCACGTGCCGTCGACGGCCGCCGGCGAGCGGTCGCCGACGCATCCCGACCTGTTCCCGTTCTGGGAGATGCTCGCTGACTCGGGCGTGCCGTTCGTGCTGCACGTCGGGGGTGGCGGCCGCCTGCTCGACCGCGCCTTCCACAACAACGGCATGCCGGTGACGCGATCACCTCGGCGGTGGCGAGAACATCCGCTCGAAGGACTTCCTCGCGATCGACAACTCGCCGTGCCTCTTCCTCGGCACGCTGATCCTCGACGGCCTGTTCGACCGATTCCCTGCGCTCCGCGGTGGCGTCATCGAGGAGGGTGCGAGCTGGGTCGTGTCGTGGATGCACCAGCTCGACTTCGCGCAGCGCTCGTTCCGGCGCACCGAAGAGCCGCTGCGCCTCCTGCAGCTGCGGCCGTCCGACTACGTGCGCGAGCACCTGAAGTTCACGCCGTTCCCCGGCGAGCCGGTGGGCTGGATGATGGAGCAAGCAGGCGCCGAGCTGTTCATGTTCTCGACCGACTTCCCCCATCCCGAGGGCGGACGCGACCCGAAGGCCAAGTTCGAAGACGCGATGCCCGGCGTGTCCGAGGCAGACCAGCAGCGCTTCTACTACTCGAACATGGCCGAGCTGCTCGGCCCCGCATTGGTGCCGACGCGCGTCTGACTCCACACCGAGCTCTCGCTCGCATAGGTGTCGTAGCGAGACTGGTCCTGGAAGAACGCTGCCGGAGGCTCGATGCCGCGCAGCACTCGCGCGAGACGCCGGAACATGTCGAAGCGCTCGATCCCAGGGGTGACGGCCACGAGCAGCTCGGCGTCGCAGCCGGGGGCAGCCGCGAATGCGTGCGCGACTCCCGGCGGCACGACGGCAAGGTCGCCTTCGTCAGCGACGATGAGCCGGTCGCCGACCAGGATCTGCACCGATCCTCCGAGCACGTAGAAGACTTCTGACGCACTGGTGTGACGGTGAGGGCTCGCGCCGTTGGCTCCCGCGCGCAGGATCGTGTGGTGGATGCTCAGGGCGCCATTGGTCGCGGCGCTGTCGGCGAGCAACCTCATCGACGATCCATCCACGAGCTCGAGTCGCTCCGCCTCCGCGGCGCGCACGACGACCGCGGTCATCTAGGGCTGCCGGCTGAGGAAGCCGAGGAGCCGATCCTGCACGGAAGCGGACTCGGGAACGGCGATCTCGGGGCCGTACACGCCATGGGCGCGGAGATCGTCCATCGGCACCTGCACGTAGAGGTCGTAGACGATCTGCGCGACGTCGGGATCGAGCCTCGCGTCCTGTCCGGTCGCCTTGGCGATGTCCCACACGTGCAGCGCGACCTCACCCACGTTGACGACCAATCCTGCAAAGGCGGGGAAGGTGCCGAAGGGGTAGGTGCGCTCGCCCTCGAGGGCGTCGGGAGCGCGCCACGACGCGATGTTCGTGTCGGAGATGCGTGCGACCGCGCCGACCGGATCGTCACCGGCCACGTCGCCGGCGTCCTCGCCTGCGGCCTGGCCCGCGTTGACGCTCGTGTACATGAGGGCGCCGCCGAGGATGTGGTTGAGCACTGCCCGCACGTCCCAATCGGGGCAGCACGTGGGGAGCAGCAGCTGGTCAGCGTCGAGGGTCGCGGTGATCTTCGCCAGCTCGTCGTAGGAACGCTCGAGTGCGGTGACGCCGCCAATCGTCATTGTGGGACCTCCGGATAGTGAGTAGAACTTGATTCTGCGCAGATTACTGATCTACTGTCAAGGAGTGCCGGAGACCAGCAAGCGGACCTATGACGCGAGCAAACGCCGCGAGCGCGCGGACGAGGAGCGGGGGGCGACCAGGCGGCGCGTGATCGCGGCTGCGCAACGGCTGTTCGTCGCGAAGGGCTACACGGCCACGACCATGAGCGACATCGCGAAGGAAGCGGGCGTCGCCATGCAGTCCGTGTACAAGGCCGGCCAGAGCAAGGCCGACCTGCTCCAGCGGGCGATCGAAGTCGTCGTTGCCGGAGACGACGCGGCGGTGCTGATGACCGAGCGGCCGAGCTTCACCGCCATCGCCTCCGAACCGGACGCGACTCGCCAGGTCGAGATGCTCGCGGCGCTCGTCGCCTCCACCCAAGAACGATCGGCTCCTGTGCAGGCGGCCTATCGGGAAGCGGCCGCCGTCGACGAGGCCGTCGCGGCCAACCTCGACGCCGAGCTCCGTCGACGCCACGAGACCTTCGCCACGGTGATCGGGATGATCCCCGCGGACGCGTCTGCGGCAGTCTCGTGAGGACAGCACCGACACCGCGTGGTCGATCGGCAGCTCGGAGGTCTACCTGTTGCTTCGAGTCCGACGCGGGTGGAGCGCCCGGAAGTACAAGGCGTGGCTCACGCGGACGCTCATCGAGCTGCTGGTCAAGCCCGACGAGTGAAGTCAGCCGCCCAAGCGCGCGCATCGCCATCGATGAGTCAACCCCGATCGCGCCTCCTTCAGACCTACGATCCGCCGGTGACTGTGCAGGCAGCACCGCCCGATGCCGTCGACACTCGCCCGCGGCTGCGCGGCGTCATCCACCGGTGGGCGGTGCCGATCTCGGTGGCGCTCTTCGCCATCCTCGCCTTCAGGACTTCAGGGATCGGAAACGTCATCGCGGTGCTCGTGTACGGCGCCGGCGTCACGACGATGCTCGCGGTGAGCGCGGTGTACCACAGCGGCCGGTTGTCGCCTGAGGCAGGAGCCAAGCTCAAGCGGGTCGACCACTCGACGATCTTCCTCGCGATCGCCGGGTCCTACACCGCGGTGATCACCCTGGGCCTGTCGGGCACAACGCAGACCGTGCTCCTGGTGGTCACGTGGGTCTCGGCCACCGTCGGGATCTCGATCCGGATGTTCTGGCTGCACGCGCCCTACCCCGTCGTCGCAGCGGTGTACGTGATCGTCGGATGGTTGGCGCTCGTCGACCTCCCCGCGTATCTCGATGCGCTCACCGGAGCAGAGGTCGCGCTCGTCGCGCTCGGCGGACTGCTCTACACGGCCGGCGCGGTCGTCTACGCGCTGCACCGGCCGAACCCCTGGCCGGCGACGTTCGGCTACCACGAGATCTTCCACGCGCTCGTCGTGCTCGCCGCGCTCGTGCAGTACGTGGCCGTGTTCAGCCTCGCGGGCTGACGCTCAGCGCTCGCCTACCGCGGTGTTGACCACATAGGTGGAGCAGGTCGCGTGATGGACGACGCGACTCGGGACGTTCCCGAGGATGAATCGTGACTTCGAGCCGATCCGGCGATTGCCCACCACGACCAAGTCCGCGTGCACCTCGTCCGCGACATCGAGGATCGCCTCAGCCGCGTTCCCCGCCATGGCGTGGGTATGGACTTCGACGCTCGAGCGCTTTGCCTGCTCGGCGGCGGCAGTGAGGACAGCCTCGACCCAGCTGCCATCAAACGCCGGCGTCGACACGCCAGCCGTGAGCGCGAGGCCATCGGCCGCAGAGTGGATCTGATACGCACACACGACGTGGAGGGGCTGGCCGAACGTCTTGGCCAGCGTGGTCGCCGCCTCGACGGCCACGGCCGCGGTCTCTGATCCGTCGGTTCCGACGACGATTGGTCCGTTCACGATGCTCCCCATTCCCCATCAGGCTCGACTTCGGTGCCCATCATGACTCCTCGAGCAGGTGCTCGATCCGTGCGACCGCCGCATCAGTCACGAGGGTCAGCTGATCGAGCAGCTCCGAGGCGCGGTCGAGGCGGCCTTCCGCCGCGTGGGTGAATGCGCTCACCAGGAGATCGCGGCGCATCCGGTTCAGGCGATCGAGCTCGGCATCGGGTGCATCCTGGAACAGGGGCTCGAGCCGGCGGATCTCGTCGATGGCGGCGAGGAAGTCCGCAGGCGGAGACTCGGTCGAGAGCTCGTCGGTGAGCACCGCGAGACGTTCGTTGAGCGCGGCACGAGCCCGCCACCACTCGATCAGCTGAAGCTGTCGGAGCTTTCGCTCGCGTGTGCGCCGGAGCACTCGCCGACCGTACGCCTAGTCCCGACTCGGCTCACCGTGGCTCTCGTTGGACCGATCGCGTCGCCAGTACGCCTTCGTGGTGATCGCCTCCTTGACGAGCCCGCGCGTGACGAGCACGTCGGCGGCGGAGCGCACGAGACCTGATTCGCCGAAGACGTAGGCGACAGTGCCCGCGGGCAACGGGACCGTGCGGACGCGGTCCACGACGTCGGCCTCGGTGCCGAGCACTGCCGTGGCCGTGGCCGTCGGAGGAACTGCTTCGGTCATCACGTCGATGGCGGGCTCGGCGGACTCGTCACCGACGAACAGATGGTGCTTCGCATCTGGCTTCAACGAGACGACGCCCCGAGGACCGATCCCTTCGATGCGGTCGCCGACCGCTGCGTGCGATGCCCAGCGAGCGAAGGGGCCGGTTCCGTGCAGCACGACTTCGATGTCGAGCGTGCCGGCGACCGGATCGCTTCGACGAATCGTGTAGCGCCGGCGGACAGCACCCTCGCCAGGCACATCGAACATGACGTCCTGCCCGGGCGACCACGTGAAGTCGACGAGGTCGGGTGATCCGAACCGGATCGATCGCAGACTCGGCCGCCGATCGCTCACCTCGACCACTGCGAGGTCGAGGAGGTAGCAATCGGAGAGGCGCCCACCGAACATCTCGGCGGGAACTGGTCTGCGCGTCGGTTCACTCATGCTCGCTCACCCTATGAGCGTGGGCGTAGTAGCCAGTCCCGCAATGGACCTTCTTCTGAACGACAAGGTTGCCGTGGTGACCGGGGCGAGCAAGGGCATCGGGCTGGCCGTGACACGCGCACTGGCCGAGGAGGGTGCGCACGTCATCGCCGGTGCGCGCACCACCGCCAGCCTCGACGGCATCGCGGGCGTCACGAGCGTGGCACTCGACCTTGGTGAGCCGAGCGCGCCGGGCGAGCTCGTGCAACAGGCGCTCGACGTGCACGGCCGCATCGACGTGCTCGTGAACAACGTCGGGGCCATTCGGCTACGGCTCGGCGGCTTCCTCGAGGTCACCGACGAAGACTTCGAGTGGGCGATGCAGCTCAACTTCTTCAGCGGGCTCCGCGCGACGCGGGCGGCGATCGCGCCGATGGTCGCCCAGGGGCACGGGGCGATCGTCAACGTCGCCTCGGTCAACGCGTTCTATCAACCGGACGGAGCGACGATCGATTACGGCGCAGCCAAGGCTGCCGTGGTGAACCTGACGAAGTCGCTCTCACAAGAGTTCGGGCCGAAGGGCATCCGCATCAACGCAGTGTCGCCTGGGCCAGTGAGCACCGACCTCTGGCTCGGGGAGGACGGCGTGGCGCAGACGGTTGGTCGCGGCGACGGGCGTCGATGCCGACACCGCGCGCCAGCAGATCGTCGCCAGCATGGGCGGCATACCGACGGGCAGGTTCACGACGGCCGAGGAGGTCGCGACATTGGTCCTCCTGTTGGCATCGGAGCGGAGTGCGAATGTCACCGGCGCGAACTATGTGATCGACGGCGGCCTCATCAAGACGACGTGATCCGTTGACGTCACGTTGAGCGGTTGGCTTCGTTCAGCTTCACCTTGGCCTTCAGGATCCGCTTGATCGCCGCACTCGGCACCTTCTGGTCGAACCGGATCTGGAGGGTCGCCTTGAGGACCTTGTAGTCCTTCGCTTCGAGCGCGGCGCGGTCGTCGTCTCCGAGCGCCTCCGCGCTCAAGCCGACGCTCACGTGGCTCTTGAACGCAGAGAAGCCACCGATCTCACCGTGATATCGGTAGAAGGGGACGCCCCAGCTGATCTTCTCCTCTGCCTTCGGAACGGTGGTGAGGAAGAGCTTGCGGAGCTCTTCGAGGATCGGGCGGGCCTCGGGGGCCGCGTCGGCGATGTACGAGTCAACGTCCTTCGGCTTTGCCATCGAGCCACGGTACGCGTAGGAACGCGGCTGATGAGTCGAAGAGAGGAGGTTGCGCTCTCGATGGTGCGGGGCTTGGTGAAGCACCCGCGGCTCGCGAACGCCGTCTTCCGGTTCGACAAGTGGGGAAACATCCTCGGCCCGGACCGGTTCGTTGATCCCTATCCCATCTACGAGCGCATGAGGGCTGCGGGCTCGGTGTCGTTCAGCCCGTTCTTGCAGCAGTGGGCCGTGGTCGGTTACGACGAGGCGCGACAGGTGCTCAGCTCGCCGAGCTTCGGCGTTGCTGCGCAGATGGATCTACTGCTCGAGGCTCGCCCGTACTCGTCCATGGCCGAGAGCACCAAGACGCTCTTTCGCAACGCGCTCTTGTTCACCGATCCACCGTTGCACCAGCGGTTGCGCGCCGTCGTGAACCGAGCATTCGGTCCTCCGCAGATGCAGCGGCTCGAACCCCGGGTGCTACGGCTCGTGCACCTTCTGCTCGCCGACATCGCGGACGACCCGGCGCCCGACCTCGTCTCGAGCCTGACTGAGCCGCTGCCCATCCAGGTGATCGCGGAGCTGATCGGGGTCCCCGAGGAACGCTGGTCCTGGGTGGCGGAGACGTCCGCGACGCTGCGTCGGGTGGTCGACCCCTTCGTCGCGCTCGACCCCGCAACGGTCGACGCGACATGCGGCGACATCGCCGGGTACTACGGCGAGCTCGCGGACGAGCGACGCGCGCGCCCGCGAGACGATCTCATCACGACTCTCGCGGGAGCCGAAGCCGACGGGCAGCTCGATCGCACCGAGCTGGTGAGCCTGGTCGCAATCCTTCTCCTCGCCGGGCATGAGACGACCACCGGCGCGCTCGGGAACGCGGCTCTCGCGCTCGCGCGCCACCCCGAGCCAGCGCGAGCTCGTTCGCCGGAACCCCGAGCTGTGGCCGAACGCCATCGAGGAGCTCCTCCGCTATGACACCGTGGTCCAGACCGACCCTCGCTCGGCGGTGGAGGACATCACCATCGCCGGCAAGAAGATCAAGAAGGGCCAGAACCTGACGGTCATGCTCGGCGCCGCCAACCGCGACCCGCGTCGGTTCGACAACCCCGACGAGCTCCGCCTCGACCGTCAGAACCCCGCGCCGCTGTCGTTCGGTCTCGGCATCCATCACTGCGTAGGAGCGGGGCTCGCCCGCCTCGAGCTCCGCGTCGCGCTCCCGCGATCATCGAGGCGCTCGGCGACTACATCGTCGATCTGAATCACGTCACCTGGAAGCAATCACTCGCGTTCCGGGGCCCCACCAGCCTCCACGTCCGGCGCGAGCACTAACTTCGGCGAGCGATGACGTACGCGAGGGGTCGCCGCATCATCGATGCGGACAGCCATCTCATGGAGTGGCCCGGCTTCCTCACCGATCACGTGGACCCCGTGCTCCGCGATCGCCTGCCGGACATCGGAGCGGTCATGGTCGCGAACGGAGTCGATCCGACGCAGTGGCGCCACTCGGACGACGAGCGGGCGCGCCTCGTCGAGCTGGGTGACGACTTGGTGCGGAGAGGCCCGAAGTGGCACGCAGCGTTGGGAGCCGTCGATCCCGACGAGCGCAGCCGCGCGCTCGACCTGCTCGGGTTCGAGCATCAGGTCGTCTACTCGTCGTTCTGCGCTCCGCTGTTCGAGATCGAAGACCCGGACCTTCGCTACGGCGCCTACCGCGCGCACAACCGCGCAATGGCCGCGTTCTGCGACGCGGACGCGCGCCTGCACGGCGTGGCGATCTGCGACCTCGACGAGCGCCGACCGTTCGGTCGCCGAGCTCGACGCCGCGCTCGACCTCGGACTCGGCGTCGTGTGGCTGCCGGCTCGAGCGCCGGGAGGCCGAGCCCGGGCCATCCTGACCACGATGCGTTCTGGTCGCGGCTGGCCGAGCGCGGCGTCCCGTTCGTGCTGCACGTCGGTAGCGGGCGCCTGCCCATCGGCGGTGACTGGATGAACGACGGGCGTCCGGTCGCCGAGCAGTTCAGCGGCGCCGAGATCATCGGCTCGAAGGACTTCATGGTCGTCTACCACACCGCGGCGCGGTTCCTGTCGGTGCTCGTGCTCGACGGCGTGCTCGAGCGGCATCCGCACCTGCACGGTGGGGCGATCGAGATGGGTGCGGGTTGGGTGCCCGACATGTTGCGGAGGCTCGATCACGCCGTCGCGATCTGGAGCCGGTCGGAGCCCAGGCTCGCGACGTTCGCACGCACGCCGTCCGAGCAGGCGGCCGCGCAGCTGCGCTTCACGCCATATCCGTTCGAGGACATCGGTCGCATCGCCGCCGAGTCCGACCCTCGCCTGTACTTGTTCTCGTCCGACTACCCGCATGCGGAAGGAGGGCGCGATCCGCTCGGTCGGTTCGAGCGATCGTGGCTCGGCACGCCCGCAGCCGACCAAGTGGTCGCGGACTTCTTCTCCGGCAACGCAGCGAGCTGGCTCGGCCTCGCGTCCTGAGTCAGATCGCGATGCGACGCGAGCGTGGGAGATGATGGGCGATGCGCGATCTCGGTGCGATCTGGCTCTATGTCGCGGACTCGTCGTGTCGGGGCTACTCACCGATCTACGACCGCATCTGCCGCACGGTCGCGGAGAGCGACGAGGTCCTCGATCTGGTGTCCGAAGCACCGCCTCTGTCCCACAACCCGGTGCTCCTGCTCGCTGCCGTCCACTACCTCGTGCTCGGCGGGCTCGACCACCCGCTCGCGGCGGTCTACGGCGGCGAGTCGGAGGCGAACCCCGGGCCACTGTTCGTCGACCTTTGCCTCCACAACCGCGAGGCTGTCCTCGAACTGCTCGCCACCCAGCAGGTGAACACGAACGAAGTCGGACGGTCGGCGGTCATCGGCCCGGCGCTGACCGCTGTCGCGTCACGGCTCGCGGCTCCTCTCGCTCATCTCGACGTCGGGTGCAGCGCAGGGCTCAACCTGCTCTGCGACCGCTATCGCCTCGACTATGGGCCGGCTGGCGCGACTGGGCCCGCCGACGCGCCGGTGCACATCCCGTGCAATGTCGTCGGCGGGTCGCCGCCGATCGCGCCGACGTTGCCGACGATCACGACACACGTTGGCCTGGATCGCGCTCCGGTCGACCTCCAGGACTCAGAGCAGTCGAGATGGCAGCTCGCGTGCGTGTGGCCCGACACCGGGCGTCTCGCGCGCACGCGTTTGGCTCTCGACGAAGCTCGACGCGCATCGCTCACGATCGTCCGGGGCGACGCCGTCGAGAAGGTGGGCGGGCTGATCGACCGACTTCCGGCCGACGCCACCGCGGTGGTGACGACGACGTGGGTGGTCGCCTACTTCTCAGGCGAGCACCGAGCCGCGTTTCGGGAGGCACTTGCGGCCGCGTCAACGACTCGGCCAGTGGCGTGGATCAGCGCGGAGACTCAGGGGGTCGTCGACCTGATTCCGAGAGACGGCGTGCCTTCGGATCCGAACGGCCTCGAGTGGAGCGTGCTCGGCCTCGTCGTCTTTCGGGGCGGCGAAGCGGAAGCCGAGCTGCTCGGGTACGTCCACCCGCACGGGAGCGGACTGGACTGGCGGCTCCAGTAGCGCTGCGGAATGCTCCTTCAGCTGGCTATCCGAACGACCCCGACCGTCGGCGTTGCCGCACGGCGAAGAGGCTCCACGAGCCCGGCACGCCTTTGAGGTCGTGGCTGCCGCGCTCGTCGAACTCGATCCCCGATCCGATGACGAGATCCTTGACGACGCTCGACACCAGGATCTCGCCGGGCGCAGCGTGAGCATCGACGCGCGCCGCGATGTGCACTGCCAACCCGCCGAGATCGTCACCGCGCACTTCGCACTCGCCGGTGTGCAGACCGGCGCGGGAGCTCGATGCCAAGTGCGCCCGTCGCCTGGAGGATCGCTGTTGCGCACTGGATCGCGCGGGCGGGACCGTCGAACGACATGACGAAGCCATCGCCGGTCGTGTTGATCTCGCGTCCTCGGAATCGGTTGAGCTGCTCGCGCACGGCCCTGTCGTGATCGTCGAGGAGGGCGCGCCAGTCGTGATCGCCCATCGCCGCAGCCCGCTCGGTGGATCCGACGATGTCGGTGAAGAGCACCGTCGTGAGGATGCGATCGACCTCGATCGGTGGGCGATGGCCGGTCAGGAGCTCGGCGATCTCATCGGCGACGATGTCGAGGTTGGCGATGAGCGCGAGGCTGCCGCCCGGGATCTCGAGATAGGTCGCGCCGGCGATGTGCTCGGCGAGATATCGACCGTGCGCGGCAGGCAGGAAGAAGCTGTCAGCGACCTGCACCACGCGTGTCGGGGCTTGGATCAGCGGCAGCGCGTGCCGCACATCGACGTGCTCCAAGAAGTAGCGGTACTCCGCGGCCGCGGTCCGGGGAGTCACCGCGTAGCGCGCCCAGACCGCGACCTCCTGCAGCTCGCCGACGTCACCGGTCCGGTCGGGGTTGATCGCCTGGGCGAACTCGACGGTTCCCCAGGTGGATCGCAGGAAGTCGATGACGACATCGACCTCCTCGGGCGTCGCCCCGATCGGGTGGTCGTCGGCGCGGGAGTAGCGCGCGGTCGCGTTGAGGAACAGGAGCGCGCTGACCCTCTCGGGGTGCTGCGCAGCGAACAGCATCGCGACTTGGCCCGCGTCCAAGGTTGCGATGATCGCGGTCTGCGTCGAGCCGACGGCATCGAGCACGGCGAGCACGTCCTCGGTCCACTCCTCGCACGTGGGAAGCGCCGATCGGACGATCCCGTCCGATGCGCCAGTGCCGCGTCGATCGAACACGATGACCCGGCTGAAGGGGAGCAACCGTTCGATGAAGCGGACGAAGTCCGCCATGTTCCACTGGACCTCGACGTGGCTGCCGAGCCCGTAGAAGTACAAGACGTCGTTCGGCCCGTCGCCGATCACCTGATATGCGACGTCCGCGTCGCCGACCTCGACGTACTTCGTGTCCGGCCTGTGCACCACCGCACGTGATCATTGCCCATGCGACACTGGGCGCGCGGAGAGAGGGCGCGAAGTGGAAGTTGTCTCGCACGGTCATCGACTCAGCTACGTCACCGCGGGGGACGGCGAGCCACTCGTTCTGATACCCGGCTTCCTGCAAGCCGCTGCAGATTGGGTCGAGCTCGGGTACCCGACGCTTCTCGGTGACCGCTTCCGGTTGATCATCATCGACCCGCTCGGCTTCGGTGAGAGCGACAAGCCACATACGACCGCGGACTACACCTTCACGGCGCGAGCCGATCATGTCGAAGCCGTCCTCGACGCGGAGCGTGTCGATGCCGCGCATGTCTGGGGCTACTCGTTCGGAGCGATGATCACCGAGGCGTTCGCTCGCATGCACCCAGACCGCACTCGGTCAGTCGTGCTCGGAGGAACGCTGCCCGGCCTCAAGGGCGTCGACCGTAGGAACATGTCCGCATCCAGCCTCGACGTCTTCCACGCGGGCGACTGGGACCGAGTGTGGAGCGAGATCTTTCCCTTCGTGCCCGCCGACCGGCGTCGGTTGTTCAGCGAACGGAACGACCTCTTGGCGTGCGCCGCATCCGAGGAAGGCAGCTTCGAGTCGTTGACGGTCGAAAGCGATCCGATGCCGCTCCCCATGCTCTGCTACGTCGGCACCGAGGAGTGGTGGTGGGAAGCGGCCCGCGACGTGACCGAGAGTGCGGGCGGACACTTCCGTCCGGTCCAAGGAGCCGACCACGTCGGCGCGTTCGCCGCGCGCCGCGGAGGTCGTCGCCGAGGTTCGGGCGTTCCTCGGGAGCTGACCTCAGGAGATGCAGGCGTAGCCCCAATCGGAGAGCTCCGCGGGCGGGTCGATGCCGAGGAGATCCGAGATCGGGCTCCGCTCGCTGAGCTTCTCGCCTGCCGCCTTGACGTTGTCGCACTGCTCGGCGGTCTGCGGGTACACCGACGAGTCGTCGGCTTTCATCTCACCGATGTCGGTCTGGATGGTCTCCGCATCGTCGGGTACGAAGCCGACCGCGCCCGATCCCGGGTCACTCGACGACGCCCCCGTGTCGGGGCAGTCGTACGACGACGAGTCGCCCCCGATCGCCTTGGCGTAGGTGGCCGGGTCATCGGACATCCCACCGATGATCCAGTTGTGACCGAACGCCAGCTTGATCGTCGTGATGCCGAACGACGTCGCGAGGCCGCAGAAGACCTCGCTCTTCGATGCGCTCACGGACTGGGTCACCTGCTCGGGCTTCGCGTAGACGTCGATCTCGAGCTGGTCGCCCTTGCTCGAGCAGTGACCGACTTCGGCCGGCTGCGGCAGACCGAGATCGACTGCATCCGCAGCGTCCTGTTCGGATTCCACCTCGAACCCGTCGCACTCGATGCCGGCCTTCGTGAGCGCGGCCGCCACCGCGGTCGTCTTGTCGAAGGTCGACAGGTCCGACGAGCTGCTGCTGCCGTCGTCGCCGCCGCAGCCGGCGAGCACGACGACAGCCACGAACAGGATCGCGAGCCGCCTCGTGCGCATGTCAACCGAGCTCGGCGAGCAGTCCCCGGGCGCGGAGCGAGAGCGAGGCCTCCGGCGAGTCGGCGAGCAGCTGCTGCACCATGCGAGCGTGAGCTCGGGCGTCGTCGACCTGCCGTTCGTGCTTGGCGAGGGATGCGAGCTCGAACTCGATCATCGCACGGTCCCCGTTGTTGCCGCACTCGTCGAGCGAATTCGCCAGCTGTTCGAGCGCACCTCGCGCCTTCTTCGCCGCGCCCACACGCTGACGAGAGAGGAACGCCCGATCCCGGAGAGCAACGGGAGACGTGAGTCCCGCTACATAGTCGGTCGCGAGGCGGGACCGCACTCTCGCAACGAAGGCGTCAATGGTGAGGACGCCCTCGATGTTGCCGAGCGCCTCCTCGCGCTGGCGCACATCGGCGAGCCCGGCCATGCCGCGACTGGGGTGACCCTCGATCACCTCGAGCTCGTGCCCGAAGACAGCCAAGATGTCTCCGCTGGCGAGCACCCCGCTGAGGTTCCGTGCACGCCCGTCGACCTGTTCGAAGCAGCGGCGTGCCTCTTCGGGGCTGGCTGAGCCGATGGCGAGCCCGGTTGCCCACGCCTCCGCGAAGAGCATGTACATCGGGTCGGCGTCACAGTCGATCGCGGCGCGTGTCGCCGCTTTGGCGGCGTACTCGTCGCCCCGGACGAGGCTCACGACGACCAGCACCATGTGACCCATGGCGGTCGCGCGCCGGTTCCCGGTCCGGCGGCCGATGTCGAGCAGCTCGTCGGCGTACGCGGTCGCGGACTTCGTGTCGCCGCGGCGGGCCGACGCCTGCCCGACCCCACAGAGCCCTTTGATCTGGACGTACTGGCGATCGTGGGGATCGGCGACCTCGGGAACGAGCCGCTCGAGCACGGGCCAGATCTCGACGGCCCGAGCGGTGTCTCCTGCTTGTGTCGCGACCCAGGTGAGCCACGTGAGCGCGTATGCCTGTGCGGTGGCGTCGCCGCAGCGCCGGCCGAGGTCCAGCGCTTGGGTGAGCAGCCGGTCGGCGTCGCGGATGCGGCCCTCCTGCCATGTGACCATGCCGACCCAGGCTGTCCAGCGGGCGGTCAGGACCTCGTCGCCCACCGCCGCCGGAAGGTCTCGATGGCGCTCTTGGAGGTCCCGGAGCTCCGCCATGTCGCACGTGTAGTAGTGGCATTGCGCCCACTCGATGATCGTCTCGATCAGCAACCGATCCCGGGTTGCTCGGTCGACCGCGAGGGTGTCGTCATCGTCAGTGGTGAGGAGATCGTGCGCGGCGCGGTAGTGGGCGTGCGCCTCGGCGATGGCGTAGCGATCGAGCGCTTTCCGTCCCGCCCGGCGGAGGTAGCCGACGGCCTCGACGGTGTGGCCGCTGCGTTCGTAGTGGTAGGCGAGCGTTTCGACGAACTCACCGGTGCGGTCGCCCGAGCAGCGCTTCGATCGCTTGCGCGACGCGTTCGTGCAGGAGCTTGGCGTTCACGGCGGAGCAGCCCGTCGTACGCGACCTCTTGAGTGAGCGCGTGCTTGAAGACGTATTCGAGTTCGGGGTCAGTCGACTTCCGCCTGCGGATGAGATCCGCGGAGGTAAGCGCGGCAAGGCTTCCGTCGAGCTGGGTCCGATCGGCCGTGACGCTGCACACGAGGCCATACAGAAACTCACGCCCGACGACCGAGACCTCGCGCAACACGCGGCGCCGATGCGGGTCGAGGTTGTCGATGCGCGACGCGATCAACCCGCGAATGGTGCCGGGCACCGCGACGTCGTCGAGGGGGCGGCGCAACACCCACCCGTCCGGCTCGCGTACCAACACGTCGGTTTCGATGAGGCTGTTGATGATCTCCTCGACGAAGAACGGGTTCCCGTCGGTGCGGGCCGTGACGACGTCGACGAGCTCCTTGGGCGGTTCGCCGCCATCGAGCAGCGAGATGAGTTGTTCGAGGGTTTGGCGATGCGACAGTTCGCTGAGCTGGACGACGCGTTCGCCGGGCGCGCCGAGCGAGAAGCCGGGGCGGAAGTTACACACCATCACGATGGGTTCTGACGTTGCCGCCGCAAGCTCGCGTACGAGATCTGCGGTCGATGGGTCGACCCAGTGCAGGTCCTGGAGGCACACGACAGTCGGCGCCGGGCCTGGCGACGGCATCGACGAGCGCGGCGAGCGCGCTCAGCAGGATCGTGCGGAAGGACTCGAGATCAACGGCCGAGTCGGCGGGAGTGAGGTCGTAGAGGTGCGCGAGCGCAACCATCGTGCGCTCGTCGTCGGGGAGCGTCCGTTGCGACCATCCCTTCGAGCTTGGCGCGCACCTGCTCGGACGTGTCGCTCTCGTCGATCCCCGCCGCGCGGTTCAGCAGGTCGATGACCGGCGAGTAGGGGATGTTCGCGGTGTACGGGTAGGCGCGGCCCTCGAGCCACTGCACGTCAGGGCCGAGTCGTGAGTGGACCTCTTCGAGCAATCGAGTCTTGCCCGCCCCGGCCTCGGCGCACACCGTGATGAGCGACGACTCGCCGTCATGCAATCGGTCGATCGCACCCAGCAGCACGCCGAGCTCCTCGTGCCGTCCGATGAACGCGCTCGCTCGGCGTGACGGCGCGGTGCGCTCGGTGACGAAGCCTTCGACCCGAGTGACGCGGACGAGTTCGCGGCGACCCTTCAACTCGCGTTCACCGAGATCGGCGAAGGCGAAGCGGTCCTGCACGAGCACCGGTGTCTCGGGACCCGATCAAGATTTCGTCCGCCGCGGCCAGCGACTGCAGTCTCGACGCGACGTTCACCATGTCGCCCAACGGTCCGCTGGCTCGGTCGCCGTCGAGCTCGCTCGTGATCACAACGCCGCTGTTGATCCCGCTATGCATCGCGAACGACCGGCCCACTCGGGCTTCGAACTTCGGACGCATCTCGTCGACCGCGGCGTGCAGTTCGAGTGCCGCGCGCACCGCGCGCTCGGCATCGTCCTCGTGTGCGACAGGATCGCCGAACACCGCGAGCACTGCGTCACCCATCAGCTTGTCGATCCGACCGCCGTACCTGCCAACGATCGCATCCGCCTCGCGCGTAGACGAGACCCATGAGCTCCCGTACGACTTCGGGATCCAGATCAGCTCTGCCATCTGCGTGTAACCCGACACGTCGCTGAACAGCACCGTCACGAGACGGCGTTCCGCCTCCGTGTGGGTCGGCGGCTGGTCAGCGCTCAGCGCGCCACCGCACCCGTTGCAGAATCGGGAGCCGGGTGGGTTGGGGGCGGCGCACGCCGTGCACGTGAGATCCGCCATGGCCGCATCGTCTCACAGAGGGCTGCTCCTGGCTGCCAAAGCGATCCAAAAGGACTGTGGGAGAAGGTCTCGACATGACCACAACGACGGCCCATACCGACCTGATCCGGGAGCAAGTGCGCACGCTGGCCGAACCACGGCGGCGTTACGGCGTGATCGCCCGGTCCCTCTTCATTTCGATGAACCTCCTGTACGGGCGCAAGCGCACCCTCCAGAAGTTCGTCGTCCTCGAGCTCGTGGCTCGGGTGCCGTACCAGACCTGGGAGCACGCGGCGTACCTGTCGATCACGCGACATGCCCGGGAGACGCAGCTGGCGCGGCGGATCTACGACCGTGTCCAGCGCACGCGGGAGCAGCAGGACAACGAGCAGTGGCACCTCTTCATCATCGAAGACATGCTCGAGCACCGCGGCACCCGGCTCGGATGGTTCCGCTACCGCCTGGTCCCCCAGCTGATGGCGTTGAGCTTCTACCTCATCTCCTGGCTTCTCTACCTGATCCGTCCCGCGTGGTCGTACGCGCTGAACGCCGACTTCGAGGACCACGCCGAGCACGAGTACATGCACTTCGTCGCCGAGAACCCCGAGCTGGAGTTCGAGACCTGCTCGTGCTCGGTGGCCGACGACTACGGATGCGCCGAGTCGTTCGCCGACGTGTTGCGCCAGATCGGCTGCGACGAACGGCACCACAAGCAGGAGAGCCTGGACGAGCTCGCCGCGTTGGGGCAGAAGTACCGTCCGGTCGATGAAGTTCGGCGTCCTCGGCCCACTCGAGGTGCGGCGTGACGATGTAGCGATCGCGGTGGCCGGGACGAAGCCGCGAAAGCTGCTTGCTCGCCTCCTGATCGACGCGAACACCGTCGTGTCGGTCGACGCGCTCGTCGACGCGGTCTGGGGACCCGAAGAGGCTCAGCCCGAGCGCAGCGCAGCGGCGATCCAGGTCTACGTGTCGAACCTGCGTCGTGCACTCGGCCCGGACGTGATCCGGACGGCGGCGCCCGGTTACGTGCTCGACCTCGACGGTCACGCGTGCGACGCCCACGAGCTCGCCGACTGCGTGGCCGCTGCTCGATCCCTTCGTACCGAAGGGCACCTCGACGGCGCCATCGCAGCGGCCCGTCGAGCGACAGCCCTGCCGAGGGGGGAGCCGTACGCGGATGTGGGCTACGAGGATTGGGCGCAAGCGACGGTGCCGCGAGCTCACCGAGAGAGTGCTGTCGGCGCACGAGGAGCTGCACGTCGGGTTGCTCGCCGCCGAACGCGACGCCGAGGCGATCCCGCTCCTCGAAGCGCTGGTCGCGCAGCACCCCTATCGGGAGCGGGGCGCGCGGACATCTGATGCTCGCGTTGTACCGCACCGGCCGACAGGCGGATGCGCTGCGGACGTACTCGGATGGCCGCGAGGCCATGGTCGAGGCACTCGGCGTCGAGCCGGGCAGCGAGCTGCAGCAGCTCGCGAGCCGAATCCTCGACCAAGACCCCGAGCTGCTCCCCACGCCCGTTCGCACGCGTGCAGGCCCCCGTGCCCATCGTCGTGGTCGAGTCGACGATCGTCGGCCGGGTCCGGGAGCAGCGCACGATCTCCTCGGCGCTTTCACGTGCCGGCCGAGGCGACATCCAAGTCGTGCTCGTCGATGGACCGGCGGGCATCGGGAAGTCGGCGCTCGGACACTGGGTGTCTGAGCACGCAGCAGCGCGCGACATGCGTGCCGCGACGGGCAGAGCCCACGATCTCGACGGTGCCCCACCGTTCTGGCCGTGGTCCCAGCCTTTGCGCGCCCTCGGTCTCGGCGACTCGATCGAGCCGGTCGGCGAGTCACCCTTTCTGCTGTATGCCTCCGTGTGCGAGCGGATCGCAGACGCGACGCAAGATCGACCGATGGTCGCCATCCTCGACGACATGCAGTGGGCAGATCGGGCGTCGATCGAGCTCCTGAAGTTCGTCGCCCGAGCGCCCACGGCCGCGCGGCTGACGGTCATCGCGATGCATCGCGGCGTCCCCACCGACCACCCGCTGTCGTTGCTTGCGGCCGACCTCTCGACCGAACGGGCAGTGACTCGGCTCACGCTCGGGCCGCTGAGCACCGAGGAAGTCTCGGCACTCGTCAACCGGCTGACCTCGGGACGCGCTCCGACCAATGTCGCTGAGGCGATCGCGACGCGCACCGGCGGAAATCCCTTCTTCGTCGAGGAGCTGGTGCGTGTGATGGACACCGGTGAGGGTCACCTCGACACCGGGGCCGCCGCGGTGCCCCGGACGGTCGCCGAGCTGCTGCGGCGCCGCGCCGAGGCCTTGTCGACCGATGCAGTGTCGCTGTTGACGAGCGCCTCGTTCCTCTCGGGTCCGTTCTCCGCGGAGCTGCCTGCGGCCCTCGCAGGACAGACCGAGAGCGCTGCTCGTTCGGTCTTCGACGCTGCCGTTGCCGACGGGATCCTCGTAGATGAGCGGGGGCGGGTCGGCTGGCGGAGCTTCGCCCATGATCTGATCCGACACGCCTTCTATGACTCAGTTCCCCCGGTGGCGCGCGCCGAGATGCACCTGCGCATCGGCGAGCTGATGGTCGCCACCCTGGGAGAACGGACGTCCGCGGCGGCACCGGAGCTCGCCGCGGATTTCGCCCAAGCCACCGGAGTCGGCGGAGCCGAGCGCGCGGTGCACTGGTCGCGCGTCGCGGCCGATCGCGCGATTGACGCGCTCGCCTACGAAGACGCTGTACGACACCTCCGCCGCGCGCTCTTCGTCACTCGACGAGAGCTGCGCGATCGCGCACTCGAATGCGACGTCTTGCTGGATCTCGCGGGGCAGCGCGCCTCGCTGCTGATCAGCCGACTGCGGCGCGGGCCGCAGGACGGGCCCTCGAGCTCGCGAACGCGTTGAACGACCCGATCCGGCGCGAACGAGCCCGCACGCCGATGTTCCGAAAGCGCGCGCCCTCCTGACACCGTGGTTCACTGTCGGGACGCTGCGGGAGGTAGTCCGATGAGCATGCCCACAGGTGATTCAGGGGCGTTGAACGTCGAGGCGGTGGTGCGATCCGCGTTGGCGGAGGCGCACATCCCCGCGACGCCGGATGAGGTGGCGCTCTTCGTGATGATGTACCCGCTCCTGCGCGGCAAGGCGGATCGGTTGTACGAGCTCGACCTCGGGGACCAGCCGTGAGCGAGATGCCGGACACGCTCGCGGCAGCGGCGGCCGCGCTTCGCTCTGGAAGCGTCTCGAGTGTCGAGCTCACGCTGGCATCGATCGCACGAGCGGATCGATTCGACGAGCAGCTCGGGACGTACCTCTGTCGAGCGGATGACGCGGCGATGCAGGCGGCAAAGGAGGCAGACGCGGAGCTCCGCGCAGGGCACGACCGAGGCCCGCTGCACGGCATCCCGGTCGGCGTCAAAGACATCATTGCGACGGCCGACCTCCCGACCACCGCGCAGAGCCTCGTGCTCAATCGTCATTGGGGCGAGCGAGGTGATGCTCCCGTCGTAGCGCGCCTACGTGCGGCTGGTGCCGTCATCACGGGGAAGACGACCACGATGGAGTTCGCAATCGGGCTCCCCGATCCAGCGAAGCCCTTTCCGATCCCTCGCAACCCGTGGGCACTCGATCGCTGGGCCGGAGGATCGAGCTCGGGAACCGCAAACGGAGTGGCCGCCGGCCTCTTCTTCGGCGGCATCGGCACCGATACGGGCGGAAGCATCCGGATGCCTTCGGCGCTGTGCGGCATCACCGGGCTCAAGCCCACGTTCGGTCGCGTGCCCAAGTCAGGTGTGGTCCCCCTGTCGTGGAGCTTCGATCACGTCGGCCCCATGGCGCGCACCGCGCGCGACTGCGCTCTCATGCTCGACGTGATCTCGGGGTTCGACCCCTCCGATCCGCTCTGCGCGGAAGTTGCGACACAGGCGTACGCAGCCGCTCTGCCCGGATGGGTCGACGGAGCGCGCATCGGAGTGCTTCGTCACCACCATGTCGACTCACCGTTCGCGGATCCGTCTGCCATCGCTGCGTTCGAGTCGGCGATCGCCGCTCTCGAAGCCGGCGGTGCGCGGGTCGAGGAGATCGACGTGCCGGCCTGGGACATCCTCGACGAGGCCTGCTTGCCGATCTTCATGACAGAGGCATTCACGTACCACCGTCGGAACCTGTCCGAGCGCTGGGAGGACTACGGCTCGTTCACCCGACAGATGATCACGTCAGCGCTCTTCTACACCGCCGTCGATCATGTGCAGGCGCAACGCGTGCGGCGCTTCGTGGGTGCGAAGGTCGAAGAGATCCTCGGCAGGGTCGACGTGATCGCGACACCCACCGCGGGGGCCGGGGCTCCACTGGTCGACAACCTCGACTTCGTGGGCGCGCTCACGCTGCCCGTGTTCACGGCGCCGTGGAACGCGCTCGGGCTACCGACGATCTCGGTTCCGTGCGGCTTCACCGATGACGGGCTGCCGGTCGGGTTGCAGCTGGCCGGGCGGCGCTTCGACGAGGTCACCGTGCTGCGCGTCGCCGACGGCTTCCAGGCGCTGACCGACTGGCACACACGGCGCCCACCCCTCGCCTGAGACTGCCGGCTGACCCGCGTCAGCCGAGGAAGTCGCGGGCCAACACGTCCCAGAGCGCGACCGACATCTCGAGCGACTCGATGTCGACTCGCTCGTCATCGCCGTGGCCCATCGTCGCGAGGTCGTCCATCCCGAGGCGAGTGCTCCACATGCCGAAGCCGTAGGCCGCAGTGCCGAACGCCCGCCGGAAGTGGCGGGCGTCGGTCGTGCCCACCATGCGCATGGGGACGAGCTCGGCGTCTGCATAGAACGTGCGCGAGGCACGACGCAACGCGTCGACGAATGGACCGGACGCGGGTGAGTGCGTGGCGAGGTCATCGGGTCTCGGGAACGTCAGCTCGACGTCACCGGCGAGATCGCCGACCGCGTCGGTGATCATCGCCCGCACCGCGTCGGCGTCATCACCCGGCAGCACGCGCACGTCGAGTGCGATGTCGACCTCGTCGGGAACGATGTTCACCTTCGAGCCCGCGGTGAGCATCGTCGGCGTGATCGTGGTGTGGGTGCAGGAGTAGGCGAGCTTCGACAGCCCGAGGGGCAGCATCTCGATCGTCTCGACGAACCCCTCCTCTCGCAGCAGTGGCTCGCTGAGCTCGGCAGGCAGGCCCAGTCCGGCGACGAACGCGTGCCAGGAGTCGTCGAGTCGCGCGGGAGCCCGATATGCCGCGATGCGGCGCACGATCTCCGCCGCCTTGATGAGCGCGTTGTCACTGCGGAACGGCATCGAGCCATGGCAGGGCGCGCCGCGCACCTTCATCGTCGCCCAGAGCGGCCCCTTCTCCTCGTGGAGGTAAGGCATGCGCACGCCGGCCGGGCTCGGCATCGGGAACCCTCCCGACTCGGTCACGAGGTAGTCGCACGCGACGGCATCGCGCTCGTGCTCGGCGAGGAACCGAGCGCCGTATTCGCCGCCTGCCTCCTCGTCGGCGACCGCGGCGTAGATCAGGCTGCCCCGCGGGCGAAACCCCGACTGTGCGAACACCTTCATCGCGACCGCCATGGACGCGGTCAGGTTGAACATGTCGATGGCGCCGCGTCCCCACACGCAGCCGTCGATGATCTCGCCACCGAAGGGATCCTCTGACCATCGCGCCGCGTTCACGGGAACGACGTCGGTGTGACCGAGCAGGCACAGCGTCGGTGCATCCGGGTCGGAGCCTTCGATCGCGCGCGATCAGGTTCGAGCGGCTCGGTGCCGCCTCGAAGCGCTCGATGTCGAGTCCCGACCCCGCGAGGTACGCGTCGATCAGATCGACGTTGCGGATCTCGTCGCCCGAATCCGGAGCGCCGTCGTTGACGCACTTGTTGCGGATGAGGTGTTGCACGAGCTCGACGACCTCGCTCGTCGGCGCACTCGGAGCCACCAGCTACCCCCCGGTCCGTTCTGTCGGCCATCACAGCCCTCGCAATCTTGCCTGACCACCCGCCACTTTCCCTTGACATATACCTTGAATCCAAGTAACTTGAGTCAGAGTAACTTGGGGGTTCGACAGCTAGGGGGAAGACATGACGGGTCCGATCGATGCAGTGTTGGCGATCCACAACGCGTTCCGACAAGACATGAAGCTCATCGACGCAGCGGCACTCGATTCCGCCCGAGGCAAGCCAGGCCTCGAGGCCACCATCGAGCGCTTCCGATTCTTCAACGAGGTGCTCGAGTGGCACGCTCACGGCGAGGAGCTGGCGATCTTCCCGGCCCTCGAAGCGGTCGCTCCATCAGTCGCTGAGGCCTACGTGAAGGATCACCGAGCCCTCGACGCGGCCTTCGAGGCGCTCAACAACGCGGTGTCGCTGCACGACCCGTTGGAGACGGCCCGCGCCACGAAGGCCTTCCGCTACTTCCTCGACGTGCACCTGGACAAGGAAGATGGCCACTTGTACCGCTTGATCAAGGAGCGCGTGCCGGTGCCCGATCAGGGTCACGCCGTCGGCGTCATGGCCAGCACCGTCCCGCAGGACCGCTTCCCGGACTTGGTGGCCTGGATGTTCCCTCTGATGGGGAACGACGACCGCGAGAACATGACCCGCATCTGGCAGATGGTGATGCCTGCCGAAGCGTTCACCGGGGCCACCCAGCTCGTCGAAGCGGCGATCGGCGACGAGTGGGCAGAGCTCACCCGGCGCATCCCGGAGCTGGCAGGTGCGCACTGACCTCGTCCAAATCAGCAGGTACCCCGGGGGGCGGCACGCGCCGTCCCTCGAGGCCTGCCAACGCACCACTCATCCGCGTGGGCGCTGACTTCGAAGAGGAGTACCCCGGCGCGAGCGCGCTCGCCACCGAGTGCTACGCCAACCTTTGGCGCGCGGCCGATCTCCTCATGGAGCTGCACAACCGCCAAACCTTCGACGAGTACCAGCTCTCGCCGAGTGCCCGCCAGATCCTCGCAACCGTGGAGGGCGCCGGCCAGCCCCTCGAGCCATCCGTGATCGCCGAGCGACTCCTCGTCACCAGCGGCTCGATGACCTCACTGCTCGACAACCTGGAGAAGCGCGGCCTCATTCGCCGCCTGCCCCACCCCGACGACCGCCGCAAGCTCCTCATCGACATCACACCTGCCGCCCAAGCGATCGTCGACGAGCTGCTCCCCTCACTGCACGAGCGGGAACACGACGTGATGGGGGCCGCCCTGACGCCGGCTGAGCAACGCTCGCTCCTCAAGTCGCTCGCGAAGGTGCAGCAGGCCGCCTTGCAGGCCCGCTCAGCTCCGGTCTCTCACCGCGCCACTCGCCATCGCGCGGCGCGCCCGCCGTCCTGACTAGGACTCCGCCTGAATCGCGTCAAGAGCGCTCTTCACCGTCGGGTAGAAGTGGTCGCGGTCGAGGGTCTCGAAGAGGCCGTAGCGCAACAACAGCTCCTGCAATCGGGTGCGCAGCTCGACGAAGGCGACGTGGATGCCCTTGTCGTTCAGCTCCTCGTCGAGCTGCTTGAGCATCTCGGCCGCCGTGACATCGATGTCACTGATGGCTTCGCACTGCAGCACCACCCAAGAAGGCTTGCGCTCCCGGGCGAGGTGGCGGATCTGACGCCGGAATGCACCTGCGTTGGCGAAGAACAGCGCTGCCTCCCATCGGTACACCACGATCCCGTCGAGCTCCTCGGCATCGACGTGCTGCTCCACGCTGTGCCAGCCGCCGACTCCGGGGATTCTGCCGAGGACAGCGCCGTGTGGCCACCAGCTCCGTTGGAACACGAGCAGGACGGAGAGGCCGATCGCGATCACGATGCCAGGCAGCACTCCGAACACGATCACGCCGGCACTCGTCAGAAGTGAGAGCACCACCGCGCTCGGCCGCACGCGCGCGTACTTGACGAGCATCGAGACATCCATCAGTGAGAGCGCCGCCGCGATCACCACGCCGGCGAGCGCGGACTGTGGAAGATCGCTGAGAAGTGAGTTCAAGAACACGAGCAAGATCACGACGACGCCGGCGCCGACGAGACCGGTGAGCTGCGACTTCGCGCCGGACTGTCCGGCAACCGCGGTGCGTGATCCGCTCGTCGAGACCGCGAAGCCTTGCAAGAACCCGGCCGTGATGTTCGCAGCGCCGAGCCCGATCATCTCCTGGTTCGGCTCGACCTCGTCACCCCGTCTCGCGGCAAAGCTCGAAGCGGTCGCCATCGTGTCGGTCAGCGAGACGAGCGTGATGCCGACCGCGGCGATGAAGAGCGGTCCGACGTCGGTGAACGATGTCCATGGGATCTCGGGCGCCGGGAATCCCTTTGGTAAGGAGCCGACCGTCGCGACTCCCTTCGACGCAAGGTCGAGCGCGGCCGACACGATCGTCGCACCCGCGACCGCAACAAGGACGGCGGGCACGCGACGCGTCAGCCGTGGCAGAAGCAACAGCACGGCGAGTACCGCGACGCCGACGATCAGCGCGCGGCCGACGGTCTCGTCGAGGTTGCTGAAGAACGCGCCGACCTCGTCGAAGAAGCCGTCGGCGTCGGTCGAGAACCCGAAGAGCTTGGGGAGCTGACTGACGATGATCGTGACCGCTAGGCCGTTCATGTACCCGACCTGAACCTCACTCGACAGCAGATCCGCAACGAAGCCGAGCCTGGCGAGCCCGAGCACGATCTCGATCCCCCCGACCAGCAGGGCCAGCATGCCCGCCAGCTCGATCGCCTTCGTCGGGTCCGACGTCCCGATCAGCAGCGGGGTGAGTGCGGCGAGGATCATCGGTGAGATCGACGAGTCCGGGCCGAGGACGAGCACCCGCGACGGGCCGAACACCGCGTAGCCGACGAGACATCCGATCGTCGTGTACAGCCCGGTGACCGGAGGGAGACCGGCAAGCTGTGCGTAGGCCATCCCTTGTGGAACCAGGATCGCGGCGAGCACGAGGCCGGCGATGATGTCGGAGCGAAGCCACCGGCCCTGGTAGGTGCGCACTGCATGGAGGCCGGGGATGGCCTTCTCGAGCTTGGACGCGTCTCGGCTCACCGCCACGGAGCGCGACGGTAGGCGGTTGGCACGCGGCGCGAGCACCCCTTGATGGCGCCGGCGCAACGCCTCGTCAGCTGAACAGGCGGTCGTTCAGCGCGATGTCGCCGAAGAAGTCCTGGATCTCGGCGACCTTCCCATCGACCATCGTGAAAAGCAGCGCCTCGGTCTGCGTGATCGTCTCGCCGTCCTTCTCCACGGTCGATGTGTGGATCGCCACCACCCGGTTGCCGCCATCGGACAACACGTGCTCGAGCTGGAGTCGCATGGTCCCACCGCTGAGCTCGAACAGCTTCCCGTACAGGCCGAGGACGTTTTCTTTGCCCTTATGCGCACCGGAGACCTGTCCCGCGCCGGGAATCATGTGCACCGCGTCGTCTTGGTAGAGCGCCATCAGCGTGTCCATGTCACCGCTGCCAAATGCCGCGTAGCCCTTGCGAACGGTCTCGAGATCCTGGTCGACGCCCATGCGCTCTCCCTTTGCGGCCCTCAAGTAG
Organism: uncultured Acidimicrobiales bacterium; assembly: GCA_963726695.1. Classification (GTDB taxonomy): domain Bacteria; phylum Actinomycetota; class Acidimicrobiia; order Acidimicrobiales; family DATKAS01; genus DATKAS01. The sequence continues at coordinate 119,177 of CAVSDE010000006.1, forward strand.
GAGCGCGCAGGGTCACTCTTCCCCGCAGTACGCGCGAACGCAAGGCCGAGATCTTGGTTTGATGACTGCTGAGATGAAGACGTTCGACGAGCTGGTGAACGAGGCGGCTGACGTCCCCGTCGACGGCTGGGACTTCTCGTGGCTCGACGGTCGCGCCACCGAGCAACGTCCGTCGTGGGGCTACCAACGTCTGCTCGGCAGGCGGCTTTCGTCCGCCACGACCGCGCTGGACATCCAGACCGGCGGCGGTGAGGTGCTGGCCGGCGCCGGCGCCGAGAACTTCCCACCGACCTTGGTCGCCACGGAGGGATGGCCACCGAACGTTGCGCGCGCATCGGCTCTGCTGCGGCCGCTCGGCGCCGTGGTCGTCGCTCACGGAGCGGATTCCCCACTGCCCTTCGTCGCCGGCGCCTTCGACTTGGTGACGAGCCGCCACCCGGCCACGGTTCAATGGTCGGAGATCGCTCGCGTGCTCGCAGCCGGAGGCACCTACTTCGCGCAACATGTCGGCGGCGGCACCAACGTCGAGATCAGCGAGTACTTCCTGGGACCGCTCGAGCGAGGCAACCGGAGAGACCACGACCTCGAAGCCAACGAAGCCAGGGCGGCGGGGCTGGAGATCGTGCAGTGCCGAAACGAACGCCTGCAGCTCGAGTTCTTCGACGTCGGCGCGGTCGTGTTCTTCCTCCGCAAGGTCGTGTGGACGGTGCCGGACTTCACGATCGACCGCTACCGCTCACGGCTGCAGGACTTGCACGACCAGATCGAGCGCGACGGGGTGCTCCGTTCGACGATGTCGCGGACACTCCTCGAGGCTCGGAAACCAGAGGCTCCACACCCCCTTGCTCTTGACAAGCCATCGTCGACGAGCTGCTCCTCTCATTGCACGAGCGGGAACACGACGTGATGCACGCCGCCTTGACGGTCGCCGAGCAGCGCTCGCTCCTCAAGTCGCTCGCCAAGGTGCAGCAGGCCGCTCTGGAGGCGCGCTCCGCTCCCGTCTCGCACCGCACCACTCGCCATCGCACGGCGTGTACGCCTCCTGACTAGTACTCCGCTTTCAATCGCCTCGAGGAATCAACGACGCTCAGTTGCAGGAACGTCTCGAGCACCTGCGAGGTGTACCCGAGCCGCGGTGACTTGAAAGTCGACCGAGTCGTGACGTTCGGCCCTGTCGCTGGCGCGGCTGAGGCAGGACCATGACTGCGTGGAAGCCAGTCGCCATCCCACGCCATCTTCCGTCGGGGACGCTCCACTGAGCGTGCTGCTCGTCGAGGATGACCGCACGATCGCCGAGCCCCTGATCGAGGGCTTGGAGCACGAGGGGTTTGCCGTGCGTTGGGTGAGCAGTGGCGCCGACGCACTCGCCGCGGACGTTGGCGACATCGTGCTGCTCGACCTCGGACTACCCGACCTCGACGGGCGAGAGGTGTGTCGTCGCCTCCGGGAGCGATCGCATGTGCCGATCATCGTGGTGACCGCACGCGAAGACGAGGTCGACCGCGTCTTGCTGCTCGAGATGGCCGCTGACGACTACGTGGTCAAGCCCTTCGGCTTTCGTGAGCTGGTGGCGCGCATCCGCGCCGTGCATCGGCGAACCGCGTCGACCGATGCAGCCGAGCCCACCGAAGAGGACGCGAGTCCGCTGCGTGTCGATCGGCGGGCTCGTCGGGTGTGGCTCGAAGGCGAAGAGGTAGACCTGACACCCAAGGAGTACGGCCTGCTCGCACTGCTCACCGAGGAACCCGGCGTCGCCCGTACCCGCGAGGAGATCATCGCCCGCGTGTGGGACGAGAACTGGTGGGGCCCGACCAAGACCCTCGACGTCCACATCGCATCGTTGCGACGCAAGCTCGGCAACCCCACGTCGATCGTGACCCTCCGGGGAGTTGGCTATCGGTTCGACCCGCCGAGTTGAGCCATGACCAGACGCCTCCTCCTCACCTATCTGACGATCACGGCATTCGCCTTGGCGATCGTGGTGATCCCCTTCGGCGTTGTGTTCGCGGGGAGGGAGAAGAACGACCTTCTGTTCGACATCGAACGCGACGCACAAGTCGTGGCCTCCCGCTCCGAGGACGACCTCGAGAACGGCGTCCTCCCGCAGCTCGACACGTTGCTCGCCGACTACCGCGCCAACGGAGGAAGGATCGTGATCGTCGACCCGACCGGGATGAGCGTCGCCGACTCCGAAGCGATCGGGGGGCCTCCGCAAGACTTCTCCAACCGACCCGAGATCCAAGCGGCGCTCCGCGGCAGCCGAGCCAACGGCGTGCGTCAGTCGGAGACCGCCGGCACGGGTCTCGTCTTCGTCGCGATCCCCGTCGTCTCCAATGGCGTCGTGCACGGTGCGGTGCGCATCACCTACCCGACGTCGACTCTTGACGCGCGGGTGCGGTCCAACTGGATCCGCCTCGGCGCGCTCTCCACCTTCGTGCTGCTGGTAGTGACCGCCGTAGGCGTGGTGATGGCCCGCAGCGTGAGCCGTCCCGTCCGCCGGATGCGGGCGGCCGCACACCGCATGGCCCTCGGCGATCTCACTGTGCGCGTGCCGACCGACGAAGGCCCGCCCGAGCTACGCGACCTGGCGACGACGTTCAACCTCACGGCGGAGCGGCTCTCGCAACTCATCGAATCACAACGCCACTTCGTCGCCGACGCCTCGCATCAACTGCGCACCCCGCTCACCGCGCTCCGGCTTCGCCTCGAGACGCTCAGCCCTCGCGTCGCGGCGGAAGACCGTCCCCGGCTCGAGGCGGCGGTGAACGAGACCGCTCGTCTCGGTCGCCTCGTCCAGTCCCTCCTGGTCCTCGCCCGCCTCGACGCTGCGCCTCACGAGGTGACCGACATCGACGTCGCGGCCATCGTCACAGAGCGAACCGAGACGTGGGCACCCGTCGCGGGGGATCACGAGGTAGAGCTCACGAGCGCATCGCCGCCCGGGCTGACGGCCCGGGCGGTGCCGGGGGCACTCGAGCAGATCCTCGACAACCTCGTCTCCAACGCCCTCGACGCAGCCCCATCGGGTTCGACCGTCACGATCCACGTGGCTCGCTCTTCGCGGGGACTCGACATCCATGTCATCGACGAGGGCACAGGCATGACCGACGAGCAACGAGCCCATGCGTTCGAGCGGTTTTGGCGCCCGCCTGGAGCCAGCGGAGAAGGGTTCGGGCTCGGCCTGGCCATTGTCTCGCAGCTGGCCGAGGCCTCCGGGGGCGCGGCGCGCATCGACACCGGGCCCGGCGGGGTCGGCCTCGACGTCGTCGTGCACCTGCCCGCCTCCACCAGCGCCGAGTCATCGACGACGCGCGTCGAGATCCCTAACCCCGTGCTTACCTCGACCTGAGGATCGCAAAACCAGCCCCTCCGTATCGTCGCAGACATGGAACGCCGCAAAGCCGTGAGCGTCGCCGCCGTGATCTCGGGGGCACTGCTCGTCGGCGCACTCGCGATCACCGCCAATGCCGACATCCTCGGCGCCCCCAGGAACGACAGGGTGGGTCAGCTCACGCCCGTCGTCGCGACCCCGCCCACCACGATCATCTACGTCGACGAGCCGGCGGGCGCAACCGCGACCACCGCCCCATCATCGACTGCCACGCCCACCGCCTCACACGACGACGGCGGGCGCGAAACCGAGCACGGCGGTGCTGAACGTGACGACTGATCGGGTGAACACAACCACCGACGAGCGCGCGGCCCGGCTTGCCGCGCTCCGAGAGCGAAACCAGCCGGCTCCGCGCGCTCGGGGGGCGAAGGCCGAACCGGGAGCAGTGTCTGCGCCTGTGAAGGGACGGCGACGCCACGCGGCGATGGGCGGTCGCGTGCTCGCCGCGGGCCTCAGCGTGAGTGCGTCCGTGGTGTTGATGAACGCCATGGCCGCCGCGCGACCGGCTACCACGACGGCAGTTCCGGCCGCCCCGACCCCGCCAGCGTCCCCGGCGGTCCTCATCGTCCAAAGGCCGGCAACGAGCATGGCCGCAACGCCAGCGCCACCCGCTCCGGCGTCGACCGTGGTCAACCGCGCGCCAGTGACGACGACGCACGGCAGCTGACCGGAGCGATCCAGGAGCCAACGACATGGACCCGCAGCTGTGGTGGTTCCTCGCGCGGGCCACTGGGTTCGTCGCGTGGGGGCTGCTCACCGCATCCGTGATCTGGGGCCTGCTCCTCAGCACGCGGCTGACCCGCGGCCGCCCAACCCCGGCATGGCTCACCGACCTGCATCGCTTCCTCGGAGGGGCTGCCGTCATCTTCACCGCACTGCACGTCGGTGGCCTGGTCGCCGACAGCTACACGCACTTCGGTCTCGGAGATGTCCTCGTCCCCCTCGCGTCCGCCTGGAAACCCGGGCCGGTCGCGCTCGGCGTGATCGCTCTGTACCTCCTGATCAGCGTGGAGCTCACCTCCCTGCTGATGCGCCGCATGCCGCGACGCTGGTGGAAGGCGATCCACCTCTCCAGCTTCGGTCTGTTCTGGATCGCGACCCTTCACCTCGTGACCGCCGGAACCGACGCCTCCAACCTGGTCGCGGCCGTCACCGTCGACGTCGCCGCCGCCTCAGTCGTGTTCCTGACCCTCGTGAGGACGCTCAGCCCGCGAGCAAGCCGCCGTGCTTTGAAGAAGTCAGTGCGTGAGGAGCTCGGCGTCGGCGGCGCGGACGAGGCCGACGACTCGCCCGTCGGTGACGACCGCGGCGGCGGAGAGCTCGCCGTCGAGCAAGCCGCTGGTCTCGAGCAGATCCTCGGGCGCGAGCGGCGGAGTGCTGTCGGCCACTGATCGCACGCGAGCATCCGGCGAGCCGCGCAAGAGCACTCGCGACCTGACGAGCCCGAGGTAGGCACCGTCCGGCGCGATGACCGGGAAGTCACGCTGCGCAGTGGTCGACATCACATTCAGGAGCTGCGCGAGGGTTTCGTCGGGTGGGACGCAGATCGGGTCCCGGATCATGACATCGCTCACGCGTCGGTCCTTCACGCGCTCGTGGATCCTCGCCGCCTTCTCCTCCGCGGAGCTCGCGAAGTACACGAGGGCTCCGATGAGGACCAGCCACACGTTGAGAAGGAAGCCGGCCGCGATCATCGCGATGGCGATCACCCGAGCGACGCGTGCCGCGAGGCGTGTTGCCCGCTCTCGATCGGTGTGCTCCTCGAGCATCGCTCGGAGCACTCGACCCCCGTCGAGCGGCAGAGCAGGCAGGAGGTTGAATGCCCCGAGCAGCACGTTGACCCACGCAAGCCGGGCGAGGAACCCACCGCCGTAGAGCGTCGGGGGCCACATGTCGACCCGCGCTGCGACCGCGGCGAGCGCGAAGACCATCCCGAGCACCACGCTCACGATCGGCCCGGCGATTGCGATGCGCAGCTCGACCTGTGGGTCCTCTGGGATACGGGTGAGCTTCGAGATGCCTCCGATCGGCAGCAGCTCGATCTCGACTGTGTCGATGCCGTGTCGACGGGCGACCAGGCTGTGCCCCAGCTCGTGGGCGACGACGCACACGAACAGCACGACCAGCCAGCTCATGGAGGATGCGAGGGTCGGGCCCTCCTTCCCGGTCGCCGCGAGCGCGACGAGCGCGACCAGCAAGAGGAAGGTCGCGTGGACGCGGATTTCGATCCCCACGATCCTTCCGATCCGCATCGAAAGGCTGCGCTTCGGCTGCGAACCAGCCGAGCGCGCTCCACTCGACCCGGGCCGCGTCGGGCGTGGCGGTCGTGGGAGCTTGCCGGTCGCACTCATCGCCGTCAGTCGGGCGCGATCAGTCCGTAGTGACCGTCGAACCGGTGGTAGATCACGTTGCCCCGTCCGGTGCCGGTGTTCACGAAGAACACGTAGCGCTCGCCATCGGCGCTCATGCGCTCGATGGCGTCCGCGAGGTCGAGCTCGGGTACGGGCTTCTCCGTCACTGTCAGCGCGATGGCAGTGGGACCTGCGTCGACTGGCTCCGGACGGACGCGGGTGAGGAGGTACGAGCCGCTCTCGCCCCGTTCGAGCATCACATCTTGCCCGCTGGCGTGCTCTTGGAAGAGGTAGAAGTCGAAGTCGAGCCCCTCCATGTCGAACGCGGCCTCGTCGGGAGTGAGCCCCTCGTCCGCGTAGGTCTTCCGCCGTACGAGCTCGCGCTCGTCAGGTGGCCGCTCGAAGTAGCCGGGCCTGGAGGTCGGCGCATCGCCGTGCCGCCATTCACCAGGCGGTGAGGCCGGGGGACGCCGACGTAGCGCCTGGCGATACTCGTCACGATGTCCGAGCTTGTCGCGGAGCCTCGCATCGAGAAGGTCGACCGCCTCGCGCATCACGTGGCCGGCGACCTGGACCCGCACGATCTCGCCATTCAGGTCGATCGTCACCTGAGCAATGGCAGGCCGCTCCCGAGCCGGATCAGGCGCCTCGGTCAGCTTCACCCGTGCGAACAAGATCGGCTCGTCGATGTGCTCAATGACTGCGCCGATTCGCCGGTGGGCATAAGCCCGGGCATCGTCAGCGACGTCGCCGCGGGTGATCACCAACAGCGAGGTCGCGGGGGCTTCTGTGCTGAACGTCTGGATGGTTCCATCGCGCATCACGATCACCTCTCCATCTCGTCTCGATCGCTCAACCGTTGCGAACGGCAGCCAGCCGCTGCCGCAGCTCGACCGCCCGAGTGCGCAGATCCTCGGCGACCTCGGTCCCGGTCGAGTCAGCGACCGCGTCGGCGAGGTCGGCGACGAGCAATACGAGGTCGCGTAGGTCGTCACTCGGCTCATGCAGTGCGATTCGCGAGAAGGGGAACGCGACGGTCACTCGCGTGCCGTTGACCACCGTTGCAGCGGCCTTTCTCTTCTCATTCCCGTGTGAATCGTCCATGTCCTCACCTCCGACGCGATGGTGAGCCAGCGGAGGATCGTGCGTAAGGGCCACTGGTCCCGAGTCAGCTCGACGTGCGAGCGCCGGCCGAGCGAGTCAACGCCCCGTCGCGGCCTCCGAGGCGGCCGAGGATGCGGCGCACGAGGGAGTCAGCGGCGTCGGCCACGGCGACCGGGACGTCGATCTCGATGCGGGCGATGCCGGGTTCGTCGGGGAGCACTCTCGCGCCTTCACGAGCCAGCGACTCGACCGCCAGGTCGTTGCCCCATTGCACGTAGCTGACGAACGTGCGGATCCCCCGCTCTGCGGCCACCTCGCCCAGCGCCCGGGTGAGCAGCGTGCCGACCCCGCGTCGCTGATGGTCGTCCATCACCGTCACGGCGACCTCGGCGATCGCCGGATCGGTCGGATCCCGCAGGTACCGGCCCACGGCGATGCCTTTGGGCGTCGGTCCGCCGAGGAGCAGTGCCGCGAAGGCGAAGTGGTTCTGATAGTCGATGTTCGTGAGGTACTCGAGCTCCGTCAGAACCGAGCGCCTGAGGGGCCAGGAAGAAACGGAGCTGTCGTGACCGCAGTGAGAGCTCGGTGAACGCCACCGCCAGCTCGAAGCGATCGCCGTAGACGAGAGGGCGGATCAGGACCTCCCCGCCATCGTCGAGCACGCGGCGCTGGGTCAGCGACTCGGAGAGCCACGTGGGGCGAGCCTCACATGTCCCACGGCGCGCGCATCCGGGGCAGGCGATGACATCGACCCCGGGGCCGTCGCCTCTGCCCTCCCAGCAGCGGCCGCAGTGACCGCACACCGCCCGCCGGGTCGGTGGCCCGGCGGGCTGGAGGTCGGTCGAACCGCAGGCGCGACAAGCGCGGGCGTCAGTCATACAGCTCCTCGATCACCGACTCATAGGTCTTGGCGACGATGGCCCGTCGCACCTTCAGGGTCGGCGTCAGCTCACCCGCCGCGATCGTCAGGTCGCGGGGGAGGATGGCGAACTCGCGGATCGACTCCGCTCTCGACACCGAGGCGTTGGCACCGTCCACCGCCGTCTGGAGCTCGATGCGCAGGTCCTGGTGAACGAGCAGCCGGGGGACATCGAGCCCTTCCAGGCTGTGGTCGGTCGCCCACTCCCGAAGCGCGTCCTCATCCAGGGCCAGCATGGCCGCGACGAACGGGCGCTGGTCGCCCACCACGACGGCCTGACTGATCAGCGGGTGTGCCCGGAGACGGTCCTCGAGCGGTGCCGGCGCGACGTTCTTGCCCGCGGCAGTGACGATCAACTCCTTCTTGCGCCCGGTGATCCTCAGGAAGCCGTCGGAGTCGAGCTGCCCGATGTCACCGGTACGGAACCACCCGTCGGCGTCGAAGGTCTCCGCAGTCGCCGCCTCCGCGTTCCAGTAGCCCTGGAACACCTGGGGCCCCTTCGCGAGGATCTCTCCGTCGTCGGCGATCCGGATCGTCGTACCCGCGAGCGGGCGACCGACCGTCCCGGGCTTCCAGGCCTCCGCGCTGTTGATGGTCAGGGTCGGGCTCGTCTCGGTGAGGCCGTACCCCTCGAAGATCTTGACGCCGATGCCGTTGTAGAAGTGGGTGAGCCGGTCGCCGAGCGGCCCACCGCCGCTGAACGCGAAGCGCAGGCGCCCGCCGAACACCGCCTGGAGCTTCCGGTAGACGAGACGATCGAACACGGCGTGCTCGGCGCTGGTGAACGGCCGGAAGTGGCCTGCTGCATGAGCTTCGGACCAGCGGATGGCCACCTCCTCCGCCTTCGCGAACACCTTCCCGTGGCCTTCGGCCGTGGCCTTGTGCTGCGCCCCGTTGAACACCTTCTCGAACACCCGCGGCACCGCCACCACGAGGGTCGGGCGCACGAGTGGCAGCTCTTCCTGCAGCTGGGGCAGACCGGTGGCGAACGCCAACTTCACACCCCACTCCATGCAGACCAACGCGATGGCTTTGGTCAGCGTGTGGGAGAGCGGGAGGAACACCAGAGTCGTCTCGTCGTCGGTGAGCATCGAACGCACCGCGCCGATGTTCTGCGCCACGTTCGTGCACAGGTTGCCGTGGGTCTGGACGCAGCCCTTCGGCCGGCCGGTCGTGCCGGACGTGTAGACGATCGTCGCGATCCAGTCGGCTTTGATCGCCGCGATGCGATCGTCGAGGACGGCGTCGGCGACGTCGTGCCCACGAGCTGTCAACTCCTCGATCCCGCCCTCGTCGATGACGAAGACCTCCTGGCACACGGTCGCGTCCGCGTGGACCTCCTCATAGCTCGCTCGCATTGCCGACGTCTCGACGAAGGCGACGACGGCGCCGCTGTCGCTCAGGATCCACTGAAGCTGCTCGCTGGACGACGTCTCGTACACCGGGACCGTGACGGCGCCGGCGGCAAGGACCGCGTAGTCGATGACGAGCCACTCGAGCCGGGTGTGCGACATGAGCACGACCCGATCGCCCGGCTCGACGCCGCTTGCGATGAGGCCCTTGGCCAGCGCCCGGACGCGTGCGTAGAAGTCCGCCGCGCTGACGTCGACGAAGTCGTTGCCGCGCCGGAACGAAACGATCGGGCGGTCGGGTGTCTGCTCCGCCCACCGCATGAGGGGGTGGAGCAGCTGTGAGCCGGGCGGCAGAGGCGGCAGGGCTGCCCCTGTCGCCTCGCGCACCGTGCTGTCTTCATGGACGGTGGTCATATTCATGATCCCTTCCCGGTGGTGCTGACGAGCTCGCGCTCGTCCTCTGTGGGACGAGGCACGGGCTGTGTCTCGTCGATGGGGGTGAGGTCGGTCGGGCGAGGCCGACGACGCAGGAAGATGACGACGCCGATGGCGAGGCTCAGGAGCGCGGCCACAGCCAGGCCCAGCGGCAGCCAGACCTTGGCGAGGAGCACCTGGTGGCGCATCGAGCTGGCCTTGGCCGCCACGTCGGAGACCGAGGCCGGAGTCTGCTCGTAGCTGTACGTGAACACCGGGATTGCCGGTCCGTTCACGAGCTTGTCCAGCGCGGTGCCAGCAGCGACCGCCTCAGGAACGTCGGGGTAGTGGCCCAGCACCTCGAGGAGGGCCGGCATGTTCGTCACCTGAGGACGGACCCCTACGGATTCGTTCACAGCCACCTGCACGTCGGCACCAGTGACGGGTTCGACGGCCATGCGGCCTCCGAACGAGAGGACGTAGTCGAGCCCGATCGACTCCCCGGCGAACTTCGCGAGTGTCGCGGTGTCGTCAGGCGTGAGCGACGGGGCGAGCGCGGCCAGCACGGCGTCGACGTCGATGCCAGACACCAGCAGCTGCGGCTTCATCTGATCGAGGGTCAGCGAGGTCGGCAGCGGCACGGCCTTGCTCAACTCGGCCAGGTAGGCATCCGAGATCGGTGCCTCATTCACGCTGGCGAGGAAGTAGGAGACGTCGACGCCGTCGATCGAACCCGTCGGGGTCTGGGTGTCGGCCGCGATGTGGTACGTGCCGTCGATCTCGTTCTTGTAGATCTCGTAGGTCTGGTTCGTGCTCGTGTCGAACGGCAGGTTCAGGCGGTACGCACCAGCCCGGTCGACCACGTTGGCCGGATCGAACGCGAAGGCACGATCGTCGGCGACGTTCTTCAATGTGGAGCGATCCATCACGTACTGGTTGGTCTGGGTCACATCCAAGAGGTCACCGGCCCGCTGCCTGATGGTCTCGCGGACTACGACGAGCGAAGCGCCACTCTCGTCACCGACCGCCTCGATGTGACGGTCAACCGTGAGCGGTAGCACCATCGGTTCCGCGAGAGGCGCAGACGTGGTCGGGTCGACGAGCACCGTGAAGGTGCCCTTGTACTGGAGATCCACGTTGAGGTCAGTCGGGTACTTCACGAGCGCGGGCACCGCCACCAGCATCCAGAGAAGGGCCGCAACGGCGAGCACGCCGGCGACCACAAGTGCAGGCCGCGGGAAGCGATGTCCGGTGCGAGGAGTACCTCCCGCAGGCAATCGGCGATCGTCGGTCATGGTCTGACCTCCAGTGCTCGAGCCCAGCGCATGGAGTTCGCGTCAGACCTCTTTCATAAAGAGACCTTTCGTCCGTCGCCGCCAGACCGGTCCGGCACGCATCACCGGGACCTTCGGCCCTGTTCTCGCCGCATGACGGATCAGGACCGGCCAGAACGTCACGGTCATGCTGTACCGTCTTCGCCAGCCTCGTTCGCAGTTGCGACGGCGAACGCCTTGTCTCCCGTCCCGTCGAGAACCTGCGCATGACCCTTCGCACGCCCTATTACTTGATCGACGAGCGTCGCATCGAGCAGAACCTGGAGATCGTCGGCCGCGTACGCGACGAGTCCGGAGCCAAGTCCGTGCTCGCCCTCAAGTGCTTCTCCACCTGGGGAGTCTTCAGGCTGATGAGTCGATACCTCGACGGCACGACGAGCAGCTCGCTGTACGAGGCGCGCCTCGGCCGCGAGCAGTTCGGCAAGGAGGTGCACGCATACAGCGTCGCCTGGGATGCCGAGGAGGTCGTCGCCGTTGCCGAGGTCGCCGACAAGGTGATCTTCAACTCGGTGACGCAGCTGCACCGGCACCGTGCCGCGCTCAGTGGCGTGCCGGTCGGGCTGCACGTCAACCCCGGCGTCAGCTACTCGCACTTCGACCTCGCCGACCCGGCACGCAAGCATTCGCGCCTGGGCGTTACCGACGACGCCGAGCTGAGCGAGGTCGCCGCAGAGCTCAGCGGCCTCATGTTCCACTTCAATTGCGAAAACGAGGACTTTGACGCCCTCGCGACAGCGGTCAACGTGATCGGCGAGCGCTACGGATCGATGCTCGACCGGATGCAGTGGATCAGCCTCGGTGGTGGCATCTCCTTCACGACCCCCGGCTATCCGATCGAGCGCTTCTGCTCGATGCTGCGCGACCTCGCCGACCGCTTCAGCGTGCAGATCTACCTCGAGCCGGGCGAGGCCTCGATCACCGGAGCGGCAGAGCTCGTCACGACGGTGCTCGACGTCGTGCACAACGAGGTCGACATCGCCGTCGTCGATGCTTCGATCGAGGCGCACATGCTCGACCACCTCATCTACGACACCCGTCCGCAGGTGAGCGAGCCGGGTGCCGGCGATCACGCGGTCACGATCGCCGGGCGTACGTGCCTGGCCGGGGACGTGTTCGGCGAGTTCAGCCTCGACGCCCCTCTCGAGGTGGGCAGCGAAGTGCGGTTCGCCGACGCCGCGGGCTACACGATGGTCAAGACCACGTGGTTCAACGGGCTGCGGATGCCGTCGATCGTCGTCCGCCGGTTGGACGGCACTGTCGAGGTCGTGCGCGAGTTCGGGTACGAGGATTTCAAGCGCAGCTTGTCGTAGTCGTAAGGGGAGGTCATTGATGAAGAAGAACCTGTTGATCATCGGTGCCGGCGGCGTGGCCCACGTGGCCGCCCACAAGGCGGCGATGCACAACGACGTGCTCGGTGACATCTGCATCGCGTCCCGGACGGTGTCCAAGTGCGAGGCGATCATCGACAGCGTCAAGCGCAAGGGCCACATCAAGGACGACTCGAAGAAGGTGCACGCGCGACAGCTCGACGCCTTCGACGTCGCCACCACCGCGGCGCTGATCCGCGAGACCGGCTCCGAGATCGTGATGAACCTCGCTTCGGCGTTCGTCAACATGTCGGTGCTCGACGCCTGCCTCGAGACCGGCGCGGCCTACATCGACACCGCGATCCACGAGGACCCGGACAAGGTCTGCGAAGACCCGCCGTGGTACGCCAACTACGAGTGGCGAAAGAAGGACCTCTGCGCCGAGAAGGGCGTCACCGCGGTGCTCGGCGCCGGCTTCGACCCCGGTGTCGTCAATGCCTACGCCGCGCTCGCCGTCAAGAAGTACTTCGACACGATCGACACGATCGACATCCTCGACGTCAACGCCGGCAGTCACGGCCGCTACTTCGCCACCAACTTCGACCCGGAGATCAACTTCCGCGAGTTCGTCAAGGTCTGGACTTGGATCGACCGTGAGTGGCAGGAGTTCCCGACCCACGCGGTCAAGCGGACGTTCACGTTCCCGGTGGTCGGCGAGCAGCCGATCTACCTCAACGGGCACGACGAGCTCCACTCGCTGTGGAAGCACATCGACGCCCGCAGCATCCGGTTCTGGATGGGCTTCGGCGACCACTACATCAACGTGTTCACCGTGCTGCGCACGCTCGGCCTGCTGTCTCACGAGCCGGTGCCCGCTCGCGGGTGGAGGCGAGGTCATCCCGCTGCGGGTGGTCAAGGCGGTGCTGCCCGACCCGCAGAGCCTGGCGGCCAGCTACACCGGCAACACATGCATCGGCGACATCATCAAGGGCACCAAAGACGGCAGGCCGCGCGAGCTGTTCATCTATCAGGTGTCCGATCACGCCGCGGCGTATGCCGAGGTGGAGTCGCAGGGGATCAGCTACACCGCGGGCGTGCCGCCGGTCGCGGCCGCCATGTTGATCGCCGACGGCCGGTGGGATGCGAAGACGATGGTGAACGTCGAGGAGCTCGACCCCGAGCCGTTCATCGCCATCCTCGACGAGATCGGCCTGCCGACCGAGTTCCAAGAGATCGAACCCGACTCGGCGGCGTCGTTCCACGGCGAGGTGCGCAGCCTCGAGGAGGAGCTCGCCGACTCCACGGCGACCGTCACGGTGTCCGCCGCCGACCCGATGATCGCGGTCCGCAAGAAGTAGCCCCAGCAACCTTCTCGCCGTCACACTTCCGCCCGGCGTTACAGCCACGACGACCCGCTCGCCACCGTCATTGCGGTCAGCGATGACGGTCCCGTCTCCGTGTTTCGCAACGGCGCTGTCCTCGTCAACTCCCACGGCGACTGATCGGCGCACGTCACCGGGTAAGGAGTAGATGAATGACCATCTCCTGCTCGACGGGCGCCGGATGAGCACGCAGGCTGCCGCCTCGCGTTTGGTCGCGGGGCGCTACCGGTTGGGCCCAGTCATCGGCCGCGGCGCAATGGGCGTGGTGTACCGCGCTCACGACGAGCGACTCGGCCGGGACGTCGCGATCAAATTCCTCCGAAGGGACTTGGCGGCGCACGAATCGGTGCGCGATCGATTCGAACGCGAGGCCATGGCCGCTGCACGTCTGCTCCACCCGAACGTGGTCACCGTGTTTGACAGCGGCGAGGAAGACGGCGAGCCGCACATCGTCATGGAGTGCTTGCCCGGTCGCACACTCGCCGACGAGCTTCGGGAAGGACCGCAAGCAGTCGATCGCACGCGCGAGATGGCCCTCGAAGTGCTCAGCGCTGCTGAGTGCCGCCCACGCGCTCGGGATCGTCCATCGCGACATCAAGCCGGCGAATCTGCTGATCACCGAGCACGGCTCTTTCAAGGTGGGTGACTTCGGCATCGCGAAGAGCGTGGACGGTCTGGACCAGACCGAGACCGGCGCGATCCTGGGGACCGCGGCGTACCTTGCGCCCGAGCGCATCGAGGGTCAGGCCGCGACGTTCCGGTCCGACCTCTATTCGCTCGGCGTCGTGATGTACGAAGCGCTCACGGGAGCCAAGCCGTTCATCGGCGACAACCCCGCCGCCATCGCGTACGCAGTGCATGACTCTGATCCAATCCCGGTGCGGGATTTGCGGCCTGACGCCGATCCCGATCTCGTCGCGGCGGTCGAGCGAGCGATGGCTCGCAACCCCGACGAGAGGTTCGACTCCGCAGACGCGATGGCTGTAGCCCTCGCGCCCGCCCCAACTCGCACCCTGTCGGGACGGGTCCCGGACGGTGATGTTGCGCTGGAAGCCGAGACCGGGGTCCTCACGCCGACCGACGTGCTGAGCGTGCGGTCCTCCCCCACCACGACGGCCGTCCGTCCGGCGCGTCGTAGGAGAGACAGACGACCCGTGATCGCACTCGTGGCCGTCGCCCTCGCCGTCGCCCTCGCCGCCGTCATCGCCTTCGGTGTGAGCCATCGCGACCACAGCCCGCGCGTCATCCCACCTGGGACTGGGCCATCGACGACTGTCGCACCCGGCGTCCCTGCAACGACGTTGCCGGCGCCGCTTGCGACTGCGCTCGACCGGCTCGACGAAGCGATCCGGTCATGAAGCGCGTCCTGGTCGCGGCGATTGTCGCGCTCGGCCTTGTCAGCCTTGTCGGCTGTGCCGGCGACAGTCGGGCCGTGTCGCCCGGGGCGTCCGCCGCTCTCGGCGCGGATGTGCAACAGATCCGGGCAGCGGTGGCCGCAGGTGATCTGCCCTCCGCGACTCTTTCGCTGTCCGACCTGCGCGCGCGAGTCACGACTTTGCACGCGCAAGGCGAGTTGAACGACGCGGCGATGGAGCGAATCCTCAATGAGGCAGCCGCAGTCGAACAGAACCTGGTGTTGATCCCGACGACCACCGCGGCACCGGCACCGGCGGCACCACCGGCCGCCGTGACTGGCAACGGCACCGGCGCCGGCCACGGGAACGGCAAGCCAAAGGGCAAGGACAAAGGAGGCGAGGGCGACTAGGTGGCCACCCGTGCGCTACCGGGGGCCGACCGTGTCGATGTACCAGTGCCGGCCTGAGCTCACGATCCAGGAGCCCTCGCCCGACGGCATGAGCATGAAGCGGCTGATCGTGCGCTGCGCGCCGACTTGGTCGGTGTACAGGAGATCGATCGACAGCGGGTCGCGCTCGTCGATTGCACGCGCCACGTCGTGAAACCCGGGTTCAGTCGGGTCGCGAAGCGCTCCCTGCCACAAGCCGATGTCCCTTGCCGGGATGTACAGATCCCGCGTGTGCCGACGCATGGCTTCGATGGCTACGTGCTCGACACCCGAAGTCTGCAGGCCGGCAAAGACAGACCATCCCTGCAGCACTCCGATGCCCGACGCCACGTTGCGAAGGCTCATCACGAGGTAGACCACGTCTCGAGGTGCTCCGCGGACCCGCGGCCGCCGTCGACACGCACCCAGTGCTGGTCGACGAACATGATCTTCTGGACTCGGGTCACCGAGGCGTGACGGCATGAACACGGGTCGCCGCTGCTCTTGAAGCGCCACCTCCGCCGTTCGCGCCGATCGGTTGGAGGATCGGACCGCAGCGAGCGTGACCAACGCGAGGACGAACGTGCTCGCCGCGGTCGCGAGCGAGGCGGTCGTGGCCCAGTCGGTCACCCGGACGACCCTAACTGCGGATCCTCCAGCACGACGCGTACGCCGAGCAGCCGGATCGGCCGGCCACCCTCGAATCGTGTGAGCACCTCGAGCGCCTTGTCCGCCACCACGGCCGCGTCGTTCGTCGGCTCGGAGAGCTTGCCGCTTCTCGTGCGGGTGAAGAACGACGCAGTGCGCACCTTGACCGCGACGTGCGTGATGCGACGTCCGAGATCCGCGACCGATGCCGTGACCTCCTCGGCGAGCCCGCGCACGTGCGCGTCGATCTCCGCTGCGTCGGTGAGGTCGCGCTCGAACGTGACCTCGCGGCTTCGTCCTCGCGGTAGGCGCGGCTCGTCGATCAACGGCGCGTCGTGGCCGCCCATCCCCAGCACCCGCAGATAGGGACCGATGGTCGGGCCGAAGCGACGCGCGAGCTCGTGATGGTCTGACGCGGCAAGGTCGGCGACGGTGACGATGCCGAGCTCGGCGAGTCGCGCTGCGATGCGCGTGCCGATGCCCGAGATCGCGGACACCGGCTCCGTGCCCATCACGGGCAGCCATGACTGACGCGTGAGGCTCGCGACCCCTCCGGGCTTCGCGAAGCCGGTCGCGGTCTTGGCCTGCAGCCTCGTCTCTCCGATCCCGACCGCGCAGCGCAGACTCGTGCGCGCGTAGACGGTTGCCTGCACAAGGTGTGCGAACGCAACCGGATCCGTGGTCCGCACGCCGACACACGCCTCGTCCCAGCCCCACTCCTCGACGACCACGGGGAGGGATCGAAGCGCGGCCATCACCTCCGCCGATGCCGCCTCGTACGCAGGCCGGTCGTGCGGAAGGAACACAGCGTCGGGGCATCTCCGAAGAGCGGTGCGAAGGGGCATGCCTGAGTGGACGCCCGATGACCTCGCTTCGTACGACGCCGTCGCCACGACCTGACGCGCGCGCGTCGGATCTCCGTCGCCACCGACGACGACCGGCCGGCCCGCGAGCTCGGGCCGCCTCAGCACCTCGACTGCGGCGAGGAACTGATCCAGGTCGACGTGCAAGACCCAGTCGCGTTCGTCCTCGGAGGGAGGCAGCAACAGGTCGGGCATGGACCCATTCTCGGCGGCTGTGCCGGTGTCAGACGTTGTGCACGGAGGCGGAGTGGCATACTTATGCCATGGCTCGCACACGCGTGAGTACGACGGTCGACGATTCGCTTCTCTCCGAGGCGCGGAGGGTGATCAACGCCGACTCTGATGCTGCACTTCTCGACCAGGCACTCCACGCGCTCCTCGCACAGCACCGGCGCGCGGAGGTCGACAATGCCTACGCGGTGTATGACGAGCACCCGCTCTCCGAGCCCGACGAGTGGGGAGATCTCGCGTCGTTCCGAGCGGCCGCGGCTGCCTCGTGAGCGACACGCCGCGTCGTGGGGAGCTTTGGTGGTGCGAGCTCCCCGAGATCGGGCGACGGCCCGTCGTCGTATTGAGCCGCGACGTCGCGATCCCTCGTCTCGGGCGGTCACTCATTGCTCCTTGTACGACGACCATCCGGGGTCTTCCCAGCGAGGTGGTGCTGGAGCCCGGCACGGACCCGGTGCCACGCGCGAGTGCGGTCAACCTCGACTCCGTCGAGAGCGTTTCTATTGGCGCGCTTGTCGATCGACTCGGCCGCCTGAGCGACGACCGAATGCGTGACGTCTGCTCAGCGCTCTCGGTTGCCGTCGACTGCCGCTGACCGGCAGCGTTTCGGGGACGTCTTCCGCAAGCTCGCGCCGCTTTGGGCTCGAATCGGTTGCTGCGATCGGCACGGGTCGCGTCGCCGTGATGAGGCCGATGACCCGTGGGATTGCCAAGGGATTGCAAGTCGGCGGGGAATTCCTCCACCGCCTCACGAGGAGCCCGGACAACCCGGAATTCTCAGCGCGCTCGGAGGGAGTCGAACCCCCAACCTTCTGGTCCGTAGCCAGACGCTCTATCCATTGAGCTACGAGCGCTTGCGGTCGAGCAGTCTACGCGAGGCCTCCGATCAGCCCAATCGGGTCACCCCACATCGTGGCCGTACATCTCCCCCAACGGATCGCTGATGAGCTCGAGACGCGCACCATCGGGGTCACGGAAGTACAGGGACGATCCGCTGATGTGGTCGTACGCGATGCCGGCATCGTCGAGCTTCTGCTTGAGGCGCTCCCAGTTCTCGGGCGGCGTCGAGATCGCGAGGTGATGCAGACCGCCGAGCACCTCGCCGTAGTCGCCGAGGTCGAGGCCGGGGAAGTCGAAGAACGCGAGCGAGTTGCCGTTCCCGATGTCGAAGAAGAAGTGGGTGCTTCCCTTGTAATCACGGTTCTCGAACAGCTCGGTGAGCGGGAACTCGAGCAGGTCTTGGTAGAACCGGATGGTCCGCTCGACGTCCGAGCTGAGCAAGGCGACGTGGTGCACGCCCCGAGCCGTGCTCACGGGTCGAGCCTCACGCTCGCGCAGGTAGAGGTCACGCAGCTCGCCTCGACGAGCCGACAGACGGTCGAGATCCAGGTCAGCACTCATCGCAGTCCACCCTAGGCTCGGCGGATGGCCATCGATCTCGTCGTGCATGACGATGCCATCGATCTGAGGTTCACCGGCTGGGACCGCCTCTGGGCGTTTTCGAGCGGCATCCACCTCCCCATGACCGAGGTCACCGACGCTCGGGTCACCGAAGTCGGCCCCTTGAAGCGAGACCTCGGCCTGCGCACCGGGGGCGGCTACTGGCCCGGGAAGATGGCCACCGGACACTTCACGTGGCGCCACCGCAAGGGCATCCGCCAGCTGTGGGCCGTCTACACCGACAAAGAGGTGTTGGTGATCGACACCACGCTGGACAAGCCCGCGCGCATCGTGCTGCAGCATCCGTACAAGCACGACCTCGCGTGGCTCATCGCCGAACGGATCCCCGGTGCCGATCGTCGGGCCAACGAGAACGGCGGGGACGGCAGCGACTGACGTCCACGGTCAGGCGGCGCGGAACATCGAGCGGTAGGCCTGCGGGGTCGTGCCGGTGATGCGACGGAAGTGCATGCGCAACGTCGACGCCGCGCCGAAACCACATCGTCCCGCGACGTGATCGACCGAGAGGTCGGTGCTCTCGAGCATGCGGCGCGCCGCGAGCACGCGTTGCTGACACAGCCATTGCAACGGGGTCGTGCCGGTCGCCGCGGAGAAACGACGAGCAAACGTGCGCGGCGACATCCGAGCCCGCTCGGCGAGCTGGGCCACGGTGAGCTCCAGATCGAGGTGGTGCACCGCCCAATCGAGGGTCGCCGCGAGCTCATCGCAATCACACGCCGACACCGGAGCCTCGACGAACTGCGCCTGCCCACCCTCGCGATGTGGCGGCACGATCATGCGTCGCGTGAACACGTTGGCGACCTCGGCACCATGGTCTTGTCGCACCATGTACAGGCACAGGTCGATCGCGGCGGCCGTGCCCGCTGACGTGAGCACGTTGCCCTCGTCGATGTAGAGCACCGACGGATCGACGTCGATCAGCGGGAAGCGACGCGCGAGCTCAGGCGCCCACATCCAATGTGTCGTCGCACGACGTCCGTCGAGGAGGCCGGCGGCCGCGAGCACGAACGCACCCGAGCACAACGACGCGATCCGCGCCCCGTGGGCGTGCGCCCGCAACAACGCGTCGCGCAGCTCGGGCGAGAGCGGATCGTCGGGATTCCAGGCCGGCACGATCACGGTGTCGGCCTGGTCGAGATCTTCGAGGGTGTAGGGCGCCTCGAGCGTGAACAGGTCGCCCTTCGTCGTGAGCGTGCCCGAATGCACCCCGCACACCATGAAGCGGTAGGTCGGCATCCCCATGTCGGAGCGGTCGAGCCCAAAGACCTCGCAGGGCACGGCGAGCTCGAACACAGAGGTGTGGTCGGCGACGATCACCGCGACGGTGTGGCGCGGCCATCGCTTCGGAGTCATGGCAGAAACCTAGCGCATATAGGCAGTCCTGCCACTCGTTGCGGCTCACTCACGAGCGCACCATCGCGACATGGATCACGAGATGCGCCAAGCCCTCATCGACCAGTACTGCGAAGGGCCGAGCGTGGTGACCGCAGCCCTGGCCGGCGCCACCGAGGCCGAGCTCGACGCTCACCCCGGACCGAACGAGTGGTCCGCACGCGAGGTCGTGCACCACCTCGCGGACAGCGAAGCGACCTCCTACATCCGCATCCGCAAGCTGCTCGCCCAGGACAACCCGGTGATCGAGGGATACGACGAGGCTGAGTTCGCTCGCCGCCTCCACTACGACCGACCCATCGCCGGCTCTCTCGCAGTGCTGAAGAGTGTGCGGGCCGCGACGACCGAGCTCTTGCGAAGCCTCGACGAGCGGGACTGGTCTCGCAGCGGCACGCACACCGAGAGCGGCCCGTACTCCGTCGAGACCTGGCTCGCGATCTACGCGGCCCACGCCCACGACCATGCGGTGCAGATCAGCCGCGCGAGATCCACCTCACAAACCGTCCCGCCCGAGACGTCTTCATCCGGAGGAGGAGGTAGCCGTGTTCTTCGTCGAATGCGACTCGCATGACAGCGGGGTCGTCTTGCTCAACTCAGACCGGATCGTGGCAATGCGCAACACTCCGCAGGGCGTGGAGCTCGAGTGGGTGTGCTGGTGTGGCAACAAGGGCACGTTGCGCCCTCGCGGCGGCGAGCCCGTCGCCGCCTGAGGGACTCTGCGCTCAGCCGACCTTGTAGACGGACAGGTGCTGCTTGCCGAACTTCTTGCAGTCCGGCCACGTCATCCAGAGGTCGAGCGTGTTGCCCTTGACCCCGCCCCCGATGTCGAGGGCGGTGCGATAGCCCACTCCGCCGTCGATCCAGAGGTTCGTGTGCAGCGGGATGACGCTCTTGTCGACCGCCACCACGTTCGGTCCAGTGGGCTCACCGGAGTACGTCGTTCCGACGATCACGTAGCAGACGACCGTGAACTCCCCGAGCGACTGCGCGCCAGCCGGGGGCAGCGCGAGGTCGGCGACCGACGTGGCCGGAGCGACGGTGGTCGTCGGCTCTGCGACCGTGGTCGTCGTCTCTGCGGTGATCGGCGCGGCCGTCGTGGCCGCTGCGGTCGTAGCCGCTGCGGTCGTAGCCGTCGTCGCCGCGACTGGCTTCGCCGAGGTCGGCGGGGCGGCGACCTTCACCGCGACCGTGGCGGGCGCGGCCAGCTCCTGAGCGGGCGCTGCGGACGAGGGCGGTGCCACCACGCCCGAGGCGCCAGCGACGACGCCGTCAGTGAGCGGCACCTGCGCCGCCTCGGCCTGGTCGATCGCGACTTCTCGAGCGTTGACCGAATAGGCCGCCAGCTGCGGCCCCGCCGCCGAGACGGTCTCTGATCCGGAACCTGACCCACGTGTGCCCTGCAACGCCAACGCCGCGACCGTCAGCAGCACCGCGACCACCAACACCGGCAGTGGCATGCGGGGCAGCGGCTGACGCTGGCGGAACACGTGACGGCTGTGCCGCCAGCGACGCCTCCTGTGGAGGCGCGCGGATCGACGGGTCATTTGGGTGCTGGTTCTCCCTCCCACCGGGTGGCGCTCCGCGTCGCCGGACGCCTGGCGTCGTGGGGGAGCTCACGACTGGCGACCGACCACCGCTCCCGGCATGGGACCTATGGTCTGGAAGTCAATGGGTCTAGCCCCCGACGTCGTGGGGCGCAACCGGGGCGTCAGAAAACTGTCAGAACCGGCGGAGAGGGTGGGATTTGAACCCACGGACGAGCTTGCACCCGTCAACGCCTTAGCAGGGCGCCCCATTCGGCCTCTCTGGCACCTCTCCTGGGTGCGGGCATCGTACTCAGCCAGAGCCTGGAGACACGAGGCCCGATTCGTACGCGGCGACGACGAGCTGCGCCCGATCGCGGGCGTGGAGCTTCATCAGAAGCCGGCTGACGTGGGTCTTCGCGGTTGCGACCCCCACGATCAGCTCGCTCGCGATCTCGGCGTTCGACATCCCGCGAGCGACCAGGGTGAGCACCTCGACCTCGCGTTCGGTGAGCGACTCCAAGTCCACTGACGTCGCCGACCGCGGCTCGGGCCGGCGCGGAAACTCCTCGACGAGGCGCCGGGTCACGCTCGGCGCGAGGAGCGACTCACCCCTGGCCACCAAGCGAACCCCCTCGAGCAGCTGCGCCGGCGGGGTGTCCTTGAGGAGGAACCCGCTCGCTCCTGCGCGCAGACCCTCGTACACGTACTCGTCCAGATCGAAGGTCGTGAGGATCAGGACCCGCGTCTCCAGGCTCGCCGCGGTGATCCGCCGGGTCGCCTCGATGCCGTCGAACACCGGCATCCGGACATCCATGAGCACCACGTCCGGCCGAGTGCGGAGGGTGACCTGCACGGCTTCGTCGCCGTCGGCCGCTTCCCCTACGACCTCGAGGTCGTCTGCCGAGTCGACCAGCACGGTGAAGCCCGCCCTCACGAGGGCCTGATCGTCAGCGACCACCACCCTCAGGGTCATGAGGTGTTGACGGGCTCAGCGGGAGGGCTGATTGCGGGCTCTTCGAACGGGAACCAGGCCGCGACTCGGAAGCCGCCGCCGGGGCGGGGACCCGACTCGAGCCGTCCGCCGAACAAACCCACGCGCTCGCGCATGCCGGCCAGACCCGCGCCTGTGCCGTCGCTCGACCGTTCGGCACTGGCGCCCCGACCGTCGTCGAGGACCTCGACCCAGGCGATGCCCGGGTTGCGGCCCACCGTGACGATCGCCGACGCCTTGCCCGCGTGCTTCACCACGTTGGTCAACGCCTCCTGCAGCACACGGAACCCGTTGAGCCGGACGCTCGCGGGGATGAAGTCGTTCACACTGCCCTCGAAGCGAAGCGTCACGGGAACACCGGCAGCTTCGACGCGCGCGATCAGGGCGTCCACCTCGGCACGCTCGGGCCCGGACGTGAGGATGCCCTTCGCATCGCCGTCCTCGCGGAGCACGCCGAGCATGCGGCGCATCTCCTGCAGCGCCTCTCGGCTCGTCGCCTCGATCGCGGCCAGCGACTTGCGTGCTTCCGCGGGGTTCGAGTCGATCACGTGCGCGCCGACGCCGGCCTGGACCGCGATCACGCTCATCGCATGGGCCACGACGTCGTGGAGCTCCTGCGCGATGCGCCGCCGCTCGTCGATGACCGCGCGGGCTTTCGCCTCGCGCTCTGCCTCGAGCAACGCGGCGCGCTCTTCCAGTGACGCGAGGTACTTGCGTCGGTTCGCCATGCTCTGACCAAACATCCACGCCGCAGTGAAGACCGCGATGTTCAGGAGTGCCTGTCCCGAGTCGAAGTCGGGGGTACCGACGAGCCACACGACGCCGATGATCAAGATCGCATAGGCGAGGCCGAGCCCCGCCTGCAGTCGCTTGCCGTAGGCACCCAGCGCGTAGATCGACAGCAGGATCGCTGTGGACGCCGCGGCGACGTCGTAGTCGAGGACAGTGAAGACGAGCACGATCGTGGTGCTGATCAGCAACCCGGTCAGCGGGTAGCTGCGCCGGATCAGGAGGCACAGACCCGAGGCGGACAGGATCACGCCGACGAGTGGGGTCGTGCCCTTGTAGGCAGCGTTGTCCTGGGCGCTCAGAGAGATCGCGATCACGATGACCGTGGCGATCGCGAGGAGGACGTCGAGGCGCCTCGGATCGGCGGCTTGCACGCGGTGCCACCGGGCCAGTCGCTCGCTCACAGGTCAACTGTACGGACGAGTCCTGACCAGGGCGTCGGTCCCGAGGTGGACGGCGACATCATCCTCCAGGTGGATGCGCGCCCCGCACGATCCGCCCTGAGCCGCCCTGGCGATCACCCCGCGGCCCGACGACCTCGAAGCGACCGAAGCGCATCGTCACGTCATGACTACTGCGACTGTCCTCGAACGTTCCTCGACCCTCCCCCATCCGTTCGTTGCGCCGGCAGCTCGCGCCGTCGACGCGATCAAGGTCTACGGCAAGGGCGAAGCCAAGGTGCGAGCGCTCGACGGCGTCACCGTCGACTTCTCGCCGGGACGCTTCACCGCGATCATGGGCCCGTCGGGCTCCGGCAAGTCCACCCTGATGCACGCGCTCGCCGGGCTCGACACGCTGACCTCGGGCCACGTGTTCATCGGCGACGACCGACCTCGGCGCGCCTCAACGACAAGCGAGCTCACCCAGCTGCGCCGCGACCGCATCGGGTTCGTCTTCCAGGCGTTCAACCTGGTGCCGACGCCTCGACCGCACTCGAGAACATCACGCTGCCGATGACGCTGGCCGGCCGCAAGCCCGACAAGGCAGTGGCTCGACGCAGTCGTGCGCACGGTCGGGCTCGGCGACGCGCCTTCGCCACCGACCGAGCGAGCTCTCCGGCGGCCAGCAGCAACGCGTCGCCGTCGCCCGGGCCCTCGCCAGCCGAGCCGGCGATCATCTTCGCCGACGAGCCCACCGGCAACCTCGACTCGCCGCACCGGCGCCGAGATCCTCTCCTTCATGCGCACGGCGGTGCGCGAGCTGGGCCAGACCATCGTGATGGTCACCCACGACCCGATGGCCGCGTCCTACGCCGACCGCGCGGTGTTCCTCGCCGACGGCCGCATCGTCGACGACATGTCCGACCCCACCGCCGAGCGGGTGCTCGACCGCATCAAGAGCTTCGGAGGCTGACGATCATGTCGGAAGGTCACCCTCAACCTCACTGTCCGCCACAGAAGCTCCGGCTCCTCACCACGGCGCTCGCCGTCATGCTCGGCGTCGCCTTCATGGCCGGCACGCTCGTGCTGACCGACACCATCGGCACGCACGTTCGACGGCCTGTTCGCCAACGCCAACAGGGCACCGACGCCTACGTCCGCGGCATCCTCCGAGCGTGGACACCGACCAAGCGACCACAGTGCGCCACGATCGACCGCGTCACTCGCTCGACCATCGTCGCCCGTGCCCGGCGTCGCCGGCCGCAGTCGGTCGATCGTCCAGGGCTACGCACAGCTCGTCGACAACGACGGCAAGGCGCGTCGGCAACCCCGGCACAGGGCGCGCCGACCGATCGGCGCAGACTGGATGGACGACCATCGGCGCTGAACCCCTACCACCTCGTCGAAGGCACGGCGCCGACGGCCGACGGACGAGATCGTCATCGACAAGCACACCGCCGACGCCGGTCACTTCGCACGTCGGCGACACAGGTCACGTGCTGACGCAAGAGTCAGCCCCAGGTCGTTCACGATCGTCGGCATCGCCAAGTTCGGCGACGGCCGACAGCATGGGCGGCACGCAGGCGAGGCTCTTCACCTCGGACGCCGCGCAGCGTCTGCTCTGCGCGAGCCGGGTCAGGTCGACGCGATCCGTGTCCGCGCCGCCGACGGCATCACCCAGAGCGCAGCTCACGCGATCGCATCGCTCCGATGTTGCCCTCGGGCACCGAGGTGCTCACCGGCGCACGCGATCACCGAAGAGCAGCAGGCGGACACCCGCAAGCAGACTCGGCTTCTTCAACACGTTCCTGATGGTCTTCGCCGACATCGCGCTGTTCGTCGGCGTGCGTTCATCATCTACAACACCTTCTCGATCATCGTCGCCCAGCGCACGCAGGAGATGGCCCTGCTGCGGGCCATCGGTGCCAGCCGCAAGCAGGTGCTGCGGTCGGTGCTCGTCGAAGCGCCGTCGTCGGTGTGGTCGCCTCGGTCGCTCGGCCTCTTCGCCGGCCTCGGCGTCGCCGCCGGCCTCAAGGCGCCTGTTCGGCGCCATGGGCTTCGACATCCCCGGCGGCCCGGTAGTCGTCACCACGACGACCGTCGTCATCGCGCTCGTGACGGGCATCGGCGTCACGGTCGGCTCGGCGTGGCTCCCCGCCCGGCGGGCGGCGAAGGTCGCGCCCGTCGCTGCCATGCGCGGCGCAGGCCATCGAAGCGCCGGACGCGGCTCGAACGTCGGACTGTCGCCGGCCTCGGCATCACCGGTGCCGGTGTCGCTGCCCTGGCCGCCGGCCTCGGTGGCGCCGGCGTCACGCTGGTCCTGCTCGGCGCCCTCGTCGTGTTCATCGGGATCGCCGTGCTCGGCCCGCTGCTGGCCCGCCCGGCGGCTCGCGTGCTCGGCGCACCGCTCCACCTGCGGGGTACCACGGGCTCACTGGCCCGCGAGAACGCCATGCGCAACCCCAAGCGCACCGCGGCCACGGCCTCGGCCCTGATGATCGGCGTCGGTCTCGTCGCCTTCATCACGATCTTCGCCGCCTCGACGAAGCAGTCGATCTCGGCAGCGCCGATCGCAAGCTGCACGCCGACGTCATCGTCGACTCGGGCCTGTTCGACAAGGGCGGGCTCTCGCCTGTGCTCACCGCTGCACTGAGTGCTCATCCCGAGCTCGCCGCAGTCACCGGCTTGCGCATGACCCCGACGCTCGTCGACGGTCGCCCGAGCATGCTCGAAGCGGTCAACGCGAGTGCAGTCGGCCAGATCGTGGATCTCGGCACCGTGACCGGTGACGTCACCGCGCTCGGTGCGGATGGCATCGCCGTGCTCGACACGACGGCGACAAGCCACGGCTGGAAGCTCGGCGACACGATCCCGGTGACGTTCGCGAAGACCGGCGCCACGCCGTTCACCATCCGGGCCATCTACACCGACTCCGACGAATGGGTCGGCAAGCAGTTCGTCAGCACGCAGGCATTCGACGCCAACGTCTCCGATCAGTTCGACACGAAGATCTTCGTGAAGGCTGCTCCCGGCGTGAGCAAGGCGGAGGTCCGCACGATCGTCGAGTCGGAGTCGCAGGGCTACGCACTCGCCAAGGTGCAGAGCTTCGCCGAGTTCAAGGCGAGCATGGCAGCGCAGATCAACCAGATCCTGACCCTCGTGTATGCACTGCTGGGCCTCGCGGTGATCATCGCCCTGATGGGCATCGCGAACACGCTGGCGCTCAGCATCTTCGAGCGCACTCGTGAGCTCGGGCTGCTGCGGGCGGTCGGCATGAGCCGGCGGCAGGTGCGAGCCACCATCCGGTGGGAAGCCGTGATCATCGCGATGCTGGGCACGACCCTCGGCCTGGGCATCGGGATGTTCTTCGGTTGGGCCATGGTCCAGGCACTGGCTTCGCAGGGCATCACGACCTTCGTGGTGCCGGTCAGCCAGCTCGCCGTCGTGGTGGTCATCGTCGGCGCTGGCGGGTCTGACCGCAGCGATCCTGCCGGCACGACGGGCCGCCAAGCTCGACGTGCTCGCAGCGATCTCCAGCTAGTCAGTCAAACGCTGGGCTAGTCAAAGACGACTGTCTTGCGGCCATAGACGAGGACGCGGTGCGCGAGGTGGGCGCGCACCGCCCTCGCCAGCACGATCATCTCGAGATCTCGTCCCTTGCGGACGAGATCTTCGACGCTGTCACGATGGCTCACCCGCACGACGTCCTGCTCGATGATCGGCCCTTCGTCGAGCTCGGCCGTTGCGTAGTGCGCGGTGACGCCGACGAGCTTGACCCCGCGATCGTGCGCTTGGTGATAGGGGCGGCCACCGGCGAAGGCGGGCAGGAACGAGTGGTGGATGTTGATGATGCGGTGCGGATACTTCGCGACGAAGCCGGACGACAGGATCTGCATGTAGCGGGCCAGCACGACGAGGTCGATGTCGTGCTCGGCGAGGAGCGACAGGATTGCGCTCTCCTGTTCGATCCGGGTCGCGGGCGTCACCGGCAGATGAGCGAACGCGACGTCGAAGTGCGCGGCGACGTCCGCATGGTCGGCGTGGTTGCTGATCACGAGCGGGATCTCTGCCGCCAGCTCGCCCATCCGCCACCGTGCGAGCAGGTCGTACATGCAGTGCGCTTGCTTCGACACGAGGACGGCGACTCGAGGCCGCTCGTCGGAGAACCGGACGTCGCAATGCATCGTGAAGCGCTCGGCCAGCGGAGCCAGGGCCGGGAGGATCTCATGGCGGTCGAGGTCGAAGCCGTCGAGCTCGAACTCGATCCGCTGGAAGAACACCGCCTCGCTGGCATCGGTGTGCTGGTCGGCGTGAACGATGTTGCCGTCGTGCCGGTACACCCAGTCGGCCATCGTGGCCACGAGGCCCTTCTGATCAGGGCAGGACAAGAGCAACGTGGCGGTGGCCATCCGCATCAGTGTTGCCTCTACCCTGACCCGCCGTGAAGACGGCGGGGGTCGAGGGCGCGGTCAGCGACGGTTCCCTGACCGATCCGATCCCCCGGCAACCCGACCCCGCGACGTTCGTGGTCGTCGCCGTCGTGGCGTTCTCGACGCTCGCGTTGCAGGTGCTGCTCACCCGCATCCTCGCCGCGCTCGTCTTCTACCACTTCAGCTTCCTGGCGATCTCGCTCGCGCTGCTCGGCACCGGGGCCGGCGGCCTGTACGTCTCACTGCGCGAACCGCCACCCAATCGCTTTGCACTCCGCGTGCTGCTCTCGGGCTGGGCGGCCGTGCTCGCGGTGACGCTCGCGCTCGTGCCCGTCGTGATCGTGCGCCTCGACTTCGACTACAGCGACGGACTCTCGCCGCACTTCGTGTTCGCGATGACCGTCGCTTGCATCGTGTCCGCGCTGCTGTCGTTCGCTGCAGGCGTCGTCATCGCGATGGCGATCCGGGCCCACGCGCAGGTGGTCGGACGCATCTACGCGGTCGACCTCGTGGCCGCCGGGCTCGGCGCACTCGCAGTGGTGCCGGCGATCTGGATGATCGACCCGCCCCACCTCGCGGTCGCGCTCGGCCTGCTCGCTGCGATCACCGCGGTCGCGGTCGGCCCTGACCTCGGCGCCCGCCGATGGGCCGGGCTCGCCGGCGTCGTGCCCGCCGTCGTGCTGATCGCAGCGCCGCTCACGTCGATCCTCACGGTGCCCGTGCCGGGCCTCGACCTCGCGGGCACGATCCGGTCCGAGGTCTGGACGCCGCTGTCCCGCGTGATCGGGGTCATCCCCCACGACGCTGAGAGCTTCGGTCTCGTCTTCTACGACCGCGTCAGCGTGCCGGTCATCAACTACGCGCCGGGGAGCCCGTCACCGGACTGGCAGGTGCTCCACCTCGGGCCGCAGACCATTCCGAGCGAGCTCGGCCTCAAAGGGAAGGCGCTCGTCATCGGCGGAGGCGGCGGCCGCGACATCCACAACCTTCGCTCGTCGGGCGTGAACGACATCGACGTCATCGAGCTCAACGAGGGCATCCGCCAGATCGTCGACGACAAGATGGCGGCCTTCTCGGGATCGCCCTACGCGCTGCCGGGTGTGCACACGACGATCGGCGACGGACGTTCGATCCTCGCCCGGCGCGACAAGTACGACCAGATCCAGATCAGCTTCACCGACTCACTCAGCGTGGAGGGGCCGCGGCTACGTGCTGAGCGAGAACAACCTCTACACCGTCGAGGCCTTCCAGGAGTACCTCGATCACCTCAACCCCGGCGGCATCCTCGCGGTCACGGGCGCCATCAGCTCGTCGGTGACGAGGCGCTGCGCGGCGACCGGTGCTCTCGTGCTCGAGACGCTGCGCCGCAACGGCGTCGAGCATCCCGAGCAGCAGGTCGTCGTGGTGCTCGGGCGCGACCTGTTCGATGCGCTCTTCGGCACGGTGCTCGTGAAGAACGAGCCGTTCACGCCGGAGGAGCTGGCGTCGATCAAGAAGCTCGCCGCCGAACGAGGCGACGGCGTCGCGTTCGTGCCGGGAGGGCCGTACCAGCTCGAGTGGGCCGACCTTGCCGCCGCATCGAGCCCTTCCGTGTTCTGCCACTCCTACAAGCTCGACGTCTGCGCGCCGACGGACGACCGTCCGTTCTTCTTCAACATGAAGCGGCTCGGCGACGTCGGTCAGCAGATGCAGGGCTACTCGTACGCGGTCGATCCCGTGCTGATCCTGTTCCTCACCTTCGGGGTCATCCTCGTGCTCGCGGTGCTCGGGTACGTCGTGCCCCTGTTGCTCGCCAAGCACATCACGCGGCCCCCACCCGGCGCACTCGCCTACTTCGTGCTCATCGGGCTCGGGTACCTGTTGGTCGAGGCAGTGTTCATCCAACGGTTCGTGCTGATGCTTGGCTATCCGACCTACTCGTTGTCGATCGTGCTCGCGGCGCTGCTCGCGTTCACGGGAGTCGGGTCGTGGCTCAGCACGAAGTGGCCGAACGAGCGGCGCGGGCTGTTGCTGTCACTCACCGCCGCGACGGTGTTGATCGCGGCCTCCGCGTTCTTCTGTACCGTCGCTCGTCGAGCACATGGTCTCGGCGCCGTTCTCGGCGTGTGTCGCGATGACGATCGCTGTGCTCGTGCCGTTCGGTCTCACCATGGGGATGGCGATGCCGATCGGCCTACGCCGCTACGAGGCGCTGCATCCGGGCGGGGTGCCGTTTGCATGGGCTGCGAACGGGTTCGCGTCGGTCGTCGCGGCCGCGCTGGCGACCGTGCTCGCCCTCGTGTTCGGCTTCACCGTGACGACGGTCGTCGCGTCGCTCTGCTACCTGGGTGCGCTCGCCCACGCTCGATTCGGGAAGTGGGCGCCTGCTGCAGCGTCGTAGCCTGGTCCCCGGAGGGGTGGCAGAGCGGACGAATGCAGTGGTCTTGAAAACCACCGGATGGCGACATCCCGCGGGTTCGAATCCCGCCCCCTCCGCTCATCCGCTCTCAGCCGGTTTTCTTGGTGAAACCGGGGCGCAGAGACGCCAATTCACCAAGAGAACCGGCGTGGGTCGTGTGAGGCTGCCGTGATGCCGTCCGTCGAGTGGGGTCCCGAAATCGCGTCCGTGTACGACGCGACCTATGCGTACGAGGCCGGCCCCGACGTGGTGGATCCGATGGTCGATGTACTCGAGGAGCTCGCTCGCGGCAGACGCGTCCTCGAGTTCGCGGTTGGCACCGGTCGTGTCGCGTCTGCTGAGCGCACGCGGCGTCGAGGTCCACGGCATTGAGCTGTCGCCCCACATGCTCGACCGCCTGCGGGCCAAGCCGGGTGCCGATGCGGTGCACGCGGTGCTCGGCGACATGACGACCACGCGTGCGCCGGGCGAGTTCGCCCTCGTCTATCTCGTGGCGAACACGCTCATGAACGTCACCACGCAGGACGAGCAAATCGCAGTGTTCGAGAACGCGGCCCGGCACCTCGTCGCCGGCGGATGCTTTGTTCTCCAGCTCCTCGTGCCGCAGCTCCGCCGCGTGCCGCCGAGCGAGCCGGGATGGGTCTTCACGATGACGCCCGACCACGTCGGCATCGAGACCTTCGACGACACGGTGGGACAGATCGCCTCCTCGCATCACTGGATGCTCGTGGACGGCGAGCCTCGTCCGACACTCGGCGCCGTATCGCTACGTGTGGCCGTCCGAGCTCGACCTCATGGCGCGGCTTGCCGGCTTCCGGCTCCGAGATCGCTGGGCCGACTGGCACCGTGACCCCTTCACCGTGGAAAGCCCGTCACAGGTCGTCGTGTTCGAGAAGGTCAGTTAGTCGAGCAACAGGTCCAGCCGGGAGAGGGCTTCAGCAGCGATCTCGACTTGTCCTTGCAAGCGCCAGCTCGCGGCGTGGTTGACGAGCTCGACGATCGTGGCGAGCCGCACTCGCTCCTCGAACAATGGGGGAAGACGGTCGCCCGCGAGGTAGCCATCCATGAAGGGCGTCCTCGCCGCGGGGTTCGGCTCGAACACGAACCATTCGAGCTTGAAGAACTCGACCAGTGGATCCCACGCCTCGACCATGTCGAAGTCGAGAAGCGCGACGACGGCACCGCCGTCATCGACGAGCACGTTGTCGAGGTACAGGTCGCGGTGGCACAGCACCGGAGTGACGACGGCATCGACGGCTGCGGCAAGCGAATCCGCACACGCCTTCGCACGAGCGACGAGCGCCGAGTCGATCTGCGCTCGAGCCACCCGGGCGAGGGTCGGAACCCAGCGATGCCCGAGGAACTCGCTCCAGCGTGCGAAACCCGCAACGCCTACACGAGAGGTGAACTCCGGCATGGCGATCGAGTGGAGCCGGCGGATCACCGAACCGAGCTGCGCAAACAGCTCTGGCGAGGACTTCCCGACATCCGGCGTCGCGCCGGCGATGCATCGAAAGATCCGAAGGATCCGATGGTCGAGCGACGGAACGTCCTCCGAGAACGCGAGGAGCTCGGGCGCCGAGACGCCGCGCTCACGGGCGAGCTCGAGACCCACAGCGGCGCAGCGAAACTTCTCCGCGTCCGCGGCCGGCAGTCCGACCTTCACCACGAGGCGACCGACCGCGGTGTCGGCGAACCAGCTCACGTTGCCCCAGCCCTGCGTGATCGGTTCGATCGAAGCGACCGGTGCGGCCGCGGGCAACGCGCCGACGAGCGCTGCCGAGACCTCGGCGTCGTCGATCAGCTCAGCCGATCTTCGACCGCAGCGACGCGATCCAGGCTTCGGCCTCGCGCCACGCCGAGTCGGCCTCCGCCCGCACGGCCTCGCCGTCATCGCCCCCCGCGGGATACGAGCCGAGGAACTTCACGCCTCCCTGCTTGCTGTGCAACCCGCGCATCGCGTCGGCAACGACCTCGTCCGCGATGTGGCCCTCCATGTCGATGATGAAGCAGTAGTCGCCGAGACCGCCCGACTTCGTGGGACGGCTCTCGAGCTTGCTCAGGTTGATGCGCCGCGCCGCGAACTCCTGCAGGATCGAGATGAGGCTGCCCGGCGCGTTCGCACGCTGAAACACGACGACCGAGGTCTTGTCGTGACCGGTGGGATGCGCGACGCCGTCACGCGCGACGACGACGAACCGGGTCTGGTTGCCATCGTGGTCCGCGATGTCCGCGGCGATGACGTCGAGCCCATAGAGCTTGCCGGCGAGCGGCGGTCCGATCGCCGCAGTCCCAGACGGCTTCTGCTCGCCCACCATCTGCGCGGCTTCAGCGGTCGAGTTCGCCGCGACGAGCTCGACCTGGGGCATCTCCGCACTGAGGAATTCATGGCACTGCGCCGTGGCGACCGGGATCGAGACCACTCGCTTGACGTCGGTCAACACGGTGCCGGCCGGCGCGAGCAGGCAGAGCTGCACGTCGAGGACGACCTCGCGCTGGATGAGCAGGTCGTGGTTGAACACGAGCCGATCGATCGTGGCGTGGACCGAGCCCTCGATCGAGTTCTCGATCGGCACGAAGCCAAGATCGACGTCGCCCGATTCCGTCGCGACGAGCACCTCGCCGATCGACGCGATCGGCACCAGCTCGAGCTGCGCCAGATCGCCTTGCGTGAGCAACGCCTGCTCGGTGAACGTGCCGAGCGGCCCGAGGAAGCCGATGCGACGCGGCGAAGAAGGCGCTGAAGTGCCAGATGCAGCCACGACGGGCCAGGATAGTGAGGTGGATGAAGCGATCCTGAGAGATCTGCTCGACGACGTGCGGTCGGGCCTCGTCGACCCC
Source organism: uncultured Acidimicrobiales bacterium (assembly GCA_963726695.1). GTDB lineage: Bacteria > Actinomycetota > Acidimicrobiia > Acidimicrobiales > DATKAS01 > DATKAS01. The sequence continues at coordinate 152,461 of CAVSDE010000006.1, forward strand.
GACGACGCCGTCACCATCCTCCGACGGCTCCCCTTCGCCGACCTCGGATTCGCGCGAGTCGACCATCACCGAGCGATTCGCTCCGGGCTTCCCGAGGCCATCTACGGCCCAGGGAAGACCTCCGAGCACTGCGTGGCGATCGTCGGCGAGCTGCTCGCGGCCGACACTCGGCCCGTGCTGCTCACTCGGGTCGACGACGACCAGGCCGCGGCCGTGCTCGCGGCCCATCCGACCGGTCAGCGCTCCCGCAACACGATCGTGTGGAACCCCCTCGACACGGCGCGGCCGGAGCGCGTGCTCGTGGTCACCGCGGGTACCTCCGACCTTCCCGTCGCCGACGAGTGCGCGGTCGTGCTCGAGGCCTACGGCCTGACACCGCAGCGCATCACCGACGCTGGGGTTGCGGGTGTGCATCGACTTCTCGTGCACGCAGACGATCTCGGTCGCGCCGACGTCGTGGTCGTCGTCGCCGGGATGGAGGGCGCGCTCGCCAGCGTCGTCGGAGGGCTGACCCCCGCACCGGTCATCGCAGTCCCGACGAGCGTCGGATACGGCGCCGCGTTCCAGGGCATCACGGCGCTCCTCGCGATGCTCGCGTCCTGCGCGGCGGGGGTCACCGTCGTCGGCATCGACAATGGGTTCGGCGCGGCGTGCGCCGCGCTGCGTCTGTGCACGGTGCACGATCGAGCGCGATCGACGCTCACGTGACCAACGTCGCGTGGTTCCACTGCTTCTGCGGCATCGCGGGAGACATGGCCCTCGGAAGCTTGATCGACGCGGGCGCCGACATCGACGACGTGCGCGAGATCTGCAATCGCATACCCGTCGGAGGATGGAAGCTCGACGCCGAGTCGGTGATGCGAGGTGGAGTGGGCGCCACCCACGTCATCGTGCACACCGAGGAGAGCGGCGTCGTGCGCACCGCGGGCCACATCAGCGCACTCATCGAAGAAGCGCGCCTTCCCGAGCGTGTGCGCCGTCGTGCCCTCGCCACGTTCGACGCCCTCGCACGCGCCGAGGGACGGCTGCACAGGCGTCCGCCCGAGCAAGTGCACTTCCACGAGGTCGGCGGCCTCGATGCGATCGTCGACGTCGTCGGCACATGTGCGGCGCTCGAGCTCCTCGACATCGAGGAGGTGCACTCGAGTGCGGTCGCGAACGGTGTCGGTATGGTCCGCGCCGCGCACGGCCTGTTGCCGAACCCCGCGCCCGCAGTCGTCGAGCTGCTGCGGGGAGCGCCGACCTTCGGCGTCGACATCGCCGCCGAGCTCACGACGCCGACGGGCGCTGCGCTGCTCGCGGCCAACGTGACCCGGTGGGGGCCACTGCCGATGATGACGATCGCAGCGACCGGATTCGGTGCCGGCACTCGTGAGCTCGAGGCACGCCCGAACCTCACGCAGGTGGTCGTCGGCACGCTCGCCGACGCGATGCCGGCCGGGCAGCCCGTGACCCTGCTCGAGGTGAACGTCGACGACGTGACCGGCGAGACCCTCGCCCATGCGATCGCGATGGTGATGGACGCCGGCGCACACGACGCGTGGATCACGCCGATCCTGATGAAGAAGGGGCGCCCCGCCTACACGGTCAGCGCGCTCTGCGACCCGAGCCTCGCCGTGCAAGTGGCCTCGACGCTCACCAAGGAGACGGGATCGCTCGGGGTTCGGGGCCAGACGCTCGAACGGTGGCCCGCACCGCGACGGCAGGACGAGGTCGACGTCGACGGCGCGATCATCCGGGTGAAGGTCGGGCCGGGTCGAGTGAAGGTCGAGCACGACGACGCGGCCCGGGCGGCGCGGCGCCTCGGGATGCCCCTGCGCGAGGTCGTGTCACGTGCCGAGGAGGCGTGGCGTCAGGAGACCGGCGACGGCCACGCCCACCTCAGTGCAGTGCCGTCGCCCGACGACGACGACGCGGGATGAGCTACGACGCGGTCGTCGTCGGCGCCGGCCCGAACGGGCTCGCCGCAGCGATCACCATCGCCCGGGCTGGACGCTCGGTGCTCGTGATCGAGGCCGCGGACCACGCAGGTGGCGGCGCCAAGTCCGCAGAGCTCACGGTCGCCGGCGTGACGCACGACGTGTGCTCGGCGGTGCATCCGCTCGCGGCGGCCTCGCCGTTCTTGCGCACGCTGCCCCTCTCCGACCACGGCCTCGAGTGGGCCTACCCGGAGATCGACCTAGCCCACCCGCTCGACGACGGCAGCGCGGCGCTGCTGTCGCGATCGCTCGACCACAGCTGCCGATCCCTCGGTGCGGATGGCGACGCGTGGCGTGACCTCGTCGAACCCGTCATCACGCGATGGCGCGATCTCATCGACGGTGTGCTCGCACCACCGATCCCGCCGCGTCATCCGCTCGCCATGGCGCGCTTCGCGCTTTCGGGCACACAACCGGCGACCTGGGTCGGCAAGCGGTTCCGCGAGGGCCGCGGCGACGCATTGCTGGCGGGGCTCGCCGCGGCACTCGTGCATCCCGCTCGACCAACCGTTGACCGCAGGTTTGGGGCTCGTGCTCGGGGTCGCCGGCCACGTGGACGGATGGCCCGTCGCTGCGCGGCGGTTCGCAGTCGATCGCCGATGCCCTCGTCTCGTACCTCCGCCGAGCTCGGGGGCGATCTCAAGACCGGCGAGAAGGTGACGTCGCTCGCGCAGCTGCCCGACGCTCGCGTGATGCTCTTCGATCTCGGCCCCCGCGCGGCGGTGGATCTCCTCGGCCCGCGAGCGGCGCCGCGCGTCGCTCGAGCCGCTCGCCGGTTCCGCTACGGCGCCGGTGTGTGCAAAGTCGACTACGCGCTCAGCGCCCCTCTGCCCTGGACCGCCCCCGACGCTCGGCGCGCGGGCACGTTGCACCTCGGTGGCTCGATGGCGGAGATCGCCGCGAGCGAAGCGAAGGTCTCGAGCGGCGAGCCCGCGCCCACGCCGTTCGTGCTCGTCTCGCAGCCCACCGTCTGCGACCCGACACGCGCGCCAGAGGGCATCCACACGCTGTGGGCCTACTGCCACGTGCCTGCCGGCTCCGACCTCGACGCCACCACTGCGATCGAGGCGCAGCTCGAACGATTCGCTCCGGGATTCCGCGACGTCGTCGTGGCGCGCTCCGTCCGCACCACCCGGATGCTCGAAGCCGCCAACCCGAACCTCGTCGGTGGTGACATCGCGGGTGGTGCGCTCGACCGCCTGCAGCTGCTCGCCCGTCCGCGCCTCACGTTGCAGCCCTATCGGCTCGGCGATGGCGCGTACCTCTGCTCGGCGTCGACCCCACCGGGAGCGGGCGTGCACGGGATGTGCGGCCACCACGCGGCGCGTGCCGCGCTGAGGCGAGAGCTGCGCTGACTCGATCCGACTACCCGTGCACGGTCACCGGGATCGTCACCGTCTGATCCTCGAACTTGGAGACCTGGCCGACTGCGGTGAGATCCCACTTGCCAGGGATCGTGAGGTCGGACGAGTCGAGCGACCAGTGCCCCGGTCCGGCGGTCACCATCTCCTGCTCGAGCGGGCCCACACCCTTCGACGGCAGCGACATCCGCAAGGTCATCTTCTCGAGCGTCTCGTCGGGGCGACCCGCCTTGTCGAGCACGTACACATGGATCTCGTTCGTGCCGACCTTGTCGGGATCGACCACCAGGCTCAGCTGCCCACCGCGGAAGGCAACCGTGGACGAGAAGACGCCACCGGTGGACACCGCGTCGCGGGCAGGCGTGATCGCGACCAATGCCGACGTGATCGCGAGCACGACGGCCAACCCGACGATCTCACTGCGCACCGTCATGTCGAGGCGGCGCCACGCCAGCGCCGAACGCGTGGTCTTCGCCGCTCCCGGACCACCGACGCTCGCGGCCGCCGCGTTGGCCGCCTCCGCGCTGACCACTCGCTTGCCGGTGCGCCGAATGTCGGGGAGGAGCTTCCAGTGGTTGTACGCGGCGAGACCTCCGACGAAGGCCACGACACAGAGCTTCGCGACCAACGTCCACCCGTATCGCGTGGAGGTCGAGCGCGGACAGCGACCCGACTTCCTTCCACACGAGGAAGACGCCGCTCACCGCGACTGCGACGATCGTGTACACGGCCGTCTGCGAGAAGCGATCGACGAGCTGAGCGGCGGCCACGGCGTCGCCATCACGGCGCCGCTGCGTCCACGCCAACACCAGGAAGACCAGGCCGCCGAACCAGACACCGGCAGCGGCCACGTGCACCGCGTCGGCGGGGATCACCAACCACTCGGGGCTCGTCACCCGCGTATGGCCCGTCAGCGCGAAGGCCACGAACGCGATGCCGGCGCCCACGAGGCCGATCCGCGCCGCGGCCGATCGCACGGACAGCACCACCATCGCGACGCCGACGACCCCGAGGATCGTGCTCCAGCGCAGCCCCGGAATTCGACAGCACGTCGATCCAGCGACTCGGGGACCGCAGGGCGCGCCAGCCCGTCTCCGTCGCGATCGCGGCCTGCAGCGGGATCTGCACGAGCAGGCCGACCGCGCCCACGATCCCCGCGACCGTGACGATCTGCACGACTTGCCTCGTCGGGCGCCGACGATCCACGAAGGTCGAGAACACGACACTGCCGGCGGCGAGGAGGATGCCCGCGTAGCTCGCGAACCGACCGATCCCCGCAAGGACGCGCCAGCCCTTGTCGCTCGGCACCGCGAGCAGTGACGCGACCTCGTCCTCCGAGGCGCCCGCGCCGGCTCCGACGACGAACGTGAAGGCCCCATTCACGGGGTGGCTGTCCGCCGACACGACATTCCACGCGACGACATACGGACCATTCCCGAGCCCGTCGCGCAGGCTCACCGTCACCGTGTCGCCGGTCGCCTTGGCGTCGTCCTTGTCCACTCGCTCGCCATCGGTGTCGAGGACGCGCACGCCGCCGAGCTTCAGCGAGACGTTCTCACTGAAGCGCAGCGAGACCTGGGAAGGCGCGGGCGCCACATGCGCGCCGTTCGCCGGATTGGTCGAGACGAGCTGGGCGTGCGCGGAGGCGGGCGACGCGATGCCCACCAGCGCCACGACCACGACGACCACGGCGAGGCCGACACGCGTCATCCTCACCGCAGGTCGTTAGCCGTTCGCTGGCGCGACGAGCTGCTGCAACAGCGTCTCGAGCTGATCGGTCGTGATCTCACCACTCGTCCGGGCCACGACCTTTCCGTCACCGTCCACCAACACGAAGTATGGATAGCCCGGCAGTCCGAACACGTTCGCGGCGTCGGAATTCGCAGAGTCCGCCATGATCGGGCTCGGCCAATTGTTCTTCGCGAGCCACGCGGAGGGCGGGTAGTTCGGAGCGTCGGGCGAGGTCCCGGTCGCGATCGTCGTGAGCTGCACGCCGGCGGGCATGCCGCCGCCCTTCATCCACTCGCTCAGCAACGGCACCTCGCGCTGGCAGTGGGGGCACCAATGGGCGACGAACAGGATCAGCTGCGGCGAGCCCGTCGGGCCGACGGTGACGGGCGTGCCGTCGAACGACTTCCCGGTGAGCGTCGGGATCGTCATGCCCACTGCGGGATCGCTCCCTGAGCCCGCGAGGGTCGGCAGCGCCGTGCCTTGCACCGTCACGTCTTGCACTTCTCCGGCGATCGCCTTGCTGCTGCTGCCTCCGCCCGCGAAGAGCACGGCGATGACCGCGAGCACGAGGACCACGCCGCCGATGATCGCGGGGATCAACCAGCGCCGAGAAGAAGGCTCGTGAGCCTTGCGAACCAATGACGAGTCGCGGTGTTGAGCCGATCGAGAGGTCATGCGAGCTCCTTGGGGGGAGTGAGGGCGAGCACGAGAGCGATCAGCGCGAACGCCGATCCAGCCATGTACGCGAGGGACATGAAGCCGAGACTGCGAAACCAGACGATCGAGCACGACAAACCGGTCGAGCACACGTTCGTCTCGAGGTTCGGATACCACTCGACCAAGTAGTGGTAGATCGAGATGGGCAGGCCGACGAGCGCGAGGACGATGCCGTAGACGCGGATGCCTCGGTCTCTGCGCAGCGTGGCCACGAACAAGATGATCGCGAGGGAGTACATCCCGATCCGCTGGTACCAGCACAACGTGCAGGGCACGAAGTGGGCGACCTCGGAGAAGTAGAGGCTGCCCAGCATCGCGGTAGCGGCCACGGCGAACGCGAGGGGCACCCCGAAGCGAGCGAGCTCGGCCCGTGTGTCGTCGAGCAGGACAGCCGCTCCCTTTGACCACCGGGCCGCGACCCAGAGCGCGGCACCTCCCAGGACGGCGACGTTGGCGAGGACGGTGAGGAGCGCAAAGAACAGCTCAGCGGTGTCTGGGGTGATCATCTCGAACCGGGTGGGGGGCGGGGGCGAGCAATTCTGCTCACCAACAGGGTTCTACGACCGTCGCCGCGCGAAGGTTCCCTGCGTGCAGGCATCATCCTCCACCTTTGGCCCTCTTGTGGACGCGGCCTGGCTCGCGGACCACCTGTCTGACGTAGTCGTGTGCGACGTGCGCTGGTACCTCGACGGCCGCAGCGGCCGCGGGGCATACGACGCCGGCCACATCCCCTCGGCCCATTTCGTAGATCTCGACATCGACCTGTCCGGCCGGGCGGGTGGCGTCGCGGGGAGGCACCCCCTTCCCGAGCCACGAGCGTTCGCCGCCGTGATGAGCGGGCTCGGCATCGGCGACGGCACGCCGGTCGTCGCGTACGACGACACCGGGGGAAGCACTGCGTCCCGGCTCGTGTGGATGCTCCGCGCGCTCGGTGAGCCCGCGGCACTCCTCGACGGCGGCATCGGAGCCTGGACCGGTCCCCTGTCGGTCGGTCCCCCGTCAACCGAACGACCGCCGGCGACGACCCCGTCGCGGTTCACGCCACGCGCCTGGCCATCGGAGGCGATCGTGGACGCCGATCGATTGAGTGCCGAGCTCGACGACGCCGCGGTGATCGCGATCGACGCTCGCGCCGGCGAGCGCTATCGCGGCGAGGTCGAGCCCGTCGACCCGCGAGCCGGACACATCCCGGGCGCACAGAACCTGCCGTGGCTCGAGCTCGTCGATCCCGAGACCCGTCGATTCCGCTCGCCAGCCGAGCTTCGCGAGCGGCTGGCCGCGGTCGGCGCGAGTGGCCGCAAGGGCGGCGCCACGGAGGTCGTCGCCTACTGCGGTTCGGGGGTCACCGCCTGCGTCGCGGTGCTCGCCGTCGAGATCGCGGGTCTCGCACCGGCTCGACTGTTCGTGTCGTCATGGTCGGGCTGGAGCGCAGATCCGGAGCGCCGTGCGGCCACCGGTTCTGAAGCGGGCGGGACTGCTCGCTAGCGTCGCCCGACGGTGACCGACACGCTCGCGCTCGAACGCTCGATGGAGGCAGTGCGCGACCTGCGACGCAGGCGCCGCCGCAAGCGAATCGCCGAGGTCGACTGGCTCGACGCGGCCTACCACGCGTACGTCGCCGGCATCGTCGGCACGGTCGTCGTCCTCTTTCTCTCGAGCCTCGTCGGAGACTCCGAGCTCACTGCGAGCGGCGTCGCCAACGTCCGTGAGCACGGCCCCGCCGCCATCGGTCTCATCGCGGCGTTGGCGCTCGCCGCCGGCCTGCGCTCGGGCAGCCGGGGTGGCCCACTTGCTCTCGAGCCGGCTGAGGTGCGCTTCGTGCTGCTCGCCCCCGTCGACCGGCGTGGCGCGCTGCGCAGCCCGGTGCTGCGCCAGCTCCGATTCGCCTTGTTCGTGGGCGCCGTCGTGGGTGCAGTCGCCGGGCAGCTCGCCGTGCGGCGCCTGCCCGGCACGCCTCTGGCGTGGGTCGCGAGCGGGGCGATCGCGGGTGCATTGATCGCGGTGCTGTTCGTCGGGGCAGCACTCAGTGCATCTGGATGGCGTCTGCCGTCGCCGGCCGCGACGCTGCTCGGCGCTCTTGTCATCACGTGGGCGGCGCTCGATCTTGCCGAGATCGTCCCCGGGCCGACGTCGACGATCGGCAGCATCGCGCTCTGGCCCCTGCGCACCCATCCGATCGATCTGCTGGGAGCGATCGGCATCGCCGCGCTGCTCGCGCTCGGGATGCGCTCCCTCGGCGGACTGTCGGTGGAATCGGCCGAACGGCGCACGAGCCTCGTGGGTCAGCTGCGGTTCGCGGTGACGGTCCAAGACCTCCGCACGGTGATCGTGCTGCGCCGCCAGCTCGCCCAGGATCGGCCACGCGTCAAGCCGTGGATCCACTTGCGCCGCGTCGGACGGCGGCTTCCCGTGTGGCGACACGACTGGCAAGGGGTGTTCCGGTTCCCTGCAGCACGCATCGGTCGCCTCGCGCTGCTCGCTGTCGCCGCCGGCCTGTGCGTGCGGGCCACGTGGGCGGGCACGACGCCGCTCGTCATCGTCGGCGGCCTCGCGCTCTTCATCGCCGCGATCGACGCGTTCGAGCCACTCGCGCAACAGGTCGACCAAGCCGACCTGTCGAGTGCGCTCCCCGTCGACACCGGCACCCTGCTCGTCCGCCACCTCGCGTGCGGTGCGATCGTGATGGTCGTCGTGACGATCGTCGCCGCACTGGTCGGTGTGCTCGTCGACCCCTCGACGACTGCGTTCCAGATCGCCGCGGTGATGGTCGTCCCCGCGGCGCTCGCGGCGGGAAGTGGGGGAGTTGCCAGCGTCGTCATGGGGGCACCGGCTCCGGCACCCGAAGGCAACCAGCTGCTGCCGCCCGAGGTGGCCGGCATGAAGATCGTGCTCCGAGCGGTGTGGCCGATCCTGCTCGCGCTGATCGGGCTCGCGCCGATTGTCATCGCCCGCGTCGCCAACCAGCACGACGCCGACCCCGTCGCCGCGGCCGCGGCAGTCGGTGCGGTCGGGGTCATCGCTGGCGGGGGCACCGCGGTCTGGGTCCGCTACCGCGAGGCGATCCACCGCGGCTGGCGCAACCTCATCGAACAGAGCGCAGCGCAGTCCTCCGCGCGCTCTCAGACAGGGGCAGCATCGTGACCACGCGCAGGCGACCCCGAGCCCGAGGAGTCGCCGCGACCCAGCCGACCGGCCCGCCCCCGGCGCTGTCGACCTCCGGGCTCGAGAAGTCCTACGGCGACACCCAGGCGCTCGCTCCCCTCGATCTGCGCATCCGTGTCAACGACGCCGTCGTGCTCATCGGGCACAACGGGTCGGGCAAGACGACCCTGCTCCGGATGCTCGCGGGCCTGCTCGAAGCCAGCTCAGGGTCCGCGGAGGTCGGGGGACATCCGATCGGATCGATCGGGGCTCGAGCGGCGACCTCGTTCCTCTCCGACACCCCCACGTTCTACGACGACCTCAGCGTGTGGGAGCACCTCGAGTACACCGCGCGCCTGCACGGCGTCGAAGACTGGGAGCAGCGCGCGGCAGACCTCCTCGGGCACGTCGGCCTCTACGACCGTGCGGACGATCTGCCGACCCGCTTCAGCCGAGGTCTGCGCCAGAAGGCAGCGATCGCGTTGGCGCTCGTGCGGCCCTTCGACGTCTTGCTCGTCGACGAGCCCTTCGTCGGCCTCGACGCCACGGGAAAGGTCGCGCTCCTCGAGCTTCTCGACGCGGTGCACCGAGACGGCGCGGCGCTCGTCGTGGCGACGCACGAGCTCGAGTTCGTGAACCGAGTCGATCGATGCGTCGCCCTCCGCGATGGCCACGTGGTGCACGACGGCGGCACCGCCGGGATCGACGTCCTCGCCCTCGTCTCGTGAATCCACAGGCCTACACACCCACGCCGCGCGTTGTAGCGTCACGCCATGCCTGAGTTCACCGCAGTCAGCAGCGCCGATCCGAGCAGTCTCGTCACCGACCTGAACACGCACGCGGCGAGCGGGTGGGAAGTCGTCTCCGTCGTGGAGAGCGGTGGACGGGTGCACGCGATCCTGCGCCGCGAGGGCTCGCCGGCCGCGGCGGCGCCCGCTGCCGAAGCACCTGTCGTCGAAGCACCTGCGGTGGTCGTCGCCCCCGCTGCCGCTGCTGCAGCGCCTGCCGCGGTCACACCGATCGAAGCCTCACAGCCTGTCGTCGCCGCCGCCGCAACCCCGTCGAACGCGACCGTTGCCATCACACACACCCCGGCCGGTTGGTATCCCGATCCGTCTGGGCGCTACGAGATGCGCTACTGGGATGGCCTCGCCTGGACCGAGCACGTCTCGCGTCAAGGCCAGCAGTTCACCGACCCGCCGACCGCCTGACCTTCGCCCTCACGCGGGGCACTGACCTCGCTCGACGATCGCGCTGCCGGGGCCGATCCCCAGGCTCTCCAATCCCCCTGCGGGCGCCTCGATCGCGTCGCGGTACGGCCCCGCGGCCGGATAGCTCGGGCAGGTGTTCGAGGCCCCCGGGCACGGCGCCATCTCGGTCGACGACACGAGCTGGCCCCCTTGATCGAAGAATGCGATCGACAGCGGCATGACCGTCTGGAACATCCAGAACTGCTCGTTGACGTCCTGGTCGAACGCGAAGAGCATCCCGTCCTTGCCGCCGAGGCTCGTCACCGACATGAGTCCCTGCTCCCGCTTCGCCGTGGTGTCGGCCAACCAGAGGCACAGGCTGTGCACGGCACCTCCCGCGTCGCGGATCTTCACCCCGACGGTGTCGAAGCCCGTCGGAACGACGGTGCCGACCGCGGTCGTTCCCGCCCCGACATCCACAGTGGTTGCCGACGTTCCCGACGTCGCCCCGGAGTCATCGCCTCCGCCGCACGCGGGGAGGGCGAGCACCACGAAGACGGCTGCGAGCACCGCAAGTCGACGACGCATCTCGCTGAGTCTCGCGGCTCGCGGCGATGCTGCGAGCGCGAGGTCAGTGCGCGGCCGAGTAGAGGCCGAGCACATCGGCCACGTCGTCAGCGAGGTGATAGCTCTCGGCGTCGTCAGGGAACCGCCGCGCGCGCACATCGGCGGCGAACGCGGCAACAGCTGCGACACCGTCTGCTTCGAGGGAGGCGTACCGTCGCACGAACTTCGGCGCGACACGATCCTCGAGACCGAGGAGGTCGTGCAGCACGAGCACCTGCCCGTCGCACGCACTCCCCGCGCCGATGCCGATCGTCGGCACGGACACGGAATCGGTGACGAGGGCGGCGACCGCGTCCGGAACGCCCTCGAGCACGATCGCGAAGCAGCCCGCGGACGCGAGCGCCTTCGCGTCGTCGACCAACGCACGCGCTGCCTCAGCCGTGCGACCCTGCACCTTGAAGCCGCCCATCACGTGCAACGACTGCGGCGTGAGCCCGATGTGTCCCATCACGGGGATCTCCGCGTCGATCAGTGCTTCGATCGTCTGCACGCGCTTGCGCCCGCCTTCGAGCTTCACCGCTTGTGCGCCGGCCCTGATGAGCGTGGCCGCGTTGCGCACGGTGTCGGGCACCGACACGTGGTAGCTCATCCACGGCAAGTCACCCACGAGCAGCGCGTTCGGCCGGGTTCGAGCGACCGCGGCGACATGGTGCGCCATGTCGTCGACCGTCAGCTGCAAGGTGTCCTCGTATCCGAGCACCACCATCGCTACAGAGTCGCCGACCAGGATCAGGTCGACACCACCTCGGTCCGCGATCCGCGCGGTCGGCGCGTCGTATGCGGTCACCATCACGAGTGGAGCGCCACCCTTGCGGGCGCGTACAGCGGGCACCGTCGCGGATGCCATCGATGCGGCCATGGCCGTCCTCCTTCCCGTCCAGCGCCCCAGGGCTGCCGGCGGTAGGGCAAGCCTAGAGAGGGCGGGCCGAATTGCGCCAGATAGCGTGAGCGCGATGACCGAGCTGCCCACCTGCGACAGCTGTGGGCGCGACGACCCCGAGCTCGTCGAGGTGCACCGGGTCTACATCGTGCCCGAGGCATGGGACACGCCGGGCAGCGAGAAGAAGCTCACCGAGGTCGAGCGCTGGTGCTTCTCGTGCCGCACGCACTACCCACACGAAGAGGTTTGACGGGCTCGCCGTGGGGCTAGCCGCGGCGACGAGCAGTGCTGCGGCCGAGCGAGTACGACCTCGTCAGGTGGTGCCAGTGGCACTCGGGGCAGACCTCGACGACATAGGCCGTCAGCACGTCGTTGCGCTGGTCGAGCTTGGCCAGCTCGGTCTTGGCCGTGATGCACCGTCCGTGCGCAGGGAGACGAGGACCGAACACGTACGTGACAAGGACGATCGTCGTGCCTTCGCCAGCGCGCTCGGTGCACACGGGACACTCGACACGAGTCGGTGAACCGACTTCGCGGGCCGCCCTGATGAGCTCGGGATGCGCGTCGCACACCTGATGGCGGGCGAGGCGGCCCTTGCGATACTCGGTGAGCAGCGCTCGGCGGGCGAGGCGGTAGTCGATGACGCCGGGGCCAGTGCTGTTCGCACCTCTCAACGCCTCCGGCCGGAACGTCACCGGATCAGGGTACTGCGCGAGATCTGGTGTCCCCCGCTCGTCGCGCTGCACCGACGAAGATGGGCTCATGGTCCCGACTGACGACGAGCTGCGCCTCTGTGGTGACGTCGCGGGGAAGCGGCTGCTCGATCTCGGATGCGGGCGCGGTGAGAGCACCGTCGCGTTCGCGCGACGCGGCGCGAAGGTGGTCGGAGTCGACCACTCCGCAGATCAGCTCGCCTACGCGCGACGACTCGTGGAGGACGAGGAGATGCGCGTCGAGCTGCGTCATTCCGACCTCGCCGACCTCGCGTTCCTGCCGCCCGCGTCAGTGGACGTGGCCTACGAGCGCGTCGGCGCTCAGCTTCGTCGCCGACACCGGCCGGGTGTTCCGCCAGGTGCACCGCGTGCTGAAGGCCGGCGCGCCGTTCGTGTTCTCGGTCGTGCATCCCGCTCGGCGCCTCGGCACACGGTCGTATTGGGACACCCGACCGGTCGAGAGCGTCGCCACCGACGGCACCGCCGTCCTCGAGCATCCGCACACGATCGCCGACCTCTACGGCGGCCTGCAGCGTGCGAACTTCGAAGTCGACACGCTGCTCGAGCCCGAACCCCCGCACACCTCGCCGCCGACGCTCGTGCCGGCGACCCTCGTGATGCGGGGCCGAAAGCTCGGCCTCTAGACCGTCGGCACGCGTGCGGCCCACCACTCGTCGAGCCGGCGCGTCGCCTCGTCGACACCGAGGATCCCCTCGTCGAGACGCAGCTCGAGCAGGAAGTCGAGTGCGGCACCGACATCGGGGCCCGGCCTCAGCCCGAGATGTTGCATGACCGCGTGGCCGTCGAGCTCGGGACGCATGGCCGCGAGCTCCTCGCTCTCGGCGAGCTCTGCGATGCGCCGCTCGAGCTCGTCCATCCGGGCCGAGAGCTGTTGCGCCTTTCGTTCGTTGCGCGTGGTGCAGTCGCACCGCGTGAGCAGGTTCAGCTCGTCGAGCAGCGGGCCCGCGTCACGGACGTAACGACGCACCGCGCTGTCCGTCCATCCCATCTGGTAGGTGTGGAATCGCAGGTGCAGCTCGACCAGCTGCGTCACGGCCTCGGTGTCCTCCGTCGAGTACCTCAGTGCCTGCATGCGCTCGCGGGTCATGCGAGCGCCCACGACTTCGTGATGGTGGAACGACACCATGCCGCGGGCGAATGATCGAGTCTTCGGCTTCCCGACGTCATGGAACAGCGCGGCGAGACGCACGATGCGGAAGCTCGCGCCGGCCCGCGCACGCGTCACGTTCTCGACGACCGCGATCGTGTGTGCGAGCACGTCCTTGTGTCGGTGGATGGGGTCTTGCTCCAGCTGCATCGCGGTGAGCTCGGGCAAGAACTCGTCGCACAGCCCGGTCTCTACGAGCAGCCAGAGACCGGCACTCGGACGATCGACGGTCAACAGCTTGTCGAGCTCGTCTCTGATCCGTTCGGCCGACACGATCTCGAGTCGACCGCGCAGCGCACGGATCGTCTCGGTCACTCCCTCGTCTGGTTTCAGGTCGTACCCCGCGACGAATCGGGCCGCGCGCAACATGCGGAGCGGATCGTCGGTGAACGACTCCGCAGCCGACAGCGGCGTGCGCAGCCGGGCCGCGGCCAAGTCGGCGGCCCCGTCGAACGGGTCGATCAGACGGGGCTCCGGCAGCGCCAAGGCCATCGCATTGACGGTGAAGTCGCGGCGAGACAGATCCGACTCGATCGCGTCGGCGAACGCCACATCGGGCTTGCGCGAATCGGGGTGGTACGCCTCGGCCCGGTGAGTCGTGACCTCGTAGGACCGGTCTCCCTTGCGCGCGCCGATCGTGCCGAAGCGCTCCCCCTGGGTCCAGATCGCGTCAGCCCATCCGTCCAACAGCCGCTTGATGTCGGGTGGCCGCGCGTCCGTGGTGAGGTCGTAGTCGCCGGTGATCTCCCGACCCAACAGCAGGTCACGGACGGTGCCACCGACGAGGTACACGTGATGGCCCGCCGCCACGAAGCGGTCGGCAAGCGGCCGAAGCTCGGCCAACACCGGCTCGAGCCGATCGGGGATCACGAGGCGGAGCCTAACGGCGCGCCCTCTTCGCCTCTGGGGCTCAGTGCTGGGCTCTCAGTTCATGGCCATGCCCGAGGTCTGGATCGCGATCCGGAGATCCTCGGGACGAGTGGCGGCGCCGAGTGCATCACGCAGCCCGACGAGGCCTTCTCGGAAGAGCTGGAACAGGCTCTGGTCGATCGTCTGCATGCCGTAGTACTCGCCTTCGGCGATCGCCTGCTCGAGGCTGCCTTCGGCGCGCGCGGGATCTGCGATGAGCTCGACCACACGCGGCGTCGACATGAGCACCTCGACTGCGGGCACTCGTCCTCGCCCGTCGGCGCGCTCGACCAGGCGCTGACACACGATGCCCGCGTAGGCAGCCGGCGAGCGTCTGGCGCGTCTGGCGCTGCTGGTGAGGAGGGAAGAAGTCGACGATGCGCTCGATGACCTCGGGTGCGGGCGTCGTCGCCATGGCGGCAAGGACGAGCCGGCCGTTCGACGCGGCGAGCAGTGCGGCCGCGGCCGTCTCGGGGTCGGGCATCTCACCGAGGAAGACGACATCGGGATCTTGGCGCAGCACCCGCGCCGGCGCCTTCCGCGAAGCTCGGGGTGTCAGAGCCGACCTCGCGCTGCGTGACGATCGATCGCTTGTCGATGTGGAGGAACTCGATCGGGTCCTCGATGGTCACGATGTTCGCGGCGCGGTTCTCGTTGATGCGATCCACGAGCATCGCGACAGTCGTCGAGCGACCCGACCCGGGAGAACCGGAGACGATGATCAGTCCGTCGCGCTCCTCTGACAGCCGGCGCAACGCGACCGGCAGGTTGAGCTGATCGAGAGAGGGCATGCCGGGCTGCACCCGCCGCACCACGACGCCGTAGCTGCCGCGCTGGCGGTGGAGGTTGACACGGAAGCGCCCGAGACCCGGGACGCTGTGTGCGAAGTCGGCCTGCCCGTGCTCCGCGAGCTCGTCTTTGCGCTCTGCCGGTACGAGCTCCTGCACGATCCGCTCGAGCTCGCCGGCCGAGCAGGACTCCGCGGGCACGGCCTCGAGGTGACCGTCGACCCTGATGTAGGGCGGCGATCCGACCTTCAGGTGGAGATCAGATCCGCGACGCTCGAGCAGGTGGTGCAAGAGCTGGGTCAGGTCGGGCACGACTCCTCCTCCTAGACGGTCAGGTGGACATCGGCCGGGGGAGGGTCACCCTTGAGAGCCCTCGTCGATCGACGCCCGTATCCGTTGCACCGCGGCCACGACCGGCGCCCCCGGGCCGCCACTCGTCGGTCGCTCGGGATGGTGTTCGACACCTGCCAGCGCGCCGAGGCACGCCGCCGTCGAGTCGGCGAGGGCCTGGAGGTCGTAGCCGCCCTCGAGAAAGACGAGCCGCCGGCCCGGGGGGACGAGCCCGATCAGCTGCGCGGTGATGTCGGCGAAGTCGCCCGCGCTCAACGCGAGGCCGGTGAGCGGATCACGGCGGTGGCCGTCGAAGCCCGCGGACACGATCAGCCACGTCGGGCGAAACGCGCCGATCGCGCCGGCGAGCACATCGTCGATCGCGGCCCGGTAGCTGTCGCCCGTCGTCCCCGCGGGGAACGGGAAGTTGATCGTGGTGCCGAGGCCTTCGCCTTCACCGACCTCTGACAGCGCGCCCGTACCCGGATACAACGGGTATTCATGAAAGGACACGTACATGACCCGAGGATCACGATAGAAGCAGTCCTGTGTGCCGTTGCCGTGATGGGCGTCGTAGTCGACGATCACGACCCTCTCGCCTCGCTCGGCGAGAGCGGCGGCCGCGATGGCGACGTTGTTCAAGAGGCAGAAGCCCATCGCGCGCGTCGGTGTCGCGTGATGTCCGGGCGGACGCACCGCGCAGAACGACGCCGACGCACCGCCTGCATCGAGTGACTCGATCGACGAGAGGCCTGCGCCTGCGGCGAGTCGTGCCGCGTCCCACGACGCTTCGCTCGCTCGGGTGTCGGCGTCGATGCGACCGCCACCGCTCTCGCAGAGCCGCTCGAGGGCGTCGAGGAAACGGGCGGGATGCACCCGCTCGAGCTCCGCTCTCGTCGCGAGACGGGGCTCGAGGGCCACGAGATCGTCAGCGACCCCGGCCCACGCGGCGCCGGCGAGCACCGCATCGAGGCGGGCGGGACGTTCGGGATGGCCGTCTCCCGTGGCGTGGTCCTTGAACCTCGGATGGGTCGCGAACAGGATCGCCACTAGGGCGAGAGTACCGTTGAGCCGTGTGAAGGATGCGCGAGGCCCTTCGAGCGCGCCCGGCGTGACGATGCGCCGGAATGCCGATGGCCTGCGCATCTCCGCGTGGCCCAACGACGACCTGTCGATGACCGTGGCCCAGCTGGCACCCGTGCCGGGCGGCCCGCTTCCGCTACCGAGCACGATCAAGTCCACCGTGAGGCACCTCGCTGCGGACGGCTTCGAGCAGGCGATCACGGTGGCGTTGGCACCTGCCGAGCAAGAGCCGTTCCGCGACGCTGGCTTCGTGTTGCACGAGCGCTTGCACCTGCTCGTCCACGACATGGCGACCGTGCCCGAGCGGCGTGGTCCGAAGCCACGCCGCGCTCGACGGGAGGATTGGCCCGGAATCACCGCCACAGACCGCGCCGCCTTCACCGAGTTCTGGCGGCTCGGACGCGACGGGCTTCTCCACGCCATGGCGGCGACACCGGTGCGCCGCCTCCGCGTCGTCGACGCGCGCAGCGCTGAGGTCGTCGGCTACGCGCTCACCGGTCGCGCCGGCGCCGCCGGCTACCTGCAACGACTCGCGGTCGCCCCCAGCCATCAAGGCGAGGGCCTCGGCCGCGCGATGGCGGTCGACGCGCTCCACTGGCTGCGACGACATCACGCCGAGCGAGTGTTGGTGAACACGCAGGTCAGCAACGAACGGGCGTACCGCCTCTATCTCAGCCTCGGCTTCGTCCCCGATCCCGGCGGCCTCGCAGTGCTGAAGCTGCCTCTCGCCGCCGAGGTGCGGCAATGAGGTCGGCGCGCGGCGCTGCCCTTCGTCGTCGGCGCGCTCGGCGCTCTCCTGTCGCTCGCCGCCGTCGCACCATCGTCGGCGCAAGGGCTCCGTCAGAGCGACGCTTCGGGCGCGGTCCGACTGGCGCTCGTGTCGCAGAACCTGTGGATCGCGCCGAACGGCCGGCTCGACGTGACCGTGCACCTCGACCAGCAGGCGCCAACTGGCAGTGAGATCGCGGTCGTCATCTACCAGCGCCTGCGTTCGCGATCGCTGTTCCAAGCGTCGCTCGATGGTGAGCTCGGCTCGTCGCTCGCCACGATCTCTCGTCCCATCGGCGACCTGCCTCGGGATGCACGGGGCAACATCGTCGTCAGCGTGCCCCTCAGCGACACCAATCAAGCAAACAGGACTCGGCTTCGAGTCGACGGCGTGTACCCGGTGCGCATCGAGGTCCGCAACGAAGACGGAGACGAGATCGACGGGTTCACGACCGACCTCGTGCGCACGACCGATCTCGTCGGCGCGAAGCCGTTGTCGGTCTCGATGGTCGTCTCCCTCGCGGCTGCGCCCACGCTCGCGCCGGACGGCACGAGCCAGATGGCCGACGAAGATCACAGCGCGCTGACCACGTTGATCGCCGCGCTCGCGACCCACCCGACGATCCCGCTGACGATCGTCCCACGACCGGAGACGCTCACCGCGCTCGACGCGAGCACGTCGACAGAGGACCGTCGGCTGCTCGATTCGCTGCGGCAGTCGATCGGGAACCGGGAGGTCGTCGCTGGCCCGTATGTGGCTGTCGATCCGGCAGCGATGCTCCGAGATGGCCTCGCCGACGAGCTGACGACCCAGCTGCGCACCGGCAGCGACACCCTGGCCCAGGTCCTCGCGCCGGCGCGTCCCGACGGGCGTACCTGGATCGCCGATGCGCCGCTCGACGCGAGCGGCTTGCGGGGCCTGCGCGACGCGGGCGTCGATCAGGTCGTGCTGCGCGAGGACCTCCTCACTCCCACCGACCTGCCGTTCACGCTGACTCGTCCCGCGGTGCTGACGACCGACGATGTGACCGTGCCGAGCACGAGCTTCATCGACGGCGGGCTGGCGCGGCACTTCGACGAGCCGAGCGATCCCGTGCTCGCTGCGACGCACCTGCTGGCCGACCTGTCCCAGCTCTACTTCGACAGCCCGAGCCTCCAGCGCGGCACCGTCGTCGCCCCCCCGACTGACTGGACGCCGTCTGCAGCGTTCCTCGACACGCTCCTCGACGGCCTCGCGTCCTCGCCCATGCTCACGCCCGTGACCATCGACGACTACTTCCGCACGGTGCCTCGCGCGGTCGACGACGCCGGGCATCCGGTCGTTCGCTCGCTCGCGGAGCCCTCGACGGCGTCACTGGGGTCGTACGGTCCTGCGCTCACGCGGACTCGACAACGCCTCACGGGCTTCTCGACGATGGTCGACGAGACCGATCCCTTGCTCGACTCAGCTCGACACCGGCTCCTCGTCTCGAGCGCCGACGACCTCACGAGCGACCGCAGGGCTGCGTACCTCGGTGCCGTCGATGCCGAGATCAACCAGCAGACGTCGTTCCTGCGTGCGCCCGCCCGCCAGTCGGTGACGCTCACCTCTCGATCCGCGACCGTGCCGCTGACGATCCGGAGCACCTCGCCAACGCCGTTGCGAGTGCGGGTGCTCGTGACGAGCCCCAAGCTCGACTTCCCGGACGGCGCCGCACAGGTGGTCACCCTCGATGACGTGAACACGACGGTCACGTTCAAGGTGAAGGCGCGCGCGAGCGGCACGTTCCCGCTCGACGTGCAGCTGACTTCGCCGGACGGCACCCTGCCGATCGCGACCGAACGTCTCACCGTGCGATCGACCGCCGTCTCGGGTGTGGGATTCGTGCTCTCGATCGGCGCCGGCCTGTTCCTCGCGGGCTGGTGGATCCACCACTTGCGCAGCGAGCGACGGCTACGCCGTCGCCAGGCTCGCCCTGGGCACCCGTCGACGCCCGCACCGGCCACCTGAGCCGGTGACAAACCGAAGCCCGAACACGACGGCTCGCTACAGTCCCGCCATCACGACAGTGGCCGACGACCGCGAGCTCGTGAGCGCCGCGCAAGCGGGCGATCGCGCTGCGATGGACGCGCTCTTGCGCCGGCACTACGACCGCATCTTCGCGCTCTGCCGTCGCATCACCGGGTCCGAGGCCGACGGAGCCGACGCCGCGCAGGAGGCATTGATCGCGGTCGTGCGGGGCCTCCCGCGCTTCGACGGGCGTGCGCAGTTCTCGACCTGGGCCTACCGCGTCACGACGAACGTGTGCCTCGACGAGCTGCGACGCCAGCGCCGCCGGCCCCTGCCCGGCCTCGGGGGCAGTGACTGGTCCGATGGCCGATCCCCCGCAGCCGACCCGATCGACGACGTCCCGCTGCTCGACGAGCAGGTCGGGGACCGCCTCGACATCGATGCTGCTCTCGCGCAGCTTCCTCCCGACTTCCGTGCCGCCGTCGTCCTCCGAGACGTGTGCCAGCTCGATTACGCCGAGATCGGCCAGGTCCTGGGCATCCCGGCGGGGACGGTCCGGTCGCGCATCGCCCGCGGGCGTGCCGCCGTCGCCGCCCGCCTGGCAGGGAACCCCGATCCCCCGACCCAACGTCCAACGGGGTAGCGATGACCGACCAGCCCATGTCCAATGACGAGCTCGCGAGTGCTCTGCTCGACGGTGAGATCCCGCGCCCGCAGACGGTCGATGCCGATCTGGGCGAACGTATGGAGCAGCTCCGCGGCGCGTCGCAGGCCGTCGCCGCGCCCTTGCCGATCGACGAGGTGGCCCGTGAGCGGGCCGTCGCGGCCGCGCTCGCCGAGTTCGACCTTCCGGTCGAGACCCCGATCGAGACCCCGAGCCGCGCCACCCGCCTCGAGCCGCCGCTTCAAGCCCGCGCTGCTCGGCGCGGCAGCAGCGGTGATCGTGCTGATCGGCGCCGTCGCGTTGGTCACTCGAGGCGACGACACACCGACGACCGCCGCCGGCGACACCGCGGCGACCAGTACCGTCCCGTTGCGCGCTTCGGCGGACGCGGGCGGAGCGGCAAGCGAGGCCGCGGCGCCCGCGGCGCCCCTCCCCGCCTCACACGCGGTCTCGGTGCCTTCGCCGACGAGGACGCCCTCCGCACCGCGCTCGGGCCGGAGGCGTTCACCGCGAAGGCATCCGGCGCTGCTCCGCTGACATGCGAGGCCGAGGCGCGGGCGGCCTCGACCGCGGACCTCGGCACGCTCACCGACAACGTCACGTTGACCTGGCAAGGCCGCCCGGCGCGTGCGCTCCTGTTCGTCGATCCGAGCGGGGCTCGAGGGATCGTCGTCGTGGCCGACCCGACCTGTGAGGTCCTCGACCTGCTCGGTTGAGCGAATCCTCCGATACGCTCCGCGCCATGCCGGAGCCGGACGGCCACATCCCGATCCCCATCCTCGAGGGCGACTGGCCCGCGCAGGCGGCGACGGGCATCGAACAGCTCATCACGACAGTGCGCGACCGCACCACCAAGCCGGTGCTGACGATCGCCCGCGCCGTCGTCTACGCGCTCGTGGGCGGCACCCTCATCGTGGCGTCGCTGATCATGCTCGTGGTGTGCCTCATCCGCCTCCTGAACAACTACCTGCCGGGAGAGGTCTGGGTCACCTACGTCGTGCTCGGGGCCGTGTTCTTCGTCGCCGGTCTCGTGCTCTGGACGCAGCGAGGGCGCGCCACGATCGCCGAAGCCAGGGAGGCGGCGATCGAGCACGCGGCGCCGGCCGTGGGCTGAGCCATGCCCGATCCCCGCGAGGTCATCATCATCGGTTCCGGTCCCGCGGGCCTCACGGCGGCGATCTACACCGCCCGGGCGAACCTCAACCCGTTGGTGATCGAAGGCGAGCCCTCCTCGACGAGCGACCAGCCCGGCGGGCAGCTGATGCTCACCACCGAGGTCGAGAACTTCCCGGGGTTCCCCGGCGGCATCATGGGCCCTGAGCTGATGATGCAGCTCCGCGATCAGGCCGCCCGCTTCGGTGCGGAGCTGGTCACGGCCAAGGTCACCCGGGTTGACCTCTCGGAGTCACCGTTCGGTGTCTGGATCGGAGACCAGGAGCATCGGGCTCAGTCGGTCATCGTCGCGACCGGCGCCCAGTCGATCATGCTCGGCCTCGAAGCCGAGGGTCGCCTGATCGGTCATGGCCTGTCGACGTCCGCGACCTGCGACGGCTTCTTCTTCCGGGGCCACGAGATCGGGGTCGTCGGCGGAGGTGACTCAGCCTTGGAGGAAGCGCTCTTCCTCACGAAGTTCGCGAGCAAGGTGACGCTCATCCATCGACGCGACGCGTTGCGGGCCTCGAAGATCATGCAAGACCGAGCCCACGCGAATGACAAGATCGAGTTCTTGTGGGACACCGTCGTCACCGATCTGGAGGGCGACAACAAGCTCGAAGCGGTGCACGTCGAGAACGTGAAGACCGGTGAGCCGTCGAAGCTCGCGATGAGCGGCCTGTTCGTGGCCATCGGCCACACGCCGAACACCTCGCTCTTCAAGGGACAGTTGGAGATGGACGACGCGGGGTACCTGATCACGCATCACGGATCGAGGACCGACGTCAACGGCGTCTTCGCGTGTGGCGACGTGCAAGACCACGTGTATCGCCAGGCCATCACTGCCGCGGGCTCGGGTTGCATGGCCGCCATCGATGCCGAACGGTGGCTCGAGGCCCGCCACGCCTGACCCGCCACGCCGGACCCATGCGGAATGTTGTGACCACCCACATGGTTCACTATCCGGAGCATCTCCCGCCCCCCGCTCCCATGGCTCGAGAGGATCGCAATGTCCGCTGAGATCACGTCGGTGTCCGACGCCACTTTCGACGAGACGGTGCAAAGTGCGTCTGAAGTCGTCGTTGTCGACTTCTGGGCAGAGTGGTGTGGCCCCTGCAAGATGATCTCGCCGATCCTCGAAGAGATCGCTGCAGAGCACAAAGACAAGGTGCGGGTCGTCAAGCTGAACGTCGACGACAACCCCGATGTCACCCGCCGTTACGACGTCATGAGCATCCCCACGCTCATCGTCTTCAAGGACGGCCAGGCCAAGAAGCGCCTCGTCGGTGCCAAGGGCAAAGGCCAGCTGGTCCAGGAGCTCGGCGAATTCTTGTAGACGGCCTGCCGCTGCGCGTCGGCGCGGCGGGTGAGGCCGTCCGCGACCTGCAAC
This sequence comes from uncultured Acidimicrobiales bacterium, assembly GCA_963726695.1. GTDB lineage: Bacteria > Actinomycetota > Acidimicrobiia > Acidimicrobiales > DATKAS01 > DATKAS01. The sequence continues at coordinate 175,042 of CAVSDE010000006.1, forward strand.
GTCGACTCACGACTGCCGGCTTCGACCCCGGCCCTGGTGAGCACGGGTTCTTCGGCGCTGCCACAGAGACCGCGGTGCGCGCGTTTCAGGTCGCACGCGGACTCGACGCGGACGGCGTATGCGATCGCCAGACCTGGACCGCGATCGTCGAAGCGGGCTACCGGTTGGGCGATCGCCTCCTGTACCTGCGCCGCCCGATGCAACGAGGCGACGACATCGCCGAGCTGCAGCGGCGCCTCGGCATGCTCGGATTCGATGCGGGTCGCATCGACGGCATCTTCGGACCGACGACGGTACGTGCCCTCGCCGAGTTCCAAGCCAACGCCGGCCTCCCCGCGGACGGCATCGCGGGACACGAGTCGGTGTCGGTGCTCGACCGCCTGACGACGCGAGCGGGCTCGACGCAGGGAGTGTCGGAGGTCCGCGAACGGGCCGCGATGCGCCACGCCCCGACGACGTTGAGTGGGCGGCATCTGGCAATCGGCGAGCCCGGGGGGCTCGAGGTGCTCGTCCGAGGGGTGCACAGAGCGCTGGCGCTCGCGGGCGCGGAGGTCGTCGTGCTGCAGCATCCGGACGGGTCGACGCTGGCGGCGGGGGCGAACGCGGCCGGCGCCGAGCTGTACCTCGACCTCGCCTTCGATGACGAGCGATGTCACGGGGCGTACTACGCCGCGACGGGGTTCGAGTCCGCCGGCGGCAAGCGCCTCGCGACCATGCTCGACGAGCTCGTGCCACCCGTGCTCGGGCAACCACAAGGATCGGCGGTTGGCATGCGACTGGCCGTGCTCCGTGAGACTCGCATGCCCGCGGTGCACTACGCGATCGGGCCGCCCGCCGACGCGATCCCCCTCCTCCCGGATCTCACGCTCGCGGTGAGCAGGGCCATCACACGCTGGTGCCAACAGCCGTCGCAGGTGCCCTGACGCAACCGTCACTGCGTTTCATGGCATCTCATGCGGAGGGTGCCGTTCCACACAGGCTGTGACCAACCTTGTGGATACTAAGCCTCGTGCTCAGATCGAGAGTCAGGTTGGGAGGGTTCCGGTCTCGGACCGCCGATCATCGCCCGGTAGATGCGCTCGAGGTCCTCGAGGCTCGCGAACTCGATGACGACCTTGCCGCGCCGAGCGCCCATGTCGACCTTGACCCGAGTGTCGAGCCGCTCGGAAAGCAGCTCCTCGAGCTCGAGCACCCCCGGCGCCCGCAGCTTGGGCTTGGCGTCGCTCGGCGGCTTCTCTACCGCCCCTTGCCGGGCGCGCACTGCCTCCTCGACCGCGCGGACCGACAGCCCTTCGTCGACGACCCGCTTCGCCAGGGCCTCCTGGAACCCACGGTCAGGAGTGCCGAGCAAGGCTCGGGCGTGACCGGCGGACAGCCGGCCCTCGCCGACGAGGCGCTGGATGCCCGGCGGGAGCTGGAACAGCCGGAGGGTGTTGGTGATCGCAACCCGGCTCCGTCCCACTCGGGTGGCCAGCTCGTCGTGGGTGAGGCCGAAGTCCTCGATCAGCTGTTGGTACGCACCGGCCTCCTCGAGCGGGCTGAGGTCTTCACGATGGAGGTTCTCCACGAGCGCCTGCTCGACCGAGGCGAGCTCGTCGGCGTCGCGCACGAGCGCGGGAATCACCGAGAGACCGGCCCGCTTGGCGGCCCGCCACCGGCGTTCTCCCGCGATGAGCTCGAAGCTCCCGTCGCCACTCGGCCGCACCAAGACGGGTTGGATCACGCCGACTTCCCGCACGGAAGCCGTGAGAGCCACGAGCGATTCCTCGTCGAAGTGGGCCCGCGGCTGATGACGGTTCGGGGTGATCGAGGCCACGGGCAGCTCCCGATAGGCACCGAGGTCGAGCGCGCCGCCTTCGACGGGAGCCCCTGCAGGGATGAGTGAACCCAGGCCCTTACCCAGCCCGCTGCGGCGCGCCACCACTCACCTCCTTGGCCAGCTCCTTGTACGCGATCGCGCCTCTCGACGTCGGATCGAAGGAGATGATGGGCTGTCCGAACGAGGGCGCCTCCGAGAGCCGCACCGTGCGAGGCACCACGGTCTTGCACGCGGTCGCCGAAGTGCGCCCGGACTTCCTGCACGACCTGATCGGCGAGCTTGGTCCGGGCGTCGTACATGACAAGGATGATCGAGGACACCTCGAGCGAGGGGTTGAGGCTTTTGCGGACGAGCTCGACGTTACGCAGCAGCTGGCCCAGACCCTCGAGTGCGTAGTACTCGCACTGGATCGGGACGATCACTTCGCCGGCGGCCGCGAGCCCGTTCACCGTCAGCAGACCAAGGGAGGGCGGACAATCGATCAGCACGAAGTCGTAGTCGGGGAGCACAGGCTCGATCGCGCGTCGAAGCTTGAGCTCGCGACGAACGCGGGGACGAGCTCGATCTCTGCGCCCGCGAGGTCGAGACTTGCCGGAGCCACGAACAGGTGACGGACCGTCGTCGGCTCAATGCACTGATCGAGCGGGAGGTCTTGCATGATGACCTCGTACATCGAAGTCTCGAGCTCTCGAGGGTTGACACCGAGGCCGGTGGAAGCATTGCCCTGAGGGTCGAGGTCGATCACGAGCGTGCGATACCCCAAGGTCGCGAGGCACGCGCCGAGATTCACTGCGGTGGTCGTCTTCCCTACGCCGCCCTTCTGATTGGCAACGGCGAGGATCCGGGGGAGCGGCCGCACGGGACGGGCCTCAGCGGCGGGCGGGGGAAGCGGCGCAGGCTCGCCGCCTTCCGCCGGGACAGCTGACTCGTCACTCATCGCTGCTGCATCCTCCACATGATCGCCCTCACCGTCAAGCATCGTTCCACGTGAAACGCTCCCTTCTCCGACGCCACTCCCCCTCCGCCACCCTCCTGCGCCACCTCCGCAAACCAGCCGCTCAGAACAACAGCCGTTGCCGGGGCACCCCTGTCCGCCGAGCAAACCGCTCAGGACACGTCGATACCTGCTCGAACGTTTGGAACGCGCCGACTCTGTCGCGACGCTCGAGGCCAAGCGCGGCGAGCCCCGAGGCCGGCCACCGATCGACCTGCTCGTCGGGCGGTTCCGTGACTGCCAGGATGCCGCCGACGCGGAGAAACGGTGCCGCGGATTCGGCGGTCGTGGCCGGAGGCCCAAAGCTCCGGGCGACGACCAGGTCGCACCTGCCGCGCGATCCCTCGCCCCGTCCGGCTACCTCGGCAGGCTCCGCGACGACCGTGACCGCCGCCTCGAGCCCGAGCCTGCCCACCGCGTGGCGCAGGAAGTCCGCTCGGGTGGCACTCGACTCCACCAACAGCCAGGAGACGTCGGGGTCGAGCATCGCCAGAGGCAGGCCGACCGCCCCTCCCCCGCTGCCGAGATCAACTGCCACCATCCCGGAAGACAGCAACGATCGGCCAGTCTCGGCAAGCTGGACGTGGGCCTCGACGGGACCCGGTCCGAGGAAGCCCCGGACCTGTGCCTCCTCGAGCAGTGCGGTGACGGCTGAGCTCGTGGTCGTGTCAATCAGCAGTCGAAGGTGTGATCACAACCCGGCGGTGGGGCTCTTCACCCTCAGAGAGGGTGACGACGCCCGACACTTGCTGGGCGGCGTCGTGCACGATCTTGCGGTCAGCCGCACTCATCGGCTCGAGGCTGCGGCGCTCGCCGTTGTCGACGACCTCCTGGGCCACCTGCACGGTGAACCGCTCGAGCGCCTCCTTGCGACGCTGGCGATAGCCGGACACGTCAACCCTCAACCAACCCGAGCGCTCGGGCATCGACCGGTGGACCACCGTGCGGGTGAGCTCCTGGATTGCGGCCAGGGTCAGGCCCTTCGGGCCGATGAGCAAACCGAGATCGCCGCCCTCGACCGCGACCTCGATCTCGTCCTCGTCCATCGAGGTCGACACATCGCCCTCGAGGCCAAACGCCACGACGAGACCGTCGACGAACCCGCTCGCGACCTCTCGTTCGCGTTCGAGCTGGGCTGGATCAGACACGGTGCGCTCCTCTCGGGGTGGACGCTTTGCCGTCGGGGACGGTGAGCGAGCTTCGTCGCCGTTCGGCACGTTCCCGTTCGCGGGAGCGGCCGACGTGCTGTCCCGACCGGAGCGACGACGACGGTCGCGACGATCGACCTTGGGTGGAGGGGTCGTCGGGCGTACCCGAACCCTCAACCTTGCTTCGCCGCGCAGCCGACCGAAGAGGCCTGGCCGCGGCTCCTCCAGCACGAGCCACTCGGCATCATCCTCGCCGACCCCGAGGCGATCCAGGGCGGCATCCAATGCTTCCTCCACCGTACGACCGGTGGTCTCGACCCACTGCACGGCGTCAGCGCTTCTTCTTCTTGTTGCTCGGCGGCGTGCCGCCAGAGCTGCCCGGACTCCCTGAGGTGCCGGACACCGGTCGAGGCGCTGGCCGCGCGCTCGCACCGGAAGACTTGGGCTTCGGCCGAGCCGAGGCGGCCTCGGATCCGTTGCCCGACCCGTTCGCCGAGCCGGCCGACGAGCTCCCGCCCTTCGGGGTTGGCTTGTCGGTGGAACCCTTCGGCGGCGCGACAGCCTTCGGCGGGTCTGCTGCCTTGGCTCCGCCCTTGGGTTCGGGCTTCGGCTTTGTCGTGGTGGTGGCGGCGCCGATGGCCTTCCCCTCCGCTGCGTGCTTCACGTCTTCGCGGTAGAAGGCTCTCGTGATGTAGGCCTGCTGCCCGATCCGGTAGAGGTTCGAGACGAGGAAGTAGACGACGACGCCGGCGGGCAGCGTGAGGCTGATCACCGCGAAGAACGCCGGCATGAGCTTGAGGAGCATCGCCTGCTGCGGGTTGATCGCGGTGCCGTTCTTGTTTCGGGCCGAGATCTGCAGCTGCTGGATGTAGCTGGACGCCGTCACGAACAGGATGAGGATCAGGTAGGGGATGGCGCCCACGAAGGACTCGCTCATCTCCTTCGCGGCGCTGTGGGAGAGGTCCATCCCGAACGCCATCATCTGGTTCGTCTGGGTCAGGGCCTTCCAGAGATCAGTGGAGTGGTTGAGGTAGCTCGGGTTGAAGTTCCCCACGACCGGGCAGGCGCCCGAGGCGTGGGCCGCCGGGCTGCAGATCACGGTGAGCTTGTGCAGCACCCGGTACAGGACGATGAAGACCGGCATCTGGATCAAGAGGGGCAAGCACCCGCCGAGCGGGTTGATCTTGTTCTCTTGGTAGAACTTCATCATCTCTTCGTTGAGCTTTTGCCGATCGCCCTTGTACTGCTGCTGAAGCTTCTTCATCTCGGGCTGCAGCCGCTGCATCTGCAGCATCGACTTCGTGCCCTTGAGGGTCAGCGGGGTGAGCAGCAGCATCACCGTGAGGGTGAGGAGCGCGATCGCGATCGCGTAGTTGGGGATGAGGCTGTAGAACCAAGCCAGAACGGTGGCGATGGCGTCGAACACTTAGACGGCCTTCCTCTCGGGCACAGGATCGAACCCATGCCCACCCCACGGATGGCACCGGCACACGCGGCGAGCCGCGAGCGCAGTGCCTCGAAGGGCTCCGTGCGTCTCGAGGGCCTCGAGCGCATACGTCGAACAGCTGGGCACGAACCGGCACGGCGACGGCCGGCCCGCACGCAGCGACTGGTACATCAGCACCGACCGGCGAAGGACGCGAGTGGTCGGGTTCACGCGGTCACGCTCGTGCGCACCGTGGACAGCAGATCGTGGAGCGCGACCGCCAGCTCGTCGAAGCGCAGCGCTGCAGCCGGAGGATCCACGTGAAACACATAGGAGCCCGCGGCGAGCGGCGCGGTGCGGTGCTCTTCAGCGAGCAGCGCGCGGAGGCGGCGACGCACCCGGTTGCGCGTCACGGCGACGCCGACGCGCCGGGGAATGGCCCAGGCGACGGCGGCGGATGCGGCCGGCGAAGCGGCGGGGTCGGAGAGGAGGAAGGTCACGCTGAGCGGTCCTCTACGCACACGCCGTCCTCGACGTCGCACGACGGCATGGGACGATCGACCACTGAGCCGGCTCAGGCGGACAGGCGAAGCCGGCCCTTGCGACGTCGGGCCGCAAGCACCGCTCGTCCCGCCTTTGTCGACATGCGATGGCGAAAGCCGTGGCGCTTGGCCCGCTTCCGAACGTTCGGCTGGAATGTGCGCTTCAATCGATGTACCTCGATGCATCCGATGTACCTCGATGCGCGGAGGGGACGTTCGGGCGCGCGAAACGAGGCGTCTCGCTGGCTCTCAGGGTAGAGGGAGGCCTGGGCAACGTCAAAGAGCCCTGTGGATTTTTCCGCTCTTGCGCGGGTTCGGGAGGCCGGTGGTAGCGTCCGCTTCCCGTCTGGGGGGGAGCGACGGCACATCGAGGCGTACAGAACACCACGGCGTGTAGTCATGCTTATCCACAGGTGTGGACGGGGTTGTGGACGTGTTCGTCGATCAGGAGGCAACCACGCAGGTGAGTGACGCACAGCACCTGTGGAACGCCGCGGCCCAGATCCTTCGAGCGCAGGTCTCAGAAGCGGTCTGGCATTCGACGTTCTCCGACGCCCGCCCCGTGAACCTCGACGGTGGTCTCCTCGTCGTGGCAGTGCCGAGCACCCTCGTGAAGGAGCGCGTGCAGGGCCGGTACGAGGCGATGGTCCGTGACGCGCTGTCCGAGGTCGGGTTCCCCGGCGTCGAGCTGTTCATCGAGGTGCTGCCGGACGCCCAGGCCAACGGCATGGCCGACGGCCAGCGTGACCTGCTCGACAGCGTGCTCCCGAACGAGCACCCCGAGGCGGCCGCGGTGCTTCCGCTCGAGCCGATGCCGACTCGCACGGCCGCCGACTTGAATCCGCGCTACACGTTCGAGGCCTTCGTCACCGGCACGTCGAACCGCTTCGCGCACGCTGCCGCCCTCTCGGTCGCCGAGACGCCGGCGCGGTCGTACAACCCCCTCTTCATCTACGGCGCAGCGGGGTTGGGCAAGACCCACCTGCTCCATGCGATCGGCAACTACGTCAAGCAGAACTACGCCCACTACCAGGTGCGCTACGTCTCGACTGAAGTGTTCCTGAACGAGTTCGTCGACGCGATCCGCACCAACACCGGCGCCGCGTTCAAGCGGCGCTACCGCGAGATCGACGTGCTGATGATCGATGACATCCAGTTCATGGAGAGCAAGGAGGGGCTCCAAGAGGAGTTCTTCCACACCTTCAACTCCCTCCACGGCGCGAACAAGCAGATCATCATCTCCTCGGACCGCCAGCCCGATGCGATCCCCACCCTCGAGGACCGGCTCCGGAGCCGGTTCAAGTGGGGTCTCACCACCGACATCCAGCCCCCCGACCTCGAGACCCGCCTCGCGATCCTTCACAAGAAGGCCGAGAAGGAGACGATGGTCGTGCCCGACGACGTGATGGAGTTCATCGCGACCTCGATCACCGACAACATCCGTGAGCTCGAGGGCGCCCTCACCCGGGTGCTCGCCTGGGCCAGCCTCACGCATGCGCCGTTGAACACCGCAGCTGCGGAGAAGGTGCTCGGGGACATCCTGAGCAGCCATCAGCCTCGAGAGATCACGCCCGTCCTGATCCTCGACAAGACGGCGGCGATGTTCGGGTTCAGCGTCGAGGAGCTGAAGGGCAAGAGCCGGCGCAAACCCCTGGTCACGGCCCGCCAGATCGGCATGTTCGTGATGCGCGAGATCACCGACCTCAGCTATCCCGCGATCGCCCGTGAGTTCGGCGGCCGCGATCACACGACGGTCATCCATGCGGTCGAGAAGATCACTGCGCTGATGAAGGAGCGTCAGCAGATCTACGACCAGGTGACCGAGCTACGCCAGCGCATCCAGAGCGGCTCGTGATGTGCCCGACGGTGCCGTGCTCGATCGATGCGCCCGATCGATGTGGAGGAGCCTGTGGGTGACCTTGTGAGATCGGTGGAAACGACATGTGTTTTCCAACGAGGGGTCCCTCAACACGTGAGCAGCCTGTGAGAGCCTGGGGACAGCGTTGGGACAACATGATGGGCGTTGACCTGCACCGATACGCATCGATCCACAATCCCCAGCACCTATTGCCATTGCTATCTCTTCTACGACTCCATGAAGGGGAAGAGCAGACGTGAAGTTTCGCTGTGAGCGTGAGGAGCTGGCGGAGGCACTCGGCACCGCAGCACGGGCAGCGGTGGGTCGGGGTGCCGCGCTTCCCGGCTTGGCGTCCGGCGTGCGCCTCGAGCTCGTCGGCAACCATCTCGAGCTGACCGCGACCGACCGTGAGCTCACCATGCGGGTCACGAAGGAAGTGACCGGGTCGGGCGACGGCGTGACGGTCGTGCCGGCTCGCTTCACCCACGACATCGTGCGGGCCCTCGAGCCCGGCGCCGTCGACGTGGAGCAGGTGGCCGAGGAGGTGCGCATCGCGTCGGGCCGGTCGCGGTTCAGCGTGCGCACCGTGAGCGCCGACGAGTTTCCCCGGGTCGTCGAGCCGTCCGAGCACGCGGTCGTCCTCGACGCGAAGAGCTTCGAGAAGGCGCTCGATCAGGTCGTGCGGGCGGCCAGCACCGACGAGGCCCGTCAGATCCTCACCGGCGTGCTGATGACGGCTGAGGGCGGGGGACTGCGCCTCGTGGCAACCGACAGCTACCGGCTCGCGGTGCGAGACCTCGACAGCCAGAACGTCCTCGCCGAGGGCCAGAAGGTGCTGGTGCCGTCGCGGGCGCTCAACGAGCTGAAGAGGGTGCTCGGCGGCGCGACCGAGGTCACGCTTCGGTTGGGCGAGCGCGATGCGACGTTCGACGTGGGCAACGTGCGGCTGACGACCAGCCTCATCGAGGGCGAGTATCCGAACTACCGCCAGCTGATCCCTGAGAAGTACCCGAACCGGCTCACGATCGGCAAAGAGCCGCTGCTCGCGGCTATCCGTCGCGTGCGACTCCTCGCGGCAGAGTCGAACAACATCCGCGTGAAGATGGGCGCGGACGGCGTCGTGCTCGAGGCGATCAACCAGAACCTCGGTCAGGCCGAGGAGGATCTCGAGGACGTGAAGTACGAGGGCGCGGACATGACCGTTGCCTTCAACCCTGGCTACCTGAGCGACGGAGTCGAGGCCGTCGACAGCGACACCCTCGTGCTCGAGACGCTCGACGCGCTCAAACCCGCTGTCGTGCGCTCACCCGAGTCGGCGGAGTTCACGTACCTGCTCATGCCCGTCCGGGTTTCATGAGCACGGTGTCGTGAGCGGGGCCGGGCGCCGTGCGAGTGCGCCGGCTCTGGCTCACCGACTTCCGCAACCTCGCACGCGCTGAGCTCGAGCTGCCTGCTGGCCTCACCGCGGTCGTCGGTGACAACGGGCAGGGCAAGACGAACCTCCTCGAAGCGATCGGCTACATCGCGGCAGCTCGAGAGCTTTCGGGGCGCGCCCACCGAAGCGCTCGTCCGCACGGGCGCCACGGCGGCGGTCGTGCGGGCCGAGGTCGAGCGCGACGAGCGCGAGCTGCTGATCGAAGCCGAGATCGCACCCGGCCGCTCCCGCGTGCAGGTGAACCGTCAGCGCCTCGCGAGGACGCGTGACCTCCTCGGCGCGCTGCGAGTCACGGTCTTCGCTCCGGATGATCTCGAGATGGTCAAGGGCGGGCCCGCGACACGCCGGCGCTACCTCGACGACCTGCTGGTGGCGCACAGCCCGAAGCTCGACGTGCTGCGCACCGACCTCGACCGGATCCTCAAGCAGCGCAACGCTTTGCTGAAGCAGATGGCCGGCCGGCACGGCGGCGGGGAGGGTGCGTTGGCGACGCTCGAGGTCTGGGACGAGCGCTTCGCGACGACCGGCTCGGCGTTGGTCGCGGCGCGCGCGGCGTTGCTCGACCAGCTGCGGCCCGCGCTGCAGGTCGCCTACGCGAGCGTCGCGGGCGCGCCTGCGGAGGTCGGCGCGGCGTACGAGCAGTCGTGGGAGGGTGAGCTCGCCGACGCGCTCCGCGACGCGCGTGAGGTCGACGTGCGCCGCGCGGTGACCACGGTCGGGCCGCACCGCGACGAGCTCGCGCTCGACGATCGACGGGCGCGTCGCGCGCACACACGCGTCGCAGGGCGAGCAGCGATCGGTTGCGCTCGCGATGCGCCTCGCCGGGCACGAGGTCGTCGCGCAGGAGATCGGCGCGTCTCCGGTGCTGCTGCTCGACGACGTATTCTCCGAGCTGGATCCGACGCGATCCGCCGCGCTCCTCGCGCACGTGCCGCGCGGACAGGTTCTGTTGACGACCGCGGGTGGGTTGCCCGAAGACGCGCATCCGGAGCAGATCGTGCACGTGCGCCAGGGGCAGCTGTCGTGAGCGACGAGCGACATCCACGCACCGAGCCGCGTCCGATCGGTGAGAGCCTCGATCGATTGAGTCGCAGCCTCAGCGGGATGGGCGCGCAGCCTCTCGTGTCGGTCTTCACCGAGTGGCCGAAGGTGGTCGGCGACACGCTCGCGGCCCACTGCCGACCGTTGTCGCTCGACGGCACGAAGCTCGTGATCGCCGTCGACGAACCGGCCTGGGCGACCCAAGTCCGGTACCTCGAGACCGAGCTGCTCGGGCGCTTGGCGGAGGTCGTGGAGGGCCCGCCCGTGCGGTCGATCGAGGTGCGCGTGAACCCCGGAGAGACGAGTCCGAAACGGGGGTCTCGCGGGGGTCGGAACCAAGGCTGAGAAAGGCCGCGAAAGCCCCTCGCGAGCACCGGAATCTGCTCACCCCTCTGGTACACTGACGACATCGTGATTCTGGCCGCTGACCTGCGGTTTTCTCCGGAATCTCCTTTGCATTCCAGCCCCTGAAAGGGACGCGTCCTTGTCGCAACCGATGCCCTCGTACGACGCCCGCGACATCACCGTGCTCGAGGGCCTCGAACCGGTCCGGAAGCGCCCTGGCATGTACATCGGGTCGACGGGTCCGAGCGGGCTGCACCACCTGATCTGGGAGGTCGTCGACAACGCCGTCGACGAGGCGATGGCGGGGTACTGCACCCGCATCGACGTCACGTTGCTCGCCGACGGCGGCTGTCGTGTCGTCGACGACGGCAGAGGCATCCCGGTCGATCCGTACCCCTCGGGCCCCCACAAGGGCAAGAGCGCGGCGCAGGTGGTGCTCACCGTGCTCCACGCGGGCGGCAAGTTCGGCGGCGCCGGCTACAAGGTCTCGGGCGGTCTTCACGGCGTCGGCGTCTCCGTCGTGAACGCGCTGTCGAGCCGCCTCGTGCTCGAGGTCGACCGCGACGAGAAGCGCTACCGCCTCGAGTTCGCGAAGGGCGGTCAACCGCAGGGCAAGATCGAGGTCACGGGCAAGGCGCCGCGTGGTCGCACCGGCACGACGGTCACGTTCTGGCCCGATGCGACCGTGTTCGAAGAGACCGAGTTCCGCGCACAGACGGTGCTCGAGCGCCTGCAGATGATGGCGTTCCTCAACAAGAGCCTCGAGATCCGGTTCACCGACGAGCGCCCCGAGCACGAGCAGCAGGTCACGTTCAAGTACGCGGGCGGCATCCAAGACTTCGTGCGCCACCTCAACCAGTCGAAGGAAGCGCTCTTCAAGAAGGTCGCGTACTTCGAGTCTGCCGAGAGCGACCAGACCGTCGAGTGCGCGCTGCAGTGGAACACCGGCTTCTACGAGGGGCTCCACTCGTTCGCGAACGGCATCTCGACGAACGAGGGCGGCATGCACGAGGAGGGCTTCAAGAAGGCCCTCACCAACGTCGTGAACAAGTACGCCCGCGGCAAGGCCTTCCTGAAGGAGAAGGACGACAACCTCCTCGGCGAAGACATCCGAGAGGGCCTCACCGCGATCATCGCCGTCAAGCTGCGCGATCCTCAGTTCGAGGGCCAGACGAAGGCGAAGCTCGGCAACGTCTCGACGCGGTCGCTCGTCGAGAAGGCGATGAACGAGAAGCTGGCCGAGTGGCTCGAAGAGCACCCGACCGAGGCTCGTCAGATCGTGCAGAAGTCGCTCCTCGCGGCGCGCGCACGAGTGGCGGCACGCCAGGCGCGTGATCTCACCCGTCGCAAGTCCGCCCTCGAGGGCGCGGGCATGCCCGACAAGCTGTGGGACTGCAACACGCGCGACCCTCGCCAGGGCGAGCTCTTCATCGTCGAGGGCAACTCCGCAGGTGGTTCAGCGGTGAACGCCCGCAACCCGCAGACGCAGGCGATCCTGCCGATCAGAGGCAAGATCCTCAACGTCGAGCGCGCCCGGCTCGACAAGATGCTGAAGAACCTCGAGATCCAGACGCTGATCACGGCGATCGGGGCGGGGGTCGGCGACGAGTTCGACGTGTCGAAGATCCGCTACCACAAGATCGTGATCCTGGCCGACGCCGACGTCGACGGCAGCCACATCCGCACCCTGCTGCTCACGTTCCTCTACCGGCAGATGCGCGATCTCGTCGAGCAGGGCTACGTGTACATCGCGCAGCCGCCGCTCTACTCCACCGAGGTCGGCAAGGCGAAGGTGTACCTCAAGGACGATGCCGCAAAGGCCGCGTTCCTCGCTGACCACCCGAACCACAAGAAGGAGTTCCAGCGGTTGAAGGGCCTCGGCGAGATGGACTGGGAGGAGCTGCGCGACACGACGATGGACGCGAGCTTGCGCACGCTTCTGCAGATCACCGCTGAGCAGGCCGCGATCGCCGACGAGATGATGAGCATCCTCATGGGTGACGACGTCGACAGCCGCAAGCACTTCATCACGAGCAACGCCAAAGACGTGCGGTTCCTGGACATCTGATGAGCGACGTCACCCCTCCCCGCGGGCCGAGCGACGGCACCCTCACGTTCGGTTCGATCGAACCCATTGATCTCCAGGAGGAGATGGAGCGGTCGTTCCTCGACTACGCGATGTCGGTCATCGTCAGCCGCGCGCTGCCCGATGTGCGTGACGGCCTGAAGCCGGTGCACAGGCGGATCCTCTACGACATGTTCGACACGGGCTTTCGTCCCGATCGGCTGCACGTGAAGTGCGCACGCGTCACCGGCAACGTCGCGTCGCGCTGGCATCCGCACGGCACGAGTGCGATCTACGACGCGCTCACTCGCATGGCCCAGCCGTTCTCGTTGCGCCACCCGCTCATCGATTTCCACGGCAACTACGGGTCGCCTGACTTCGACGCCGCCGCCGACCGGTACACCGAGTGCCGGCTCTCGGTGCTCGCCATGCAGCTCATGGCCGGCATCGACGAAGACACGGTCAACTTCATCGACAACTACTCGGGCGAGTTCCAGGGCCCCGAGGTCCTGCCCGCCCGCTTCCCGAACCTGCTGGTCAACGGCAGTCAGGGCATCGCGGTGGGCATGGCGACCAACATCCCTCCCCACAACCTGGGCGAGGTCATCGACGCGGTGCTCCACCTCATCGACAACCCCGAAGCCACTGCCGACGACCTGATGCAGTTCGTGAAGGGTCCCGACTTCCCGACCGGCGGCTCGATCCTCGGGCGGGCCGGCATCATCGACGCGTACCGCACCGGCCGCGGCTCGGTGCGCATGCGGGCGACGGCCGAGATCGAAGAGGTCAAGAACGGCATCCAGATCGTCGTGACCGAGCTGCCGTACCAGACGTCGGCGACGGCCATCGCGGCGCGGATCGGCGAGCTGGCGAACGAGAAGACCGTCGACGGCATCCGTTCGATCGACAACTTCTCGTCTGGTGACGGCACCCGCCTCGTCATCGGCCTGAAGCGCGACGCGAACGCCAACGTCGTGCTGAACAACCTCTACAAGCACACGCCGATGCAGACGAGCTTCGCGATCAACATGGTCGCTCTGGTCGACGGCGTGCCGCGCACGCTGAACCTCGTGTCGGTGCTGACCGCCTACGTCGCTCACCAGATCGAGGTCATCACGAGGCGGTCCGAGTTCCGCCTGCGCAAGGCACGAGATCGCGCCCACATCGTCGAAGGCTTGCTCCGCGCGCTCGACATGATCGACGCGATCATCACCCTCATCCGCGCGTCAGATGATCGAGGCGCGGCGCGCGAGGGCCTCATGGCCGCGCCGTTCGAGTTCAGCGACATCCAGGCGAACCACATCCTCGACATGACACTCGGCCGTCTCACCCGCCTCGCTCGTCACGAGCTCGATGACGAGATGGCACAGCTGCGCGAGACGATGGCCGAGCTCGAGGCGATCCTGGCCGACGACGGCCGGCTGCGCGGGGTCATCAAGACCGAGCTCGCCGAGGTGCGGGCCGAGCACGCCACGCCGAGGGTCGCGAAGATCACCTTCGACCCGGGCGACATGAACGTCGAGGACCTGCTCGACGACAAGGACTTGCTCGTCATCATGACGAGGGCCGGGTACATCAAGTCGGTCGAGGCCGACGCCTTCCGCACGCAGGGGCGCGGTGGCCGGGGGGTCGCCGGTGGCAAGCTCAAGGAAGAAGACCTGGTCAAGACCATCATTCACACCTCGGCTCACGCCTACCTGCTCTTCTTCTCGAACAAGGGCCGGGTCTATCGCCTGCGTGCGCACGAGATCCCCGAGCGTGACCGCACGGCCAAGGGCATCCCGATCGTCAACCTGCTGCCGCTCACACCCGACGAGCACATCCAGGCGATCATCGACACGCGCGATTACGAGACGAACCGGTACCTGTTCTTTGCGACGAAGCACGGCCAGGTGAAGAAGACCCTGATGTCCGAGTACGACAAGTCACGTCGCGAAGGGTTCATCGCGATCAACTTGCGTGAGGGTGACGAGCTCGTGCAGGTGATCCAGACGAACGGCACCGAAGACGTGCTGCTCGTGTCCCGCAAGGGCATGGGCATCCGATTCACGAACGACGACGAGCAGGTGCGTCCCATGGGCCGCGACGCGGCCGGCGTGCGGGGCATGAGGCTCAGAGCCGGCGACGAGGTCGTCGCGTGCGACATCGCGCACGACGATGCCGTCGTGCTCATCGTCACCGACGCCGGCTTCGGCAAGCGCACGAAGATCAGCGAGTTCAATGCGCAAGGTCGTGGCGGCCAGGGCGTCAAAGCGATCAAGCTCGCGTCGACGCGCGGCACCGTGATGGCCGCGTTCCTGGTCGAGAACGCCGACGACGAGGTGATGTTGATCTCGTCCTCGGGGGTCACGATCCGACTCGTGATCGGTACGATCGGCCACGCGCCGCTCGGTCGCGACGCCATGGGTGTCAAGGTCGTGAGCCTCGACGACGGCCAGACCGTCGCGTCGGTGGCGCTCGTCATCCAGGCCCCCGAAGCAGACTGACCCGGCCCCACTTCCCCCGAGCTCCAGCAATCGGAAGGAGCGCGCATGGATGCACGCGCGCGGGGTGCAGAAGGTCAGGTCACGCCGCTCGTCGCCGTCGCGATCGTGTTGGTCGGAGGGATCGCTCTGGTGATCGGACACATCGGCGGGATGCTCGCCGATCACGCCCAAGCCAGGGCGGCGGCGGACGCGGCAGCGCTCGCGGCGGTGATGGCGGGGCCAGCCGCAGCCGAGGAGGCGGCGACGGCCAACGGCGGCACGCTGATCGACATCGACTTCTCTGGGCCAGATGCCGAGGTACGGGTGCGGGTGGGCGAGGCGGTCGCCGTTGCTCGGGCTCGCCGAGGTCTCAGCACCGCCGCGGAGGCAACTGCGTTCTCACCGTGACGGATACGGCTCTTCGCGCTTTCGTGTACCGACGCGGTGCGTGTGGCCGTGTCTCGTACACTGCTCCGCGTGCCAGGCGATGGGCCTGACAGCCCCCCCACGTCAGCGGTCGAGGCGCCTCCCCCGCGACGCGCTGCGGCGTGTGACCCCCGATCCGGGCACCGGCGCAACCGCCGTTGCCGACCCGCTTCTCGCGGCCGATGCCGCTGCGGCCGCAGCTTCGAACGGTGATCACCCGAACGAGGCGACCGCGCCCACCCCCGTGGTGACGTCGCGTGCAGAAGGAGCCGAAGCCGGCACGCGAGCCGAAGCCGACCAAGACTGCGGCCGCGAAGGCGACTCCTGCAGCAGCGATGACCGCGGCGGTCGATGTGGTCGAACCGCCGCCGACGCAGCAGGTCGAGGCCGTCGTCTCGACGTCAGATCAGCCGACGCCATCGAACGGCGTGCCGATGGTCGCGATGATCCCGCCCACGGCACTCGTCGAGCCCGCGCCGACCGAGCCGTCGCCGGTCGTAGTAGGGCCGGTCGTCGTCGGGCCGAGTGTGGCCGCGCCAACTGCGGCGGCGATGGCAGCCGCGACGGTGGTGGCGCCAGCGGTGGTCGCCGCGACGACCGCTCCGGTAGCGCCCACCCCTGCGCAGAAGACCTCGAAGCCGCAGAAGGCGCCAAAGGCCGCGGTCGCGCCGCCGCGGCGACACGTCAGAGCCCGGCGCGTCCAGCGCATCGTGCGGCGAGTCGATGCCTGGTCGGTGCTCAAGATCTCGTTCGTGTTCTTCATCGTGCTGTACCTCGTGCTGCTCGTCGCCGGCGTGCTGCTGTGGGCGTTCGCCGTGGGCACCGGCACGATCGACAACGTCGAGAACTTCATCCAGCAGCTCTTCGCTCTCGACAGCTTCTCGTTCGTCGGCGCGCAGATCCTGCGAGCGTCGGTGATCGGTGGCGGCATCCTCGTGATCGCCGGCACCTTCACCACGACCGTGCTGGCCGTCCTGTTCAACTTGATCAGCGACCTGGTCGGTGGAGTGCGCTTCACCGTCGTCGAGGAGCAGGTGCTCCGGCCGGTCCAGCCCACGAAGCCAGCACCGGCTTCGGGCGGCTCCCCGTCTTCGGTTGACGCAGCCTCGCCGCGCCCGGGTACTGTCTGACCCTCCCGATCCAGGTACGGGGCTATAGCTCAGCCGGTTAGAGCGCGTCCCTGATAAGGACGAGGTCGCTGGTTCGATTCCAGCTAGCCCCACCATGAAGGTGTTGAGGCGTGCCGGGCTTGCCATGTTCGCAGCGCTGCTGTTCGCAGCCGCGTTGAGGGTGCGCGGCCGGGGTGGCATCCCCCCACAGGGCGGCGGTTGGCGCGAGCTGTCCGGGCCAGATCTCCGCTGACGTGCGCGCCGCCGTCATCGGGCTCGGGGCCGTCGGAGCCCGCGCTGCCCGTCAGCTGATCTCGACGCCCGACGTCGATGAGGTGTTCGTCTTCGACGCGGACCCCGTGCGTCTCGCGGAGGTCGGCACTGCGCTCGGCGAGCGCGCGGTGCCGTTGGCTGGTCCGGAGGTCGACGGCCATGGCGTCTCGGTCGTGGTGCTGGCGACTCCCGCGGGCGGGCAGCTCGATCTCGTGCGCGCGCACCTCGAGCACGGTCATCACGTGGTGTCCGTCAGCGACGGTGTCGAAGACGTGACTGCGATGTTGGCGCTCGACGGAGAAGCGCGCCGGCGCGGTGTGCGCCTCGTCGTCGGGGCCGGCTTCGCTCCGGGCCTGTCGTGCCTGCTCGCCCGTCACGGCGCCGCGACCTTCGACTCCGTCGACGAGGTGCACGTGGCGAAGTACGGCACCGGTGGTCCGGCGTGTGCACGTCAGCACCACGCAGCGCTGAACGGGAACGCGATGGACTGGCGCGACGGCGGGTGGCTCGAACGCCGCGGGGGATCGGGTCGCGAGCTCTGCTGGTTCCCCGAACCGGTCGGAGGCCAGGACTGCTATCGAGCCGCGCTCTCCGACGGGCTGTTGCTCGTGCCCGCGTTCCCCGGCGCGCAACGGGTCACCGCGCGGCTCGCGGCGACGCGGCGAGATCGGCTCACAGCTCGGCTTCCGATGCTTCGTCCTCCTCACCCGGAGGGCGTGCTCGGTGCGGTGCGGGTCGAGCTCCGCGGGCGGCGAGGCCTCGCGAGCGACGTACTCGTGCTCGGCGCGATGGACCGCCCGGGGGTCGCTGCGGGAGCGGTGGCTGCGGTCGCCGCGATGCGCGTGGCTTCAGATGCCGACCAGCGGGTCGGGGCGTTCGGCCTCGCTGAGGTGTCCGATCCCCTCGCCGTGCTGACCGACCTCGCCCGCCGAGGCGTCAAGGCGGCGGTGTTCGAAGGCTCTCCAGTGATCGCGCGGCCGCCCGGCGGGTGAGCAGTTGCCACGGCTGCTGTAACTCAGTAATCTCGTAACATGCGCCCGGCAGACGAAGTCATTGGTTGGTTCCGAGGTCGCATCCCCGCCGAGTGGTTCACCGACCCGGTCGACGTCGATGCAGACCGCGAGGAGATCCTTCTCACCGGCAGGGTGAGCGAGCCCGCCCTCGGCGACGCCGAGTCGGTCGAGGCCAAGGGCGCCGCCTGCATGGCCAGGGTTCGGGGCTTCCGCGAAGACACCCGTGACCACCGCATGCGGATCGCGTCGGAGGCCGAGGACAAGTTCGGCAAGAAGGTGTCGTGGGCGACGCGCTGCGGCGAGGTCGAGGCCCTGTTCACGAACGCCAGCGTCCCGGTGATGACCCGCCTGCGGATGCCCGAGCGATCAGTGCTCGACACGCTCATCGACGCCGGCGTCGCGCGCAGCCGCAGCGAGGCGCTGGCCTGGTGCGTACGGCTCGTCGGACGTCACCAGTCGGAGTGGATCGATCAGCTCCGCGACGCCATGCAGCGCGTCGAGCAGGTGCGGTCGGAGGGCCCGGAGGTCTGAGCCGCGCCGCCCTATGAGATCGCGGCGGCCGCGGTGGCGAGCTCGGCGCGCTGCTCCGCGGCCATCGCCGCGATCACGTCGATCTCGTCGGTGGTGAAGCCGGCCATCTCCCGGAAGCGCCGAGCGAGCATGATCGCGGCATCGCGGTCTTCGCCTCGCCGGCCACCGAAGTTGAACAGGCCGTCGACGGTGCGCTGGAACTCGAGCGCCGCCGCGCGTCGCTCCGCATCGCCCTCGGTCACCTCGCGCAGCCAGCGTGAGCCCATCTTCACGTGGGTCACCTCGTCGGCGAGCATCCAGTCTTCGCAGAAGCGCAGCACCGGATCGCCCATCTCGTCGGCGAAGTCGCGCATCGTCGTGAAGACGTCGATGGCGAGCCCCTCGAGCGCCCGGTTCACGCCGGCGAGGCGGAACACCGGGTCGGGATGGCAGGCAGCCTCGAAGAGCGTGACCGCCTCGGAGTACTCCCCGATGTCCGTGCCCATGTGATCACCGAGCTTGATGGAGATCTCGACGTGGCGAGCCTCGTCCCAGCACTGGCGAGCCATGTCGAGCTTCAACGCGAACGGGATCTCGTCGAGGTCGTAGTCGTATGCGGTGCGCCCGGCGCCCTCGAGTGCCTGGATCTCACCCACGAAGATGCCATGCATCTGCCGGCGAGCGCGGTCCGGGACGTCCTCGCTTCCGTCGAAGAGCTTGCGGTCGTCGCCGAAGCCCCCACGGGGGTCGTTGAATCGCTCTGCGGTCGTGATGCGGTTGAACCGTCCGTCACGAGCCAGCGAGTCGGGAGGGATCTGCTTGCGCACCTGTTCAGCGTACCGAAGGGACGGGCGCGGCGAGTGGGGGAGGCAGCGGATCGCCGTCCTCCTCGTCCTCGTCCTCGTCGTCGAGCACGGGGAACCCGTAGTGCGCGAGCACGCGCTCCTCGACGGCCAACGCCTGCGCGGCGAGGCTCGTGAGCCCGATGCAGGCGAACACGATGATCGCCGGTGGCATCGACAAGTCGAAGAAGACGCGCAGGGGAGGGATGGCGAGCACCGCGATGAACGCGCCGAGCATCGAAAGCACGAGCGTGCGTCGCCATCCGACGACCGGTCGGGCGAGGCGAGCGAGGATGACGAGCCCGACTCCCATCAGCACCATGGCGGCGGTCGTGCGCGCCTGTTCCAAGGTGATGTCTTCCTGGGTACGGGTGAGCGCGTACCCGGTGAACGTCGCCGCTGCAGCGGTGATGCCCGCGGGGATCGCGAAGACGAGCACGCGTTTGACGAACCCTGGCTTCGCGCGGCGGTCGTTGGGCGCGAGTGCGAGGAAGAACGACGGGATGCCGATCGTGAGCGCGCCGACGAGCGTGAGGTGACGTGGCAAGAACGGGAACGGCACCACGGTGATGCCGACCGCGATCGCGATCATCATCGAGTAGACGGTCTTGGTCACGAACAGGTTCGCGACTCGTTCGAGGTTGTTGATGACCCTTCGGCCCTCGGCAACCGCGCCGGGCAACGTCGCGAACGAGTTGTCCAAGAGCACGAGCTGGGCAACCGCGCGTGCCGCGGAGCTGCCGGCGCCCATCGCGATGCCGATGTCGGCGTCCTTCAGCGCGAGCACGTCGTTCACGCCGTCGCCGGTCATCGCGACGACATGCCCCCGGGCCTGAAGGGCCTTCACCATCTCGCGCTTCTGATGTGGCGTGACCCGCCCGAACACCGTGGAGGCCTCGAGCGCGACCCCGAGACGGACGGAGTCCTCGGGCAAGGTGCGGGCGTCGACCGGGTCCTCGTCGGCGATGCCACACCGACGAGCGACGGCCCCCACCGTCGCAGGGTGATCGCCCGAGATGACCTTGATCGTCACACCTTGTTCCGAGAAGTACGCCAGCGTGTCTGCGGCTTCGGGGCGGATCTTGTCCTCGAGCAGCACGAGTGCCTTCGGAGTGAGGTCGGACGGCGGCCCATCCCCGTTCAGCGGCTGCGGAGATGACGCGAGCAGGACGACCCGTCGTCCGGCCTGAGCCTGCTCCTCCACCCTGGCGCGCACACGAGCATCGAGCTCGGCATCGTCGGCATGCGCGATGGGAAGCAGCACGTCAGGCGCACCCAGGAACCACGATCCCTGGTCCGCGAAGTGCACTGCGCTCCATTTGCGCACCGACGCGAACGGGACGGCGCCGTCGGCCTGCCAGCCGGCCGGCATCGGGAACGCCTCGCGCAGCGCGAGCGCGGTCGCGTTCGGCGATGGATCAGCCGCGGCGAGCGCGCCGAGAGCTTCCTCGACAGGGGTGTCGTGCTGACCGATCGTCTCGACCGACTGCACGATGATCGCTCCTTCGGTGAGCGTGCCGGTCTTGTCGAGGCACAGCACGTCGACGCGAGCGAGGCCTTCGACGGCGGGCAGCTCTTGCACGAGCACGTTGACCCGACCGAGGCGCACGACCCCCGCCGCGAACGCGACGCTGGTCAGAAGCACGAGGCCTTCCGGAACCATGGCCACGACGCCGCCGACCGAGGTGCGCAAGGCGTCGGAAACGCTGTCCGTTGCCTGCAGCTGGCTGACGAGCAGCAGGATCGCCGTCGGCACCATGGCGTACATCGCGTACTTGAGGATCGTGTCGATGCCGGCGCGCAGCTCCGAGCGCACCAGCGTGAAACGTCGCGCCTCCTCGGCGAGCGCGACGGCGTAGGCCTCACGGCCGACCTTCGTCGCTTGATACCGGCCCGTGCCCGCGGCAACGAAGCTGCCCGACATGATCGGCGTGTTCGGCGGCTTCGGCACGGTCTCCGATTCGCCGGTCAGCAGGGACTCGTCGACCTCGAGCGAGCCGCTGAGCAAGACCTCCCCGTCGACCACGACCTGATCGCCCGGCCCGACCTCGAGCACGTCGTCGAGCACCACGTCGCTCATCGGGACGTTGACGACCGCGCCGTTACGAACGACGCGCGGATGCGGTGCATTGACGACCGCGAGCCGATCGAGGGTCCGCTTGGCTCGGAGCTCCTGGATGATCCCGATGAGGGTGTTCGCGATCACGACGCCCCCGAAGAGGGCGTCGTTGAGCGGTCCGACGATGAGGATGACGACGAGGAGCGACCCGACCAGGAAGTTGAAGCGCGTGAAGACGTTGGCCTTCACGATCTCCGCCACCGTCCGGGTCGGAGCCGCCGGCACGTCGTTGCGAAGTCCGCGGCGCGACTCGATCTGCGACCTCGGCCGAGGTCAGCCCGTGTTGCGCGTCGGTCGAGCCCACCTCGCCACCGTATGGCCGGGCAGCGGATCTCAGGGTGGGACGGGGAAGGAAGTGAGTATGATTCTCATTCGTGTTCTCGAATCGGCGCGCAGGCGGCAAGGCGGCGGGGCTCGCGGTCGTCGCCGTCTTCCTGCTCGCGGCGTGCGGGGGCGACGACAGCCGCGTGGCCGACGCACCGGGCGATTGCCCGTCAGCGCCGATCCCGATCGTCGTCTCGGTGAGCCAGTGGGCCGACATCGTCCGCTCGCTCGCGGGCGATTGCGGGCAGGTGACGACGATCATCAGCGGGACATCTGTCGATCCTCACGACTACGAGCCCGTGCCCGCCGACCTTGCCGCGTTCGGCGATGCCCATCTCGTCGTGGTGAACGGGCTCGGCTATGACGCGTGGGCGGTGAAGGCGATCGACTCGGTGGGGCAGAAGGCCGCGGTCGTCGACGCGGGCAAGGTCCTCGGCAAGTCGTCAGGAGACAACCCCCACGTCTGGTACGGGCCCGACTTCGTGAGCGCGGTCGCGGACGCGGTGACGACCCAGCTGGAGACGCTCGCGCCTTCGGCGTCGTCGTACTTCGAGGCGAGGTCCGCGGCCTGGACGGCGGCGATGCAGCCGTACTACGACGAGGTCTCTGAGCTCGGGGCGACGATCGCCGGCTCGAAGGCCTACGCCGCGACCGAGCCGGTGTTCGACTACATGGCGCAAGCGCTCGGCCTCACCGACAAGACGCCCCGCGGGTTCGCCCGCTCGGCGGCGAACGGGTCGGAGGCGGCACCGGGCGACATCCGTGACTTCGAATCCGTGCTGCACGACGGTGCGGTCGACATCCTCGTGTTCAACACACAGACCAAAGGCTCGCTGCCCTCGCAGCTGCGGTCGGCGGCGAACGCAGCACACATCCCGGTCGTCGAAGTCACCGAGGCTCCTCCGACCGGTGACACGTTCGTGTCGTGGCAGGTCGGTCAGCTCCAGTCGTTGAGGAAGGCGATAACCGGATGACGACTGACGCAGTGGTGCTCGACGACGTGCAGGTGGTGCGAGGCGGCCGGCCGGTCTGGTCGGAGGGCTCGTTTCGGGTGCCCCGGGGCGCGGTCGTGATCGTGATCGGCCCGAACGGGTCGGGCAAGACGTCGTTGCTGCAGATCCTGCTCGGTCTTCTGAAGCCCGCCGCGGGCGGCGTCGAGGTCCTCGGATCCGCGCCCACGACGGGGAACCCCCGGGTCGGCTACGTGCCCCAGAACTACGCCGCGAACGTGGGTGCCGCGATCCGGTGTCGTGACCTGGTGACGCTCGGCATCACGGGGCGGCGTTGGGGTCTGCGGGGCGCGAGCGCGGCGGAGAACGCACGCGTCGATCAGGCCCTCGCCAAGGTCGGAGCGCTCGAGCACGCCGGGCGCCGCCTCTCCGAGCTGTCGGGCGGCCAGCAGCAGCGGGTCGCGATCGCACAAGCACTTGTCGATGAGCCCGACCTGCTCCTTCTCGACGAACCCCTTGCGAACCTCGACGTGCGAAACCAGCAGGAGATCGTCGCGGTGCTCGCCGACCTGCATCGGATGTCAGACGTCACGATCTTCGTCGTCGCCCATGACATGAACCCGTTGCTGTCGGTGCTGACCGGTGCGGTGTACCTGCTCGACGGCCATCCGCACTATGGGCCCATCGGTGAGGTCGTCGACGAAGAGCTGCTCACCCACCTGTACGGCACGCGGGTGCGCGTGGTGCGCACCGCGCAGGGCGACTTCTTCACCCGGAGCGGTTGACATGCTCATTGCCGACGCTGGCTACCAATCGGACTGGGTCGACATCCTCCGGACACCCTTCATGCAGCATGCGTTCATCGGAGGAACACTCGTCGCGATCGCAGCTGGGATGCTCGGATACTTCGTTGTCGTCCGGCGCGCACGCGTTCGCCACCCACGCACTCGCGCACATCGGCTTTCCGGGCGCGACGTTGGCGGCGCTCATCGGCATCCCGGTCACGCTCGGTCTCGGGATGTTCTGCGTCGGCGGTGCTCTCGCCATCGGCGTGCTGGGCAAGGAGATCGACGAGCGGGAGATCGCGACGGGCACGATCCTCGCCTTCGCCACGGGTCTCGGGTTGCTGTTCAGCTCGCTCGCGACCCAGAACGCGAGGGTGATCACCAACATCTTGTTCGGGAACTTGCTCGCGATCACCACGTCACAGCTCGTCGTCTTCGGTCTCGTGACCGCCGGCGTCGCCGTCGTGCTTCTCGTGATCGCGAGGCCGCTGACGTTCGCGTCGGTCGACCCACAGGTCGCCGAGGCGAAGGGTGTGCCCGTCAAGGTCCTGGGCGTCGTCTTCCTGCTCTTGCTCGCGCTCGTGGTGACCATCGCGGTGCAGGTCGTCGGCACGCTGCTGCTCTTTGCGCTGGTCGTGACGCCCTGCGCCACGGCGTTGCTGGTCACGGCGCGACCGCCGGTGGTCGCGCTGGTCGGCACCGCGATGGGCTTGGGTTCGGTCTGGGCCGGCCTCGTGGTGTCAGCGATGTTCAACCTGCCACCGAGCTTCTTCATCGTGTCGATCTCGTTTCTCATCTGGATCGGTGCAGTGCTCGGAGATCGGCGCCGCCAGGTCCGGATCGCGCCGACCGATCCCCCGGTCGATCGTCACCATCACTCGCACCCGAGCGTGATCGCGTGAGGGAGATAGCGTCGACAGTGATGTCAGGCGATGTCGATGTGATCGCAGCGGGCCGGCTGCGGCGCGACGGGCAGCGATACACCACGTCGCGCAAGGACCTCGTCTCCGTCCTCGTCGAACACGGTCCGCTCACGATCCCCGAGATCCTTCGTCAGCGACCCGGGCTGCCGCAGAGCTCGGCGTACCGCAACCTCGCGGTGCTCGAGCGATCAGGGGTCGTCCGTCGCATCATCACGACCGACGAATGGGCGCGCTCAACGAGCTTGCCGAACCGCTCGCCGAGCACCATCACCACTTGATCTGCGCGGCGTGCGGCGCCGTCGTCGACTTCACGGTCTCCGCGCAGCTCGAGCAGTCACTCGATGCGGCCCTCGGTCGCGTCGCCCTCGACAACGGGTTCGAGGTCCACGACCATCGGCTCGATCTTCTCGGTCGCTGCGCGACCTGTGCCGCCCATGACTGGTGACCGATGACCGGTGAGATGAGGGGTGAGTGGCGGCGGTTCCGCCGCATGGTGCGCCCGATCGACCGGGGTCCGGGTCGTGGCCCGACGCCGCCGCCGGGCGTGCCCCCGGGGCAGATCGTGCGGTTGGAGGGACGCGGCGAGACGTTCGTGCGTCATCACCAAGGCCCGCCGGATGCACCGGTGGTGCTTCTGCTGCACGGATGGACGGCGAGCGCGGACCTGCAGTGGTGCACGCTGTACCCAGCGCTCTGTGAGCGCTACTCGGTCATCGGCATCGACCATCGGGGCCACGGTCGCGGCATCCGCAGCGAGGAGAAGTTCACCCTCGAAGACTGCGCGGACGACGCGGCAGCGGTCGTGAGGCTGCTCGCACCCGGGCGTCAGGCCGTCATCATCGGCTACTCGATGGGCGGTCCGATCGCGCCGCAGCTCTGGCGCCGTCAGCCCGATGTCGTTGCCGCACTCGTGTTCGAGGCGACTGCGCTCGAGATGCACGAGACGCGTGAGGACCGCTTCCGCTGGCGCTTGCTGATGCTGGCCGAGGGCATCTTGAGGTCGCGGCGGCTGCGCAGCTGGTTGGCTCGCTACCTCCGTGAGGAGGCGTACGCCAACCCCGACCTCGAGCCCTACACCCCGTGGATGCTCGCCGAGATGCGCCGCACTGACCCGCGGGCGCTCTACGAAGCAGGTCTCGCACTACGAGACTTCGACGCTCGACCGTTCGCGTCGAGCATCGACGTGCCGGTTGCGGTGGTGATCACCACCGATGACCACATCGTGCGACCGGTGAAGCAACGAGCGCTCGCCGAGGCGACGGGCGCAACCGTGTTCGAGATCAAGGCGGACCATGACGCGACCATGGCCGCCGCCAAACCGTTCGCGGCGGTCACCGTCGAGGCGATCGAAGCGGTGAGCGGGGTAGAGCGCGACGAGCGCTCAGCCCGGCGCTTGGCTTGAGGCGTTCCGCTCGATCGCGGTCGTCAGCTGCGACACGGCCTCGCTGAGGTCCTCGGTCGTCACGACATCGGAAAGCGAGAGCCGCACGGTGGCGATCTCGCGGGCGAGGAACTCGGTGTCCGCCTGCACGCGTGCGTTGACGAGTCGATCCAGCTCCTGCTGCACGCGGTCACGATCGGCTTGGCGGTTCTGCGCGAGCAGGATCAGCGGCGCCGCATAGGCAGCCTGCGTCGAGAACGCCAGGTTCAGGAGGATGAACGGGTACGGGTCCCACTTGCCGAACCAGCCGACGATGTTGAGGGCGATCCAGAAGATGACGACGATCGTCTGGATGACCAGAAAGCGAGCGGTGCCCAGCGTGCGGGCGATGGCCTCGGAGAAGCGACCGAACGCCTCGGGGTCGTAGTGCACACCGAGGGAGGGGCCCTGGCGAGGCGTCGAGAGGTCCTCCCGGCGCTTCATCCCGACGTCTCCCGCAGTCGCTGACGCCAGTCCGCCGGCAGTGACCGGTCGAGCACGTCGTCGACGGTCACGATGCCGAGCAGCCGACGTTCGCTGTCGCAGACCGCGACCGACACCAGGTTGTACGACGCGAGGCGGATGGCGACCTCGGTGTCAGGCAGGTCGACCGCGACGGGAGGTTCGTTTTCGACGCAGCGGCCGAGCTCCATGCTCGGCGGTTCGCGGAGCAGCCTCTGGAAGTGCACGACGCCGAGGTAGGTGCCGGTCGGCGTGTCCCACGGCGGTTGCGTCACATAGACCTGCGCGGCCAGCGCGACGGCAAGCTCGGGGTCGCGGATGCGCGCGAGCGCTTCGGCGACGGTCGCGAGCGGCCCGAGCACGACAGGCCAGGTGTTCATGAGGCCGCCGGCCGTCTCCTCGCCGTAGGAGAGAAGCCTTCGCATCTCATCGGCATCGTCTGGCTCCATCGCGTCGAGCACGCGGGAGCGCTCATCGCCCGGCATCTCGCTGAGGAGGTCGACGGCGTCGTCGGTCTCCATCTCCTCGAGCACGGACACGAGGCGTTCGAGGTCGAGCCCTTCGATGAGGCGGAGCTGCTCGGCCTCGGGAAGCTCCTCGAGCAGATCGGCGAGGCGCTCGTCGTCCATCACCTCGGCGAGCTGGCGACGGTGATGGGGCGGGAGCGCGCGGACGGCCGCGGCGACGTCGCTCGGGTGCATGTCCCGCAACGCCGCCACCTCGGCGGCCACCGGCGTCGTGTCGAAGAGCGACCGCACCTCCGACCAGTCGACGACCCGCACGGTGCGCTTGCGTCGCAGGGGCCCGGAGCGGGTGCCGAGCGCGACCGCGGCGACCTCCCACTCCGAGTCCTGACCAGGGACTTCGCGGAGCGCCAGATCGTTGACGTGTTCGCCGCCCACCCGCTTGTCGAGCACGTCCGCGGCGACGAGGAGCTCGCCCGGGCGCTGGCGGAAGTGGTTGAGGTCGATGGCGGCGCTGCGCAGCCGCGCGCCCTCGTTGTCGAGGGTGGCGATGCGATGTGCGTTGACGAAGATGCGCCGGCGTTGACTGCTGGCTACGAAGCCGAGGACGCTCGGTGGGTCCACGCCGTGCGGGGGCGCGAGGACGATGTCTTCGATGCGTCCGAGGGTCGCGCCATCGGAGTCGAGCAGCGGCAGACGAGTGACGCGAAACGCGTAGATCAGGTCGCTCGCCATGATCGCAAACTACCCGCTGACCACCCCTGGACTGCCGGTTCATCGGCGTGGCGGGTCCGTTGCTCGACCTCTGACATCGATTCGCGAACTGGCGTCAGTAGCCTCCGGCTGTGGCAAGGGGAGCACACCGCGCACCCCGGTCTCGCGTGCGTCTGGTGGTTCTCGCGGCGGTGACGCTCATCGCTGGCGGCATCGTGTGGCTCGGCCAAGCCGACGACGACGGCGGCGGAGCGAAGACCGCGACGAACGTTGCGGACACTCCGGACGTCGTGAACACCGCGGTGGCGCCGACGACCGCAGCCGCGGTTCCCGACACCAGCGTGTTGGTCTCGGCCGACAAGACCGTTCCCGTCGCGGCCACCACGGTCCCTCCGTTCCAGGGATGGGTCGACCCCGCGTCGTTCGGCCAGCCCTACGGCACCACCGTCGCCGGCGTGCTCACGTTCCGGGGCAACCCGACGCGCAGCTACTACGGCCAGGGCCCTGTGCCCGCGGCGCCCCACATCCTCTGGCGCTTCCCACCGAGCGGCGGGCTCTGCCACGCCTCCACTGATGAGCACGGCACACGGACCTGGTGCGGCACTGGTTGGACGGGCCAGGCGAACGTGTGGACGAACCCGAAGGACAACAAGCTCTGGCTCGCCTTCGGCGCGTACGACGCGGCGTACCACTTCCTCGATCCCGCCACGGGTCAGCGCATGCTCCCCGACTTCCCGACCGGCGACATCGACAAGGGCTCGGCGACGGTCGATCCCGACGGGTACCCGCTGTACTACGCGGGCTCGCGCGACAACAACCTCCGCGTGATCGCGCTGGACCGTGGCACACCCACCGAGCTGTGGCGACTGAACGCGCACGACGTCTCACCGACGCTCTGGAACAACGACTGGGACGGTGCGCCGCTCGTCATCGACGACTACCTGTTCGAGGGCGGGGAGAACAGCCAGTTCCACATCGTGAAGCTCAATCGCGGGTACGGGCCCGACGGGAAGGTCACGGTCGCACCGCAGCTCGTCTTTCACGCTCCTGGGTGGGATCAGCAGCTGCTCACTGACATCGGCGACCACGACGTGTCGATCGAGAACTCGGTCGCGATCGTGGGCAACACGGTGTACTTCGCGAACTCGGGCGGTCTCGTGCAGGGATGGGACATCTCCACGCTCGCGTCGGGTGGCACGCCTACGCGCGTCTTCCGGTTCTGGACGGGCGACGACACTGATGCGTCAGTCGTCGCCGACGATCAGGGCTACCTGTACGTCGCTTCGGAGTACGAGCGCAAGAACGCTCGCTCGCAGGAAGTGGGTCAGCTCATGAAGCTGGACCCGCGCAAGCCCGACAACCCCCTCGTGTGGTCGTATCACGACGAGAAGATCGGCATGGCCGGGTCGGCCGGCATCTGGTCCACGCCGGCAGTGCACGACGACTTGGTCGTCACGACGACGAACTTCGGGCAGGTGATCGGGCTCGACCGGGCGACCGGCGCAGTGCGCTGGACGTTCCGTCTCCCCGGCCCGGTCTGGCAGTCGCCGGTCATCGTCGACAACACCCTCATCCAGGGCGACTGCCAGGGTGTGCTCCGCGCCTACGACGTGAGCAACACGATGGTGCAGCCTCCCGTGAAGTGGGAGCTCAAGCTCGGTGGCTGCATCGAGTCGACCCCGACGGTGTGGCAGGGGCGCATCTACCTCGGCACCCGCGCAGGTGGCTTCTATGCCATCGGCGACGCCTGACGCTTCACGCTTGACCGTTGTGGCATCGTTGCGGCGGGAGTCGGGTGGGTGGCCCGGCCGGGGAAGTGGGGTTCGCACATGACGACGTTCGACTTGATCGTGCGCAATGGCTCGGTCGTCGACGGGACGGGTGCAGCGGCGGTCCGCGCCGACATCGGGGTAGTCGGCGATCGGGTCTCGGCGATCGGCGACCTGCGCGGCGAGCTTGCTCCGGTCGAAGTCGACGCGTCTGACCGCATCGTGACTCCGGGGTTCGTCGACATCCACACCCACCTCGACGCGCAGCTCGCGTGGGATCCGATCGGCACCTCTTCGTGCTGGCACGGCGTCACGACGGTCGTGATGGGCAACTGCGGGGTCACGTTCGCTCCCTGCCGTCCCGAGGACCGTGAGTACCTCGCAGAGATGATGGAGTCGGTCGAGGACATCCCGTCCCGGGCGATCCTCGACGGCCTGCCGTGGGACTGGGTCTCCTACGGGGAGTACCTCGCGAGCGTCGATCGCATGCCGAAGGGCGTGAACGTCGGCGGGATGGTGGGTCATTGCGCGGTGCGCTACCACGTGATGGGCGACCGCAGCCTCGCCGAGGAACCGGCGAGTGCGGAGGACATCGCCGCCATGTGCGAGCTGGTGGACGAGGCGATGAGCGGGGGGGCGCTCGGCTTCTCCACGTCGCGCACGTTCTTGCATCGCGTCCCTGACGGCAGGCCGGTGCCGGGCACGTACGCCGATCCCGAAGAGCTGCTCGCGATCGGCGACGTGCTGGGTCGTCACGGGCGAGGTGTCTTCGAGGCCGCGGCTCGCCTCGGAGAGGGCGACGACGACTCCCTCAAGAAGACCCACCGCGGAGATCCGGTGGATGAGCGAGCTGTCGCGCCGAACCGGACGGCCGGTGACGTTCGGGTTGGCGCAATCGAACCGTCGTCCCGACCTGTACTCGCGAGTCCTGCAGCTGACCGAGGAGGGAAACCTCATCGGAGGAAGGGTGCGCCCACAGACCACGGCGCGCGGCGTGGGCATCCTCCTGGGCATCGCGAACAACACGCCGTACGGCCGCTGCCCCGCGTGGCAAGCCCTGCGTGAGGTCCCGCTCGCCGATCGCCTCGTGGCGATCCGCGATCCTGCGCGGCACGCCGAGCTCATCGCGCAGGCAGACGCCGAGACCCAGACACTCGATTCCCGGTCTGTCTTCGTCCTCGCCGGCCCCGACGCGCGCTACGAGTGCACCATCGACGACTCACTCGCCGCGCACGCGGCGCGCCGCGGCGTGAGCGCAGCAGAGGCGTTCATCGACCTGTCGATCGAAAGCGACGGCGCGGCCGCGGTGAACTTCCCGTTCCTCAACCAGAGCCTCGACGCAGTCGCGGACATGCTCGGCAACAAGACGGTCGTGATGGGTCTCGCCGATGCCGGCGCGCACGTCGGTCAGATCATGGACGCGAGCCAGCCCACCTTCTTCCTCACCTATTGGGTTCGGGAGAAGGCGCTTTTCTCGATCGAGGAAGGTGTGCGAAGGCTCACGTCGGACACCGCGGGGCTCTTCGGGGTGAAGGATCGGGGCGTGCTCCGTCCGGGAGCGTTCGCGGACATCAACGTGATCGACCTGGAGGGCATGCGCCTGCCCACGCCTGAGTACGTGCACGACTTCCCGGGTGGCGCCGGCCGGTACATCCAGCGGTCGACGGGCTACGACGCGACCGTCGTCAACGGCCAGGTGTTCATGGAAGCCGGCGAGCACACGGGCGTCCTCGCGGGACGTACCGTGCGTTCGACCGACTGACGGCTCAGCCCGCGGCGCGCTCCGGGCTCAGCTGCATCACGTTGAACATCGCGCCCTGCGGGTCGGCGACCATCGCGAAGATGCCGGGCTCGATGGCCATGGGCCCCATGTGCACTGACCCGCCGAGCTCCTTCACCTTTGCGACGCTCGCTTCGATGTCCGCGACCGCGAAGTACACGCCCCAGTAATCGGGCACCTCTGCGGGCAGCTGTGGTGGCCGCGACATCATCCCGCCGACCGAGCGTTCGCCGACCTTCCACTCCGTGTAGCCGCCCATCGGGCCGGCGGCCTCGCCGTAGGTCTCGCCACCCCACCCGAAGACCGCGCCATAGAAGGCCTTGGATACATCGACGTCGGAGGTGACGAGCTCGCTCCAGCTGTAGGTGTTCGGCTCGTTCACGACGCCTGCTCCCGGCATCACGCCGGCCTGCCACACGGAGAACACCGCACCGCGCGGGTCCACGAACACGGCCATGCGTCCGGCGTCGAGCACGTCCATCGGCTCGACGAACGCGGCTCCGCCGTTGTCCTTCACCTTCTTCGCCGCGGCGTCCGGCGCTGTCGACGATCACGTAGGTCGCCCACACGGGAGGCCCCGGGTTCATCGCGGGGCCGAGTCCCGCGACCGGCTTCCCGCGCAGCATCGCGATGCTGTAGCCCCCCGCTTCCTCGGGACCGGGCGGGATGTCCCAACCGAACAGCGCGCTGTAGAACGCGCGTGCTGCATCCAGATCAGGCGTGCCGAGATCGATCCATCCGGGGATCCCGTCTTCGTACTTCTCGACGTCCATGCCAGCGGCCTCCTGTTGGGGGGGGGAACGCGGCCGACTGTATGCCGAGACGCTCGCGTCAGGTATCGCGTCAGCTCGGCTTCGGATAGCCCCGCTTGACCGTGCGGTCGAGGATGCCGAGGGTGGCCCGGAGCGCGGTCTCCGGGATGATCGGGAAGATGTTGCGTTCCCTCCAGACCGGATCGATCGTCGACCAGTCGTAGTAGCTCGTCACCAGGGTGCCGTCGTCCGTGGGCTCGAGCAGGTAGCCGTAGATGTGGCCTATGGGCGGTTGCACCACCCCCTGGATCTTCCACGCGATCTCACGGTCCTGCTCGAACGTGACGATCTCGACGGTGACGTCGTACTTGCCGAGCGGGAAGTCGTTCAGCGCTTCACGGTCCATGTGGACGACGAACGTGTCGCCGACCGCCTTCGCCGGCTTGCCGTCCGCGGACTGGAGCATGCCCGAGGCGTCGATGGCGACATGGCCGTCGGGATCGGCGACCACCGCGAAGATCTCAGCCGGCGTCGCGTCGATGGGACGTTGCACTTCCATGCGCTCGGGGGTGTCCGTCGTGTCCGTCATGGCCGCATCCTGTCAGCCGCTCAGCCGACGCGCGGCATGACCTCCTCGGCCACGAGGTGCAGCTGCTCGTCGATCTGTTCGCGGGTGAGTCCGGGGAACTCGAGGAAGACGACCAGGTGCTTGAGGTCGAGCAGCTCCTTGAAGTCGCCGATCACCTGAGCCACCTCGTCGGGCGTGCCCACCGCAGCGATGCGTTGCTCCATCGAGTCCTCGAGCTCGGGCTGGAAGCCGAACGGCCGATTCGTGCCGTCGGGCAGGAGGTAGTTGCGGAACCGGCCGTACGGCGCGAGGAAGCGGCAGAACTCGTCGTGCGCGTCTCGCACGGTGGCCATCGCCTTCTCACGCGTCGCGCCCACGTGCACGTTGAGCACCAGCGCGCGGTCCTCGCCGAGCGCGACGGAGCGGCCTGCCGCTGCAGCGACCTCCGCGTAGTCGTCCCACTTGCGCTTCATCGTCGCGGGCGGCTGCTGCCAGTAGATGCCCTTGTGCCCGACCGTGGGCGCGTAGGTCATCGTGTCGGGCGAGGTGATCGGTTGGAAGATCTCGACCTCCCGCATCGGACGGGGGACGAGGGTCAGCTCGGTGACGAGCGAGCCACGGTCGGGGATGCCGACCGGGGGGAAGTTGTAGTGCTTCCCCGTGTGGCTGAACCGCTCCTGAGTCCACGCGAGCTTGATGACCTCCATCGCCTCTTCGAACATCTCGCGGTTGACACGGTCAGCCTCGCGGCTCATCTCGTTGTCGCCCGATGCGACCATCGAGCCGAGCGCCTCGGCCTCGCGCGGCACCGTGCCCCGTCCGACGCCGAAGACCATGCGTCCACCGGTGAGCACGTCCGCGAGCGCGAAGTCCTCGGCGAGGCGAAGGGGGTGCCACTGCGGCACGACGTTGAACATCTGGCCCTGGCGGAGATGTTCGGTGCGCATCGCAAGTGCCATGCCGAACTGGACGATGTTCGGGACGACCTCGTAGCCCTCGTGCTGGAAGTGGTGCTCGGTCAGCCACATGGTGTCGTAGCCGAGACGATCAGCCGTGCCTGCCCAGTGGAAGAGGTTGTCGTACGCGGCGGCGACGTCGGTCATGTCGTAGCGGCGTGTCGTGGGGACGGGACCAGCGTTGCCCGCGTCAGGCATGGGCACCGCGCCGAAGAAGAACACATCGAGCTTCACGTGATCATGCAACCCGATTCGAGGGCCCCGCGCGTTTCGAGTTTGTGAACGTTCACGGCACCGGGAACGGGTCGTACCCGTCGGCCACGAGCGGCCACGGCGCTGCCTGCTCGATGATCTCAGCGAGTGCCAGGCACATGCCGTCACGCCATCTCGGGGCGACGATCTGGAGGCCGAACGGCACGCCGGCACTGTCACGCCCGAGCGGCACGTTCACCACCGGATGGCCGCTCACGTTGAACTCGGTCGTGTTCACGCAGATGCCGGGATCCGTGATGCCGGCGACCGTCGTGGGCAGCGGACCTTCGGGTGCCCACGACTCGGCGTTGGCAGTCGGCGTGATGAGCACGGTGTCGTCGCCGAGCAACCGGTCGTAGATGGCGCAGGTGTCGTAGCACCGGCGCCTCGCGCCGACGTAGTCGTTCACCGAGAGGAGGTCGCCGATGATCAGCATCTCCTGCAGGCCACTGTCGAGCTCTCCCCATCGATCACGCAGGTGGGCGAGGCTCTGCGACAGCTCGGCGACGCTGACGACTCCCCAGTCCATGACGGCACCGGGTGCGGGGTTCTCGATCTCCTCCACCGGGAAGCCGAGGCCCTCGAGCATCGATGCGATGTTGCGTGCGGCGGCTTCGATCATCGGCTCGACCGCGGCGCGCAGCGTGCGACAGAACAACACCCGCGAGGGCCGCGTCAGCGTCATGTCGATCGCGCCAGCGGGGACGGAGCGGACGTCTCCTGCTGTGGGGCCGAGGTACACGGAGATCTCGGCGAGCACGTCGGCGACGCTGTGTCCGCTCGCGCCCCACGTCGAGAAGTCGATCCACCGCGGTGCTCCGTCGCGTCCGACCGCGCCGATCGTGGGCTTGAGGCCGACGAGTCCACACATCGACGCGGGGATGCGCACCGATCCGCCGCCATCAGATGAGGTCGCGATGGGCACGAGGCCAGCGGCGAGCGCGGCGGCCGAGCCGCCACTCGATCCTCCAGGAGTGCGCTCGAGGTTCCACGGGTTGCGCGTCGACCCGAACACCGGGTTCGTCGTCGCCGCGGTCCAGCCGTAGGCGGGAGAGTTCGACTTGCCAATCGGAATCGCGCCGGCGGCGCGCAAACGGGCGACCGTCGTGTCGTCGACCGTCTCGGGCGGACCGCCGGCGCCCACGAGGGGCGAGCCGTAGCTCGTCGGGAGGCCGATGCATCGTGCGAGGTCCTTGACGAGGTAAGGGATGCCGGCAAGCGGGCCTTCGCACGGCGACTGCTTCGCGGCCTCGATCGCTTGCTCGGCTCCGAGCGCGACGACCGCGTTGATCGGGCCGTCGAGCTTGTCGATGCGTCGCAGCGCCTCCTCGACCAAGTCGGTCGGGTGCACCCGACGTTCGCGGACAGCGGTTGCCAGCTCGGTCAGCATCGGCGAATCATGTCAGGCATGAGCAGCGACGAGCCTCAGGTCACCTACGTCTCCGACGAAGTCATGCAGGCAGGCCTGGCCACGACCCGGGAGTACACGATCGGGCTCCTCTTCCAAGGTCCCGCGTACCACGACGAGGGTGCGCGCAAGGTCGTCTGGGAGCACGGTCGCCGCAACTTCGGGCTCCGCGCCGACGGACGTCTCAACGTCGTGTGCCCGATCACGGACGACACCGATCTGTGTGGTCTCGGCATCTACGACGCGACTGCAGATGAGGTCGAAGCGATCATGCTGAGCGACCCGGGCGTGATCGCGGGCATCTTCCGGTATGAGGTGCACCCGTGTCTGAGCTTCCCGGGTGACGCGCTCGCTCCCTGACCGGACGTGAACCGGAGAGGGTCGCGTCGTCCCGGCACCGAGGCCGTGCTCGACTGCGCGCGAGGTCTTCGCAGACCGCGGGCTCGAGGCCACCCTCGACGAGATCGCGGAGCGCGCCGGCGTCGGCACGGGCACTGCATACCGGAACTTCGCGGACAAGCACGAGCTCGCGGCGGAGGTGCTCGCCGAGGCGACGCAGCAGATCGCCACCGATGCCCTCGACGCGCTCGCCGACGGATCAGCACCCGCACCGCAGTGGCGCCGCTACCTCGCCCTCATCCTCGACGGCGCGCGAGCGGTCGACCGGCCTGCGCTTCCCGGTGGCGTCACGCGCTTCGAGTCGCTCGACGAGGTCATCGCCGTGTCCAAGCGCCGCGGTCGCTAGTGGTGGTCACCGAGGAGCGTCGCGACGAGCTCTCGGCGACTGGCCACGCCGAGCTTGTCGAACACCGCGCGGAGGTGCTCCTGCACGGTGTGCGACGAGATGTGCAGCTCGGTGACGATCTGCTGCGTCGATCGACCGAGCAGCACCAGTGACGCGACACGCGTCTGCGCGGGCGTGAGACCGAGCGCGTCGAGGTAGATCGACGCGACATCGGCTGGGCGCGCGGGCTCGAGGACGACAGCGGTCTGCGTGCCGCTGACACTGGCGAGACGAGAGGCGTGCAGCGTGAGCCACTGCCCGTCCATGGCCCGAAGCCGAATCGCCGAGGGCGCGGAGCCCCGGCCCTGCTCGGATCGCGCCACGACCGCCGCGGCCGCGAAGACCGCCGCCGGAAGCGCACCATTGCCGACATCGATCCACGCGGGATCGACGAGCTCGGCCATCCACCGTTGGGCCTCGTCGTTGATCGAGGTGATCGCCATGTCGTCATCGAGGACGATGATCCCCGGTCCACGAGTCCCCGGCCGTGAGGGCACCACCCCGCTCACGACGAGCGCGCGGCGGAGGCCTTCGGCGATGTGGGGGGCGAGCGCCCGGACGAGCGCGACGTCCTCCTCGCTGAACCCCGTCGTGCCGTCGGCGCGATGCAGGCACAGCACTCCCCAGCAACGACCCTTCGACACGAGCGCGGCGCGCAGCTCGTCGCCCAGGTTCATCGGCGCCATCACGTCGAGGTAGCGGTCGCTCGTCGACCGATCGCCCGAAGTGGCCTGGTCCAGCGATCGCACGGGATCGCTGGCCGACGCAAGAGCGGTGAACTTGTTGACGTCGTCGTGCCCGAACTCGTTCTCGAGGAAGAGCGGCGTCGCGGCACCGAGCGGAGCTTCGGCGATCACCGACGTGAACAGGATCGTCGCCGGGTCGACCGTCGCGAAGAACGCCGCGTCGATCGACATCACCTGGCGGAGGCCCCCGAGCACCTCCGCCTGCAGGGCACGTACCTCGAGGCCGGCGTAGCAACGCTCGGCGAGCCGGTCGATGTGCCGCCTTCGCTCCGCCACGGTCACCGACTCACAGTACGCAGAGGGCCGGACTGGATCAGCCCGCGAGACCGAGCTGTTGCATCAGCGCGAGCTCGTCGAGCCGGCCCCATCGCTCGGTGATCTGCCCATCGGTGACGCGGAAGATGTTGATGCCCTGCAGCTCCATGTGCTTCCCGGTCGGAGCGACGCCCATCAGCTCACCCTGCTGCGTGCCCGACGCGGTGAACCGCTCGACCACGATGTCGCCTTCGGCGATGAGGGCGTGCAGCTCGCTGTGCCAGTCGGGGAACGCCTTGCGGAACATGGAGCCCGCCGTCCGCATGCCCTCCGCATCGGGCGTGACCCCGACCGGCGGATCGTGGTTGACGAAGGTCGGGGCCAAGAACGTGTCGGTCGCACTGAGGTCACCATCGGTGAACAGCGCGTCGATGAAGCCGCGGACGAGTGTCTTGTTGTCTTCGATGCTCATAGGGGCATCGTCGCCAATCGAGGTGGCTGGCGGTACCCCAACTTTGTGGGGGTCGCGGCCGTCCGCGCACGCGCTCATTTCCCAGTCGGGATGGGAGTCCGTGCTCTATCCGGTGGGAACCGACTGGCTCGATCCTCCTTGTGTCCCTACGCGACCAGGAGGTCCGAGATGTCCACCAACTCCGAAAGCATCACTCGTCGTTACCTGTGGCTCGCGGCCGGGTGGCTCGCGATCGCCCACATCGTGTTGATGTTCGCCGGCGCGATCACCACCCAGTCGCTGCAGCTGGGTGACAGCCCCGCCACCGCAGCCGACGCCCTCGTGAAGTCCTCGATGGCTTCGAGCTTCGCTGGCGGCTATCTCTCCTATCTCGGCTTCCTCGTCTTCCTGGTGGGTGGGTTGCTCTTCGCACAGCTGCTCCAGGGCGACACGATCGTGCCGAGATGGCTCTCGTCGTGCATTGCCGGGAGTGTCGTGGCCTATGTCGCCGTCACGATCTCGACTGGGTTCGCTGCGGGCGCTGCCGCGCTCTATGACGGGCACCACGGCGCAGATCTCGGCGTCGTCACCACGGTGAACGACATCCGCAACTTGGGCTTCATCCTCTGCGCCGGCCTCGTGGGGATCTTCGCCGTGTCGGTTGGCCTGGCCGCGAAGGTGACGGGCGAGCTCCCGCGTTGGGTCACGATCAGCGGAGTGCTTGTCGGTTCGTTCGCCATCGTGAGCGTCCCCGGTGCCCGCATCGGGGCCACCGATGCATCGACGATGCTCTTCTTCCTCTGGTTCGTTGCCGTCGGAGTCGCGGCCCTGCGCCACCAGCGCCACGAGCTCGACGACGCGGTCAGTGCCGTCCCCGCAACCGTCTGAATGCGGACCGGGCACGCGACGCGGCACGATTCCACTGTGAGCGCAGGCTCGAACGCGTGATGGCCGCGGTGATCACCGCGGCCATCGTCGCGTCGCTCGCGGGAGCCAGCGTCTCGCTGTGGATCGCGGAGGACGACGGCCACTCCTTGCTCACGCCGGGGTTCAACGCTGCCGTGATCGTCGCGTTCACGATCGTCGGTGCGGTCGTCGCTGCCGCCCGACCCTCGAACCGTGTCGGGTGGGCGATGCTCGCCGGGGGGCTGTTCTGGTCACTCGGTGGCGCGGCCGTCGACGTTGCCGTGCACGGCATCGTCGCTGATCCCGGCAGCGTCCCAGGAGCCTCAGCGTTCGCGATCACGGGCTCGGCGCTGCGCGGCCTCGGATGGATGACCATCACCCTGGTCGTGCCCGCGTTGTTCCCGGACGGAACGCTCCGTGAATCGCGTTGGCAGTGGCTTCGCCCCGCGCTCGTGCTCATCGCCGTCGGGTCGGTCCTCGATCCGCTCTTCGACCCGCAGGCAGGTCTTCGAGGTCTCGGTGACTGGCAGAACCCGGTCGCGCTCGAAGGTCCGTGGAGGGTGATTGACGCGCTGGCGTTCCTGATCCACGTCCCCCTCAGCCTCGCTGCGACGGTCGGCGTGGTGACTCTCCTCGTGCATCGCTGGCGCCGGGGCACTCCGTTGCAGCGACAGCAGCTCACGATGTTTGCTGCCGCCGCAGCCCTACCGATCGTCGCAGCGCCAATTGCGCTCACCGGCACCGCGGGCGGGTGGATCTTTGGTGCCGCGGCCTTGCCTCTGCCGTTCGCCATTGGGTTCGCGGTCCTCGCCGCGGCCTCTACGACGTGCGCACGGCGGCGAACCGCACCCTTGTGTGGATCATGATCTCTGGGGTCGTCGCGGCGGTGTACGCCCTCTTCATCGTGGGCGCGACGGCGATGCTTCACCTGTCGGGCCACGTCGCTTGGTTGCCGTGGGCCGCCGCCGCGATCGTCGCGGTGCTCTTTGCACCGCTGCGCGACTCGTTGCAACGAACAGTGAACCGCTTGACGTTCGGAAGGTGGGACGAGCCGTATGACGTCCTGGCCGATCTCGGCCAGCGGCTCGAGGCGACAGCCGATGTCGACCGGTTGCTCGACGACGTCAGCAGTGAGCTCGCCGGCCTCGGCCTCGACGCCGTCGCAATCTGCGACGAGGACGGCCATGTGATCGCGGGAGAGCTCTCGTCCCCCGAGACCCATGACGACGACCGCGTAGTGCTCCCGCTCGCCGCGTACGGCGACCCAGTCGGCAGCCTCCGATACCGCCCGCCCGCCACACCGCTGCGAGCGCGAGATCGCCGCCTGCTCGATGATCTCGCCGGACACCTCGGCGGTGTGCTTCATGCCCGCCGCCTCCGGACCGATCTCCAGCGGGCAGTCGAGCAGCTCGTGCTCGCTCGGGAGGAGGAACGACGCCGACTCCGACGCGACCTGCACGACGGACTGGGGCCGGCACTGGCGGGACACCTCCTCCGGCTCGATGTGATCGCGGGCGAGCTCGACCGGTCGTCCCCCGTCGCCGCGGACGTCGACGCCCTGCGGACGGAGTTCCGGGCGACGATCGTCGAGCTGCGCCGAGTCGTCGAAGGGTTGCGTCCGCCCGCCCTCGACGAGCTGGGCCTGGCAGGGGCGCTCGTGCAGGTCACGCGGCGACTCACGCTCGGCACCGCGATCGAGTTCGACCTCTCGATCGGCGAGCTCCCCGTTCTTCCGGCCGCGATGGAGGTCGCGGCGTTTCGCATCGTCACAGAGGCGGTCACGAACGCGGTGCGTCATTCCTCAGCGTCGGTCTGTCACGCGACGATCGTCGCCGAAGGCCGTGCACTTCGGATCACGGTCGCCGACGACGGCCAGGGGATCCCGAGCAGTGAGGGCAGTGCCGGTGGCAGCCTTGCGGGACACGGCTTGCAAACGATGCGCGAGCGGGCCGAGGAGCTCGGAGGCCAGCTGCGGGTGACGAACGGATCCGGCTTGACCATCACTGCGTCGCTCCCGCTGCCATGACCACGCGTGTGCTCATCGTCGACGACCATCCCTTGTTCCGGGATGGACTGGCCGCGCTGCTGCGATCGAAGCCCGACTTCGAGGTCGTCGGGCTCGTGGCCGACGGCGGAGAAGCGGTGGAGTTCGTGCGGAGGACGCCGACCGACGTCGTGCTCATGGACCTCAACCTGCCGACGATGTCGGGTGTCGACGCAACGGCGGCCATCAACGCATTGCCGGATCGGCCGGGCGTCCTCGTGCTCACCATGGTGGACGACGACGACACGGTCGTCGCTGCCATGCGCTCCGGTGCGCGTGGCTATGTCCTGAAGGGCGCAGACGGGGACGAGATCGCCAGCGCGCTCCGCACCGTCGCGTCGGGCGGAGCGGTCTTCGGGGCCGGAGTCGCGGCGCACGTGCTGGCCCTGTCCTCGACGCCCAAAGCCGATCAGGGTGCGGATCCCAACGGGCTGACGGACCGAGAGCGCGAGGTCCTGGAGCTGCTGGCGACGGGCTCGAGCAACGCCCAGATCGCACGCACTCTCGGACTCTCTCTCAAGACCGTCCAGAACTACGTGTCGCGGATCCTCGACAAGCTGCAGGTGTCCGACCGCACGCAGGCGGCACTCCGGGCGCAGCCAAACCGAGACCGCCGGGTGTGAGCCGAAGTGAGAGAGCGTGGGCGAGGGGGGACTTGAACCCCCACGTCCTTACGGACACTGGCACCTGAAGCCAGCGCGTCTGCCATTCCGCCACTCGCCCGAGTGAGCGTGGGAACGCTACCAACTGTCATCTGAGCGGCCCGTATCGGGCACATGGGACAACAGTTGGGCGCCGCGAGGCACTGCCGCGGACTGCCAATCGGCCTTCGGTAGCCTCGCCGGGGATGCCGGGGATCAACGCTTTCGAGCGGCGGCTGGAGCGTATGGTCGACGGCGTGTTCGCCAGGGCCTTTCGTTCGTCGCTTCGACCGATCGAGATCGGTCGCAAGCTCGTGCGCGAGATCGACGATCACCGCTCGGTCGACGTCAAGGGCCGAGTCGTCGTGCCGAACCAGTTCACGGTGACGCTGGCTGCGAGTGACCTCGAGCAGTTCGCCGAGATCCACGAGGCCCTGGTCCACGAGCTGTGTGACGCCGCCAGGGAGTACGCCCGCGACGAGGGCTACACCTTCATGGGCCCGGTTGCGGTCGAGCTGGTCGAGGGCTCGACCATGAAGACCGGCCGGTTCAAGGTCGAGGGGAAGATGGTCGAGGCGGCCACGATGGCCGGCGCCGGCAGCATCGTCCTCCCGACCGGCGACCGCATCGTCCTCGGCTCCGACACCCTCACGATCGGACGCCTGCCGAGCTGCGACATCCCGGTGCCCGACTCGAACGTGAGCCGCAAGCACGCCGAGATCCGTCCGTCGGGTGACGGCTACCTCGTCGTCGATCTCGGGTCGACGAACGGCACTCGAGTCAACGGCGCGACAGTCGCAGAGCGGCGGCTTGGGGACGGCGACGTCATCTCCGTCGGCACGACGCGCTTGCGCTTCGAAGCCTCGTAGGCCGGGTCACATGTCCGAGAACATGCTCGCGCTGCTGCGGATCTGCCTCCTGGCCCTCCTCTATCTCTTCTTTCTCCGCGTGGTGCGCGCCGCGTGGGCGGAGATCCGGGGACCGAAGCCCGCGCGCCCGAGGGCGACGACCTCCGACGCCACCGGGGCGCGGCGCACGGTGGCATTCAGTCCTGTGACGGTGGCCACCGGTACGCTCACCGTCATCGAACCGCCGGAACAGCGGGGCCGTAGCTTCGATCTCACCGAGGAGCTCACGGTGGGGCGAGCGCCGGGCTGCCAAGTGCTTCTCGAGGGGGACACGTTCGTCTCTCAGCTCCACGCGCGCGTGTTCACTCGCGACGGCGCGCTCTACGTCGAAGATCTCGGCTCAACGAACGGAACGCTGGTGAACCGAAGGAAGGTCAAGGCCGCCGTACCCCTCCACCAAGGGGACACGCTCCAGGTCGGGCGCACGATCATGGAAGTCGGATGAGCGAGCAGGAGAACGGCTCCGAGTTCACGACTCGCTTGCGATGGGGCGCGGCCACCGATGCCGGGCGCGTCCGCAGCGCGAACGAGGACAGCTGGCTGATCGACTTCCCTCTCTTCGCGGTTGCCGACGGGATGGGTGGTCACGCGGCCGGTGAGGTCGCATCGCGGTTGGCGCTCGACACGCTTCGGACCTCGGTCGGTGACCGATCGCTCGAATCGCTCGTGGCGGGCGTCAAGATCGCGAACGCCCGCGTGTTCGAGATGTCGCGCACCGACAACGCGATGCGGGGCATGGGCACGACGTTGTGCGCGGTCGCCCTCGTGATGATCGAGACCCACGAGCGGCTGGCGGTCGTCAACGTCGGCGACTCACGGGTCTACGTGCTGCAGGACGGCGCGTTGATCCAGGTGTCGGAGGACCACAGCCTCGTCGAGAGCATGGTGCGCCAAGGCACGATCACGCACGAGCAGGCGAAGGTGCATCCGCAACGGAACATCCTCACTCGTGCGCTCGGCATCGATGGCGAGGTCGGCGTCGACTCGTGGGAGGTCGCTCCGTTCTCGGGCGATCGCTACCTGCTGTGCAGTGACGGTCTCTTCAACGAGGTTCCGGACGAGAACATCGCCCAAGTGCTGCTCGACACAGACGATCCGACCGAGGCCGCAGAGATCCTCGTGACCATGGCGAACGAGGGTGGCGGTCGCGACAACATCACCGTCGTCATCGTCGACGTGGTCGAGGGGCTCGATCCTGACGAGGCGCTTCCGCTCGAAGAGAACATGGGCCTCGAGGCCTTCGACCCGAACGTCACGGCCGCGATCACACCCGTCGGTGACTGGCTCGAGGACGAGTCGCCCGAGCCGTCCGATCACGATCTTCCGCCGCCGCTCCCTCCGCCGTTCCACACCGACGCCGAGCTCGACGACGCGGACGAGGACGACGACGAAGACGACCTCGAGCTCATCGGCGCGACGCGACGCGGCACGCGACTGCTGACGTGGCGCACCGGGGTCTTCGTCATCGCGGTGC
Organism: uncultured Acidimicrobiales bacterium; assembly: GCA_963726695.1. Classification (GTDB taxonomy): domain Bacteria; phylum Actinomycetota; class Acidimicrobiia; order Acidimicrobiales; family DATKAS01; genus DATKAS01. Next base: position 218,208 of record CAVSDE010000006.1, read on the forward strand.
TCACCGTCGTCGGCATCGCGGTGGTCGGCATGCTCTGGTACGCCCGCGGCACCTACTTCGTGGGCTTCGACCGCAACACCGTCACGCTCTACAAGGGCCAGCCGGGCGGCGTGCTGTGGTTCCAGCCGACGGTCGTGAAGCACTACGACCTGCAACGTGACGACGTCCCCGCGGGCAAGCTCTCCGTGCTGGACGACGGCAAGCCCCGCTCGTCGGAGGAAGAGGCCGACGCCTACGTCGAGTCGTTGAAGGACGAAGCCGACAGCCTCGGTGCCGCTCCGGTGACGGCGGCGGCGGGGGTCCCCGGGGCTACCGTCACGCCCTGATGCACCGGCGCCGCACCGAGCTGGCGCTCCTCGTCTTCGCGGCCCTCATCATCTCGGGGCTGTACGCCCTGAGCGCTCTCGGCAAGACCGCGTCGCTCCCCGCGAACATCGGGCCCTTCCTCGCGCAGGTGCTCGTGCTCTTCCTGATCGCGCACATCGCGACTCGCCGGCTCGCGCCGGGAGCGGACGGCACGTTGCTCCCCTTGGCCGTGCTGCTCAACGGCATCGGCTACGTGTTCATCGCCCGACTCGACGAGAAGCTCGCGGCGCTGCAGGCGAACTGGACTGCGGTCGGCATCGGCGCCTACGTGTTGACGCTCGTCGTCGTGCGTCGCATCCGTGACCTGCAGCGGCTCGAGTGGACCTTCGGGCTGATCGGTCTCCTGCTGCTCTTGATGCCGCTCGTTCCCGGCGTGGGTCGAGACATCAACGGGGCCAAGATCTGGGTGAGCATCGGATCGCTCAACTTCCAGCCCGGTGAGTTCGCCAAGATCGCGCTCGCACTGTTCTTCGCGGCCTATCTCGTCGATCGTCGCGAGCTGCTGGCGATGACGACGTGGAGGGTCGGGCCGCTGCACCTGCCCGAGCCGCGCTACCTCGGACCGGTCGCGCTCGCGTGGGGTGTGTCGCTCGTCGTGATGGTCGCCGAGCGCGACCTTGGTTCGTCGATGCTCTTCTTCGCGCTGTTCGTCGTCATGCTGTGGGTCGCCACCGAGCGAGGGCTGTACCTCGGCTTGGGAGGCGTGCTCTTCGCGATCGGTTCGTATCTGTCGTGGACGCAATTCGCGCACGTGCGTGAGCGCGTCGCGATCTGGCGCAATCCGTGGGCCGACCCGACCGGCAGCGGCTTCCAAGTCGTGCAGGCGATCTTCGCGTTCGCGTGGGGTGGCCTCACCGGAGCGGGCCTCGGCCTCGGCGACCCCACTCGCATCCCGGCCGTCGAGACCGACTTCATCTTTGCGGCGATCGGAGAAGAGCTCGGTCTGCTCGGCGGGGCCGCGGTGCTCGCCGCGTTCGTGCTCATGGTCGGGGTGGGGCTGCGCATCGCGCGGGTCACTGAGAGACCGTTCGAGAAGCTGCTCGCGACCGGTCTCACGACGATCATCGGCGTGCAGGCGTTCATCATCATCGGCGGGGTCACTCGCGTCGTGCCGCTCACCGGCGTGACTCTGCCGTTCATCTCCTACGGCGGCTCCTCGCTCGTCGCCAACTACATCCTCATCGCGCTGCTGATGCGGATCAGCGACGAGCACGCGCACCGGGCCGGCGAGGTGCCGCCCCGCCGCAAGCGGTCGAAGCGCAAGCAAGCGCAGACGGTCGCGGCATGAACAAGCAGATCCGCCGGCTCGGCATCGGGCTGCTCGCGTGCTACGTGCTGCTCTTCGTGCAGCTCAACGTGCTGCAGCTCGTGAAGGCCGATTCGTACAACGCGAACCCGCTGAACACACGCCAGGTCGTGCGCGACTTCAGCCGCCCGCGGGGGATCATCCAGACGGCGGATGGCGTGATCCTGGCTCAATCGGTGCCGTCGAACGATCGCTACAACTTCCAGCGCGTGTACCCGACGAAGGAGCTCTTCGCCGGCGTCACGGGATACTTCGCGTTCAACTTCGGCAGCGATGGCGTCGAGCGCTCTTACAACGACGTGCTCGCCGGCCGCACCGATCAGCAGCGCGTGTTCTCGTGGGACTCGTTCTTCGAGGACCAGGTCACGACGGCCGACGTGACCCTCAGCCTCCGTGCTGACGCGCAGCGAACCGCACAGGCGGCGCTCGGCGACCGGCAAGGGTCAGTTGTCGCGATCGACCCTCGCGACGGAGCGATCCTCGCGGCCTGGAGCTTCCCCTCCTACGACCCGAACCTGCTCGCCACGCACGACTTCAAGGCGGCCGAGGTCGCGCGCCAGGCGTTGCTCGCGGCACCGGGCAAGCCGCTCGTGCCGGCGACGTACCGGGAGCGGTACTTCCCGGGCTCGACGTTCAAGGTGGTGACCTCGTCCGCGGGGTTGCAGAGCGGACAGGTGACGCCGACGAGCCCCGTGTACCCGGTCGCGACGAGCTACACGCCTCCGCTCACGACGAACCCGATCGAGAACTTCGGCGGTGAGGCGTGCGGCGGCACGCTGTTCAACATCCTGCGGGTCTCGTGCAACAGCGCGTACGCGCAGATGGGCGTCGACCTCGGGGCTGACGTGATGGTCGGCGAGGCGCAGGCTTTCGGGTTCAACTCGAAGCCGCCGATCGACCTCCCCGCCCCGGCAGCGTCGTTCTTCCCGCCCACCTCGTTCTTCACTCTCAACACCCCCGCGCTCGCGCAGTCGGCGATCGGGCAGAACGACGTGCAGGGCGTGCCGCTGCAGATGGCGATGGTGGCCGCGGGCGTCGCCAACGGCGGCGTGATCGAGCAACCCCACGTCATGCAGGAGGTGCGCAACAGCGACGGCGACGTCATCGATCGCGGTGCACCGCGTCAATGGCAACGGCCGCTGACTCCCGAGAACGCGCAGATCATGCCGCGACGCGATGGTCAACGTGGTCGAACGGGGCACAGCGACACGGATGCAGATCCCCGGGGTCCTCGTGGCCGGAAAGACGGGCACCGCGCAGCTCGGCAGCGATCCGCCGAAGTCACACGCCTGGATCATTGGCTTCGCGCCTGCGGATGCGCCTCGCGTCGCCGTCGCCGTAGTCGTCCTCAATCAGGACGGAGTGAGTGAGGCGACGGGGGGCCGCATCGCCGCACCGATCGCAAAAGCGGTGATGGAGACCATCCTCGCTGCGCCCGACCGGCTATCTACCGGTCGGTAGGCTGGCTCGACATGTCGCAGTCCGACGCCACCATTCTGAACCAGCGCTACGAGCTGCAGCGCCGGGTCGGTCGAGGTGGCATGGCCGACGTCTTCCTGGCCCGAGATCAGCTCCTCGATCGCCCGGTCGCGCTCAAGATGCTCTTCCCCGAGTTCGCGCAGGATCCGGCGTTCGTCGAGCGGTTCCGCCGCGAAGCACAGGCAGCGGCAAACCTGAACCACCCCAACATCGTGAGTGTCTACGACTGGGGTGAGGCCGCCGGCACCTACTACATCGTCATGGAGTACATCGACGGCCGCAGCTTGGCCGACGTGCTCCGCAACGAAGGTCGCATCCGGCCCGACCGCGCCATCGACGCCACGATCGCGATCGCCCTCGCCCTCGCATCCGCGCACACGAGCGGTGTCATCCACCGCGACATCAAGCCGGCGAACATCCTCATCACCCGCGACGGGCAGGTGAAGGTCGCCGACTTCGGCATCGCCCGGGCACTCAACACTGCGCACGAGCAAGACCTCACCCAGGCCGGTTCGGTGATGGGCACCGCGAGCTACTTCTCACCCGAGCAGGCGCAGGGCCACCCGCTCGACCCGCGCAGTGACCTCTACTCGGTCGGCATCGTGCTCTACGAGATGCTCACCGGGAAGCCTCCGTTCGTCGGCGAGAGCCCGATCGCGATCGCCTACAAGCAGGTGCACGAGGCGCCCGTGCCGCCGAGCGCGGTCGTCCCGACGACGCCTCCGGGGCTCGAGGGCATCACGTTGCATCTACTGGCGAAGAACCCGGCGGACCGCTACGCGAACTGCGGCGACCTGATCACCGACCTGCGCAGAGTGCGAGCGGGCAAGGCTCCGCTCGGCGCCACGGCATCGAGCGGCACCACCGCGGACAACGCAGTGACCGCCGCTGCAGCGGCAGCCGCAGCGGGGGCCGTCACCCAGTCGGTCGATCCCGCCGCGTATCAGCCGACGCGCACAGAGCCGGCCGTCGTGCGTACGCAAAGCGTTCCCGCGACCGAGTACGAGGAAGTCGACGAGCGGCCGCGGCGCCACATCGGTGTGTGGGTGCTGGTCGGCCTTCTTCTCGGCGGCATCGGGGTGATGGCGTGGTTGGTGTCGTCGGGAAAGCTCGACAACGCGGGCTCGGCCGTGAAGATCGACGTGCCCTCGGTGCTGAACATGACTGCGGACGACGCGACAAAGCTCCTGGAAGACCAGGGCTTCAAGGTCGATCCCCACTTCGAGCAGCGTGACGACGTCGCCGCCAACATTGTCTTCGCCCAGGATCCCAACGAAGCGACTTCGGTCGACAAAGGCAGCACCGTGAGCATCACCGCGAGCTCCGGCTCGCAACCGGTCGCGCTCCCGAACGTCATCGGCCTCCAACAGGCCGACACGGTCGCGAAGCTGCAGGGCATCAACATGAAGACGACGGTGGTCACGATCCAGGCGGAGGACAAGGCCGAGGGCACGGTGCTGTTCCAAGATCCGGCGCCCGGCGAATCGGTGCCCGAGGGCACGAACGTCACGCTGCAGGTGGCAGGCCCGCCCGACACCATCGAGATCCCCGACGTCACGGGTCAGGACCAGCTGACCGCGGCCGCCACGCTCGGGCGCAACTTCCAGGTCGCAACAGCGCAGGCGCAGTCCGACACCATCCCGGTGGGCCGGGTCATCAGCACGGATCCGCCGGCGGGCACGAAGGTGCCCCGCGACACGCCCGTCACGATGACGATCTCCGCGGGCTCGCCCGTGACCGAGGTGCCCGACCTCATCGGGCTGACGCAATCCGCGGCCCAAGACCGGCTCACGAACGCGGGGCTGCAGATGGCCGTGCAGTTCATCAACCTCGCGCCAGGCGACCCGCGAGTCGGCATCGTGCTCTCGCAAGATCCTGTGGCGGGCGTCAAAGCCGACACCGGTCTCGTCGTCACGGTCATCGTGGGTCGCCAGATCGGCGACGGCGGTGCGTTCCCGACAGGCGGCAACGGCAACGGGAACGGCAACAACGGCAACGGGAATGGCAACGGCGACGGCAGCGGCTCGACGACGACGAGCGTGCTCTTCCCCTGACGCGCTACTGCACCTGCGCGAGGAAGTTCGCGAGCAGCTGATGACCGCCCGTCGTCAACACTGACTCGGGATGGAACTGCACGCCCTCGACCGCGTGCTCACGGTGACGCAGCCCCATGATCGTGCCGTCGTCGGTCTCGGCCGTGATCTCGAGGCTCGCCGGCAGCGTGTCGCGATCGACGACGAGCGAGTGATAGCGCGTCGCCTCGAAGGGTTCGGGAAGTCCGGCGAACACTCCCTCGTCGCGATGATGGATGAGCGACGTCTTGCCGTGCATGATCGTCGACGCGCGCACGACGGCGCCGCCGAAGACCTGTCCGATCGCCTGATGACCGAGGCAAACGCCGAGGATCGGGCAGACCCCGGCGAACCTCTCGATGATCGCGTTCGACAGGCCGGCGTCCTCGGGCCGGCCCGGGCCGGGCGAGATCAGGATCGCATCGGGAGCGAGCGCCTCGACCTCTTCGATGGTGAGCTCATCGGCGCGGTGCACGATCGGCTCGGCACCGAGCTCGCCCAGGTACTGCACGAGGTTGAAGACGAACGAGTCGTAATTGTCGATCACGAGGACCCGGGCACCCACGACTCCGAGATTACGGGGGCGGTTGCTAGTCTCGACGGCGAAATGGCACCTCCGAAGCGTCGCGGTGGCGGTCGAGTGACCGCGAAGGGAACTCAGTCGGGCAGCAGGCCCGCGCCGCCGCAGGCTCGCGACGACAGCTCGTCGGGCCGGTACACGCCGCCGATCCCCAAGGCCGTGAAGGTCAGTCCGCCGTGGGTGCCGATCCTGATGTTCGCCTTGCTCGGCATCGGGGCCGTGATGATCATGTTCAACTACCTCGAGCTGCTGCCCGGATCGGTCAGCAACTGGTACCTCGTCGGGGGTCTCGCCTTCATCCTCGGAGGCATCGCGACCGCCACCCAGTTCCGCTGAAGTTCGTCCCCAGCCTGGGGATAACTCTGGGGTTCGTCACACCGTTGTAACTTCCCCGCCATGTCGCGCGGGTCCTCGCCTATTCGATCGGGGCGACGAGATCCATGTCCTCTTGGCAGTGGCGAGGGGGATCCGGCAGCTCGTCGGTGGCCAAGGTCATGCGCACCTCGGTGCCGCAGAGCGAGCAGCGGTACTGGATCTTCACCTTGCGCATCTCGCCCGCGGGCGGGGGCTCGGGCAGCGGCGTCGAAAGCGACCGCAACATGCCGAGCCCGACGCGGAACACGAAGAGCCCGACGAGGATGCCCGCAGCCGCCCAGATGAACGTGCCGAACGTGATGAATTCAGCCTAGGGGCGAGATGTGGCGGCGCAATGCGCCGCTTCATCTCGGCGCCGTCCTTCGGGCGGCGCCTCTCGCTTCGCTCGACAATCGGTGCTTCGCGCACCCGGCGGCGCCTTTGCGCCGCCCTCTCGCTAACCCAGCCGCTCGATGATGGTGGCGTTGGCCATGCCGCCGCCCTCACACATCGTCTGCAGGCCGTAGCGGCCGCCGGTGCGCTCGAGCTCGTTGAGCAACGTCGACATCAGCTTGGTGCCCGAGCAGCCGAGCGGGTGACCGAGGGCGATCGCGCCGCCGTTCACGTTCACCTTGCTCATGTCCGGGTGGTGCTCCTTCTCCCACGCGAGCACGACCGAAGCGAACGCCTCGTTGATCTCGGTGAGGTCGATCTGGTCGAGCGTGAGCCCGGCGCGCTCGAGCACCTTCGCCGTTGCGGGGATCGGAGCGGTGAGCATCAGGCGGGGATCGGCGCCGGCGAGCGCAAACGACACGAACCGAGCCCGCGGCTTGAGGCCGAGCTGGTTCGCCCGCTCCTCACTCATGATGAGCACCGCGGACGCGCCGTCGGTGATCTGGCTCGAGTTGCCCGCCGTGACCATGCCGTCTTCCTTGAACGACGGCTTCAGCTTGCCGAGCGACTCGACCGTGGTGTCGGGGCGGATGCCCTCGTCCGCGACGACGAGCTCGCCATCGGCGCCCATCACCTGGATGATCTCGTTCTGGAACCGGCCCTCGGCGGTCGCCCGCGCGGCACGCTGCTGGCTCTGCGCGGCGAACGTGTCGAGATCCTCACGGCTGAGGCCCCACTTCTCTGCGATGAGCTCAGCCGAGATGCCCTGCGGCACGAGGCCGCCGGCGGCCGCGTAGCGAGCGTTCATCGCCGGCCCGAAGGGGATGCCGTACTTGCCTTCGGCGAAGGAGGCACCCATCGGCACACACGTCATCACCTCGACACCCGCGGCGATCACGATGTCGTACGCACCGCTGATCACGCCCTGTGCCGCGAAGTGAGCGGACTGCTGCGACGAGCCGCACTGCCGATCGACCGTGGTCGCGGGCACCGTCTCGGGGAAGCCCGCCGCGAGCACGGCGTTGCGGCCGATGTTGGCGGCTTGCTCGCCGACCTGCATCACGCACCCCATGATCACGTCCTCGACGAGCTCGGGATCGAGCTGGTTGCGCTCGACGAGCGCCTTCAGCGTCTCCGCGGCGAGGTCGACGGGATGCCAATCGCGCAGCTTGCCGTTGCGCTTTCCCCCTGCGGTGCGGACGGCGTCGATGATGACGGCGGTGCTCATGGCGTCATGCTCCCTCTGTTCCTGCTCGGCCCGGTATTGACCGATGGGTCAAGTCTGCCATCCGGCCCGAACGTGTCCAACCCGCGTTGTGACAGCCTGTGAACGTCGTCGGGTCGAGAGGGGGAAGTGATGGCCTACGCCAGCATCGAGGAGGTCGAACAGGCGGTCGCCGGACAGACCGTGCCCCGACTGTTCCTCGAGACGGTCGCCGCGCACGGGGATCGTGTCGCGCTGCGCTCGATGGACTCCGCGGGTGGGTGGAACGAGTGGACGTTCAACGAGTACCGGGATCTGGTGGCTCGTGCGGCGGCCGCGCTTTCGGCGCTCGGTCTGTCCGCCGGGGACAAGGTCGTGCTGATGATGCGCAACCGGCCGGACTTCCACTGGATCGACATGGCCGCGCAGTTCCTCCGCGTCACTCCTGTGTCCATCTACAACTCCTCCTCGGTCGACGAGATCGGCTACCTCACCAACCATTGCGAGGCGCGGGCCGCGATCCTCGAAGACGCCGGCTTCCTGGAGAAGTTCGTGAAGATCCGCGGCGAGATCCCGACGCTCGAGCACCTCGTCGTCATGGATGCCGGCGCAGCAACCGGCGACGTGAGGTCGCTCGACGAGCTCATGCATGCCGGGTCGCTCGACCTCGCTGCGCTCGCGGCGCAGACCTCGCCCGACGACCTTGCGACCATGATCTACACGTCGGGCACCACCGGCCCGCCCAAGGCCGTCATGCTCGATCAGCACAACGTCGTGTACACGGTCGACAGCTTGCGTCGGTGCATCACGTTCGACGAGTTCGCAGGCAAGAAGGTCATCTCGTACTTGCCGATGGCGCACATCGCGGAGCGGATGACGAGCCACTACCAGCAGGCAGTGCTGGGGTTCACGGTCACGACGTGTCCTGACTTCAACCAGATCGCGACCTACGCGCGTGAGGTCCATCCGAACGTGCTGTTCGGCGTGCCCCGCGTGTGGGAGAAGGTCTACGCGGGAGTGAATGCGGTGCTTGCGGCTGAGCCCGAGAAGAAGGCGCAGTTCGACGACGCCATCGCGACCGCGATCCCGATCGCCGAGGCAAAGGCGTGGGGGACAGCGACCAAGGAGCAGCTCGAGACCTGGGACTTCCTCGACGCGGTCGCGTTCAGCACGGTGCGCAACCTCGTCGGCCTCGACGAGCTCGACCTCGCCGTGACCGGCGCAGCGCCGATGGCGCGTGAGATCTTCGAGTGGTTCAGGGCCATCGGCGTGCCGATCGCCGAGGTGTACGGGATGTCGGAGAGCTCGGGCCCGATGACGTTCACGACCGACAAGGTGAAGGCCGGCACCGTCGGCGAAGCGATCCCCGGTTGCGAGGTCGTGATCGCCGCCGACGGAGAGGTCATCTGCCGCGGCGGCAACGTGTTCAAGGGCTACTACAAGGAGCCCGAGAAGACGGCTGAAGCGATCATCGACGGCTGGCTGCACTCCGGCGACATCGGCACGATCGACGAGGACGGCTACTTCAAGATCGTCGATCGCAAGAAGGAGCTGATCATCACGGCGGGGGGCAAGAACATCAGCCCCGCGAACCTCGAGAACGCACTGAAGCTGGTGCCCCTGGTCGGGCAAGCGTGTGTGATCGGCGACTCTCGGCCGTTCATCTCGGCGCTGCTCGTGCTCGACACAGAGGCCGCGCCGGTCTGGGCCAAGGCGCAGGGCATCGCGTTCGACTCGATGTCCGACCTCGCGCGTGACGAGCGAGTGATCGCCGAGGTGCAGCGAGGCGTCGATGAGGTCAACGAGCAGTTCGCTCGGGTCGAGAACATCCGCAGGTTCACGCTGCTCGGTGAGGAGTGGCTGGCCGACTCCGACGTGCTGACACCGACGTCGAAGCTCAAGCGCCGAGGCATCCACGCCCGTTACGCCGACCAGATCGAAGCGATGTATCGCTGAGGGCACAGCGGTGGCCCGGCGCGGCAGTCGAGTTCCCATGGCCGCGTTCTGGGCGATCGGCTCTGCGTTCGCGTGGTCGTTGACGGCCGTCATCGGCCGGGTCCAGGTGCGCGACGGCATGCCGTCGTCGAGCGCGCTGCTCACGCGGTTCGCCGTCTCGGCCGTGTTGCTCGTCGGCGCGACCGTGGTCTTGCGGCGACCGCTCGCGCCCGTTCGTGGTGAACGACTCGGCGTGTTCGCCCTCGGCGTCGTGGGCTACGGAGGAGAGAGCACGCTCTACTTCCTCGGACTCGAACGGGGCTCGGCGGCGGCCGTCTCGCTGCTCTTCTATACGAACCCGGGGATCGTGATGTTGCTGCAGTGGGCGTTCGGTCATCGCAAGCCTCAGCGGTCGGCGTTGCTCGCGTTCGGGGTCGCGCTGTGTGGCGTGGTGCTCGTCGCGTCGACGGGATCAGACGTCTCGATCACGAAGGTCGGAGCGCTCTTCGCCCTCGCGGCGGCGATGACCTATGCGTGCTACTTGCTCGTGAGCGAACGGATCGTGGATCGGTCTGATCCGGTGGCCGTCGCCGGATGGCTGAGTGCAGGCGCGACCCTCGCGATGGGTGTGCGTTGCGCGTTCGACGGTGGCGTGGTGATCCCCGCGGACCTCCGCGTGCAGTCACTCGCTGCCGGCATCGCAGCCGCCGTCGCGTTCGCACTGATGCTCATCGCGCTCGGCAAGCTCGGCGCCGGTCCGACGTCGATGCTCCTGTTGCTCGAGGTCGTATGCGTGATCGTGCTCTCGGTGGTCTTCCTCGACGAGAGGCTCGCGGCCGCGCAGCTCCTCGGTGGCGCGCTGATCGCGCTCGGCGCGCTCATCATCGTGCGGTCCGGCGCGACGGCCGGACAGGCCGAGCTGGTGCCGGAGCTAGTGGCGGACGGCCATGTCGACGACGGTGGCGCCGGCGAGCGCCGGTGAGTCGCCGTAGCTCTTCGCGTCGCCGAACGGGTACACCTTGCCCTGGTCAGTGACGATCCAGTAGCCGTCACCGGTGTCGGTGCCGCGGAGTGCAACGGTCTTCGGCACGCTGCACAGGCCGAGCCCGGGCACCGAGCCGTGGAACGGCACGCCGAAGGAGAACACGCCGCCGTCCTTCGCGTACAGCCAGTACCCGTGGCCGCTCGCGCCGAGCGCGAGCGAGATCACGGGAGCGGCGAGCTGCAACGCCTTCGTGTCGCCCTCGGTCTTGGCGTCGCCGAACGGTAGGACTTCGCCCTTGGCCGTCACCAGCAGGTATCCGCCGCCGCTCGCCGTCGATGCCATCGAGATCACGGCTGCGCTCGGCGGCCGCGCCCCGCGGAGCCGAAGAACGGGACGCCGAACGAGAAGATGCCGCCGTCTGACGCGAGCAACCAGTAGCCGATGCCGCTCGGCGTGGGCTCGAGACGGCGCACCGGACCGTTGAGGGTCACTCCGGTCATGTCGCCCTTCTTCACTGCGTCGCCGAACGTGTAGACCTTGCCCTTCTGGTCGACGATCCAGTAGCCCTCGCCAGACGGGGTCGCCTGGATCGACGCGGGCGGTGTCGTGACCTTGAGGGTCGTGAGGTCTCCGAGGTTCGTGGCACCGAACCCGAACACGTGGCCCTTCGAGTCGAGCAACCAGTACCCGCGACCCGACGCAGCCGATGGTGTTCCCGGAGGGGACGTCGCCGCGAAGCAGATCGCGCCCGCGCCGGCACTGGCGGGCGGGGCCGGCGCGGTCGCGCCGCCGCCGTTCGTGTAGATGCCTTCGACCGTGTCGTGGATGAGCGTCGCCATCGCTTCGGCGCCGGTCGAGTTGAGATGGAGGCCGTCGCTGACCATGCCGCCCGGCGTTGCGTTCGCGACGGCGTTCCAGTCGGCGATGCGCATGTTCGGGTACTGCGTGGCCTTCTGCCGCAGCACGTCGTTGTCGCTCTTGTAGTACGGCCGAGCTTCGTGGATCGTGAGCCAGACGACGTAGGGCACACCGTCGAGCGCCTTCATCACGGCATCGACGCGCGATGCGTACGTCGTCGGGTTGCCACCGTCGTTCGTCCCGAGCTGGACGACGACGATGTCCTGGATCTCGGAGCGCCTCGCCGCGGCGACCTGTGCGCCGGCGATCGTGGATCGGTTCACCATGGCGTCGAAGGTGATCTGCCATCCGGCGAGCTGCTTCTCGACGGCAGCCTTCGACCCGAGCATGACCGAGTCGCCGAGCAGGAACACCGCTCGGGCAGGAGCGGCGCTGGCCGCCGACGTGAAAAGGGGTGAGCCCGAGAGCGCGAGGACGGCGAGCACGGGCGCGGCAACGAGCCGCAGGAGTGCACGCATGGGGGTCATTCTTGTCGGCGAGCGCCGCGTCACCCCAAGTCACCCCCGCTGACCTGGCCTGATTCAGCTGCGGCGACGCCTGGACGGACCTTGACGAGGTACCAAGTCGAGGCGCAGAGCCCGACGATGTTGAACAGGATCCCGAATCCGCACGCGGCGACCCACACCACGCGGCTACGCCCGGCGAGGGCAAACGCCCACTCCGGCCGGTGCGCAGCGTCGAGCAGCCCCCACACCGACACGGCCAGCGGGATCGAGAACACCAGGATCTCGACGACCGTGAACAGGATGTGCACGAGGCCAGCTCAGCCCATCTGCCAGACGAGGACCTCGGCTCCGTCGGCCGGGTCTGCGGTCAGCGTCAGCTCCCCTGCGCCGGTGAGGCGCACCGCGTCACCCTCGACCAGCGCACCGGCGCCTTCGATGGTCGCGCCGCCCCGAGCGACGAAGAGGTGAACCCACTGCGCGTCCGGGATGGTGACGAGCTCGCCAGGGTGGAGGCGACCCGCCCACAGCACCGCGTCCTTTTGGCGGATGCGGATCGCCGACTCGTGTCCGCGGCCTGAGGCCACAGGCACCAGCCCGCCCTTCTCGAGCTCGCCGTTGATGTCCAGCTGCTCGTACCCCGGATCGATCCGCTCGGTGTCGGGCGGCACCCACATCTGTACGAAGTGGACGTCCTCGTCACGACTGGGGTTCATCTCGGAGTGCCAGATGCCCGTGCCGGCGCTCATGCGCTGGGCCAGCCCGGGGTAGAGGATGCCTTTGTTCCCCTCGGAGTCCTTGTGCTCGAGCTCGCCGTTCAGCACCCAGGTGACGATCTCCATGTCCTGATGGGGATGAGTCGAGAAGCCCGTGCCGGCCCGGACGAGGTCATCGTTGCTCACCAACAGCAAGCCGTGGCCCACGTTCTCAGGGTCGTAGTGGTGGCCGAAGCTGAAGCTGTGGTGCGAGTCGAGCCAAGGGATTCGGGTGTGGAACCTGCTACCGGCTTTGCGAATGTCGATCATGACTTCCTCCAAATCGTTGCAAATGCAATCAACATGCGGAGCCAGGATCTATTCCGTGAGCTTGCTCATCGCTCGCTTCAGTGCGGCCACGTCACGCCCGTCGAGCTTTCGTGCGAAGTGCTCCTCGATTCCCCGAAGGTGCACCGGCACCGCGCGCCGCAACGTCGACCTTCCCTCCGTGGTGAGCACGGCAACAGTGCCGCGCCCGTCTTCTTCGCTGGGCTCGCGTGCGACGAGACCGGCGCCCTCCATGCGGTCGACCTGCCGCGTGAGGCTGCTGCGGGGTATGACCAGACGCGTGGCGAGCTCCTGCATGCGCAGCCGCCCCCCCGCCTCGGACAGCTGGAAGAGCACGTCGTACCAGCTGAGCGGCAACGACCGTTCCTCGGCGAGCTCCTGTTCGAGCTGCGCCAGGATCCGTGCGTGCGCTTCGAGAAACGCACGCCACAGCTCGACTCGGCTCTTCGCTGGCCGCGAGTCGGCCGCCACGTCAGGCGGTCGACTTCAGCGCCGCGGCAAATGCCGCGAGTGCGGTGGCGATCTCGGCCTCGGTGACGACGAGCGGCGGCATCCACCGCAAGACGTCGTTGTTCGTGCCGGCGTTCATCAAGATCAGGTGTCCCTCGTCGAGGCAGTGCGCCTGCACCGCGCTCACCCGGCCGGGATCGCTGAACTGCGACCCGACCATCAGGCCCCACCCGCGGACGTCCACGATGCCGGGGTCGTGGCGGGCGAGATCGCTCAGCCCTGCGCGCAGCTGCTCGCCGCGAGCGTGCACGTTGTCGAGGAACCCCGGCTCGGTCAGCACGTCGATCGTCGCGAGCGCGGCGGCGCACCCGATCGGGTTGCCGCCGTAGGTGCCCCCGTGGCTTCCCTTCGGCCAACGCGCCATCAAGGCATCTGAGGCGCCAATCGCGGAGATCGGAAATCCCGACCCCAGTCCTTTCGCAAGCACCATCACGTCGGGCCGCACGTCGTAGTGCTCGACCGCGAACATCTTCCCCGTGCGGCCGAAGCCGGTCTGCACCTCGTCCGCCACGAACAAGATGCCGTGTTCCGCGCAGATCTCGGCCAGGCCGCGCAGGAACGGCACGGGTGCGGGGAGGTACCCGCCCTCGCCGAGCTCGGGTTCGATGACCATGGCGGCGGTCTCGTTCGGCGCCGTCTGCGATTTGAGGAGCAACCGCACCTGGTCGAGGCACCAGTCGCTCTGCGCGTCATCGACGGGGAACGGCGCGACGAACACGCCGGCGGGAAGCGGCGCGTGGCCGGCGCGGTAGCTCGTCTTCGACGTGGTCATCGCCATCGTCTGGTGCGTGCGACCGTGAAAGCTGCCCTGGAACACGATCGTGTTCGGCCGGCCCGTCGTCTGCTTGGCGAGCTTCACTGCGCCCTCTGTGGCTTCGGCGCCCGAGTTCGCGAAGAAGAAGCGGTCGATGCCGTCGGGCGTGATCTCCGCGAGGCGGTCGGCGAGCTGGTCGAGCAGCGGATGGCGGTAGACGTTCACCTGCGCGTGGATGAACTTCGTCGCTTGCTCTTGGATGGCGGCGACGACTCGTGGGTGACAGTGGCCTGTGCTCGTGACCGCGATGCCCGATGAGAAGTCGAGGTACTCGGCACCGTCGGTCGTCGTCACCCAGGATCCCTTGCCTGACGCGACCTGCAGGTCGGTCACTTGGAACCAGACGTCCGAGAGATGCGAACCCATCGCTCGATCGTAGGCCCGCGGCCCTGGGGAGGCCGCGGGCTCACACGTCTTACGCCGCGGCGAGCTCGCTCGTCGGCGCGAGCGCGATGTCGAGGACGTCGTGCACGTCGTCGGCGAGGTGGAACTTCATCACCGCACGGACCCTCTCGGGCACGTCGTCGAGGTCGGGCCCGTTGCGCTTCGGCAGCACGACCTCGGTGAGGCCGGCTCGATGAGCGGCGAGCACCTTCTGCTTGACACCACCGATCGGCAGCACGCGGCCCTGCAGGGTCACCTCGCCGGTCATGCCGACCTCGGCCCGCACAGGGCGATCGGTCAGCAGGCTGACGAGCGCGGTGGTCATCGTGACTCCGGCGGACGGCCCGTCCTTCGGCACCGCACCCGCGGGGACGTGCACGTGGAAGCGCCGCTCGAGCGCGCTCGGCGCGATGCCGAGCTCACTCGCGTGTGCCCGCACGAAGGACAGTGCGATCTGCACCGACTCCTTCATGACGTCGCCGAGCTGTCCGGTGAGGGTGAGGCCCGGCTCACCCTCGGAGGCAGAAGCCTCGATGAAGAGGACATCGCCGCCAGCGCCTGTGACCGCAAGGCCGGTCGCCACGCCGGGGGTCGCGGTGCGGTCAGCGGCTTCGGCGAAGAACTTCGGCCGTCCGAGCGCGGTCTCGATGTTCGCCTCGTCGATGTGCACCGGCACGAGCGTCGGGTCAGTCGCGACCTTGGCCGCGACCTTGCGCAAGACCTTCCCGAGCTCGCGCTCGAGGTTTCGCACTCCGGCCTCTCGGGTGTAGTCGACGACGACGTGACGGATCGCGGCCTCGTCGACGTCGACATCCTCGGATCGCAGTCCGTTGCGGTCGAGCTGTCCGGGCAGCAAGTGGTCGCGGGCGATCACGACCTTCTCGTCCTCGGTGTACCCGTCGAGTCGCACGACCTCCATGCGGTCGAGCAGCGGGCCGGGGATGGTGTCCGCGACGTTCGCAGTCGCGATGAACACGACGTCGGACAGGTCGAGCTCGACCTCGAGGTAGTGATCGCGGAAGGTGTGGTTCTGCGCGGGGTCGAGGACCTCGAGCAGCGCGGACGACGGGTCGCCCGACCACCCACCTGCGCTCAGCTTGTCGACCTCGTCGAGGAGGACGACGGGGTTCATGGTGCCGGCTTCGGTGATCGCCCGAACGAGGCGGCCCGGCTGCGCGCCGACGTAGGTGCGGCGATGGCCGCGGATCTCGGCCTCGTCGCGCACACCGCCCAACGCGACGCGCACGAAGCTGCGTCCCATCGCGCGAGCCACTGACTCACCGAGCGAGGTCTTGCCGACGCCGGGAGGGCCGATGAGGGCGATGATCGCGCCTGCGCCGCGTCGGCCTTCTCCGGCCTCGCTCATGCCGCGCTCCGCCCGCAGCTTGCGCACGCCCAAGTACTCGACGATGCGGTCCTTCACCTCGTCGAGACCCGTGTGGTCCGCGTCGAGCACAGCGCGCGCCTCGATCATGTCGAGCCGGTCGTCCGAACGCTTGCCCCACGGCAGCTCGAGCACACGGTCGAGCCACGTGCGGATCCAGCTCTGCTCCGGGCTCTGGGCGTTGCCCCGCTCGAGGCGGTCGATCTCACGGTCGACCTGCGCCCGCACGTTCTCGGGAAGCGGCAACGCCGCGGCCCTGGTGCGGTAGTCGTCGAGCGCGTCGTCGTCTCCGTCGCCGAGCTCCTTGCGGATGGCCGCCATCTGCTGGCGGAGCAGGTACTCGCGTTGGGCCTTGTCCATCCCCTCGGCGACGTCGTTGCGGATGCGCTCGGCCATCATCAGCTCGCCGAGCGTCTGACGTGCCCACGTGAGCACGAGCTGAAGCCGTTGGTCGACGTCGATCGCCTCGAGCACCGCGAGCTTCTCTTCGACCTCTTGGTCGGCCCACGCGGTGACCGCGTCGGCCAGCGCTCCGGGCTCGTGCACCGTGCGCAGGATCTCGGGGAGACGGCGCGAACGACGTTGCTCGGCGATCTGCTCGAGCACGACGCGCAGCTCGCTCGCGACCTCGCGCTGCTGCGGGGTCGGGGCGGGGTCGTCGACCGGCTCAGCCGAGACCCACAGGCCGTCGCCGGCCACACCGGCGCCGATCACTGCTCGCTGGACGGTGCGCAAGATCGCGGCGACGGTGCCGTCGGGCAGCTCGCCCATGTTCTCGACGTGGGCGACGGTGCCCACCTTGGCGTAGCGGTGCTCGACCTGGGGCACGAGCAGCACCCGCCCGTCGCCCTGTCGAGCCTGCGCGGCCGCGCGCCGAGCCTCGTCGGACTCGAGGGCGAGGGTCGCGACGGCACCGGGCAGGACAACGGTGCTGCTCAGGGGCACGACGGGGAGGGTCAGGGAGGGGGTGGCGAGTGGGGTGGTGGTTGCGTCACTCATGGCCCGAGGGTATCGATCGCAAGTGCGATTACAACATTACGAACGTGTGCTCAGGGGCACACCGACAACCATGAAACGGGTCGAGGTGTCGGCCGGGTGCCGAAGGTCACGCGTGCTGACGTGGCCCTCACCGCCATCGCGAGGCACCCTTTTCCACAGCGAAGGTGACCACCGCCCAAAACGCGGGGACCTGAGCCGGCGGGCAGGAGGCGGAACTTCGTCCCCCGTCGTGGTGGCTGCAATGGCGACGAGCGCTTGGCGGCCCTGATCCACCGGAGGACTTTCTCATGCGCCTACGCGCGCGCATCGCCACGCTCACACTCAGCGGACTGGTCCTGCTGACGACCGGCTGCACGCCGGCCATCATGGCCATCCAGACCGAGTTCGCAGCACGGGGCGCGACCGACGCCGAGCAGCAGGACGCGGTGCGGATCGCGGCGTGTGAGTCCGGCGGCGGCGACCCTTTGAGCATCCAGCCCGAGGTCGTGTCACGTGGGAACTACGGGATGTTCCAGATCAACTGGACAGCGCAGCGCAACCGCGTTCGCGAGGCTCGGCTTCAGCAAAGACCAGCTCCTCGACCCCACCATCAACGCGCGGATCGCGGCGGATCTCTGGATGGACCTCGGTCAGCGCTTCGGCAGCTCCGCCGGGTGGTCGTGCGCGCGGATCACCGGCGTGCACTGACCCGCGTCACCCTCTGGTGGCCGCCTCAGCGAGGGCGTCATCCCACGACATCCGCGCGAGCAGAGGCTTGCGGTAGGGCATGAGCAGCTTCGGCATGTTCATGCCGAGCGCGCCGACGAGTCTGCCGTCTCGGCCGTAGAGCGCGACGAACTGCCGGTCCTCGATCGAACCGTGCACGACCTTGACCTCGTCCTCGCCGTGCGCGCGTCCTACGAACTGGATGCGCCTGTCGTACTGGTCTGACCAGAAGAACGGGACGGGTGCGTACGGCTCGCCGTTGCCCGGCCCGAGCAACAGGTTGCTCGCCGCGGCAGCGCCCTGCTCGGCAGCGTTCGTCTCGTGCTCGACGCGCATCTCCTCGTCGAACAGCTCGTTCGGCCACCGCGTGAGGTCGCCCGCGCAGTACACACCCGGCGGTCCCGCGGCGAGCGTCGCGTCGCAGACCACGCCATCGCGGACCTCCAGCCCGGATCCCTCGAGCCAGCTCGTGTTCGGGACGACGCCGATGCCCACGACGACGACGTCCGCATCGAGCGTGGACCCGTCGCTCAGCTTGACGCGCTCGACCCGACCAGAGCCTTCGATCGCATCGACGCCCGTGCTCGTTCGCACCTCGACACCATGGTCCGCGTGGACCGCGGCGCACGCGGCGCCCATGTGGTTGCCCAGCGCGCGCACGAGGGGAACCGGAAGAGCTTCGAGGATCGTCACCTCGAGGCCGCGCTTCCTCGCGGTCGCTGCGACTTCGGCACCGATGAAGCCTGCGCCGACGACCACGACTCGTTGTGGCGTCTTGTCGAGATCGGCGCGCAGGCCGAGCGAGTCTTCGAGCGTGCGGACGACGTGGATGCCCTCGAGGTCGGGGGTGCCGGGGATGCGCCGAGGCGTCGCACCGGTGGCGATGATCAGCCCGTCGTAGGGCACGACGTCGCCGTCGTCCAGGGTGACGGTCTGCGCGGCTGCGTCGAGCGCGGTGGCGAGGCGGCCGAACCTGATCTCGAGCGCGAGCGGCTCGTAGTCCGCCTCCTTGCGCACCTGGATGTCCTCGTGCTGCAGCTCACCGGCGAGCACGCGCTTCGACAGCGGCGGACGCGAGTACGGGGAGGTGAGCCTCCCCGTTGATCATGGTGACGCTGCCGTCGAACCCCTTGTTGCGGAGCGTCTCCGCCGCTCTCAACCCGGCGAGTGAGCCCCCCACGATCACGACGTTGCGCAGCATCGGGTCAGCCTCTCATCCGAGTGCGATCAGCACGACACCCAAGGCCGCGATGGCGAGACCGATGACTTGGGTTCGGTGGAAGCGCTCGTGCAGCACGCCCCGCGCCAGCAGCACCGTGCTCGCCGGATAGAGCGAGCTGACGGCGCCGACGATCGAGAGCAGTCCGGTGCGAGTCGCGGCGAGGAAGAACCCGTTTGCCGCGGCATCGAACAGTCCGGCGCCGGCGATCAGCGGGAGCGCCGTGCGGGAGGGCGGGTCGCGGCGGGCGCGGGGGATGAACGCGAACGTCAACGCGAGCAGGGTCGCCGATGTCCACCGGGACGCGAGCAGCGGCCACATCCCCGAGCGCGCGCCGGCATTCGAATAGAGGACGAAGAACGCACCGAAGCCGAGACCCGCGGCGAGCGCGAGGAACAGCGGGGCGCGGCTGCGGGAGACCGGTGCGTGCGGCGAGTCGCCGGCCTCGGATGAGATCAGCGCGACGGATCCGACGGCGAGAGCCACGCCGAGGAGCGCGAGAGCGGAGGGCCGTTCTCCGAACGCGAGCCCCCAGCCGACCGGCACGATGGCCGAGACCACAGCGGTGACCGGCGCGACCATCCCCATCCTGCCGATTGCCAGCCCTCGGTAGAAGAGTGCGACCGCGACCATCCCGACGATCCCCGCGACGATGCCGATGACGATGTCTTGGCGGGTCGGGTCGGCGTTGCGATCCAGGCCGACGATCGCCACGACGAGCACCGCGGCGAGCACGTGCGACAGGAACACGACCCAGAGCACGGGCACTCGCCGCGTGGCGAGGCCGCCGAAGAAGTCACCCGTGCCGTATGTGAAGGCGACGACGAGCCCGAGCAGGACACCCATCAGTGACGCTGCTGCTTCGGGCGCGTCTGCGCGCCCGTGGGCTATGTCGCTGCGAGCTGCGAGGCTGAGAACGCGGCCACGTCGTCGAGCGGTATGAACATGTCTTGATCGCCTTCGACCATCCAGATCGTGCGACGGTTGACGTTGAGCAGCGTGCCTTCGAAGTCGTGACCATCGGACAGGTCGACGTGCACAAACCTGCCGATGAGCGCCCTGAGGCCGTTGCGATCCTGGTCGGACATGCCTCCCCTTTCGCACCCCCCTGCCGCCCGCGAGGGCGGACCCACGCGGGGATCCGAGGGGACCGGCCCAGATCGCCATTGATCTCCGCCCCGGGCCTCGGGATCGCGAGATGGTCTACTTCGCGCGGAAAGGGCAATTGGGGGATGCTCAGCGCACGGGAGACGGCGGTCCTGCGTTCGCGACGAGTCGCGCGGTCTCAGCCGCGGCTTCGCGTGCACCTTCGTGCTTGCCGATCGCTTCCATGATCGCCCCGACCGCGCCGGCCATCAGCTCGCCCTTGTTCGAGCTCACGTACTCGGCCGAGTCGCGCATGGGTCGCAGGTAGCCGTTGATCTCCGGCACCACGTAACGCGCGAAGAGATCCCAGCTGCGCAGGGTCGCTTCGCGGTTCGCCCAGTCGTGAGCGAACCCGAGCACGCATCCGAACCCGCCCACCGTCTCTTGGAGGGAGGTGATCGCCGCGATGGCATCGTCCGGCGTGCCGATGATGCCCGTGCCCGCGCCTTGGGCGGCACCGCCGTTGGCGATCGCCTCGGCCATCTCGTACGCGTCGGGCATGAGCTCGGCGCCGGGACGGCCGAGCACCTTCACGTTGTAGTCGTTGTGCCACCGCTGAAGACCGAGCGCGGCCTCCTTGATGGCTTGCTCCTTCGTCTCGGCGAGGTGCCACGCCATGAGCACGCGCCAGTCCTCGCGGTCGACGACCTGCCCATGCTCCTTGGCGGCCTGCTCTGCGAACGACCACTGCGTCGGCAGCGCCATCAATCCTTCGGTCGAGGTCGACGCAATGGACAGCACGCCGATGCCGTACTTGCCTGCGAGCGTCATGCCCGACGGGCTGATGCTCGACGCGACGGCCATCGGCATCTTCTCCTGCAGCGGCAAGATCTGGAGCGCGGCGTCGTTCAGCTCGAACCAATCGCTGTGGTGCGTGAAGCGCTCGCCCGCGAGCAACCGCATGCAGACTCCGATGCCTTCGTCCTGACGGTCGCGGAGGAGGTTCGGGGCGATGCCGTGGGTGTGCGCATCAGAGGGAAGGGCGCCGGGGCCGGTGCCGAAGATGACCCGGCCACCGGTCATGTGGTCGAGCTGCACCATGCGCTGGCAGACGTTGAACGGATGGTGATACGGCAGTGAGACGACGCCCGTGCCGAGCTTGATGCGCTGCGTGCGCTCGCCCGCCGCGGCGAGGAACAGCTCGGGCGAGGCGATCATCTCCCACCCTGTCGAGTGGTGCTCACCCACCCAGAACTCGTCATAACCGAGCTTGTCGAGGAAGGCCGCGAGCTCGAGGTCGCGCTGCAGCAGCAGACGTGGGTGCTCACCCAGCGGATGGTGCGGGGCCAGGAAGGCACCGAAGCGCAGGCGTGACATTGACTCCCCCTCAGAGCTCTTGACCAGCGGGTCAGGCGGAACCGTACTGGCCGATCTGCTCCGGAGACCAACGCAGGGCGCGGGTTAGCGTGCCTTCGCCATGGCGACTGCACCCAGCGCAAAAGAGGTGCTGCGGTCCAGGTCGGTCAAAGCGCTTCTCGCGCTGGTCGCCCTGTCGAACGCAGGCGCAATCGTGCAGGCCGTCGCCCTCGGGAAGTTCGTGTTCGACACGACGGGCCGCACGCTTGACCTCGGCCTCGTTGGACTGGCGGAGTTCCTGCCCGCGGCGCTGCTCGTGCTCGTCACCGGCCACGTTGCCGACCGGTTCGACCGTCGCAGGGTCGTGCGCATCGCCCTCGTCGGCGAAGCGATGTGCGCGGGGGTGCTGGCCTGGTACGTGAGCACGCAGCCCTCCGCCGTCGGTCCGATCTTCGCGTTGAGCGCGTCGTACGGCGTGTTCCGCGCGTTCGCGGCCCCAGCCTCGCGTGCGCTGTACGCCGATGTCGTCGACGCCGACTCGTTGCCTCGCCTCGTGGCGATGACCTCGGTGTCCTGGCAGGCCGCGCTGATCGTCGCGCCAGTGCTCTCCGGCTTCTTGTACGTGGGGTCGCCGACCTGGCCCTTCATCGCCGCCGCCGGCTTCGCGATCGCCGCGACGTTGTCGACGCTGCTCATCAAGGTGCAGTGGGGCCGCATCGGTCCGAAGGACGACGAAGAGCCGGCCAGCCTCCACACCGCGCTGGAGGGCCTCCGTCTCATTCGGCGCACGCCGATCCTGCTCGGTGCGATCTCGCTCGATCTGTTCGCGGTGCTGTTCGGCGGAGCGGTCGCGCTGCTGCCGGCGATCGCCGAGGATCAGCTCGGTGTCGGCGCGGTGGGGCTCGGGTGGTTGCGCGCCGCTGCCGGCATCGGCGCGGCCGCGATGGCGACGACGCTCGCGGTGCGGCCGCTGAACCGGCATGTGGGGCGCACGCTGTTCGTCGTGGTCGGCATCTTCGGTGCCGCGACCATCGTGCTCGGCGCGACGCACAACTTCGCGGTCGCGTTCCTCTCCTTGGTCGTCCTCGCGGCGGCGGATTCGGTGAGCGTCTTCATCCGCTCCACGCTCACTCCGCTCGTCACCCCGGCCTCAGCGCGCGGCCGCGTGCTCGCGGTGGAGAACGTGTTCATCGGCGCGTCAAACGAGCTCGGTGCATTCGAGTCCGGCGTCGCGGGTCAGCTGCTCGGCGTCGGCCCCGCGGTCGTGCTGGGTGGAGCGATGACGCTCGTGGTCGCGGCGACGTGGTCGAGGTTGTTCCCGTCGTTGCGCGACGTCGACAGGTTCCAAGACGCGCAGGAGGCGTCGCAGCGTGCCAGCGACGACATCGCGCCTCCGCTGGCGGCAGGCAGCTGAGCGATGCGGGCGTGGGCTGTCGGCACTCCTGGTCCGATCGCCACGCATCCGCTCGAAGCGGTCGAGCGCCCAGTCCCCGCCGTCGGGCCCCGCGAAGTGCTCGTCGCGGTCAGCGTGTGTGGCGTGTGCCGCACGGACTTGCACCTGGCGGAGGGCGATCTCACCCCGCGGCGGCGCGGGGTTGTGCCCGGGCACGAGGTCGTGGGACGCGTGGTTGCCCGCGGCGCTGGCGCGCGTCGCTTCGAAGTCGGGAGTCGCGTCGGCATCGCGTGGCTGCGCCACACCTGCGGATCCTGTCGGTTCTGCGTGCGGGGCGCCGAGAACCTCTGCATCGCGCCTCGCTTCACGGGCTGGGACGACGATGGTGGCTACGCGGAGATGGCGGTCATCGACGAGCGATACGCGTACGAGCTGCCCGACGGCTACGACGACGAGGCGGCGGCGCCGCTGCTCTGCGCCGGGATCATCGGATACCGCGCGCTGCGTCGTTCGGACCTGCCCGAGGGCGGCCGGCTCGGCGTCTACGGGTTCGGCGCGTCGGCCCACCTCGCCGCACAGGTCGCGCTCCACGAGGGCGCGACGGTGCACGTGCTCACTCGTTCCGCGGAGGCCCGGAGCCTCGCGCTCGAGCTCGGTGCGGCGTCGGCGGGTGACGCGTACGACGAGCCGCCAGAGCCGCTCGACGCCGCGATCCTCTTCGCCCCGGTCGGTGATCTGGTGCCGATCGCGCTGCGCGCGCTCGATCGCGGCGGCACCCTGGCGATCGCGGGCATCCACCTGACCGACATCCCGACCCTGAGCTACGAGCGCGAGGTGTTCCAGGAGCGCTCCCTCCGGTCGGTGACGGCGAACACGCGCAAGGACGGCGAGGAGCTGCTCGCGATCGCCGCGCGGACGCGGCTTCACGTCGTGACGACGCCTTACGAGTTCGACCGAGCCGATCACGCCTTGGCTGACCTTGCCGCCGACCGTGTCAACGGCGCCGCGGTCATCCGGGTCACCTGACTGCGATGAAGCGTCGATTCCGCGACCGAGCGCAGGCGGGCGAGGAGCTCGCGGCTCTCCTCACCGCGTACGCGGGCGTCGACGGTGTCGTGCTGGGCCTGCCTCGGGGCGGGGTCGCCGTTGCAGCTCCCGTCGCCCAGCACCTCGGCCTGGGCCTCGACGCGTACTTGGTGCGCAAGCTGGGTGTCCCCGGATACGAGGAGCTCGCGATGGGCGCTCTCGCCTCAGGCGGCGTGGTCGTGTGGAACGACGACGTGCTCGCGTCCGTGCACGTCGACGAGGAGCGACGTGATGCGGTCGTCATGCGCGAGCAAGTCGAGCTCGCTCGCCGCGGGCGCGCCTACCGAGGCGACCGCGCCGAGATCATCGTGCGTGGTCGCACGATGATCGTGGTGGACGACGGCTTGGCCACGGGGGCCACGATGAGCGCCGCGGTTGCCTCGCTGAAGCAGCAGGAGCCGGCGGCGATCGTGGTCGCGGTGCCGGTCGCGCCGAGAGCGGCGGTCGACGAGCTGGCGAGTCAGGTCGACGAGATCGTGGTGCTCGTCGTGCCCGAGCGCTTCGGCGCCGTTGGCGAGTGGTACGACGACTTCAGGCCGACGACGGACGCAGAAGTGGTGGCCCTGTTACGCGGCGACCGCGACTGAGCGTGGCGCACCTGATGCCAGTCGTCGCCAGAGCGCGCGGTAGGTGGGATAGGTCAGCTCCTCGGTGACCCAGCCGGCTCGCACGAGCTCGGCGTGCAGCTTCGGGAGGTTGCGCCAGGGCACGCCCATGTCGACGTGGTGGGCGAGGTGCCAACCCGTGTTGTACGGCACGAACATGAGCCGAGCGATCGCGCTCTGATGCACGACGTGGGTCGTGAGGCGCCGGTCCTTCGATCGGGTCATGCCCGCGTGCTCGGCGATGGCGCGCAGCCGGTTGCTGAACTTCCACAGCGTCATCCATGGCGCGACCCAGATGACGGGGTACACCCACCAGTGCCCGAGCGCGATGCAGACACCGAGGAGCACGGCTTGCACCGCGACGATGCACCACGCCTCTCGGCTTCGCGACCTCACCGCGCGCCAGAGGCCCCGCATGTTCTTCGAGCCCGAGACGAGGAACATGTCGCGCGTCAGCTTGCGTCGCATCGAGTCGGGCGGGATCGGGTAGCCCGCGTAGAGCGCGAGGTCGGGCTCGTCGGGGCCCATCTCATCCTTGTGGTGGGCGAAGTGCACTCGCCGGTACGCCGAGAACGCTTGGAAGGTCGGGTACGCGAGCAGCCACTTGCCCACGCCGTCGTTCAGCCCGCGCCACGTGAAGAGCAGCCGGTGAGCAGCCTCGTGGCCGAGGATGTTGAGCAGGCAGTGCCCGCGGCCCATCCAGAGGAACGCAAAGGCGTACGCCCACCAGCGGTCGATCCAGATCGCCGCACCGACGACCCCGAACGTCTGCAGCAGGCACGCGACGACCGTGACGGCACTGCGCGAGTTCGAGATGCGTCGCAGCTGGGCTCGCACCGAGGGCACGGGCATGCCCGTCTGACTGCAGCCTCTCGGTCGGCAGCACGTCGGGCAGTGAGCCCGCGTCGGGCAGCATCGTCGTGGCGATGCGCACCAGCATTACACTTCAGGATCAGATGACGCAACTCAGTAATACGAAGGCCACGGAGCGGCCGCTCACCGCGCGCTCGATCATCGCGAGTGCACTGCTCGGCACCCATCCGCCCGTGCTCCGGGGTCAGCTGCTGGTGCGGCTCGGGGAGCTGTTCGGGGTTCCCGAGGGCACGACTCGTGTCGCACTGTCGCGCATGGTGGCGGCCGGGGAGCTCACCGTCGACGACGGCCGCTACCGGCTCCGCAGCCCGGCGCTGCTGGCTCGCCAGGCGGCGCAGGAGCGCGGGCGTGCGAACCCAGGTGGCCGTTGGAACGGCGATTGGGCGATGGCGATCGTCACCGCCGAGCAGCGAGACGCGGCGCCACGTGCACGGCGCTGCGGGATGCGGCGCGGGCGCTACGACTCGCCGAGCTGCGTGAGGGCGTGTGGATGCGTCCCGACAACCTCGACTGGGAGGGTGGACGCGCAGTGGCCGTCGTCGACGAGCAGTGCACGAGGATGCAGGCTCGGCCGGCGGATCCGAGCGCCCTCGCGGCCACGCTCTGGGACCTGCATGCGTGGGCATCGGCAGCACGAGCGCTGATCGGGAGCATGAAGCGATCACGGGCGAGTCTCGACCGCGGAGACTTCGACGCCATCCCCCAAGGGTTCGTGACCTCGGCCTCGGTGCTACGCCTGCTGCGCGACGACCCGCTGCTCCCCCCGGCCGTGCTCGGGCGTGAGTGGCCCGGACCCGGGCTTCGCGATGTGTACGAGGACTACGACGCCGCATTGCGTGGGCTGCTGCGAGCGTTCTTCACGCCGACACCCGACCGCCCTTCTCCGCGGCGCGCACCCGCACGCAGCCGGGCTCGGCGAGCACCTCGAGCCGACGACGAGTGAGCTGGGCGTAGCGGAGCACCTGGCCGGCGAGGATCTGCGGGTCGACCTGGTCGGGCACCGTCAGGACGACGGGACCGGAGCGCACATCGCGCACCACGTCTCGGAGCACGCGCTCGAAGGCGGGGTGGAAGCGGACCGCTGCGGAAGCCATGGGCCCATCATGCAGGGGGGGTGTGACATTAAGTCCGGGCCGGTTCTGCCGATGGTGCTTCTCGTGGACTTCGCCCGGATCGCGATCGAAGGGTCGCCCGACGTCCTGCTGATCACGGACAATGAGGGCATCCTCCGCTGGGCATCACCGTCGGTCGCCCTGCTCGGATACGACCCAGTGGTGCAGATGGGCACCCAGGTCCTGGACTACGTCCACCCCGACGACCTCGGTTACGCCCTCGGCATGCTCACCGAGGCAGTGCGCCGGCCCGGCCAGCACTCGCCCCCCGTGTTCCGAGTGCTGCACGGCGACGGCCGTCTGGTCGAGGTCGAGGCCGCGGTCGCCAACGTCGAAGACGGGCACGGGTTCGAGGGCCTGATGCTCGCACTGCGTCTCATCGCCAACCGCGGCGTGCTGCCCGGTCGCCGGCGGGGCTCGAGAAGCTGCTGCAGGACATCGCGGCGCGTTGCGCAGGCGCAGTCGGTGAGGATGTCGCGACCGTGACCGACTGGGCGCTCGCGCAGCTCGGCGAGTTCCACGGGGCGGCCAGCGTCGTCTTGGCCCGTGCCGAAGGCGGTCGGGGGGAGATGCGCATCGACCACGAGTGGGTCGCGCCCGGCAGCGGTCGTCCGCGCTCGGCAGCCATCCCGAGATCTCGCTGGCGGAGCTGCAGTGGGATCACCGCGAGCCCCCGGAGTCTGGCTTCGTGATCGTCTCCGATGTCGACGCCGTGCGCCTCGGCATGTCTGCGTCGCACGACATGCTGCGCGCGTTGGGCGTGCGAGCCGCGGTCGACGTCGCGATCGTCGACTCCGACATCACCATCGGCGTGCTGAGCATCCGGTTCGCACACCCCGCGGATGCGATCGCATGGGACGACGGCAACGCCTCGCTCGTGCGGACCGCTGGCGACTTGTTGTGCCTCAGCGTCACACGTCAACGCGCGGAGGAGCGGCTCGCGCGGCTCGCGCACCACGATCCGCTGACGGGTCTCGCGAACCGCACGCAGCTCGCGTCAGCCATGCGTCTCGCGCTCGCTCGTCGCGATCGGCGTCCGGGTCAGCCCGCGCTGCTCTTCTGCGACCTCGACGGGTTCAAGAGCGTCAACGATCAGTTCGGACACTCGGCTGGTGACCGCACGCTCGTCTCCGTCGCCCGTGCGCTTTCGGCGGTCGTGCGCAGAGGCGACCTCATCGCGAGGGTCGGTGGCGACGAGTTCGTCGTGCTGTGCGGTGAGCAGGAGGGCCCGGGCGAAGCGGTCGAGGTCGCCGAGCGCATCCGCGGCAGCGGTGGAGGCCCTGGGGCCGACGGATGGCGTGCCGCTGCCGCTCAGCGTGAGCGTGGGCGTCGCGATGTCCGAGCCCGACGACGACGAGGACACCTTGCTCCTACGAGCCGACCGCGCGATGTACCGCGCGCAAGCACGGCGTCAGGCCGGTGGCCAGGGCGAGGTGACGAGCAGGGCGACGGAGACGAGCAGGATCACCACCGCCGTGACGATGAGCCCGTAACGGGCAACCTTGATCGGGAAGTGACCGCTGATCCCGACGAGGAACAGCACCGAGGCCAGGAAGACGGTGATGCGGACGTAGCGGTCGGCGTGCTCGGCCGCCTTTGCCCCCTCGATGGCGTGTTCATCCGCCGTTGCGTCCAGATCGGCTGCCTCCGCGAGCTCGGGCTGCTTGTACTCCGGCATGAACGTCGGACCGGGCGGCGCATCAGGGTTGTTCAACGGGTCAGTGGCGATCCAGGCAGTGAAGGCAACGGCGAACTCGGGCCGAAACCGTCGTTCGGCGATGTCCGCAGCCTTGATGTTTCCGAGCGCCTCAGCGGCGAACCACGCGTTGAACGTCAGATCGTCGATCTCTTTGTTCGCCGCCGCCGTGCCCGCGGCCCGGTTCGCCTCGAGCCGCGCGGTGTTGCCGGCGGCGAGGAGGAGGCGAGACTCGGTGCTCCACTTCGCAGACGCGAAGCCCGACCACGCGGCCATGAGCGCGACCATCGCGAGCAGCGCGGCTTCGATGATCGTGATGGTGCGGTCACGACCGGTCATCTCGTGGCGCAGGGTGTGCTCGCGATGCTCGGCGATCTTCTCGCCCACCTCGGCCGCGCCGAGGCCCGCTTCCCCCATGTGGTCAGTCCCGCGCTATTTGGGGTCGCGCCACATGAGCCATTGCTTCGGACCGTCGTTCTTGTGCGTGACCTCCTCACGCACCTCGAACCCGAAGTGCCGGTAGTACGGGACGTTCACGTCCTTCGACGACTCGAGATAGGCACCGACTCCTTCGGCGTCGCACTTCGCGAGCACGGGTTCCATGACCGCGCCACCGAGACCCTTGCGCTGATGCGCGGGATCGGTGCCGAGGAACTCGAGGTAGTAGTGCGGCTCCTTCGGGTGGTGCTTCTCGAGCAGGTTGAGCGCTTCGAGCGCCGACACGAACTGGCGGGCGCCGAAGACGCTGAGGAACCCTGGCGTCGCCTTCAGGATCCCCATCGGCGGCACCTTCCACTTGTCCGGTGGGGCCCAGATCGCGGCGGCCTCACACTGCTCGGTCACGTAGGAGTTCTCGTGCGGCAGCTGCATCTTGGTCATGAGCTTGAAGAACTTGATGCCCTTCTCGAAGGGCAGGTCCTGCGTGCCGAGGAGGAAGTTCATGACGGGGTCGTCGAAGAAGGCCCTCGAGAGCGACGCAGACAGCGGGGCGATGTCGCCGGCATTGGCCAGGCGCACGGTGACGGTCATCGCCGGAGGGTAACCCGGGTCGTGCCGGGGCGGATCTCTCAAGTGCGCCCGCCTACCATGAAGGGCCCGCAAGGGGACGTAGCTCAGCTGGAAGAGCACCTGCTTTGCAAGCAGGGGGTCGTGGGTTCGAGTCCCATCGTCTCCACTCCTCGTCCGCTCAGGCGTCGCCGCCCATGTAGGCCTGCATCCGCCGTTGCATCTCCTCGGGGTCGACGTCCTCGATGTGCGTGCTGATCATCCACTGGTGGCCGAACGGATCGCGCACCCGCCCACCGCGGTCGCCGTAGAAGTGGTTGTCGAGCGCGTAGATCACTTCGCAGCCGGCGGCCAGTGCTCTGTCCCACACGGCGTCGACGTCGGGAACGTTCAGCGCCATCACCGCGGTGACCTTCCCGCCCACCGAGCTCGGTGCCGACCCGTTCTCGTCGCCCTCGTCGGTGACGAAGACGACTGAGTCGCCGATGCGGATCTCCGCGTGGATGACCCCGCCATCGGGATCGACGAAGGACTCACCGATCGGCTCGGCGCCGAACGCCTTGCCGTAGAACTCGATCGCCTCGGCCGCTTGATGCGCGAAGACCATCCGCGTGGTGATCGTGTGCAGGCGCTCGGGAACAGGCTCGACGGTGCTCATGCACTCATCATTGCCCGGCGCACGGGTTCGTATTCCGTGAGCGGGTCGAGGAACGTCGCGCTCCACCTCGTGCGGTGGTCGGGACTGCCGAGGCGGTAGTAGAGCATCCGCCTCGTCGTGGTCGTGAGGTTGCCGCCGGTGTTGTGACCGAGCAGGAAGTGTGCGAGGAGGAGGTCTCCGCGACGTCCGAGTACGGGAACCGGCGGGCCGAGACGCGGCGGATCGTCGAGCATCGTGATGTGGCCGCCGGTCGTCATCAGGACGTCCGTGCCGCGGTCGTGGAAGAGCTGCTGGTGCACGAGGTGCGACCCCGGCCACACCCACACACTCCCCATGTCGACCTCGGTCTCGTCGCTGAGGAAGATGCCGGCGAGCAAGGTGAAGGAGTCGGGCGCTTGCTGGCCAGGGTGCTGCCGCACGTGACCGTCGATGTGAGGCCCGCCGGGTCGATGGGCGTGGGGCGGAATGTTCAGCGCGACCTGGATGTGGTCCAGGATCAGCCCGAGCGGCTCGGGCGCGGTGAGCTCCTCCGCGATCGAGCGTGCGCCGGATTCGTCGAGCGCCGCGACCGCGGCCGGGAGCTGCGCAGGCGGCAGGAACCAGAAGTGCTTGCCCTCAGTGCCGGAGGGGACGGGGTCGGCGTCGAGCAGCGCGTCGATCTCGGCGTCGGCGGCGGCCAGCAACGTCTCGTCGACGACGCTCGGGATCACGAGGTAGCCGCCCTCGCCGAACTCGCGCAGCTGGTCGTCGGTCAGACCCACGCCCCAGATTCTGTGATGGAAAACGCGCCAGATCTGGCGCATTTCTCAGCGCGGATGCTGAACTGCGGTTCGTGCGACATGCGCGTGACGAAGCGCTCGACGCGCTCGAACCGGTCCTGGTGCAGCTGCGCGCGCGTCCCGAGCTGACCGAGCGCTCGCGCGGCACCTTCTATCGCAAGAGCCAAGCATTTCTGCACTTCCACGAAGACCCGGCTGGCGTCTTCGCCGACGTGCGCCTGACGCCCGGCGACTTCACGCGGATGCGGGTGAGCACGAACGCTGAGCAGCGCGCGTTCATGTCGGCGGTGCGCGCTGCCCTCAGCCGGTGAGGCCGTACCAGGCGCGGCGCTCGAACGTGTCGGGCTCGAGCCGCCAGGTGCGCACCAGGCCGTTCACCACGTCGGCGACCCAGATCAGCGTGAGCTTCCCCTCGTCGGGGTCGGCCAGCTCGAGGTGCGAGCCGGTCGTGTGGCCCAGCACCGCGACCCACTGATCGCGGCGCCCGATCGCCTCCTCGTAGATGTGGTAGCTCGGCCAGGATGACGCATAGCCGCGCCACGCCTCGATGTTCGCGTCGCGGCCGGCGAACGGCGCCTCGTCGAACACCTCGAGCGTGTGGTCGGGGGCCATCAGCTGCCCGAGCCCTTCGACGTCGGCCGCGTTGATGCGGGCGATGAACTCACGCACGACCGCGACGTCGTCCATGGAGATGTCTTCCCACATCCGAGCGCACCGATGCAACTGTCACGCTGACTCATCCGCAGCATCAGCACTGGCGCGTCTGACGGGAGCACACGGCGGTGATCGTGCCCGCACCTGGGGGTGCGTCGGTGTTCGGGCACGACATCCCCTCCCTTGCCGAGCTCGGTGCTGGCCTCCTCGTCGCAGTCGGGTCCGGTGACGACGATGCAGACACCGTGACGATTGGCCACAACCTCGCCGCGGGCAGGCCGCGCTCGGCTTAACGCCAGTGGTGCACGGCGGTCAGACGCTGCACGACTTCGTCGAACCGCGGCTTGTCGAGGGCGCCTCCCTCGCGGCGAACGGCAGTCGGATCGACGAGCAGCAGACGGTCGAGCTTCACGTAGGACGGCCGTCCCGACCTGTCCCACGGACCCGTGCCGACCTCCATGTTGTCGGGATGGTCGGTGTGGTCCTTCGAGGTGAAGGGGATTGCCACGAGACGATCGTGGTCCCAGCCGATCACCAGCACAGGTCGGTCCTTGCCCTGAGCGGGATCGTCCTCGTATGGCACCCACGTCCACACGACCTCACCTGGATCGGCGTCGCCGTCCGCTCGTGGCGCGTAGCTGATCGCCGGCTTGGTGTCCGGCCTGGCGGTGACGACACCTGAGTGCGCGGTCGGAGCGGGTGGCTTTGGCGCGGGTCGGACGAGCGACCGCAGCATCGAACGCAGGCCCATGGCTACGCCCGCACCGCCGCCGGACGCCGTCGTGAGCTGATCACTCCGGTGTCGAACCCGGACAGGTGCAGCCCGCCGTGGAAGCGGGCGTGCTCGATCTTCAGGCAGCGGTTCATCACGACGTCGAGGCCCGCGTCATGCGCCTTCTGCGCGGCTTCGAGGTTGAAGAGGCCGAGCTGCACCCACATCGTCTTCGCGCCGTGGGCGATCACTTCGTCGGCGACGCCGGGCAGATCTTCGTTCTTGCGAAACACGTCGACCAGATCAACGGTCACGGGAAGCGCGTCGAGGGAGGGGTACACCTTGTGGCCGAGGATCTCGTCCGCGCTCGGGTTCACGAAGTACACGTCGAAGTCGGTGCTCGACGAGACGAGGTACGTGGCGACGAAGTAGCTCGGCCGCGCCGGGTTCGACGACGCGCCGTACAGCGCGACCGACTGCGTGCGCTGGATGATCGCGAGCCGCTCACGCGCGGTCGGCGGGATCCATTCGCTCACGCGCCCGCTGCCTTGTCGAGCGCGCGGTCGATGTCGCGGATGATGTCGTCGACGTCCTCGATCCCGACGGAGATGCGGATGAGGTCAGGGCTGACCCCTGCACCGACGAGCGCGTCCTCGTCGAGCTGCTGGTGCGTGGTCGATCCGGGATGGATGACGAGGGTGCGGGTGTCGCCGATGTTGGCGAGGTGACTGCACATCTCGACTGCCTCGGTGAAGGCCTGGCCCGCGGCGCGTCCGCCCTTCACGCCGAACGCGAACACCGCCCCCGGGCCCTTCGGTAGATACCGCTTTGCCCGCTCGTGATACGGGGAGTCGGGCAGGCCGGCGAACTTGACCCACGACACTCGATGATCGGCGGCGAGGAACTCGGCGACAGTCTGCGCGTTCTTCACGTGCTGCTCCATGCGGAGCGCGAGCGTCTCGAGCCCCATGAGGAACAGCCACGCGTTGAACGGCGAGAGGGCGGCACCGAAGTCGCGGAGCTGTTCGACCCGCAATCGCATGCAGAACCCGTACTCGGCGAAGTTCTCCCAGAACCGGAGCCCGTTGTACGCCGCCACAGGCTCGGTCATCTGCGGGAACCGCCCGGAGTCCCACGGGAACCGCCCCGACTCGACCACGATGCCGCCGAGCGACGTGCCATGGCCGCCGATGAACTTCGTCGCGGAGTGCAGGACGATGTCGGCGCCGTGCTCGATCGGGCGGCACAGGTACGGGGTCGCCATCGTGCTGTCGACCACGAGCGGGAGGTCGGCTGCGTGGGCGACATCCGCGAGCCCCGCGAGATCCGCGATCGAGCCTGACGGGTTTCCGATCACCTCGGTGTAGATCGCCTTCGTGTTCGGTCGGACCGCTGCCGCGTAGGCATCGGGCGCGTCATCCGCGACGAACGTCGTGTCGATGCCGAGTCGCCGAAGCGAGACGTCGAGGAGCGTGCGGGTGCCGCCGTAAAGCTGCGCGCTCGCGACGATGTGGTCACCTGAGCCGGCGAGCGCGGTGAACGTCAGCAGCTCGGCCGCCTGCCCGCTCGACGTCGCGACGCCACCGATCGCACCTTCGAGGCTCGCGACTCGTTCCTCGAAGCTCGCCACCGTCGGGTTCATGATGCGCGTGTAGATGTTCCCGAATTTCTGCAGCGCGAAGAGGTCGGCAGCGTCGGCCGAGTCCTCGAAGACGAACGCGGTGGTCTGGTAGATCGGCACGGCACGCGCGCCGGTCGTCGGATCGGGGCCCGCACCCGCATGCACTGCGCGCGTGCGGAACCCATAGGTCTCTTCCGGCACTGCTCCCCCTCAGCTGAAGTCGGGACGGCCGCGGTTCGTGCGCTTCAGCTCGAACAGGCCAGGCACGCGGGCGAGACGCTCGACGGTGTCCCAGATCTCGGTGGCCTCGGCGCCTCGCGGGATGCGATTCAGCACCGGTCCGAAGAAGGAGACCTCCTCGATCGTGCCCGGTGAGAACGTGATGATCGGCGTGCCGACGTCGTTGCCCGTGCGACCGAGCGCGACCGCGGTCTCTTCGCGCAGCACGTCGTCCCACTTCTCGTCATCCACGGCGGTTGCGACCTCGCTGCCGAGGCCTGCGGCGCTGATCGCCTCGTCGATCAGGGAGAAGTTGCCCTCCCGGATCTCTGACGTGCCTCGGCCTTGGAGGTGGAGCCGGTTGCCGAGCTCGGTGTAGAGCCGGGCAACCGCGTCGTTGCCGGCCGAGACCTTCGCGGCTGCGGCAGCGCGGAGCATCATGCGGCCGGCGCCGTGCACTCGGCCGTACGGCGACGTCGGATCCTGCTCGAACGCCTTCTCCTCGTTCACGATGCGCAGGCAGATGAAACGCCAGTCGACCTCGTAGCCACGTTGGTCGGCCACCTCGACGACCCACCTGCTCGTCACCCATGCCCATGGGCAAACCGGATCGAAGAAGAACTCGAGGTCGGCCATGGCGTCAGGCTACGGGAAGCCCGGCAGCCACCCACCCGGTGAAGCCGCCGAGCAGATCGGACACATCGTCGAAGCCGCGGGCGTTCAGCACGCTCGCGGCGATGCTCGACCGGTACCCGCCCTCGCAGTACGCCACGGTCGGGCGATTCGGGTCGAGCTCGTCGAGTCGGGTCACGAGCTCGGCCAGCGGGATGCTCCTCGCTCCCGGGATGACCCCGGCTTCGATCTCGCCCGCACCCCGGACGTCCACGAGCTGCAGGTCGTCCTCGTGCAGCAGGTCCCCGAGCTCCTTCGCCGTCAGCCGCGACGCAGGTGAGATCAACACGGGATGGTCGAGGAACCCCGTGACAGGGCCGCGCAGCGCGCCGACGACGGTGTCGAACCCGATGCGGGCGAGCCGTACCCGCGCCTCGACTTCGCGACCGGGAGGCGTGATGAGGACGATCGGCGTGCCCGCCGCGATCACCTCGCCGCAGTACTCCGCGAACCGGCCGCCGAGACCGACGTTGATCGAACCCTGCACATGGCCGGTCGCGTAGTCGATGTCGTCGCGACAGTCGACGATCACCGCTCCCTCGCGCTGACGCTCCATCATCTCGGTGAAGGAGAGCGAAGCCGGAGGGGCTTCCTCGTCGAGGAGCGGACGCGTCTCACGGTTTCGGTTCGCGCTGAAGGCGAAGTAGAGGGGCGCGGCCGCTTGGCCTTGGAGCACTGCGTCCACGAACTGATCCTCGCTCATGGGCCGCAGCGCGTAGTTCCATCGCCGTTGCTCCCCGATCGTCGACTCGGTCTCGGTCGAGAGATGCTTGCCGCACGCCGACCCCGCGCCATGCGCCGGGTACACACGGGTCTCGTCGGGAAGCGTGAGCAGCTTGTCGCGAAGCGACCGATAGAGGAGGCGAGCGAGGTCGTCGGCCGACTCGCCCGCGGCCGAGAGCAGATCGGGTCGGCCGACGTCGCCGATGAACAGGGTGTCGCCGGTGAGCACGCCGTACGGCACGTCGTCGCCCGAGCGCTCGCGCACGACGAGGCTGATCGACTCCGGCGTGTGGCCCGGGGTGGAGAGCACGGTGAGCGTCACCTCGCCGAGCGTGAGGACCTGGCCGTCGCGCAGGAACTCCGCGTCGTAGTCGACCTTGCCCTTGCCGGCCTCGCCGAACGCGATCGTGGCGCCTTGCTCCGCGAGCTCGAGATGACCGGAGAGGAAGTCCGCGTGGAAGTGGGTCTCGATCACGGTCTCGATGTGCAGGCCGTGATCAGCGGCGTCGCTGAGGTACTGCTCGACGTCCCGTTGCGGGTCGACGACCACGGCACGACCGGTGGTGGTGTCGCCGATCAGGTACGAGGCGTGGGACAGGCATCCCAGGTAGTACTGGCGGAAGAACACCGCGGCCGAGCCTACCGAGGGCAGGTCCCGCGACCTCCGAAGTGATGAAACGCGATCGCCGACACGCTCGCGACTCCGATCGAGTCGACGCCCGGTCGCATGCCGATGCGCGCCCGGTGATGGCACGCCGCGAGCGACGCCGCACTGAGCCCTGGCCCCTCGGCGCCGAGGACGATGGCGACCCGGTCGGGCGGGTCGATCTGCTCGAGATCGATGTCGCCGGAGGGCGTGAGCGCGATCGACGCCCGGCCGTCGAGCGCGCCGGGCCCGGCCACCCGGGCGAAGGGCACGTCGAAGATCGCGCCCATCGACACCCGGATCGCTCGGCGGTAGAGCGGGTCGCAGCAGGACGGGTCGAGCAGCACCGCGTCGATGCCGAGGGCGTCAGCGTTGCGGAAGATGACGCCCATGTTCTCGTGGTCGTTGATGCCTTCGAGCAGCGCCACGACCGGGGCGTCGGCGAGCAACGCGGCGCCATCCCGGGCCGCGGGCCGAGTCGCGGAAGCGAGCACACCGCGGTGGATGTCGAATCCCGCGATCTCGTTCATCACCGATTGCGGCGCGACATAGAGGGGTGAGGGATGGGCGGTGAGCGCGGCGGCGAGGGCACCCAGCGAACCCCATTTCGACTCGGCGACGAGTGCCGAACGCATCGAGTAGGACGACCCGAGCAGACGCGCGACGACGTACGCGCCCTCAGCGATGCACACGTCATCGCCCTCGATCGATCGTCGCAAAGCCGCGTCGTTCAGCGCGCGGTATTCGACGAGGCGCGGGTCGCCCGGATCGTGGATGGTCGTCGGTGCACTCATGCGACCGGTAGCGTCGCACGCAGTGCGGAGGTGCTCACGACCCGATTGCGCAGAGGCAGCGGTCGTGCTGCTCGGCTTCGACGCGTCGCGGAGCCTCGCGTGGCTCGCTCCGCTCGACGACGAGGGCAACCGGCACGGCAGCGACCTGTGTCAACGGCACGCCGACGCCATGGTCGTCCCGAAGGGCTGGTGGCTCGACGACCAACGCCTCGCGTCGCCCCAGCTCTTCACCCCACCCACACCGATTGCTCACTCGGGGCCCGCTGAGGTACCTCCAGTGAGCAAACGGTCGGTGGCGCCGCCGGAGGAGGACCCGCTGCCGCTCGAGAGTGCCGTGGAGTGGGCGCCTCGGTTCGACAAGACCGACGACCTGGATGGGCTGCTCGACGCGGGCACCCCGCTGCTCGGGCGGGCCTTCAGCGGTCGGCCTCGGTCACCCGACCGTCCTGGGTGAGCAGCGGGCCGTAGAGGTCTGGCCGTCGATCGCGGAACAACCCCCATCCGGCGCGGTCGGCGCGAGCGCCCGCGAGGTCGAGCTCGGCCGTGATCGTCGTCGCGCTCGTGCGATCGGCCTCGGCGAGCGGTCGGCCGCGATGGTCGACGATGAAGGACGAGCCGTAGAACGTGAGCTCGCCTTCGGTGCCGATGCGGTTCGCCGCGGCGAGCGCGACGTGGTTGCACACCGCGTGACCGTCCATCGCCCTGCGCCACATGTCGGCGGTGTCGTTGTCTGACTGGTCGCCGATCTCGCTGCCGATGGCGGTGGGATAGAGGAGGAGGTCGGCGCCGAGCAGTGCCATCGCGCGCGCCGACTCGGGGAACCATTGGTCCCAGCAGATGCCGACACCGATGGTGCCATGGCGCGTCTTCCATGCCTTGAACCCGGTGTCGCCAGGGTTGAAGTAGAACTTCTCCTCGTACCCGGGGCCGTCGGGGATGTGCGACTTGCGGTAGATCCCGAGCACCTCCCCGTCCTCCACGACCGCCACCGAGTTGTAGTGCGCTTGTCCCGCGCGTTCGAAGAACGAGACGGGCACGACGGTGCCGCGGCCTCTCGTGAGCTTCGCGATTGCCGCGACAGCGGGGTCTTCGTCCAACGGCGACGCCCAGGAGAACCAGTCCTGGTGCTCGGTCTGGCAGAAGTACGGCCCTTCGAACAGCTCTTGGGGAAGCACGATGTCGGCGCCGTCGTCGATCGCGGCAGACACCAGATCGACCATGTCTGCGACGTTCTGCGAGCGGTCTCCTCCGCACGCCTTCTGGATGACCGCGAGCACCGGCCGAGAGTTCACGGCTTCAGGGTACGGCTGGGCACCTGTTGCGTGATGCAGTGGATGTTGCCCCCACCGAGGAGGATCTCCCGCGCCGGCACCCCGAAGACCGAGCGTTCGGGGAAGAGGCTCGCGAGGATGTCGATCGCTTCGTCGTCGTGGCGCTCGTCGAACAAGGGCATGACCACAGCGGAGTTCGCGACGTAGAAGTTGACGTACGAACCGGCGAGGCGGTCGCCGGCTGAGCGTTCCTTGCTTCCGGCTACGACAGCCAAGCCTGCGGCCTCCTCGGCGGTCATGAACAGCGGACCGGGAGAAGGCAGCAGCCGCACGTCGAGCCCGGCCGCGTCGAGCCGCCGGCGCGCGTCGAGCGACACGGCGTGCTGCGGATCGCTTCGTGTCGTCGGTCCAGGTCAGCACGACGACCCCGGGCGCACGAAGCACACGAGGTTGTCGATGTGGCCGTCCGTCTCGTCGTTCACGACACCCTCACCGAGCCACACGACGCGGTCGACGCCGAGGTGGTCGCGGAGGTGCTGTTCGATCTCGGCGCGCGACAGACCCGGGTTGCGATTGCGGTTCAGCAGGCACTGCTCGGTCGTGAGCACCGTGCCCTCCCCGTCGACGTGGATCGAGCCGCCCTCGAGGATCAGCGGAGCGCGATGCCGCTCGTCGCCCTCGACCTCGAGCACCCGCGCCGCGACCGCGTCGTCCTTTGTCCACGAGTCGTAGAGGCCGCCCCACACGTTGAACATCCAGTCGATGCCGCAGCGGCCGCCTGAGTCGTCGACGACGAACGTCGGGCCGACGTCGCGCATCCATGCATCGTCGCTCTCGAGCGCGACGACCTCCACGTCGGGCCCGAGGAGCAATTGCGCGGACTCGCACAGGCGTGGCGTGGCTCCCATGCGCACGGGCTCGCTCACCGCGATCGCGCGCGCAACTTCGGCAAACGCCTGCTGCGCGGGGAAGCCACCTTCTCGCCAGGTGTCGCGGCGATGCGGCCAGAGCATCCAGCAGCCGTCGTGGTGGGCCCACTCGGGCGGCATGTGGAAGCCGGCCGTTTGCAGGCTCACTCCAGCGTCGAGCCGCTCTGGCGGATGAGCTTGGCGACGAGCGCAGTCCAGCCGGTCTGGTGCGCGGCGCCGAGGCCCTTGCCGGTGTCGCCGTGGAAGTACTCGAAGAACGTCATGTGCTCGCGCCAGTGCGGATCGTTGTCGAAGAGCGCGTGCCCGCCGTTCGACGGGCGGCCGCCCTCGCCCATGAGGAACAGGCTGATGAGCCGGCGGGACAGGTCGGCGGCGACGCCCGAGAGGTCGTCGAACTGCCCCGATCCTGCCGGCAGCTCCACCGTGAAGTCCGGGCCGAGGTAGTGGTGGAACCGCTGCAACGACTCGATCATCAGGTAGTTGACGGGGAACCACACCGGTCCTCGCCAGTTCGAGTTGCCGCCGAACATGCCGGTCGTGGACTCGCCGGGTTGGTAGCTGACCGAGTAGTCGTGCCCGCTGAGCATCAGCGAGACCGGATGGGTCTCGTGCACCTTCGAGAGCGATCGAAGCCCGTGGGGCGACAGGAACTCCTGCTCGTCGAGCATGCGGGCGAGGATCCGACGGAGGCGATTGGGGCCGACCAGCGACAGGAGCCGCCGCTCGCCGACGCCAGGTTGGTTCACCATGAAGATGTTGGCGCAGAGGTCCGGACGGTTCTTCTGGAACCACATCATGCGCTCGACGAAGTCGGGCAGCTTCTCGAACACGCGCGGCTCGATCGTCTCGACTGCGAACAGCGGGATCAGACCGACGAAAGACCGAACCTTCAGCGGGATGTTCTGCTGGCCGATGCGCAGCACGTCGTAGAAGAAGCCGTCGTCCTCGTCCCAGAGCGAGACCCCCTCGCCGCCGAGGTTGTTGGCCGCGTGCGCGATGTAGAGGAAGTGCTCGAAGAACTTGGTCGCAACGTCCTCGTAGGCCTGGTTCTGCTGAGCGAGCTCGAGCGCGATGGCGAGCATGTTGAGGCAGTACATCGCCATCCAGCTCGTCGCGTCTGACTGCGCGAGGCGCCCGCCGTCGGGGAGCGGAGCGGAGCGATCGAAGAGGCCGATGTTGTCGAGACCGAGAAAGCCTCCCTCGAACACGTTGCAGCCCGGTCGCGTCCTTGCGGTTCACCCACCAGCTGAAGTTGATGAGCAGCTTGTGGAAGATGCGCTCGAGGAACTCGGTGTCCTTCTTGCCGGTGCGCGCGCCGTCGATCTTGTAGACCCGCCACGCTGCCCACGCGTGCACGGGCGGGTTCACGTCGTTGAACGCCCACTCGTACGCGGGCAGCTGTCCGTTCGGGTGCATGTACCACTCGCGGCAGAAGAGGAGCAGCTGCTCCTTCGCGAACTCGGGATCGACGGTGGCCATCGGCAGCATGTGGAACGCGAGGTCCCATGCCGCGTACCACGGGTACTCCCACTCGTCGGGCATCGAGATGATGTCCGCGTTGTAGAGGTGGGTCCACTCGTTGTTGCGACCGGCGTCGCGCGATGGCGGCGGCGGCGGCAGCGCCGGGTCGCCTTCGAGCCACTCGCGGACGTCGTAGCGATAGTGCTTCTTCGCCCAGAGCAACCCGGCGATCGCCCGACGTTGCACGCTGCGCAGCGGGCTGCCTGCGGGCAGGTCGGGCGCGAGGTATTCGTAGAAGTCGTCGGCCTCTGCCCCGCGCTCGGCGACGACCTCGTCGAAGTCTGTGCCGACACCGTCGCCTTCAGGGGCCACGTTGGTCAGTCGAAGGCGCACCTGCACCGTCTCGCCCGCGGGCACGTCGAATCGGTACCAGGCGGCTCCCTTCGTGCCGAACCGTGCGGGGTTCACCGTCTCGGCACCGTTGACGACGTGGTCGTTGATGCCGTCCTTCGGGAATGGGGTCGAGTTGTGCTGGCCCCAGAGACGCTTGACGTTCGTCTCGTTCTCGCAGAAGAGCAGGTCCGGATCACCCTCAGCCACAAGCCAGCGGGTGCCGAGCGAACCGTGGGTCAGCTCGATCGTGTTGCGACTGACCGCTCGAAGCTGGGGATGGCGATTGTCGCGTCCCCACGACCAGGTGTTGCGGAACCAGATCGTCGGCAAGAGGTGGAGCGGAGCGGTGTCGGGACCACGGTTCGTCGCGTGGATGACGATGCAGATGTCGTCGGGCGAAGCCTTCGCGTAGGTCGATCTCGACGTCGAAGTAACGCGACTCCTCGAACACGCCGGTGTCGACGAGCTCGAACTCGTCGAGCTCGACGGCTGCGCCCGCGGTTCGCCTCGACGAGCTGCTCGTACGGGAACGCGCGCTGGGGGTACTTGTAGAGCCAGCGCATGTAGGAGTGGGTCGGCGTCGAGTCGAGCGCCCACCAGTACTCCTTTGCGTCCTCTCCGTGGTTCCCCTCGGCGTTGGTGAGGCCGTAGAGGCGCTCCTTCAGGATCGCGTCGTTGCCGTTCCAGAGTGCGAGCGCGAAGCAGAGGTGCTGCCAGTGGTCGCTGATGCCGCCGAGGCCGTCCTCGCCCCAGCGATAGGCCCGCGACCGCGCGTGGTCGTGAGGAAGGAAGTCCCACGCGTTGCCGCTGTCGCTGTAGTCCTCGCGCACGGTTCCCCATTGGCGGGCGGCGAGATACGGCCCCCAGCGGCGCCACAACGCCACCCGTGTGCGGTCTTCTTCCAGGCGGCGTTGTTCAGCGTCAGTGGCCATGAGTCGGCGCAGTCTAGGAAGGACCTCG
Source organism: uncultured Acidimicrobiales bacterium (assembly GCA_963726695.1). Classification (GTDB taxonomy): domain Bacteria; phylum Actinomycetota; class Acidimicrobiia; order Acidimicrobiales; family DATKAS01; genus DATKAS01. The sequence goes on from CAVSDE010000006.1 coordinate 260,005, forward strand.
CGACGCTGCCGGGGTAGCGTCGAGAGCAGTGACGATCGAGCGGGAATTCGTCGGTCTGCCTTCGCCGGTCGCGGGACGCGGTGGGGCAGGCGGGCATCCGTGCCAGGGCCTCTACCACCGACCTGCGGGTCAACGACCGACGACCGTGTTCATCGCAACGCACTACAACGTCGACTTCAGCGAGCACTACCTCGCGGAGTACCTCGCCGAACGCGGGTACGGGTTCCTTGGGTGGAACACCCGCTTCAGAGGGAACGAGGCCTACTTCCTCGCCGACCATGCTCTGGTCGACATCGGAGTGGGTGTGCGCTGGCTTCGAGAAGTCGCGGGAGTCGAGCGCGTCGTGCTGTTCGGGAATTCGGGTGGCGGTTCCCTCATGGCCTTGTACCAGTCGCAGGCGGTGCGGCCTTCGGTGACCGCGGCTCCCGGTCTGAAGGTCACGGAGGCTGCGCTCTCATTGCTCCCCGGCGACCTCTACGTGTCGGTCGCGTCGCATCCCGGGCGGCCCGAGGTGTTGACCGCATGGATGGACCCGAGCGTCACCGACGAGCACGATCCCGTCGGTGCCGACCCCGAGCTCGACATGTACGACGAGCGCAACGGGCCCCCGTATCGCGTCGACTTCATCGGCCGGTACCGAGCCGCGCAGGTCGAGCGCAACCGACGCATCAGCGTGTGGGCCCACGGCGAGCTCGGCCGGCTCGCTTCCTATGGGTTGTCCGATCGATTGTTCGTCGTGCGCCGCACCTGGGCTGACCTTCGCTTCGTCGACGGCGACATCGATCCCTCGAACCGCACGGTGCCCCTGTGCTACGCGGGAGATCCCCGACGTGCCAACAGCGGCGTCTTCGGCATCGGCCAGGTGAACACCCTGCGCACATGGCTCTCGATGTGGAGCCTCGACGACTCACCCTGCAGCGCCGCCAAGCACCTGCCGGTCATCGACCTGCCCGCGTCGTCGTGCAGGCCGACGCCGACACCGGCGTGTTCCCCAGTGACGCGGAGGGCATCTACGACGGCCTCGGCTCCTCCGACAAGCACATGCTCACGCTGACCGGAGACCACTACTTCCTGTCGCCCGACACCGCGCGCGATGAGCCCGCCGATGCCGTCGCCGGTTGGGTCGGGGAGCGGAGCTGAGGACCTTCGTCCCTGGCGGCGGTCGAGATCCGACGCTCATGGTTGGGCAATGAAGGTCATGCTGATCGAAAGTGTCCCGAGCGGCGACCCGTCGGTCGCAGACGAGCTGCGATCCCGAGGTCATGAGGTCGTCCGTTGCTACGAGAGCAACGCTGAGCCGTTCCCCTGCGTGGGAGTGACGTCTCCCGATCGCTGTCCGCTGTGTCGGCCGACGTCGCCGTGGCGTGCGTTGTCCGAGAGTTCGGTGTGTTCGACCCGACGCCCTTTGAGGCCGGTGTGACCTGCGCCCTGCGCAGCCGAGTCCCGGTCGTGGTGGAGGATTCCGCGACGTCACCGTTCGGCGGCTTCGCCGTCGATGCCAAAGGTGACCTGGTCGGTACCGCAGAACGTGTGGCGAGCGAGTCGCTGGTCGGGCATGCCGACGTGCTTCGATCGTTCTTCAGATCGACACCTGTGATGGATGTCGACGTGCGCCGCCGCGATGGCGATCTGAAGGTGACCCTGACGCTCCCCAAGTCCGCTTCCGAATGGGCGATGCAGTACGTCACCTCACGTGCCGCTGGCGTGCTTCGGGAGTACGACCGTCACGTCCCGCGGATCGATGTCGCCGTGAGGCGGGCCTCGTAGTCGTCCGCGAGGGCATTGAGCGCGGCCGCACCGTCGCCGCTGAACGACGAGCCGTGCATCACCGCGATCGTGGCGGGCCCGAGGTCGGCCAGTCGCCGCATCGTCGGTGCCGTGTTCGGCGTGAGGCAGGTGGCCACGAACATGTCTTCGGCCTGTGAAGCCGCGGCCGACGATGTCGTCGGTCGTCAGCGGCGCGGGGTCACCGAGGTTCGAGAACAGGTCGCCGGCGAACAGCGTCTTCGTCGTCTCGTCGTAGAGCACCCGTGCCTCCCAGCCGTGGGGGACGTGCGGCGTGTCGATGTGACGGATCCGGTGAGAGCCGAGCTCGAGCACCTCGCCGTCCGCGAGCGCCCTCGGCGGCCGGTCGCACAAGTCGTTGAGCGACACCATGCATCCCATGGCGCCGTGCGCGACCTCGGCTTGAGGCGCGGCGGCGAGCAGGTGGTTCATCGACCCGCACTCATCCGACTCGACGTGGCCGAAGGTGATCCACCGCAGGCGCTCGGTCGGGATGATCGACGCGATCGCCTCGTTGACGAGCGGGAACATGCCTCGCGGGCCCGTGTGGAACAGCAGGGGCTGCTCGTCGTCGATCAGGAACTGGTTGAAGGTGAAGCCGGTCGGGCCGACCTCGGGTACGAACGTGGAGAGGCGGTAGGTGTGATCGGCGATCTCGGTGACTCGGGTCTGCATGGCGTGTCCTTCTTTCAGACTGGGATCTTCAGAGGGGAAGGGGGTTGCTGAGGACGCCGTCGCCGTGAGCGCGCTCGGCGAGGGTGCGAAGGAACTCGACGGCGTCGAGGGTCACGGTGTCGCCGCCGTCGCCGTACTTGAAGCTGCCGCCCGCCGGTCCGGTGAGGTGGAGCGTGAAGGGCACGTCGTACACGGCGGCCCACTCGGCGACGTAGTCCTCCATGAGGCGGCCATCGTGCTCGGCGTCGAAGTCGAGCCCGTACCCGATGGATTCGCAGATGTCGACGCGGTGCATCCACACGTCACGCGTGAAGCCCAGGTCGAAGAGGTAGGCGAGCGGTTGCTTGCCGATGACCGGCAGGTTCAGCAGCTTGCGGTTGGCGATGAGGCGCGGCATCTTCGTGCGTGACCGCACGGCCTTCGGATAAGTGGCCTCCCACTCCGCGATGAGCTCGTCGGTCGAGAGCGATGCCCGCTCGCGCACCTGCACCTCGTTCATCCCGTCCCACCAGAACTGCCCGCCGATCTCGGCCGTGACCGGCTTGCCCTTGCGCTTCTGGCGGAAGAACTCGCGAGGCGAGACCTGGCCGGCCGCGGAGCCCACGACGTGGGCAGCGATGGCGCGCACATCCCAGATCGAGCAGTCGGTGGGCTTCGACCAGTCGGCGGGAGCGATGGTGCGAAGCAGCGCGGCGAACTTCGCGTCCTCGGCGGTCGCGAGTCGCATCGCCTCGTCGTGCTGGATCCGGGGGATGGTCCTGACGTCGCGGGTGGTGGTCATGGTCATCGGGCAGCCTTTCGGTTCGAGTCGAGAGAAGCGAAGAACATGGTGAGCACGCGGTCGGTGAGGCGGATCCACCGGTCGCCGCCGGGGTCGTTGGCGATCTGCTGATCAGCGAGTCCCGCGATGAGGGCCGTGAAGAGATCGAAGTCGGCTTGGTCGGTGACGCCCGCTGCGGCGAGGCGGGCGCGTCCGTGTTCGTAGAACTCGAGGGCGACCGCGTACGACGCGTCAGACGGCGTGAACCCGGGGATCAGCCGTTGGAACAGGAGGTAGTAGCGGACGAGGTCGGCGTTCGAGAACTCCAACAGCATGCGAACGAAGTTCCTGACGTCCTCGCGTGGATCATCGGCGACGGGAAGCGCAGCGGTCGCGGCGAGAAGGGCGCGGTTGCCGTCCGCGAACATCGCGTCGTAGAGGGCGTGCTTCGAGTCGAAGTACGCGTAGAGCGAGGGTTGGCGCAGCTCGACCATCTTCGCGAGGTCGCGCAACGAGATGCCGCCGAGGCCATCGCGGTGCGCCAGCGTCCAGGCCGCAGCGATGATCTGCTCGCGCTTGGCCTCCTTGCGGCGGGCCCGAGGGTCAGTGTCTTCTATCACTGATAGGTTATCTATCAGTGATAGATAAGGCTCGTCAAGGGGTATTTTCAGGCGATCGTGATGAGCCTGTCCAGCACCTCTTCGAGGAGCGCCTTGCGGGCGTCGGCGGCGTAGTGCTCGAGCGTGATGTCACCCTCGCCCGCGGGCACGAGCTCGATCGTCAGGCGTTCGCCGTCGTCCTCGCAACGTACGGTCGCGACACGACACTCGTACGAGCGGTCGAGCCCGATCGCGACGCGAAGCAGCGCAGCGAGTGAACGGACGAGCTGTTGGTCGTCGGGCCACAAGCGAGCGAACGCCTCGTGCTCGGGCTTCGGCGGGCTCTTGCGGTGATAGCGCGCGACCTGGGCGATCATCTCGATCTCGCGGTCAGTGAACCCGGTGAGCTGCTCGCTGTTGCGGATGACGTAGTACGTGTGCAGGTGGTGCTTCGTGTGCGAGATGAAGAGTCCGACGTTCGCCAGCAGCGCCGCCGCCTCGAGGTACTCGCGCGCGGCTTCGTCGAGACCGTGCACCGATTGTGTCGCGTCGAACAGAGCGAGCGCGAGCCGAGCGACTTCGCGGAGTGGTCAGGTCGCTCGTCGCACTGCTCCATGAGGTGCAGCACGCTCGCCCGCGACAGGTCGCGGAGGTGGTGCAACGTGCCGCCCCGTGAGCGCTGCACGGTGTCGAGCAGCACGCCCTCCCGCAACGCGTTCTCCGAGACGACGAGGCTTGTGGCCCCGTAGGTGTGCATCACCTGCTCGAGGATGATCGCACCCCCGAGGATGATGTCGGCTCGACGAGGATCGAGACCGGGGATGTCCTTGCGATTCTCCACGGTGTCGACGCGCATCAGCCTGCTGACGATGTCGTCGAGCTCGTCCCGAGTGAGCTCGAAGTTGTTGAAGGTCATCGGCGACGACTCGCCTCGACGCGCTGGCTGCCATCTCTGCGAACGCCATGATCGTTCCCGAGCTGCCGACGAGCACGTCGAACCCGAGCTCGTGCACCTCGGGCACGAACGGAGCGAGCGTCGACCGGACGAACTGGCGGCACGCGCCGACCGCTGCGGGATGGACGCGGTCTCCGCCGAAGAAGCGAGCGGTCAGGCGGATCGCGCCGAGCTTGAGGCTGCGCGCGGCGAGCGTCTCGCCTCGTTCTCCGATCAGCAGCTCGGTCGAACCGCCCCCGATGTCGACGAGCATCAGCCGCTTGTCGTAGACCGGCACGGCTTGCAGCACCCCGAGGTGGATGAGGCGGGCCTCCTCGATGCCGGAGATCACCTCGACCTCGACGCCGGCCTCGTCGTGCGCGCGTCGCACGAATGCATCGTGGTTCTCGGCCTCCCGCACCGCGCTCGTGGCGACCGCACGAATCGCGGCGCCTTCGGCCTCTGCCACCCGCCGCATGTGGGCCAAGGCACGGATGCCACGTTCCATCGCGTCGGGGTCGAGCATCTTCATGTCCCCGGGACCGGAACCGAGGCGCACCATCTCCCGCTCTCGCGCGACGACCTCGAAGCGGCCGTTCGCCGCGATGCGTGCGACCACGAGGTGGATCGAGTTCGTGCCGATGTCGATCGCCGCGAGCACCGTGTCGGCCTCGATCGCCACCTCGATCGCCACCTCGTCCGTCACGTGGTCGCTCACCGGGCCGACGCTACGCTGCGCTCGTGATCACAGCGTTCGTGCTGATCAACGCGGAGCCCTCGCGCATCGCGACCCTCGCACAGCAGCTGTCCGACCTCGAAGGCGTCGGCGAGGTGTACTCCGTCGCCGGCGACGAGGACCTCATCGCGATCGTTCGAGTGCAGCATCACGACGACTTGGCCGAGGTCGTCACGCAGCGCATCTCTGCGCTGGAGGGCATCGTCGCCACCCGCACGCTCATCGCGTTCCAGGCGTACAGCAAGCACGACCTCGAAGCCATGTGGTCGATCGGCTGGGAGTGAGGCACTCCCATTGGCCGGAGTGAGCGAGGCGAAGGGCAAGTCCTTCGGCGAAGAGGGCGGACGCCTCGACTACGGCACCTACCTCGACATCGAGACGTTGCTCTCGGCGCAGCACCGGCGCACCGAAGCGCACGACGAGCTGCTGTTCATCACGGTCCACCAGGTGTACGAGCTCTGGTTCCAGCAGCTCCTGTTCGAGCTCGAGGGCGCGGGACGCGATGCTCGCCCACGACATCCCGGCCACCCGCCACCTCTTCCGCCGCGTCCGCGTCATCGAACGGCTGCTCATCGAGCAGATCGACGTGCTCGAGACGATGACGCCGCAAGACTTCATGGTCTTTCGCTCCGAGCTCGAGCCCGCGAGCGGCTTCCAGTCGGTGCAGTTCCGCGAGATCGAGTTCTTGAGCGGACTCAAGGATCCCCGTTACCTCGAGCGGGTGCACACGACTGACGCGGAGCGCGCTCGGCTCGCGCGCCGTCTGGCCGAGCCCTCGCTCTGGGACGCGTACCTCTCGTTGCTCGAGCACCACGGCAACCCCGATCTCACGGAGGTGCTGCTCGACCGGGAGAGGTACGGGCCGCTGTTCGAGCTCTCCGAAGACCTGCTCGACCACGACCAGGCGTTCGCGATCTGGCGGGTACGGCACGTGACGATGGTGGAGCGCCAGATCGGCGGGCGACCGGGCACGGGCGGCTCGACCGGTGCCGCCTACCTCCGCAGCACGCTCGACCGTCGGTTCTTTCCGGAGCTGTGGGCCGTGCGTGACCGTCTCTAGTCGCGACCTTCGGCCTCGGCGAACGTCGCGGCCTCGGCTTCCTCGACAGGATCGAGCGGTCGCATCGCCAGGTCGAGCCCTGACCAGATCGTCTGCGCGGATGGGTAGAAGACGATGGGCACGATGATCGCGACGGCGAGCCCCGCAATCGTGATCGGCACGACCTCGATGTGGGGATAGGTGACGATCGCGCCGACGACGATGATCGACAGGAAGATCCCGAACGTCACCACCATGTTGATGGTCGTGCTTCCGAGCGAGAAGCCCGCGTGGCGGATGAAGCGCATGCCGCAGTGGGGGCAGCGTTCCTCGAGCGTGAAGAACGACCGGAAGACGTGGCGCGCGCCGCATCGTGGGCAGCGATGCACCAGGCCTCTCAGCACCATGCGGCTGGCGGTGGGTTCGATAGGGGTGGGTTCGGTCACCTCGGGAATGTCACACCCCCCGTGCATGCTGTCCGCATGGCGATCGTCGACCTCGGGCCACTAGAGTGCCCCGGTTCAATTGAACCCTGCTCCGCGACCGCGGGGCCCCGACGCTGCTGGCGGCGGGTCCGGAGGGAGGAGTGCTCGTCATGCGAGCCTATGAATTGATGGTCATCGTCGACACCGAGGTGGACGAGCCCGGGGTACAGGCGGTGATCGAGCAGGTCAAGGAGCAGATCGCGCTCCGGTCCGGCGAGGTCAAGACCGTTGACCTGTGGGGCAAGCGTCGCTTCGCCTACGAGATCGACCACAAGCACGAGGGCACCTACGTCGTGCTCCAGTTCGTCGCCCCCGGTACGGGGCTCGACGAGTTCGAGCGGTGGCACCGGCTCGCGGACCCGATCGTCCGCCACAAGCTCATCCGCCTGCCCGATGGCGAGGCCGCGAAGCGCGGTCTGGTCGCGGCGGGCACGCCGGCGTCCGCCGGCTGACCGATCGGGAGCGATCGACATGGCAGACAACAGCATCACCGTCATCGGCAACATCACCCGCGATCCCGAGCTGCGGTTCACCAACAGTGGGCGCCCGCAGGTCTCGTTCGGGCTCGCCGTCAACCGCCGGTACCAGCAGAACGGCGAGTGGGTCGAGCAGACGAGCTTCTTCAACATCGTGGCGTGGGCTCAGCTCGCCGAGAACGTGAGCGAGTCCCTGAGCAAGGGCTCGCGGGTCATCGTCAACGGTCGCCTCGAGCAACGCTCGTGGGAGACCCAAGACGGCGAGAAGCGCAGCGTCATCGAGATCGTGGCCGACGAGGTCGGCCCGAGCCTGCGCTGGGCGACCGCGAAGATCGAGCGCAACGAGCGCAGCAGCGAGATGGGCGACCGCCCGCGTGGCGGCGGCGGTGCCGGGCAGCAGCCCGCGCCCCCCACGGAGTCGTACGGAGACGAGGAGCCGTTCTGATGAAGGCACAGCAGCAGCGCAGGTCGAAGCCGAAGGACACCGGGCGTCGGGTCAAGAAGAAGATCAGCGTCCTCGCCACGGAGCGCGTCGAGTACGTCGACTACAAGGACGTCAACCTGCTCCGCCGGTTCATGTCCGACCGGGCCAAGATCCGCGCCCGTCGCGTCAGCGGCAACGACAGCCAGCAGCAGCGCGAGGTGGCACGGGCGATCAAGAACGCGCGCGAGATGGCGTTGCTGCCCTACACCAGCCGGGTCACCACGCAGCGCGGGCCCCGTGCCGACCGAGGCGACCGCGGTGATCGTGGCGACCGCGGCGATCGCGGTGACCGCGGTCTTCGTCTCGAGTCGTCTGTCGTCGAGGCCCCGTCCACCGCGCCCGTCGACGCCGATCGAGTCCAACGGCGACGCCGTCGTCGACGTCGAGGAGGCGTGATGAAGATCGTGCTCCGCAGCGACGTCTCGAACGTCGGCAAGAAGGGCGACATCGTCGACGTCGCCGCCGGCTTCGGCCGCAACTACCTGCTTCGCCGCGGCCTCGCGTTCCAGGCCACCGAAGGCGCGACCAGCCAGGCCACCGCGATGCGCCGCTCCCGCGATGTCCACGATGCGAAGGAGCGCTCGGCCGGCGAAGAGGTCGCGCGGGTGCTCGTGCCGACGATCATCACGATCACGGCCAAGGCCGGCGCCGAAGGGCGCCTGTTCGGCTCGGTGACGTCGTCCGACGTCGTCGACGCGGTCGCGACGCAGACCGGCATCGAGCTCGACCGTCGCAAGCTGCATCTGGCTGAACCCATCAAGACGCTGGGCACGCACGAAGTGCCAGCGCGTCTGCATCCCGAGGTCGAGTTCGCCATCACTGTCGAGGTCGTGGCGAGCTAGTCCTGCAGCCGGGCCGCACCGGCTGTCCACATGCACCGTTTGTGCACAGGGTGTTCCCCAAGCGCGCCCCCACTCGTCCACCGACAAACGCCGGTTCTCCACTGGCGCCCCACAACTCCGTCTCGCGAGGGTGACACCCAATGGCCGACGGTTCCTCCGACACCCCGCGACGACCCGCAGGGGTAGGCCGGATTCCGCCCCACAACCTCGATGCCGAGGCCTCGCTCCTCGGCGCGATGCTGCTTTCCGCGGGCGCCGTCGCGAGCGCGATCGAGGGCGTCTCCCGTGACGACTTCTACAAGCCGGCGCACGGCCACATCTTCGAAGCCATCACGTCGCTCTACGGAGCGGGCGAGCCCATCGATCCGGTCACGGTGGCAGAGGAGCTGCGGCGAGCGAACCTGCTCGACGCGATTGGTGGCTCGACGGTGCTGGTCGACCTCCAGGCGACCACCCCGGCGATCTCCAACGCCGGTGGCTATGCGCACATCATCGAGGAGCACGCGCTCCTGCGCCGGCTCATCGGCGTGGCCGGCGAGATCGCGGAGCTCGGCTACAGCCTCCCCGACGACGTGACGAAGGCCGTCGATCGGGCCGAGGCGATGGTCTACGACGTCGCCCAGCGGCGCGTCGCCGACACGGTCGCTCCGATCCACGATCTCCTCGAGGTGAGCCTCAGTCGGCTCGAGCAGCTCTACGACCGCGGCGAGGCGATCACCGGGTTGCCGACCGGGTACAACGATCTCGACGAGCTGCTCTCCGGTCTGCAGCCGTCGTCGCTCGTGGTCGTGGGCGCTCGGCCGAGCACGGGGAAGTGCGTCGTGTGGGACACGCCGATCCTCGATCCCGTCACCGGCGCGATGCGCACGGCCGCCGAGGTGCACCGCTTGGGTCTCGGCGGGCACCCCGTCTCGGTGGCCTCGTTGGCGGCCGACGGCTCGCTGAGCGTGGTCGAACCAGAGGCGTTCGTCGATGACGGCATCAAGCCGGTGTTCCGCGTGCGCACGCGGTCGGGTCGAGAGGTGCGCACGACGATCAGTCATCCGTTCCTCACGGAGGAGGGGTGGCGCCCGCTCGGCGACCTGGGCATCGGCGTCAGGGTGGCAGTGCCGCACGCGCTCCCGTTCTTCGGTCACGACCGGCTGTCTGCGGCCGAGGTCGTGCTGCTCGCCCATCTCGTGGGTCACGGTCATCGTGTGGCCGGCGGCGCGGTCTTCGCCAACTCGGCGCCGGCGGTGGTCGCGGATCTCGTGGTGCATGCCGATGCGCAGGGTGTGCGGGCGGTGCCCCTCCCGCGCGGCCACGTCGCGTACCGTGTCGTGGCCAAGACCCGTGCCCGCGATCGCATCGAGGTCGTCGCCGCGCGCCATGGCCTACTCGGCGCATGGGTCGATCGGGGGCTTCCCGACAGCGTGTTCCGCCTTCCGCAGGATCAGCTCGCGCTGTTCCTCGGTCGTCTGTTCGCCGTCGCCGGGTCGGCCCGAGCGGCCGCGAGGGGCACGGGCGCGATCCGGTACATCACGACCTCGCGCCCCTTGGCGCACGGTGTGCAGCACCTCCTCCTGCGCTTCGCGATCGCGTCGGCTGTTCGCGAGAAGCGCGTGTGCGAGGACGGCGTCACGCACGACCTCTTCGAGGTCGAGGTCAGCGATGCCCCGGACATCCGTACCTTTTGCGATCACCTCGAGGTGCTCGGCCAGGAGCGGACGTTCGACGTGCTGTCTCGACGCGCCGGCGGCCGGGGTACCGGGCTCGCGGTCGGGTGCGCGGGCGAAGTGGCCGCGGGGTCGTGCCTCCGAAGCGCTCCTAGGTGGCCACGTGCACCATCCGGTCGGGCAAGTGCTCGAGCGCGCACCCGACCTCGCGCGCATTGCAGACGAGCGCGCTGTGGGACGAGATCGTCGAGATCGAATACGACGGCATGGATCAGGTGTACGACCTGACCGTTCCCGTGACGCACAACTTCGTCGCGGCGGACGTCTTCGTGCACAACACCGCGTTCGCGCTCGGCATGGCGGCCCATGCGGCGCTCGAAGCGCAACGGCCCGTGCTCTTCTTCTCGCTCGAGATGGGCCACCTCGAGCTGACGCAGCGCCTGCTTTCCGCGGAGGCGCGAGTCGACTCGACGCGGTTGCGCAACGGCCGCCTCGTCGAGTCCGACTGGTCGAAGATCGGCCATGCGATCGGTCGCCTCGCCAACGCGCCGCTCTGGATCGACGAGAACCCGAGCGTCACCGTCATGGAGATCAGGGCCAAAGCTCGTCGCTTGAAGAGCCGTGTGGGCGACCTCGGCCTGGTCGTCGTCGACTACCTCCAGCTCATGGGAGGACGAGGCGGGGCAGAGAGCCGCCAGGTCGAGGTGTCAGAGATCAGCCGCGGGCTCAAGATCCTCGCCCGTGAGCTCGAGACGCCGGTCGTCGCCTTGTCACAGCTGTCCCGAGCCCTCGAGCTGCGAGCCGAGAAGCGCCCGATGCTCGCCGACCTTCGCGAAAGCGGATGCCTCACGGCCGACACGTTGATCACGCGGGCGGACACCGGGATGCGCGTCCCCATCGGCGAGCTCGCAGCGAGCGGTGAGCGGGACATCCTCGTGTGGACGCTCGACGAAGACCTCAAGATTGTTCCCGGGGTGATGACGCACGCCTTCTCGAGTGGCGCGAAGCCAGTGTTCGAGGTCACTCTCGCTTCTGGGCGGAGCGTCCGGGCCTCCGGCAACCACCCATTCCTTCGCTTCGACGGTTGGTCGCGAGCCGACGAGCTTCAGCCGGGGGATCGTGTTGCGGTTGCCGACGAAGTGTCCCCCGACCCCTGGCATTCTGGGGCCGAAAACCGGCCAAATGTGGCCGTGTTTTCGCCCCAGAAGCTCCAAGTCGCGTGGGACTCGGTGCGTGCGGTCGAGCTCGTTGGAGCCGAAGAGGTGTTCGACGCGACGGTTCCCGGCACGCACAACTTCCTGGCCAACGGTGTCGTCGTGCACAACAGCATCGAGCAGGATGCCGACGTCGTGATCTTCCTGTACCGCGACGAGCTGCACAACCCTGACTCGCCCGACATCGGCACCGCAGAGATCCTCGTCGCGAAGCACCGTAACGGACCGACGGGAAAGGTGAAGCTCGCGTTCCTGAGCCAGTACACGCGGTTCGCGAACATGGCGCGCGGAGTGTGAGTGTCCCGCGCCGAGAAGCTGATCGAGGGCTACAAGCGCCAGCTCGCCGAGAAGCTCGGTGCGCCGGTCGCTGAGATCGGCATCTACTCCCGACCGGGCGGCCTGAGCACCGCGCTGGCGTTCGCGTTCTCCGACGGTGTCGGCATGCTCGGGAGCAGCGAAGGCAAGAAGGCTTCGGGCGGTCTGCCGATGAACGTGATCATGGCGCTCACCACTTCGGAGCTCGCCATCTTCGAGTACAAGGCGAAGGGCATGGGCGGCACGCTCAAGCTCGGCGACGCGCTGCTTCGTGCGCCCCGAGCGGGCCTGCCGCGGAGATCACCGGGCAGGGATCCACCGGCGCACGGCTTCGGTTCACTCGCAGCGATGGCGGGTCGTTCGAGCTCGATGCCAACAAGCTGCCCGGCATGGACATCGAGTGGAACCTGCGGCTTGTCGCCGCACTCGCAGCTCCGGGGCTTCAGTCGTCTCCCTTGCCGCCGCCTGCTCCGCCTCCGTGATGCAGTCAGTGGTCGAGCGAGTCGATCAGGTCGGGCAGCTCGAACAGTGAGCTGATCGTGGAGAACGCATACTGGGCTGCCTCTTCGGGCTCGACGTGCTCGAGCGCCCACGTGGTGTGAAACGGCACGTGCACCGCGTGCCCGCCGAGCGCTGCGACGGGCAGCACATCAGAGCGCAGCGAGTTGCCGACCATCACGAAGTGATCCGGAGCCACGCCTTCGCGTTCGATGATGCGCTGGTAGGTCGCGACATCCTTCTCGGACACGATGTTGATGCGGTGGAAGCGCTCCGCGAGCCCGGACCTCGCCAGCTTGCTCTCCTGGTGGAACAGGTCGCCCTTGGTGATCACCATCAGCGAGTAGCGGCCACTGAGCGCATCGACTGCCTCGACGACCCCGTCGAGCAGCTCGACGGGGTGCGAGAGCATCGCCTTGCCCGTGGCGAGGATCTCCTCGATCACCGACACGGGCACGTGGCCCTCCGACACGTCGATCGCCGTCTCCACCATCGAGAGCGTGAAGGACTTGACCCCATAGCCGTAGGTCGAGAGGTTGACGCGCTCCTTCGCGAGCAGCTTTTGGTCGATGTCGGCGCCGGGGGCGTACGGCCCGACGAGCTCGCGGAAGCGATCCTGCGTCATCGAGAACTGCAGCTCGTTGTGCCAGAGCGTGTCGTCCCCGTCGAGGGCGACGACTTCGATCATGTGCGCACGCTCATCGCGACAGTGTCGCGCGCGTCTCGGAAGGGGCCGGCGCGGTACCGTCGCATGCCGTGTCGATTGCGCCGGGCCTGCTCGCACGGCTGATCGCATGGGCCGCCGTCGGTGTGATCGTCGTCGCTGCGATGTTCATCGTGCTCGACGATGGCACGCCCGCTCCGAACTCCCCCTCGCACCGCGCCGCGGCCGCCTCGTTTCTCGACGCGTGGGCGACGAGCAGGGCGAGCACATGGAAGGTCGACGCGACCTTCGAGCGGACTCCTGCGAGCGGCACGGGCAAGCTGTCGAGTCCGCTCGAGATGGTGCAGCGTCCTCCCGAGCGGCTCACCCGGCAATTCGGGTCGGTCACCGGCCTGATCGACGGCAAGGACATCGGTTGCGCTCCCGGGCCGGACGGCACCGTCAAGTGCCGAAGTGGTGGCGCGCTGAACTACGACGACGAGGTCGCCACCGAGCTGAAGCGACTCGGGACCTACGTCTCGGGGCCGGTGCCGATCTACGCGGTGTCGGTGGACGGGCAGGGGTGCTACCGCCTCGATCGTCAGATCGAGTACCTCTCGCCGCCCTACGGCGACCATGCGCGCTTCTGCTTCGACCCGAAGACCCACGCGCTGGTGAAGGTCGAGGTCGTACGGCCGGAAGCGACAGACATCACGACGGCTGTGCAAGTGACCGGGGATGTCGCGGATGCCGACCTTGCGCTTCCGGCGCCGATCGACGGCTGAGCTGACCAACGGGGGCCCGAGCAACGGGAACCGATGCCGGGGGGGCGGACGAAGGCCACGAGGCGCCAGTGCGGTTGTGCACTGGTGGCGATGCGTTTGGAGGGAGTGTGACCCCCGCCCGGAACCCCGGATGGCCGACGGGGGCGATTCCGCCGGCTCTGTCTTATCGGCCGCGATCCTCCCGATCTTGAGCGCTTTCGGCACTTACCGGTTCTTTTGGTGTTTTTCGTGCCCCAAGGCCGAGAAACGTTGAGAATCGGGCCGCCTAGCGTGGCGCATGCATGTTCCTCGGTGACCAGCTGCTCGCCTATCTGGTGCTCGCCATGGGCGGCGCGCTGCTCGTCGGCAACGTGCTTGCCCTGGTCAAGCCACCGCCGGAAGCCAAGGAAGGCGAGCTCGAGCGGGCGCCGGTCGCTCGCAGCCTGGTGATGGCCGGGATCGGGCTCATCGCCGCCGTCTGGGCAGTGGCGAGCCTCTTCGCGGGCTGAGCGGCCACCGCGGGGTCAGAACACGCCGCGGTCAGAACACGCCCCGCAGGATCGCCGCCACACCGCCCGCCGCCGCGAACGCCAGCACGAGTCGCCGGACGACACCCACGGACAGGCGACGCGCGAGCAGATGACCGATGCCGAACCCCACCGCGATCGCGGCGGCGAAGACCAACGCGCGAGGAGCGCCGATCCGCAGCGGGCCGAGCGCGACGACCGCGACGAGGTTCAACGCGAGGAAGTAGAGCTGGAACGTGCCTCGCATTCGATCGGGATCCCAGTCCGCGTTGACGCCGTACATCGCGACGGCTGGCCCCGACAGTCCGCCGACCACGTTCATCGTCGCCGACACGAACCCCGCCGCAATTGCTCCTCCCCGCCCACGCAGCTGGCGGACGCGCAAGCCCGACGCGAGCGCGGCGACGCTCAGCAACGTGGCGCACCCGGCGGCGATCGACAGCGTGCTCGTGTTCGTGCGATGCACGATGCCGACGACGAACGGCGTGATGACGACGGCGGGGATCAGCAGGCTCAGTGCGGCGCGGACGTCGACGTGGGCGCGGTGGGTGACCAGACCAACGCTGCTGACGCCGACCGAGCACATGTTGACGAGGCGCACGCCGACGGCCGGGCCGAGCACCAGCACCATGACCGGGGCACAGACCAAGGAGAAGCCGAGGCCCGCGACCGCTTGAGCGAACGCGCCGGCGGCGACTGCCAGCGCCGTGACGACGAGCGCATCAGCGGCGAGGTCGATGTTCAACGCGCGCGGACCGGGCTCGCGGTCAGCGAGCGAGATGCCAGCGGAACCAGTCGACTGTGCGGGTGAGCCCTTCGCGGACATCGATCTTGGGTTCCCAGCCGAGCTCGGCGCGCGCCAGCGTGATGTCGGGCCGACGCTGCATTGGGTCGTCCTGCGGAAGCGGCCGGTACTCGACAGTCGAACGAGACCCCGTGATCTCGATGACGAGCTGGGCGAACTGGGCGACGGTGTACTCGTCGGGGTTGCCGATGTTCACGGGGCCGACGTAGCTCGAGTCGAGCAGCGCGAGCTGGCCGTCGATCTGATCGTCGACGTAGCAGAAGCTTCGGGTCTGGGAGCCGTCGCCGTACAGCGTCAGTGGCTCGCCGCGGAGCGCTTGCACGACGAAGTTCGTCACGACGCGTCCATCGTCGGCCCTCATGCGCGGGCCGTAGGTGTTGAACGTGCGCACGATGCGGACGTCGAGGTCGTGGGCGCGGTGATACGCCATCGTCATGGCCTCGGCGAACCGCTTCGCCTCGTCGTACACGCCGCGAGGCCCGATGGGGTTGACGTTGCCCCAGTAGTCCTCGGTCTGCGGATGCACGAGCGGATCGCCGTACACCTCGCTCGTCGAGTTCAGCTGGAACTTCGCGCCCTTCGCCCGGGCGAGCCCGAGCGAGTTGTGGGTGCCGAGGCTGCCGACCTTCAGGATCTGGATCGGGATCTTCGAGAAGTCGATGGGCGACGCCGGGCTCGCGAGGTGCAGCACCGTGTCGACGTGACCTGGCACCCAGATGTACTCGGAGACGTCGTGGTGGATGTAGGTGAAGCCGGCGCGCCCGAAGAGGTGCTCGAGGTTGGAGATCGCCCCCGACACGAGGTTGTCCACTGCGATGACCGAGTCGCCGCGGTCGAGGAGCCGCTCGCACATGTGCGACCCGAGAAATCCGGCGCCGCCGGTGACGACGATGCGCCGACCGCCGTCGGGCGGACTGACCATCAGCGTCCGATGCCCTGGTAGTTGAACCCACGCCGAGCGGCTGCGGATCGGTCGAGCACGTTGCGGCTGTCGACGATCGCCGGGTTCGCCATCACTGCGGCGACCTTGTCGAGGTCGAGCCAGCGGAACTCGTCCCACTCGGTCAGGACGACGAGCACGTCCGCTCCTTCGCACGCGGCGTAGGGATCGGCGCAGACTTCGAGGCCCTCGATCGAAGAGTTGACCGCGGGATCGTACGCACGGACCGTCGCACCGCGCGCGGTGAGCCGTCGGATGACCTCCAGTGCGGGGGAGTCGCGCAGGTCGTCGGTGCGGGCTTTGAACGCGAGACCCCAGGCGGCCACCTTGCGACCGGACACCGATCCGCCGACCGCCTCCGAGACCTTCGAGACCACCCGCTCGAGCTGCTGCTCGTTCACGGTGATCACGCCCTTGAGGAGGTCGAAGTCATACCCGCTGTCTTCGGCGATCCGCACGAGTGCCCGCGTGTCCTTGGGCAGGCACGAGCCGCCCCAACCGGGCCCGGGGCGCAGAAACTGATGGCCGATGCGGGGGTCGTACCCCATGCCCAGCACGACGTCGTTGACGTCGGCGCCCACCGCTTCACACACCGCCGCGATCGCGTTGACGAACGACACCTTGGTCGCGAGGAACGCGTTGCTGGCGTACTTGATCGTCTCCGCCGATGCGGGGTCGGTGACGATCGGCGGCGATGCGATGCCGAGGTAGAGCGAAGCCACCCGGATGGCCGCCGACTGGTCGTCGCTTCCGATGACGATGCGGTCGGGATGGAGGAAGTCGTGCACCGCCGATCCCTCGCGGAGGAACTCGGGGTTCGAGACGACGAACACATCGCTGCGGCCGAGCACCCGCTCGACGACGCGAGTCGAGCCGACGGGCACCGTGGACTTGTTCACGACGATCGACTCGGACGGAAGCACAGGCCCGATGACTCGAGCGACATCTTCGATGTGGGAGAGGTCGGCGCTGCCGTCCGCGCCTTGCGGCGTCGGCACGCAGAGATAGGCGAACTCGCACGAGGCCGCGGCTGCGGCGCTGTCGGTCGTGAAGCGGAGGTTGCCGTTCGCGAGCCCTTCCTTCACGAGCTCCTCGAGGCCGTCTTCGACGATGGGGATCACGCCGTTGCTGAGGTGCTCGACTCGCCGCGGGTCGATGTCCGCGCCGATCACCCGGTGACCCAGATGGGCCAGGCACGCCGCCGTCGTGATGCCCACATACCCGGTGCCGATGACGACGATGTCTGCGCTCATGCGATATCCGATCGGTTCCGCCACACGAGTTGAGAGCCTAAGGGGCGTCACTCATGACCCGAACGCCGCGAACGTAGTCCGAACGACCCTTGACAGGTGACTTCAGAGTCACCTTTACTGATTCAATGGACGACGTGTTCCGGGCGCTCGCCGAGCCCGCTCGCCGGCGGCTCCTCGATCGTCTCGTCGAGCAGGACGGGCTCACACTGCGTGAGCTGTGTGCGGTCATCCCCGAGCTCACGAGGTTCGGTGTCATGAAGCACCTCGCCGTGCTCGAGGCCGCGCACCTCGTCACGTGGCGCAAGGTGGGACGCGAGAAGCACCACTACCTCAACCCCGTCCCGATCCGCGAGATCCACGACCGCTGGATCTCGAAGTTTGCCGAGCCTTGGGCGGCCGCGATGGTCGACCTCAAGCGCGATCTGGAAGGAGCAGCACCGTGGCCCAACCCCGACACGTCTTCGAGACCTACATCAAGGCGAGCCAGGACCGCATCTGGCAAGCACTGACCGACCCAGAGCTGACCGCGCGCTACTTCTTCGGCACCCGTGTGGAGTCGTCGTGGGAGGTCGGCGCGCCGTACTCGTACTCGATGAGTGCACGGGTCGCGATTGCCGGTGAGATCGTGGAGGTCGATCCGCCCAAGCGGCTCGTGATGACCTTCCGCGCGCAGTTCGACGACGCGACCGCAGCCGAGCCGGCGTCGCTCGTCACGTGGGAGATCACGCCTCTCGGCTCGGTGTGCCGGGTGACGTGCGTGCACACCGACCTCTTCGGTGCTCCTCACACATGGGCGGCGACGGCGGACGGGTGGAACGTGGTCCTCAACGGGATGAAGACGCTGCTCGAGACCGGCGAGCCGCTGGGCGACGTGCCCGACGACGGTGCTTCTCCGTTCGGCTCGCCGAGTGCTCCGGATCTGCAGTGGCATCGCTCCCTCGGGATCGAGTGCAACAACGGCACCTATGACCTGCTCGAGCGGAACGATCGCACGGAGGCCGAGACCGAGGCGATGATCGACACGGCCCACGCCGCGAAGTACCACTGGGGCAAGGTGGGCGTGCCGATCAACCAGCTGCGCGCCGAGTACCTGTGCAGCCGGGTCTACGCGTTCGTGGGGCGGACGGAGCCGGCGCTGCACCATGCGCGCAAAGCAGTCGCGCTCGCGGAACAGCTCGGTGTCGCGGACTTCGACCTCGCGTTCGTCCACGAGGGGATGGCACGCGCGCTGGCGTGCGCCAGCGACGAGGAGGCCGCTCGACGCGAGCTCGCTGTCGTCGCGAGCATCCCGATCGTCGATCCGGAAGACAAGGAGATCGTCGACGCCGACCTTGCGAAGGAGCCGTGGTACGGCGTCAGGCGCTGAGCAGCGAAGGGCTCAGAAGAGGCGCGACGTCGCCAGGTCCGCGCCGGCACGCATCGCCGGCAGCTTCTCCCACACCACGGATGGCGCGACGTCGCCGATGCCGGCGGAGGTGTCGAACCCGCAGTCGGTGGTCGACGATCACGCGTCGCGGGTCGCCGACCGACTGCGCCACGCGCTCGATGCGCTCGGCCACGACCTCGGGGTGCTCGACGTAGTTGCTGGTCGTGTCGATCACGCCGGCGATGAGGACCATGCCGTCGGGGAGCGGCGCGCGGGTGAAGCACGCGTGCTCGTGGGCGTGCCGGGCGTTGGCCATCGAGAGCACGAGTGCACCGACCTGCGCCCGGTAGAGCAGCGGGAGGATGTCGGCGAGCGCGACATCGAGCGTGTGGGGACCCTCGTAGTTGCCCCAGCACACGTGCAGCCGCACTCGTGTCGGGTCGATGCCGGCCAGTGCTCGGTTGGTGGCCTCGATGACGAGCTCGACCCATCCGAGGAACTCGTCGAGCGGCGCGTCAGCGAAGAGCGTGTGCCGCTCCATCGCGAGATCGGGCGCGTCGATCTGCAGCAGCAGTCCCTGGTCGACGATGTACCGGTACTCGATCGACAGCGCGTCGGCGACCGCGCGGACGTACTCCTCGCGCGACGGGTAGTAACGGTTCTCCATCGCCGACGACGACGATCCCGGGCGACGCCGCCGTCATGAACGTCTCGGCGAAGCCCGCGTCGGCGACGAGGGCACATTCGGCCGTCGACCTCGGACGTGTCGCGGTAGGTCGACCGCGCCGATCGCCGCCGGCGCGGCCATCAGGTTGACCTTCATCCGCGCGTACCGAGGAGCGGCGAGCTCGAGGTAGTCGGGATGCTCGGCGAGGTCGCGCATCAGCGGTCGCTGGCTCTGATCGCCGAAGCCGGTCATGCGATGCTGCACGTACGTGACGAAGCTCTCCGCGCCTGCTCGCCGTCGTTGCCGATGTCGATGCCTGCGTCACGCTGCGCGGCGATGCTCGCCGCGGTGGCTGCAGCGACCACGTCGCGAAGCTCGGCGTCGTCGACGACCTCGCCGCGACTGCGACGGCCGTGCAGCTCGGCGAGCTGCCCTCGGGCCGGGGGAGGCTGCCCGCGTGCGTGACGAGGATGCGGTTTTCGCTCGTGAGCATGCGACAGTCTCTCGCAGTTGACAAACTTCACGTGTCATTAATCATCAATGAAATAGTGAGTGATTCTGGTGAGTGATCTTGCCGCGGTGCGAGTGACGGTGCGCGTCGCCGTCGACCCTGTGACCGCGTTCGACGTCTTCACGAACGAGATCGACGAGTGGTACCGAAAGAGGGCAGCGGTGTTGACGAGAGCGTCTCGCACCTCGACGCTTCGCTTCGAGCCCGGGGTCGGAGGACGGCTGCTCGAGATCCCCGACGATGGGCGTCCTCCGATCCCCCGGGGTCAGGTCACCGCCTGGGAGCCGGGACGACGGTTGCTCTTCGTCGACCGCCGCGACGCGGAGGTCGAGATCTGGTTCCACGGGTTCGACGAGGAACGCGGGTCGTGCTCGAGCACCGCGGTCCGGACAAGCTCCCTCCAGACGCCGCTGTCGCTGCCTCCAAGTACAGCTGGCGAAAGCTCGCCGAGTTCTTCGAAGCCCACATGAAGGAGGGGTCATGACCAAGAAGGTGGAGTTCAGAGGGTTGCTGCCGTACCTCGACGACGAGGACGCCGGAGCGATGCTCGACTGGCTGAGCCGGGTGTTCGGCTTCGAGGAGCGGGGCCGCTACGTCGACAAGGACGGCATCGTGCGCCAGGCCGAGATGCTCGTCGGTGACTCACGAGCTCTGGTTCTCGGGTCACGGGCCCGGCTTCTGGGAGGCGAGGGGAGGCCGACCAGACACAGTGGATCGGCGTGTGGGTCGACGACGTCGATGCCCAATGACGAGCGGGTGCGAGGCGGCCGGCGTCGAAGTCGAGCCCCCGGACGACCAGGACTACGACGTGCGCAGCTACCAGGTGAAGGACCCCGAGGGCGTCATCTGGGGCTTCATGACGCGGCTCGGTCAGCCCTACGTCCAACGCATCCCGACCGAGGAAGGCGGCCTGGAGGAGGTGCTCCCAGCCGAGGGTTAGGGTCCGCCGATGGCCGATCTCCCCCGCACGTCCCTGCCGATCCCGGATCGCAAGCCCGTCGGGCTGGTGACCTTCGACGCGAAGGACCCCGACACTTCGTTTCCGCCCATCGAGACGTTGCTGCCGCCCGCTGGCGCTCCGAACGTGCTCATCGTGCTCCTCGACGACATCGGCTTCGGCGCATCGAGCGCGTTCGGCGGCCCGTGCGCAGACGCCGAACGCCGAACGGCTGGCCGCGAACGGCCTGAAGTTCTCGCGCTTCCACACCACCGCGCTGTGCTCGCCGACGCGGGCCGCGCTCCTGTCGGGCCGCAACCATCACACGGTGGGAATGGGCGGCATCACCGAGATCGCGACCTCCGGCGCCGGGTTACAACTCGTTGCGGCCCAACACGTGCGCGCCGTTCGCCGAGACGTTGCGGTTGAACGGCTACTCGACCGCGCAGTTCGGCAAGTGCCATGAGGTGCCGGTGTGGGAGACGAGCCCGATGGGACCGTTCGACCACTGGCCGCATCCGGGCGGCGGATTCGAGTACTTCTACGGCTTCATCGGTGGTGAGACGAACCAGTACTACCCCGCGCTGTACGACGGCACCGTGCCGATCGAGACACCCAAGTCTCCCGAGGAGGGGTATCACCTCACCGAGGACATGACCGACAAGGCGATCACCTGGGTGCGTCAGCAGAAAGCGCTGATGCCCGATCGCCCGTTCTTCGCCTACTTCGCTCCGGGAGCGACCCATGCTCCCCATCACGTGCCCGCGGAGTGGTCAGCGAAGTACAAGGGCAAGTTCGACCAAGGGTGGGACTGGCTGCGCGAGGACACCTTCGCTCGCCAGAAGGCGCTCGGGGTGATCCCGGCCGACGCCGAGCTCACCGCGCGCCACGACGAGATCCCGGCCTGGGACGACATGCCCGACGTGCTCAAGCCCGTGCTCGCGCGGCAGATGGAGATCTACGCGGGCTTCCTCGAGCACACCGACCACCACGTCGGCCGCCTCCTCGATGCCGTCGACGAGCTCGGCCTCCTGGACAACACGATCGTCTACTACATCATCGGCGACAACGGTGCGAGCGCCGAGGGCACCCTCAACGGCTGCTTCAACGAGCTGATCCTGCTGAACGGAGGCGCGGGGCTCGAGACCCCAGAGTTCCTGGCGTCGCACATCGACGACTTCGGCACGCCGAAGGCCTACAACCACTACGCGGTGGGCTGGGCTCACGCGATGTGCGCGCCGTATCAGTGGACGAAGCAGGTCGCATCCCACTGGGGCGGCACCCGCAACGGCACCATCGTGCACTGGCCCGCGGGCATCACGGCAAAGGGCGAGGTGCGCGATCAGTTCCATCACGTGATCGATGTCGCTCCGACTGTGCTCGACGCAGCGGGACTCCCCGAGCCGACTTTCGTGCACGGTGTGCAGCAGCTTCCCTACGAGGGCGTGAGCATGCGGTATGCGTTCGCCGACGCGGCCGCGGCTGGCCGGCACGAGACGCAGTACTTCGAGATGTTCTGCAACCGCGGCATCTACCACAAGGGTTGGACTGCGGTGACTCGTCACAGCGTGCCGTGGGACATCACCGCCCCGATGCCCCCCCTGCTCGAGGACAGGTGGGAGCTGTACTCGGACACCGACTGGACGCAGGCGCACGACTTGTCGGCAGAGATGCCGGAGAAGCTCGCGGCGCTTCAGCAGCTCTGGCTCATCGAGGTGAGCAAGTACAACGTGCTGCCACTCGACGATCGGCGCGTCGAGCGGTTCAACTCCGATCTCGCCGGCAGGCCGACGCTGATCAAGGGGACGCAGCAGATCCTGTTCAATGGGATGCGCAGGCTCAGCGAGAACTCGGTGCTGAACCTGAAGAACAAATCGCACACGGTCACGTCGGAGATCGTCGTCGGCGAGCACGCGAGCGGGGTCATCGTGGCTCAGGGCGGCGAGTTCGGAGGATGGTCGCTCTACCTGGCCGACGGGAAGCCGAGGTACTGCTACAACCTGTTCGGCGTGTTCCGGTTCCATGTCGGCGCCGATGCGATCGTGCCCGAGGGGACGCATCAGGTCCGGGTCGAGTTCGCCTACGACGGCGGTGGCCTTGCGAAAGGCGGCACGGCGGCGATCTTTCTCGACGGTGCGAAGGTGGGCGAAGGTCGCATCGATGCAACAGTGCCGATGATCTTCTCGGCCGACGAGACCCTCGACCTCGGAAGCGACACGGGCTCATCCGTGAGCGACGAGTACACGTCGGCGACGAGTCACTTCACCGGCACGGTGAACTGGGTGCAGCTCGACATCGCCGACGACGACAACGATCACTTCATCACCGCGGAAGAGCGCATGAAGGTGGCGATGGCCCGCCAGTAGCGATCAGGGGCGCACGAGCAAGAGCAGGTCGTACGCGAGCTCACTGACGCGTCGGCCGCTGCCGGCCATCACGATGCTGCGAAAGCGTCCGTCGAGGTGCTGCTCGGCTTGGCCGGCCAGACCGAGACCCCAGCGCAGCGTGCCGAGAGCGCGCCACCACCGGAAGCGATCGTCATCCCAGACTCCGCCGCCCGCTTCGTAGCCTTCGCGGAGCACCGACACCCGGGCGAGGCCACCGACGGTGAGCGCATCCTCGCCGAACCGCCACATGCGCGTGCACGGCCAGGCGACGTCGTCGAGCGGATCGCCCAGGTGGGCGCCCTCCCAGTCGAGGATGCCGACCAGGCCGCGCTCGTCGACGATGAGGTTGCCGTTCCGGGCGTCTCCATGGACGATCGCGCATCGGACCGGTTCGTCGGGAGCGTGGTCCTCGAGCCACCGCATGCCGTAGGAGAAGGCGGGCTCCGGCTGCAACAGCACGCTCATCAGCTCGCGCATGCGCTCGAGCATCGAGCCGATCGGACGGTCGTCGGGCGGCCGCACGAGGGTCTCGGGGGCCTTTGTCGCGTCGATGCCATGAAGGAGGGCAAGTGCCGTGCCGAGCTCGCGGACGACGGTCTCGCCGTTCCCCGTGCGCTCGGCCTGTCGCAGCACGCGGCGCGGGATCGTCTCGCCGTCGAGCCTCTCGCTGAGGAAGAACGGTCCGCCGAGGTACTTCGGGTCGGTGCAGACACCGCGGATGCGAGGAGTCGCAACGCCAGCATCTGCGGCGAGCTCGCGCACCGTGGCTTCGGTCGTGACGTCGACGATCTGGATCTCCGCCGTGGGCATCGCGGTGGCGACGAGCCGTTCGACGCCACGCGGCCCCACTGCGTCGAACAGGAGGTTTCGGCGCCGCGCTCCCGCAGTGCTCTGCGAGACGTTCTCGATCGTGACCTGCTCGCCGCGCTCGTCGGCGAACCACGCGGCAAGGCCCTCTGCGACGCTCATGCCAGGGGTCGTCATGTCTCTTCTCTCGTCCAGTCCGCGTACCCGGGCTTCGAGATGGCCAGATCGTCGCGGACTGTGGACAGGAGCGCGTCGTAGATCGCAGCCGACGTGGCGCTGTCGATGGGCTCGGGGTCGGCGAGCCTGTCGAGCAGCATCGACCGGAGCGCGGCGACGTCCGTGTCGTTCGGTTGGTGGAACAAGGTCGCGAGCCGTACTCGCTCAGCGTCGGCCGCGGCGGGGCCGAGCCGCAGCTCGCGCTCGACGATGCCGGCAAGGTTCGCGGCGACGCGCACGCGGTGGCGCAACGGGTCTTGCACCGCGTCGATCGTCTCGGTGAGCAGATCTGAGATGTCGGCCAGCAGCTCGGCGGCCGTGGGGCGCTGTTGCATACCTAGTCGATGATGCCAGCCGCGGCCCGTGCCCGTTCCTTCGCGGGCTCAAGGACGGACCACGCTCGAGGGGTACGGTGGGCCCCGGCGCGCAGGGCGCCACCGGTCCGCGGGAAGGGCTGAGCCCACCTGAGGTGCAGTGCGAGCGGTCTGGCCGAACACCTCCTTTCCGCCTGACGAACGCGGACCTCGGGCACGAGAGAGGAGGTCGCGATGGCGACCGATGGTGCAACCCCGATCCCCCTGCCCGACGATCCGAGCCTCGAGCAGCTCCGCAAGCAGGCGCGCGAGCTGCAAGTCGAGATGCGGCGAGACGACCCGTCGACGAAGCTGAGCGTTGCGCAACGCGCGCGTCGCGAGACGTCATGGCTTTGCGAGCTGGCCGAAGCTCGTGCATCACCTCGACGTCGTGGCGCGATACACCTGGCGGCCGGATGATGTCCCGACCGACGCGACATCGGGCGACGACTTCCTGCGGCTCGCCTGCCTGACCTACACCGACGACGACGGTCCGGATCGGTGGCCGAGCGCGGCCGCACTTCTCGACGCAGAGCCGAACCTCCCTCGCGTCGACGTGCATGCCGCGGCGGCGTGTGCCGACGCGGGCGCGCTCACGAGGCTGTTGACCGCCGATGCGACCGAGGCGCTGTTCGCGAAGGCGGGCCGTTCCGGTGGCAGCCCCTGATGTACCTCGCCTACGCCCGGCACGACCCTGAGATCAGCGAGGCACGTGTCGTCGAGTCCACCCGGTTGCTCCTCGGCCATGGCGGCGATGCGAACATCGGCTACCTGTGGCACGGCATGCCGTCGCCGTTCACGGCATTGACCGGCGCCTTCGGCGAAGGCGAGCTCGGGCCCGTTCGCCAGCCTCGCCACCCGCACTCGCTCGCCCTCGCCCGCGTGCTGCTCGAAGCGGGCGCCGATCCGAACGACAGCCAGACCCTCTACAACCGCATGTTCGGGGATGACGACGACCATCTCGTGTTGCTGTTCGAGTTCGGGCTGGGCGAAGGCGACGGCGGTCCGTGGCGCGCTCGGCTCGGCGATGCGATCGCGACCCCGACGGAGCTCCTCCGCGGGCAGCTGCGCTGGGCGGTGATGCACGACCAAGCGGCGCGTGTGCGACTCCTCATCGAACACGGGGTCGACCTCGAGACGCCCTTTGCTGACGGCAGGACTCCGCTCGACCTCGCCCTGTTGAGTGGCAACGGCGGCGTCGTTCCGATCCTCGAACAGCACGGTGCCGCGGAGCCGACCCTCGACGGCGTCGACTTGTTCGTTGCTGCCGTGCTGGCCGGTGACCAGGCAGCCGTCGACGGGACCGATCGCGAGGTCGTCGAGCGAGCGAAGACGGAGCGGCCGGGGCTCATCGTGTGGGCGACCGCGAGGCGACGACGCGGCGGCGGTCGCGCTGCTCGTGGACCTGGGCTTCGACGTCAACGCGCGGGGACGCTCCGACGTGCCCGTTGAGCAGGAGTGGGAGACGGCCTTGCATGCCGCGGTCGCGAACGACGACGCCGTCCTCGTCCGCATGCTGTTGGAGCTGGGGGCAGATCCGTCGATCAAGGACCGCGCGCTTCGACGCGACGCCGCTGAATTGGGCGAGATATGGCGATCACTCGGAGCTGGTCGCGTTGCTCGAACCCCTGGTCCCGGACCAGCGCGAGTGACTTCACCTCCCGTTCATCCTTGGTTCCACCGGTGTTCAGGATCTGCCCACGTCGCCGCCACATCCCATTCGTAGGGTCGAAGCGACTCGACCAAGGAGAGAGCAGACGTGAACAAGAGGGTTCGGCGTTGGGGAGTGTTGACGGTCATTGTCGCGGTCGCGCTCTTCGCGGCGGCATGCGGAGATGACAGCGGCGGCAGCTCGGCGAGCACGGCCGCGGGGGGTGCGGGCACGACCGGTGCAGCCACGAGCGGGGCGAGCACGACAGGCGCGCTGGAGGTCTCGGGAACGTTGCAAGGCAGCGGTTCGAGCTTCTCGCTCGCGTTCCTTCAGGAGGCGGCATCCGAGTTCAACAAGGCGAATCCCGGGGCCAACGTCACCTATGCGGGCGGCGGCTCCGGCAAGGGCCGCACCGACCTGGCGAACAAGACGGTTGACTACGCGGGTTCAGACTCGCCGTTCAAGGACACTGAGAAGCCGGCCGACCCGATCTTGTACTTCCCGATCCTGCTCGGGCCGATCACGATCTCGTACAACCTCTCGGGCGTCGACACCCTGAACCTCAGCCCGGACACGATCGCTGGGATCTTCGAGACCAAGATCACGAAGTGGAACGACCCCACGATCGCGGCGGACAATCCCGGCGTCCAGCTGCCCAACACGCAGATCACCGTTGCTCACCGCTCGGACGGTTCGGGCACCACGCAGAACTTCACGGAGTGGCTCGCGCTCGTCGCCCCGAACACGTGGACGCTGAAGTCCGGCTCCACCGTGGAGTGGCCGGCGGGAACGCAGGCTGGCAACGGCAATCAGGGCGTCGCCCAGATCGTGCAGTCCACGGACGGAGCGATCGGGTACATCGACCTGTCCGACGCCGTGGCCGCGAATCTGGCCTTCGCCTCGGTGAAGAACCAAGCCGGCAAGTTCGTGCAGCCGACGTCAGAGGCCGCGTCGGCGGCCGGCAACGGCGTCGACGTCAACCCCGACCTGACGTTCCACGCCTACAACTCGTCCGATCCGGCGGCGTACCCCATCACGGCGCAGACGTTCGTGATCGTCTACACCACCCAGACCGACGCCGCGAAGGGGGAGCTGCTGAAGGCATTCGTCAGCTACCTGCTGACCGACGGCCAGTCGCTGCTCACGGACCTCGACTATGCGCCCCTGCCGAAGACCCTTCAGGACAAGGCCGTGGCGCAACTCGATCAGCTGGTCATCGGCTAGGGGCGACCCCTCTCAAGGGTGAGAACATGAGAGGCACATGACCAGCGTTGCCACGCCGCCCTCGGTGTCGGCTCCTCAGCTCACGGGCAAGCGGCCAGTCGGCGATCGCGTCTTCGCGGTCGTCGCGCTGGCCGCCGGCCTGTCGGTGCTCGTCATCCTCGTGCTCATCGCGTGGTCGACAGGCAAAGAGGCGTGGCCCATCTTCCGCGACGACGCGGCGGGCTTTTTCTTCAACACGAGGTGGGCGCCAAGCGAGGGCGAGTTCGGGATGCTCGCGTTCCTCTTCGGGACGTTCGTCACCTCGATCTTGGCGCTGGTCTTCGCCGTGCCGCTCAGCATCGGCATCGCGCTGTTCATGACCGAGGTGGCCCCGGGGTGGCTGAAGAAGCCAGTCGTGTACGTGATGGACCTGTTGTCGGTGGTCCCGTCTGTGGTGTTCGGCCTGTGGGGCGTGCTCGTGCTCGCCACGCCGATCTCGCACTTCTACACGAACGTGAGCAACGTGCTGTCACCGATACCGATCGTCGGCGGGCTGTTCGCCGAGCCCGTGAATGGTCGCTCCTTCTTCACGGCGGGTCTCATCCTCGCCATCATGATCGTGCCGATCATCACGTCCCTCACCAGGGAAGTCTTTGACACCACGCCGCGAAGTGAGAAAGAAGCCGCGCTGGCGCTCGGCGCCACCCGGTGGGAGATGATCCGGGGATCGGTGTTCGCCCACAGCAAGGGCGGCATGGTGGGCGCGGTCACTCTCGGTCTCGGGCGGGCGATGGGCGAGACGATCGCCGTCGCGTTGGTGATCGGCTCGAGCCCCCAGATCACCGAGAAGCTCTTCTCGCCGGGCTACTCGATGCCCTCGGTGATCGCGAACGAGTTCGGTGAGAGCTCGGGCAACTACCGCGCGGCATTGATCGCGCTCGGCGTCGTTCTGTTCATCATCTCGGTCTTGGTGAACTTCACGGCCCGCGCCGTCGTGAATCGCTCGCTCGGGAAGTCGAGAGGCGAATGACCGCCACCCTCACTCCCGACGATCACCTCGACGAGATCGACCTCCGGCCGAAGCGGGGCGCTCGGCAGATCCGCAATGGCATCGCAACCGCGCTCATCGGCATCTCGGTTGTCGCTGTCCTCGTGCCGTTGCTCTTCATCCTCGGGAGCGTGATTCAGAAGGGCGCTTCGGTCATCTCTTGGAGCTTCCTCACCGAAGACATCCCGCCAGTGCGACGGCAGGGCCCGGGCATGGGGCCAGCGGTCGTCGGCACCATCGTCATCACCGCGACAGCGGCGGCAATGGCGATCCCCCTAGGGATCCTTGGTGCGGTCTACCTGCACGAGTACGGCAAGACGGGTCGGCTCGCTCAGGTGCTTCGCTTCTTCGCGGACGTGATGACGGGCGTGCCGTCGATCATCATGGGTCTGTTCATCTACACGTTCTGGGTCGTGCGCTTCGGTGTGAACGGGGTGACGGGCTTCGCAGGGTCATTGGCGCTCGCGTGCCTGATGCTGCCGATCATCATCCGGTCGACAGAGGAGATGCTCAAGCTCGTGCCCGACGACCTGCGGGAAGCGAGCTTCGCGCTCGGGTCGAGCAAGGCTCGCACCGTCTGGAAGATCGTGCTGCCGGCCGCGTTGCCCGGCATCCTGAGTGGCGTGCTCCTGGCGGTCGCCAGGGCGGCCGGTGAGACCGCACCGCTGCTGTTCACGATCGGCGCCGCGACACAGATCAACTGGAACGTGTTCTCCGGTCCCAACACTGCGCTGTCCGCGCAGATCTTCACCAACGCCCAGCAGCCGTTCATCGGCGCCCAGGACCGCGCGTGGGGCGCGGCTCTCACCTTGATCGTCATGACGTTCGTGCTGCTGGTCCTGGCCCGAATCATCGCCGCCCGCTTCGGCACGACAAGGGTCCGGTGAGCTCATTGTCCAATCAAGAGGAGTCTTCGATGGTCACGCAGTCCACGCCCGACGGTTCGGTGCTCGAGCCGGCCACTGCCCAAAGACCGCTGACCGTCACCACGCTCGCGCCCGAGGAGGACCTGGCGCCGAAGGTGTTCGAGATCGACGACCTGTCGGTGTACTACGGGCCGTTCCGCGCGGTGCGCGGTGTGACGCTCGATGTGAGGAGGGGCGAGATCACCGCGTTCATCGGCCCCTCCGGATGCGGGAAGACGACGGTGCTTCGATGCCTGAACCGGATGAACGACCTCATTCCCGGAGCGCGCGTCGAAGGCTCGGTGCGCTACCGCGGTCAAGACCTCTACGCGTCGTCGGTCTCGCCGAGTGAGGTGCGTCGGCACATCGGGATGGTGTTCCAGAAGCCCAACCCGTTCCCGAAGAGCATCTACGACAACGTCGCCTTCGGGCCCCGGGTCAACGGCGTCAAGAAGAAGAGCCACCTCGACGACGTGGTCGAGAAGAGCCTGCGTGGCGCGGCCCTGTGGGACGAGGTGAAGGACCGGCTGCGACACTCGGCCCTCGGCATGTCGGGCGGACAGCAGCAACGGCTGTGCATCGCCCGGGCGATCGCGGTGGAGCCAGAGGCGATCCTGATGGACGAGCCCTGTTCGGCCCTCGACCCGATCGCGACCGCGCGGATCGAAGAGCTGATGCAAGAGATCAAGTCCCGCTACACGATCGTCATCGTCACGCACAACATGCAACAGGCCGCGCGGGTCAGCGATCGCACGGCGTTCTACACCGCCGAGGTCAACCCTGAGGGCGATCGCCGCACGGGAGTGCTCGTCGAGTACGACCAGACGCAGCGGATCTTCTCGAACCCCACGGACGTCCGGACGGAGAACTACGTCACCGGGCGCTTCGGCTGAAGGCGGCTGCAATGGCAGACGATCTGCGCAGAGAATTCCACCAACAGCTCGACGACATCCGGGCTGGCATCACCAGCTTGGCGGCGAGCGTCACCGAGACCATCCCCCGCGCGACGCAGGTCCTCCTCGACGGAGACCTCGAGGGCGCCGAGTACCTCATCGGCGCCGACGACGAGGTCGACCGGCGCTCGCATGAGCTCGAAGAGCGCTGCTTCGAGCTGCTCGCCCTGCAGGCGCCGGTGGCGAGCGATCTTCGCCAGCTCGTCACCGCGCTCAAGATGGTGGGCGAGATCGAGCGGTCCGGTGACCTCGCGGTGAACATCTGCAAGGCGGCTCGGCGCATCTACGGCACCGAGCTCGACGCGAAGCTCCGCGGGATGATCGCCCAGATGGGCGAGCAGGCGGCGCTGCTCTTCCGGCTGTCGATCGATGCCTACAACGACGCCGATGTGCCCTTGGCCTCGGCATTGGACGACATCGACGACTTCCTCGATCGCCTGCAGGTCGACTTCATCGCTCAGATCTTCGAGAGCCACGCGTCAGAGCGCATCGAGCTGTTGGTGGCGGTGCAGCTCGCGCTGATCGCCCGGTTCTACGAGCGGATCGGCGATCACGGCGTGAACATCGGCGAGCGGGTGCGCTACATGGTCACGGGCTGGCTGCCCAACCACGACCAAGATCCCGTCGCCTGACTGTCGCCCGCGGGTCAGCGTCCGATTGCGTCGAGCTCGGCCCAGTCGGCATCAGTCAGGCGCGCGGCGAGCTCGAGCGCGGTGACGTTGTCCTCGATCTGATCCGCACGGGTCGCGCCGAAGAGCACGGTCGCGACGTCGGGGTTCGCGAGCGCGAACGCGACAGCCAGTGTGGCGGGCTTCGTCTCGAGCCGGGTCGCCGCATCGCGCAGGCGCCGCGCCGCGATGGTCGCCGCGGCGAACATGGGCTGGTCCAGTGAGCCCGCGGCCCTGCCGGCGCTCGGATCCGAGTCGTACTTGCCGCTGAGCACCCCGCCGGCCAACACGTAGGACGCGACGACGGGCGCGCCGCACGCCGCGAGGGCCAAGCGCATGTCGTCGTCCTCGACCGGTGATCGGTGGACGAGGCTGTACGCGAGCTGCGCCGCGCACGGCTGCGGTAGGCCCTCCCCGGCGGCGATCTGGGACAGCCTGAGCAGCTGATCGGCGGGCCAGTTGACGATCGCCCACGCGCGGGCCTGGCCCCGAATGATGAGGTCGCAGACATCGTTGACCATCTGCTCGAGTGGCATCTCGGGCGGCGGGACGTTCGCGTAGATGACGTCGATGTAGTCGAGGCCCATCCGTGCGAGCGACTCCTCGAGCTCTGCGGCCGCGCTCTGATCAGGCCAGAACTCCCACCACAGCTTGTTGCACACGATCGTCTCTGCGCGCGGCCACCCTGCGGCACGGAACAGCTCGCCGAAGAGCACCTCCGAATAGCCGGTCGGGATCGGAGCCTTTCCGGTCTCGTCGTTGTAGCGGGCATCGTCGAGGAACGTGATGCCTGCCGCTCGCGCCGCGTGCATGACCGCGAGCCCGTCGTCGCGTGTGATGCGTTCGAACGTGCGCCACGAGCCGAGCGACAGGCGACTGACGTCGATTCCCGAGTGGCCGAGGGGACTGCGGGGCATCTCCATGGCTGCAAGCCTGCCTTAACGTGCGCCGATGCAGTCGACCGAGCGTGTGCGGCGAGAGCCTCCGACGTTTCGCGCCGTCTCAGTGCGACGAACCGAGCTCCTGACGCCGAGCCTCGCCCGGGTCGTGCTCGGTGGCTCGGAGCTGTCGGGCTTCGCGTTGCCCGAACCGGCCGCGAGCGTGCGCCTGCTGCTGCCCTCGGCTGCGGGCCACGACCTCGTGATGCCGACCTGGAACGGCAACCAGTTCCTGCTCCCCGATGGTCGAAGACCGGTGATCCGCACGCTGACCCCTCGCCGATTCGACGCAACGGGCCTCGAGCTCGACGTGGAGATCGTGGTGCACGAAGGTGGAGCTGCGTCGGCATGGGCGAGCAGTGCGGAGCCCGGTGACCGCGTGCGGCAGTCTCAGGGCCGGGACGCGGCTACCTCATCGACTCTCGAGGCAGTGGGTTTCGTGATCATGGGGGACGAGACGGCGCTCCCGGCGATCGCGCAGCTGCTCGAATCGATGCCGCCGGCCATGGTCGCGCAGGTCCACGTGGAACTCGCCCGGCCCGACGCCCGCTTGCCGCTCGCGGCGAACGAGTCGACCCGGATCGAGTGGCATGTGCGAGTTGAAGGTGCACTCCCTGGCCAGGCGTTGGTCGAGGCGATCAGAGCGTCGACGCTCACCGAGGGCACGCGGATCTGGGCCGCAGGCGAGGCAGCCGCGATGCACCAGATCCGCCAGCACCTGTTCGACGAACGCGGGCTTTCGCGCTCGGTTGCGACGGTGCGGGGCTATTGGAAGCACGGCCGCACCGGCGACCCCGACGCGGGCGGCGAGAGAGACTCCACGACATGACGATCGAACGGATCGAACCGGATGGCACCGCGGGTGAGCGCGAGACATTGCGCGCCTTCCTCGAGTACCACCGGCAGACGCTGCTCATGAAGTGCGACGGGCTCTCCGACGAGCAGCTGCGTACCCGCGCGGTGCCGCCGTCGAGCATGTCGCTGCTCGGGCTGGTGCGTCACCTTGCTGATGTGGAGCGCAACTGGTTCAGGCGAGTGCTCGGCGGAGGAGACGATCCGCCGATCTTCTATAGCCGCCCCGACAACCTCGACGGCGACTTCGACGATGTCGACGCCGCCAGCGTCGAGGAGGCGTTCGCGCGCTGGAACGAAGAGGTCGAGGCAGCGCGAGGCATCGAAGCCTCGTTCGCGTCCCTCGAGGTGACGGGGCACCACGCCAGGCTCGACGAGGACTTCAGCGTCCGTTGGGTGATGGTGCACATGATCGAGGAGTACAGCCGCCACAACGGCCACGCCGACCTGTTGCGCGAGCAGCTCGACGGCGCGACCGGCGAGTGACCTGTGAGAGCGGGCGACGAGAATCGAACTCGCGTTCTCAGCTTGGGAAGCTGATGTTCTGCCGCTGAACTACGCCCGCGAAGACCGCAAACTGTAGGGGACGCGAACCGAGGTCAGGCCATGACGGTGCCGACCACCACGAGCACCAGGCTGAGCGGAACGCCCACGGCCAGATAGCGCCGCATCGACACGGGCTCGCCGGCCCGGCGCGCGGCGTCCCTCCACAGGATCGTCGCGAGCGATCCGATCGGGGTGAGGCCGACACCGAGGTCGACGCCGGTGACGAGCGCGCGGGTCAGCGTGCGACCGACGGCGACGGGCGCGAGCACTGCCACGGCGGCGAGGTTCGTTGCTCCCGCGGACCCGAGTGTCGCGACGGCGGCGACACGTGGCGCGCTGTCGAGATGCGCCAGAAGGCGATGCACCGACGGCGACGCGCTGAGCACCGCTGCCGCGCCGAACAGGCCTCCCAGGGAGCCCAGGAGTGCGATCGACACCGGGGCGTGGCGCAAGGCCGAGGGCCGAGCCGCCAACACGATCACCACTCCCACCAGCGACGCGACGACGGGCGGCGCACCGAGGAGGAGCGCCGTCATCAACCCGAGCACCACTGCCCCGCTGACGAGCGCGAGGCGGGGATCAGCGAGCCCGGTCTCCTCGGGCTCGACGAAGGTGGGCACGAGCAACTTCCGGCTGACCACGACGAGCGCGACCGCAGTCACCACGATCGCCATCACGGCGATGGGCGCCATCGTGCGAGCGAACTCGCCGAAGGTCGTACCCGACTCGCGCCAGATGACGAGGTTCGTGAGGTTCGACGACGGCAGCAGCACCGATCCGAAGTTGGCGGCGAGCACCGCGCTCAACGCGAAGGGCGCGGTGCGCTGTCCGGCCGCTCGACCGACCGCGATCGCCAGCGGCGTGAAGAGCACCGCGGTCGTGTCGAGGTTCAGGGTCACGGTGACCACCACGCCGGCGGCGAAGGTGGCGAGCAGCAGCGCGGTCGGTCGGTGGGCGAGCTTGGCCGCGTGCGAAGCAAGCCAGGAGAGCAGACCGCTCACGTCGGCCGCGGCCGCGATGAGCAGCATCGATTGAAGGAAGACGATCACGACGACGCCGTTGCCGAGAGCCTGGTGGTCGGCTCCAGTGGCTGAGACGACCCCAGCGAGGACCGCGAGGCCGATTGCGGCCAGCGCAGCAATGCCGCGTTGCGTGACGACGCCGAGGATGGCCGCCGCCAGTGCGACGACTGCGAGCGCTTCGCTCAGCGGACCACGCCGGGGGCCTTCGTCGGATCGCGCCGGCCGCCGTCGCGGGCGTGATCGCGTTCGGTCCTACGGTGAAGGCGGCGGTCGTTCTCGGGACGTTCGACGACTTCGCGGATCTGGGCGACGAGGGCATCGATGTGGAACGGATTCGCGAGGAATCCGTCGACTCCCGATTCCCATGCGAACAATCGGTTCGTGCCGCCCGGCGAGCAGAGCACGACGCGGGCGCCGGCAACCCGGTCGTCGGGGTTCGTGCGGATCGCGTCGAGCACCTTGAGGTTGCCCCCTGAACCGGCGATCGTGAGGTTGAGGACCACGCAGTGCACCGGTCGACGTGTGAGACCGACGAGTGCAGCTTGCTGTGCCGGCGCCGCACTGACCTCGTGGCCGGCCCGTGCGAGCAGGCGCACCATCACCTCGGCTCCCTCGGGGTCGTCAGCGACGACCAGGACGTGCCACGGACGCGGCGGCACCTTCCATTCGTCTGGGTCAGTCTTGGACCGTCTCAAGGGCACTGGCGGCCTCCTGCTCGCCCCGCTCGATCGCCTCGAGCAAGTGCATCGAGATGTCGGCGACGCGGACTTCGCTCTCGTCGAGCCCCGCAGCCTTCACCCCGTCATCCAACATGATGTAACAGAAGGGGCACGCCGTCGCGACTCTTGTGGCGCCGGTGGCGATCGCTTCTTCGCGCGCGCTCGTCGTTCACCTTCTTGCCGATGCTCTCTTCCATCCACATGCGGGCACCGCCGGCACCGCAGCACATCCCCCGGGTGCCGTTGCGACCCATCTCGACGATCTCGATGCCCTTCAGTGAACCGATCACGTTGCGGGGCGCGAGGTACACGTCGTTGTGGCGGCCGAGGTAGCACGAGTCGTGGTAGGTCACTCGCTCCTCGAGCCGGGCGTTCGAGAGGTCGAGGCGGCCGGTCTCGATGCACCACTCGAGCAGCTGGCTGTGGTGCAGCGACCTCGTAGTGACCGCCGAGCTGCGGGTATTCGTTGAGCAGCGTGTTGAAGCAGTGCGGGCATTGCGTGACGATCTTCTTCACGCCCATGCCGTTCAGCACTTCGACGTTCTGCATCGCCAGCATCTGGAAGAGGTACTCGTTGCCCGAGCGGCGAGCGGGATCGCCGGTGCACAGCTCGGACGGCCCGAGGATCGCGAAGTCGATGCCCGCCCGTCGAAGCAGCTTCGCCACCGCTTGCGTGACCTTGCGGTTCTTGTCGTCGAACGAGCCCGCACAACCGACCCAGTAGAGGTACTCGTGCTCGAGCGCCTCGGAGCCGTCGACGATCACCACATCGTCGAGATCCTTCGCCCAGTCGGCCCGCTCGCCTTGGTTCATCCCCCACGGGTTGCTCTGGTTCTCCATCGACCGGTACACGTTGCCGAGCTCGGTCGGGAAGTCGGATTCCATGAGCGACAGGTAGCGCCGCATGTCGAGGATCTTGTCGAGGATCTCGATGTTCACCGGGCAGATCTCGTCACACGCCTTGCACGACGTGCACGACCAGATCTCCTCAGATGTGATGCGCTCGAACAGCGAGTCGGCGGTGATCGTGATCTCGGGGACGACACCGATCGGCGGTGACACTGTGGGGCGGCCCGTCGCCGCCATCACCTCGCCGGTCTTCAGCACGATCTCGCGCGGGTCGAGCGGCTTGCCCGTCGCGTGCGCCGGACAGACCGAGGTGCACCGACCACACATCGTGCACGCGTCGGTGTCGAGCAGCTGCTTCCAGGTGAAGTCCTCGATCGTCGTCGCACCGAACGTCTCGAGCTCGGTCTCGGTGAGGTTCGGCATCGCTCGCATCGCGCCCTTCGGGCGATCGCGATCGCGCAGGTACATGTTCAACGGTGACGTGAACATGTGGCGCAGCATCGTGATGGGCAGCACCAACAGGAAGGTGAGGAACGCAGCCACGTGCACGCACCACAGCGCCTGGTGCCAGGTGTTGAGCGTTGACGGCGCGACCGAGTCGATGAGCGCCGAAAGGGGATAGCCGACGAACGACCACTTCTCGAAGGCCGGTCTGCCCTCGAGCGCGATGCGCACCATCTCGGTGGCGAAGCCGGTGAGCGCGAGGACGAAGAACATCCCGAGGATCACTGCGTGCTCGGGCTTGGTCTTGATGCGGATGCGGTAGGGCCGCTGCACGTACCGGCGCACCAACGCCCAGGTGATGCCACCGAGGAAGAGCAGCCCCGCGGCATCGCCGACTGCGGAGAACCCTTGGTAGGTGCCGCCGTGCAGGAACTTCGCGCTCTCGGGCATCTGGTGGTCGATCTCGAGCACCGTCGTGACGCCGAAGAGGATGAGGAAGCCGAAGTAGATCATCGAGTGCATGACGCCGGCCGCGGGATCGCGGAGGAGCGTCTGCATGTACATGCCGGCGCGGAAGTCACGGAGCCGGCGCCCGATGTTCTTCCTGGTCGTCGCCCTGCGATCCGGTGCGCCGCGCTCGTAGTTGCGCACTCTCTGGGAGAAGAGCACGCCCGCTGACGCGATGAGCAGCGGCGTGACCACGTAGAAGGCGAGGCGCAGCGGGCTCGGGATGCCACCGAACACCTCGCGCGAGACCGGCGAGTTGTCGTGGAACTCGAAGATCACGCCGGTGACGCCCGATGCGATGGTGATGAGGGCGAAGGCGAGCCAGATCGCCAGCACCACATCGGATGGTCGGAAGCGGCGTGCAGCGACGGCCGCGGGCGAGGTCCGCTCGGTGGTCGTTGTGGACATCACGCGCAACCTACTGCGGCGGCCCGGTCAGCCCGGAGCCTGCGCACTCAGCCGTAGTTGGCGCGGTCGAGGTCCCGGATGCGTCCCGCGAGGGTGGCGAGAAGCTTGTGGGCGAGCGCCGGCACCTGATCGATGACGCCGGCAAAGTTTCGTTGGTCGATGACGAGCACGGTCATGTCAGTGTCCGCGGTGACGGTGGCAGTGCGGGGCCCGCGGTCGAGCAGCGAGAGCTCGCCGATGACCGCACCCGGTCCGAGGGTCGTGATCTTGCGACCGTTGCGCTTCACCGCGGCGGTGCCGTCGATGACGATGAACGCCTCACGCCCCTGCTGGCCTTGATCGACCAGCGTGGTGCCGGCTTTCACAGCGATCTCGTCAGACGCCTTGGCGATCTTCTGGAGATCCTTCGTCGAGCAGGTCGCGAACAGGGGAACCCGCGCCAGATGATCGAGATACGCCTGCCTGATAGCCATGGCCGCGCATCATATTGAGGTCAGTGCCCTTGTGCCGCGACGACTCGCCTTCATCGGCACGAAACAGTCGCGAAACGTCCCGGTCCTAGCGTCCCGTGGGGATGGACGTCACCTTGGTGCGCTGGCCCTCCGAACAGCCCCGTCGCGATCGCCTCGCGGAGGAGGGGCTTCCGCGGCTCCTCCTCATCGACGCGTCCGAGGTCCCGCCGGTGGTGGTCGATCTTCTCGAGGACTGGATCAGGGTGCCGGCCGACGACGCCGACATCCGCGCTCGAGTCGCGACCCTTCAGACGCGGTTCGATGCGGTCGGATCAGTCGCGCCGGTGATCGACGACGACGGCGTCGTCCGCGTCGGCGCGGCGTGGGTGTCACTGCCGCCGGTCGAAGCTCGCATCACGAATGCCCTCCTCGACCGCTTCGGCGCGGTCGTGAGCCGGGACGCGCTCGGTCGCAGCGGGTGGCCCGACGGCGCGCCAGGCCGCAACGCCCTCGACGTCCACGTGCTGCGGCTCCGCCGACGGCTTGCTCCCCTCGGGCTGGTGATCCGCACGGTGAGGTCCCGCGGGTACCTGCTCGAGGCGTCAGATTTCGTTCAGCCCAGCGCGCGCGAGGCGTAACTCCGAGCCAACACAGCCGTAACGGCGATCGAACAGAGCCGTAACGCTCGGCACACGGCTGCGAAATCGCCCGTCCGTAGGTTCACACGGAGGTCAGTTTCACGGCATCGGGAGGCGCCAACATGCGATTGCGGAAGTACGGACTCGCGAGCTTGGGGGTGGTGGGAGCGATGGTGCTCCTCACTGCGGCCCCCGCGTTTGCCCAAGACGCCGGGCAGACGCCGGCACCCGATCTCTCGATCCCCATCAACTTGCTGTGGGTCGTGATCGGAGCGGTGCTCGTCATCTTCATGCAAGCGGGCTTCGCGCTCGTCGAGACGGGGTTCTGCCGAGCGAAGCACGCCAGCCACGTCGTGAGCACGAACTTCGCCGTCTTCGGCCTGGGGTTCGTGGCGTACTTCCTTGTCGGCTACACGTTCATGTTCGGCGGGTACTCGTTTGCACCGATGGGCTACACGACGCCTATTGGGAGCGCGTGGATCGGCAGTGGCAACTGGGTCTTCCTCTGGAAGGGCGACTTCGCCCTCGGCGGCAGCGGCGCTTACACCCCAGCAGTCATGGCGTTCTTCCTCTACATGGTGGCGTTCATGGACACCACGGCCACGATCCCGACGGGAGCGATGGCTGAGCGTTGGAAGTGGAATGCCTTCGTCGGGTGGGGTCTGTTCTGCGGCGCCGTCTACTACCCGCTCTTCGGGGCATGGACGTGGGGCGGCGGCTGGCTCGCATCGCTCGGCAAGAGCGCACACCTCGGCTTCGGCTACACGGACTTCGCAGGTTCTGGCGTCGTCCACGCGATGGGCGGTGCAGCTGCGCTCGCCGGCGCGATCGTGCTCGGGCCGCGGCTCGGGAAGTACGGCAAGGACGGCAAGCCGCGGGCACTCGGGCCGCACCACATCCCGATGGCCATGCTCGGCACGTTCATCCTTCTGTTCGGTTGGTTCGGCTTCAACGCCGCTTCGACCTTGTCCGCGGTCGACATCCGTTTCGCCGTCGTCGCCACGAACACCGCGCTCGCTGCGGCATTCGGCGCGGTCGTCGGCATGTTCTGGGTCATGGGACGCACGGGCAAGCCCGATCCCGGGATGATGGCCAACGGCATGCTCGCGGGCTTGGTGGCGATCACCGCCCCGTGCGCCTTCGTGCAGCCGTGGGCCGCGGCCGTCATCGGGGCGATCGCAGGTGCGATCGTCGTCGAGTCGGTGTGGTTCTGGGAGCGCAAGGCCAAGGTCGACGACCCTGTGGGCGCGATCTCCGTGCACGGCGTGTGCGGTGTGTTCGGCGTGCTTTCGGTCGGGATCTTCGCTGACGGAACGTACGGCCAGGGCTGGAACGGCACCCCCTACGCTGACGCGGCTCATGGCGTCACCGGCGTGCTCTATGGCGGCGAGGGCTGGGGTCAGCTCGGCGCACAAGCCATCGGGGCACTCGTGATCATGTTTGTGATGGGTGGGGTCGCGTTCGCCTTCTTCAAGATCCAGAACGCGATCATGAAGGGTGGCATCCGGCCCACGGAAGAGGTCGAGCTCCAGGGCATGGACATCCCCGAGATGGGTGTGCTCGCCTACGAGTTCGAGCTCGTGCCCGACAACACCCTGGAGCCGGCCGAGACCGTCTCCTAGTCCTCTGTCCCCAAGTCATCTCTAGGGTGGCCGGCGCCTCCGGGTGCCGGCCACCCTCATGTCCCCTGAGGCCTCGGAGCCACCGCTTTGGAAGTCCACCGATGAGCGTCACCGATGCGCTGCTCGACATCCTGATCGTGCTCGTCGCGGCGAAGGTCGCCGCGGAGCTCATGGAGCGCATCAACGTCCCCGCGGTGGTCGGGGAGATCCTCGTCGGGATCCTGATCGGGCCGTCGGCGCTCAACCTCGTCAGCAACAGCGACGTGTTGCGGGTGCTCGGCGAGATCGGTGTCATCCTCCTGCTGCTCGAGGTCGGATCCGAGCTGGAGCTGAGTGAGCTCGCCGCCGTGGGTCGCGCGTCGATGTCGGTCGCGACCGTCGGCGTGATCGTGCCGTTCATCGGCGGCGCCGTGTACGGCACCGCGATCGGGATGACCGGGAAGGAGGCGATCTTCGTCGGCGCCGCCCTCACCGCGACATCGGTGGGCATCACCGCGAGAGTGCTCGGCGACCTCAAGGCTCTGACCATGGTCGAGTCGCGCACTGTGCTCGGCGCCGCGGTCGCCGACGATGTCATCGGCCTCGTCATCCTCACGGTCGTCGTGCGGCTCGCGACCTCGGGCTCGGTGTCGGTGCTCGGCGTGCTGTGGATCATCTTCGTCGCGGTGGCGTTCCTCGCGGTGACCGCCTTCGTGGGTGTGCGGTACGTGCCCGCGCTGTTCGACTGGATCGCCCGCCACAGCCGATCGGCAGGCACGCTCGTCGCGCTCGCGCTCGCCTTCACACTCGCGATCGCCGAGCTCGCGAACGTGGCCAAGCTCGCCCCGATCGTCGGCGCCTTCGTTGCCGGCCTCGCGCTCGGACGAAGCAACTCGTCCGATCGCATCCGCCGCGAGCTGCAGCCGGTCGGACACCTGTTGATCCCGGTCTTCTTCCTTGGGATCGGCATCGACGTCGACGTCGACCAGTTCCTCAAGCCGTCGGTGCTCGGTCTCGCCGCGGTGCTCTTCGTGGTCGCAGTCGCAGGCAAGCTGGCCTCGGCCGCGGGGATGATCGGCTCGCCTGGCGACAAGCTCCTCGTGGGGATCGGGATGATCCCTCGCGGCGAGGTCGGCCTCATCTTCGCCACCATCGGGCTGAGCCAAGCCATCATCGGCCAGCGCGACTACGCCTCGATCCTGCTCGTCGTCCTGCTCACCACGTTGGTGACTCCTCCCGTGCTGCGATGGCGACTCGAGCGACTTCGTGCCGGCTCCGCGGTCGGGGTGGGACCACAAGCGCCGAGGCCCGAGGGTGGGTGGCTCACGCTCGTCCCCGGGAGGGGATCGTCGAGCATCATCGAGCTCGCCGCGGTGCCGCCCATCGGTGACGCACTGGAAGTCGCCCTGCAGGCCGCACTGATGCTCGACGAGGAGCACCGGCCCGGCGAACAGCTCGTCGGGTGGCTCGGCCAGCTGCCGCCGACGCCGTTGCGATTCTCCCGCAGCGCGCGCGAGCTCCTCTTCGAGCTCCTCGCGACGGGACGTCCGAGGTCGTGGCGCTTCCTTCAGATCACGGGTGTGCTCGACCGAGCGCTTCCCGAGCTCGGCGACGCGATCGAGCGCAGGCAGCCGTCGGCGCTCGACCTCGATCCGTTCGGCGCGCTGCACTGGGCGACGCTCGACGCAGTGCACCGCGAGCTGCAGGCGTGGGCGACGCGGGGGCAGCCAGCGCTCGCGCACCCCGAGTGGGTCGAGCTCGCCGCGCTCGTCCTCGACGCCGCAGGCGGATCCGATCCGCCCGTCTTGCTCGCCCGGCGCGTCATGCAGCGACTCGACCTCGGTGCGGCACCGGAACAGGCGGTGGCGGCGCTCGTGGCCGACATCGGGCTCTTGCGGCCCGCGGCCCTGCGCCCTGACGGGCTCGCGCAGGAGGCCGTGCTCCAGCTCGCGGCCCACCTCGGATCGCTCGAGCAAGCGAGAGGGCTCTACATCCTCACGTTGTCATCCGAGGATCTAGGAACGATCGAGCGCACGCGCGTCGACACGTTGCTCGGCCTG
Source organism: uncultured Acidimicrobiales bacterium (assembly GCA_963726695.1). Lineage (GTDB taxonomy): Bacteria > Actinomycetota > Acidimicrobiia > Acidimicrobiales > DATKAS01 > DATKAS01. The sequence goes on from CAVSDE010000006.1 coordinate 302,142, forward strand.
ATCGAGGCCGCCCTCGCCCATCCCGAGCTCACCAGTCGCGCCGCGACGAACACGATCGAGCAGCGCCGAAACGCGGCCTCCCGTCTCACCGACGACCGGGCCGCCGCGGCTCGTCTCGCCACCGCGCCCCGCGCCTACGTCCTCTCCCAGACCCCAGAGGCGTTGGCACGACAGGCCGCGCTCTGCGAGCCGCCGATCTCCGGAGACGCGGTGCGAGCGGCCGTCTCGCCCGACGCTCCGCGCGGGTGGCGCGTGGAGATCGTCGCCTCGGACCGCATCGGTCTGCTGTCTCGTGAGGCCGCGGCGCTGAGCGACCTGGGCCTCGACATCGTCGACGCCGCAGTCTGCACATGGCCCGACGGCACCGTGCTGACGAGCTTCGGGGTCCTGAGGGGTGAGCCTCCGCTCGCCGAGGAGGTCCGCGAGCGCACCCGGGCCGCGATCGATCGAGAGCTCTCGACGGCACCGATCGAGGACGTCGTCGTGGCCTTCGACGACGTCGGCTCGCCGTGGCACACGATCTGCACGATCGAGGCAACGGATCGTCCGGGACTGTTGCACGCGATCACCGCGGCGTTCGCCGCAGCGGCGGCGAGTGTGCACTCTGGTCGCATCGTGACGCGCGACGGCGCTGTCGTCGACACGTTCGAGCTGACCGACGCGACCGGCGCCAAGCTCGGCGACCCGATCAAGGAGCAGATCGGAGATCTGCTGCGGTCCGGGGTGCGGGCTCGCAAGCCTCGACGCTTCGGGCTGTCCCGCAGCCGCTGACGGTTCCGTCACTCTCTGCGACCGACTTTGCGACAGCGAAGGCCAATTTCGGCCCCTTTCGCCACCCTCAGTGGAGGTGGTACACAAGCACGACGACTTTGGCGGGCGGAGGTTGGTACCGGTGGCGTCGTGGATGGACCGAGCAACGCGCGCGGCGGAGGTGCTCCGAAGGGGGCGGGTTCTGGTCGTCTGCCCGTCGGATGAGCAGGCCGGCGCGATCGGGCACGCGCTCTCCGACCTCGACCTGATCCCCGTGCTCGCGTTCGATGAAGACAGCGCGCGACGTACGGCCGGGGGAGTCGCGTGCAACGTCGCCGTCCTCGACACGAGCGTCGCCAGCGGGTCACCCCTTTCCCTGATCCGCGACATCAACGATGAGGTCGGAGCGGGGGTGCTCGTCCTCGGACCCACCGACGAACCCGCGGACCGTCTGTTCGACGCGGGAGCGTTCCTCCTCGGATCGGCGGACTGGTCGGGGATGCACGTCGCGGCACGGATCTCGACTCGGCTGCGCGTGCGGCCGCCGGTCGAAAACCGATCGACGCTCGTGTGGGGACCGCTCGAGCTCGATCCGGCGATGCACCTCTCGTGGTGGGACCGCACGCCGCTCGCGATCACCCCCACCGAGTTCAAGGTGCTCGTCGCCCTCATCTTGGCGAAGGGCGCCGTCGTCTCGAAGTCTGACCTTCAATCTCAGCTTTGGGGCACGAAGTCCGCTCTCGACGACAAGAGGCTCGAGGCTCATGTACGCCGGCTGCGGGCCAAGCTCGGAGAGCTGAACCGTTCACCGTTCGTGTTGACCGTTCGAGGCCAGGGATACCGGCTCGCGGACCGCCGGGTGACACGGCGAGCGGTCGTCGTCGACCGTCGTGGATCGTCACGCATCGTGGCTGTCTGAATTTCTGGTTCAGCCTCACTGTGAGGCTCGCTTCACCCTCGCGTCGGCCCTTGTTTTCCCAGGATTCTCCTGGTTTTGTCCGGTTTGTGAAGAGAAGCACGAGCAGTGGGGGAAGCGTGGCTGAATCGTCGCCTTCCCGTAGTTCCACCACGCAGAGCGAAGGAGTCAGATGGCGAGTGGCGTAGTGGAGGCGCGGGACCTCGCGGGCAGTTCGGGCGGTTGCTCGGGTTTTCTCCTACGTCGCTTGGTGGAGGGCCACCGTGTGGCGGTGGCGGGATGCGATTGAAAGGAAACGCGTACGAGCAGATCTCGCCACTTGCGGCGGATCTTGGCGGCGGGCGTGGTTGCCAGCCTCTCCATCACTTGGGGAGCCGGCATCGCTTTCGCCAACACAGACCCATCCATCAGTCAAGACAACGGAGTGAGCGCGTCGCAGAACGGTTGCGGTCCGGAACCGGTGTCTGCGGGCCTCAACGAACCCGCACCTCAACCTGAACCTGGGTGCGGCAGTGCCATCGGGAACACCGGCGCGAACGGGCAATTCGCCGGTCCGCAGTTCAACGGAGCCGGGCAAGCTCACGTCGGGATCGCCAATGGCGACTCGTCTGACGCGTTTGCAGCCGGCCTCTTGGTCGCGGTTGCGCTCGGCGGCGACGCACTCGCCGGCGGAAGCAACGTCTCGACGGTCGACAACAACCTCGAGTCGTCCGGTGGCGGCCCGATCACCAATGACATGACAACCGGCAACGCGGTAGGTGGCAACGCCTTGGGCCTCGCCGGAAGCCAGATCAACACCAACAGCGGTGACGCGATCACCGTCGGCATCGGTGACGGCGCCGACGTGATCCACCAGCACAACGGCGCCTATGTGTCCGCCGATGACAACGCCGCGCTCGGCGAACTCAGGTGCCAACGTCCAGGCGACCGGCGGCCAGTACATCGGCGTCGGCCAGCTGGCTCTCGAGGGTGCGCAGGGAACTCCGGCGCTCGCTCTGAGCCTCGGCCTCGGCATCGCCGTTGGCGGCGACGCGACCGCGTACGCGACCAACACGAGTGGTCATACCGGCAACTTCGGCAACTACCAGAACATCGAGAACACGATGACGACGGGTGACGCCGTCGCCTTCAACTCGGTGCAGGTCGGCACGCCGGTCTCTGGGACCATCGCCCAGCAGCCGTTCGCGCAGTCGAACGAGAACAGCGGAAACGCGTACACGGGCGAGGCTTCGCTCAGCTTCGTGGGCTTCGCCGGCTCGTTCATCGGCCAGCACAACGACCTGATCGTCGACCCGTCCTTCAACACCGCGGTGGCCAACAGCGGCGCCAACCTGCAGGCCAGCGGCCCGCAGCTCAGTGGCACGCTGCAACTCGCCGGCGCGGGCGCCGGAAGTGGCTGGGCGGCATCGCTCGGCATCATCGCTCTCGCGTTCAGCGGTGACGCTGTCGCCGGTGCGGTGAATCAGAGTGACAGCGCCAACGACCAGATCGTGAGCAACGATCTGCACACGGGTGACGCGCTCGCACAGAACTACACGAGCGTGATCGCAACCCAGTCGAACACCAACAGCGGCAACGCTGGATCGTTGCAGGCGCTCGCCGTCTTCGGCTTCGGCATCGGCGGGATCATCCAGACGAACTGCGCGGACATCGTGGCGAACTACAACGTCGCCGCGGCGAACACCGGGCTCAATGGCCAGATCGCCGGCTTCCAGGGCAACGGCACCGTCCAAGGTGCGGGCGCGCTGGCAGGTAGCGGCTGGGCCGGAACGCTCGGCGGGCTCGCGCTAGCCGTCGCTGGTGACTCGTCCGCTGGGGCGGTCAACGGAGCACTCAGCAACAACGAGAGCGACGTCAGCAATGTGATGGTCACTGGCAACGCTGGCGCGTCGAACGTCCTGAACGTCGATCTCACGCAATCCAACGAGAACTCTGGTTGGGCAGCGGGAGCGGCAATCCTCGACGTCGTCGCGATCGGTGCCGGGGGCATCGTGCAGTCCAACGACGCGTACACCGACTCGAGCGAGAACGTGGCGCTGGCCAACAGCGGCGCGAACGTCCAGGGCACCCTGGGCCAGGGCAACCTGACCCTTCAGGGCGCGGGCTCGGGTAGCTGGGGCGGCGGCGCGATCTCGCTCGGCGTGCTCGCCGGCGCGGTCGGCGGCGACGCATCGGCGTGGGCGGTCAACACGGCGGACAGCACAAACAGCCAGAAGGTCCACAATGACCTGACGACCGGTGGTGCGGACGCTCGCAACGTGACCGTCATCGACCTCACCCAGACCAACGCCAATGGCGGTGTGGACGAGTTCAACGGTGCAGCCGCGGGGATCGCCGCGATCGCATTTGCCGGCGTGGGTGTCGGATTCATCTCTCAGAGCAACTACGCCGAGATCTACAGCGATGGCAACTTCGCTGGTTCCAACACCGGTGCCAACGCGGAGTTCAGCGGCCCGCAGGTCAACATCACGGGTCAGCTGGCGCTCGCGGGCGCACAGGGTGGCGGGGCGCTCGGCCTTGCCTTGTTGGGCGCGGGAGCGGTCGGCGGCGACGCCGATGTCGCTGCGTCGAACACGGCGACGAGCTCGAACTGGCAGCTGGTGTGCAACGACCTGATCACGGGCGTCGCGGTTGCAGTGAACAAGTTGGGCGTCACTGCACAGCAGACGAACGGGAACACGGGCGACGCGGCGGGCCTAGTGCTCGGCGCAGCTCCTCTGGTCTACGCCAGCTCCATCTCGCAGTCGAACAGCCTCAGCGTCGGGCAAGACGGCTCGAACGCGGTGGCCAACACCGGTCTCAACTCGCAGTCCTCTGGTGCGCAGGTGAACGTGGCGCTTCAGGGCTCGGCGGCTGAGGGCGATGCGGGCCAGGCTGGGGCTGCCGCGCTTCTCGGCAGCGTTGCTGTCGACGGCGCTGCGACCGTTGCGGTCGGAGACAACTCGTCCAGCATCAACTCCACCGAGGTGCACAACACGATGGAGACCGGCAACGCGACGGCACTCAACCAGGTGACCGTCGACGTCACGCAGGACAACCACAACGAGGGCGACTCGATCTCGGTCGGCCTCTAGGCAGTCGGACCAGATGGGGGAGGGCGAGCGCCCTCCCCCAGGTCCCCTTTTCCTCTTCTCTTCTCTCAGCAGTTGGCGGCATCCAGCAGAGGGCAGGCGGCAACAAGATGAGCGCGAATCGACAACGCACGGCGGGGTTTCGCCGGTTTGTTGCAGCCTCTTTGGCTGCGGTGGTCCTCTGCTTCGCAGTGGGCGTGCCCGTCGCGGGCGCGCAGACCGACCCAACCGATCCTCCCGATACGACGGCAGCGCCCGACACGACGGCAGCGCCCGACACGACGGCAGCGCCCGACACGACGGCAGCGCCCGACACCACGCTTCCTCCCGAGGACACGACCGCTGCGGCGGACACCTCGGGAGCCGGCACGACGGCGGCGACGACGACCGCCGCCCCGACGACCACGGCCGCACCCTCGACCACCGCCGACTCTTCGTCGACCACCGACGCTTCTGACCCCGGCGCATCTACATCGGATGCGCCTGCAGCGCGTTCGACCAACGCGGCGGAGAACGCGGCGGTGTCGACCGCGAGCGCCGCTGACACGTCGGGTGGTTGCGGCGGATCGTCGCAATCCTCTTCTCAGTCGTCCGTGAACGCCGCGGAGCAGCACAGCGTCGCGAACGTGTGCTCGAGCAACAACGCCTCGGGCAACTCGGGGTCGAACGCCTCGGTGGGTGCGATCGCGGGAGCGACGACCGGTGGCGCGTCGACCTCCACCGGGACGAGCAGCTCCTCGTCGACCAATGACGGCGACGCCAAGGCGATCGGCGTCAGCGAGAACGGCAACATCCTGCAGACGGTCTCTGTGCGCGCCGACGCCAGCAGCCAGGTCGACATCGTGCAGATCGCGCTGGTGATCAACATCGGCTTCGGAGTGGCCAACACGAGCGGCAACGGCGCCGTCGGAGTGACGCCAGGGCTCCTCGCCGGACACATGGCCGCGCTCGGGTATGCGTCGGAGGTGACCGGAGCGGCCCTCGCTGTCGGCACGCAGGCGACAACCCGCATCCTTCAAGCGGCGGTCGTGCAGACCAAGAACGGCGACGACGCGAACAGCGTCGAGAACGCGTTGGTCATCAACCTCGGTGATGGCACCGCGAACAGCGGGCTGAACCGGATCATCGGTGTGCTCTCGCAGAACGGAGCCGACTACGGCCTCGGTGGTGCCACGGGCACCGCGTCTGTCGCCTCCGGCGATGCGAACGCGATCGGGAACGCCTCCAACACGATCATCAAGCAGAACGCCAGTGCGAACGCGAGCGAGGGCGGCTTCATCGTCATCACCCAGCGCGCGGTGGTGTTCAACCTGGGCGCCGCGATCGCGAACACCGGCTTCAACAGCGCGACGGGTGTCGGCGCCATGGGCCTCACCGACTCGCAGCTCGCCGCCTTGGTCTCGCTCTACCAGGTCCTGAACGCACTGCTCGAGGCTGGAGGATGGGCGCTGCCGCCGGACGGCGATCCGAGCGGCGGTGTCGGCGACGCGGTCGGTGATGCGTCCGTGCAGACCGGCGACGCGACGGCACTCGGTGTGAACACCGGCACGAGCATCACGCAAAACGTCGACGCGACAGCCGTGGGCGGCACGATCCACTCGTCGCAAGACGCGCTGGTCGCGAATGTCGGCCTCGGCGTCGCCAACACCGGGGGCAACGTCGCCGCCGGTGTCGCGACCGGGTCGACGGGCGGTGTGAACTCCGACGCCATCGCCACCCTTGCGGACTACCTCAAGGCACTGTCGGGCGGCACTGTGTCGCCGAACGGGACGGCGGACGTCGCCGGCCTGTTCGACTTCGGAGGCCTGATTGCACAGCTGACCGGGCACGCGGAGGCCACCGATCAGGTGATCGACTCCGCGCCGAGTGATCTCATCGGGCCACCACAGGATCCTGCCGCTCCGCAGACGAAGCGCACCCGGATTCGCCAGGTCGTCGGGATGCTCACGTTCTCGTTCTCCTCGGCGAACGGCGTGGACAAGACCGAGACCCAGGCGCACATCAGGCACAACGACACTGAGACCGACGACATCGGGGTCACCGTCGCCAACGGCTATTCGACGCCGGTGACCAACCACGCCGCAGTGGACGTGACCGGCGATTCTTCCTCCACGAGTGACAGCACGGGGGAGCCGCCCAATCCGGACGGCTTCGTCGCCGACGTCACCGGATCGGCCACGATGCAGACCGGCGACGTCGTCGCAGGCAACATCGACAACACCAGGGTCTGCCAGGTGCACAACACCGATCCCGCGCAGTGCACCGCCGTGAACCGGTGGATCATCCTCGGAGGCAACCAGCCCCCAATCCCGCAGCCGAAGCCGAAGACGCCGACAGCGGTGACCGTCTCGGTGAAGACCATCACGCAAGTCGTGACCCCGAGCCAGGTCCGCGGCATCGAGGTGGCGCAGGAGGGTGGTGGAGGCGTCAAGGGCGAGACCCTGCCCGTCACGGGCGCTGAGACCGATGGCAACCTCTCCCTCGCCGGGCTGCTGCTCGGTGCGGGCCTCTTCCTCGTGCTGGTGGCCGCCCTGGTGCCGCGGCGGCGAGCCACTGGCTAGGGGCATCATGCGACGCGGAAGGCCCGTGACCTCGGGGCTGGGGGGAGCGGGACTGGCCGTGTTGATCGCCGTCACCGCCGGATGCGGACAGACCGCGACGTCAGCCGAGCGGGATGGCGTCGTGTCGATCGGTCCGGCGGCGACGGCGACCGATGCCCCGCCGACCGCTGCGGCGACATCAGCGACATCAGCGCCGACGACGACGACCGCGCCGGCCGTCACCTCGGTGCCGAGCAGCTCTCCGTCGTCGAGCGTTCTTCCCGAGCTACGTGTCCCAGAACCGGAGGTCTCCGTGCCCAACCCGCCGTCGATCAACACCGCTCGCGTGGTGATCAACCAATCCAACGTCGTGAACAGCGGTGGCGGAGGATCGGCGAGCTCGTCGCACTCGGTGATCGACAGCGATGCCGCGCATCTCGTCATCCAGCAAGGAGCAGTCGGCCTCGAGATCGCATCGCTCGATGTGAAGCCGGGGTGGACCGAGTCAGCACGTGCTCAGACAGCGAACGAGATCACGCTCCGTTATCTCTCAGGGTCCTCTGCGGTCGACATCAAGATCTGGTCGAACGGTGCCGGGATCTCGAGCTCGGTGAGCACCAGCGCCGATCGCTGAGCTCCCCCAATCCCACGTGCGACTTGAATTCGCACCGTTTGCCGCCGAAAGTGACTGCAATGTCCCTCCGCAGACTTGCCCTCATTCCCCTTGCCCTCGCGCTCGTGCTCGGCGCCTGCTCGAGCGACGACTCGTCGTCTTCGAGCGGTACCGGCGCTGCAGCGACGGACGGCGCGACGGCCACGGGAGACACATCGGGCACAACGCCCGCGGTTCCGGCCGGGTTCACCGTGGTGGACCGCAGCGCTGACGGGTTCGTCATCGCCCTCCCACCCGGATGGCAGAACTTCGACCTCACCTCGGCTGATGTCGACGCGATCATCGCCGCCGCGACCCAGGCCAACCCGGAGCTCCAGGGCGATGTCGGCGACGCGGTGAAGAAGCTCGTCCAGGAAGGCGGTTTGCTCTACGCCTCTGACACGAGCAACCCGGGCAAGTTCCTGACGAACGTGAACCTCATCCGGGTGGCGGGCGTGACGAGTGGCTTGGGTCTGCTCCAGCAGCAAGCCCAGACGCAGCTGACGGCCGCAGGCGCAACGGATGTGTCGAGCACGCAGGTCTCGTTGCCGGCCGGTGACGCCGTGCGCACGACCTACACCGTGCCAGTGACCCTCGCAGACGGCACCAAGACCGAGGTCGCCGGCCTCCAGGTCTACGTCCTGGCGAATCAGAACCTCTACGTGCTGACGTTCAGCACCGACCAGCCGGACAAGTACAGCTCGACCTTCGATCAGATCATCTCCACCTTCGATCCCAAGTAAGGGTCGAGGCCTGGGGTTCGAGGCGCGGTCACCCCGCCTGTCGGCGCACTGCCTCCGCGGCCGCTTCGACCGCCGCCGCATCGCCCAGGTAGCGCACCGCCCGCACTTCGAGGTCGGGGCCGAGGTCGTAGAGACGGGGGATGCCCGTCGGGATGTTGATCTCCGCGATGCCCTCGTCGGACACGTCCTCCAGGTGCTTCAGCAAGGCACGCAGGCTGTTTCCGTGTGCGATCACGATCACGCGGAGCCCCGCGCGGAGGTCGGGGACGATCGCGTCGTGCCAGTACGGCAGCACGCGGGCCACGACATCGGCGAGGCACTCCGTGGCAGGGAGCTGGTCGGGCGCGAGCCGGTCGTAGCGGGGATCGTTCGCCGGGTGCTCGGGTGAGGTGACCGGCACCGGCGGCGGCGGCACGTCGTAGCTGCGCCGCCAGAGCTTGACTTGGTCGAGGCCGTGGAGCTCGGAGGTCTGCTTCTTGTCGAGGCCCTGCAGCGCGCCGTAGTGGCGCTCGTTCAGCCTCCAGCTGCGCTCGACAGGCAGCCACAGCTGGCCGAGCGCTCCGAGGGCGAGGTCTGCCGTCTGGACCGCCCTGAGCAGCAACGACGTGTGGGCCTTGTCGAACCGCAGACCTTCGGCGGCCAAGGTCTCGCCTGCGGCCCGCGCCTCGACCTCGCCTTTCGGGGACAGCGGGACGTCGTGCCATCCCGTGAAGAGGTTCTCCTGGTTCCAGGTGCTCTCGCCATGCCGGAGCAGCACGAGGGTGTACGACATGGGCCGAACGTATCGCACCGGTCAAGGTTGTTGCTCACACACTCAACCTTTATGATGGCGAAGACTCAATTCTCTCAGGAGGCCCCCCATGCCCAAGGCTGTCGGCATCGATCTCGGCACCACGAACTCCGTCGTCAGCGTCCTCGAGGCTGGCGACCCCGTCGTCATCCCGAACGCCGAGGGGTCGCGCACGACTCCGTCCGTGGTGGCGTTCTCGAAGGGCAGCGAGGTGCTCGTCGGCGAGGTCGCGAAGCGCCAGGCGATCACCAACCCCGACCGCACCATCCGGTCCGTGAAGCGCCACATGGGCACGAGCTGGACGATCGACATCGACGGCAAGAAGTACACGTCGCAAGAGATCTCCGCGCGCACGCTGATGAAGCTCAAGCGAGACGCCGAGTCCTACCTCGGTGACACCGTGACCCAGGCGGTCATCACCGTGCCGGCCTACTTCGACGACGCCCAGCGCACCGCCACCAAGGAGGCGGGCCAGATCGCCGGCCTCGAGGTGCTCCGCATCATCAACGAGCCGACCGCTGCGGCACTTGCCTACGGCCTCGACAAGGGCTCGACCGACGAGACCGTCCTCGTGTTCGACCTCGGCGGTGGCACGTTCGACGTGTCGATCCTCGAGATCGGCGACGGCGTGTTCGAGGTCAAGTCCACGCACGGCGACACGCAGCTCGGCGGTGACGACTGGGACCAGCGCGTCATCGACTGGCTGGTCGCGCAGTTCAAGGGTGCCCACGGCGTCGACCTCGCGGCCGACAAGATGGCCGTCCAGCGCCTGAAGGAAGCGGCCGAGAAGGCCAAGATCGAGCTGTCGCAGGTGCAGCAGACGCAGATCAACCTGCCGTTCATCACCGCCACCTCCGAGGGCCCCCTCCATCTCGACGAGACGCTCACGCGGGCGAAGTTCCAGGAGCTCACCGTCGATCTGCTCGAGCGCTGCAAGACCCCGTTCGAGCAGGCGATCAAGGACGCCGGCCTGACCAAGGGGCAGATCGATCACGTCATCCTCGTCGGCGGTTCGACGCGCATGCCCGCAGTGCAAGAGCTCGTGTTCGACCTGACCGGCAAGGAGCCGAACAAGTCCGTCAACCCTGACGAGGTCGTCGCCGTCGGTGCGGCGATCCAGGCAGGCGTGCTCAAGGGCGAGGTGAAGGACGTCCTGCTCCTCGACGTGACCCCGCTGTCGCTCGGCATCGAGACCAAGGGCGGCGTGATGACCAAGCTCATCGAGCGCAACACCACGATCCCGACCCGGCGCACCGAGGTGTTCACGACCGCGGACGACATGCAGCCGTCGGTCGAGATCCACGTGCTGCAGGGTGAGCGCGAGATGGCGATGTACAACAAGACGCTCGGCAAGTTCCAGCTCGTCGACCTGCCTCCCGCGCCTCGGGGCGTGCCGCAGATCGAGGTCACGTTCGACATCGACGCGAACGGCATCGTCCACGTGTCGGCGAAGGACCGGGCCACGAGCAAGGAGCAGTCGATGACCATCACTGGCCAGTCGTCGCTCAACAAGGACGACATCCAGCGGATGGTCCGCGACGCCGAGGCTCACGCCGAGGACGACAAGCGTCGTCGCGACGAGGCCGAGGTGCGCAACAACGCCGACTCGCTCGTGTACCAGACCGAGAAGGTCCTGCGTGAGCAGGGCGACAAGGTCGCCGCCGACGAGGTCGCCGCCGTCGAGGGTCCGCTCGACGATCTCAAGAAGGCGATCGCCGGCGACGATGTCGACGCCATCAAGTCCGCGACCGAGCGGCTGATGACCGCGAGCCAGAGCTTCAGCCAGAAGCTGTACGAGGCGGCGTCTCGCGAGCAGTCGACCGCGAGCACGCAGGCTTCGGCACCGAACGACGACGAGGTCGTCGACGCGGAGATCGTCGACGACGAGCGGTCGGCGTAACCCGATGGCCTTTCCCCACGATCCGGCTGATGCCGCCGTCCCGTTCTCAGATGAGGACGAGGCGGCGGCCGAGGCCGCGCTCCAGGTCGACCTTGCGGGGCTCCTGCAGGAGAACGAGGAGCGCCTCGGTCAGCTGCAACGACTGCAGGCCGACTTCGAGAACTTCCGCAAGCAATCACAGAAGCGCGTCGTCGACGAGGTCGATCGGTCGACGGGCAAGTTCGTCGAAGACCTGCTTCCCGTGCTCGACACTTGCGAGCTCGCGTTCGCGCACGGCGTCGATGGCATCGAGCCCATCTGGTCGGCTCTGCTCGGCGCGCTCCGCCGTCACGGCCTCGAGCCCCTCGACAGCCTCGGCGCGCCGTTCAACCCCGAGCAGCACGAGGCGGTGATGCACGTCGAGGGTGACAGTGACGATGACGGGGACAGCGAGGCGATCGTCAGCGAGGTCATGCGCACCGGCTACACGTGGAAGGGCCGCGTCCTGCGGCCGGCCATGGTGACGGTGAAGGGCTAGGCGCTCCGATGGCGCCGCAGCGGGAATGGTTCGAGAAGGACTACTACAAGGCGCTCGGCGTCTCTGAAGGCGCGACCCCGAAGGAGATCACGAAGGCGTACCGCAAGCTCGCTCGTGAGCATCACCCCGACACGAACCAGGGCGACGTGAAGTCCGAGGAGCGGTTCAAGGAGATCTCGGCCGCCTACGACGTGCTCGGCGACGCGGAGAAGCGCAAGGAGTACGACGAGGTGCGCCGCCTCGGGCCGATGGCATCGGGCTTCGGCGGCGGCGCGGGTGCCGGCGGAGGCGGTGGCCCCCAGGGCTTCTCGTTCATGGGCGACAACGCGGACATCAACGACCTGCTCGGTGGTCTGTTCGGCCGGGTGCGGCGCGGCGGCGGGGGTCGGGGAGCGGCCGGAGGTCCCGGCCAGCAGCGCGGCGCCGATCTCGAAGCCGGGCTCACGCTCGCGTTCGAAGACGCCGCACAGGGCATCACGACATCGCTCGTACCTCACGAGCGACGCGGCGTGCTCGACGTGCAGCGGCACCGGCGCGCGTCCGGGCACGCACGCGACGACGTGTCCCGTGTGCCAAGGGCGGGGCGTGCTCGACGACAACCAGGGCTTGTTCTCGTTGAGCTCGCCGTGCCGCAACTGCGGTGGGCTCGGTCACGTGATCGAAGACCCGTGCCCGACTTGTCGCGGCACCGGGGTCGAGCGGCGCGAGCGCGAGGTGAAGGTACGGCTCCCCGGGGGCGTCGACGACGGGCAGCGCATCCGATTGAAGGGGCGCGGGGGTCCGGGCCGCAACGGTGGCCCTCCCGGCGACCTCTATGTCACAGCCAAGGTGCTGCCCCACAAGATCTTCGGGCGCAAGGGTCTCGACCTCACGCTGCGCGTGCCGGTCACCTATCCCGAGGCCGCGCTCGGCGCACAGATCGAGGTGCCGACACTCGAAGGCGCGCCCGTGAAGCTGAAGATCAACCCGTCGGTGCCGCTCTCGAAGCCGAGGCGAGTGAAGGGCCGCGGCGTCTCGAACGGCAAGACGACCGGCGACCTGCTCGTGACGTTCGAAGTCGCGGTGCCCGCGCGCTTGGGCGCCGCGGAGCGCAAGGCAGTCGAAGAGCTGGCGAAGGCGACCGATGAGTCGCCGCGCGCGACATCTGGAGGTGTGAGATGGCAGCAGAGATGAGGGCGAGGGGCGTCTACGTCATCTCGGTCGCGGCCGAGCTCGCGGGCGTGCACCCGCAGACGCTGCGCATCTACGAGCGCAGGGGTCTGCTCGATCCGGCTCGCACCATCGGTGGCAACCGTCGTTACAGCGAGGGCGACATCGAGCGGCTCCAGCGCATCGCCGCGCTCGACCGCCGCCGGGCTGAACCTCGCCGGTGTCAAGCGTGTGCTCGAGCTCGAGGAAGAGCTGCACGCGCTGCACGAGAACCTCGAGCGCGTGCGCCGAGAGGCGCGTGACGCCGTCGACGAGGCGAGTCGCCGTAACCGGCGCGAGCTCGTCCCGTTGTCGCAATCGCTCATGGTGTGGGGCCGGCGCCCCTCGATCTTCGATGAGGGGAGCTGAGGCATGGCACTCGATCCCAACAAGTGGACGCACAAGACCCAAGAGGCCTTCGCCGCCGCTCTCGAGCAGGCGAAGAGCAACAGCAACCCCGAGGTCACGCCCGACCACCTGATGTCGGCGCTGTTCCGGCAGGACGACACGCTCGTGCTGCCGATCATCCAGAAGCTGGGCCTCGCGCCGCTGATGCTGCGCAACCGTGCCGACGAGGCGGTCGCGCGGCTCCCGAAGGCCTACGGCGGCGAGTCGCGTCTCGGCCGTGAGCTGAACCAGGTGATGCAGCACGCGGACGACGAGCGCAAGGAGCTGCACGACGAGTACCTCTCGACCGAGCACCTCCTCCTCGCGATGGTCGATCGGCTCGAGCGCACCCGCGAAGAGCTGCTCGCCGCGCTGCGCGAGGTGCGCGGCAGCCATCGCGTCAACAGTCAGGATCCCGAGGACCACTTCCGGGCCCTCGAGCGCTATGGCCGCGACCTCACCGAGGTGGCGCGGCAGGGCAAGCTCGATCCGGTCATCGGGCGCGACGACGAGATCCGCCGGGTGATCCAAGTGCTCTCGCGGCGCACGAAGAACAACCCGGTGCTCATCGGTGAGCCGGGCGTGGGCAAGACCGCGATCGTCGAGGGCCTCGCGCGTCGCGTCGTCGAGGGCGACGTTCCCGAAGGATTGAAGAACAAGCGCGTGGTCTCGCTCGACCTCGGCTCGATGGTCGCGGGCGCCAAGTACCGGGGCGAGTTCGAAGAGCGGCTCAAGGCCGTGCTGAAGGAGATCACCGACGCGTCCGGCGAGATCATCACGTTCATCGACGAGATGCACACGGTGGTGGGCGCGGAGCGGCCGAGGGCGCGATGGACGCGAGCAACATGCTCAAGCCCCTGCTCGCGCGGGGCGAGCTGAAGATGATCGGCGCCACGACGCTCGACGAGTACCGCAAGCACATCGAGAAGGACGCCGCGCTCGAGCGTCGGTTCCAGCCGGTCTACGTGGGTGAGCCGTCGGTCGAAGACTCGATCACGATCTTGCGCGGGCTCAAGGAGCGCTACGAGGTGCACCACGGCGTGCGCATCCAAGACTCCGCGCTCGGTGTCGGCCGCGGTGCTCTCCGACCGGTACCTCACCGGCCGGTTCCTGCCCGACAAGGCGATCGACCTCGTGGACGAGGCCGCGTCGCGCTTGCGCATCGAGATCGACTCGATGCCGACCGAGATCGACGTCGTCGACCGGCGCATCCGCCAGATCGAGATCGAGAAGCTGGCGCTCGCGAAGGAGACCGACGACGCGTCACGCGAGCGGCTCGAGGGGCTCGACGAGGAGCTGTCGAGGCTCAAGGCCGAGTCCGACGAGATGAAGGCCCATTGGCAGGCGGAGAAGGAGGCCATCGGCGCCATCCGTGAGCTCATGGAGCAGCTCGACGCGAAGCGCGCGGAGATCGAGCGCGAGGCTGACCTCGAGCGTGCAGCTGAGATCCGTTACGGCCAGATCCCCGAGCTCGAGCGCCGCGTCGCCGAGGCGACCGAGCACCTCAGCCAGCTGCAGTCGACGAAGCGCATGTTGAAGGAGGAAGTCGACTCCGAGGACATCGCCGAGGTCGTGAGCAAGTGGACCGGTGTTCCCGTGTCGCGTCTCATGGAAGGCGAGATGCGCAAGCTCGTCCAGCTCGAGGAGCAGCTGCACGAGCGGGTCATCGGCCAGGACGACGCGGTCACCGCAGTGGCCAACGCCGTCCGTCGGTCGTGGGCGGGCCTCTCCGATCCGAATCGGCCGATCGGCTCGTTCCTGTTCCTCGGCCCGACGGGTGTCGGCAAGACCGAGCTCGCTCGCGCGCTCGTGGAGTTTCTGTTCGACGACGAGCGGGCGATGATCCGCATCGACATGAGCGAGTACATGGAGAAGCACTCCGTGTCGCGTCTGATCGGTGCGCCTCCCGGCTATGTCGGCTACGACGAAGGCGGACAGCTCACCGAGGCCGTGCGCAGGCGTCCGTACGCGGTCGTGCTGCTCGACGAGATCGAGAAGGCGCACCCCGATGTCTTCAATGTCCTGCTGCAAGTGATGGACGACGGTCGCCTCACTGACGGGCAGGGGCGCACGGTCGACTTCACGAACGTCGTGCTGATCATGACGTCGAACCTTCAGGGCGATCCGCTCACGGTGTTCCGGCCCGAGTTCGTGAACCGTGTCGACGACATCGTGCGGTTCCGCTCGCTCACGCAGCACGACCTCAGCGAGATCGTGTCGATCCAGATCGACCGCATGCGCGATCGGCTGGCCGCGCGGCGCATCACGATGATCGTCACCCCCGCCGCGACTGCGCTGCTCGCCGAGGAAGGGTTCGATCCGGCGTTCGGTGCGCGGCCGCTCAAGCGGGTGATCCAGCGCGAGATCGGCGACCGACTCGCCACTCGCATCCTCGAGGGCAAGGTCGCCGAGGGCGACACCGTCGAGGTCGACGTGCGCGACGGCGAGCTCGTCATCACCTGAGCCGATCGGCCCTATTGCCCGCTGACCGGGCGTCAGCAGGTCGATCGACCCATCTCGCGAGCGTGCGCGCTCCGATCATCCATGCGACAGAGCGGTGGGCCACGGCCCATCGAATCTGGGGAGACACTGATCCGCCCGGCTGAACTGGTCGCTGCGCCGGCGGGGAGTCACAGCGAACCCGGCCCCAGGCTCGACTTGCACGATCGAGCCGCGGGAGTCGGAATTCCAATGTTCGCCCAGCATGACCGGACCACCAGGCGCAGGATCACCGGCTACCTCGGCGGAGTGTTCGGCGCGGCGTGTGTCTTGCTCGCCGTCTATCCCGGCCTCGCGGCGGGGGCCGCTGCGGCCCCTGCGCTCAACAAGCTGACGCTCACCTCGGTGTCCACGCTGCCCAAGGGCGACGCCGTGCTCCGCGTGGACAACCCGAACTCGCCCGCGGTCTCCTACACATGGGACATCAGGACGACGTCGTTCGCGGGCAAGGGCGTCGCGCCCGCTGGCGCGAGCTACCTCCACGTGCCGGCCTCCACTGCCGGCAACACTCGGCTGTTCGTCAACGGGGCTCTGCAGTCGGCGAAGAAGCAGAACGACAAGACCTGCGTGCTCACGTCGTGCCGGTGAAGCGGTGGGTCGACGCGTCCGGGAAAAGACCTGGGTGCGCCTGTCGTGCCGAAGGGTTGGAAGCTGACGCTCGACAGCGACCTCGAGACGCTGATCTGCACGTGGAAGAAGGATGCGCTGTCGTGCAAGAGCAAGGTCGACATCGAGGACAAGGGCGAGTTCGCGGACGAGAAGCCCAACCTGGACGTGCCCTTCGGGGGCTCGTACACGATCACCGAGACCTCGACGTCTGACTTCGAGCAAGAGGGGACGGGCAAGTTCGGCCCGCTCGATCCGCCCAAGGGTCTCGACGCGTACTTCGAAGGCGATGACAGCTTCGTCGCGGTCGTGACCAACCACTTCGTCGGGGAGGCCGCGCCGTCGACCACCGAGGAGACGACCACGACGACGGAAGCGCCGCCGACCACGCTCGCCGCGGATGACGGGTCGACGACGACGGTCGTGGAGGACGGGTCGACGACGACGGTCGCGGATGAGCCGACGACCACCGTCGCGGACGAGCCGTCGACCACGCTCGCTGAAGAGACCACCACCTCGCTCGTCGAGGACACCTCGACGACAGAGGCGCCCGCCACGACGTTGTTCGTCGCGGCGAAGTCGACGACACGACAACCACCGTCGGGGAGACGACGACGGTGGCGTCGGCGGACCCCACAGATGACACGACGACGTCGGCTGCTGCGCCGACTTCGACGACCTCGGCGACCAGCGACGAGCACGACGGCGAGCGTGGGAGCTGGCGACCCGTCTCCGATGGACGACCTCGCGGTCCGGGACACTGATCTGGGCTCGGGGGTCGAGCCGGCGAGCGACACGCTGCCGGTCACGGGTGGAGCGACGATCAGCGTGGCCGCGACCGGGTTCGTCCTCTTGGCCGCCGGGCTGGTGATCCTGGCCCTCAGCCGGCGTCGATCGGTGAGCTGAGCGACCGGGGTCACACAGCGCGTGCTCATTGCGTCACGATCCGTTCACGGAGTGGGCGCGTCACCTGGCGTCTTCGCGCGCTCCGTGGTATTCAGCCGATATTCAGGCGTAGGTCGAACGGCCTATTGCCCTAGGGGCCACGCAGAGTGATATGGTGCGAACTGCACGGATCGGTAACGGTACGTGTGGGGAGGCATTGATCCGCCGGCGGAAATTGGTCGCTGCGCCTGCGGGGAGCCAGGCGAACCCGGCCCCAGCCATAGGGCCGGGTGTCTTTGTTTTCCGGCCCGTCCTCGAACGATGGACAAGGAGCTGGATCGTGCGACCTACCTTGAAGGGCCGCGGCTTGGGCCGCCTCGCGGGCGCCGGATTGATCGCTTGTGGGCTGATCCTCACGGTCGCGGGCGTCGCGGGCGCGACAGTGACCGCGAACCCTGCGGGTCCGGACAGCGTTGTCGTCAGCTCCAACTTCGCCCTCTATCCGGCAGACTGCGATCCCCACCGGCTGCAATGTCGGTTCTGACTTCCTCACTGGCGCGCTCTACAACGTCCAGCGAGGCGGCATCGGCCAGGCCTCGAACGCCCAACCGGTTTCCAACTCGACCACGCTCAACGAGGGGACGATCGGACGTCTGTATCCCGGCGACTCGATCACCGATGACATGGACAGGGTTTGCTCCGCCGGTTGCAACGGTGAGGCGGTCGGCGTGTCACTCGCGGTGAAGAGTGCCAGCTCACCCTCGTTCAACGCCTCGGACAACCAGGCGCTCCTGTGCCGTTCGCGTATTGCGGCGTGAAGACGGCAAGCCGTGCACCGGGGAGGGTGGCGCTGGCAACACCTCTCTCGCTGGTGATGCCGGGCGAGGACGAGGCGTGCAACTACCAGGTCGACGCGGTGATCGGCGGTCCGCTCCTGATCGTGGGACCGAACGGTTCGTATTACAACGACAGCACCCGGGGTCGCGAACGGCAAGAACTCGGCGGTGGCAATCGCCTGATCAGTTCGAACAACGGCGGACCCGGCGAATGTTCGACGACGACGACGCAGCCCACGACGACGACGACGCAGCCCACGACGACGACGACGCAGCCCACGACGACGACGACGCAGCCCACGACGACGACGACGCAGCCCACGACGACGACGCAGCCCACGACGACGACGACGCAGCCCACGACGACGACGACGCAGCCCACGACGACGACGACGCAGCCCACGACGACGACGACGCAGCCCACGACGACGACGACGTGCTCTACGACCACGACCGTGCCCGTGACGAATCCGCAGTGCACCGAGAACTCGCGACGACCACGACGGGTTCCACGACCACGACCACCGTGGTGAACACGACACAGGAGACGTCTACGACCCTCGCCACGACCACGACGGCGGCGACCACGACCGCAGCCGCGACCACGACGGGGGCGAACACGACGATCAGCCGGGCGACCCCGCCGCCGGAAGCGACGGTCGAGGGTACGACGGTGACCAACCCCGAGACGCTTCCCGTGACCGGTAGCAGCACGTGGCCGGCCGCTCGGATCGGCATCCTGATGGTGATGGCCGGCGTTGCGGCGCTGGCAATCAGCAAGCGCCGGGGGGCACAGGCGTAGGGCGCCGAAAAGGACAACACTGGAGGGAGGCTCTGGCCAGGGTGCTGGCGCTTCAGGGCTAGAGCCGGACTGGGGACCCGACAGGGTCCCCGCTCCGCGTCTCGGTCAGGATGAGCGCGGCTTGGGCCTCACGAACATGACGAGATCACGGCGAGGTTCCACAGCACGACTCGGGCATGGTCCCGCCGTGGCTTCTTGAGGGCCGGGAAGAGCGCCCGCTCGACTATCCGTCTGAGCGCCGCACCCGAGGTGGGAGCCTCGGCGCCGAGCGCGACGAACGGCGAGAGCCCAGGCTCGGTACGATCTGCCCTGCGCCCAGATCCGCTGCGTCCGTGTCCACTCGGTCGGTCGCCTCCGATGGAGCACGACGGCGTCCGGCGCGAACCCGAACCGGAAGCCCTGAAGCTGAGCTCTCCAGCACATCGCGATGTCCGTCACCGGACGGAGTCTCCGGTCGACCCCCTAGCCCCTCGAACGCGTCCTGCGGATCCCGAGGTTGGCCGTCGGCGCTGCGGGAAGAAAGCCAAAGAACACGCCAGCCGCCACTGCGGGAGTGATGCTGTCGGCATCAGGGAGCCACCGACGACGTCCAGTCCTTCGAGCGCACGTCGCCATCGACTGGACCCAGCGCTTGTCGACGACGTCGTCGGCATCGCAGAACGAGGAGAAGGTCGGCCCGCTGGGCCAGGGCAACTCCCGGTTGCGAGCGAAGTAGGACGACCTGACCTCAGGCTGCCGAAACCGCACGCATCGTTTGTAGCCGCGTATCGCCTCGGCGACGAGCTGCAGCGTTCCGTCAGAGGAGCCGTTGTCGACCCAGATGACCTCGAAGTGGGCCGTCTCCACCGATTGGTTTGCGAGCGCGGTGACTTGTTCGAGCACGTGTTCTGCGGCGTTGCGCATCGGCACGATGACCGACACGACTGGGGTGCTCACTCCAAGTCATTCTGGCTGGCAACCTGACCGTCCGCGTGGGTCGTGGTTCAGTACCATCGCCGGGTGCCCGCAACGGTCGTGGTCGGTGCCCAGTGGGGTGACGAAGGCAAGGGGAAGCTCACCGATCTCATCGCCAAAGAGATGCAGGTCGTCGTCCGCTACCAAGGCGGCCACAACGCCGGCCACACGATCGTCGTCGGCGGCGAGACGTTCGCGCTCCAGCTCGTGCCGAGCGGCATCCTCTACGACCACATCACGCCCGTGATCGGCAACGGCGTCGTGGTCGATCCGCCGTGCTCCTCGCTGAGCTCGATCGTGCTCACCGCGAAAGGGGTCGACTGCAGCCGCCTGCTCGTCAGCGGAAACGCACACCTCATCCTCCCGTACCACCAAGAGCTCGACGCGCTCGACCGAGCGCCGCTCGGCAAGAACAAGCTCGGTACGACGAAGCAGGGGCATCGGGCCCGCGTACGCCGACAAGGCGCTTCGTTCGGGCCTGCGAGTTCAGGATCTCCTCGACCCGAAGATCTTCCGCGAGAAGCTCGACGTCGCACTCAGGGAGAAGAACGCGGTCCTCGCCAAGGTCTACAACCGCCTCCCGCTGTCCGCGAACGACATCGCCTCGCGGTACCTGGATGTGCTGGCGTCCTCGGTCGCGCCTTACATCGCGGACACCGTCGGCTTCGTCCACGAGGCGCTCGAGTCGGGCAGCATGTGCTGCTCGAAGGCGCTCAGGCCACCTTCCTCGACCTCGATCACGGCACCTATCCATTCGTGACCTCATCGAACCCGGTGGCGGGCGGCGCGTGCACCGGCTCAGGGGTTGGGCCCCTGCACATCGACCGCGTGATCGGCATCGCGAAGTCGTACTGCACACGAGTCGGCGCCGGACCGTTCCCAACCGAGCTCGATCGACGAGATCGGCGACCTGCTTCGTCGAGCGGGGTCACGAGTTCGGCACCGAACACCGGTCGCCGTCGGCGGACCGGATGGTTCGACGCGGTGATGCTCCGGCAAGCCGTGCGGCTCGAACTCGCTGAGCGAGCTCTCGATCACCAAGCTCGACGTGCTCGATGCGCTCGACTCGGTGAAGGTCTGCGTTGCGTACGAGCTCGAGGGCGACCGCTTCCACCAGATGCCGTACCACCAGTCGGTCATGCACAAGGTGACTCCCGCTTTACGAGGAGCTTCCCGGTTGGCGCGCCGACCTCTCGGCGGTCACCGAACCCCACGATCTTCCCCCCCGCGGCGCGCGACTATCTCGCCTTCCTCCAGGAGCAGGTCGGGGTGCCTGTGCGACTCGTCGGCGTAGGCCCGGGTCGCGAGCAGTACGTGCACTTCGCGGCCTGACGTCGATGCGGGTCTGCGTCGTCGGCAGCGGTGGCCGAGAGCACGCACTCGCCGAGGCTCTGCGCAGTCGTACAGCAGACGTCGTCATCGTGTCACCGGGAAATCCCGGCATCCCCGGCTCGACGCCTCAACCGCCGGAGGAGGTCGAAGCAGACCTGTTCGTCATCGGTCCAGAGCAGCCGCTGGTCGATGGGCTGGCAGATCGACTCCGGTCCCGCGGCGCGCTCGTGTTCGGGCCTGGCTCCGACGGTGCACAGCTCGAGGGGTCGAAGGCCTGGATGAAGCACGTGCTTGTCGACGCCGGCGTTCCGACGGCTCGCCACGCGACCTTTCGACGCGTCCGAGGAGGAGGAAGCAGTTGCCTTCCTGGGCGACCTACCCGGCCTCTATGTCGTCAAGACCGACGGCCTCGCCGGGGGCAAGGGAGTCTTCGTCACCGAGTCACTCGCCGAAGCGGTCGACGACGTCCGCGAGAAGCTATCGGGCTCGTCGTTCGGCGCTGCCGGGACCAGAGTGGTGATCGAGGAAGGTCTCACCGGCCCGGAGCTGTCGCTGCTGTGCGTCTGCGACGGCGAACGCGTCGTCCCACTCGCTCCGGCGCAGGACTACAAGCGCATCGGCGACGGCGACCGAGGCCCGAACACAGGCGGCATGGAGCGTACTCACCGATTCCGTTCGTGGGTCAGGACCTCGTCGATCAGATCATCGAGACGATCGTCGAGCCGACGGTGGGTTGGCTACGTGCCCGTGACATCGATTACCGAGGGGTGCTCTACGCGGGGCTCATGCTCACACCGGACGGTCCGAAGACCATCGAGTTCAACGTCCGGTTCGGCGATCCGGAGGCGCAGGTGGTGATGCCCCGAATCACCAGTGACCTCACCGGGCTGTTGGCCGGAGCCGCTGCTGGGCAGCTCCGGGAGCCTGCGACGTTCAGCCCGGACGCAGCGGTGACGGTGGTGCTTGCTACCGAGGGGTATCCGCTCGCCCCGAGATCCGGCGACGTCATCGACGGGCTCGAGCCGGCCGCAGCCATCGCAGGCGCGCACGTGTACTACGCGGGCGTCGCTCGTCGCGGCGATGGCTCACTTGTCACTGCCGGAGGTCGAGTGCTGAACGTGACGGGTCTGGGTCTCGATCTCGAAGCAGCTCGTGTCCGCGCCTACGCAGCGGTTTCGGAGATCTCGTGGCGAGGCATGGTGTTCCGAAGCGACGTCGCCGCGGACGTCACCCTCTGAGCCGGCTAGCTCAGACGCACCACTCGATCTTGCGTTCGCCGGCGGCACCGGCACTCGAGATGTTGCGTTCGGCCTCGTCGATCGTCGGGAGATCGGGGATCTCCAGCGCATGCGCCAGGGTCGCAGGTCGTTCGGCGAGGGCGGCGTGCACCTCGAGGCGGCGACGCTTCACTTCCTTCTTCGGCATGCGTTGGCGGCGTGCCGTGTGGCGGACACCACCGAGCGCGATCGCGCACGCCTTGCAGAACGGGGGACGACGGTTGCCGAGTGGGAAGACGAGGAACTCCGCAGAGAATGGGAGCCCGCACTCGTCGCACACATCGATCGCTCGCTCGAAGGGGTTGTTCGTGCATTGCATGGAGAGCATGGTCTCTGGTTTGCGATCCATGGGCTATAGGACCTTCGAATCATTGAAAGCCGATGCACGGCGACGGAACGGAATCGGAGACGCGCCAGAACAGCACTACGGAATTGCCTTGCACCCAAAGGGGGCCAAATGGCCCACTCCTCATCCCGAACTGTCATCCCAACTGCAATCTTGTCGGCGTGGGGACCGCGATCATTAGGCTCGTGCTCGTGGAGGCCCAGCGGTGATCGATCGCTACTCGATGCCGGAGATGGCGGCGCTCTTCACTGATGAGGCCCGCTTCGCTCGATGGCTCGACGTCGAGCTGCTGGCCACCGAAGCGTGGGCCGATCTCGGCGTCGTCCCGAGGGAGGACGCCGTTCGTGCGCGCCAGGCCGCTCCGGTCGTCGATGCCGCATTCGTGCGTGACGTCGCGACCCGCGAGGCGCTCACGGATCACGACGTCGCTGCGTTCGTCGACGTGGTGCAAGAGCGTGTCGGCGGAACCGCCGGGAAGTGGATCCACTACGGCCTGACGTCGTCCGACGTGGTCGACACCGCGCTGTGCTCGACACTCACTGCCGCAGCCGATCTCTTGATCGCCGCGGCTTCCGACCTGGTCGTCGTGCTCAAGCGCCGAGCTCACGAGCTGCGCGACGCGGCGATGGCCGGCCGCACACACGGCGTGCACGCGGAACCGACGACGTTCGGCACGAAGCTCGCACTCTGGTGCCTGCAGGTCGATCGTGAGCGCACCCGCTTGCATCATGCCCGGGCCGCCATTGCAGTCGGGAAGCTCTCGGGCGCCGTCGGCACCTACTCCAACATCGATCCCGCAGTGGAGGCGTCGGTCTGCGCTGCGCTCGGCCTCCAGGCGGTGCCGGCGACGCAAGTGATCAGCCGCGATCGCCACGCGGAGTACCTGTACGCCTGCGCATCAGTCGGCGCGACGATCGAGATGATCTCGACAGAGGTGCGCCATCTCCAACGCACCGAAGTGGCAGAGGTCGAAGAGGGGTTCAAGCCGGGACAGAAGGGCTCGTCCGCGATGCCGCACAAGCGCAACCCGATCACGGCTGAGCGCCTGTCGGGTCTCGCCCGCATCCTCCGGGGGCAATTCGTCGGCCGGCCTCGAGGACGTGAGCCTCTGGCACGAACGAGACATCTCGCACTCGTCGGTCGAGCGAGTGATCCTGCCTGACTCGTCGTTGCTCGCGTACTACGTCTTGCGGAAGGCGGCGTCGCTCGTCGAGGGCCTGCGCGTCGACACCGATCGGATGCTCGCCAACCTCGAGCTCTCGCTCGGGCTCGTGTTCAGCCAGCCCGTGCTTCTCGCACTGGTCGCGTCGGGTTTGCCCCGTGACGACGCGTATCGCATCGTCCAGGAAGACGCCGCAATGGCGCGAGCGGTGGGCAAGCCGTTCCGTTCGGTGCTCGAAGGCGACGTGCGGGTGACGTTGCACGCCGACCAGCTCGACGAAGCGTTCGGCCTCGAGCGCGCGCTGCGCAACATCGGCCGCGTGTTCGACGCGATGGACGGCGTCGAGTGACCTTCACCAAGACCTACTCGGGCAAGGTTCGTGACCTCTACGACGCTCCCGACGGTTCGATCGTGATGGTCGCGTCCGATCGGATGTCCGCGTTCGATGTCGTCATGCGCGAGCCCGTGCCTGACAAGGGCCGCGTGTTGACCGCGATGAGCGCGTTCTGGTTCGCCCACCTGCGCGACATCGCGCCGAGCCACCTCGTGGCGTTGTCCTATGACGGCGCCCCTGAGGATTGGGTGGGTCGCATGATGGTCGTGCGTCGCGCCGAGATGCTGCCAATCGAGTGCATCGTCCGCGGCTACCTGTCTGGATCCGCATGGAAGCAGTATCAGCTCGACGGGACGATGTCCGGTGTGCCTCTGCCCTCCGGATTGCAGGAATCGGAGCGTCTGGATGTTCCCGTGTTCACGCCGTCCACGAAGGCGGCGAGCGGCACGCACGACGAGAACATCTCGTTCGACGATGCCGTGGCACTCATCGGTGCCGCTCTCGCCGAGCAGGCCCGCACGATCAGCCTCGCCGTGTACGGGGCCGGCGCGGCGCGCGCGGAAGCGAGCGGCATCATCGTCGCCGACACCAAGCTCGAGCTCGGGATCATCGACGGTGAGCTCGTGCTCGCCGACGAGGTGCTCACCCCTGACTCGTCGCGCTTCTGGCCAGCGGACGAGTGGAAGCCGGGCATCACCCCTCCGGCGTTCGACAAGCAGCCACTTCGCGACTGGCTCGAGGCGCAGGGCTGGGACAAGCGTCCGCCGCCTCCGACTCTGCCGCCCGAGGTCGTCGAAGCGAGCCGCGCGCGGTACGTCGAGGCCTACGAACGCGTCACCGGCCTGCGCTTCGCGGACTGGCCCGGGTGACCCTTCGGGCTGTGCCACAGTGATCCCGATGCGCTTCTCGGTGCTCGTCGAGGTGCGGTTGCGGCCGGGCGTCGCCGACCCCCAGGGAGCCACCATCGAGCGCGCGCTCCCGATGCTCGGCTTCGAGGCGGTCCGCGGCGTGACGGTCGGCAAGGCGATCAGGTTCGACCTCGACGCAGCCGACGAGGGCGCCGCTCGTCGCGAAGTCGATGACCTCTGCGCGCGGTTCCTGACCAACCCGGTCATCGAGGACGCAGTGGTGAGCCTGGAGGCGACAGCGTGACCGTCGGGGTCGTGCTCTTCCCAGGGACGAACTGTGAGGCTGACGTCGTCGAGGCGGTGCGATCCCTCGGTGGCGAGGCCGAGATCGTCTGGCACGGCGACCACCGCCTCGGATCAGCGATCGATGCGGTCGTGCTCCCCGGCGGGTTCGCCCACGGCGATTACCTCCGCACGGGCGCCATCGCGCGGTTCTCGCCGATCATGGACGCGGTCGCGGAATTCGCCTCGGCCGGCGGCCCGGTTGTCGGCATCTGCAACGGCTTTCAAGTGCTGTGCGAGGCAGGGCTGCTTCCGGGCGCTCTTCGCAAGAACGCCGGGCTGAAATTCCTGTGTCGACCTGTCGCAATCAGAGTCGAGAGCGATCAGTCGGTGCTCACCAGCGAAGCGTCGATCGGGCAGGTCCTCAGCATCCCGATCAACCACTTCGAAGGCAGCTACACCTGCGAACCCCGCACCCTCGATGAGCTCAAAGGTGAGGATCGCGTCGTCTTCCGCTATGTGCAGAACCCGAATGGCGCGCTCGACGACATTGCCGGTGTCTGCAATGCCGCACGAAACGTCGTCGGCCTGATGCCCCATCCCGAACGGGCCAGTCATCCGCTCCTGGGCTCGACCGATGGCAACGTGCTGTTGCGATCCTTGCTGGCCGCGGCCAAGGTCAACCTCGAGGTCAACGCGAAGAGCGGCTGACGCCCGCTTTCTTCAGCACGACCGGCTCGACTCCCACTTCTCGCCACGCCGCGTACGAGATGCCCTTTCGGTCGCTGTAGTCCTTCGCGACGGCCACGAAATCGGCTTCCAGACCGCTCAGATCGACACCCGCCTGCAACGACTCGAGCTCGCCCAACAGGTCCATTCGTTGCTGTACCAGCGTGAGACGAGACAGCGGATCGGCAGCGGCCAGCTTGGTCTCGATGGCCTTGAGCTGCTTGTCGATCGAATCGGGAGTGCGCTTTCGCCCTCGTTTCGGCTTGTGGGCTTCGAGCGCCTCGAGATACCTCCGCACAGTGATTCCCTGCTGGCGGCCGGCAGCCAATGCCGCTTTGTGCTCGGCGGACATGGGGGAGGCGGAACCCTTCTTGTTTGCAGGCATGAAAGCGACTCTAGGCCGGGTGTCTTTTGTTTCTTCATCGCCGTTGCAGCGGAGCGGAACAGAGCGACAAATCCGAGCGGGTACGGTGCGGGCATGCTGCATCGGGCGCTCGGTTTGACCGACGACGAGGCTGAGCAGATCGCCGACATCTTGGGTCGACCTCCCAACCCGCTCGAGCTCGCGATGTACGCGGTCATGTGGTCAGAGCACTGCTCGTACAAGTCGTCGCGACTCCACCTCAAGCGATTGCCCACCGAAGCGCCGTGGGTGATCGTCGGGCCGGGTGAGAACGCTGGCGTCGTCGACGTGGGTGACGGCATCGCGGCGGCGATCCGCATCGAGAGCCACAACCATCCATCGGCGATCGAGCCCTATCAGGGCGCGGCGACCGGCGTCGGGGGGATCCTGCGCGACATCTTCACGATGGGAGCGCGGCCGATCGCCTTGATGGATCCGCTGCGGTTCGGCCCGCTCGACGACGCCCGCAGCCGCTGGATCGCGGAGGGCGTCGTCAGCGGCATCTCGGGATACGGCAACGCGGTCGGCGTGCCCACGGTCGGCGGCGAGGTGGTGTTCGACGCCACCTATCAGGGCAATCCCCTCGTCAACGTGCTCTGCCTCGGTGTGCTTCCACGCGAGCGACTCGTGCTCGGGCAGGCCAGCGGCGTCGGCAACCTCGCCGTCCTGCTCGGCTCGTCAACCGGGCGCGACGGCATCGGCGGCGTGAGCGTCCTCGCGTCGGCGGGCTTCTCCGAGGGCGACGCCGACGCGGCGAAGCGTCCGTCGGTGCAGGTCGGTGATCCGTTCGAGGAGAAGCGCCTCATCGAGGCGTGCCTCGCGCTGCTCGACGCCGGCCTCGTGGTCGGCATCCAGGACCTGGGAGGCGCGGGCCTCACCTGCGCGACCTCGGAGACCGCGTCGCGCGGAGGGGTCGGCATGGACGTCGACGTCCGCGCGGTGCCGTGTCGCGAGGTGGGCATGGAACCGCACGAGATCATGACGAGTGAGAGCCAAGAGCGAATGCTCGCGATCGTCGAGCCGTCTGATCTCGACGAGGTGATGGCGATCTGCGAGCGATGGGAGGTGCGCGCCAGCGTGATCGGGCACGTCACCGACGGCGGTCGACTGCGCATCCTCGACGACGGCGCGGTCATCGCGGACGTGCCCGCGGCGTCCCTCCACGACGCGGCGCCGCTCTACGACCGTGCGATGTCCGCCGGCCGAGTGACGACACCGGGTCGGGCTGGCGACATCGACGATCCCGAGGCCCACCTGCTCGATCTTCTCTCTGACACCTCGTGGGTCTGGTCGCAGTACGACCATCAGCTGTTCCTCAACACCGTGCAGGGCCCGGGTTCCGACGCGACAGTGCTGCGCCTCAAGCACCCCGTCACCGGGCACGACACCGGACGCGGTCTGGCGCTCACCACCGACGGCAACCACCGGTGGTGCGCGGACGATCCCCGGCTCGGCACCGCCATGGTCGTCGCAGAGGCGGCCGCGAACCTCGCGTGCGTCGCGGCCCGTCCGCTCGCGCTCGTCAACTGCCTGAACTTCGGCAACCCCGAGCATCCCGAGGTCATGTGGCAGCTATCCGAGGCGATCGACGGGATGAGCGAAGCGTGCCGAGCTCTCGACATCCCCGTCGTCGGTGGCAACGTCAGCCTCTACAACGAGACGGCGGGCAACGACATCGCGCCGACGCCCGTCGTGGGCCTGCTCGGCATCGTTGAGCAGCTCGACCGCCGTCCACCCGGACCGCGCCTCGAGCCCGGAGCGCGCCTCGCGTGCATCGGCACGCCGTCGCTCGATCTTGCTTTGCACGCGTGGATGCTCTCTGTCGTGCGCAGCCTCGTCGCCGATGATGTCGTCCTGGGTGCCCACGACGTCGCGGACGGTGGCCTCGCGCTGTGCGTCGCAGAGATGGCGGTGCACTCGGGTTGCGGCGTCGATGTCGTAGACGTCGGGGGAATCGCCGATGCGTTCGACGAGATGCCGTCGCGCATCGTCGTGTGCGTTGCCGCGAGCGACGAGGCCGAGGTCGAGCGGCGATGCGAGGCTGCTGCGGTCCCTCTCGCCTGGGTCGGGGTCGGCGGTGGCGACCGGATCCGCATCGCCGGCGTGGTCGACTTCTCCCTCTGCCGTCGCGGTGGATCGCTGGACGCAGCGGCTGCCGGCGGCGTTCGGCACCGCAGTCACCCATTGACGTCCGCAGAGATCGAGCACGCGGTCGAGGTGCTCCGCGCCGGTGGTCTCGTGGCGTTCCCGACCGAGACCGTCTACGGCCTGGGTGCGGACGCGTCGAACTCGGCTGCGTTGCGCCGCCTCTACGCGAGTGAAGGGTCGACCAACAGCACATCCGGTGATCGTGCATCTCGGTGACGCCGCTCTGCTCGACGACTGGGCCGTCGATGTCCCCGACGAGGCCCGCACGCTCGCGGCCGCGTTCTGGCCCGGCCCGCTCACGTTGGTGCTGCGTCGATCGGGGCTCGTCGTGGACGAGGTCACTGGTGGCCGCGACACCGTGGGACTCCGCGTCCCCGCTGCGCCCCTCGCCCTCGAGCTGCTCGCGAGCTTCGGCGGGGGCATCGCTGCGCCCTCAGCGAATCGCTTCGGGCACGTCGAGCCCCACGACCGCTGACGCCGTTCGGTCCGAGCTGGGAGACGACGTGGACGTGGTGCTCGACGGAGGGCCGTGCGCGGTCGGCGTCGAGTCCACCATCGTCGAGCTCGTTGGGGTGGACCCGGTCTTGCTGCGGCCAGGTGGCATCACGGTCGAGCAGCTCGAAGCGACCCTGGGACGCCGCGTCGCTCTGTCACGTGGGCCGAGTCGTGCGCCGGGGATGCTCGCGTCGCACTACGCGCCGAATGCCCTCGTCGAGATCGTTGATGCTGCAACGATCGCGCCGCGTGCCGCTGCAGCTGCGCGCAGAGGGGCGAACGGTCGTGATGCTGCTGCCGAGTGACGACTTGGATGAAGACGCCCGCTTGCTCTACGAACGACTGCGCGCTGCCGACGCCGCCGGGGCCGACGTGGTGCTCGCGGTGCTACCTCATGAGGAGGGCATCGGCGCTGCCATAGCGGACCGCTTGCGAAAAGCGGCGGGACCGCGGGGCTAGATCGCGATGATGATGCCGGCGACGATCGCCGCGACGACCAGCACGATCACGACGCTGATCAAGATGTTCATGCCCCGATTGTCGTCCTCTGTCTCGATCGCGACGATCGGTCGCGGACCGCCCGCCGCGACATCCGCAGCGCGTTCGGCCTGCACGACCGCCGCCGCGGTCGCGGCGGTCTCGGGGTTCATCGTGGGTGAAGCTTCGTCGGAGCAGCCTCGGGCGCCCCGGCGACGGGGCAGGTCGCCGCGTCGGAGGCGGGCTCGATCGAAGACGGCGGCGGGGGAGCGACCCGGAACGACGGGAGGCGGCGCTGGCGGGGCAGGAGGAGGCGGCGGTGCAGGTGGCCGGGGCGGTGCGGCGGCGGGCAGAGGGGTGAAAGCGACAGTGCCGCCGGCCTCCGCGGACTCGGGGCGAACGTACGCCACGGTCTCGCGAGGTGCCGCCTCGGGGTCCGCAGGCTGGGTGGGCTGGTCGTGATCGCTCATCGTCTTGTCGTCACGGTAGGGCACGCGCTCATGCCAAGTGACGCATCCAGCATCAGCCGTACGGCCCGTCCTCGAGATCATCGGCACCCAGCCGGTTGAGCATGAGCACGTACAGATCGCGGATCGTGTCGATGTCGGGCGCCTCGAGCCACGATGGCTCGATGGTGCCAACGGTCAGCGACACCATCGTCGCTCCCGCCTCGGGAAGCATCTCGAGGCGGCAGAAGCATGGCCACGGCTCTTGGAGCTGGACCTCAAGGAGCCCAGGAGGGTCGGCGTAGAGAGGCTCCCCCACCCAGTGGCTGACGATGAACAGTCGCTCGAACGCCTCAGGCCGCATGCAGTCGACGACGAACGACGCGACGTCGGTCGAGACGCGCGTGACCTTGCGGACGGGGGGCGCCGCGGGAGCTGGCTCGGAAGTGACGGCACCCTCGCCCCGGATCTCCTTCACCGCTCGATCGAATGCCGCGTTCACCTCCTGCATCCTCCGTTCCGCGTCTGGGTCGCCCGCGGAGCGATCGGGATGCAGCTCGAGCGCGAGCTTCCGCCGTGCGGCGCGCACCTCGTCGAGCGTCGCTCCACGAGCGACGCCGAGCACCGTGAACGCGTCGGCTTCCGTCACACGAGGTCTCGCAGCGAGCGGTAGGCGTCGCGGATCGCAGCCCGGTCGACGTCGGGATCGGGCTCGAGCTCGGTGACCGGCGTGCCCTTCCAGCCGTGCGCGACGTCACTCACGTGCGCGCCGTGGAGCAGCGCGGCGGCTTGCACGCAGGCTCCCTTTGCCACGTGCTCGGCATCCTCAGGGACCACGACCGACATGCCCGAGAGATCGGCGACGACACGACGGTATGCCGGGGAGTGTGCGCCGCCGCCGACGAGCACGATGCGCGCTCCCTCGACGGGCACTCCCGCGGCATTGAGTGCGTCGATGCCATCGAGCAGCCCGCAGACCACGCCTTCAAAGGCGCTCCGTGCGAGCTGCTCGCGTGTCACATCGCTGCGCAGGCCGCTCACGATGCCAGTCGCGTGCGGGCGGTTCGGAGTGCGCTCGCCATCGAACCACGGCAGCACCGTGACGCCACTCGCTCCCGGGCTCGCGTTCGATCGCGAGGACGCCGAGCCGCTCTTCGTCCACCCCGAGTAGCCGAGCGACCGCGTCGGTCACCTTGGTCGCGTTGAGCGTGCAAACGAGCGGCAGGTATCGCCCGGTCGCGTCGGCGAACCCCGCGACCGCGCCGGTCGCGTTCGCGCGTGGGCCGGTCGCTCACCGCGTATGCCGTGCCAGAGGTGCCGAGCGAGATGGATATCTCACCCGGACCGAGGCCGGTGCCGAGGGCCGCAGCCATGTTGTCGCCCGTGCCGCAGGCGACGCGCGCACCGCGCGGGCCGTCCGCCCACTCGCCGGCGGCTTCGGAAGGCCCGAGCACCTCGGGCAGCATCGACTTCCAATCGAGATCGGCTCCGACGATCTCGAGGATGTCGTACCGGTACCGCTCCTCGATCGGCGACCAGTAGCCGGTGCCCGAAGCGTCTCCCCGGTCAGTGACGAGGTTGCCGGTGAGCCGCCACGTGAGCCAGTCATGGGGCAGGCACACACGCCGCATCCGCGCCCATGCGTCCGGTTCGCTGCGGTGCAGCCACGACAGCTTCGTGACGGTCAGCGCCGGGACCGGGACCGTGCCCACCGCGTCGGCCCACGCCTCGGCCCCGCCGAGCTTGTTGATGAGCCAGCCGACGTCGGGGTCGGTCTCAGTGTCGTTCCAGAGCTTCGCTGGCCGGACGGGGATGCCGTGCTCGTCGGTCGCGACCATCCCGTGCTGCTGTCCGGCCACCGAGATCGCCGCGACCTCGGGCGCTCCAGCGGCTTTCCACGCGGCCTCGAACGCCGTCCACCAGGAATTCGGATCTTGCTCGCTCCGCGGCGGCGAGGTGTGCGGATGTCGGGCCCGTCCACTGGCGATGAGAGCTCCGGTATCGGCATCCCTCACCTCCACTTTCGTGGACTGGGTAGACGAGTCGACGCCAGCGACGAGGGCCATGCTCCATTGTCACCCACATCGTGTGGTGCGCCTCCCTCCCGGGCGGGGCATGATGCGGCGGGGCAAACCGAAAGGACTCGCAGAATGCAGCTCGGAATGGTCGGTCTGGGGCGCATGGGAGCAGGGCTTGTCGGCCGGCTGACCCGCGCCGGTCACGATTGCGTGGGTTCCGATCCGAGCCCTGAGGCCCGAACGCTGATCGAAGGCTTCGGCGCAAAGAGCGCCGATTCGATGGCGGATCTCGTCAAGAAGCTCGAGAAGCCGCGGGCGATCTGGCTCATGGTGCCCGCCGCGATCACGGGCCGCCTCGTGGACGAGGTCGCCGAGCTGCTCGAGCCCGGCGACATCATCATCGACGGCGGCAACAGCTACTACCGCGACGACGTGGATCGGGCCGCGAAGCTGAAGCCGAAGGGGATCCACTACGTCGACGTCGGCACGAGCGGCGGCGTGTTCGGTCTCGAGCGTGGCTTCTGCCTGATGATCGGGGGCGAAGACGAGGTCGTGAAGCACCTCGACCCGATCTTCAAGACGATCGCGCCGGGAGTCGAGTCTGCAGAGCGCACGCCGGGTCGCACCGGTGAGCCGACGCCGGCCGAGAACGGCTACCTCCACTGCGGGCCGCCGGGTGCGGGCCACTTCGTGAAGATGGTGCACAACGGCGTCGAGTACGGCCTGATGGCCGCGTACGCCGAGGGCCTCAACATCATCAAGAACGCGGACGTCGGGCTGAAGGACCACGTCATCGACGCCGAGACGACGCCCCTGCGCGACCCGCAGTACTACCAGTACGAGATCAACGTGGGCGATGTCGCGGAAGTGTGGCGGCGAGGCAGCGTCGTGGCGTCGTGGCTCATCGACTTGGCCGCGGCGGCATTCGTCTCTGACCCCGCGCTCGACCATCTGCACGGCCGCGTGTCTGACTCCGGCGAAGGCCGGTGGACCGTGCTGGCCGCGGTCGACGAAGGTGTGCCGAGCCACGTCATCAGTGCGTCGCTGTACGACCGCTTCGAGTCACGCGAGAGCGCGCGCTGTTCGCGAACAAGGTGCTCTCGGCGATGCGTGAGCAGTTCGGCGGCCACGCCGAGAAGAAGGACTGAGCGCAGTCAGCGCTTCGGCGGGCCGGCCGAGGTGAAGCGGGCGTCGGGCGGGTCGACCGCCCACGCCGCCTCGCCACCCCACACGTCGTCGTAGACAAGCTCGCGCAGCGGTCGCCTCCGCACCGGGCCGTGCGCGCCCTGCGGCACGCCGAGCGTGATCGTCGCGCTCAACGCGACGCCGTCGGGGATGTCGAGCAGCGCTCGGAGATCATCCTCGACGAACGCGTGCCAGCCGGTGAGCGCGCCGCCGTACCCGAGGGCCCGAGCAGCCAAGAGCAGGTTCTGGCATGCGGGGTAGATCGACGCGCCTTCGGTGTAATGCACGTCGCGGTACCGGATGAGGCAGGCGAGCACGACGACCGGGATCTCTTCGAAGTGATCGACGTAGTGCTGCATCGTGCGAGCCATGCGGGCCTTCGGCGAGGTCTCGTCTCGGCCACTGCCGCCTTCGTAGCCGTCACTTGCGAGCTTCGCCGCCCAGCCGGATCGGAACGCGTCGCCGAGGAGTCGTTTCGCCTCGGTCGCCTTCGGCCCATCGCGCAGCACGAGGAAGCGGAAGGGCTGCCGGTTGCTTCCGGATGGCGCTCGCGACGCGGCGAACATGATCGTCGCAAGGTCGTCGTCGGGGATCGGGTCTGCGGTGTAGCGACGGATGGCTCGCGGTCGTCGCGATGCCGTCGAGCAAGGAGATCACGCCCGATCTTCTATCGCCCTTTGAACTCCGCCGGGCGCTTCTCGAGGAACGACGCCATGCCTTCCTTGAAGTCCTCGCTGCGAAACAGCGGCAGCAGCTGCAGGAACACGTGGTGCACGTTCTGATCGAACGTCTCGGTCTCGGCCATCCGCATCATCCGCTTCGTCGCCCGCACGGCCAGCGGCGCGTTGGCAGCGATCTCCATCGCGAGCGCACGCGTGGCGTCGACGAGCTGCGTGTCGGGCACCACCTGGTTGACGAGGCCCAGCTCGAGGCACTCCTTGGCCATCAGCGTGCGACCGGTGAACGCGATCTCGGCGGCCTTCGCGTAGCCCACCATCCGGGGGAGCAGCCACGTGCCGCCGCTCTCGGGAAGGATGCCGCGCTTCGTGAACGCGGCGGCCAGCTTCGACGACTCGGCTGCGATGCGGATGTCGCATCCGAGTGCGATGTCCATGCCGTAGCCCGCTGCCCCTCCGTTGAGCGAGCACACGGTCGGCGTGTCGACGTTGTGGAGCACGATCGGCGGCGCGTCTCGAAGTTCGAACTCGCCCGGGCTCGCGCCGATGTTGCCGAGGCCGCCGCCGGAGGACTGCGCGGAGATGTCGAGGCCGGCGCAAAAGGCGCGGCCCGCTCCCGTGAGCACGATGACTCGCACCTCCGGATCCCGGTCCGCCTCGAGCAGCTTCGCCGACAGCTCGGAGAGCATCGGGCCCGAGATGGTGTTCATCCGGTCGGGGCGGTTGAAGGTGAGGGTCGCGATGTGATCGGAGACCTCGTACAGCAGCTCGCTCATGGGGGGAACGGTACCGTTCGCCGGATGACCGAGCAGCAAGGCGCAGTGCCCCAGCCGACGATGGTCGGCGAGATCGCCGGCACGACGACGGTGCTGCTGATCCGCCACGGCCGCTCCGCCGATGTCGTGCCGGGCACGCCGGAGTCGCAGGATCCAGGTCTGCACGAGGTCGGCCGTGCCCAGGCCCAGGCGTTGGCCGACCGTCTCGCGAGCAAAGCAGATCGACGCCGTCTACGCCTCCCATCTGGCCAGGGCGGTCGAGACCGCTCGCCCGCTGGCCGACGCGCGCGGCCTGCCTGTCACCATCGTCGAGGACCTGCAGGAGGTGCTGCTCGGCGACTGGGGCGAGGGCGAGTTCCGCCGCCGCGCTGCGATCGGCGATCCGGAGTTCCTCGCCGCGATGGCCACGGGTCGTTGGGACGCGATCCCCGGCGCCGAGCGTGACGAGGATCTGCGAGCGCGTGTGACCGCGGTCGTCAAGGGTGTCGGTGACGACCACCCCGATCAGACGGTTGCGGTGGTGTCACATGGTGGAGCGATCAACGTGTGCCTGTGTGGTCTGTTCGGCATCGACCGATCGCACGTGGCGGCGATCGAGAACACGAGCATCACGACGGTGATGTTGCGCGCGGGGGCTCCCGCGCGCCTCGTCACGCTGAACGATTGCAACCACATCTACGACCCGGTGTACGGGCCGAGCGCCTAGGTCGCGCCTAGTCGAACATGATGACGCTGCGGGCGACCTCGCCCGCCTTCATCGCCGCGAAGCCCTGGTTCGCATCCTCGAGCTTGATGCGTGCCGACACGAGCTCGTCGAGCTTCAGCCGGCCCTGGAGGTACATGTCCACGTAGCGGGGCATGTCGACCTTGAAGTGGTTCGACCCCATGTTCGAGCCCTGGATCTTCTTCTCGAAGAGGAACTCGACTCCGTGCAGCTCGACCATCGTCCCGATCGGGATCATGCCGATGATCGTGGCGGTGCCGCCGTTGCGCAGCATCTGCCAGGCCTGCTCGGTCGTCGCCTTCAGACCGATCGCCTCGAACGAGTAGTCCACGCCGCCACCAGTCAGCTCCTGCACCTGAGCGACAGCGTCGCCCTTCGATGCGTCGACGAGGTCGGTGGCGCCGAACTGCTCGGCGAGCTTCAGCTTCAGCGGCACCATGTCGACCGCGATCACGCGGACGCGCCCGCAAGCGCGGCGCCCTGCACGCAGTTGAGGCCGACGCCACCGCATCCGATCACCGCGACGGTGCTGCCGGCGTGCACCCGAGCCGTGTTGAACACGGCGCCGACGCCCGTGGTGACGCTGCATCCGATCAGAGCGGCGCGGTCCAGGGGGATGTCCTTCGTGATCTTCACGATCGCGTTCTGGTGCACCAGCATGTACTCACCGAACGACGACAGATCGAGGAACTGGAAGACCGGCTTCCCGTCCATCGAGAGGCGCGGCGTGCCGTCGAACGCACGGCTCACCAAGGCCTTGCCGCTGCACAGGTTCGTGCGGCCGCTGAGGCAGTAGTCGCACTGCCCGCAGAACACCGACAGGCACGTGATGACGTGATCGCCGGGCTGGACGTAGGTGACGTCCTCACCGACCGCCTCGACCACGCCGGCCGACTCGTGACCGGGCACCGTCGGCGTCATGTAGGGATACTTGCCTTCCATGAAGTGGAGGTCGCTGTGGCAGAGCCCGGCTGCGGCCGTGCGGATCAGCACCTCACCCCGTTGCGGCTTGTCGATGGCGACGTCTTCGACGCTGAGCTCGCCCGGGATGGACGACAGGACGGCTGCCTTCATGGGTGTTCCCCCTCGATCGATTGGCTGGTGGTCGGATTCTTGCCGAACGGAGGATCAAGGGGCCAACGGGGCCCGGCCCGACACCACGTACACGGGATCGTCCGGCGACGGCCGCCGTTCGTCGGCCACGTCCACGAAGCCAGCGTCCTCGAAGTAGCCCCGCACCAGAGTGCGATGGCCGACATCGCCGTTGGCCAGCCAGACCGCGACCGCCTTGGTGGGGAAGCACCGGTTGGAGAACGCGACGACGAACGGTCCGCCCGGCACGAGCACTCGGCGCACGTCGTCGAAGACCTCGACGGGCCGCGTGAGGTACTGCACGCTCACCGCGCACACGACGGCGTCGAACGACCCGTCGTCGAATGGCAGCGTCGGGTCGGTGTTCAGGTTGTGCACGAGGGACGAGTCGAGCTGGGGGTTGTCGGCCATCTCGGCAGCGTTCATGCCCAGCCCGACGACCGGGCCGAGGCCGGTGTAGGGCAGATGCGAGCGCCACGACGACATGAGATCGAGGACTCGTCCTCCCGGAGGGAGCATCTCGCCGTACGCCTCGCGCAATGCTTCGATCGCGCCCACCTCGATGTGCACGAGCTTGCGTTCGAACACGTAGAACGCCTCATCGGGCGCGGGATCCATGCGGTCGAAGGGCTCCGTGGGCACCAGGCGACGGTACTGGTGGTGCCGCCTAGGGTGCCCCCATGGCGACCGCCAACCCCACCCCCACGCCCAACCCCGACGCGATGAAGTTCAACCTCGACGTCACGCTGGGCGAGATGTTCAACGTGACGAGCGCATCCGAGGCCGAGCAACCGTTTGCCAAAGCGGTGTTCGCCGCGCCGGGCGTCGTGAGCCTCTTCGGCGTCAACGACTTCGTCACCGTCACGCGTGCATCGGACGCGGACTGGGACCCGATCATCGCGGCCGTGCAAGAGGCCGCTGCCGCTTACCTGTGAGGAGAGGCTCAGCTACCACTCGATCAGCTGCAACATGCCGCGGCCGTCGAGCAACCGGCGCAGACGTCGGTACGCGTGGAACGGCGGAAGTTGGTCGAACGGCTTGCGGGGCGGGTCGATGACGAGGTCGCGCAAGTCGTACGACAGGCTGTAGAGGTTCAGCCGCGACTCGAGCGAGGGGTTCTCGAACAGCGCGGGGTACGCCTCGTGGATCCAGCGCAGCACGCTGCGGTAGTCGTCGCGGTTGACGGTCGGCGCGTAGTCGACCGACACGTGCAGCTGCGGGTCTGCGCAGAACCGCAGGATGATCTCGAGGTCGAGGTCGGGCGGCGCGGCGCGAGCGAACTCGAAGTCGAGGAGCGCGGTGATCTCGCCGTTCTCGTAGAGCACGTTCTCGAAGTGCAGGTCGCCGTGGACGAGCGTCTCAGGCGGCGGGCCGTTGAGCGACGCGGCGTTGATGCGAGCGAGCCGCTCGGCCTGGTCGAGCACGCCCTTGTCGACGTTGGGCAGCGTGCGCGCCCGCTCGAGCACGCGCAGCAGGCGGGCGAGCGGCAGCTGGTGCGGACACTCGAGGCTGTCGGGTTCGAGGAAGGGAGGATGGCCGAGCGCCTCATTGTTCGCGCCGACCTTGATCTGGTGAACCTCGCGCAGCGCCCCTGCGAGCTGGTACACGGCGTCGCGGCGCTCTCCCTCGCGGATCGTTGCCCACGCACGAGCGAGCACGGTGCCGCGGATCTTGCGCATCACCAGCCACTCGCCGAACTCGGCTCGTCCGTAGCTGACGACACCGGGATAACGCACCCCGGGAGGCAGCAGTCGCGCGACGTTCGCTTCGTGCTCGAGTCGGCGCGTGCCGGGATGTGAGCTGATGCGCACCACGTAGTCGCCGGCGTGCCACACCTCGTTCGCCGCGCCCGTGACGCGCTCGAGGTTCGCAGGGGCGTCGAGGTGCGCGAGCGTCATCGCCCGCTTGACTCGAAGCACCGCAGTCGACATCGACACCCCTCGGGGAACGTACCCGCGCACAGTCTGGCCCGCAGGTGGACCTTCCATCAGTGATCGGCATCGCCGACCTCGCTCTGAGTGGTCGGCGCCATGAGGCACAGGGGGCTCAAGTTCCGTGCCCGCAGCACCGATACCAGCCCATCGCGGGCGGAAGACCAGTGAGGCAGGCATGGTCACATCGAGAAGCGCGGACCCGACCAACCGAGACGCGGCCGTGAGCGTGGATCGGGCGCCGGTGCGCCCCCGAGTCACTGCGGACCTCGCGACCGCGATCCTCATCACGATCGCCGTGGCCGGCACCCTCGTCTACTTCGGTGGCTCCCGGGATCTACTCGGGATCGGCATGCGGGCTTCGGCGATCCTCGCGGTCCTGCTGTTCGCCGTCGTGGCCGCGGTTGCGCTCTCGTTGAGCTGGCGGCGGCAGAGTGACTGGAGCCGCGTCGAGCACACCCTGGCGACGCGGGCCGGCCGTGATCCGCTCACCGGGCTCGTCGACCGCGTCGGCCTCACCGAACGCCTCAACGCCGGACCTCGGCGCATCGAGGACTCCGACGGCGTCACGGCCGGCCGTGCTGTTCTGCGATCTCGACCGCTTCCGTCGCATCAATGAGACCTATGGACACGCGTGTGGCGACAACGTGCTCGTCGCGGCCGGGCAACGGTTCGCGAACGTGCTCCGCTCATGCGACACGATCGGGCGTCTCGATGGCGACAAGTTCGTCGTGATCTGCCCCGTGGTGTCTACGAGCGAGGCGGCCGAGATCGCCAACCGTCTGCTCGCCACACTGGAGAACCCGTTCGCGATCGGTGGGCACACCGTGCGAGTCACGGCGAGCATCGGCGTCGCCGTCGCCGACGGATCGACCGCGGACCCCGAGACCCTGCTCCGCGATGCGGATCACGCGATGGTGCAAGCCAAGCGAG
Source organism: uncultured Acidimicrobiales bacterium (assembly GCA_963726695.1). GTDB lineage: Bacteria > Actinomycetota > Acidimicrobiia > Acidimicrobiales > DATKAS01 > DATKAS01. The sequence continues at coordinate 341,793 of CAVSDE010000006.1, forward strand.
ACGGTCGGGAGCGCGCCGTGCTCTTCTCCTCGTCGATGCGCCCGCGCACGAGCGTGGGGACCACCGACCAGCTGCGGGCCGCGCTCGACGATGGTCAGTTCCGGCTCGTGTACCAACCCGTCGTCTCGAGCTTCGACGGGTCGATCATGGGAGTCGAAGCGCTCATCCGCTGGGACCACCCGCACCTCGGCGTCGTGCCGCCGAACGACTTCATCCCCCTCCTCGAGGAGTCTGGTCTGATCGTCGACGTCGGCACGTGGGTGTTGCGCGAAGCGTGCCGGCAAGGGGCGGAGTCGATGCGCGCGTTCCCCGAGCTCGGCTTGCGGGTGACCGTGAACGTGTCGGCTCGCCAGCTCGCGGAGCCCGACTTCCGCCAGGCCGTGTCGTCGGCGCTGTCCGCGGCCGGGTTGCGGCCCCCGCTGCTCTGCCTCGAGCTCACCGAGGGCACGTTGCTGCTCGACACGGTCACGGCATGGGCCCGGCTGCGCGAGGTGAAGCTCCTCGGCGTGCGCTTGGCGCTCGACGACTTCGGCACCGGCTTCTCGTCGCTCAGCTTCGTGCGCCAGTTCTCGGTCGACATGATCAAGATCGATCGCTCGTTCGTCCAGGGAGTCACGATGAACGCCGAGGATCGCGCGATCGTCGCTGCGGTCGCAGGCCTTGCGAACGGTCTCGGCCTGGCGTGTGTCGCCGAGGGCGTCGAGACGAGGGAGCAAGTGCTCGAGCTCCGCGCTTTGGGCTGTGCGCTCCTGCAGGGTCACTTCTCGGGGCCGCCGGCGTCGCCGGAGCACATCGATTCCCTCCTCACGGCCGAGAGCGAGCGACGCGGCTTCGCGGTGCCGGAGCTCCTCGTGCGGCCCAATGTGCTCGCCTCGGATGTGACCACCGCGCACTGAGCGGCGAGACTGCCGCCATGCGCACCCGAGTCACCGACCTCCTCGGCATCGAGCACCCGATCGTCCAAGCGCCCATGGGCTGGATCGCGCGAGCGCAGCTCGCGTCGGCGGTGTCCAACGCAGGTGGGCTCGGCATCATCGAGACCTCCTCGGGAGAGCTCGACGCCGTCCGGGCCGAGATCGTGAAGATGCGCGACCTCACCGACAAGCCCTTCGGCGTGAACATCGCCCAGCTCTTCGTGCGAGACCCGAAGATCGTCGACTTCGTCGTCGATCAGGGCGTGAAGTTCGTGACCACCTCAGCGGGCGATCCCACGAAGTACACCGCGCAGCTGAAGGGCGCGGGCCTCACCGTCTTCCACGTCGTGCCGACGCTTGCGGGCGGCGCTGAAGGCGGTCGATGCCGGTGTCGACGGGCTGGTCGTCGAGGGCGGCGAGGGCGGCGGGTTCAAGAACCCGCGCGACGTCGCGACGATGGTGCTGCTGCCGCTCGTCTGCTCGCAGGTGGACGTGCCGGTGATCGCCGCCGGCGGCATCTGCGACGGTCGCTCCATGGCGGCCGCGTTCGCGCTCGGCGCCGAAGGCGTGCAGATGGGCACGCCGCATGGTCTCCGCCGCCGAGTCGCCGGTGCACCAGAACTGGAAGGACGCGATCGTCGCCGCGGCCGAGACCGACACGGTCTTCCTGAACCGGTTCTCGCGCCCGGTCTCGCGCGCGTTGCGCACCGAGCGCAGCGAGCGCCTCGAGCACGAGGACCACGTGGCCATGGATCGAGTTCGGCACGGCCATGGACCTCTACTTCGGCGGCGACATGGAGGCGTCGCTCGCGCTCGGCGGGCAGGTGGTCGGCCGCATCGACGAGGTGAAGCCCGTCGCGCAGATCATCGACGAGACGATGCGCGAGTTCGCCGAGGTCGCGAAGTCGATGGCCGCGCTCGCCGCGACCGACCTCACTTCCGCTTGACGCGACCGTTCAACGCTCGGAACGCGAGCGTGATGCTCACCACCGCGACGATCAGGATGGCGAGGAACGCCTGCGCGATGTCGCCCCACGCCCAACCGACGACGAGCAGCGAGCGAAGCCCCGCGAGGATGTAGGTCACCGGGTTCAGGTTCGCGATGGTGCGGAACCAGGGCGTCAGTGCCTGCTCGGGCACCAACGCCGTCGTGAGGAAGGTGAACGGGAAGAACAGCAGGAAGCTCGAGTTCACGACCGACGGGTTTCCCGTCTTCAGCGCGAGCGCGTAGGGGAACCCTGTGCACGCCAGGCCCCAGAGCGCAGCGATCACGACGAACAGGAGCAGGCCGGGCACGCCGGTCTCGGAGCGCACGCCGACGATCAACCCGAGAGCAATCACGGGGATGCAGAGCGCCGCGACGATCAGCAGGTCCGCGACCATCAGGCCCAGGAGCAGCGTGATGCGGCGCACCGGCGTGAGCAGAAGCCGGTCGAAGTAGCCGCCCTGGATGTCGGTCACGAGGGCCGATGCTCTCGTCACGCCCGACACGCAGGTGATGATCGAGAGCGGCAGCAGGAACGCCTTGTAGTCGATGCCTGTCTGCTTCTCGAACACGGTCTGCAGCTGCCCGATGTTCACGGCGAAGAAGAACACGGGGATGACCAGAGCGGGGATGAGCGCTTCCTTGTCGCGGGGCACCATTCGCAGCGCTCGGCCCGCGACCGTCAACAGGTCAGCGAAGAACCCTGCCTCGCGTCCCTTGATGTTCCGCCCGCTGGTGACCGCGTCAACAGTGCTCATCGCGAGGTCTCCTCGATGCGGCCACCCGTGAGCTCGAGGAACACGTCGTCGAGCGTGGGCGTGCGCAAGGTGAGGTTGCGCACGTGCAGGTTCGCCTCGTGCAGGGCCACTGCCACGGGGCTGATCGTGGCGGCGCCGTCCTTCACCATGATCGTCACCTCGTTGCCGTGTGAAGCCACCTGCTCGACGCCTTCCACCGACCGCACTGCGGCCTCGACCTCGGTGCAGTCGGTGTCGGTCTCGATGATGATCACGTCGCTTCCGATCGATCGCTTCAGTGCGTCTGGAGTGTCCTCGGCGACGATGCGGCCGTGGTCGATGATGCCCACTCGGTGCGCGAGCTCGTCTGCCTCCTCGAGGTACTGCGTCGTGAGGAAGATGGTCATGCCCAGCTCGGTGTTCAGCGCGCGCACCTCCTCCCACACGGTGGCCCGGCTCACGGGGTCGAGGCCCGTCGTCGGCTCGTCGAGGAAGAGCACCTCAGGGTTGTGCACGAGCGCGGCGGCAAGATCGAGCCGGCGCTTCATGCCGCCGCTGTAGGTGGCGATGAACCGGTCGAGCGCGTCACCGATGTCGACGAGTCCAGCGAGGTCTGACACGCGCTGGTCGACCTCGTGGGGACGCAGGCCGTACAACCTGCACTGCAAGCGCAAGAGCTCACGGCCGGTCTGCCGCTCGTCGAGCGCAGCCTCCTGGAGCGCGACGCCGATGCGCAGCCGCACCTTCTCGGGTTGCGTGGCGACGTCGTAGCCGGCGACCGTGGCCACGCCGCCGCTCGGGATCAGCAGCGTGCACAACATGCGTACGACCGTGGTCTTGCCGGCGCCGTTCGGGCCGAGGAAGCCGTAGATCTCGCCCTTCGGGACCTCGAGGTCGACGCCGTCGACCGCACGTTTGTCCCCGAAGGTGCGCACGAGCCCCTGCGCCCGGATGGCCGGCACGTCGTCGGCCAGATCCCCCTGATCAGGCAACCGGCACCTCGCCGCGCTCGAGCAGCTTCACGAACCCCGCCTCGTCGAGGATCGGCACGCCGAGCTCCTCGGCCTTGGTGAGCTTCGCCGCGCCCGGCTCTCGTCCTACGACGACCGCCGTCGTCTTCTTCGACACCGAGCCCGGTGACTTGCCGCCGCGCGAGACGATCGCCTCCTCGGCCTCCTCGCGGGTGAAGCCGTCGAGCGCGCCGGTGACCACGACGCTCTTTCCCACGAGCACTTGCGGCACACGAGACACCTCGACCCGACCGAGCTCGACACCGGCAGCATGCAGCTTCTCGAGCAGCGGCTGGTTGCGGGGATCGTGGAACCACTGGTGCACGCTCGTCGGCGATGGTCGGGCCGATTCCTGCCACCGAGGCGAGATCGGCCTCGCCGGCCTCGGCGATCGCGTCGAGATGCCCGAACGTGCGAGCGAGCAGGGTTGCGCCGGCACCGCCGAGGTGCTTGATGCCGAGCGCGATGAGCAGGTTGGCGAGCGGGCGCTGCTTCGAGGCTTCGATCGCCGCGAGCAGGTTGTTCGCCGAGATCTCACCGAAGCCCTCGAAGCCGAGCAGGTCTTCCTTGCGAAGGCGGTAGATGTCGCCGGGGTCGTGGACGAGCCCCGCCTTGCTGAACAGGAACACGGTGCGCTCGCCGAGGCCCTCGATGTCCATCGCGCCCCGAGACGCGAAGTGGATGATGCGCTGATCGCGCTGGTTGGGGCACTCGGGATGCGTGCAGAACGTGTCGCTCTCCCCCTCGACGCGCGTGAGGGGACTCTTCAACGGACAGGGGCAGACCTTCGGGAACACCCACCGCCTCAGGCCCTTGGGACGTTCGGACAGCACCGGCTTCACGACCTCGGGGATCACGTCGCCGGCCTTGCGCACGACGACCTTGTCGCCGGGCCGCACGTCCTTGAGCCGCACCTGGTCTTCGTTGTGGAGCGTCGCGAGCCCGACCGTCGAGCCTCCGACGAAGACCGGTTCGAGCATGGCGAACGGCGTGGCCTTCCCGGTGCGACCGATCGACACCATGATGTCGCGCAGCGTCGTGACCCGTTCCTCGGGCGGGAACTTGTACGCGATCGCCCAACGCGGTGCGTGGCTCGTCGAGCCGAGCACGGCGCGCTGGGCGAGGTCGTCGATCTTCACGACCACGCCGTCGATCTCGTAGGGCAGAGCGTGCCGTTCGTGCTCCCAGCGGCGGCAGTACTCGTACACCGAGTCGAGGGCATCGAGGGTGCGGATCTCGGGGTTCACCGGCAGCCCGAGCTCGCGCAGCGTGTCGAGCGTCTCATGGTGGTTCGTGAACTCGGGGCCGCCCTCGACCTCTCCGAGCTGGTAGCACCACATCGAGAGCTCACGTGACGCGGTGATCTTCGGATCCTTCTGCCGCAGCGATCCCGCGGCCGAGTTGCGAGGGTTCGCGAAGAGACGGTCTCCGGCCTCCGCCTGGCGCTTGTTGAGCGCGTCGAACGCGGCGACGGGCATGTACACCTCGCCCCGCACCTCGAGCACCGGCGGCGCTCCCGAGATGCGGTGGGGCACCGCCTTGATCGTCTTCACGTTCGCCGTGACGTCCTCGCCCGTGCGACCGTCACCGCGCGTCGCCGCCTGCACGAGCCGGCCGTTCTCGTACCGCAGCGACATCGCGAGACCGTCGATCTTGAGCTCGCAGACGAAGCGCATCGGCCCCGCGTCTGCGGCCGACAGACCTCGTTCGGCCCGCGTGCCCCACGCGACGAGCTCGTCGAACGAGAACGCGTTGTCGAGCGACATCATCGGGACGCGATGGGTGACCGCGGCGAACGTGGCCGACGTTGGCCCGCCCACTTGCTGGGTCGGAGAGTCGGGAGTGATGAGCTCGGGAAACTCGTCTTCGAGTGCTCGGAGCTCGCGCACCAGCGCGTCGTAGTCGGCGTCGGAGATCTCGGGATCGTCGAGCTCGTGGTAGCGCTCGTTGTGGTACCGGATCTGCGTGCGGAGGGCGTCGACCCGGGCGCTGATCTCGTCGGGGACTGCCATGGGTCGAGGTTACCGAGGGGGTGAACAGCCCCGATCCCTTCGCTCGGGCGTCAGGCGCCGAGCGAGAACCGAGTCGCGACGGCTTGGTCGAGCACGCGGTCGGCAAGGTCCTGCGTGAGGCCCAGCACCTGATCGGCCTGCTCGACGGTGTGAGGGGCGAGCCCGCACTCGGGCGTGACGATCGCCTGCGTGCGCAACCGGACCGGATCGCATCCTGCTCGCACGAGCTCGCACCACACCGCGGCCAGGGCGCGCCAGTAGCGGTCGACACTGTCTGCTCGCGGCCCGTCGGTCGGGATCGCGCCCGACGCGATGCGTCCGCCCCGAGCGAGGAAGTCGGCGAGCGCCCCGCTGCTGCGCACCGCGCCGTGGTCAGCGGGCATCGAGAGCACTGCCGCGCCGGCTTCGTCGACGATTGCCCAGTCGGTGGTTCCGCAGCAGTGGACTCCTGCCGTGGCGAAGCTCGCCGCCGCACCGAGCGCGCCCGAGAGCAGCCCGACCGCACGGCGCGGGTCGATGGGGAAGCCCGGGTGTGCGAGGCCTGTGAGGCCGGGCTCGTCGATCATCACGAGCTGTCCCGCGCCGGGGAATGCGGCGGAGATCACGGCGCCGAGCGCTTCGATGCGCGCCGTCACCGCCGTCTGCGCCTGCTCGAACGCCTGGTTGACGGGCAGTCCGGCGTGGAGCAGCCCGAGCCCGAGCGTCACCGGACCGGTCACCTGCCACTTCACCGGTTCGGTGCGGCCCCGAGCCACCTCGAGGAACGTGCGCAGACTGCAGAAGGCGTCGTGCCCGAGGTCGGTGTCGGGCGCCGCGTCGGCGTGCGGGCCGGCACCCACGAGCGCGATGCGGCGGTCGACGAGCGTGACGCCATCGAGACCGGCGACCGCCTGCCCGAGCATCGACTCCCACGGCGAACGGTTGGGGAGTGACGGGATGGCGGGCAGACTCGGGTGCCTGCGCAGGGACAATTCAGCCGCCGCAGCGGGGTCGACGTGGGGCAAGCTGCCAACCGCAGTGGCAAGCCCCACACCGAGTTCGACGTGCAACGTGGACCTCCGGAGACCATCCCCTGAGCCTTTACGTTGGCGACTCGCGAACGCCGTGCGCAAATCTTCAGCGGTGCGTCCCACAGATCGCCTGTTCATGTGGGCTGCGCGCGTCGTGTGGGCGCTGCTGCCCGCGGTGGCCGGACCGTCGTTGGCGGCGGGCCTCGAGAGTCGCAGCGACGCTGTCACCCTCGTCGTCGCGATCGCGCTCTGGCTCGGATGGGCGGTCGTGCTCGCAGGTCTGTTCGTGCCCAACTCGGTGACGTTGACGATCGTGCGCATCGTCGTGCCGGTGTCGATCGTGGCGGTGCTGCTCATCGGCCCGCACGACGGGTTCGACCTCGGCGATGGCGTCGCACTCGCGGCGTCGATCCTCGTGACCGCGCTGTGCTTCCTGCCTGCGGTCGGTGCGGTGTTCTTGCACGGCCTCGCGTACGGCGACGAGGAGCGGGTCGCGCTGCGCGCCCCCGGCACGCTGCTGCTGGGGCCGATCGAGATCTCGTGGGTCGTGCTTGTCGCGGGCGCGTCGGTTGGTCCGTTGTTGCTCGCCGCGAAGCAGTGGATCGCGGGCGTGGTCGCGGTGGTGATCGGTGCACTGCTCGTCGTGCTCCTCGCCCGAGCGTTGCACGAGCTCGCGCGGCGCTGGCTCGTCTTCGTGCCGGCAGGCGTGGTCGTGCACGACCCCCTCGGCCTCGGCGACCCGGTGCTCCTCGTGCGAGCACGAGTGCAGTCCTTCGGTCCGGCACCCGCGGACAGCGACGCGACCGATCTCACGATGGCCGCCCCGGGTCTCGCGCTCGAGATCGGGCTCGTGCAGAAGACCGAGATGGTGCAGCGGCTGGGACGCTCGGGCAGCCGGCCGCTCGTGACCACCGCACTGCTTGTCACCCCCACGCGGCCTGGGGTCGCCGTGGCGATCGCCGCGGAGCGCGGGGTCAGCCGAGTCAGAGGCGACCGGTCGCCTTCACCTTGAGGTAGGCGTCGGCGAGCTCCGGAGCGAGCCGTCCGGGCGTCGCGTCGATGACCGTCGCGCCCATGCCCCGTAGTCGAGCGATCGCGCGTCGGCGATCGTCGATCGCGGCCACGGCTGCGGCCTTGCGATACGCCTCGCTCGCGTCGTCGGGCAGGTCTCTCGCCCACCGCACGACGTCGGGATCGCGCACGCCACCGACGAGGACGAGGTGGTGACGCACCATCACAGGCAGGGCGGGCAGGAGCGTCTCCACGATCACCGGCTCGGTGAGCTCGGTCAGCACCACCACGAGCGCGGCGGCGGAAGCGGGCCATCGTCTCGGTGAACGCGGCGCGGTAGTCGCTCTCCGCGAGCTGCGCGTCGAGGTCGTACATCGCGTCGGTGATGCGGCCGAGCTGCGCGCGCCCGCCGGAAGGTGGCACGACCGCGCGCACGGTCCGACCGAATGCGAGCATGCCCGTGCGATCCCCGAGTCGGGTGCTGACCGCCGTCATCATCATCACGGCGTCCATCGCGTGCTCGAGTCGAGGCACGCCATCGACTTGGCCGGCCATGACGCGGCCACTGTCGAGCAACAACAGGACGGTCTGATTGCGCTCGGCTCGGTAGGTGCGGACGATGACCTTGCCGGTGCGGGCAGTTGCCGACCAGTCGATGCGGCGGAACTCGTCGTCGGGCGCGTACTCGCGCAGCTGATCGAACTCGGTGCCCGCGCCCCGTCCTTCGCGCGAGCCGGAGACCGACTTCGAGGATGCGCGCCCGGTTGATCCGCAGCTCGGCCTCATCCCTGCTCTTGAACGGCGGAAGGACCTTGAGGACGGAATGCAGGTCACGGGTGCGCTGACGCGCCACGAGGCCGAGGGGTCCCTCGACCCTGACGGTCAGGTCGTGGATGTCGAAGCGACCGCGACGCCGCGGCTCGATCGTCGTCGTGACCGTCGCGTCGCCGCGTCGAGGGACACGCACTCGAGCGCGGCGAGTCTGCGCGTGCAACGAGGGGGCGAGCTGGTCCGCGATCGCGACCGTGAGAGATCGTCGTGTCGGGTTCGTGATCATCCACGACACGTCGCCGACGACGCCGAGGGAAAGCACACCGGGGAGGCTCCGCTCGACGGTGATGGCGGAGGGCTTCGGCGCGAGCACGGCGTCGATCAGAGCGACGCACAAGAGGATCACGTTCGCGACGATCAGCCGGCTCCACCCGTTGCCGGGCAGTGCGAGCAGGATCGGTGCGAGCACCGCCGCCACGATGGCGAGACGCCAGGTGGGGACGGGGAAGGTCAACCTGTGCTCATCGTGGCGTGGGCACGGTCGCGAGGATCCCGTCGAGCACGCCGTCGGCCGTCGCGCCCTCGAGCTCGAGCTCGGGTCGCAGCTGGATGCGGTGGCGCATGGCCGGCTTGCGCGACTGCCTTCACCTCGTCGGGGGTCACGAAGGCGCGACCCGACAACCACGCCCACGCCTTCGCTGCGTGCAGCAGTCATCGCGGCACCGCGAGGGAGACCCCGAGCGTGCAGCGACGGCGAGTCGCGGGTCGCGCGAGCGCAGAGCGACGATGTACGCGAGCACCGCGGGCTCGACGCGGACGCGCCGCGATCTCGCTCCCGGGCGGCGGCAAGGTCGGCCGGTGCTCGCCACCGCGCGCACACCGGCGGCGTGCACGTCGTGCGGGTCGAGCCCGCGTCGTGACGCGCGAGCACCTCCTGTTCCTGCTCCGCGGTGGGGTAGCCCACGACGAGCTTGAACAAGAAGCGGTCGAGCTGGGCCTCGGGCAACGGGTAGGTGCCCTCGTACTCGACCGGGTTCTGCGTCGCGACCACGATGAACGGATCGGGCAGCAGGTGCGTGCGTGCCGTCGACCGAGACCTGTCGCTCCTCCATGGCCTCGAGCAGAGCGGACTGTGTCTTCGGTGGCGTGCGGTTGATCTCGTCGGCGAGCAGCAGGTTGGTGAACACCGGGCCCTCGCGGAAGCGGAACGTGCCCTCGGCGTGGCGAGTAGATCGTCTGGCCGATCACGTCGCACGGCATCAGGTCGGGAGTGAACTGCACCCGCGTGAAGTCGACGTCGAGCGCCGCGGCGACCGCTTTCGACCAGCAACGTCTTGGCGACGCCGGGCACGCCTTCGAGCAGCACGTGGCCGCGGACGAGCAGCGCGGCGACCGAACCGGTCAGCGTGCCGTCCTGACCGACGACGACCTTCGCGACCTCGGATCGGACCGCGAGCACCGCCTCGCCGCACGCTGGCCGCGTCCGTTCCCGTCACCGGCGGCATCATGCCCGCGATCCGAGGACGGCCCGCGGACCTGCTCGACCTCTCGAGCCGCGGTCACGAGCCCGTCGGGCGTGGTCGGCAGCGGACCAGACAGCGCTCGCTCGACGAGGTCGCGGTCGACGCCGGTGCGTGCAGACGCGATGTCGGCGGTCACGGCGGCGGACGCGGCGGCCGGCAGGCCGAGGCGGTTGACCAGATCGCGGTGCAGCTCGGTGCGCAGCCGCTCCGCCGCGGCGTCAGGCCGCCCCGCCTTCTGCAGCAGGTTTCCCACCGCGACGACGAGCTCGGATCCGGCGATCTCGACGGGCTGCACCTCGGCGACAGGCTTCCCCAGCCGCCGTCCACGCCAGAGCGCGAAGACCACGAACGCGACGAGCAGCTGTGCGAGCGCGAGCCGCACGCGTGTGGGCACGAGGTCGGCGAGGGACTTGGTTCCGCCCCCCGCGCCCGGGTTCGCTCGCTCGAGGAACGCGACGTTGGTACCTGGCTGCGGAACGAGGATGTTCGCCGCGAGCGCCGCGTTGTCCTCCGAGTCGAGACGGTCGTTGACGAACGCGCCCGCTCCGCCCGTTGCGACGATCCAGCCCGCTCCGCTCGGCTCCGCGACGACGAACGCGCCGTCTGTGCGCGTGAAGCACGACTCCGATGCGCTCCCGACGTCGTAGAGCACGCCCCCGATCGGATCCACCCGGTCGAGCCGGGCGAGAGGCGGGATCGTGCAGGTGCCCCGGGCGACCGTGGCTTCCCCGAAGAGGGACTGGGTGTCACCTACGACCTTGCCCGGGTGCAGCGAAGAGCTCGGGTCGGCGACGAGGAGCGTGCCGCCGCGTCGCACCCAGTCGGCGACCGCCTTCCGCTGGTCCTCGGTCAGATCGTCTCGCAGCACCACCGCCGTCGCGAACCGGTCGTTGATCGCCGGCGTGACCACCACATCGCCGCCCAGCTTGCTCAGCGTCAGCACCAACGCCTTCGCCCCCAACGGACCCGTCGCCGCGCGGGTCGAGCGGCGACCCGTCGCCCGGAGGGGCGCCGGCAGCGAGCGCGACCGCGACGAGACCGAGGCCGAGAAGCAGCCAGAAGACGATCGTGCCCCGCTTCACCGGGTCGCCTTCTCCAGGACGCTGTCCGACAGTTCACGGATGCGTCGCGTCTCCTCGGGTCCCGTCACCGCGTCGCCGTACCAGACCTCGTCGAACAGAAGGGTCGCGTCCGCAAACGACGGCGCCGCGGCCGGAGCGGCACGCGCGATGTCCTCGCGCTCTTCTCCGGTCGTCTTGCCGGGCACATCGTCGAGCAGCCCGTTGCCCGCGAGCTCCGCGACCAATGCGCGGTACCGGCATCGCAGCGCGTCTCGCCACCTTCCCGCGGCTTCGTGGTGTGCTGCTTCGAGCTCCCACTCCTCCGCCGTGCGCCCACGTCCGGTGCGCACGCGCGCCGCCGCGGGCCTCGGTGCATCGGTCTGCACACCCTTCCCGAAACGAAGCAGCATGACGACGACCACGACGACCGCGGCGATGAGGATCACGCTCGCGATCAGTCCGCCCCCGGCGACGCCGCTGATCGCGTCGAGCACTCGGCTGATGGCCTCGGAGATCCATCGCTCGACCCGCTCGATGATCGACGGTCCGGGACGGTGGAACTCGGGCCGCGAGAGCACGCGCTGCGCTGCGTCCTTCGCTTGCGAGCCCGTGTGTGCCGGCGGCGGCAGCTCGTCCCAGAACACCGGTCAGGCCGCGACACGGTCGAACCGCTCGGTGACCGCGAGCTCGAGGTCGAGGCCCTCGAGCCGTATGCGCAAGTCGAGGTAGCAGAGCACCGCGGACAGGGCGACGATCGGCACGATGATGAGCCCTGTCGCAGCGCGGCCCGCGGCGAGGATGATCCATCCCACGCGGAGGCCGACGAAGAGGCCGAGCACGTCGGTCATCGCGTTGAGGGCCTGCCCCAGCGCGTACGCCACGACGCCCGATGCGACGCCGAGGCCCAGCACGGGCAGCAGCCGCCGGCTCGTCAGCGCCCACGAGCGCCCCATGCCCTTGAGCGGGCCGAGCCTCTCGAGCAGCGATCGCGGGTGCGGTCACCAAGAAGAACGCCATGAACACGATCGACCCGAGAGCGACGAACGCTCCGACGAGCTCGAGGAGGTGGATCAGCGCCCACGACGCGACGAGCGCCCACCACCGGCTCACCGACCGACGGAGCGCTTCGCCGACGCCAATCTCGTGTCCGAGCCTGATCCCGACGACGACGTGCGCGTACGCCGCGGCCATGAACGGCAGAAACAAAGAGGGGAGCAGCACCGCCATGACTCCCCCGAGAGCGCCGGTGTCGGAGCGCGCTGCGGCGTTGGCCGTCGACGGGTCGTTCAGGACGTCGCCGAGCGAGAACCCTCCGAGCACTCCCCGTTGGAGGAAGCCGACGAGGATGCCGATCGGCACGGTGAAGCACGCTGCGATCGCGATCATCGTCCGCGGACGTGCCTTGAAGAGGTGGACGGCCTCGTCGATCAGCCCCGTCGGGGTCATCGGCTCGACGCGCCACACCCAATCATGGCCGCGAACCCACAGAATGTGGGGGTGGACGGATACCAGAGCGAGACCTATGGCGACGCGATCGCCGACGTGTACGACGAGTGGTATCCGATGGACGCCGAGGGCGAGGCCGCGGTCGAGCTCCTCTTCGAGCTGAGTCGCGGCGGGCGTGTGCTCGAGCTCGGCGTGGGCACCGGCGAGCCGCCGATACCGCTCGCGACGCGCGGGCTCGACGTGCACGGCGTCGATTCGTCGGGGGCGATGATCGAGCGGCTGCGCGCGAAGCCGGGCGGCGAGCGAGTCTCTGCACGAGTCGGCGACATGGGCTCCGATCTCCCCGTCGGTCCGTTCGCGCTCGTGTTCGTCGCCACGAACACCTTCTTCGGGCTGTGCTCAGTGGCCGAGCAAGCTGCGGCCTTCGAGGCCGTCACGGCGCGGCTTGCCGATGACGGGCTCTTCGTGATCGACGCGTTCGTTCCCGACGATCCGCCTCGCGCTTCGTCCCTCGTCGAGGTGCAGAAGGTGTCGCTCGACGGCGTGATCCTGGCGGTGAGCGACGCCGACATCCCGAATCAGACCGCGTGGGGGCAGTTCGTCGAGATCCGCTCGGATGGCGTGCGCTTCCGGCCGTGGAAGGTGCGCTACTCGACGCCCGCCGAGCTCGACGCCATGGCCGCAGAGGCGGGCCTGACGGTCGTCGAGCGGTACGAGACCTGGGAGAAGGATCCGTACACGCCGGACAGCGTCAACCACGTGTCGATCTACGGCCGCACCCCTGCGGCGGGGCTAGGTTCAGGGGCGCGATGAGCGGCACTCCAGACCGATGAGCAGGCTGCGTCTGAACCCACTCACCGGGCGGTGGATCACGGTGGTGGCAGGGCGGGCCGAGCGTCCGACCGACTTCGCGCCGCGGGTCGCGCAGGTCGAAGCCGATCCCTCGCGGCCGTGCCCGTTCTGTCCTGGTGCCGAAGATGCGACGCCGCCCGCGCTCGAGACCTACAGCGGCGACGGCACGGGCGACGCGGGCTGGCTCGTGCGCGTGGTGCCGAACCTCTATCCCACGTTCGCCGGCGACGAGCCGCTGACGGTCACCAACGACGGCCCGGTGTTCATCTCTGCGCCCGCGAGCGGCATCCACGAGGTGCTCGTGCTGTCGCCGCGGCACTCTGAGTCGTTCGCCGACCTCGACGATCGGGCGATTGCGCTCGTGATGGGCGCGATCCGTGATCGCATGGAGGAGCACGCGTCGCATCCGGTCGTGCGGTACACGCAAGCCATCGTGAACCACGGACGTGAGGCGGGCGCGTCGCTCGCTCATCCCCACGCGCAGCTTCTCGGCATGCCGTTCGTGCCCGGCGCGATCCTCGAGGAGGAGGCCGGGTTCGGCCGGTTCGAGGGCAACTGCCTGCTCTGCGCGACCGTCGAGGCAGAGCTGGCGGAAGACATCCGCGTGGTGGTCGACACTGATCGCGCCGTGGTGGTGTGCCCGTACTGGAGCGGCACGCCGTACGAGATGCTCCTGATCCCGAAGGAGCACCGTCCCCATCTCACCGCATCGCCCGAGGCCGACCTCACGACGTCGGGCCTCGTGCTCCGCGACGCGATGCGGTTGCTCCGCGAGCGCCTCGGTGACATCTCCTACAACCTCGTCTTCCACACCGCGCCGTTCCGCCACGACCGTCAGTTCCACTGGCACGTGCACATCTGGCCGAAGCTCGTGAGCGTCGCCGGCTTCGAGCGAGGCACGGGCGTGATGATCAACATCACCCCGCCCGAGTTCGCCGCGAGCCGGCTCCGTCCCGTGCTCACCTGAGGCAGGCCGCACATGGTCGGTGTGCTCGTGCGCATCGAGATCGACGCGTCGCCCGATGAGGTCTGGAGCCTCGTCCGCCGGATCGAAGATCACGTCGTCTGGATGGAGGACGCCGTGGCCATCACGTTCACGTCCGCCCGGCGCGCGGGTGTCGGCACGACGTTCGACTGCAAGACCCGCGTCGGGCCGATCTCCCTCACCGACCGCATGGAGATCACGGAGTGGGTCGAGGGGAGTGTCATCGGCGTGCGGCACACCGGTGTCGTGTCGGGTCAGGGCCGCTTCACGCTCGCGACGTCACCCGACGGCCGCACGATCTTCACATGGGACGAGTCGTTGCGATTCCCGTGGTGGCTCGGTGGGCCGCTCGGAGGGGGCGTCGGGGCGTGGATCTTGCGGCGCGTCTGGCACCGCAACCTGGCGAACCTCGCCGAGATCGTGCTCGGCCGAGGTCGTGCTCAAAGGCCGGTCGTCATCCCCCCGTCGACGATGAACTCGGCGCCAGTGCAGTAGGTGCTGTCGTCCGATGCGAGGAAGAGCGCGAGGCGCGCGACCTCTTCGGGCGACGCGAGCTCTCCCATCGGGATGCGCTCACGCACTGCCTCGAGCACGCCGAACTTCACGAACTCCTGTGCCATCGGCGTGTCGATGATGCCCGGGTGGATCGAGTTGACCCGCACCTTGAACGCCGCGAGCTCGAGCGCCGCGCACTTCGTCATCCCCCGCACCGCCCACTTGCTGGAGGAGTAGGCGAACGATCCTGCCGAACCGCGCAGTCCCAGCGATCGACGAGATGTTGACGATCGAGCCGCCGCCGCGCTCGATGAGCGCAGGGGTCGCGGCCTTCATCCCGAGGAAGACGCCGATCTGGTTCACGTCGTTGATCTGGCGGTAGTCGTCGAGCGACGTCTGCATCATGGGGAGGATCCGGAAGATGCCGGCGTTGTTCACGAGGATGTCGAGCTGACCGAACCGCTCGAGTGCTTCGGTGACGATGCCGGACCACTGGCCTTCGTCGGTGACGTCGTGATGGCGATATGCACCCCGGTCGGAGGTCAGCTCACGAGCGAGCGCCTCGCCGTCTTCGTCGAGCACATCGCCGACCATCACCTTTGCGCCCTCGGCCGCGAAAAGCCGCGCTTCCGCCGCTCCTTGCCCCCGTGCGCCCCCGCTGATCAGCGCAACCTTGCCGTCCAGTCGTCCCATGCGCCCGGGTGTCTATCAGGCTGGCGTCGGAACGGGTGAGGCCCGTGCCATCATGAACCGGTGACGGAGGCCGCTGCTGACGAAGCGGAGACCCCCAAGGAAGCCTGTGGGCTCTTCGGGGTGTACGCCCCCGGCCAACACGTCGCTCACCTCACCTATCTCGGGCTGTACGCGTTGCAGCATCGCGGTCAGGAGTCGGCCGGCATGGCCGTGAGTGACGGACACACGCTGACCGTCGTGAAGGACATGGGGCTCGTCTCGAACGCGTTCGACGACCGCACGCTCGCCGCGCTGACCGGCCACGCCGCGATCGGTCACACCCGCTACTCGACGACCGGCTCGAGCACATGGCGCAACGCGCAGCCCGTGTACCGCGACGTGGGCCGGCTCGAGTTCGCGCTCGGCCACAACGGCAACCTCGTGAACACCGCGGCGCTCGCGGACGGAGCCGGCATGCTGCCGGGCACCGTCACCTCAGACAGCGATCTGATCGCAGAGCTGCTCGCCCACGCGCTCGGGCACCACGATCCTCTCGACGGCGCGCACGATGCCGACGGCGACGACACGCCGCTCGTGATCGCGCTGAACGAAGTGCTTCCGCGTCTCGAGGGTGCGTTCTCGCTGGTACTCGCGGATGCGGATCACGTGATCGGCGTCCGAGATCCGAACGGCTTCCGGCCTCTCTGCTTGGGCCGCCTCGACGGGGGATGGGTGCTCGCGTCCGAGTCGCCCGCGCTCGACATCGTCGGCGCCCACTTCGTGCGCGAGCTCGACCCCGGCGAGATGGTCGTCATCGATGCCACCGGGCCGCGGTCGGTGCGCCCCTTCCCGCTCGAGCGCATCGAACCCAAGCTCTGCCTGTTCGAGTTCGTGTACTTCGCCCGCCCCGATGCGCAGCTCTACGGCCGCAGTGTCCACCAGGCCCGCATCCACATGGGTGAGCAGCTCGCCGAGCAAGCGCCGGTCGAGGCCGACATGGTGATGGGCGTGCCCGAGTCGGCGACGCCCGCCGCCGAGGGATACGCGCGCCGCAGTGGCATCCCCTACGGCCAGGGGCTGGTCAAGAACCGATACATCGGACGCACGTTCATCGCGCCGAGCCAAGAGCTGCGTTCGCGCGGTGTGCGCATGAAGCTGAACCCGCTGCGCGAGAACATCGCCGGCAAGCGGGTCATCGTCGTCGACGACTCGATCGTGCGCGGCACCACGACCCGTGCGATCGTCGCGATGCTGCGGGAGGCGGGCGCGGCCGAGGTGCATCTGCGCATCTCGTCACCGCCGTATCGGTGGCCCTGCTTCTACGGCATGGACACCGGCGAACGCGGTGAGCTGCTCGCCGCCAACCTGACGGTCGACGAGATCAGGGGCTATGTCGGGGCAGACACGCTGGCCTACCTCGACCTCGATCGTCTCGTCTCCGCGACCGGCGCGGTCGGCGCGGGCTTCTGCACGGCGTGCCTCACGGGCATCTATCCGGTGGCGGTGCCGGCGACGCTGTCGAAGCACGTGCTGGAAGACCCAGCGGCTGCGCCCGACTCCGGCCTGATGGCGTCCGAGAGCTACCGCGCCGCCGGGGTCGACATCGACGCCGGCGAAGAGGCAGTGCGGCGCATCCGCCCGCACGTGATGTCGACGACCCGGCCCGAGGTGCTCGGGGGCATCGGCGGGTTCGGCGCGCTCTTCGCGCTCGAGCCGGCGAAGTACGACGATCCGGTGCTCGTCTCGTCGACCGACGGCGTGGGCACGAAGGCGATGGTCGCGACCGCGACCGCACGGTTCGACACCGTTGGCATCGACCTCGTCGCGATGTGCGTCGACGACATCGCGTGCCAGGGTGCCGAGCCGCTGTGGTTCCTCGACTACATCGCGGTCGGTCATCTCGACCCCGAGCAGGTGGAACGGCTCGTCGCCGGCGTGGCCGACGGATGCCGCCAGGCCGGCTGCGCGCTCATCGGCGGCGAGATGGCCGAGCACCCCGGCGCGATGGAGAAGGGCGAGTTCGATCTCGTGGGCTTCGCCGTGGGCGTCGTCGAGCGAGCCCGTCTCGTGACTCCCAACCTGATGCGCGCGGGCGATGTGCTCTTCGGGCTGCCCTCCCCGGGGCTGCGGTCCAACGGCTACTCGCTCGCACGCCGCGTGCTCCTCGAGGTCGGAGGACGACACCTCGACGATCCCGCGTGGGAGGGTGCGCCGCACTCCCTCGCCGACGAGCTGCTACTGCCGTCGGTCATCTACGCGCCCGCCATCCTCGCGCTTGCGACCCAACGGCAACCCCACGGGATCGCGCACGTCACCGGCGGTGGTTTGCCCGGCAACGTGCCCAGGATGCTGCCCGACGGCCTCGACGCGGTGATCCACCGATCGACCTGGGAGGTGCCGCCGATCTTCGGGGAGATCGAGCGCGTCGGCCGCGTCGTCGAAGCCGAGATGGAGCGTGTCTTCAACCTCGGCATCGGGATGGTGGTGGCAGTGGCGCCCGAGGACGCGGTGATCGCCCATCAGGTCCTGCGTGCGCACGGCCACGAAGCCGTGATCGTCGGCGAGGTCGTGGCCGGGTCAGGTCAGCTCACCCTCGTGCCGTGACGCTGGTCCGCTGAGGCTCCCTGACGGTCAGCGACCGCGGCGCGGATCGCTGCCACTGACCGGTCGACGTCCTCCTCGGACGTCTGCCAATTCGACACCGAGATGCGAACCCCCGGCTCGCCGCGCCAGGTCGTCGGTGTGACCACGCACGCTCCGCTCGCGACGATCGCCTCGAGCACGCCGTCGAGGCCCGGAAATCGCACGACCACCTGGTTCAGCACGACGTCGTTCGCCACCTCGACACCGGGGATGGCGGAGAGCGCATCGGCGAACTGTCGAGCCCGAGCGCAACACCGTTCGACGAGATCGGCGATGCCGGCACGTCCGAGGCTCTGCAGGGCAGCCCACACCGTGAACGCCCGCGCTCGTCGCGACGCTTCCGGGGTGAAGTCCATCGGGTCGCGCGTGCCGTCGCTGAAGACGAGGTAGTCGGCGCGGAGGCCGAACGCGCCGGCATGGTCGCTCGGGTGTGCGGTCAACGTGATGCCGCAGTCATACGGAACGTTCAACCACTTGTGCGCGTCAGTCGCCCACGAATCCGCTCGGTCGACTCCTTCGACGAGGTGGCGGCGTGACGGACTCGCGCCCGACCACAGACCGAACGCGCCGTCGACGTGCACCCACCCGCCGTGCTCGTGAGTGAGGTCGCAGATCTCCCCGAACGGATCGAACGCGCCCGAGTTCACGTTGCCCGCTTGCGCGCACACGATGGTGGGGCCCTTCGGTCGTGACGTGAGCACGCCGGCGAGCGCAGCCGCGGACATCGCCCCCTGCGCGTCGGTCTCGACGATCTCGAGCGTCGCGGTGCCGAACCCGAGGTATCGCAATGCGCGGTCGATGGTGCCGTGGCGCTCGGCGCCCACGATCAGCCGCACGCGCGGAGCGCCTTGCAACCCGTCGCGCTCGCTGTCCCATCCGTGGACGCGCAGCACCGAGTGGCGCGCCGCCGCGAGTGCCGTGAAGTTCGCCATCATCCCGCCGGTCACGAGGGCGAACGAGAGACCGGACGGAAGACCGAGCACCGATGCGAGCTGCCGGCCGACGACCTCTTCGCAAGCGGCGGCGGCGGGCGTCGATGCGGCGAGGGTGGTGTTCTGATCCCACGCTGCCGTGAGGTTGTCGGCCGCGAGCGTCGCGTCGAGGTGCCCCCCGATCACGAACCCGAAGTAGCGCGCGCTCGGCATCCCCTCGAGCCCCGGCCCGGCTCGCCGCACGAGGTCGTCGACGACCTCCGTCGATGCCCGGCCTTGCTCGGGCACGTCGCCCTCGAATGCCCTCACCATCTCCGCGTAGCCCGCGGTCGCGGCGACGGGCCGGTCGTCGAGACCTTCGAGGAAGTCGGCGGCGTGATCTGCCGTGTGGTGGAGCAGGGAGCGGAGGTCGGTCACCGCTCCGGTCTAACTCAGGTGCGGCGCGACCTCGGCGGCGATTAACGACAGGTGATCGAGGTCGGACAGATCGAGCGTCTGGAGGTACATGCGCTCCGCGCCGGCCGCCTGCCAGCGCCCCAACGTCTCGACGACCTCGTCGGGCGTACCGGCGGCGCCGTTCTTGCGGAGCTCGTCGACGTCACGGCCGATCGCCTCGGCGCGCCGCTTGACCTCTGCCTCGTCCTTGCCGCAGCAGAGCACGAGCGCAGCGGATTGGATGATCGAATCGGGATCGCGACCGATCGCCTCGCACGCGGCTCTCACGCGGTCGCGTTGCTCCTGGAATCGGGCGATCGACGCGAACGGAAGGTTGTACTCGGCGGCGTACTTCGCCGCGAGTGCCGGCGTGCGCTTCGCGCCTCCACCACCGACGATGATCGGCGGATGGGGCTGCTGCACCGGCTTCGGCAGCGCGGGTGAATCCGACACGGGGTAATGCGTGCCGTCGAACGCGAACGTGTCGCCCTCCTTCGTCGACCACAGCCCGCTGATCACCGCGAGCTGTTCGGTCAGACGATCGAACCGCTCTCCGAGCGGAGGGAACGGGATGCCGTACGCCTTGTGCTCGGCTTCGTACCAGCCCGCGCCGAGCCCGAGCTCGACGCGTCCGCCGCTCATCGCGTCGACCTGAGCGACCGTGATCGCCAGCGGTCCCGGGAAGCGGAACGTCATCGACGTGACCATCGTGCCGAGGCGGATGCGACTCGTGTCGCGCGCGAGCCCGGCCAGGGTCGTCCAGGCGTCGGTCGGGCCGGGCAGCCCTGACACCGATCCCATCTTCAGGTAGTGGTCGGAACGGAAGAACGCGTCGAACGCGAGCTCCTCCGCTCGGAGAGCGACAGCGAGCAGGTCGTCGTAGCTCGCGCCTTGCTGGGGTTCGGTGAAGATGCGAAGGATCACGGCAGTAGTTTGCAGGTCGTGGCGAGTGATGCGCTCATCGAGCACTTGCGTACCCATTCCGTGCGCACTGGTGACTTCGTCCTGAAGTCCGGCAAGCACAGCACCTGGTTCATCGACTCGAAGCAGACGGTCTGCCGTCCCGACGGCGTGTTGCTCGTCGCCGAGGCGGCGCTCGAAGCGATCCCGCTCGACGCGACTGCCATCGGAGGGCTCACGCAAGGTGCGGATCCCGTTGCCTTCGGCATCGCAGCGGTAGGGGCGACGCGTGGCCGTCAGCTGCGCTCCTTCAGCATCCGCCGCGAGGCGAAGGACCACGGCGTGATGGGTCGCATCGCCGGTCCGTTGCTCCCCGGCGACAAGGTCGTCGTCACCGAGGACACCGCGACCCGCGGCACCTCAGCGCTCGAGGCGGCCAAGGTCATCCGTGATCTCGGCGCGGATCCCGTGATGATCCTCGTCGTCGTCGACCGAGGGGGCACCGGCGCCGAGCTCGCCGCGGCCGAGGGCATCGCCTTCCACGCGCTCGTGACCGCGCCCGACCTCGGCTTCGACTACGAGGGCGGCGCCTGAGCGATGCACAAGCGATGGAGCGACCTGAGCGAACGGAACCGCAGGATCATCACCGTGGTGGCGGCGGTGGAGACGGTGCTGAAGGTCTTGATGCTCGCAGACCTCAAACGGCGCCCGGCGGAGCAGGTGAAGGGCTCAAAGCGGGTCTGGGCAGTGTCGACGATCGTGAACTCGGCCGGGATCATCCCGCTCGCCTACTTCGTCTTCGGCCGTCGCCGAGGCGTTGCACCAGCCGCCCCATAGGGGCGGCACTCGCAACACTTCTCGGGCGACAGTGAGCGGGATGAGCCTTCGGCAGACGGGCCAGTTATGCGCTCCCGGTCGCCACTCACCAAGCCGAGCGTCCTCGGCCCGTCGTCATGCACGTCCACATTGCGGTTGAGGAGGGGACCGCCATTCGGCCCCTGCAGACCAAGCGCATACCGGGCAATCTGAGCGGGTGTCGGAGCGGGTCTTGAGCGAGCGGCGTTTCGAGCGGCCCGCTACTTCATCGAACAGTTCAATGAGCGCGAGCGATCCGAGGCCTTGATGTTGCTGGTCGCGTGGATGGCGGAGGGCACGTGGCCGACGGATCCGCTAGAGACGAGTGACCCGGCTCAGTGGCACGACTGGGCTAGGTGTGTTGATCGCGTCATCGGCGAGCGAACGCCCTAACTGCCGATCTGCTCGCGGTGTCGGGTGAGAAAGCGGATTGAGAGGGTGTTAGGCGGCGAGCCAAGACACACCAGATCGGGGCTAGGTTCCCGCCAGTGATCTACGAGTACCGGGCCTACACGTGCCTGCCGGGTCGCCTGCCAGCCCTGCTCGACCGCTTCCGCACGACCACGCTCGGCCTGTGGGAGAAGCACGGCATCCGCACGGCCGGCTTCTGGACAGTCGAAGTCGGCGAGAACAACCAGGTGCTGCACTACCTGGTGGCCTGGGAATCGCTCGCCGAGCGCGAGGAGAAGTGGCCCAGGTTCGTTGCGGACCCGGACTGGATCTCCGCCCGGGTCGCGAGCGAGACACCCGACAAGATCGTCGCGAGCATCCGAAACGAGTTCTGGCGGCCGACCGACTTCTCGACGGTGCAGTAGCGCGCTTGACAGTCGGGATAGGCGATCCCGCGGGCGCACACCCTCAAGGGTCCGATGGCTCGACCGAAGTTCGCGACGCGACGCAGACGGCCTGGCGTTACCTCAAGGCGAGTGACCGCATTTTTGCGAGACATATCGCCGTAACCCAACGAGCGCATAGCTGCCGATCTGCTCGCCGTCTCGGGTGAGAATGCGATTGGTGAGGGAGGGTGCCGCACCCGGCCTGCAAACCAAGGGCATCCCGGGCAAGGTGTGAGCGTGACGTCGTTGGTCGAGGCGTTCTGGTCTGACTCGTCGCCGTTCGAGCGGAGACGATTCTTGGACGAGGCGAGCGGGCGTACGTCGGGTGCCGTGACGTGCACGTTCAACATTTACGACGTCACGCTCGACTTCGACGCGGGGACCGCCACGGTGATTGACGTGCTGTCGGCCGGTGACGATGAAAGCGTGCCGCTCACGGAGTTTCTCGATCGGGCCGACTCATTTGGTGATCGCCCGTGGATGGGAGACGGGCTGACTGAGATGCAGCGACGGCCACCGACCTTTGCCGTTGACCCTCACGGAGATGTGACGAGGAACGCTGACGCCTGAGCGAAGGCACACCGATCGATCTGCTCGCGGTGTCCGGCGAGAGTGCGGAACTGGTGGTCGGGACCGGCGTCGATCCGGTGACCTCGCGCTTTTCAGGCGCGCGCTCTGCCAACTGAGCTACCCGACCGTGTGAACTTGCGACGTGGCGGTCCCGACGGGATTTGAACCCGCGACCTCCGGCTTGACAGGCCGGCGTGCACTCCAAACTGCACCACGGGACCAGCGCTTGTGGCACCCCCAACGGGATTCGAACCCGTGCCGCCACCTTGAAAGGGTGGTGTCCTAGGCCGCTAGACGATGGGGGCCGGACCCAGTTGAGAGCCTGCGAGACAGTAGCAGCCGGTGGCTGTGCTGCTCCTGGGGTTCCGGTCACGGGTTGAGGGCGTCGACGACCTGTTCGAGCAGCCATCCGAGGTACGCGTAGATCGCGAACGCGGGCGCATCGGGGTCGTCGTCGGAGATCTCGAAGGAGGGGTCCTCGGAGACGTCCAGCTTCGTGCCGATCACGAGGCGGATGTCGTTCAGCGCGCCCATCCAGGCCCCCAGCTGCTCCTCGTCGAGCCGCTCGGCGTCGAGCGTCGTCTCGACCGTCTCGAACGCAGCAAGCCGGCGAGCGAGGAGGTCGTCGTGGACGAGCCGGTGGTACTCCTCGTCGAGCTCAGCGTCCTCGGCGTACGCGGTCGGATAGAGGCGGCGGAGGCCCGGATCGGCGTCCTCCGTCAAGATCTCGCGCATCTGGGCGACGAGCGACCGCACCACAGTGCGCTCCTCGCTCGGCAGGCGGAGCTCGAAGTCGCCCTTCTTCGTGCGCTTGATCCTCCGCCGGTTCACGGCCACATGATCACTTGTCCTGCTGCATCGTCGCCCAGAGGCCGTGCTCGTGGAGGCGGAACACGTCCAGCTCGGCCTTCTCGCGGCTGCCGTTCGAGACCACCGCCCGACCCTTGTGGTGGACGTCGAGCATGAGCTGGGTCGCCTTGTCCCGGCTGTAGCCGAAGAGCTTCTGGAAGACCAGGACCACGTAGGACATCAGGTTGATGGGGTCGTTCCACACGATGACGACCCACGGGTAGTCGGGTTCGACCACGTCATCGGCCGCGGGGGCGTCGCCCTTGCTCGGACTCGTCTGGACGTCGCCGGGGGGCACGGGTCCCAGTCTCGCCCAGCGCAAGCCGCGCTGTGATGGTTCCTGCGCCGCCGTTTAGGGCACCCCCCGGCAACGGGCGTAGTGTCCCTCTCGCTATGGCCCTCGCCAGCCGCCCTCTCGTGCCGTCGCGGCTCGGAGTCGTGCTCGGTCACCGCGACCACGGTGAGGCCAAGACCCGTCTCGCAGGCTTCGTTGCGCTGACCAAGCCGCGCATCATCGAGCTGCTCCTCGTCACGACGATCCCCACGATGGTCGTCGCCCAAGGGGGATGGCCGTCGATCTGGCTCATGGTCGCCACCCTCGTGGGCGGATCGCTGGCGGCGGGCGGCGCGAACGCCATCAACATGGTCGTCGACCGCGACATCGACCGGCTGATGCCCCGCACGCAACACCGGCCGCTCGTCACCGGACTGGTCGCTCCGGGCGAAGCGATGGTCTTCGCCGTCCTGCTCGAGGTCGCCGCCTTCGTCTGGCTTGCGCTGCTCGTGAACCTGTTGAGCGCGGCGCTCGCGCTCGCGGCCACGCTGTTCTACGTCTTCGTGTACACGATGTGGCTGAAGCGCACGTCTCGTCAGAACATCGTGATCGGTGGGGCGGCGGGCGCGGTGCCCGTGCTGGTGGGGTGGTCGGCGGTCACCGGTTCCCTCGCTTGGGCGCCGTTCGTCATGTTCCTGATCATCTTCCTGTGGACGCCGCCGCACTTCTGGGCGCTCGCCATCCGCTACGCGGACGACTACCGCGCCGCGGACGTGCCGATGTTGCCTGCGGTCGTCGGCTCGCGCCGGGCGGCCGATCCGATCCTTCGGTACACGGTCGCACTGTTCGGTGCGTCGCTGCTCCTGGCGCCGGTCGCCGACCTGGGAGTCATCTACATCGTCGCCGCCGTCGTGGCGGGGCTGGGCTTCATCGCCTTGGCGGCCAAGCTGCGCGCCGCGCCCACGACGGGCAACGCGATGCGCCTCTTCACCTACTCGATCTCCTACATCACCGTGTTGTTCGCGGCGATGGCCATCGACGTCCTCGTGCGGTGACGAGGCGGGCTCGCGTGACCGGTCTTCTTGGGACCCTGGGTCGCCTGTGTAGTCTCGGCCCCGCTCTCCGACGCCCGGTCGCTCCGTCGAGGTCTGCGTGCCCATGACGATCACGGATACTCGCCCCGACGACATCTCGGCGGCCGACGCATCTGCGTCGTCCGGCTCTCCCGTCGCCGCCGCACCGCCCCAGCCGGTTGGCGCCGCGGCGTGGCTCACGACCGGCGATCACAAGAAGGTCGGCCGCCTCTTCATCGGGGCCGCGCTCGTCTATGGCATCGCCGGGATGGTGATCGCGGCGCTCCTCGGCATCGAGCGCATCGACTCCAGCGGCACCCAGATCCTGAAGCTGAACGCGGTCGGCCAGCTCTTCTCCCTCTACGCGCTCGGCATGGCCTTCCTCTTCACGGTGCCGCTGTTCCTCGGCATCGCGATCTGCGTCGTCCCCCTGCAGGTGGGGGCGCGGACCGTCGCCTTCCCGCGGGCCGCCGCCGCGTCCTTCTGGGGATGGCTCGTCGCCTCCGCGGTGATGATCGCCAGCTACATCATGAACGGCGGTCCTGGCGGCGGCGATGCGAAGGGCGTCGACCTCTTCTTGGTCTCGTTCAGTGCGCTCGTGCTCGCGCTGATGCTCGGCGCAGTGTGTGTCGGCGCCAGCGTGCTGGCTCTGCGTGCTCCGGGCATGACGACCGATCAGACGCCGCTCGCGGCATGGGGATTCCTGGTCGGCGTGCTGCTGCTCCTTCTGACTCTGCCGGTGCTGCTGGCGAACCTGATCCTGATGTGGGTCGATCACCGTTACGGGCGCATCGCCTTCGGCGGCAACTTCGGCATCAGCCCGCGCATCGCGTGGACGGTCGCGCAGCCGCAGATCTACATCTACGCGTTGCCGGCGATCGCGCTGCTCGCAGAGGTCGCACCGATCTTCGCCCGGCGCCGTCCAGTGCCGCCGCAGGGCACGATCATGGTCGGCGCTCTCACGCTGATGGGCGTGCTCGGCTTCGGCGCCTACCTGCAGCCGGTGCTGTCCCCGGAGGTCACCGACCGCGGGTTCTACAAGGTGATGGTGATCGGGTCGGTCGTGCCCGTGCTCATCGTGCTCCTGATCTCGCTCCGCGTCCTCGGCAAGAACCGACCGACGCTGCGAGCGCCGCTGCTCTTCGCGCTCACGGCCACGCTGCTCGTGCTCGCAGGCACCGTCGCCGGCGCGCTCAGCACGTTCAACTCCCTCCAGCTCACCGGCACCACGTGGCAGCAGGGGCAGTACGAGCTCGTCGTCGTAGGCGCAGGTCTGCTCGGCGGGTTCGGTGCGCTCGTGCTCTGGGGTCCGAAGATCTGGGGTCGCCGGGTGTCCGAGCTGGCGGCGAGCGCCCTCGCGGTGCTCCTGTTCCTGTGCATCGCGCTGATGGCGGGCGGCAACCTCGCGGCCGGACTTCTGGATCAGCCGGCGGGCGAGACCAACTACGTCGGCCGCGGCGGCACGGGCTTCTTCAACGCATGCGTCGCCGCCGGTGCCATCGCCGTCGTGATCCTCATGACCGGGGGCGTGCTCCTGCTCATCCGGGGATTCACCAAGGGCGAGCTCGCCGGGGACGACCCGTGGGAGGGCCACACGTTGGAGTGGATGACCACCTCGCCGCCGCCGAACGGCAACTTCACCGGGCCGTTGCCCGAGATCACCTCTGATCGTCCGCTGCTCGATCAGCGCGAAGCCGCCGCGAAGGAGGCGTGATGGCGACGCAGATGCTCGCACTCCCCGCAGCGCCGGCTCCTCCCCGTCCTCGCCTGCTGATGGTCGGCACCGCGCTGGTGGTCGCGGCCGGAGCGATGCTCGTCGGTGGCTTCCTTGCCGTCTACCTCGCGATGCGCGATGCCGCGGGCGGCACCACCGCAACGTGGGTGCCGTCGTCGATCACCTTCCCCCAGGTCACGGTCAACGTCGTGGCCATCACCCTCGTGGGCTCGGTCGTCGTCATGCACTGGGCACTCTGGGCGATCGGGCAAAGCGATCGACGGAACTCGTACATCGCGCTGGGTCTCACGATCGTGCTCGGGTTCGCGGCGCTCAACGCGATGGCGTTCTCGTTCAACCAGATGCACTTGCAGGTGCGTGAGAACGTGTACTCGGTCATGGTCGTCACCATCGCCGGCGCGTTCATGGTCTTGCTCGTCTGCGCCATGGTCTTCATCGGGCTCATGGCGTTCCGCACGTTGGGGGGCCGCTACTCGGCGAAGGAGCACGAAGGCATCGCCGCCGCGACGCTTTTCTGGGACTTCACTGTCGTGGCGTACCTGGCCGTGTGGTACTTCCTGTTCGTCCTCAAGTAGGGACCGATGTTCACCACTGGATCGAAGCTCTTCTACGGCCTGAGCGTCCTCGGCGTCGTGGGTGCCCTCGCGTACGGCTTCGACAGCCACTGGGATCCGTTCGGCGTCGTCGTCCTGTTGTCGGTGGCGTTCGCGTCTTTCTTCCTCGGATGCATCGCCGTGGCGTACCGCGACGCTTCCGTGCCGGCCTCGGTCGGCGCGAGCTCCGCCGCCGATGCCGAGGGTGAGTACGGCACCGAGGAACCCGTGTCGCCGAGCGGATGGCCGCTGGTCGCGGGCTTCGCCCTCTCGCTCACCGCGATCGGGCTCGTCACCGAGCGGTTCGTGTTCCTCGCCGGCATCTTCTTGCTTGCAGCGACGACGATCGAGTGGATGGTGCGGGCATGGTCCGACCGTGCCTCCGCCGATGCGACCTACAACCAGTCGCTGCGCGACCAGGTGCTCCGGCCGATCGAGTACCCGCTCTTCGCCCTCCTCGGCGGCGGCATCATCGTGCTGGGCTTCTCGCGGGTGCTGCTCTCGATCTCGAAGGACGCCGCGGTCATCGTCTTCATCATCTTCGGGGCCGCCCTGCTGCTCGGAGCCGTCGTCTCGACGCTGAGCAAGGAGAAGTCCGGCGGGTTCGGTGCCGTCCTGCTGCTCGTGCTCGGCATCGCGGTCATCACCGCAGGTTGCATCGCGGTCGGCATCGGCGAGCGCGACTTCCACGCTGCCGCAGACGAGAAGGAGGCCTCGCGCCCCAACACCGTGAGCGACCAGGCGTCGCCGTGCGCGCGCGTCACGGTGCAGGGCAACCAGATGGTGCCGAACCAGTTCATCATCCCGAAGGCGCTGGTCTGCAACGTGCTCTTCACCAACGCCGACTCGGGAACGACGCGGAGCCTCGTCCTCGACCTCGGTGACACGGGCCAGATCTCGACGGGCGAGGTCGAAGGGCCCGCTCGCCAGGTGATGACCGCGTACATCGTCAACCCCGGCGTCTACGAGCTCCGGGTCGAGGGTGGCAGCGCCCCCATCGTCGGCTCGGTGACGGTGCTGTGAGCGACGCGGTGAGCAATTCCGAGGCTCAGAACACGACGGCTAGCGTGCGCGGCGTGAGGCGATCCAGCGTGACGCGTGGGCGCGTGCTCGTGCCCGTCGGCCTCCTCGCCCTCGTGCTCGCGGCCTGCTCCGACAACAACTCACCGCAGAACATCTTCGACCCGAAGGGCTCGCAGTCCGAGAAGATCAACAACCTGCAGGTGCCGGTGTTCATCATCGCCGGAGTGGTCGGCGTGCTCGTGATCGCGGCGGTGGCGATCATCCTGTTCCAGTTCCGGGCGAAGAAGCACCCGGAGGACGAGGTGCCGACGCAGATCCATGGCAACTCGAAGCTCGAGATCGCGTGGACGATCGTGCCCGGGGTCCTTCTCATGCTCGTCGCGGTCCCGACGGTCGCCACCGTGTTCGATCTCGCCCAGAAGCCCAAAGACGCGATGGTGGTCGACGTCGTCGGTCAGCAGTGGTGGTGGGAGTTCGACTACCCCGAGCAGGGCATCGTCACCGCGAACGAGATCGTGATCCCCACTGGACGCGATGTGCAGGTGCGCATCAGCTCCCGCGACGTCATCCACTCGTTCTGGATCCCGGCGCTGAACGGCAAGCGCGACGCGGTTCCCGGTCGCGTGTCCAGCATCACGTTCGAGGCGAACACCGCCGGCGAGTACTGGGGGCAGTGCACCGAGTTCTGCGGGCTGTCGCACGCGAACATGCGCATCCGCGCGGTCGCACTCTCTCCCGACGACTTCGACGCGTGGGTCGCGAACCAGCAGAAGCCTGCAGCCACTCCGACGGACGCGGCGGCGAAGGCAGGTCTCGACACCTTCAACGGTCGCGGCTGCGCCTCGTGTCATGCGATCACGGGCGTGAGCGATCCGAAGGACGTGCCGCTCGTCTCGGGCGCGGCGCCGAACCTCACCCACCTCATGAGCCGCACGGTGTTCGCGGGGGCGACCTATCCCCTGATCACGTCCGACTGCGACGTGCCGCCACCCGGTCCGACCGGTACGCCGAAGGAGTGCCTCAACCGCTCCAACCTCGAATCGTGGCTGCGCGATCCGAACGCGCTCGTCCCCATGGCCGCTGATCAGCAGCGAGGGATGCCGAACCTCAACCTCACCGAGGCTGAGATCGACAACCTCGTTGCCTACCTGTCCACCCTCTCGTAAGCGGAGCGTCGCATGGCAATCATCGATGAACCCCGAATCGAGCTGGAACGGGCCAAGGTCGTCACCCCTGTCGAAGCGCTCGGCGTCTTCTCACGGCCCACCGCCGACACCGGGTGGCGCAGCTGGATCACGACGGTCGACCACAAGAAGATCGGCCTGCTGTACGGCGCGACGGCGATGTTCTTCTTCGTCGTCGGCGGTTGCGAGGCGCTGCTGATCCGTCTCCAGCTCGCCCGTCCGAACGGCACGATCCTGTCTGCGCAGATCTACAACGAGCTGTTCACCATGCACGGCACCACGATGGTGTTCCTCTTCGTGATGCCGATGGCGGCTGCCTTCTCGAACTACCTGATCCCGCTGCAGATCGGCGCGCGAGACGTCGCGTTCCCGCGGCTCAACGCGTTCAGCTACTGGTGCTTCCTCTTCGGCGGCATCTTCCTGAACCTCTCCTGGTTCTTGGGCGGCGCCCCCGACGGTGGATGGTTCGCCTACGCGCCGAACACCACCGTCGTGTTCTCACCCTCGCACGGCATGGACTTCTGGGCGCTCGGCTTGCAGATCACCGGCATCGCGTCCCTCACGGGTGCGATCAACCTCATCGTGACCGTGCTGAACATGCGCGCTCCGGGCATGTCGCTCATGCGGATGCCGATCTTCACGTGGATGGCGCTGGTCATCCAGTTCCTGCTGCTCTTCGCGATCCCGGTGATCACGGTGGCGCTGTTTCTGCTGCAGTTCGACAGACTCTTCGGCGCCAACTTCTTCGAAGTCAAAGAGGGCGCCGACCCGCTGCTCTGGCAGCACTTATTTTGGATCTTCGGGCATCCAGAGGTGTACATCCTCATCTTGCCCAGCTTCGGCATCGTGTCCGAGGTGCTGCCCGTCTTCTCCCGCAAGCCGCTGTTCGGCTACCCGTTCGTCGTCTTCTCAGGCGTCGCCATCGGGTTCATGGGCTGGGGCGTGTGGGCCCACCACATGTTCGCGTCGAGCATCGGCCCGGTGTCCGTCGCGGCCTTCTCGCTCTCGACGATGTTCATCGCGGTGCCCACCGGCGTGAAGATCATCAACTGGCTCGCGACGATGTGGGGCGGCCGCCTGCGCCTCACTACGGCGATGATGTTCGCGATCGGCCTCGTCGTGCTCTTCACGATCGGTGGCCTGTCAGGTGTCACCCACGCGGTCGCACCGTCCGACACGCAGCAGACCGACACCTATTACATCGTCGCCCACTTCCACTACGTGCTCTTCGGTGGCGCGGTGATGGGCCTCTTCGCCGGGTTCTACTACTGGTGGCCCAAGGTCTTCGGGCGCATGCTCAGCGAGACGCTGGGCAAGATCAACTTCTGGCTCATGTTCATCGGCATGAACCTGACGTTCGGTCCGATGCACATCGTCGGCCTCGAAGGCCAGCCGCGGCGCATGTACCGCTATGCGCCGGGCATGGGCTTCGACACCTGGAACCTCATCGAGTCGATCGGCTCGTTCATCGTCGCGGCGGGTGTCCTGATGTTCCTGATCAACGTGATCAAGAGCGCGCGAGGCCCGCAGGCGCCGGACGATCCGTGGGATGCCCGCACGATCGAGTGGATGACGACGTCGCCCCCGAAGCCGCACAACTTCGACTCCACGCTCCAGATCACCCACCTCGACGAGTTCTGGCATCGCAAGTACGAGGAGACCGAAGACGGCCATGGCCTGCGTCAGTTCGCGACGTGGAAGGAAGTCATGGAGGCCGAGGTCCCCGACGCGCACATCCACATGCCGTCGCCGTCGTACTGGCCGATCGTCATCGCGTTCGGGCTGCCACTGATCGCTGCCGGATTGATCTTCAGTCGATGGATCTCGGTGGTCGGTGCGCTGATCGTCTTCGGCGGCATCTACGCCCTCGCGCTCGAGCCTGCGACAGCGCCCGAGGGGCCGCACGACGACGACGACCATCACGACGAGCCGTCGGAGCCCCCGGAGCCCAGCGCGCAGGCCGAGTCGGCCGACGAGCCCAGCGCGGCGGCCGAGGACGAGGCGGTGCCCGTTGACTGACATGACGGTGCCAGCGCACGGAGCGGGTCACGCGGCGACGAACACGGGCGTCTCCAACACCAAGCTCGGCATGTGGCTCTTCCTCGGGTCGGAGTGCCTCCTGTTCGGCGGCCTGATCTCGACCTACCTGCTCTACCGCGGCCGCGTCGCGGGCGGGCCGGCGCCCCGGCAGATCTTCGACATCCCGTTCACCTCGGTGAGCTCGTTCATCCTGCTGATGAGCTCACTCACGATGGTCCTCGCGGTGTCCGCGATCACTCGAGGCGACATGCCCCGAGCGCGCACCTGGCTCGTCACGACCGCGCTGCTCGGCGCGTGCTTCGTCGGCGGCCAGGTCTACGAGTTCACGGTCTTCTACCGGGAGGGTCTCGGCTTCACGACCAACTTGTTCGGGTCGTCGTTCTACACACTGACCGGATTCCACGGCGTCCACGTGACCGTGGGCATCATCATGTTGCTGAGCCTGTACATGATGACGTTGCGCGGCACGATCCATCAGGGGAAGCACGAGACGGTCGAGATCGTCGGCCTCTACTGGCACTTCGTCGACATCGTCTGGATCGTGATCTTCACCGTCGTCTACCTGATCCCGGCGTGAGGGAGCTGCAGTGAGCACGGAATCACTCGAGCATCAGGCCGACACCCACGTCGAGGCCGTCCCGCACGGCCCGACCGACGCCACCTACGTCAAGATCGCGGCCATCCTCGCTGGGCTCACCGCCCTCGAGGTCACCACGTACTTCGTGGACTTCGGCCCGCTGTTCCTGCCGACCTTGCTCACGTTGATGGTGATCAAGTTCCTGACCGTCGTCGCGTACTTCATGCACCTCAAGTTCGACGCGCCGATCCTGCGCAAGGCGTTCTACACCGGCCTCATCCTGGCGCTGTGCGTGTATCTGGTCGCGCTGAGCACATTCCACTTTTGGGGGCGTCCGACCTAGACCGGGCGGGTACCGTCACCGCCCATGATCGACATCCGCCGCCTGCGTGCTGATCCCGATGGAGTCAAGGCCGCGCTGGCGCGTCGATCTGAAGACCTCGCCGAGATCGATCGGGCGATCGAGCTCGATCGGCGGGAGCGTGCGTCCGTCGCGGAGCGCGACGAGCTCCGAAACCGGATCAAGACCTTGTCGCGGGATGTGGGAGCGCGACGCAAGGCGGGTGACATCACCGGAGCTGAAGCGCTGCAAGCCGAGAGCCGTGCGCTGGGGGATCGCGAACGTGAGCTCGACGCGGCGGTCGACTCGATCGCGGCTGCGCTCGAGGCGATCTTGCTTGCGACGCCCAACCTGCCCTCGGACGACGTGCCCGACGGCGCCGGACCGGAAGACAATCCCGTGCTGCGGGTCGTCGCGTTCGACCCCGACGCATACGGCTCTCACCAGCGTGTGCCGCACTGGGACATCGGCGCTGACCTGCGCATCCTCGATCTCGAGCGGGCGGCGAAGCTCTCCGGGTCGATGTTCACGATGCTCCGCGGCGCGGGGGCGATGCTGAGCCGAGCACTCATCCAGTACGCCCTCGACCTGAACAGCGACGCGTTCGAGGAGATCCGGCCGCCGACGCTCGTGCGCACCGACACGATGGTGAGCACCGGGCACCTGCCCAAGTTCGTCGACGAGGCGTATCACCTCGAACGCGATGACCTGTGGGCGATCCCGACCGCCGAGGTGCCCCTGACGTCGCTGGCGCGCGACGAGGTGCTCGCCGAGACCGATCTGCCCATGCGGCTCATGGCGCACACCGCGTGCTTCCGGCGGGAGGCGGGCTCCGCGGGCCGCGACACCCGGGGGCTGCTGCGGGTCCACGAGTTCGACAAGGTCGAGATCCTCGCTTACGTCACGCCGGAGCAGGCGCCGAAGATGCACACCGAGCTGCTCGAGCGAGCCGAGCGGTCGATCGCGACACTCGGGCTCGCCTACCGCGTGGTCGACCTGTGTGCCGGCGACCTCGGCAACTCCTCAGCGCGCACGTTCGACATCGAGGTCTATGCGCCCGGATGCGACCAGTGGCTCGAGGTCTCTTCGGTCTCCTGGTTCAGCGACTACCAAGCCCGTCGTGCAAACGTGAGGTACCGGCCGGCCGCCGGGGGAGGCAATCAGGTGGTGCACACCCTCAACGGATCGGCCCTCGCGGTGCCGCGGGTATGGGCTGCGGTGGTCGAGACCCATCGGCAGCCCGACG
The DNA here is from genome assembly GCA_963726695.1 of uncultured Acidimicrobiales bacterium. Taxonomy (GTDB): domain Bacteria; phylum Actinomycetota; class Acidimicrobiia; order Acidimicrobiales; family DATKAS01; genus DATKAS01. Next base: position 375,382 of record CAVSDE010000006.1, read on the forward strand.
GCTCGGTCGCCATCCCCGAGGTGCTGTGGCCGTACACGCGGGGAGCCACCCAGATCTCCCGCTAGGGTGCCCGCCGTGACCACCGCGCAGTGGATCTTCGCCGTCGCCCTCGCGCTCGTCACCGCCTTGATCACCTGGGTCTCCGCCTACGTCGCGTGGACGACGGTCTGGGCCAACCGCTGGTACCGGAGGCGTGGGTGAGCCCACTCAAGGTCGGCGACACGACGGTCTACAAGGGCAAGAGCGGCCAGTGGTCGTTCGTCGCGCACAGAACCAGCGGCATCCTCGTCTTCTTCTTCCTGCTGCTCCACATCGTCGACGTGTCGCTCATCAACTATCGCGGGGGCGACCTCTACAACGAGGTGCACGAGCTCTACGGCAACATCCTCATGCGCGTCTTCGAATGTGGCCTGCTGTTCGCGTTGCTCTTCCACTCGCTCAACGGGCTGCGGATCGTGATGGTCGACTTCTTCCCCGGCGCGGTGCGCCGTGAGCGCATGCTCACCACCTGGGTCGTGGTCCTGGTGTTGCTCGCCGGCATCCCCGGATCGATCGTGATCCTGTGGCCCTGGATCGACGGGCGATTCTGATGGCGACCGTCGTCGACCGTCCCAAAGGTGCTCCTCGTCAGCGCCGCTCCCGCCAGAGCTTCGAGACCTGGCAGTGGTTCTTCATGCGCATCTCGGGCCTGGTGCTCGTGGTCCTGGCGCTCGGGCACTTCGCGCTCACCCACATCCTCAACGACGTCACCAACACGAACGCAGAGTGGGTCGGGCAGCGCTGGCAGAACCCGCTCTGGCGCACCTACGACTGGGCGCTGCTCACCCTCGCCCTGTTCCACGGCTTGAACGGCCTGCGCGTGATCATCGACGACTACGTGCGCTCGCCCGGCAAGCGAGCGGCGACGAAGTCACTCATCTACGTGATCGCCGGCGGCCTCTTCGTCTACGGCACGATCACCATCATCACGTTCTGAGAATCCTCGGCGAAGGAGACCTTCGCCTCGGAGCTCGTCGGTGTCGCCTTCGGCGACCCGAACCCCTCGAGCCGATCGACCGGCAAAGCCGGATCAATCGGCGATTCCCGGGGGCTCCGCCCCCGGACCCCCTTCGTCGGCGCGGGCGGCTTCGAGGAGGCCGGCGGGGGTCAGCACGCCGAGGAAGCGATCGTCGTGGTCGAGCACCGCGACCCATCCCGCGTCGTGCAGCAGCATCTCGCTGAACGCGTCCTTCAGCGTCGCGTCCGAGCGCACCCACGCATCGAGCCGGCGTACCCGGTCGGCCACGGTCCCCTCGCCGAACGCGCGGGACCGCATCAGGTAGCCCCGCAGGTGACCGTTGTCCTCGACGACCACGGCGTGCTGCTCGTGAGCGGCGTCGAGGCGGACGCGTGCTTGCTCGAGGCTGATGTCCGGAGTCAGGACCGTGGGCTGCTCGAGCTGGCCGAGGTCGATGCACGTGACCTTCAGCCGCTTCAGCCCTCGGTCGGCGCCGACGAAGTCGGCCACGAAGTCGGTGGCCGGCGTGCCGAGGATGACCGAGGGAGTGTCGTACTGCGCGAGCACTCCGCCGTCGGCGAGGATCGCGATGCGGTCGCCGATCTTCACGGCCTCTTCGATGTCGTGGGTGACGAACACGACCGTCTTCTTCACCTCGATCTGCAGTCGCAGGAACTCGTTCTGCAACCGATCGCGCGTGATCGGGTCGATCGCGCCGAACGGCTCGTCCATCAGCAGCACGGGCGGGTCGGCGCCGAGTGCGCGGGCGACTCCGACGCGCTGTTGCTGGCCTCCGGAGAGCTGGCTCGGGTAGCGGTCGCGGTACACCGACGGGTCGAGGCCGACGAGCTCGAGCAGCTCATCGACGCGCGCCCTTACCTTCGCCTTGTTCCACCCGAGCAGGCGCGGCACGGTCGCGATGTTGGTGCCGATGGTCTGGTGCGGGAACAGACCGACGCTCTGGATGACGTAACCGATCCGTCGTCTCAGCTCAACCGGATCGACATGGGTGACGTCGTCGTCACCGAGGAAGATGCGTCCCGACGTCGGCTCGATGAGGCGGTTGATCATGCGCATCGTCGTCGTCTTGCCGCAGCCTGACGGGCCGACGAGCACGCAGATCTCGCCGCTCTGCGACGTCGAGGCTGAGGTCGTGCACTGCGATGTGACCGTTGGCATAGCGCTTCGAGACGTGCTCGAGCCGTATCACCGCGACCGAGGGTAGCGTGACGACCTCGGATCGCCGAGGGGGCGCCAGTGTTGACGAACAGCCGTCATTCGATCCGCCACGTCACCCGCGCTCGCAGGCTCGGGCCGTGATGCACGTGGCAGGGGTGCTCGCCGAAGGCGATCCGTGGGTGCGTTGGTCGTGGGTTGCCGACCACGGTGATGTCATCACCGCCGCGCTGCGAGAGCACATCGTGCTCACCGTCGAGGCTGTGCTGCTCGGCCTGATCGTCGCAGTGCCGGTGTCGCTCGCTGCGGTGCACTGGCGCTTCCTGCAGGCCCCTGCCTTCTCGATCGCGGGGATCCTTTACACGATCCCGTCGCTCGCTCTGTTCGCGATCTTGGTGCCGTGGACGGGCTTGAGCCACACCACTGCACTCATCCCGCTCGCGTCATACACGCTCTTCATCCTCACCCGCAACATCGTCACCGGCCTCGAGGGAGTTCCCCCGGCCGTGAAGGACGCAGCGGATGGCATGGGATACAGCAGCAGTGCCCGTCTCATGAAGGTCGAGATCCCGCTCGCGCTCCCTTCGATCATGGCTGGCATCCGCCTCGCGACGATCAGCACCATCGGGCTCGTGACCGTCACCGCGCTCATCGGCTTGGGTGGCCTCGGGCAGCTGATCAACGACGGGCTCAACCGCGACTTCCACACACCGCTCGTCGTCGGCTCCGTGCTGTCAGTGCTGTTGGCTTTCGTTGCCGATGCCCTGCTCCTCGGCGTGCAACGGCTTGCCACGCCGTGGGCGCGAGCGGGGCGCTGACGTGGACTTCCTCGGCCGCGTCTACGACTGGTTCACCGACGGCGATCACTGGTCGGGCAACTCCGGCATCCCGAACCGACTGATCGAGCACCTGCAGCTGACGATCGTCGCGATGCTGATCGCCATGCTGATCGCATTGCCGATCGGCCTCATCCTCGGTCACACGCGGCGCGGCGGGAACGTGGCGGTGAACGTCTCGAACATCGGCCGTGCGATCCCGTCGTTCGCCCTCCTCGTGCTCGGCGCGCAGCTCTGGGGCATCGGCGAGATCGAGGGCATGTCGAAGGCGGCCCTGCTCGCGCTCGTCGCGCTCGCGATACCCCCGATCATCGTGAACTCGTACGTCGGGATGAGCCAGGTGGATGAAGGGATCCGCGACTCCGCCAGGGGCGTCGGGATGCGGCCGTCGCAGCAGCTGCTGCGCGTCGAGCTTCCCGTCGCGCTGCCGCTCGTGATGGCCGGCATCCGCATCTCGGCACTCCAGGTCGTCGCGACCGCGACGCTCGCTGCGGTGGTCGCGTCCGGCGGGCTCGGCCGGTTCATCGTCGACGGCATCGCGGTACGCGACTTCCCGCGTGTGTTCGCCGGCGCGCTGCTCGTCGCCACACTCGCACTCACGATCGAAGCCGCGCTCGCCCTCGCGCAGCGCGCCATGGTGTCCGACGGGTTGCGGGCCGAGGGCCCGCGCACCGTTCGACAACCGGGACTCGACGCACCGGGGTCGTTGCACCTCGTCGGGGCCGGTTCCATCCCCAACAGAGAGGAAAACCTGTGACCAAGTCAGCGAGGTGGCTGCTCGCCGCCGTGACACTGACCTTCTGCGTGATCGCCGCCGCGTGCGGTGACGACAGCAACTCGAGCGCGAGCTCTACGGCCCCGGCCGCGAGCACCCCTGCAGACAGCACTCCCTCGGGGAGCTCGCCCGCAGCGACCGCTCCCCCGATCGTGTTCAAGGCGCTCGATGCGGGTGGGCCGCTGACGACGGGTGCCCTCGACAGTGGCGACATCCAGCTCGCTCTGCTCTTCTCGAGCCAGGGCATCATCGCCCAGAAGGGCTGGGTGGTCCTCGTCGATGACAAGAAGCTCCAGCCCGTCGACAACCTCGTGCCGGTCGTGCGCACCGAGATCGCGAAGACGCCGGGTGTGTCCGAGGCGCTGAACAAGGTGTCGGCCGCTCTCACGACCGAGGAGCTCTCGAAGCTGAACCTCGCGGTCGACGTCGACAAGAAGGATCCCGCCGACGTCGCGAGGGAGTTCCTCACCGAGAAGAACATCATCGGCGAGCAGAACGGCAGTGACGGGCTTCAGGGCGTGAAGATCACGGTCGGTTCGGCGAACTTCAGTGAGCAGGAGATCGTCGCGAACATGTACGCGATGATCCTGCAGAACAACAGCGCGAGCGTGACGACCAAGTTCAAGCTCGGCAGCCGTGAGGTCGTGGCTCCCGCGCTCGAGAACGGCGACATCGACGTCTATCCGGAGTACGTGGGCACGTATCTCACGTTCCTCGGCGGCACCGCGACGAGCGACCTCGACGAGACGGTGACCGCGCTGCGAGCCATAGCCGAGCCCAAGGGCATCACGGTGCTCGAGCCTTCACCTGCCGAGGACGTCAATGCCCTCGTCGTGACGAAGGCAACCGCCGACAAGTACAACCTCGTCAACATCTCCGACCTGGCGACGGTGCCCGACCAGCTGACGATGGGTGGGCCGCCGGAGTGCCCGGAGCGTCCGTTCTGCATCCTGGGCTTCGAGCAGACCTACGGTTTGACGTTCAAGGTCTGAGCCGGCCGAGCCCGGTGTGGGCAGTGACCGTTGGCGTCCCGTCGGGGCGCCAACGGCTCACGCCGGGAGCAGCAGGACCAGCAAGGTGAGTGCGATCGCGGTGATGCAGACGAGGTGATCGCGGAGGATGCTCCGCGCGATCCGGGTCTGGGTCACCGCGTCGTCGCGTCGTGTGCCGAGTCGCACCGCAGAGGGCACAGTGTGCGCGCCGGCGAGGTTGACGGCGAGCAGCGTGGGCAGGAGCGCGATCACGACACGCCAATTGGGAAAGTCCTCACCGAACAGCAGGGCGATCTCCGCGCCGATCGTCGTCAGCATCGCCAGCACGACGAGCCGGCTCATTGGCCGGGAGGTGGTCGTGACCCTCGAGTAGTAGGCGGCGATCGACGAGAGCACAGGTTCGGGCAGCTCCGGGCCCGCATGCCCGCGCACCTGCACGTCGAACATCAGGTCGAACCACAGCACGGCGAGCAGGAAGCCCGCACCCGCACTCGCCAGCGCTCTCACTGCCGAGAGTCTGGCGCGGCATGCTGTGGTCGTGTTCGAGCGTCACGAATACGAGACCGAGGGTCTCGAGCGGGCCGACCTCGCTGATGACCCCATCACGCAGTTCACGCGGTGGTACGCCGCCGCTGCGCACCTCGACGAGCCGGACGCGATGACGCTCGCAACGGTCGACGAGCGCGGTCAGCCCGGCGCTCGCATCGTGCTGCTCCGTGGTGTCGACGAGCGCGGGTTCGTCTGGTTCACGAACCGCAAAAGCCGCAAGGGGCGCGAGCTCGCAGCGCACCCGCAGGCCGCGCTCGTCTTCGTCTGGCTTCCCCTGCATCGCCAGGTGCGCGTGACTGGCACGGTCACGGCCATCGATGACGCCGAGTCGGACGCGTACTTCGCCACGCGGCCGCGCGACAGCCAGATCGGCGCGTGGGCGTCGGCACAGAGCGAAGTGCTCGACGACCGAGCGACGCTCGACCATGCCGTGGCCGAGATCGAGGAGCGCTACCGCGGCATCGAGGTGCCGCGTCCACCCCATTGGGGCGGCTATCGGCTCACGCACGAGACGCTCGAGGTGTGGCAAGGCCGGGCCAACCGGCTGCACGACCGGTTCCGCTACTCGCGTGACGGCGAAACGTGGCGCATCGAGCGCCTCTGGCCTTAGACCCAGCTCGACGCGGCCGCGGCCAAGCCCTCGATCAGCGCGACGGTCGGCGGCACGAGGCCGGGTCCCTCCCAGTCCTTCCAGACCGGGCTCCGACCTCGCACTCGCGGCGGCAGCTCGAGTTGCACGCCTCCGCCGCGCGGCAGGTTGGCCGGGTTCTCCGGATGCAGCCCTCGCAACGCGAGCGGGATCGTTTCGAGGTCGGTGGCGATCGTGTACTCCGGCAGTGCGGGTCGTAGGTGCGACGCGACGTGATCGGCCAATGTGCGGTTCTGGCCGCCGACCAAGAGCGTCGTCCAGAAGCCCTCCCGGCCATAGCCGTGCACGGTCACGACGACGTCGACGTGCTCGAGGAACTCGCGGAGCGCGGCGGAGTGCTCGGGCCGCACCTCGGTCGACGGGATGTGCCAGCGGAAGCCCGCGGGTTGGAGGACGGCATACAGAGACGCACCGGCCTGCTCTGCAGCTGCCGTGGCTACGACATCGGTGGCCTCTTCGAGCGACCCCCCGTGGTAGGCCATGAAACCGAATCGCGAGCGAAGCTGCACGATCTCCTCGACGCCCGGATGGGCGAGCAGCTCGTCGAACAACAGGCCGCCCTACGAACGTCGGGCTGAGTCGCGGCGACGGGCGAAGGCGTACCAGCTCGAGGCGCCGATCACGACGGCGAGCACGACGGCGACCCGGCTTGCGCCCCAGTTCTGGATGTTCGAGGCGAGGCGGGCCGAGAGGTCTTCCACGAACGTGATGGGTCCCGACCCGGTCGAGCTCGAGTAGTCCGTCGCGATGTTGAAGATCCAGTAGTAGACGAGGTACACGCCGGCGACGATGAGCAGGGCACCCGCGACCCGGTCGACATACCTCATCGCGTGTCGCAGCGAGCCGACCACCGACTGCTTGGCCAGCGCGAGAGCGACGGTCAACGTCACGAGCACCATTGCCATCCCGAGCCCGTAGGCCAGGAACGTCGCGAGCCCCGAGACGAAGTTCGTGCGCGAGAGCGTGCCGAACACGACGACGAGGAAGATCGGCAACGTGCACGAGATCGACGCGATCGCGTACGACACCCCGAACAGGAAGATCGAGCCGAGCGTGCGGTTGCGGCCGCCCTTGTCGAGGCGAGGAGTCGAGAACGGGAGGTGGTAGCCCCGCAGCATCGCGATGCCGAGCACCACCAATCCGATGCCGATCGCGATCGTCGCCCACTTCACGTAGTCGATGAACGACGACACCCCGGCGTTCACGAGCGTGCCGACGATCCCGAAGACGACCAAGAAGCCGGCCGAGACCGCAGCACCGACGAGCAGTGCGATGCCCACGCTCGCTCGGCGATCGTCGTCGGCGCCCGTCGCGGCCTCGATGCCGAGGAAGTACGACAGGTACGCGGGGAGCATCGCGAATCCGCACGGATTCACCGTCGCGACCGCCCCCGCCGTGAAGGCGTACGCGAGCGGAGCGTTGATCATGTGCCGAAGACCTTCTGGATCTCGGCTCGCAGGTCGTCAGCGGAGAACGCGCCGTTGTGCACCTCGACCACGGTGCCGTCGGCGGCGATGAACACCGTGGTCGGCATCACGATGCCGCCGAAGGCGCTCAAGAAGTCGCCGTTCGGGTCACGGGCCAGGTCGTAGGTGACGCCCGCCTTCTTGGCGATCGCCGCGCCGTCTGCAGCCCGATCCTGGTTGTTCATGCCGAGGAACGCGACCTTGCCGCCGAGCTCGGCGTGCACGGCCTGCAGGTCGGGCATCTCGCGGACGCAGGGCGCGCACCACGAGGCAAAGAAGTTCACGACGAGCGGTGTGCCCTTGTAGTCAGCGAAGGTCGCCGTCGTACCGTCGAAACGCTCGAACGAATCGGTGGGTGCGGCCTTGCCGTGCTGGCTGGTCGCGGTGGGGATCGCTCCGAGCGTGGCGGGCTTGTCGCCGTTCTTGCCCCCCGTGAACAGGAGCAACCCGACCACGACGATCGCGGTGGCGACCACGCCGAGGAGGACACCCCGACCGATGGCTCGGCGGCGCACGTGGGTGTCGGCGCCCGTGTCCATCCCGAAGAGGCTAGAGGCCGGTTCGACCGCTGGGCGGGGCGGGGCTCGCAGAGATGCGTCACCCCGACCCGCCCGAGGCGGTGATCGGCGCCGGCGGTCAAGCCGTGCGGATGAACGGGGGCAGCGGCACCTCGTCGACCACGATCTCGGGCCTCGGGTGCTTGGGCGGCCGCCCGCGCTTGCGCTTCTGAGCGACGATCCGCCCGTTGTGGAGCAGCTGACCGCCCCACACACCGAAGGGCTCCTGGCGCGAGAGGGCCTCGGAGAGGCAGGTCTCGCGCACCGGGCACTTCGAGCAGATCGCCTTGGCCCGAGCGATGTCGATGAGGTCCTCCGAGAAGAAGAGGAACGTCAGCGTGCCCGCGCCGTCGTTGCAGCGTGCCTTCGCCCACCAGTTGGCCGCCGGTGTCAGCGGCTGTGGTGTCTCGAGCTCCTGGTTGTCGTTGATGGCGTACATGTGGGTTCCCCCAAGTCGAGTGCCGAGAAAGAGAAAAGCCGCCGGGATCTCCCGGCGGCTTCTGGGTTCTCGACGTTTTCGTGGTGCTTTACGTCGGAGACTCGCAGAGCCGTCGGGTGGAGTAGGCCTTGTGTGCCGTGGGGATGGACATGAGCGAATTCGTGTCCACTTGCCACGTGAGGCCGGCTCCAAAGACGCGTGGACGCGCGCAGGTGGCCGGATTGGCCATCTGGTTGACGTCGAAGGTGCGCTTCATTCGGATGGGCCTCGCTGCTCAGGCTGTTCGGGGCTTGCTTCGGGCTTGCTCGGTACAGGTATCGCGTGCTACTGCGCCCAGTGGGCTTCGACAGAGAATCATGTCTGCCGGGGTGCCGTCAACCATTTATCGCGGATGTCACAAGCCGAGCCGTATCCTGCCGCGGCCATGGCGGATTTCGTCCCTCTCCCAGAGTCTGGTCGGCGCTACACGCGCACCCGGCCGGTGCGGCTCGGCGACTCGAGCCCCGGCGGCCGACTGCGGTTCGACGGCCTGGCCCGGTACCTGCAGGACGTGTCGAACGACGACACCCGTGATGCGGCGTTCGAGAACGACATGGCGTGGGTGGTGCGGCGCACCACGATCGAGGTGCGCAGTGGCGCACGCTTCGGTGAGGAGATCACATTGACGACGTTCGCGTCAGGCGCCGGACGCAGCTGGGCTGAGCGTCGCGTCACCGTCACCGGATCGCAGGGCGCGGCGATCGAAGCGGCGAGCCTCTGGGTGCACCTCACGGACGACGGACGTCCGAAGTCGTTGCCCGACGAGTTCTTCTCGATCTACGGCGAGGCGCTCGGTGACCGCAAGGTGTCGGCACGGTTGACGCACGGTGAGCCGCGCCCCGGAGCGGAGGTGCATCCCTGGCCACTTCGCTTCACTGACTTCGACGTGCTCGAGCACATGAACAACGCGGCGTACTGGTCAGCAGTCGAGGAGGAGCTGTCCGTCGCCGCGACCTTCGCCCGCCGATGCTCGCCGCGGTCGAGTTCCGCGTCGCGATCGAACCCGGCGCGGACGTGCAGATCCACACATGCGACAGCGACGACGGGTTGGAGATGTGGATGGTGGTCGGCTCGACCGTGCACGCAAGCGCAGTGGTGACGCGAGCTCAGCCGACTTCGTAGAGCAGCTTGCCGTCCTCGGACCGGCACTCAGCGTCGCCGAGGAGCCGCAGGTGCTCGAGGTGCGCGTAGGTCTCGCTGTCGGCCATCTGGCCCCACGACCTCGGCGCGAAGAGGTGCTGCGACAGCTCGCCGACGGTCGCGAACCCGCCGATCTCACGCGACGCCGCACGCAGCTTGTCGAGGCGTTCCTCGTGATGGCGGCGGATCGCCTTGGCGCGATCGGCGACATCGGTGAACGGATGGCCGTGGGCGGGCAGCACGATCTTCACGCCTTCGAGCTCGGCCATGCGGTCGAGCGAGGCGAAGAACTGCGCCAGCGGATCCGCGGATGTGCCGATGCCGTTGATGTGCGGCGTGATCGTCGGCAGCACGTGATCGCCCGAGAGCAGCACGCCCTCGGCCGGATCGAAGAGGCAGAGGTGGTCGGCCGTGTGGCCCGGCGTGTGCATCGACACCCACTCGCGGCCGGCGAGCGTGACGATCTCGGCGTCCTCGACGCGGCACGTCGGCCGAGGCGCCGGAAAGAGGTTGTTCTTGCGCATCGCCTCGAACCGCTTCCGCCGGTCGGGGTCGGGCATGTACTCGTCGCCTCCCCACGGCGTCGAGCCCCACGGGTTCGGGGTCGCGTCCTCGAGCGGCGTCTCGTCTTCTGACGGATCCCACCAGGTGCGGAACAGCTCGTGGGTGATGAGCTCGGCCCCGACCTCCTTGCGCACCCGTCCTGCGCCGCCGAAGTGATCGGGGTGCGAGTGGGTCACGACCACCGTGTGCACCCGCGCCAGCCCTGCCCCTGAACGGTCGAGCCGATCGACGAGATGCGTCCACGACTCCTCGCCCGGCAAGCCCGGGTCGACGATCGCGATGCCGCGCTCGTCCTCCAGCGCGTAGCAATTCACATGGCCCAGACCGGGCATGTCGATCGGCAGCTGCATCCGCAGCACGCCGGGCGCGACCTCGGTGATCTCGGACGAGGCGTCTTCCTGCTCCTGGCGGCGGGGCTTGTCCACCCCCGCAGGTTAGGCCGTCGGTTCGGGCTTCGAACGCGGGGCGAACACCTCGTCGCGGTAGTACCGCAGCTCGGCGACGCTCTCCCTGATGTCGTCGAGGGCCCGATGGTTGCCCTCTTTGCGCGGTCGTCCGGCCCGCTTCTCCGGATACCAACGCTTGACGAGCTCCTTGATGCTCGACACATCGATCGAGCGGTAGTGCAGGAAGTTCTCGACGTCGGGGAGGTACGCGGCGAGGAAGCGGCGGTCGGTGCCGATGCTGTTGCCGCACAGCGGCACCGTCGCCGGCCCCGGAAGGTGCTCGATCAAGAACGCCATCGTGTCCTTGCCGGCCTGCTCGAGCGTGACGGTCGACGCCTCGATCGCGGTCAGGAGCCCGCTGCGCGTGTGCATGTCTCGGACGACGTCGTCCATGAGGGCGAGCGCCTCGGGCGGCTGGTGGATCACGAGGTCGGGGCCCTCGGCAACGATCTCGAGCTCGTCGTCCGTGATCAGGGTCGCGATCTCGACGATGACGTCTCGCGCCGGATCGAGACCCGTCATCTCGAGGTCGATCCACGCCAGCATCGGGGGGATCGTAGGCCGCGCCCTACGCTGCGGCCCGATGGAAGGGCCGATCGAGATCCCCGTGGCGCGACTCGACCCCGACCTCCCCCTGCCCTCCTACGCCCGGATCGGCGACGCCGGCGCCGACCTCTGTGCACGTGAGGACGCCACGCTCGCGGCTGCGGGCGGTCGAGCGGTCGTGCCGACGGGCGTCGCCGTCGCGATCCCCGACGGGTTCGCGGGGTTCGTCCTGCCCCGCAGCGGGCTCGCGCTGAAGCACGGCGTCACGGTCCTCAACGCTCCCGGTCTCATCGACTCCGGCTATCGAGACGAGCTGCGAGTCGTGCTCGTGAACACCGACCCCGATACGCCGTATGAGATCCACCGGGGCGACCGCATCGCGCAGCTCGTGATCCAACGAGTCGAGCCCTGCACGTTCACCGTCGTGGACGAGCTCGACGGTGAGAACCGCGGCGGCGGCTTCGGCCACACCGGCCGCTGACTCAGATCTCGCGCACGACCTTCTTCGGGTTCTTGTCGTCGCGCTCAGCGAGATAGCTGGGTTGGCGGAGGATCTGCTCGTGGGTCCACTCCGCGAACGCGACCTCGACGACCATCTCGGGACGAACCCAATGCGCGATCTTGCGAGTGGGAGGTGGCGGAGGAGGATCGAACGGGCAGTCGTCCGACGCGAGGTCACCGAAGCGGGCCATGAGCCGCTGGAGCTCACGCTCCTTGAACCCTGTGCCGACACGACCCGCGTAGAGGAGCTTCCTCTTCTCATAGACGCCCACGAGGATCGCACCCATCGTGTGCTCGCGGTTGCCCGTGCCCGGCACCCAGCCACCAACGACGAACTCCTGCTGTGGGCGGTGCTTCAGCTTCCGCCAACCGTTCGACCGGCGACCGATCTCGTAGGGGCTGTCCGATCGCTTCGCGACGATCCCTTCGAGCCCACGAGCCTTCGCCGCGTCCATCAGCGCCTCGCCGTCCTCGTGGCGCGGCGACACCAGCCAGTGCGGCCCCGGCTCGACGAGATCCTCGAGCACGCGGCGACGATCGGCATACGCCAACGCGGTGATGTCTCGACCGTCGACCTGCAGCACGTCGAAGACGATGTACGTCACTGGCCCCGCACCTGTCTGCAGGCTGCTGAAGCTGGGACGGCCCGTCGCGTCGAACACGACCATCTCGCCGTCGAGCACCGCGTCCTTCGCGTTGACCCCCTCCGCCAACGTCGCGAGCTCGGGCCATCGGGCTGTCGAGTCGAGCTTGTTCGACGACTGAAGGCGCACCTTTCCTTTGTCGACGAACGCGATGACACGGTTGCCGTCCCACTTGATCTCGAACTCCCAGCCCTCGTCGGTGGGAACGACGTCGCTCGACACCGCCTTCATGGGCGCGATGCCCCAGCGGAGTGCCATGTCGGGGTTCGGTCAGGCCCGAGGCGGTCGACTCGAGAGCACGCCCTCGGTCTCGAGGCGATCGAGCTCGAGGTCGGAGATGTCGAGCAGGTCGTGCAGCACCTCGCGGTTGTGCTCGCCTCGGTACGCGGGCACGCCGCGGACGCCGGTGTCCGCGCCGGAGAACCGCCACGGCGAGTTCGGGATGCGCAGCGTGCCGCCCGAACGGTCGTCGACCTCGACGATGGCCCCGCGCTCCTCGGCCCAATCGGTATGGCTGATCTCGTTGACCGTGCGCAGCACTCCCATCGCGAGGCCGTACTCCGCGAGCGCTGCCTCGATGGTGTCGATGTCGTCGATCGAGGAGGACCACTCGGCCAGCACCTCGATGATCTCGTCGAGGTGCTCGACGCGCGCATCGACCGTCTTGAACCGAGGGTCGTCGATGAGGTCGGTGCGGCCTGCGGCCTTCATGTACATCTCGAACGTGCCCTTGCCGGCGGGATGACCCGAGATCACGATGTGATGGCCTTCGCCGGTCGGGATCACGGGATAGTCGCCGGGCGCGAACGAGGGCACGTCGTTGTCGACCGCGCCACCGTTCAAGTGCCAGTGCGCGTGCTCGTTGATCGTGAGCATCGTCTCGGCCATCGCCACGTCGATGCGCTGCCCCACTCCTGTCTGCTCGCGCTGGTAGAGGGCAGCGAGGATCGCGGACAAGCACTCGAGCGCGGTGTACACGTCTCCGTGCGAGAAGACGTCGTTCGCGACCGCGCCGTGGCGCGCCTGCCCTTGCGCCCACGTGATGCCTGCCTCGGCCTGCACGACAGGCGCATACGCCCGGCGGCGCGACCAAGGCCCTTCCTGTCCGTATCCGCTGATCGACGCGATGACGAGCCGGGGATGTGCGGCGAGCAGCTCGTCGGGGTCGAGGCCCATGCGCGTCATCACGCCCGGGCGGAAGTTCTCGAGCACCACGTCGGAGAGCCCCGCGAGCGAGCGCACCATCGCGACCGCTTCGGGATGCGCGAGGTCGAGGCTGATGTTGCGCTTCCCGCAGTTCTGCTGCGCGAAGTACGACGCCATCGAGTTCTTGCGCGGCCACGAGAACCGCGTCATGTCACCTTCGGGCGGCTCGACCTTGATCACGTCCGCGCCCATGTCGACGAGCATGCGCCCGCAATGTGGACCCGCGAGCACGCGTGACAAGTCGAGCACACGGACACCACTGAGAGGGCCAGGTCCAGTCATGGAGCCCGAGCCTATGGTGTCGCCCATGACGACGGATCGGGCGAGCCTGCCCGCGCTACGACGACCTCCCGGTGAAGCCCGACATGCCTCCGGGATCCTCGTGGGGTCTTTGGGGCGATGGCGACGTGTTCGGCTGTCTCAACCTCCTCACTCCGGAGCGCGTGGTCGGCGCGGCGAGCCTCATCCAGCGCGGCGCGGTGTTCCCCCTCAACTGGGACATGCGCAAGCCCGATCCGCCCCTCTTCAGCCGCGCTCGCTTCGAGCACGAGGTCACCGGGAAGCCTCCCTCGATCGGCCACGACGACGTCCTCCACGGCTGGAACACCCAAAGCTCGTCGCAATGGGATGGCTTCCGGCACGTCCGCAACCCGGTGCACGGGCACTACGGCGGTGTGCCCGACGAGGAGCACGGCATGCACCACTGGGCGTCGCGGGGGCTCGTGGGCCGCGCGGTGGTGGCTGACGTCGGTCGATGGCGTCACGGGCAAGGGCGGCCGCTGCAGATGGATCAGCCCGACGCGGTCACTCCCGAGGATGTCCTCTCGACGCTCGAGGCGCAGGGCACGACCGTTGAGCCCGGCGACGTGTTGCTCATGCGCACGGGCTGGGTGGGATGGTACGAGTCCCTCGACCTCGACGAGCGCACGCGCATCAGCGACCGCACCCAGATGGCGGCGCCGGGCCTGCCCCCGGGCGAGGCCACCGCTCGCTTCCTCTGGGATCTCCACATCTCGGCGATCGGAGCCGACAACCCTGCCGTGGAGGTCTGGCCTCCGGGCGCGCTGCTCGATCCCAAGGTCGTCGACGAGATCCGCGGCGATCCCTCGCGCATGCACGAGACCTTCGTGCACACGCTGCTGCTGCCGATGCTCGGCCTTCCTCTCGGCGAGATGTGGAACCTCGAGCCGCTCGCAGCGGACTGCGCGGCCGACGGCCGCTACGAGTGCTTCTTCACGTCGGCGCCGTTGAACCTTCCTGCGGGCGTTGCGTCACCCCCGAACACGCTGGCGATCAAGTGAGCAACGACGCGGTGCTCGCGCTCGAGGGCAAGGCGGCACTCGTCACGGGCGGCGGCAGCGGCATCGGTCTCGCGTGCGCAGCATCCCTCGTGCGAGACGGCTGTGCCGTGACGATCTCGGGGCGGAGCGAGTCGAGGCTTGCGGACGCACTCGACACGCTGAGAGCAGACGCGCCTGCGGGAGTCGAAGTGCGGACCGTCGCGTGCGATGTCGCTGACGAGGCCGCGGTGGCGCGAGCGGTGGCGCACGCGAGTGAGGCCGTCGGCGGGCTGCACATCGCGGTGCTCTCCGCGGGCACCGGCACGTTCGGCCCGTTGCTCACGACCGAGCTCGCGGCGTGGCAGGCCGTGATGGACACGAACCTCACCGGCGCGTTCCTCGGCATCAAGCACGCCGGCGCGGCGATCGCGGCGAGCGAGGGAGGCGCGATCGCTGCGATCTCGTCGATCGCGGGGCCGCTCACCCATCGGTTCATGGGCCCGTACTGCGTGAGCAAGGCCGCGCTCGAGGCCCTCGTGCGCAACGCCGCCGACGAGCTCGGCATCGCCGGAGTCCGCGTCAACGCGGTGCGACCTGGGCTGGTGCCGACCGACCTCGCGAGCGCGCTCGTGCACGACGACGGGATCAGAGCCGACTACCTGAGCCAGATGCCCCTCGGACGGCTCGGCACCGTCGACGACATCGCGGAGGGCGTGCGGTACCTCGTCGGGCCGGAGTCATCGTGGGTGACCGGTCAGTGCCTCGCCATCGACGGCGGTCACACGTTGAGGCGAGGCCCGGATCTCGAGCCCGCGGCGCGCCTGATCTTCGGCGACGACGTCGTGGAAGGCCGAATTTCGAGCTGATCCGCCGTTCAGGCTGCACTTCGGTGCCTTTCATGCCGTCGTGACGCGCCTGATCCTCAACCTCCTCCCCTCTGGGCCGACAAGACCAGGAGCAAGTGACGCGCGCGTCTGGGGTTGGAGGTGCAGGTGGCGAGTCGGACGACCGGGGTTGGGATGCCGCGTGGTTGCGGCGCGCCCCCACGCCGATCGTGAACCGTTCCACGCGCTTGGTCGTCGCGGGCACCGGCCTGGCCGGGCTCGGCGCGACCATTGCTGCCGTCGCGCTCACGGCGAGCCAGGGATGGGGCAAGCCACTCATCATCCTCGCTCTCGCGGTTCCCGTCGCGATCGGCTGGGCCTACCCGTTGCGCATCCTGCGCAACGAGGAAGCCGAGACGCTGCATCTCGACGAGGCCTACTTCGTGATCGCCGTGTTGCTGTTGCCCCCGATGGGCACGATGGCGGTCTTCCTCTTGGGCACCGGCGCCGGATTGTTGTGGAGCCGAACGAGCATCGCCAAGCTCGTGTTCAATCTCGGCCAGGTGATGCTCTCGGTCGTCGTCGGCACCGCAGCGTTCCTGCTCATCAGCACGGCTACGCCCGG
The DNA here is from genome assembly GCA_963726695.1 of uncultured Acidimicrobiales bacterium. GTDB lineage: Bacteria > Actinomycetota > Acidimicrobiia > Acidimicrobiales > DATKAS01 > DATKAS01. The sequence continues at coordinate 391,633 of CAVSDE010000006.1, forward strand.
CGAGATCGAGCTCAGCGCGGTGATCGGTGCGGTCGTCGCGGCATTCGCGATGGCCATCGTCGGTCAGCTCGCGGTCAGCCTCGTGATCTCGGTCAGCGAGGACCTGCCGTTCCTCGCGAGCCTGCGCAGCGGACTCGGGCCTCACGTGCTGCAGGTGGCCAGCGCGGTCTCGATCGGGGTGCTTGCAGGACTGAGCGCGGCAACTTATCCGTGGACGTTGCTTCTCGCCCTGGTGCCGCTTGCGATGGTCCGCGTCGTGCTCGGCGAGCACTTGCGCGCCCAACTCGATCGGGAGCGACTCGACGGGCTGCTGCGCACTGCCGAGGACGTCCACTCGTCGATCGACGCGGACGATGTCACTCGGTCGTTGGCGAAGTCCGCGATGGAGCTCTTGCACGCCCGGGATGCGTGGATCGGCGCTGCACCACCCGCAGACCAAGAACGGGGAGTGCGCCTTCCCCTCAGCGACACCGACGAGCAATGGCTCGTCGTGGGCGGGCGCAAGGGCATGTCCGGTTTCGACAGTGCCGATGTCCAGCTGCTGGAGGCGATTGGCGCCATTGGCGCGTCAGCCCTCGAGAACGCACACCTTGTCGGCCAGATCCGCCACCAAGCCACCCATGACCGGCTCACCAGCCTTCCGAACCAGCTGCTCTTCGAAGACCGCGTGAACCAGGCGGTGCAGCGGGCGCGTCCGGTGCGAGAGAAGCTTGCCGTCCTGATGCTCGACCTCGACGGCTTCCAGAAGGTGAACGCGAGCCTCGGCCACGCCATGGGCAACGAGCTGCTGAAGCGGGTGGCCGGACGCTTGACGGGAGCGGTGCGCGAGGCGGACACGGTCGCACGCATGAGCGCGGACGACTTCACGATCTTGTTGCCGGGCATCGGCGACGGCGAGGCGCTCGGGATCATGGCCGAGCAGCTGCTAGGTGCCGTCAGCCGTCCATTCGTGATCGATGGGCACGAGCTGTTCATGACGTCGAGCGTCGGCATCGCCGTGTATCCGGACGACGGCTCGCACGCGGGTCAGCTGCTGCGCAACGCCGACACCGCGATGCACCGCGCGAAGGATGCCGGTGGCAACTGCACCCGCCTCTACGACCCCGGCACCAACGAGCAGGCACAGATGCACCTCGCCCGACGGAGCGAGCTGCACAACGCGCTGCGGCGCGACGAGCTGCGCGTGCTCTACCAGCCTCAGATCGACTTGCGGACGGGACACGTGGTCGGCGTCGAAGCGCTCGTGCGTTGGGAGCATCCGACGCTCGGTCTCCTGACCCCGGCCGACTTCGTGCCGCTCGCCGAAGAGTCCGATCTCGTCGTCGAGGTCGACACGTGGGTGATGCGCGCGGCGTGCAAGCAGGCAGTGCAGTGGGACGCCGACGGGCTCACCGGCCTGCGCATGGCGGTCAATCTCTCGGGACGGAACTTCTCCGACGATCGGATCGTGGGGCGCGTCGCGTGCTCGTCCTGCAGGAGACCGGACTTCCCGCCGATCGACTCGAGCTCGAGATCACCGAGAGCCTTGCCCTGCCGCGAGTCCGAGGGCGCGCTCGACATCGTGCGCCGGGTCCGCGACCTCGGCACCCGCTTCGCGATCGACGACTTCGGCACCGGCTACTCGGCGCTCGCACAGATGCAGCGCTTCCCGGTCGACCGGCTGAAGATCGACCGCACCTTCGTCTCGCAGATCACGTCGGCGCAGGGCGTCGCGCCGCTCGTCTCGGCGTTCATCGGGATCGCGAGGGCGCTGCGCCTCGAGGTCGTCGCCGAGGGCGTCGAGACGCTCGAGCAGCAGACGTTCCTGCGCACCCATGGCTGCAAGGAGGCGCAGGGCTTCCTGTACAGCCGGCCGATCCCGGCGGACGACCTCGCCGTGCTGGCTCGCAAGCCCTCGCTCGGCCTCCACGTCGCGGGGCCCGACGCCGACCGTTGAGGGGCCAGGAGCAGCGTTTGCATCGACAGCCTACCTACCAGTAGGTAGGCTGATTTCTGATGAGCCGCAGCGACGCGTTCTCCCAGTTCCCGACGTTTTCCGAGCTCGAGCCCGTGGTGGGTCAGCTCCTCGAACGCCACCTCGGTGCGACCAAGGAGTGGTTCCCCCACGAGCTCGTCCCGTACAGCCGAGGCCGTGACTTCGCGGCCGGTGCCGAGTGGGATCCGCAGGACTCCTACCTCCCGCTCGACGACGCGGCCCGCAGCGCGCTCTTCGTGAACCTCCTCACCGAGGACAACCTGCCCTACTACTTCCGCGACATCGACTGCCTGTTCGGTCGCGACGGCAGCTGGGGTGATTGGGCACGGCGGTGGACGGCAGAGGAGGGGCGGCACTCGATCGTGATCCGCGACTACCTCACGGTGTCGCGAGCGATCGATCCGGTGGCCCTCGAGCGCGGTCGCATGGTGCAAGTCACGAAGGGCGAGGTGCCCGCACCCACGAGCCCGTTCGAAGGCATCGTGTACCTGACGCTGCAGGAGCTCGCGACGCGCATCTCTCATCGCAACACCGGCAAGATCGTCGACGACCCGGTCGGCTACGAGGTGATGGCGCGTGTCGCCGCAGACGAGAACTTTCACCACCTCTTCTACCGAGACCTCGTGTCCGCGGCGATCGAGCTCGACCCGTCGGCCGCGATGATCGCGATCGACAACCAGGTCCGCACGTTCGCGATGCCGGGGACGGGCATCCCCGACTTCAACAAGCACGCGCAGCGCATCGCGAAGGCAGGCATCTACGACCTGGCCGTGCACCATGAGCAGATCCTCGTGCCGATCGTGCTCCGTCAGTGGAAGGTCGAGGAGATGACCGGGCTGAGTGCAGAGGCAGAGGCGGCCCGCGCCAAGCTGATGCGCTACCTCGACCGCCACGCGCGCGTCGCAGCGCGCGTCGCGGCACGCCGCGAGCAGCTGACTTCGGCCTGACCGCTACCCGGTCTGCACCGGGCGGGGTGGGGGCGCTGGAGGCCGGCGTTCCACGATGTCGATGAGGTCGTCGGCGACGCCGCGGGGCGGGGGTGGGGGTGCGGGCGGCATCCGCTTGAGCGGCTCGCGGGGCGCAGTCGCGATGCCCCACAGGCCGACGGCGAGCACGAAGCCCATCGCGGTGAGGCAGGCCCCGCGCACGCCGAAGGCGGCAGTGAGGAGGCCCCCGATTGCGGCGCCCGCGGCGTCGGCGCCGAACAGCACGCCTTGCGCGAGGCCGAAGGCCGACGCTCGGGATTCGTTCGGCAGGCGCGTGCCCGCGACCGTGTTCGTCGGGATCACGCTGCCGAGGGTGACCCCGACTGCAGCGAAGGCGAGAACGACGAACGGGAGGCGGAGATCGAGCCCAAAGAGCGCGAGGGCGGCGGCCGCGCCGCCCAAAGCGACCACCCCTGCCGCTCGCAGAAGCCAGCGCGCTGACCGGTTTTCGAGAGGGACGATCGAGACGATTCCCATGGTCCCGATGGCGACTGAAGCGGCGAGGATGCCGGTCGTCGCGTCGCCCGAACGGAGGTGTTCCAACGCGTAGACCGTGGCTTGCGTCTCGGGGATGATCGCTCCGAGGTTCACGCACGCGAGGAACACCACCGCTCGTCTGACCATCACATCGCTGAAGAGAGCGTGCGCTCCTTCACGCAACGTGGCGCGGGTGGACTGGGCCGCTCGAGTCTGACCGACCTTCAACTGAGTGAGTGCCGCGGCCGCGATGAGAAACGACACCCCGTTCACGACCAGTGCACCGCGGGCGCCTACCACTGCGACGAGCACGCCCCCGAGGAGATAGCCGAGCACGGTGGTGGTCTGGGCGATGATCGTCGCGAGGGCCAGCGCGTCGGGATACTGACGCGGCGGCACGGTCTCGGGCAGCAACGCCGATCGAGCGGCCGCGAACGGTGGCGCGGGTAGCGCAGCGAGGAAGGCCAAGACCAACAGCACGCCGATCGGCATTGGGATGGTCATGACGAAGAACGCGGTCGCGCTCACGAGGTGACAGCCGATCATCAGCTGCTTGCGGGGCAACCGGTCGCCGAGGGTGGCGAGCACCTGACCGATGCCGATCCAGGGCAAGAGGCTCACGGCGACGACGAGACCGACGAGGCCCGCCGACCCGGTTCGCTCAAGCACCAGCACGCCGAGCGCGACGCGAACGGCCCAGTCGCCGACGCCGGACACGAGCTGGGCGAAGAGAAGGAGGCTGAGCGAGCGATGCATCAGCGGCGCTCTCAGCTGTTGCAGACGATGGCGCAGGGTGGCCCACCTCCCGGGCCGTCACGGTAGACGGAGGTCAACAACGTGCGATGCGAACACGGTCTGCACCCGACTGACCGCGCTGCGTTGTTTGGTGTATCGGCCCTTCACGTCGCCAACTGCAGTGCATAACATTGCGTCACCTGACCTTGTCAGGTGGCGATGCGTTTGAAGGGAGGAGCCCTAGTGCGGCGTATCGGCTGGCAATAGCCAGCTCCGGAGCAACGTCGCAGCTGAGCGTCGGGGGCGATCCACGATCCACCGTGTTCTCACGGTGACATCGGAGGCCTGACGCCACACACCCAAAGAAGCTCCAGGAGCCTCAAGCGATTTGGAGCCCCCGTCCCTCTACCCCCGGCATCTCACGCCCCTCCGTCACACACGATGGCGCCGGTTCTGGAGCGGGGGCTTCATCGCGCTTGGGCACAAGTCAGTCGCGGGCCAGACTGCGGGCCATGTCGCCGTCAATCGCTCAGGTGCACGCCGCGCTCACCGCGCCGGGCCAGATGTTCGAGATGGAGGAGGTCACGATCCGCGGTGTGCCGACGCGGACCTGGAAGCTCGCTCCGCGCTCGTTGCGAGCGGTGCTCGAGCAGAGCCTCGCCCAGCGAGACCTCACGTTCCTCGTCTACGAGGACGAGACGCTGACCTTTGGTCAGCACTTCGCCGCAGTGGCGACGTTGGCTCGGCGGCTGATCGATGACTACGACGTCCGCAAGGGCGACCGTGTCGCGATCGCGATGCGCAACTTCCCCGAGTGGTCGATCGCGTTCTGGGCGGCCGCGGCCGTCGGGGCAGTCGTCGTGCCGTTGAACGCGTGGTGGACTGGGCCAGAGCTCGAGTACGGCCTGAGCGATTCCGGCTCGGTCGTCGCGTTCGTCGACGAGGAGCGCGCCGACCGGCTGGCCGAGCACCTCGAGGCCCTGCCAGCGCTTCGTGGCCTTGTCGTGGCCAAGGCCGAGCACGACGTGGCCGCGCCGGCGCGGCGGTTCGAGGACGTGCTCGGCGATGTCGATCCTGACGCGCCGCTTCCCGATGTCGCGCTCGATCCCGAGGACGACGCCACGATCTTCTACACGTCGGGCACGACCGGACGACCGAAGGGCGCGCTCGGCACGCAACGCAACATCTGCACGAACCTGATGAGCCTGGTGTTCGCATCGGCGAGATCGGCGGCTCGTTCGGAAGCGCCGGCGCCCGCCGCCCCTGGCGGTGGCGAGCAGAACGCGTACCTGCTGTCGGTGCCGTTCTTCCACGCGACGGGCTGTCACTCCGTGCTCGTCGCCAACCTCGCCTTCGGCGGCAAGATCGTGATCATGCACCGATGGGACGCCGGTCGAGCCCTCGAGCTGATCGAGCGTGAGCGCATCACGACGTTCGGTGGAGTCCCGGCGATGGTGTGGCAGGTGCTCGACCATCCCGACTTCGCGACGCGCGACATCTCCAGCGTGAAGTCGATCGGGTACGGCGGCGCGCCGGCGGCGCCCGAGCTCGTCCGGCGCATCGAGGCCATGTTCCCCGGGCGCACTCCGAGCAACGGCTACGGCCTGACCGAGACGTCGTCGGTCACGACGATGAACTCCGGCGCGGACTACATCGCGAAGCCCGAGAGCGTCGGTGTGCCGGTCGCGGTGTGCGACGTCAAGGTCGTCGACGACGAAGGCGCGGCGCTGCCCGTCGGCGATGTCGGCGAGCTCTGGATCAAGGGCCCGAACGTCGTGAAGGGCTACTTCAACAAGCCCGAGGCGACGGAGGCCTCGTTCACCGAAGGGTGGCTCCACAGCGGGGATGTCGCGCGGACTCGACGACGAGGGCTTTGTGTTCATCGTCGACCGGGCGAAGGACATGGTGATCCGCGGAGGCGAGAACGTGTACTGCGTCGAGGTCGAGGCCGCGCTGTTCGAGCACCCGGCCGTTTCGGACGCGGCGGTGATCGGCATCCCTCACCAGGTGCTCGGCGAGGAGGTCGGCGCGGTCGTGCAGCTCGCGCCGGGCAAGACGGCCACCGAGGACGAGCTCAAGGCGCATGTCGCGGAGCGCCTCGCTGCCTTCAAGGTGCCGGTGCGCATCTGGTTCCGCGACGAGCCCTTGCCCCGCAACCCCGCTGGCAAGATCCTCAAGCGCGACCTTCGCACCGAGCTCGTGGGTGAGGGTTGAGCCTGGCGGACCGCGTCGACGCCGTCCATGCGGAGTTCCGACGACGGAGCGCGACCGCGCTCGGCGGAGAGGTGCACGACGACGACGGGGTGTTGCTGTGGGCCGGACCGAACGACGACGCGATCGTCGTCAACGGAACCCTCCGCACCTCGGCTCACGTCTCCGCGGGCGATCTCTTCGCGCGAGCCGAGCGGTTCTTCGGGCGCGCTCGCGGGGTCACACCGTGTTCTGCCGCACCGACGTCGATCGAGACGTCCTCGAGGTGTGCCGCTCACGCGGCCTGCCTGCGCTCGCCGAGGGCGGCCTTCCCGAGATGGTCGTGCATGCACGAGTGACGGTGCCTGCGGTGCCGGACGGTGCTTCGATCCGCCTCGTCAGCACCGCGGATGAGCGCGACGACTACCTCGAGGTGTTCGCCGCGGCGTACGCGCAGATCGGTGCATCGAGGGACACCGTGGTCGGCCTGATGCCTCCGCTCGACATGCTGCAGGGTGACGATGTGGGCGCCTTCGTCGTCGACCTGGACGGCGCACCCGCGGCCGTCGCGATGTCGGTCGTCATCGACGGCGTGGCCGACATCCACTGGGTGGGCACGATGCCGTTTGCGTCCCGTCGAGGGCTGGGCGAGCTCGCGACAGCGAAGTCCGTCGAATACGGATTCGACCGTGGCGCTGACGTCGCAGCACTGCAGGCGTCGCCGATGGGCGACGGCCTTTACCGCCGGATGGGCTTCGTCGAGCTGTACCGCTACGAGGAGTTCTTGGTGTTCGCGACGTGATCGCGACGTGAAAGGCTGCACGGCATGAGCGACGTCCCGAATCCCGATGGCTCCTCCCCGCGCAAGACCAAGTTCGGCGCCCCGCCTCCGATGGTCATCGATCCTGCGAAGCGCTACACCGCGGTGATGGAGACGTCGATGGGCACGATGACGATCGCCCTCGACGCCGCGTCCGCGCCGAAGACCGTGAACAACTTCGTGTTCCTCGCGCGGTGGCACTACTACGACGGCATCATCTTCCACCGCATCATCAAGGGCTTCGTGTGTCAGGGCGGCGACCCCGAGGGCAGCGGCCGCGGTGGTCCGGGCTATCGGTTCGAGGACGAGCTGCCGAAGGCGGGCCGCTACGAGATCGGCTCGCTCGCGATGGCCAACGCCGGACCGAACACCAACGGGAGCCAGTTCTTCCTCATCAGTGGCAACGACGGCGCTCGGCTGCCACCGCAGTACTCACTCTTCGGGAAGGTCGTGAGCGGGCTCGAGGTGGTCGAGGCGATGCAGTCGGTGCCCACAGGCTCAGGCGACCGCCCGAAGGCCGACGTGGTCATCCAGTCGGTCACGATCACCGAATCGGACTGATGCTCGGACGAGTCATCGGGGTGCGCCGCTACCCGGTCAAGTCGATGCAAGGCGAAGACTTGACCGGCTCGCTCTTCACCGAGCGCGGCATTCCCGCCGACCGTCACTGGGGTGTCGCGGACACGGCCACTGGTGTGGTGCTGTCGGCGAAGCGCGAGCCTCGACTGCTCGACGCATCCGTCAAGGTGGCCGATGTCGAAGTCGTGATCACCCTGCCCGAGGGCTCGCTCACGGGCAGCGCCGATCCGAACGTGGACGCGGTGCTCTCCGAGTGGCTGGGGTTCGGCGCGCGGCTCGTCATCGCCGAACCCGACGAGCGGGCGACGTACGAGATCGGTGGCAACTTCGAGGATGACAGCCACCCCGTCGTGCACCAGTGGCAGGGACCGGCGGGCACCTTTCACGACTCGCGGCCCGTGCACATGCTCTCGACCGCGACGCTTGCCGCGATCGCCGCGCACCATCCCGACGGACAATTCGACATCCATCGCTTCCGGCCGAACCTCGTCATCGATGCCGAGGGCGACGGCTTTGTCGAGGAGCGGTGGATCGGCGCGACCCTGACGGTCGGCTCGGCGCGCTTCGAGGTCGTCAAGCCGACGAGCAGGTGCGTCATGACGACTCGTCCGCAAGTCGGGCTGCCTCGCGACCTCGAGATCCTGCGCACGATCAACCGCGTGAACGACGGCAACCTCGGTGTGCAGGTGCACGTCGTCGGCGAGGGCGAGGTGTGGGTCGGCGACGCGATCGAGCTCCAGGTTCTGTGATGGAAAGCGCGCCAAAACTGGCGCGTGCTCCAGCAGAGAATGGCGTGGTGCCCGATCCCGGCGACACCCTGGTCGACATCGTCGACGCCGACGACTGCGTGATCGCGGTCGTCCCGCGACGCGAGATGCGTGCGCGCAACCTCCGTCACCGATCCGTGGGGATCGCGGTGCTCGATGCCGATGGCCGAGTGCTCATCCACCGTCGGGCCGACCACAAGGACGTGTGGCCCGGCCGGTGGATCTCGCGGTCGGGGGCGTCGTCGACGCAGGCGAGGCATGGGATGTGGCTGCGGCGCGCGAGCTCGGCGAGGAGATCGGCAGTCATGCGGCGATCTTCGAGCTCGGGCGGGGCGAGTACGAGGACGAGAGCGTGCGCACGATCGTGCGCCTCTACGTCGCCCGCGACGGGGGGCCGTTCACATTCGCCGACGGAGAGGTCGTCGAAGCCTTCTTCGTGACGATCGACGAGCTTCGCGAACGCATCGCTCGCGACCCGTTCGTCCCCGACAGCGTCGCGGTGATGTGGCCGTTCCTCAGCGCTTCGGGAGGCGGTCTCGCCACCAGGTGAGCACGGCCTCATCGACCCCGTACGCCTCGCACATGAGCCGAGCCGCCGCATCGATGTCGCCCCTCCGCAGCGCTTTCGCGGCTCGATCCCACGCCGCTGACGCAGGCGGAAGGGGGAGCGCTCGCACATCGCTCGCGCTCAGCTTGATCGCGGTCGACGACCGCGCCGCCCCGAGTCGATGGGTCGCTGCCCAGGCGGTCAGCGGGGGAGAGCACAGCGCGGCGGCGAGAGACCACAGCCGAGCCGGGTCGGCCACGACCGAGATCACGGGCACCGACGGCACCCACTCCCCTTCCTCGTCGACGGCCGCTTCGATCACGCGCGTCTGCGTGGCTACCACGACCTTCGGCACGAGGCGCGAGCGCAGGCGCGGCGAGAGTCGGTCGGTGGGCACGACCGGCCGCGCGAAGCGCCGTCGTGCGATCGTCGCCGGCTTCTCTCCCCACAGCGTGCGACCGACGTCGATGAGGCCGGAGGTGATGACGCGTGATCCCACGCCGCCGTCCGTGACGAGCTCGGCGATCTCGTAGTACTCGTCCCGGAAGTCTGCCGCCACTGTCGCGATGTCGCCGATGGCGCCGGTCGACTTGAGGTCGACCGTGGGCACCCCCATGGCGTCGGCGAGCAGCGGCGACCACGAGCCCGACGGCAGCGCTCGTGAAGGAAGCCGCGAGTCCCCGAGGGTGCGAGCCACGATGCCCTGCCTGACGCCACGGCAGAGGCCGACCGCGCACGTGGCGACGTCCGCGGCGAACACCGAGTCGGTCGAGAACCAGATGTGCTCGAGCGCGGCGAGGTCGAGCACTGCGGCCCGCGCCCATCCGCTGTCCCGCGTCGCGACGGTCGAGATCGGCTGCACGAACGCGACCCGCCCACCGTCGGGTCGGGCGAGGCGTGTGGCGAGCACGAGGAACGACGCCGCGTCGTCGACGTAGGCGGGCAGCGACGAGCCGAGGCGAGCGCTTCTCGCTGTCCGATCGACCGTCGTCGCGCTCCGCAGAGCCGTGAGGAAGGGTGGGTTGCCCACGACGGCGTCGAAGGATCCGTCTGCGAGACCGGCGGTGAACGCATCCCCGACGACGAGCTGTGCGTCCGGGCCCAACGCCTCGCGGCACGACGCGATGGCACGCTCGTCGGTGTCGACGCCGACGACGTTGCGACCGGTTCCGAGCCGGCGGGCCGCGGCGACCAAGAAGTTGCCGGTGCCGCACGCGGGGTCGAGCACCCGGATCGTCTCGGGGTCGCGTCCTGCGTCGAGCAGTGGTTGCACCGACCAGTCGAGCAGTCGCTCGACGAGGAACTGCGGGTGTGTCGAACGCGCCGAAGCGGCGCTGTTCCTCGAGGCTCAGCCCCGAGCGGGGTGAAGACCTAGCGCTCTGTGTCGTCGGCGAGCTATCGCTCTCTTTCGTCGGCGAGCTAGCGCTCTTCGCGGAACGCGACGTGCTGACGGGCGACCGGGTCGTACTTCTTGATCTCGAGCCGCTCGCGGGTGTTCACCTTGCTCTTGCGGGTGACGTACGTGTACCCAGTGCCTGCCGTCGACTTCAGCTTGATGATCGGGCGCTTCTCGTTCTTGGGCATGTCAGACCTTCTCGCCGCGGGAGCGAATCTCGGCCACGACGGCCTCGATGCCCTTCTTGTCGATGGTGCGCAGACCTTTGGTGCTCACCGTGAGGGTGACCCAGCGCTTCTCGCTCGGCAGCCAGAACCGGCGCTTGTGCACGTTCGGAATCCACCACCGCTTGGTGCGGACGTGGGAGTGCGACACGGAGTAGCCGGTGGACGGCTTCTTTCCGGTGACTTGGCAGACGCGCGACATGACCCGATTCCTTGAGATGAGACCTAGCCGGCAAGACGAGACCAGCAAAGGCTGCGGGGACCCTGAAAGGGTATCGGCCCAGGACCGCGGATTGCCAGCGGGACCGGGCAGGTACCTTCGGAACCCGTGCGTAGGGCTGTGCTCTGTGGATTGTTGGTGGTCGCCGCCGCCTCTCTCGTCGGTTGCCGAGACACCGCACTCCCGAGCGCGGGAGCGGCCAAAGGCCCGTGTGCCAGCCCTCAGCCTGCCCCGTCGGGGCCGATCACGGTCACGTCTGGCGGCATCGAGCGGACGTACCTCCTGTCGCTTCCCAGTCCCGCCCCGTCGCAACCGGCGCCGGTGATCGTCAACCTGCAGGGGTCCGGATCCAATGCGTCCCAACAGGCGGTGTACAGCACCCTCGCCGTCAAGGGGCCGGAGCGGGGCTTTGTCGTGATCACGCCGAACGCCACCGGGCAGCCGCAGCAGTGGGACGTCTACGGAACTCCGAAGGTGGATGACGTGGCCTTCGTCGACGACCTCCTGGCCGACGTCGCGACGCGTGCGTGCATCGACCCGACCCGCACGTTCGCGACTGGCATCTCCAGCGGAGCGGCGATGAGCTCGCTGCTGGCCTGCGAGCAGGGCGACCGGTTCCGCGCCATCGCCCCCGTCTCGGCGGTGATCTTCTTCCCGCCGGTGTGCACCAAGGGACCACCGGTCAGCGTGATCGCGTTCCACGGAACCGATGACTTCATCGTGCCCTATGCCGGAGGTCCGATCTTCGGTGTGGGTGGCAGCGTGGTCTACCCCGGAGTCGCCAAGGGAATGAGCGGGTGGGCGAGCCGAGCGCACTGCGCGACGACCCCGCAAAGCACCGCCGTCACTGCACACGTCACGCTCGAGGAGTGGACGGGGTGCGCCGCGGGTGCGACGGTCGAGCTCTACACCATCAACGGCGGAGGCCACACGTGGCCGGGCGCGTTCCCCGTGCCGTTGCTGGGGGCGACGACGTCGGAGATCAACGCCGCCGACATCATCCTCGACGCGTTCAGCCGTGCCTGATCTCGTCACCGGCGCGGACGGAGCCCGGCGATGCCGTTGGGGAGCGTCCACACCCGACTACGAGCGCTACCACGACACCGAGTGGGGTCGTCCCGTGACCGACGACGTGCGCCTGTACGAGAAGATCTGTCTCGAGGGCTTCCAGTCCGGTCTCTCGTGGATCACGATCCTCCGCAAGCGCGACGCGTTCCGACGCGCGTTCAAGGGATTCGACCCGGCGAAGGTCGCGCGGTTCGGCGAGAAGGACGTCGAATGCTTGCTCGGCGATGCAGGCATCGTTCGCCACCGCGGCAAGATCGAGGCGACGATCGCGAACGCCAAGGCGACGCTGGCCGTGCAGAAGGAGGTCGGTTCGCTCGCTGCCCTCGTCTGGTCGTTCGAGCCGCGGCGTCGGGCGCCGGCATCGTTCGCTGACGTGCCCGCGTCCACTCCAGAGTCGACCGCGCTGTCGAAGGAGCTCTTGCGCCGCGGGTTCAAGTTCGTCGGCCCGACGACGTGCTACGCGGCGATGCAGTCGCTCGGCCTCGTGAACGACCACGTGCGCGGATGTCACGTGCGCAAGGCCTGCGAGGACGAGCGCAAAGCGCTGCGCTGAGACGTGGGCCGCCCGGGGCTCGAACCCGGCACCTTGGGATTAAAAGTCCCCTGCTCTACCCGATGAGCTAGCGGCCCGGCGGCTCGGAGCGTAGTGGTGACTCTGCGCCGTCTGACGCGCCGGTCGTAGGCTTCGCCGATCCACTCGCCCGCTGACCTCATCGATCTCGATCGCTACCCGGTCGAAGATCTCGACGGAGCCGCCCGCGCGGGTGATCGCCGAGGGCAACACCGCGCTCCGCGAGGAGGGCGTCTGCATCCTGCCGGGCTTCCTGCGTGCCGACGCGATCGACGATCTCGTCGACGAGTGCGAGAAGCTCGCGGTCCTCGGCCACTTCAGCCAGGTCTCCGGTACGCCGTACATCGAGGCGCCCGATCTCTCGTATCCAGACGGCCACCCTCGCCGCGTCGCGGATCGCACGTCGCTCACCGCGGTGGCCTACGACTTGTTCCCGAGCGACTCGGCCATCCGTGCGTTGTACGAGTGGGATCCCCTGATGGAGTTCGTCGGCGCCCTGCTCGGTCGATCGCCGCTCTACCGGTATGCGGACCCTTTCGGCGCGCTGAACCTCGCGGTCATGAACGACGACGACGAGCTGCACTGGCACTTCGACCAGACCGACTTTGTCGTGTCGATCGCCATCCAGTCGAGCGACGAGGGCGGCGACTTCGAGAACGCGATGCTGATCCGCTCCTCCGACGACGAGCACTATGACGATGTCGCCGAAGTGTTGGATGGCAGCGCGCCCGATCGGGTACGAACCGAACCGATGACGCCAGGCACGCTCATGGTCTTCGAGGGCCGCAACTCGATGCATCGCGTCACGCCCATCAAGGGGATGCGCCCCCGATACGTCGCGCTGCTCGCGTACGACACCAAGCCAGACACCGACTCCTCGTCGCGCCTCAAGATGGTGCGCTACGGCCGGTTGCCGTGAGCCGCACACAGTTCGGCGAAGGCTTCGCCGGTGAAGGTGCCGAGGCCGCGCACATCAACACCGTGCTCGGCGCAGCCGGCAGCGCCGTCGAGTCGGCATGGGCAACTGCGCTCGCGACGCCGTCGGCCGGGCACGCTCCGTTCGTCTGCGTGATGCGCCCGGGACTGCCCGTGCGGCCGCTCACGCTGTTCGTCAACAAGGCCGAGATCCGAGGCGACCGCCACGGCGAGCTCACCTGGGGAGCCGCGCAGGCCGGCGTGGCGAGCGGTGTCGCCCAATGCGTGAGCGAGGCGGTCATCCCCCGAGACCTCGCCGCGACGGGTCTGCTCATCGCCGCGGTCTGGGTGAGCTGGGCGGCCGACGACGCGGACGCGGTGTTCGAGAACAACCGCGTCGCCACCCGCATGGCGCTGACTGCCGGCGCGACAGGCTCGCCGTCGGTCGACGACGTGCTCGCCGAATCGGCCGAGCCGTGGAACCCCTTCTACCGATCCCGCGAACGACTCGCGTAGGGTTCGCGCATGTCTTGGGAGCAGAGCGGCCGCGACGGGCCCGCCCCCGCAAAGCGCGGAGGCATCGGCATCGAAGTCGTCCTGTTCGGCATCGTCGCGCTCGCGATCGGCGCGTTCATCGGGCAGAACACCAACAAGATCAAGATCGATTGGCTGTTCCTGAACTTCAGTGCGCCGCTGTGGCTGATCATCCTCGTCGTGCTGGTCATCGGGGCACTGCTCGATCGCCTCGTCACCGTGATCGTGCGGCATCGCCGCAACCAGCGCGAACTGATCAGCGCGACTGATCAGGGCGACAGGTCGGTGCAGCTGCGCAGCTGCTCCCACTGACCGATCTCCGCGGCGCCCTGGGCTTCGCTCATCGGTGAGGGGATGCTCGCGGCGACCTTCATCGGGATCCACCGATAGCTGTCGATCACGCGTCCCGTCGCCTTGACCTCGATCACTGCTCCGACGTTGCCGCGCGGCCACACGAAGTTCCCGAGTCCGTAGGCGACGAACGCGCCGTCGAGGAACCCGTCGCCTTGGACTCGGTGCGCGTGCGCTCCGACGATGATGTCCGCGCCCGCGGCGCGCAGGTCCTTGGCGAGGCTCTCCTGCACTCCGGTCGGGCAGGTGAGCAGCTCGGTGCCCCAGTGGAGGAACACGACGACCGTGTCGGATGACGCCGCGGGCCTCTCGCACCGCCGCGAGCAGACGTTCGCGCGGAGCGCCGTCGTAGGCGGAGGCGATGCCGGGCTGGGAGTCGGTCGCAGTCCAAGATGAGAGCAGCGCGGAGTCGATCACCCGGCTGGCGCCGAAGATCGCGATGCGTTGCCCGTTCACGGTCACGCGATAAGGCGCGTACGCCGCTGCTGCGTTCGCGCCGATCCCGACGACCGGGAACTCGCTCGCGCCGATCGCAGCGAGCGTGTCGTCGAGCCCGACTGCCCCGAAGTCGCGTCCGTGGTTGTTCGCCATCGTCACGACGTCGACGCCGGCGGCGGCGAGTGCGGTGAACGCACTCGGGGGGGCTCGGAAGGTGTAGGTCTTCGCCTCGGGCGAGCCGCGGGTCGTGATGGCCGTCTCCAGGTTCACCATCGCGATGTCGGCCTGGGACATGACCGACGCCATAGGTGCGAGCACCGTCGACGGATCCGCGGCGAGCCGCGACGCGGCGGAGTCTTCGAACTGTGTGTCTCCCGCGAACATGAACGTCACCGATTGACCGCTGCCTGTCCACGTGCGGTCGTCGGCCGACAGCAGTCGTGACGCGTTGCCGGCGCCCGAGATCGCGCCCGATGCAGCGGCCGAGCCCGTCCCAGCGTTCGATGAGACGGTGAGCTCGTGATCGTCGTCGTGGTCGTGGCGTCCGTGACTGGCGACAGCCCTGTGATGTCGACCGTGGACGACGGGTTGCCGATGGTCGGCGCGGTCTCGGACACCGTCGTCGGCGTTGTCGAGGTGGTCGTGGAGACCTTGCTGGTGTCGTCTCGAGTGCGGTCGTACGCGACCGTGATCGTCAGTCCTGCCAGGGTCAGCGCGATGATCGCGCCGAGGCGGGCAGACACCATCGGGTCAACCTACCTGCGCCTAACGTGGCGAAATGATCGACGAGGTGCGGCGCGCCGTCTCCAAGGAACCGACGATCGATCTCACGACGACAGGCCGTCGGTCAGGCGACGCGCACCGCATCGAGATCTGGATGATCGTCGTCGACGAGCGCTTCTTCATCACCGGAACCCCAGGTCGCCGGGGTTGGCTGGCAAACGCGCGCAACGACCCTCGAGTGGTCGTGCACATCAAGAACGGCATGGTGGCGGATCTCGTCGCGTGGGCGCACGTGGTCACCGACGAGACGACCCGGCGGAGGGTGCTGTCCTCCGAGGCCGCGAGCTGGTACCGCAAGCAGGCGCCTCTCGACACGTTGGTCGCCGAGTCGCCCCTCATCGAGCTCATCTTCGACATCTCCGACTGAAATCCGGAAGCAGGAGCGCACATGCACATCGAGGACATCGAGTACGACGTCGACGGCATCCGCATGGTCGGACACCTCGCGACAGACGACGCGAGAACCGGGAAGCGCCCGGCCGTGCTGGTCTGCCACGAGGGCCCCGGCCTCGACGAACATGCGAAGGGCCGCGCCGAGCAGCTCGCCGCGCTCGGCTATGTCGCCTTCGCGCTCGACTACCACGGGGGCGGGCAACCGGTGCCCCTCGACCAGATGATGGAGCGGCTCATGCCGCTCATGGGAGATCCCGACCGCACCCGGCGCTTGGGTCAGGGCGGGCTCGATGTGCTCCTTGCGCATGAGCACGCAGACGCCACTCGGGTCGCCGCGATCGGCTACTGCTTCGGCGGCACGATGGCGCTCGAGCTCGCCCGCGGCGGCGCGGACCTGAAGGCTGTGGTCGGCTTTCACTCCGGTCTGCAGACGAGTCGCCCCGAGGACGCGAAGAACATCAAAGGCCGCGTCCTCGTCTGCATCGGCACCGAGGATCCCTTGATCCCGCCGGATCAGCGCACAGCGTTCGAGC
This sequence comes from uncultured Acidimicrobiales bacterium, assembly GCA_963726695.1. GTDB lineage: Bacteria > Actinomycetota > Acidimicrobiia > Acidimicrobiales > DATKAS01 > DATKAS01. The sequence continues at coordinate 408,135 of CAVSDE010000006.1, forward strand.
AAGAGATGCGCGCGGCCGGTGTCGACTGGCGCATGAACCTCTACGGCGGCGCGGCGCACAGCTTCACGAACCCGCGGGCAAACGAAGCCGGGATGGCTGGGATCGAGTTCCACGCGCCCACTGACGTGCGGTCGTGGGCGGCGATGCGTGATCTCTTCGACGAGGCGCTCGGCCCCGTCTGACCTCTGACCTTTGACCTACGCGGCGCGCCGGCCGTGGCGGAGCGCGAAGCTCGCCGCGAATGCGGCGCCGCCGATCGCGGCGGTGGCCAGCGGTGCGGCCCACACGAGCGTCGGACGCGCCGGTCGTGCCGTGGGGGCGAGGGCTTCGACGCGGCCCGAGCGGCGCACCACCCAGTCACCGACTGGCTCGACCCCGACTGAAGACACGACGCCGTTCACGACGTTGGCGAAGAGGCCGCCCCCGAGCTCACGGCTGTAGCTCGGGTACCGACGACCATGGTGACGGTGCGCGCCCCAAGGCTGGCCGGCTCGCAAGGGGCTCTCGGTCATCGTGCACTCCCGCATCCACTCGTGGTTACTCACCGGTAACCAAGCACAAACGTACCCCTCTCCATCGTCACGCGTGCTCCAGTTGTGTGAACTTTGCGCGAGATCCCCGCCGGTAGTCTGCGACGGTGACCGTGGACCCGGTGCTGACGAAGGTCGAGGCCGACCTCGCGGGCGTCGACCGTGCGATGGCGCGGCTCGACGAGGGCACCTACGACGTCTGCGAGGTCTGCGGAGGACCGATCGGAGACGATCGTCTCGCGGCGGCTCCGTATGCCGCCCGCTGCGCGTCCTGCGCGAGCTGACTCCGCGCCGGTGACCCGCAAGCTCGCGGCGACATCTCTCGTCGGCGGACTCCTCGCCGCGGGTGTGGCGGCGGGGGTCGCGCTCTCCGACGAAGATCGCCGCGTTCGCCTCCAGAGATCGGCTCGCGTCTGGCGGCTCACTGCCCGACGCAGCGCGCACTACGCCATCGTGAAGGTGCGCGGTGCGGGGGCGGACGCCGAGCGCCGAGCCGCGCTCGAGCAGCAATTCGCGATCCGCACCGCAGAGGACGTTGCCCGCGAGCTCGGGAACATGAAGGGTGCGATCATGAAGGCCGGGCAGCTCATCGGCTTCATCGCCGAAGGACTGCCTCCCGAGGCGCAGGCCGCGCTCGCGACCTTGCAGGCCGACGTGCCGCCGATGGCGCCCTCGCTCGCCGAGGGCGTGGTGCGCAGCGAGCTCGGAGACGACCCGAGCCGCTTGTTCCTCGCCTGGGATCCCATCCCGGCGGCGGCTGCATCGGTCGGCCAGGTGCACCGTGCCGTGCTTCACGACGGTCGCGAGGTCGCGGTGAAGGTGCAGTACCCCGGGGTCGATCGCTCGATCCGGTCCGACCTCGACAACGCCGAGATGCTCTACAACCTCTTCTCCTCGCTGGCGCTGAAGGGACTCGACGTCAAGGGGCTCGTCGACGAGCTCCGTGCGCGCATGTACGACGAGCTCGACTACCGCATCGAGGCGGCGAACCAAGCCGCGTTCAGTCGTCGGTATCGGGGCCATCCGTTCGTACGGATCCCCGAGGTCGTCGAATCGCTCTCGACTCAGCGGGTGCTCGTCACCGAGTGGGCGAACGGCTGGACGTGGGCGGAGTTCGAGAGCCGCGCCGACGCCGCCGCGAGGCAGCGCGCGGCGGAAGTGCTGTTCCGGTTCGCGCAGGGATCCGTGCACCGCGACGGCGTCTTCAACGGCGACCCGCATCCGGGGAACTACCGCTTCCACTCCGACGGCACGATCACGTTCCTCGACTTCGGGCTCGTCAAGCGATGGTCGGCCGGTGAGTGGGAGCGGCTCTCGCCGTGTCTGGACGCGATCCTCGCCCGGGATCCCGAGTGGTGCGTGCGTGCGATGGTCGAGGTCGGCTTCCTCCGGTCCGACCACGGCCTCGATCCCGAGCGCGTCTACGAGTACGTGAGCGCGCCGTACGTCCCGTACCTGCAGGACACCTTCACGTTCACCCGCAAGTTCACCTCGGAGGCGCTCGGCAAGGTCGCCGACATCGACGGACCCCACGCAGAGATCATCCGTGCGCTCAACATGCCGGCCTCGTTCGTGATCCTCGACCGCGTGGTCTGGGGAGTGAGCGTGCTCCTCGGCAAGCTCGACGCGACCGGGCCCTGGCGGGGCATCCTCCAGGAGTACCGGCACGGCGGCCCGCCGGCGACCCACCTCGGTGAGCTCGAGCAGCGCTGGGCAGCCTCGGCGCAAACCCCCTAGTCGTCGTCCTCGCCGCTCTTGGCGATGAGGAACCCGCGCGCCCGCTCCGTCTTCGGGTAGCGGTTGACGACCTCCCAGAACGGAGCCGAATGATCGCCGACGACCAGGTGCGCGAGCTCGTGGACGAGCAGGTAGTCGAGCACCCAACCCGGGAACGCCGCGACGCGCGACGAGATCCGGATCGATCGCTCGGCCATCGTGCACGAACCCCACGTGCTCTCCATCTCCGTCCACCGCACCGAGGACGCGAGGGGGAGGTCGTAGCGCCGACACAAGACGCGCGCCCGTGCTTCGAGGTCGATGGTCGCGCTGGCGAGCGAGCGCACGTGGCGGCGCGCCATTTCCCGCACCCAACGGTCTTCCTGCCGCACCGACATCGACGCGGGGATCGAGACGCGCAACACGTCGCCGACCGGTCGGGCGGCGACCGTGCGATGACGTCGCGCGCTGCGCACGACTTCGATCCGCACGGGGATCGCGCCGACCTCGATCACTCGCAGGCCCGGTCGGTCCGGAGCCATGCCCGGGAGCGGCAGCAGGTCACTCACTATCGGGCACCGTCGCGGCGACGGCCGCGTGGTCGATGAGCTCGACCCGCTCGCCGGCCGTGATCTCGTCGCCGTCGAGCGTGAGCCAGAGACCCCCGAGGTTCGCGAGGTGAGGGCTCGCGACGCCGAGTGAGCGCTCGACCGACCGGATCAGACCGCCGTGACTGATGACCAGCACCCGTCCCCCGGGGTTGTCCTTCGCGATCCATCGCAGCGCGTCGACCGCGCGGTCCGCGACTTCGTCGTCCGACTCCCAACCTTCCGGGTGCTCGCCGGCCGCGAGCGCGCCCGGCCAACCGGCCTCGATGTCGTCGAACGTGAGCCCGCTCCACGTGCCGACGTCGCGCTCGGCGAGGTCGGGTTCGATCGTCAGCGGCACGCCCAAGGCCTCGGCGATGAGCGTGCCCGTGGTGCGGGCGCGGCTGAGGTTGCTCGTCACCACGACGTCGAAGGCATCGCTCGCACCGAGGGCCTCCCCGGCGAAGCGCGCCTGCGCGACGCCGAGCGTCGACAGCGGGGAGTCGGCGCGCCCCTGCCACCGCTTCTCCGCGTTCCAGGTCGTCTCCCCGTGCCGCAGGACGAGCATCGTCGTGGCGCTCGAGATGGTCGGTCCGCCGGGGTGGGCCATCGAGTGCACCATAACTATCGTGAGGTCGGTGGCCGTGCTTCGTCTGTTCGCCGCTGCTCGCGAGGCGGCGGGTCGCAACAAGGACGAGGTTCCCGGCTCCGATGTGGCGGGTGTGCTGGCCGCCGCCTGTGCTCGTTACGGAGAGCCGTTCGTGTCGGTGCTCGCCAGCTCGAAGGTCTGGCTGAACGGTGAGCCCGCCGAGCCGGGCGACTCGGTGCAGGACACCGACGAGGTGGCCGTGCTCCCGCCGGTGTCCGGAGGCTGAGTCGAACGACCCAAATCTCTCAGGGATCGTGCCGATCGTGTCGAAGCATGGACGTGAGGATCATGGCGAGATACACGAACGGCGCTCGATACGATCCGGCCATGAGCGACGAGGCTTATCTCGCTGGCCTCGAACAACGCAGCCTCGACGACGTGCGCGCGATGCGCTCCCAATGCCAGGAGCTCGAGTCGCAGGTCTCCTACGTCCGCCGGCTCGCACAAGGCCGGCTCGACATCGTCGACGCCGAGCTGAGCCGCCGCCGCGAGGGGCGTCCGCCCTCTGACGTCGCGGAGATGGTGGCCGCGCTGCCGAGCACGCTCGGCCGTCACCTGACCGCGCCGGGATCCGGAAAGCGTCCGACGACCATCGAGCCGATCGAGCCCGAACCCGAGCTGCTCGCCCCACTCGACCGAGTGCTCGACGTCGACGCACTCGGCGCGCTGCCCTCCAAGTCCGACGTCGAGCTCGCCGAGATCCGCACCGAGCTGGCGGCAGTAGAGACCGATCTCTCCGCCCGCCGACGGCTGCTGTTCGACCGCCTCGACGCGTTGTCCGCCGAGATCACACGGCGCTACCGCACCGGTGAAGCCTCGGTCGAGTCGCTGCTCCAGTAGGGACCGCGTACCCTGCGGTCGTGCGCGACGACCTCGAGAACCGTTGGCGCGAGGTCGGTGAGTTCATCCGTGAGCAGCGCCGCATCGGCCATCTCTCGTTGCGCAAGCTCTCCGAGATGGCGGGGGTCTCGAACCCGTACCTGAGTCAGATCGAACGCGGGCTGCGGCACCCGTCGGCTGAGATCCTCCAACAGATCGCGCGGGCGCTGCGCATCTCGGCGGAGACCCTGTACGTGCGGGCCGGCATCCTCGACGAAGCCGACGAGATCGACGTCGTGAGCGCGATCCTGCGCGACCCAGTCCTCGCCGAGGAGCAGAAGCACACCCTGGTCAGGGTGTACGAGTCCTTCCGGAACGAGAATGACGCGGCACGAACCCGGATGCGCGCGGAATCTGCAGCAGTCCACGAGCGTTGACAGGCTCCGTGCGCCGGCTCGCGGTCCTCTCGTTGCACACGTCGCCGCTCGCCCAGCCGGGCGTGGCGGACGCCGGAGGGATGAACGTGTACGTGCGCGAGCTCGTCTCGGCGCTCGCTCAAGCAGGGGTCGACTGCACCGTGTACGTGCGCACGTGGCGCGACGGCCTGGCGCCCGAGGTGTCGGTCGAGCCCGGGTTCCGGGTGCGACACATCGACGTCGGGCCGCCCGACCTTCCCAAGGAGTCATTGCCCGAGACAGTCGACGCGTTCGCCGACGCGGTGCGTGACGACCTCCTGCGGGTGGGCGGCGCGGACATCATCCACGCGAACTACTGGCTGTCGGGGTTGGCCGGGCATCGCCTGAAGCACGAGCTCGACCTCCCGCTCGTCTCCACGTTCCACACGCTCGCGCGAGTGAAGGCGGAGTCGGGCGACGAGGAGCCCGAGCGAAGGGTGCGCTCCGAGGTCGAGATCATCGGTTGCTCCGACGCGATCCTCGGCGAGCTGCACGGAGGAAGCCCTCCAGCTCGAGCGTCTCTACGGCGAGACCCCTGGTCGCATCGAGATCGTCCCTCCGGGTGTCGACCACGCGTTCTTCTCGCCCGGCGATCGTCGTGGGGCCCGTACCGCGCTCGGGTTCGGTGACCATCCCGTGCTGCTGTTCGTCGGGCGCATCCAGGCGCTCAAGGGACTCGATGTCGCGGTCGGCGCGCTTGCTGCACTGAATCACCGCGAAGCGGTGCTCGTCGTCGTCGGTGGGCCGAGCGGTCACGAGGGCGCCGCCTACCTCGAGGAGGTCGAGGCGCTTGCCGAGGAGCAAGGCGTGGCTGACCGCGTGCGGTTCGTCGCGCCCCAGCCGCACCACCTTCTCTCCAGCTACTACCGAGCCGCCGACGTGTGCCTCGTGCCGAGCCGTTCGGAGTCGTTCGGCCTCGTGGCGCTCGAGGCAGCCGCGTGTGGCACGCCCGTCGTCGCGTCAGCGGTCGGCGGCCTCCGCACGCTCGTCGACCACGGACACTCCGGCTTCCTCGTCGAAGGACGTGATCCCGAGGTCTTCGCCGCGTACGCCGAAGAGCTTTGACCAACGACGTGCTCGCAGCGGAGATGGGTGCGGCGGCCGCAGCGCGCGCTCGCGGCTACACGTGGTCGATGTCGGCCGCCCGCCTGCGACGTCTCTACGCCGATCTCAGCGTCGGCGCGCTCGTCGAGTGCTCGTGACGCTCGGGGATCCGGCATCTGAGCCAGAGCTCGACGCAGTCGAGGCGCTGATCGAGGATTGGCTCCGGCGTCAGCTCGACGAGAACCCGATCTTGCTCGCGGTCGATCGCGGCGAACCGGGCGAGCGACGTTGGTACGTGCGGCTGCGCGGCGACGAGAAGGACTTCACGACGATCTGGCTCACCCTCGGCCAACGCACGCTGCACTACGAGACGTACGTGATGCCCGCGCCGGAGGAGAACCACGCCGCGTTCTACGAGCACCTCTTGCGGCGCAACGCCAAGCTTGTCGGCGCCCAGTTCTGCATTGGCGCGGAGAACGCCGTGTACCTCGTGGGAGCGTTCCCCACCGGCGCCCTTGACGACGCCGAGCTCGATCGCATCGTCGGCTCGATCTACGCCTGCGTCGAGCAGTGCTTCCGCCCCGCCCTGCGCATCGGCTTCGCCTCACGCTTCGCCTCGTGACCAATTGGCCCCTTGACGTTTCAATATATTTCATGCCATTCTGATCCTGGCCCGAGGGCGGCGGGATCACTGGTTCGGGGAAGTCCGGTGAGTCAGTGCGCCCTCGGGCCCTTCGCGTCCCGCACCCCTAACCTCGCCGTCGTGACGCCACGGCTCGTTCTCGTCGGTGGAGGCAAGATGGGGGAGGCGCTGCTCGGCGGCCTCCTCTCGGCGGGTTGGGCCAAGCCTGCCGAGCTTGCGGTCGTCGAGGTGATCGACGAGCGCCGCGGCGTGCTCCGTGCGCTGTTCCCGGGAGTCGCGGTGCTCGACGCGGTCGCTCCCGCCGAAGCCGCGATCGTCGCCGTCAAGCCGAACGACGTGGAGGCAGCGTGCCGGGCGCTCGCCGACGCGGGGATCGCGCGAGTCCTGTCCATCGCGGCCGGCGTGCCCACGGCCCGCCTCGAGGCTGCGCTGTCGCCCGGCGCGGCGGTCGTGCGAGCGATGCCGAACACGCCCGCCCTCGTCGGCGCCGGCGCGGCAGCCATCGCGGGGGGCACCGCCGCCTCGGACGAAGACCTCGCGTGGGCGGAGTCGATCCTGAGCGCGGTGGGCACCGTCGTGCGCGTGGACGAGGGTTTGCTCGACGCGGTGACGGGGGTGTCGGGATCGGGCCCCGCGTACGTGTTCCGGTTCGCCGAGGCGCTGATCGAGGCAGGCGTGCGGGCCGGGCTGCCACACGAGATCAGCGTGGCGCTCACCGAGCAGACGCTCATCGGGTCGGCCCGCTTGCTCGCCGCCAGCGACGATCCCCCTGAGGCGCTTCGGGCCGCGGTCACGTCGCCGGGGGGCACGACCGCGGCTGCGCTCGCGGTGTTGGATGACGCCTCGTGGTTCGAGGCCGTCGTCGACGCGGTCGCCGCCGCCACTGCGAGGTCTCGCGAGCTCGGTGTGACGTGAGGAGTGCCCCCTCACCGGGAGCCGAGTGATTCCGTCACCAAACCGCCCCTTTTCCCGCGAGCGGCCCGTGGTTTACAGTCCGGAGCACGCGGAGAAGGGGTTGTCCATGGCCCAGACGGTGGCTCGAACGCGGTTCCTGACCGTGGCCGAGGTTGCGCAGAACCTGCGGGTGTCGACGATGACGGTGTACCGCCTCGTGAAGGCGGGGCATCTCGGCGCCACCAGGATCGGCAAGTCCTACCGCATCAGCGAGAGCGATCTCGATCGCTACTTGGCCAGCCGCTACACGCAGGCTGGCTGACGGCCGGGGAGGGGCGGCTCCGGCCGCCTCTCGACCCAGCGGATCGGGCCGATGGTGCCGGGGGGTCACCATCGGCCCGTTTCGCGTCTCTGCTCCTGTCGCCATAGCGTCGCCGCGGCATGGGCCGTCGCTACGACACGATCTCGCTCCTCACCGACTACGGGCTCACCGACGAGTTCGTCGGCGTCGTGAAGTCGGTCATTCGCGACATCGCACCGCACGTCACCACGATCGACCTGACCCATGACGTGCCCGCGTTCGACGTGCGCGCGGGTGGGCTGGCCCTCGCTCGGTGCATCCCCTACGTCGCGGGCGGGATCGTCCTGGCCGTCGTGGATCCCGGCGTCGCGACGCAGCGCAAGGCGGTGGCCATCGAGGTCGTCCACGGGGACGGCGTGCTGATCGGGCCGGACAACGGCTTGCTCGCGCCCGCAGTCGCGCTCACCGGCGGAGCCGAGCGCGCCGTCGCCCTCACCAACCCCGAGTATCAGCTCCCGGCTCCCGGGCAGACGTTCGCCGGTCGCGACATCTTCGCTCCCGCGGCAGCCCACCTCGCGAACGGCGTCGATCTCACCGACATGGGCCCGCTGCTCGACCTCGACCTGCTCACTCCTGCCGTCGTGCCACTCTCGCGTCGAGAAGAAGATGTGGTCGTCGGCGAGGTGCTGTGGGTCGACCGGTTCGGAAACGCGCAGCTGAACATCGATCCGGATGAGGTCGAAGACCTCGGCGACCGTCTCTCGGTGAGCGTCGGTGGCGCACGTCGCGTCGCTCGTCGGGTCGACGCGTTCGCCGCGCTCGGGCCAGGCGAGCTGGGGATCATCGTCGACTCGTACGGCTTGCTCGCGGTGTGCCTCGATCAGCGTTCCGCGGCCGACGAGCTGAGCGTCGCCGCGGGCAGCGAGGTGCAGCTCTCGTCACTCGGTGACGACGGGGACGTGCGGGGCACACCGATAGCGTTCACGCGGTGAGACGGGGCACGACGATCGCGCTCGGCGCGCTTCTGGCGCTGATCCTGTTCGCGAGCGTCTTGCAGCTCTTCGTGCTCGCTCGCTGAGCGAGCTACACCCGCAGCGCGATGCGATCGCGGCTGAACCTCGTGATGCCGCCGCGCACGAGGAAGAACGCGATCAGCCAGAGCACCGCGCCGACCGTGAGCGCGACTGGCAGGGCCACGAGCAACAGCCCGGTTGCCTGACCGAGCGCGATGAAGATGAGCGGCAGGATCACCGCGCCGCCGAGCTGGTTCGCCTCTTGAGACGTGCGCGCCCGGGCCGACACCCTCACCATGATGCCGAGGCCGAGCGCGGCCACCGCGGGCGCGACCCACAGGATCATCACGCCCCATAGCCGCGTCGGCACGAAGATCCGGTGCATCACGGGCCACGCGATCGTGTTCGTCACGAGCGCGAAGCAGAGGAAGCCGACCCACGACACGATGACCGCCGGCACGAACGCGCTGAGCAGCTTCGCGAGGAACAGGTCCCGGTCGCTGATGGGGAGGTGCAGCAGGACCTCGATCGTCTTGCGCTCCTTCTCGCCGGCGAACGAGTCGGCGGCGAGGACGACCGACACCATGAGCGGCACGATGAGAAAGAGCGGCGCGAGCAGGTAGCCGTTGACGAGCACAACGAGCTGCTCTCGGGCCGGAAGCTGCCGGATCGGTGAGGCGACGTCACCGGGCAGGCGGCTGAGGAACGTGTCGACGTTCACGTGCGTGACCGACCTCGCCGCGAAGCCCACTCCGGCGGGCAGGAACACGAACAGCAGGAGCGGCACCAACAGCATCGGGAGCACGACGGCCTTCGACCTCTTCACCGCGGTGAGGTCCTTCCACATGACCGCGCGGATCGCGTTCGTGTCGATCGTTCGGCTCACTTCTCCGCCTTCTCGTTGACGACTGCGAAGTACACGTCCTCGAGCGTCGGCGGCATCGGGACGGCGCCGTACACCGGCACCTCCCGAGACGTCAGCGACGCGACGACGAGCGGGATCACCGAGCGGTCGTGCACGGTCACGTGGGCTCCGGTCCCGGTCGAGCGCACCCCCAGCACGCCGGGTGCCGCGGCCGAGCATCACCACGAGCGTGTCGTCTGCAGGCGCTCCGAGGTCGAGTGAGACATCGAGGCCCTTCCAGATCTCGCCGGCGAGGTCCGCGGGCGTGCCGAACGCAAGCAGGTGGCCGCGGTCGAGCACTGCCATGCGATGCGCGAGCCGGCCCGCTTCGCCGAGGAAGTGCGTGCAGAGCAGCACGGTGCGGCCATGCTCAGCCGCGAGGCTGCCGATGAGGTCGATGACGTCGCGCGTCGCCTCGGGGTCGAGGCCCGACGTCGGTTCGTCGAGGAAGAGCACGTCGGGGTCGTGCAGCAACGCGCGTCCGAGCGCGACTCGCTTGCGCTGACCCGTCGAGAAGCCCTGCACGCGCTGGTCGGCGCGGTCGGCCATCCCGAACCGGTCGAGCATCGCGGTCGCCTTCGTTCCGGCGTCGCTGGTGTTCATCCCCCGGATCCTCCCGGCGACGACGAGGTTCTCCCACGCCGTCAATCGGTCGTCGAGCCCCGCGTTCTCGGTGAGGACACCAGTGCGCCGGCGCACCTCGTTGCCGTCGGCGGCCGGGTCGATCCCCAACACTCGACTCGAGCCCCGATCGGGAGCCAGCACGCCGTTGAGGAGCCGGACCGTCGTGGTCTTGCCCGCGCCGTTCGGCCCGAGCACTGCGAGCACCTCACCGGGCTCGGCGTCGAGCGTGAGGTCGACGACCGCGAGCTGCCCGCCGAACGACCGCGTCAGACCGTCGGTGACGATCGCGCTCCCCTCGGCTCGGCCCACAGTCATCGCTCCAGTCTGGCTCCGGCCTACCGGTTACGGCAGGCGGAGGTGCAGGAAGGCCGGGAAGGTGTCGAGGATCTGGATCACGAGCGCTCGTACCTCGACCGCGTCCGTCGGGTCAGGCGAACCGGGCGGCGTCGTCGACGGCGGCGGCACGGTGGCGGCGACCAGCGATGCGGGCACGGGTGCACTCGTCGGAGCCGCGGTGGTCGGCGCTGCGGTCGTTGGCGCAGCGGTCGTCGGTGCGGGCTTCGGGGGAGGCGGGGTCGTCGGGGCGGCGGTGGTCGGCGGCGCTGCCGTGGCGGGCGCGGCGGTCGTCGGCGCGGCGGTCGTCGGCGCGGCGGTGGTGGGCGCGGCCGTGGTGGGCGCGGCGGTCGGCGGCGGTGCGGCGCCCTTCACTCCCAAGAACCGATGGGTCGTGAAGAGCTTGTTGTTCGCATCTCGTCCGACGCAGACGCCGACCCGGCTGAAGTCGGGGTCGACCAGGTTCTTGTAGTGGCCCGGGCTCGCGACGAACGCGTCGAAGAGCGAGCTGACCGTGCCGCCCATCCCGACGTTCTCCCCGCCCTTGCGCCAGTCCGGCGCGGCGGCGGCGATCGCGGCGGCGAGGTTCGGGTCGTGGGAGATCGTGCCCGCCGCGATCATCTGGTCGTTCCACGTGCAAGCAGTGGCCGCGAGCGCGGCATCCGGGGTCAGTGGGGCGAGGCCGTTCGACGTCCTCAGTGCGTTGATGTCGGCCACGAACTCCGCCTCATCGGGAGGCGAGGATGCTCCCGCGGGTCCCGAGGCCGCGACCAGGAGCCCGGCCGCGAGGCAACCCGCAAGGGCAGCCGAGCTGAGGGCTCTCGGGATACGACGCACCGTGTCCCTTCGGCATGCCCGAGGGGGCCACTTGAGCCGAAAACCGCCTCTTCGCAAGGCTTTGCACGCCCTGCCGCTACGCTCGCCGGGCCGTGAGAGGGGGGCCTTCGCACGTGAACCTGGCCGCGATCATCGAGCCGCATCCCGACGACGCCGTGGCGCTCATCTCACGGGGCGCGCCGACGACCTATGGCGAGCTTCGGGAAGAGGTCGCGGCACTGCGGGGCGGGTTGGGCGGCCTCGGCCTCGGGCCGGGCGACCGAGTGGCGCTCCTGTGCTCGAACAACCCGGCGTTCGTCGTCTCGTATCTCGCGGTGACCGGCATCGGGGCGGTCGTCGTGCCCCTCAACCCGCTCAGTCCTGCCCCCGAGCTCGAGCGCGAGCTTGCCGCCGTCGACACGGTCGCGGTGATCGTCGGCCCGGCCGGTCGCGCGAGCTGGGGCGACGTGGACCGAGCCAACGTGCCGTCAGTGCGCACGGTCGTCGCTTCTGCGGGTCATCCGTTCGACGATGCCCACACGTTCGAGGACCTGCTCGCGTCTGCACCGGCACCGCTGGTGCCTCGCGGTGCCGACGATCTCGCCGCGTTGCTGTTCACGAGCGGCACGGCCGGATCGGCGAAGGCGGCGATGCTCACCCACGGCAACCTGGTGTCCAACCTCGAGCAGGTGCAGGCCCAGCCGGGCCGAGGCCTCGAGGCGAGTGACGTCGTGCTCGGGGTCCTCCCGATGTTCCACATCTTCGGGATGAACGTGGTGCTCGGCTTGGCCCTGTACGCGGGGGCGGCTGTCGTGCTCGTCGAACGATTCGATCCCGCCACCGCGCTCGAGACGATCGAGACGCGCGGCGTCACGGTCATCTCCGGGGCACCGCCGATGTGGACCGCGTGGGCGACCCTTCCGGCAGTGAGCGCGTCGGCGTTCTCGTCGGTGCGCATCGCGTCGACCGGCGCGGCGAAGATGCCGGAGGATCTGTCCCGTCTGTTCCAGTCCCGCTTCCATGTCGAGCTGCTCGAGGGCTACGGCCTCACGGAAGCGTCACCGGTCGTCACCGCGTCGCCGCCGGGCGACTCGCGCGTGGGCTCGATCGGGCTGCCGCTGCCCGGCCTCACGGTGCGGCTCGTCGACACGGACGGCGACGACGCGCTCGCGGGTGACGCGGGTGAGATCTGGGTCAAGGGCCCCAACGTGTTCTCTGGCTACTGGCACGACGACGAGGCGACCGATCGCGCGCTCTCGTCGGACGGCTGGCTGCGCACCGGGGACATCGCTGTCGTCGGACGACGACGGCTACCTCTACCTCGTCGACCGGGCGAAGGATCTGATCATCGTGTCGGGCTTCAACGTGTACCCCGCCGAAGTCGAGGACGTCATCGCCGGGTTCCCCGGTGTGGCCGAAGTGGCCGTCGTCGGCAGCCCGCACCCGTCGACCGGCGAGGCGGTGAAGGCGTTCGTGGTGCCTTCAGGGGACACGTCGGTCGACGAGGAAGCGATCATCGACCATTGCCGTCGATCCCTTGCGCGCTACAAGTGCCCGACGAAGGTGATGTTCGTCGACGAGCTACCCAAGGGCTGGGGAGGCAAGGTCCTTCGGCGCTCGTTGCGCTGACTCAGGGGCACCGACCTCCGGCTCCGCCCGCGGTCGCCTCGGCGACGAGGTCGCGACGAGGAAGCCGGCGAAGAGCACGGTCACCCCGATCGTGAGCGTGACCGCGAAGGCCTTGGAGGCGCCGAGCCGCCCGTTCAACGTGCCGCTCGCCCCGAGGATGAGCGTGCCGGCGGCGATGAGCGCGTTGCCGATGGCGAGGCGCGTCGGATGTGCGGCGGGGCCGCGGCCGGCGGTGCGCTCACGACCGTTGATCACGCGCCACAAGGACAGCACCGCGCCGCCGAGCACGACGAGTGCCGCGCCTCCCGACCCGACCGCGGCGAGGATCCGGGGGAGCGGGCCGAACACGTCGCTGCCGGTCGGCAGATCGGTGCCCGAGATCGGTGCCTTCAGCGGGGCGACCGTGAGGACGCCCGCCGCGAACGCCGCAGCGAACGTGAGGCCGAGCGCGACGCGGTCGCCGGTGCGCTGGCCGGTGAACAGGTAGATCGTGCCGAGGGCGAGGTAGGGCACGTTCAAGATCGCCCCGAAGAGGAAGAACACCCGGAACGTCGGGCCGGTCCACCCTGCCGACGACCCCAGCCACAATGCGCTCGACGCGACGGTGAACATCCCCAACGCGACGGTCCAGGCGAGATCGTGGCGGCGCCGGCGGGCGAGCCAGCGATCGAGGGTGCAGAACGTGAACGCCAGCGCCACGAGCGTCGCGGCCGCTGCCAGCGCGGCCTGTGCGGTCACCACGACACGGCAGCGTAAGAGGCGCGAGGGGCTTTGTGAACTCGCGCACGTGGGCGTACCCTCGTCGGGCATGGCTGAGCGCGCGCGGCGGCGCATCCCCGAGGCCACAGTGGCCCGCCTGCCGGTCTATGTCCGGATCCTGCTCGAGGTGGCCGAGGCACGCACGGCCACCATCTCCTCCGAGCGGCTCGCGGAGATGGCCGGGGTGAACGCGGCCAAGGTCCGCAAGGACCTCTCCTACCTCGGCTCCTACGGCACTCGGGGCGTCGGCTACGACGTCGAGTACCTCTTGTTCCAGATGAGCCGCGAGCTCGGCCTCACCCACGACTGGCCCGTGGTGATCGTCGGCGCCGGCAACCTCGGCCACGCGCTCGCGAATTACGGCGGCTTCGACGAGCGGGGGTTCCCCGTCGCGGCGATCGTCGACATCGACACGGCCAAGGTCGGCACGAAGGTGGGTGCCGCGAAGGTGCGTCACCTCGACGACCTGCCCGATATCGTGTCGGGGCTGACCGACGTCATCGGCATCATCGCCACTCCGGCGGTCGGTGCGCAGGAGGTCGCCGACCGGCTCGTGGCCGCAGGCGTGACGTCGATCCTGAATTTCGCTCCCGCCGTGCTCACCGTGCCGAGGGGTGTGTCGCTCCGGAAGGTCGACCTGGCGGTCGAGCTGCAGATCCTGAGCTTCTACCAACAGCGTCGCGGTGGCGACCGGATCGCAAGTGCATAGGCAGACCTAGAGTGATCCCGTGTCCGTCGTCGTCATCGGTCTGAACCACCGCATCGCTCCGCTCGACATCCTCGAGCGCACGAGCGTCGACGGTGCCAGCCTGCCGAAGGCGCTCGACGATCTGTGTGCGCGGCCGAACATCACCGAGGCCGTGCTGCTGTCGACGTGCAACCGCACCGAGGTGTACGTCGTTGCCGAGCGCTTCCACGGCGCGTACTCCGACGTGCGCGACTACATCGCGCAGCACGCGGGCCTGCCGCCAGAGGCGCTCACGTACCACCTCTACAGCCACTTCGACGAAGGCGCGGCCAACCATCTGTTCGCCGTGGCCGCGGGGCTCGACTCCGCGGTGCTGGGCGAGACCGAGATCCTCGGCCAGGTGCGCGACGCGTGGGAGGCCGCGAAGGGCCACGGCACCGCGCGAGCGACGCTCAACGCGCTGTTCCGTCACGCGGTCGAGGTCGGCAAGCGCGTGCGCACCGAGACAGGGCTCTCGCGTCACACTGCGTCGGTGTCGCGGGCCGCAGTCGCGATGACCGCCGACGCGCTCGACGGTCTCGCAGGTCGTCGCGTCCTCGTGCTCGGCGCGGGTGACATCGGGGAAGGCATGGCGGTTGCGCTCGCCGATGCCGGCGTCGCCGAAGTGCTCGTCGCGAATCGCACCTTCGACCGCGCCGACCACCTCGCCTCTCGACTCGGGGGTCGCCCCGTGCGCTTGCTCGAGCTCGCGGACGCGCTCGTCGAGGTCGACGTGCTGCTGACGTCCACCGGTGCGCGGTCGATCCTGGTCGAGCACGCGGACTTGGTGCCGGTGATGGCTGCTCGTCCCGAGAGGCCCCTCCTCGTCGTCGACGTGGCGGTGCCCCGAGATGTCGATCCCGGCGTGGCGTCGATCCCCGGGGTGACGCTGCTCGACATCGACGACTTGCGGGCGTTCGCGGACAAGGGGCTGCAGGAACGGCGCAGCGAGATCCCCGCGGCGCAGCACATCGTCGACGACGAGGTCGCTCGCTGGATCGACCATTCGACGGCGCGCGAGGCGGCGCCGCTGATCGCCGCGATGCGCGAGTGGGCCGACGGCGTGCGCGAGGGCGAGCTCGAGCGAGCCAAGACCAGGCTCGAGCAGCTCGAGCCACGCGAGCGAGAGGCGGTCGAGGCGATCACCCGGGGCATCGTCGCGAAGCTGCTGCACGAGCCGACGGTGCGGCTCAAGGAGGTCGCCGGCACGTCTCGCGGCGAGCGGCTCTCCGAGGCCTTCGCGCGACCTCTTCTCGCTCTAGGCCGTCGAGACGCCCATGCGGGTGCGCATCGCGACGCGGGGCAGCCCCCTCGCTCGTTGGCAGGCGGAGCGCGTCGCCGCGTTGCTGCATGCCACCGACCCGTCGGCCGGGGTCGAGCTCGTCATCGTCGAGACGCTCGGAGACATCGCGCGCGACCGTCCGATCCATGAGCTCGGCGGCCAGGGCGTGTTCGTCAAGGAGGTGCAGGCCGCGGTGCTCGACGGGCACGCGGACGTCGCGGTCCACTCTGCGAAAGACCTTCCCTCGTCCCCTGCTCCGGGTCTGGTCATCGCCGCGGTTCCCGAGCGAGGCGACCCGCGCGATGCGCTCGTCGGTCGCCCGCTCGCCGCGCTTGCCGAAGGAGCGACGGTCGCGACGGGTTCGGTGCGGCGCCGTGCGCAGCTCGCCCACCTGCGTCCAGATCTCGCGTTCGTCGACCTGCGAGGCAACATCCAGACTCGGCTCACGAAGGTGCCGTCGGACGGCGCGATCGTGATGGCCGTCGCCGCCCTTGATCGGCTCGGCCTGTCCGCGCAGATCGCCGAGGCGCTCGATCCGTCGGTGATGCTGCCGCAGGTCGCGCAGGGTGCCCTCGCGGCCGAGTGCCGAATCGACGATCCGGCCACGTTCGCGTTGTTGCAACGCATCGAGCACGGACCGAGTCGGGCCGCGATCGACGGCGAGCGGGCGTTCCTCGCCGAGCTCGGAGGAGGCTGCGACCTGCCCGTCGGCGCCCAGGTGACCGCGTTGACTCAGGGGTGGCGATGTGAAGGGCTCATCGCCGACCTCGAGGGCTCGACCGTCTTGCGTCATGTCGAGACCGGCAGCGAGCCCGCCGCGTTGGGTGCGCGCGTCGCTCGGGCGCTCCTCGACGACCTCGGCGGCTCTGCGCTGCTGACGCGGTCGTAGGCTCGCGGCATGGCCGACCAGCTCACCGGCGAGGTGACCGAGCTCCTGCAGCAGCTCATCCGCAACCAGTGCGTGAACGACGGAAGTCCCGAGTCGGGTGAGGAGGTGCGCAGCGCGGACCTGCTGCGCGACGTACCTCGAGGGAGCGGGAGTGGAGCTCGGGAGCTTCGAGTCGCTTCCCGGGCGCCGGTCCCTCGTCGCTCGGATAGAGGGCAGCGACCCCGACGCGCAGTCGATGTGCCTCATGGGCCACACCGACGTCGTTCCGGTGACGGCGAGCGGGTGGCAACGCGATCCGTTCGGCGGCGAGCTCGTCGATGGCGAGGTGTGGGGCCGGGGCGCGATCGACATGCTGAACCTCACTGCCTCGATGGCGGTCGCCACGAAGCACCTCGCGCGGTCGGGCTTCCGGCCGAAGGGCACGTTGCTGTACTTCGCGGTCGCCGACGAGGAAGCGGGCGGGCACTGGGGAGCCGAGTGGGCGCTCGAGCACGAGCGCGACGCGGTCGCGGCCGACCTCGTCATCACCGAGTCGGGCGGGCTCGTGATGGACACCCGAGCCGGTCAGCGGGTGACGATCACCGTGGCGGAGAAGGGCGTGATGTGGCGCCGCCTCCGCGTGCGGGGCACGCCCGGGCACGGTTCCGCGCCCTTCGGCGCGGACAACGCGTTGGTCAAGGCCGCCGAGGTCGTGCGACGCATCGCCGCCTACGAGCCCAAGGCACAGGTGATCGACCTGTGGGAGAACTACGTCGACGCGTTCGATCTCACCGACGAGCAACGCGATGCCCTTCGTGATCCGAGCACGATCCTCGACGCGTGCCGTCGCGCTGCCTGATCAGGGGATAGCAAAGCTCGCGCATGCGTGCACGCACACCACGTTCTCGCCGAACGTCGCGCACGGCGGCGTCAAGACGAACGTGATCCCCGACGTCGTCGATCTCGACATCGACATCCGCGTGATGCCGGGAGAGACCGACGACGACGTGCGCGCGCGACATCGATGCAGCGTTGGGTGACCTCAGCAGCGAGGTCGAGCTGAGCATCTTGCAGTCGGGCGAGTACACGCGCTCTCCCACCGACACTCCGCTCTACTCCGCTCTCGAGAAGGTCGCGCAGCGCGTCTACCCGCAAGCAACGCTGATGCCGGTGATGACCGTCGGTGGCACCGACGCCCGCTTCTACCGCAACGCCGGCGCGCTCGCGTATGGCTTCGGCTTGATGAGCAAGGACGTCACCTACCAGAAGTTCCGCTCGCGCTTCCACGGCAACGACGAGCGCGTCGACGTCGAGTCCCTGCGGCTCACGACCGACTGCTGGCTGTCGTTGGTCGAGGACGTGCTGGGGTGAGGCCGCCCCGCCCGCTCGCCGGGCGGCGTGTCGTCGTCACGAGGGCGACGGAGCAGGTCGGCGATCTCGTCGAGCGCCTGGAGATGCTGGGAGCGACTCCGGTCGAGGTGCCGATGATCGAGATCGTTGACGCGGCGGACGGCGGCGCCACGCTGCGCGCCGCCCTTCGCGGCACACCGGACTGGATCGTCGTCACGTCGGCCAACGGCGCCGCGCGGGTCCTCGAAGCACTTCCCGATGGCACGCACTCACGCTTCGCGGTGGTCGGTCCGATGACCGCATCGGTGCTCGAACGAGCCGGCGTGCATCCGGCGCTGATCCCGCCGCGGTTCGTCGCCGAGAGCCTTGTCGAGGCGTTTCCTTCCGGGCCCGGCGTCGTGGTCGTGGCGCAGGCGGCAACGGCCCGTCCGCTGGTCGCTGAAGGTCTCGGAGCAAAGGGCTGGGACGTGCACGCCGTCGAGGCCTACCGAACGATGCCCGTGTCCCCCGCGGCGAGTGCATTGGAGGCAGCCCGCGGCAGCGACGCGATCCTGTTCACCTCCGCTTCGACAGTCACTGCGTTCGTGTCCGCCGCGGGCCTCGATGGGGTGCCTCCTGTCGTCGTGTGCATCGGCCCCGTCACCGCTGAGGCAGCGGAGAGCGAGGGCTTGACCGTCACCGCAGTGCCCGACGAGCACACGATCCCGGCGATGCTCGCTGTGCTGGTCGAGGTGCTCGGGTCGTAGGCTTCGCGGGTGACCTTCCCCGCGGGCGTCCACGCCGGCTTCGGCGGACGCCTGCGCTGCGCCGTCTCGTCGCCGAGACGCAGCTCAGGGTCGACGACCTCGTCGCTCCGCTCTTCGTGCGTGAGGGCATCGACGACCCGCAGCCGATCGCGTCACTGCCCGGCGTCGTGCAGCACACGCGCGAGTCGCTGCGCAAGGAGGTCGCGAGCTCGCCGACCTCGGGATCCCCGCGGTGGTGCTCTTCGGCGTCCCCCTTCACAAGGACGCGACCGGCTCGCAAGCGTGGGATCCGAACGGCATCGTCCAGGTCGCGCTGCGCGACCTCCGCGACGAGATGGGCGATCGCATCGTCCTGATCGCCGATCTCTGCCTCGACGAGTACACCGACCACGGCCACTGCGGGGTGCTCACCGCGGACGGCGAGGTCGACAACGACGAGACGATCGGCCTCTACGCGCGCACCGCGATCGCACAGGCCGAAGCCGGCGCGGACGTCGTCGCACCGAGCGGGATGATGGACGGTCAGGTCGGCGCCATCCGCGCTGCACTCGACGACGCGTGGCTACGAGCACACCGCGGTGCTCGCCTATTCGGCCAAGTACGCATCGGCGTTGTACGGGCCGTTCCGCGATGCCGTCGACGTGCAGATCGTCGGCGGCGGCGACCGCAAGGGCTACCAACAGGACTGGCACAACGGGCGCGAGGCTCTCGAGGAGGTCCGCCTCGACATCGCCGAAGGCGCCGACATCGTGATGGTGAAGCCGGCGCTCGCGTATCTCGACGTGATCGCGGCGGTCCGCGCGGCGGTCGACGTCCCGGTCGCGGCGTACCACGTGTCCGGCGAGTACGCCATGATCAAGGCCGCGGCCCAGAACGGCTGGATCGACGGTCCGGCGGTCGCGCTCGAGCACGTCACTGCGATCAAGCGGGCCGGAGCAGACATCATCCTCACCTACCTCGCGCGCGAGCTCGCCGAGACCCTGTGACCGCGACCCTGTGACTGGCACCAACGAGGCGTGGTTCGACCGCGCACAGGCAGTCATCCCCGGCGGTGTGAACTCGCCGGTGCGCGCGTTCCGCTCCGTCGGCGGATCCCCCTACTTCGTCGCGCGCGCCGAGGGCGGCTACGTGTGGGACGTCGAGGGGAAGCGCTACACGGACTTCGTGCAGAGCTACGGGGCGATCATCCTCGGCCACGCGCACCCGAAGGTGGTCGAAGCCGTGCAGCGCGCCGCGCTCGACGGCACGTCCTACGGCGCGCCGACCGCTCGTGAGGTGCTGCTCGCCGAGGCGATCTGCGAGCGGGTGCCGAGCTGCGAGCTCGTCCGCATGGTCAACAGCGGCACCGAGGCGACGATGACGGTGATCCGCGTCGCGCGCGGCTTCACCGGCCGGCAGAAGGTCCTGAAGTTCGCCGGCAACTACCACGGGCACGGTGATGCGCTGCTCGCCGCGGGTGGCAGCGGTGTGGCGACGCTCGGCCTCTCGGGGTCGGCAGGTGTGCCGGAATCCGCGGTCGCGCGAGACGATCGTCGCGCCCTACAACCAGGTTCCGGTGCTCGACGACGACGTCGCGTGCGTGATCGTCGAACCTGTCGCGGCGAACATGGGCTTGGTGCCTCCCGCACCGGGCTTCCTCGAGGGTCTGCGTGCCGCGTGCGACGCAGCCGGAGCGCTGCTCGTGTTCGACGAGGTGATCACCGGCTTCCGCCTCGGGTCCGGTGGCGCGCAGCAGCACTACGGCGTGACCCCCGACCTCACGTGCTTCGGCAAGGTCATCGGCGGAGGGTTGCCGGTCGGCGCGTTCGGCGGGCGGGCCGACGTGATGGACGTGCTCGCGCCGATCGGGCCGGTGTACCAGGCCGGCACGCTGTCGGGGAACCCCCTCGCCACCGCTGCGGGGCTTGCGGTGCTCGACGAGCTCGACGACGGCGTCTATCTGATGATGGAAGGCCGCGCCGCGCAGCTCGGCGGCTGGCTGCGTGACGTCATCAGCGAGGCGGGTCTACCGATCACCGTGCCCGTGGTCGGGCCGTTGCTCGGCCTGCACTTCGCGGGAGAGGCGGCCGTCGACTACGACACCGCGAAGAAGACGGATGAGAAGTGTTACGCGGCGTTCTTCCACGCGATGCTCGACCGTGGGGTTGCGTTCGCCCCCGGTCCCTACGAGGTCACCTTCCCGAGCATCGCTCATTCGAAGGAAGAGCTCGAGCGAGTCGCGGATCTCGCGAGCCGCGGCAGCGCAGGAGGTGGCGGCCGCCGCGGTCTGATTCCGGGCTGACTACGGTGCGGCAATGGCAGCACCGCAGAGCGACGCCCTCGTCCTGTTCGGCATCACCGGCGATCTCGCCAAGAAGAAGCTCCTTCCCGCCGTCTACCACCTCGCAGCGCGCGATCGGCTGCCGGCGATCGTGATCGGCGTCGCGTCGCGCGAGCTCGCTGAGGGCGCGCTCGAGCAGCGGTTCCGCGAGGCCGTCACCGCGGTCGAGCCGAGTCCCGACGAGGAAGTGATCGAGAGCGTCCTCAAGCGCTTGAAGTACGTGTCGGGCGACTACCGCGAGCAGTCGACGTTCGTGAAGCTGAAGGAGGCGCTCGAGGACGCGCACCACCCCCTGTACTTCCTCGCGATCCCGCCGAGCCTCTTCGACGACGTCTCCCAGGGCCTCGCCACGCAAGGAATCAACGCTGACGGACGCGTCGTCGTCGAGAAGCCCTTCGGTCGCGACCTCGAATCGGCAGAAGAGCTCAACTCGATCCTGCACGGCGCCTTCGACGAACAGGCGATCTACCGCATCGACCACTTCCTCGGGAAGGAGTCGGTCGAGAACCTGCTCGTGTTCCGGTTCGCGAACTCGCTCTTCGAGCCCGTCTGGAACAACCACTACATCAACTCGGTGCAGATCACGATGGCCGAGTCGTTCGGGGTCGAAGGGCGCGGCAAGTTCTACGAAGAGGTCGGTGCCCTCCGCGACGTCGTGCAGAACCATCTCCTGCAAGTCGTCGCGCTCCTCGCGATGGATCCACCCGTCGACGCGACGGCGGAGAGCTTGTCGAACGAGAAGGAGAAGCTCTTCAAGCAGGTCCGCGCCGTCGAGCCGTCAGAGGCGGTGCGGGGACAGTTCCGCGGCTACGCCGACGAGGACGGCGTGCACGCCGGCTCCGACACCGAGACGTTCGTCGCCCTGCGGCTCTGGATCGATTCGTGGCGGTGGGCCGGCGTCCCCTTCCTCATCCGCACCGGCAAGGCACTCGCAGGCACCGCGCTCGAAGCCGTCATCGAGTTCAAGCCGCCGCCGCGCTTGTTCTTCAAGGAGGTCGGCATGCCAATGCCCGATCCGAACCATCTGCGGTTCCGGCTCGGCAAGAACGACGGCATCACGATGCACCTGCAAGCGAAGGCTCCCGGCGAGCGGATGATCACCAAGCAAGTCGACTTGCAGGTCAACTACGACCAGGTGTTCGGCGCCCGGCAAGAGGCCTACGAGCGGCTGATCGACGACGCGATAGCAGGCGACGCCACGCGGTTCGGCCGTGAGAACAGCCTGATCGAGCAGTGGCGCATCATCGACAAGCTGCTGCGCCAGCCCGAGCCGGTGCACCTCTACACCAAGGGCACTTGGGGACCCGAGGCCGCGTCACGCCTCGTGCCCACCGGCAGCGCCTGGTACGAGCCGATCCTCTAGCGGTCGGGGAAGACGCGGGCCAGCGCGGCGGCGGCCTTGTACGCGGCCTCGGCCGGGCCGAGCTCGTCAGGACGCAGCAGGTTCGCCATGATCCGCAGCACCCACTCCATCAGCGTGCGGCTGCGCATGCCGACACGTGTGAGCTCGCGCATCAACGCGGGTCGACCGATGATCACGGCGAAGAGTCGGGCAACCTTGAAGTACAGCCCGTACTCGGCCTCGAGGAGCTTGGCGTACTGCTGCACCGCGAGGCCGTCGCCTGTGTCGAGCGCCTCGTGCAGCACCTGCGCGGCGAGCCGTCCGGTCTCGTACGCGTAGTCGATGCCCTCGCCGTTGAAAGGGTTGACGGTGCCCGCGGCGTCGCCGACGACCACGAACGTCGGCCCCACCTTTGGCCCCACCGATCCGCCCATCGGCAGCCGGCCACCGGTCGGCTCGCCGACCGCAGTCGCACTCGATATCTCCCAGTAGGCAGGCGCCGTCGCGACGTACTCCTCCAGCAGATGTGTCGTGTTCACGCTTCGGTAGTCGCGGAACGTCGAGAGCAGCCCGACGCCGACGTTCACCGTTCCGTCTCCCACGGGGAAGATCCACCCGTAGCCCGGCAGCGCGTTGCCGTTGCGGTCCTTCACGTCGAGCGCGCTCTCGATCCACGGATCCGCGTGCAACGGACTCTCGAAGTACCCGCGGATCGCCATGCCCTGCGGATAGGACCGATTGCGTGACGTGCCGATGGCCCGTCCGAAGCGAGAGTTCGCGCCGTCTGCGACGACGACGTACTCCGCCCGCACCTCTTGCCCGTTGACGATTGCTCCGCGCACGAGCCCGTGCTCGAGGAGCGGTGCCGTTGCCTCGGCGTCCTGCCACACCGTCGCGCCGGCCTTGACCGCGTTGTCCGCGACCATCTGATCGAGGTCTCGGCGGCGCACGACGTAGCCGAACGACGGCAGGTCAGGGTGGGCCGGCCACTCGAGCTCGAGGGTGATGCCGTGCGCGAGCGCACGAAGCCCGTTGAACCGATGGAAGTCCGCGAGCCGCTCGCTGAGTCCCATGTCGTGGAGCTGGCGCACCGCGCGTGGCGTGAGGCCGTCGCCGCACGTCTTCTCCCGCGGGAACGTCTTCTTCTCGACGACCAGGACGTCGTGTCCGGCGGACGCCAGCCAATACGCAGCTGCCGCGCCCGAGGGGCCGCCGCCGACCACGAGGACCTCGTGGCGGCGAGCGGGGTCAGGCATCAGGAGCCGCTGGCCTGGCCGCCCGCTGCCGCCCCCTCGGTCGTGCACTGCGGCGGCACTGGGTCCTGACCGGAGAGCACCACGCGCTCGTAACAGGCGACGTCGTTGATCTCTTGGTCAGTGAGGATCTCGCCCCACGCGGGCATGCCTGCCTTGCCGACGCGCTGGCCGCCCGGACGATCGGGGTTGCCGTAGGGCTTTCCGATGTAGGGCTCGGAGCCGGACTTCACGAACGCGATGTGGTCTGCGATGTCGGGGAAGGTCGCGAGCACCGAGCCGTTGCTCAGCTGGAAGCCGATGCCGCCGGCAGAGTCGCCCGCTCCGGTCGGAAGGTGGCAGGACGAGCAGTTCGCCGTGTAGAGCGCCTGGCCCGCGGCGAGCGGACCGGTGACGGCCCTCGTCGGGGGAGTGAGCGACCACTGGTACATGAACGCCCAGAGCGGGAGCGAGCGCGACGACGGGGATCGCCCAGATCGGGATGCGCTTGCGCCGCAGCGCGGCTTGGACGTAAGGCGGCGGTGGCTTCGGGGGCGGCGCGACGACTGCGGGAGCTGCGGCCGCCGGAATCGGCGCGGGTGTCGCTGCCGCAGCGGGCGCGACGTCGGTCGACGGCGCGGCTGTGGCCCCCGGCGGGGGCGCGGCGGCACCCGAATCTCCCGTGGACAACCCCAACGCTTCGCGCCGCTCTCGCGAGCGCTTCAGCAGGTGCTCGGGGATCTCGGTCACTACACCCTCCGCGGGCCCGGTCACGGGGACGTCCTCGAGGACGAATCGGCGCTCACCTTACGCGTCAGCCTGGGCGGGAGTGGAACCGGCGACCTGTAGTTCCATGCCCAGGGCGGCGTGCTAGAACGACGTCCGCTTCGAGTTTTCCGGCGCCTTTGCTTTGCCGCAGTCGCCCCCTTTGGACGCCTTC
The DNA here is from genome assembly GCA_963726695.1 of uncultured Acidimicrobiales bacterium. Classification (GTDB taxonomy): domain Bacteria; phylum Actinomycetota; class Acidimicrobiia; order Acidimicrobiales; family DATKAS01; genus DATKAS01. The sequence continues at coordinate 432,658 of CAVSDE010000006.1, forward strand.
GGCGCTGGGGTAGAGTGGTTGTGCATCCGTTCACGAGCGTCCTCTCGAGAGAGGGCGGTGAGGAGGTGGGGAGGGTCCGTGGTCGCGCTCGGCTTCTCCGTGCTTCTCACGTTCGCGATGGCCGCGGGAGTCTTCGTGTACGGCACGAAGCGACCCGTCGGCAAGCCCCTCACCTGGGGTGAGGCGCTGCTCGCCGGTGTCTACATGTACGCATTGCTCTTCTTGATGTACGGCGTCGTGCCCCACCAGTGGCTCACCTTCGCGGACAGCACGTTGAAGATGCGCAAGGACGCGATCCTCGCGGGCCCCGGCTCCGCCGGCGCGATGACATGGCTGCCGTTCACCATCACGAAGCAGACGGTGCGCGACCTCGTCGTCACGACGATCTACATCGCGTTCCTCGGCGCGCAGATCGCCGGCTGGTCGCTCTGGCAGCACCGAGGCAAGACGAAGCCGCTCGCGATCGAGACGTCGACGTACGGACGTCCGCTGGTGAAGGCGAGGTAGCGGGTGGCTCGTACCGATGCAAACCCGCCGATGCCCGAGTTCCGTGACGACTACACGCTCGTCGAGGTCGACGCCGACTACCTCGCGAAGGCGGTCAAGCCGAAGCAGTTCATCCACATCGACCAATCCGAGTGCATCATGTGCGAGGGCTGCGTCGACATCTGCCCGTGGAAGTGCATCCACATGGTGTCGCCGTCGGCGATCGACGAAGCCGACAACACCGAGCTCCCCGGCAGTGATCCCGGCGACCATGTCGTGTTCCTGATCGACGACGACGTCTGCACGCGGTGCGCGCTGTGCGTCGACCGGTGTCCGACCGGCGTCATCATCATGGGCAAGGTCGGCGTCCCCGACAACGACGGCGACCCGCACATGCGTGACAACAATCACGGCTACGCCTACGGCATGCGGTTCTAGGAGCACTCGTGGCCAAGACAGTTGACGACAAGCCGGGGCTCGGGGCGAAGGTCTCCGAGGCGACCACGAAGATGGTCTCCACGGTGCAGGGCTCGCAAGCCTGGAACTCGATCTTCCGGCCGGGCTCGATCTTCCGAAAGGGCTACACCGACAGCCCGCGCAACCGGTCCTACGTGATCATGAACTCGGTGCTGTACCACCTGCACCCGGTCAAGGTGAAGCGTCACGCCGTGAAGGTGAGCTACACGCTCTGCCTCGGCGGTCTGTCGTTCTTCCTCTTCATCTTGCTCACGGTCACGGGCATCTTCTTGATGTTCTTCTACCGGCCGACCACCGCGCAGGCCTGGAACGACATCTACGCGCTGCAAACGTCAGTGACGTTCGGCCTCATGGTGCGCAACATGCATCGATGGGCCGCGCACCTGATGGTGCTGTCGGTCTTCCTGCACATGGCGCGCGTCTTCTACCACGGCGCCTACAAGCCGCCGCGAGAGTTCAACTGGGTGATCGGCGTGATCCTGCTCACGCTCACGCTCCTGCTGTCCTTCACCGGGTACCTGCTTCCGTGGGATCAGCTCGCGCTCTGGGCGGTGACCGTCGGCACGAACATGATCGGCTACTCACCCGTGTTCGGTGACCAGATCCGATTCGTGTTGTTAGGCGGGGTCGAGATCGGCCCTGAGACGTTGCTGCGTTGGTACGTGCTCCACGTCCTGATGTTCCCGTTCATCACCGTCATCTTCATGGCGGTCCACTTCTGGAGGGTCCGCAAAGATGGCGGCATCTCCGGTCCGCTGTAGGCCCGTCATGCAGCGTGAGGTCGCCCCATGACCGAGATCCCCGAACACCTTCGCAAACGAGCCGAGGAGGCTCGGGCCAAGGCGGCTGCCGCCGCGGGCCCGGCTCCGGCCGAGCCGGCTGCCGCGGCATCTGCCGCTCCCGCAGCGGAGACGCCCGCGTCCGACGCGCCCGCGAGCGCCCCGGGGGAGACGGCGCGGAGTCGCGCATCCCCGCCCATCTGCTCGAGCGCAGCAAGGCGGCCCGCGCCAAGTCCGAGGACGCCCCGACCGAGGTCGCCGTGCCGGCGGGCGTCGCTGCGGCGGCGGCTTCAACCGCGGTTGCCACCGCTCCTCCGCCCGTCGCGGCGGGACCGGGCGGCCACACCCAGCGCCTGCTGACCGTGGTCAAGGCGGGCTCGATCCAAGACGTGCGGGCCACGCCGGTCGACAAGGTGCACGTGTGGCCCCACCTGCTGATCATCGAGTTCGTCGCCTCGCTCGCGTGCACCGCATTCGTGTTCGTGTTCTCGGCATTCGTCAACGCGCCGCTGCTGCAGCTCGCGAACATCAACCGCACCCCGAACCCGTCGAAGGCGCCGTGGTACTTCCTGGGGTTGCAGGAGCTCTTGACGATGTTCCACCCGATGGTCGCCGGCGTGACGATCCCGGGCATGGGCATCTTCCTGCTGATCCTCGCTCCCTACATGGACCGAAACCCGAGCAACAAGCCCGAGGATCGCAAGTTCGCGATCGTGCTGTTCACGGTGTTCCTGATGTTCTGGTCCGTCCTCGTGATCATCGGCTCGTTCTTCCGAGGGCCGGGGTTCAATTTCGTCTTCCCGTGGCGAGCGGGCATCTTCTTCGACCTGTGATGAGGCACCGATGAGCGCTGCCACAGTTCTTGCCATCGCGATCCCGATCATCGTGCTCGTCGCGGCGATCGGTGTGATCTCGGCCGCCCGTCGTCGTGACGCGCACGACGCCACCGGCACGCTGTCGCGCGAGACGCGTCGCCGTGATCGCGGCGAGCCCACGTTGCCCGAGCCTCCGACCGAGCCCACCGGGCGCGAGGTCGAGCAGGCTGCGGCCGACGCGCGACGCGGCGGCGGCACCGCCGTCATCCTCGCGGAGAAGGCGCCGGTAGCGCCGTACGTGCCTCCCGATCCGGAGACGGTTGCCGTCACCCGCCGCCAGTTCTTCAACCGCGGCATGGTCACGTTGATGATCCTGGCGCTGTCGGGCTTCGGCGCCGCGGTGCTCGCGTTCCTCTACCCGCGACGCGGCGGGGGCTTCGGCTCGAAGATCACGGTTGGCAAGCTCGACGCCATCAAGCAGTCGATCCAGCAGAGCGACGGCTTCTTCTACGTGCCCGAAGGTCGTACGTGGATCACCGAGTACCCGGTCGAGGCGTACCCGAAGGCAGAGAGCTCCGGCGCCTACCTGGCACCGGTGCTGAACGGCATGAAGAACGGCATCAACGCGCTGTACCAGAAGTGCCCGCACCTCGGATGTCGCGTGCCACAGTGCATCACGTCCCAGTGGTTCGAGTGCCCCTGCCACGGCTCGCAGTACAACCGGGTGGGCGAGAAGAAGGGTGGCCCGGCGCCGCGCGGCATGGACCGGTTTGGCGTCGTGATCACCGACGACATCGTCACGATCGACACGAGCACCGTGTTCCTCGGCCCCCCGATCGGCACGAACACCACCGGACAAGAAGCGGAAGGCCCTCACTGCATCACCGGGGGTGAGTGAGTGATCTTCGCCGCGAACCCCGTCGGCCGGAACATCGCGATCATCATCGCGATCGTCCTCACGCTGTGCTGGGTCGCGTACGTCATCGGCAACCTGCGGCGAGGGAAGGCCGAGGTCGGTTCCGAGGTCGAGCTCGCACCGAACCGCAAGCCCTACTTCGACGACGAGCAGCTCGAAGGACCCAAGCTCACTCGCGCCATGGCCGTCGGCTTCGGCCTCCTTCTCGTCACCGCGGTCGCGATCCCGCTGTATTGGCTGAACGAGCCGAGCCGGCAGGCCGGCGCGATCGAGAACTTCGACAGCCAGTTCGTGAAGTGGGGCGCGGAGATCTTCGCCCCGACCGCGGCAGGGAGGCTTCAATTGCGCGGGCTGCCACGGGGCCAAGGGCATCGGGGGCGTTGCTGCGTACACCCTCCAAGATCCGGCCACCGGCCAGGTGCGCCAGGTCGCGTGGAAGGCGCCCGCCCTACAGACCGTGCTCCTCAAGTTCAGCGACGACGAGGTGCGGTACATCCTCACCTACGGGCGCCCGTTCTCTCCCATGTCGCCCTGGGGCCTCGCCGGCGGTGGCCCGATGAACGACCAGCAGATCGACAGCGTCATCGCCTACCTCCACAGCATCCAGCTCACGCCCGAGCAAGCCCAGGCCGCGGTCACGAAGGCGCTCGCCGACGCGAAGGCCGATCCCCTGAACGCGGGCAAGAGTGACGGCGAGCTCCTGTTCAACATGGAAGCGTCGAGCGGCACCTACTCCTGTGCTCGCTGCCATACCCACGGCTGGTCCTATGACGAGCCGCTGATCTCCGGCGGTGGCGCGATGGGCCCGAACCTCACGGGTGGGTCAGAGGGGCGTCAGTTCCCGAGCGAGGCCGATCAGGTCGGCTTCGTCCACGACGGGTCCGAGCAGGGCAAGCGCTATGGCCAACAGGGTCAGGGGACGGGTCGCATGCCGGGCTTCGGGCAGATCTACTCCCAGGAGCAGATCGCCGCGGTCGTCCAGTACGAGCGGGGGCTCTGATGACCTCGGTGATGGCGTCGGCGCTCACCCTGGCATTCGGCTGGCAGCCCGAGATCCGCGGCATCGTCGTTGTGCTCATCGCGGTCAGTGTGCTGATGGGGTCGGTGTACCTGATCTTGTCGACGAACCTCGGTGGCCGGCTCGGCCTGCTGGTCGCGCTCGGCGCACTCTTCGGATGGCTCACGATCCTCGGCACGATGTGGTGGGTGTACGGCATCGGCCTCAAGGGAGCGGACCCCACCTGGAAACCGGTCGAGGTGATCGTCGGCGACGTGTCGAACGCCAACAACGAGATCGCCCGATCGCTCGACACCTGGGAGAAGCTGCCCACGGACGATCCGGGTCGCGGCCAGGCCGTCGCTGTCCTCCGACGAGATCTTGACCAAGGAAGCGAAGGTCTTCACGAGTCCCACGGACTATGTGGTGACCGACGTGTACACGACGGGCGGCGGCACCTATCCGAAGTGGTTCTTCAACTTCCGCCACGATCCTCACTACGCACTGGTGCAGGTGCAGCCGGTGAAGCCGCAGATCTCCGAGGCGGGCAAACCTCCACCGACACCCGTCGCCGACGAGACGCAACCCGTTGTCTCGGTCCTGATGATCCGTGATCTCGGATATCGACGGCGACCAGCCGCGCTCATCACCCTCGGGTCGCTGTCGATCTTTCTCGCCATCGCGTGGATGCTGCACGCACGAGACAAGGAGTCCATGCGGCGGCGCGGCGTAGCCCTCGAGAAAGCCTGATCGGCGATGGCCCAGTGGTTGCCGGTCCTCATGATGCTCGTGCTGGCGACGATCTTCGCCGTGATCAGCCGGCTGGTGTCGAAGCTGATGGCGCCGAGTCGGCCGCACGCGGCGAAAGAAGCGCCGTACGAGTGCGGCATCGTGCCGAGCCGCGAGCCGCCGGAGCGCTTCCCGGTTCGCTTCTACCTCGTCGCGATGCTGTTCATCATGTTCGACATCGAGATCGTGTTCCTCTATCCGTACGCGGTCAGCCAGCGCGAGCTGGGGTCGTTCGGCTTCTTCGCGATCTTGCTGTTCAGCGCGGTCTTCTTCCTGTCGTTCGTCTACGAGGTCGCGAAGGGTGGGCTCGAGTGGGGCCCGATCAACCGAGCGCGCCGCCTTCTGTCGTCAGGTGTGCCGACCGACCGCACGACCGAGTCGACGATTCGTCGCGTCGGTCTCGAAGGACGCGAGGAGGCGGCGTAGATGGGCTGGGATGTGAGCCAGGGCATCGAGGGGATGGACCACAACTTCCTCACGGGCACGCTCGAAGGGCTCGTGCAATGGGCCCGAGCGCGGTCGATCTTCCCCGCCACGTTCGGCCTCGCCTGCTGTGCGATCGAGATGATGGGCACGGGCGCGGCGCACTACGACCTCGCCCGGTTCGGCATGGAGGTCTTCCGGGCCTCGCCCCGCCAGGCCGACCTGATGATCGTGGCGGGTCGGGTCAGCCAGAAGATGGCCCCGGTGCTGCGTCAGGTCTACGACCAGATGATGGAGCCCAAGTGGGTCATCTCGATGGGCGTCTGCGCCTCGACCGGCGGCATGTTCAACAACTACGCGATCGTGCAGGGCGTCGACCAGATCGTGCCCGTCGACGTGTACGCCCCCGGCTGCCCGCCGAACCCTGAGACCCTCATCCACGCGATCGTGACCCTCCACGGATTGATCCTCAACGGCGACATCCTCCGCAGGCGCGAAGCGACGGGGGCCGGCGCCGGCGTGACCGTCGAAGCCGCGTCGAGCAGCGCACCTCAGGCGGTCTCGCGGCCGACGCCGATCGTGGTGCGTAGCGGTGCTGGCGCACGATGACCGACACCGACATCGACACGACCGGCGAGCAGCCCGCCGGGCCTGAGCTGCTGCACGGGGTGCCGGTCTCTTCGTCCCGCGGTCAAGAGGTGCTCCACCCGAGCCGCGACGAGTACGTGCCGCTCATGCGCACGCTTGCCGACGACGGCTACGCGATGTGCATCGACCTCTGCGCGGTCGACTACCTCGCCCACGGCGGACGAGACCTGCCCGAGGGTGTCGAGCCCCAGCGCTTCGAGGTCGTCGTCAACCTGCTCGATCACGCGGCCAAGCGTCGCACCCGCGTGCGCGTGCAGGTGCCCGAGGACGACGCGACGCTTCCGTCGCTCTACGAGCTCTATCCCGGCACCGAGGCGATGGAGCGCGAGGCCTACGACATGGTCGGCGTCGTGTTCGATGGGCATCCCGATCCTTCCCGCATCCTCATGCCGGAAGACTGGATCGGGCACCCCTTGCGCAAGGACTACGAGGTGGGCCGCATCCCCGTGCAGTTCAAGCTCACGGCGAAGCCGAAGTGAGCGCGTCCCGATGAGCACGAAGGTGCACGAGGATCCCTCCCTCACCAGCGAGGGCGCGGAGGAGCTGCCCCCGCGCAGCTCCTTGTCGCCGAAGGAGATGTTGCGCGAGGAGGGATGCGTCTTGCGCATCTCCGAAGCCGAGGCCAACACGCTCAGCGACCAAGAGCCCTCCGACGATCAGACGATGATCATCAACATGGGGCCGCAGCACCCCAGCACGCACGGTGTGCTCCGTCTCATGCTCGAGCTCGACGGCGAGACCGTGCTGCGCACGAAGCCGATCATCGGGTACCTCCACACCGGGATGGAGAAGACGGCCGAGACCCTCACGTACATGCAGGGCGGCACGAACGTCACCCGCATGGACTACCTGTCGCCGTTCTTCAACGAGCTCGTCTTCAGCATGGCGACCGAGAAGCTGCTCGGCGTCGAGGTGCCCGAGCGGGCGACCTGGATCCGCATGCTGATGTCCGAGCTCAACCGGGTCGCGTCACATCTGCTGTTCCTCGCGACGAACGGCATGGACCTCGGAGCAGTGTCGATGTTGCTCTACGGCTGGCGAGAGCGCGAGGAGGTGCTCCGCTTCTTCGAGACCGTCACGGGCCTGCGCATGAACCACAACTACATCCGGCCCGGTGGCGTGGCGGCCGACCTGCCGCCCGGATGGCGTGACGAGGTGCTGCGGCTGCTCGAGCTGATTCCGCCGCGCCTCGACGAGTACGACATCCTCCTGACCGAGCAGCCGATCTTTCGCGAGCGCTCGCAAGGAGTCGGCCTGATCACCGCGCAGGAGGCGATGGCGCTCGGCCTCACCGGGCCGATCCTGCGTTCGACGGGAGTGCCCTGGGACCTGCGCCGCGACATGCCGTACCTCGCGTACGAGGAGGTCGAGTTCGACGTCGTCGTGGGGAGCTACGGCGACTGCTTCGACCGCTACGCGATCCGCCTCAACGAGATACGCGAGTCGATCCGGATCGTGCACCAGATCCTCGACAAGATGCCGAACGGCGACTATCGGGTGCAGGACAAGAAGGTCACGCCTCCGCCGCGCGCTCGCATCGACGAGTCGATGGAGGCCTTGATCCACCACTTCAAGATCTTCACCGAGGGGTTCAAGGTGCCCGAGGGTGAGGTGTACGTCGCCATCGAGTCGCCGCGTGGAGAGGTCGGCTGCTACATGGTGTCGGATGGCAGCTCGAAGCCGTATCGCATGCACTTCCGGGCGCCGAGCTTCGTGAACCTGCAGGCGCTGCCCCACATGATGCGGGGAGGGCTCATCGCCGACGCGGTCGCGGTGATCTCTTCCGTCGATCCGGTGCTGGGGGACGTCGACCGCTGATGGCACGTCTCACCGATGCGAACGTCGCACTCGCGCGCCAGATCATCACGCGCTACCCGCGGTCGCGTTCCGCGCTCGTGCCGTTGCTCCACCTCGCCCAGGAGCAAGACGGGTGGCTCACCGACGACGCGATGTCGCACATCGCCGAGCTCCTCGGGCTCACGCCCGCCGAGGTGCTCGGCACCGCGAGCTTCTACGAGATGTTCAAGCGCGAGGAGGTCGGCCGGTACCTCGTGAACATCTGCACCGACATCGCCTGTCACCTCAACGGAGCGAACGAGCTCCTCGCCCACGCGCAGGACACGCTCGGCGTGAAGGCGGGCGGCACGACCGAGGACGGATCGATCACGCTCGAAGACGTGCAATGCATCGCGGCGTGCACCGAGGCACCGTGCCTGCAGGTGAACTACCGATACCGCTACAAGGTCACGCCGGCAGCGCTCGATCAGCTGGTCACCGACCTGCGGGCCGGACGCTTAGCCGGTGAGGTGCCCCCCCACGGCACGCTCGCGACCGTGCGTCAGCAGATCCCCGTCGAGCGGTGGGCGGGCACGGGGCCGGCCGCGCAAGCCGAAGTCGACGAGAGGTTTCCGGCATGACGGTCAGCAACGCGCCGCTCATCGTCTCGTCGCGCTTCGAGCAGGCCGACGGCCACACCCTCGAGGGATATCAGCGCACGGGTGGGTACTCGTCGCTGCGCAAGGCGCTCGGCATGGATCCCGCCGCGGTGACCGAAGAGGTGAAAGCCGCGACCCTTCTCGGTCGAGGCGGGGCGGGCTTCCCGGCCGGCACGAAGTGGGGCTTCCTTCCTCCGAACGTGCTGCCTCGCTACGTCGTGGTCAACGGAGACGAGAGCGAGCCGGGCACCTACAAGGACCGCATCCTGATGGAGCGCGATCCCCACCAGCTGATCGAGGGCCTCCTCATCTGCTGCTACGCGGTCGGCGCCGCGCAGGCCTTCCTCTATGTCCGGGGCGAGATGGCGCTGGCTCAGGAACGGATCGCCGCGGCGCTCAACGAGGCCTACCGGGCCGGGCTCGTCGGCAAGGACATCCTCGGCTCGGGATACTCGGTCGACATCGTCCTGCACTGGGGGGCCGGCGCGTACATCGTCGGCGAGGAGACCGCCCTCATCGAGAGCCTCGAAGGTCAGCGGGGCATGCCGCGCCTGAAGCCGCCGTTCTTCCCGGCGACGAAGGGCCTCTACATGCAGCCCACGATCGTCAACAACGTCGAGACGCTGAGCAACTTGCCGTGGATCATCGAGAACGGGGGCGCGGCGTTCGCGGCGCTCGGCAACGGCAAGTCCACCGGCACTCGCCTGTTCGCGGTGTCGGGGCACGTGAACCGTCCTGGCGTGTACGAGGTCGAGATGGGCGTCACGACGTTCCGTGATCTCGTCGAGCACTACTGCGGCGGCATCCGCGAGGGCCGCGCGCTGAAGGCGTTCATCCCCGGAGGCGCCTCTTCACCGTGGCTCTTCGAGGAGCACCTCGACCTCCCGCTCTGCAAGCCGACGATCGACGCGGTGGGCTCGATGCTCGGCTCGGGCGCGATCGTGATCATGGACGAGACCACCGACGTGGTGCAGGCGTGCTGGAGGATCGTGCGCTTCTTCGCCCGCGAGTCGTGTGGCAAGTGCACGCCGTGCCGGGAGGGCACCACCTGGCTCGAGCGCATCCTCGCTCGCATCCTCGCGGGGGAGGGCCGAGCGTCCGACGTCGACTTGCTGATGGATGTCTCCGACAACATCAGCCCAGGACTTCTCTGGCCGCCGAAGCAGACCACGATCTGCCCCCTCGGTCCATCGGCGACGGCCCCCATCGCGTCCGTCGTGCGCCGCTTCCGCGCCGACTTCGACAAGTACCTCCCGGTCGGGGAGGTGGCGGTTGTCTGAGCTGTCGGTCACCGTCGACGGCCAGGTCATCACGGCCGAACCCGGGGAGCTCGTGATCGCCGCGGCCGAACGCCACGGCATCTACATCCCCCGCTTCTGCTACCACCCGCGCATGACGTCGGTGGGCATGTGTCGCATGTGCCTCGTCGAGGTGGAAGGGCCCCGCGGCGCCGCGTTGCAGGTGTCGTGCATGCTCGATGCCGCGGATGGGATGGTCGTGCACACGGCCTCGCCCGCGGTGAAGAAGGCACAGGACGGCGTCCTCGAGTTCCTCCTGATCAACCATCCGCTCGACTGCCCGGTGTGCGACAAGGGCGGCGAATGCCCTCTGCAGGACCAGACGATGGCGTTCGGGCCGGGCGAGAGCCGCTTCGTCGAGGAGAAGCGTCACTTCGAGAAGCCGATCCCGATCAGCGACCTGGTCTTCCTCGATCGTGAGCGCTGCATCCTGTGCGACCGCTGCACTCGCTTTGCCAGCGAGGTCGCGGGTGATCCCCTGATCAGCTTCACCGGCCGCGGCAACGAGACCCAGGTGCTCACGTTCCCGGACGAGCCCTTCGCGTCGTACTTCTCGGGAAACACCGTGCAGATCTGCCCCGTGGGCGCCCTCACCGCGAAGCCGTACCGGTTCAAGGCTCGCCCGTGGGACCTCGAGCAAGAAGAGTCGACCTGCACCACGTGCTCGGTCGGATGCCGGGTCACCGTGCAGTCGTCGCGTGATCGTGTGCTGCGCTACCAGGGCGTCGACATCGACCCCGTGAACTGGGGTTGGCTCTGCGACAAAGGCCGGTTCGGCTTCGAGTCGATCGAGAGCGCCGAGCGGCTCTCCGCTCCGCTCGTGCGCGAGGGCGACCAGCTCGTCGAGGCGTCCTGGCCGGTCGCGCTCGAGCGGGCGGCGGCGGCGATCCGCGACGCCCTTGCGGCGGGCGGACCGGAATCGGTCGCCGTCGTCGGCGGTGCTCGTCTCACCAATGAGGACGCCTACGCGTGGGCCAAGCTCGCCAAGGCGGTCATCGGCACCGACAACGTCGATGCGCAGATCGGTGACGGCCTTCCTCCTTCGCTCGTCGTGGGCCTGCCCATGGCCACGATCGACGAGGCGTGCGCGGCGGACACACTGCTCGTGCTCGCCCCGGATCTGAAGGAAGAGCTGCCGGTGCTCTACCTGAGGGTGCGTGACGCGGTGCTGAAGCACCGCCTTCGGGTCGTCGAGCTCTCGCCGACGGCAACCTCGCTGACGCCGCTCGCGGCAGCGTCGTTGCGATATCGCCCTGGCGAGCAGGCGCAGCTCGTCGACTCACTGCTGAGCGGCGCCGCGCGCGAGGGCATCGGGGCCGATTGGTTCGCCCCGTCGCAGAACCTCGTCGTGCTCGTGGGCCGGCCGTCGGTCGCCGAGTCCGAGCAACCGACCTCCGCGGCGATCGGGGCCGTCGTCGCCGCTCGTCCCGACGCCCGATTCCTCGTCGGCGTACGCCGCGGCAACGTCCGCGGGGCGATCGACATGGGCCTGGCGCCCGGGCTCTTGCCGGGTCACGTCACACTCGAGAGCGGCCGTTCGTGGTTCGCGTCTCGCTGGGGCAGTGCCGTGCCCTCCAAGAGCGGGCTCGACACCGCCGGCGCGCTGCAGGCAGCTGCCGACGGTCGCATCGGCTGCCTCGTGCTGCTCGGCGCCGACCCGCTCTCCGACTTCCCCGATCGCCGGCTCGCAGAGCGGGCGCTTGCGGGCGCCGACCGCGTCGTCGCGGTGGACACGTTCCTGACTCCCTCGGTGCAGGGCGCAACCGTGGTGCTCGCAGCCGCGGGCTACGCCGAGAGGCGGGGCACGACGACGAACCTCGAGGGCCGCGTCAGCCTCCTGGCCCAGAAGGTCACACCGCCCGGCACGGCGAGGCCGGACTGGATGATCGCTGCGGAGCTCGCGGTGCTGCTCGGCGGAGACCTGGGCGTCGGGTCGGTCGAGGACATCTGGGCCGAGATCGAAGCCACGTCGACCGCGCACGCGGGGATGACGCTCGACCTGTTGCGCAGCGCCGCGGGTCACGACGGGATCGTCGCCGGTGGGCAAGACGCCCCGGGCCGGCCCGAGATGGTGCGCTTCACCGGGGCGGACACGGCAGCGGAACCGCCGCCGCTCGACGCCTACTCTCTCCGGCTGGTGTCGGCCCGCACGCTCTACGACCTCGGCGTGGCGTTGCAGCACTCGCCTTCGCTGTCCGGCCTCGCGCAGGACATCGTGCTGCGCATGAACCCGACCGACCACGAGCGCCTCGGTGTGGCGTCGGGTGGCCAGGTGAAGGTCACTTCGTCGCGGACGACGTTGCTCGTCGACGCGGTCGCTGACGCGTCGGTCGCCCGTGGAGTGGCGGCCCTCGCGTTCAACCGGCCGGGCACGAGGGTGGCCGATCTGATCGACGCGGGCGCCATGGTGACCGACGTACGGGTGGAGACGCCCTGATGCACCTGCTGTCGGCAGTGGGCGGTGATCCGCTTCTCAACGGCAACATCGATCTCGCGGTGGTGTTGATCGTCGCGTTCAAGGTCATCGTCGCGTTTGCCGTGTTGCTCATCGGCGTGATGCTGATGATCTGGTTCGAGCGCAAGCTCATCGCGGACATGCAGAACCGCGTCGGGCCCAACGTCGCGGGGCCGTGGGGTGTGCTGCAGACGTTGGCCGACGGCATCAAGCTCTTCTTCAAGGAGGACTTGCTGCCCGAGCGCGCAGACCTCTTCGTCTTCCGCCTTGCGCCGTTGCTCGCGATGGTGCCCGCGTTCGTCACGTTCTGCGTCGTGCCGCTCGGTGGTGTGTTCCAAAACGGCAACGACGGCGTCATCCACATCTTTGGACACGACACCTACCTGCAGGTCGCCGACCCGCCCATCGGGATCCTGCTCGTGCTCGCGATGTCGTCGATCGCCGTGTACGGCGTGATGCTCGCCGGCTGGTCGTCGGGGTCGAAGTACCCGCTCATCGGTGCGGTGCGGGCGTCCGCGCAGATGGTGTCCTACGAGGCGGCGCTCGGTCTCGCGGTCGCAACCGTCGTGCTCGTGAGCCGCACGTTGTCGACGCACGGCATGGTGACGGTGCAGGATCGGATCGTCAACTGGAACGTCGTCGCGACCGGCGTCGTGCCGTTCGTGATCTTCCTCATCGCGGCGACGGCAGAGCTGAACCGACCGCCGTTCGACCTCGTCGAGGCCGAGCAGGAGATCGTCGGTGGCTACAACACCGAGTACGCGTCGATTCGGTTCGCGCTCTTCTACATCGCCGAGTTCATGAACGTTGTGACGATGTCGGCGATCATCGTGACCCTCTTCTTCGGCGGTCCGAGGGGGCCGCTCCTGTTCGGTCCCGACTGGATCTGGCCGACGTTCTGGTTCTTCCTGAAGGTGCTCGTCTTCATCTTCACCTATGTCTGGTTCCGGGCGACGCTGCCGCGGCTCCGCTACGACCAGCTCATGGACCTCGGATGGAAGGCGCTCATCCCGCTCGCGTTCGGATGGCTGCTGATCATCGCGTTGCTGCGCCTGGCCCGCGACCAGCACTGGAACGTGGGTCTCGCGGCGGTCATCGGATTCGCCGTCGGAGCGCTCTGCTACGTGCTGCTCGCCGCGGCCATCAGCGTCGCCAAGCGAAACCGCGTCGACGCGGGGGAGACCTTCTGATGGGGTACCTCCGCGGCTTCACGATCACGTTCAAGACGCTGTTCGAGAAGCGGGTCACGACGCAGTACCCGAAGGACAAGATCCCGAAGCCCGAGCGACTCCACGGCCGCCATGTGCTGAATCGCTACGAGGACGGGATGGAGAAGTGCATCGGCTGCGAGCTCTGCGCCGGTGTGTGTCCGGCCCGGTGCATCTACGTGCGCGGCGCGGACAACCCGATCGACGATCCGGTCTCGCCCGGTGAGCGCTACGGGTTCGTCTACGAGATCAACTACCTGCGGTGCATCCACTGCGACCTCTGCGTCGAGGCGTGCCCGACACAGGCGATCACCGAGACGAAGCTCTTCGAGTTCTCCTTCACGAACCGCAGCGACGCGATCTACACGAAGGACGAGCTGCTCGTCGGGGACGACGGCAAGCCCAAGCAGCTCCCCTGGGAGGACTGGCGCGAGGGCGACGATCTCCACACCTCGGGGTGGATGCGAGCGACCTCGCCTTCGGGTGACGCCGCCTTCGAGGGCACGGTGGCTTGGTCGGGCGAGCTCGGCTACGGCGTGCGGGCACCCGAGCCGCCGCAACCCGCGATCGACGCGCCGACTGACGAGCACACCGACGAGCAGACCGACGAGAGGGCCGTCTGATGGACGCCGCGGTCTTCATCGTCGCCGCGACCATCGTGCTCGTCGGTGCGCTCGGCGTGGTGCTGCGCTCGCACCCCGTTCATTGCGCGTTGAGCCTGGTCATGACGCTCTTCGGCATCGCGGTGCTGTTCATCGCACAAGATGCTCAGTTCCTCGCCGCGGTGCAGGTCATCGTCTATGCGGGCGCGATCGTCGTCCTCTTCCTGTTCGTGATCATGCTGCTCGGCGTGGACCGGGCGGAGGACCTCAAGGTCGAGCCGCTGGCCGGGCAACGGCCCGCAGCGATCATCGCGGGTGTTGCGATGGCGGGCCTCCTGCTCGCGGCGATCTTCTCGGGAGCCCGTGCGGTCACCGGCGTGAAGGCAGCCAACGGAGCGCTCAACCCCAACGAGTCGAACATCGTGACCTTGGCTCGATCGCTGTTCACCAGCTACGTGTTCGCCTTCGAGCTCACCTCGGCGCTGTTGGTGATCGCCGTGGTCGGCGCGGTGGTGCTGGCCCGCCGGCCCCCACGCTCCGACGAAGAGGTGTCTCAGTGACGCCGACCTCGACGTGGTACCTCGCACTCGGAGCCGTGCTGTTCACGATCGGCATGGTCGGGCTGCTCGTGCGGCGCAACCCGCTCGTCATGTTCATGTGCGTCGAGCTGATGCTGAACGCGGCGAACCTCACGTTCGTCGCCTTCTCGGCCCGACTCAATGACGTCGCGGGTCAGACCGTCGTCTTCTTCGTGCTGGTCGTCGCCGCCGCTGAGGTCGTGGTCGGCCTCGGGCTCATCGTGGCGATCCTGCGCCGGCAGCCCACGGCCACGGCCGACGACATCTCCCTGATGAGGGGCTGATGCTCGACCTCGTGTGGCTCATCCCGGCGCTCCCGCTCGCCGGCTTCCTCCTGCTCATGGTCTTCGGCCGGCGGCTCGGGGAGCCGCTCGCGGGCTGGCTCGCGTCGGCTGCGGTCGCGGCTGTCGTTCGTCGTCACGTTGATCGTGCTGGGGGGCCTGCTCTCCAAAGACTCCGATCAGCGGGAGTTCACGCAGGTCCTGTTCCAGTGGATCCCGGTCGGCAACCTGCACGTCGACGTCGGCTTCCTCGTCGATCCCCTGTCGATCACGATGGCCATCTTCGTCACGGGCATCGCGGCGCTGATCCACGTGTACTCGATCGGGTACATGCACAAGGACGAGCACTTCTCGAAGTTCTTCGTGTACATGAACCTCTTCGTCTTCTCGATGCTGATCCTCGTGCTGGGCGACAACCTCGTCCTCACCTTCGTCGGCTGGGAAGGCGTGGGCGCCTGCTCCTACTTCCTCATCTCCTTCTGGTTCACGCGGGAGGAGGCCGCAGTCGCGGGCAAGAAGGCCTTCGTCACGAACCGCGTCGGCGACTTCGGCTTCATGCTCGGCATCTTCCTCACGTTCAGCGCGCTCGGCACCGTGAACTACCTGGTGATCGATGCGAAGGCGTCGACGCTCGCGGCGGTCACGGCGACATCGATCGCGCTCGCTGTTCTTCGTGGGTGCGGCGGGCAAGTCCGCCCAGCTCCCACTCTCGATCTGGTTGCCCGACGCCATGGCCGGCCCGACGCCGGTCTCTGCGCTGATCCACGCCGCGACGATGGTGACCGCGGGCGTCTACCTGCTGTGCCGTCTCGCGCCCGTGCTGAACGAGTCGAGCACCGCGCGTCAACATCATCGCCGTCGTCGGCGCGATCACCGCGCTCTGGGCGGCCACGGCCGCGTGCGCGCAGTTCGACATCAAGCGCGTGCTCGCCTATTCGACGGTGAGCCAGCTCGGGTTCATGGTCGTCGCGGTCGGATGCGGCGCGTACGTGCCCGCGATCTTCCACATGATCACCCACGCCTGCTTCAAGGCACTGCTCTTCCTCGGCGCCGGCTCGGTGATCCACGGCCTCGACGGTGAGCAGGACATGCGCCGCATGGGCGGGTTGCGCAAGCTCATGCCGATCACTGCGGCGACGTTCTTCGTCGGTTGGCTCGCGATCGCGGGAGTGCCGCCGTTCTCCGGCTTCTGGTCGAAGGACGAGATCCTCGTGCAGGCATGGGACAAGAGCCCCGCGCTCTGGCTCGTCATGTCGGTCGCCGCCGTGTTGACCGCGTACTACATGAGCCGGCTCGTCTTCCTCACCTTCTTCGGCGAGCCCCGCTGGGACAAAGGCGATGGGGAGCACGGCGACGCGGAACACCATGTCCACCCTCACGAGTCGCCTCCGCTGATGACGGCCCCGCTCGTCGTGCTCGCAGTCGCGGCGACGCTCGCGGGTGCGCTCGACCTTCCGTTCAGCCGGATCAAGTGGCTCGATCAGTTCATGGACCCGCTGTTCGGCGAGATCGGGCACGAGGTCTCGCTCAGCGGGGCGGCCGAGCTCGGCCTCATCCTCCTGTCGACGGTCCTGGCCCTCGTCGGCATCGTCTTCGCCTACGAGGCATGGATCGAGCATCGCATCGGCACCGAACGTCTCGAGCCGGTCCTGCTGCAACGCGCCTGGTACGTCAACGACGGCTACGCGGCGTTCTTCGGCGGCCCGGCGCGAGTCGGCGCCGAGTTCACGAGCGAGGTCGTCGACCATCGGGTCATCGACGGCGCGATCAACGGTGTCGGCGGGCTCGTCAAGGGTGGAGGTCGGCAGCTGCGCAAGCTGCAGACGGGATATGTCCGCAGCTACGCGCTCGGCATCGCCGCCGGCGCGGTGCTGCTGCTCGCATGGTTCGTCTCGCGGGTGAGCGTCTGATGGACTTCCCGATCCTCACCGCGCTGGTGCTCACGCCGGCCATCTCCGCGATCGTCGTCGCCCTGCTTCCCTCCCGCCGTCCTGAGGTCGTGAAGCTCGTCGGCCTGGCGGCTGCGGCGCTCACCGGGGCGCTGAGCATCGCCCTGCTCGTCGGGTTCGATCGCTCGAGTGGCGGCTTCCAGTTCGTGACCATCCACGAGTGGATCCCGACGTTCGGCATCTCGTGGCACCTCGGGGTCGACGGCATCTCACTGTTCCTGGTCGTGCTCACCGGGGTGCTCTTCCCGATCGCGCTCTTCGGCGTCGACGCGCACCACAACGTGAAGGCGTACACCGCGTGGATGCTCGTGCTCGAGGCCGGCTGCATCGGCACGTTCCTGTCGCTCGACCTCTTCCTCTTCTTCGTGTGCTTCGAGATCGTGCTGGTGCCGATGTACTTCATCATCGGGCAGTGGGGCCACGGTGACCGCGTCTACGCGGCGACCAAGTTCTTCCTGTTCACGATGCTCGGCTCAGCGTTCATGCTCGTCGGGATCATCGCGACCGCTGTGCTGCATCAGCGGGGCACCGGCGGCCCGTTCACGTTCGACGTCGTCGCGATCGCGGAGAACCCTGGCATCTCCCAGAGCGCGGGACGATGGCTCTTCCTCGCCTTCGCGGTCGCGTTCGCAGTCAAGGTGCCGTTGTTCCCGGTGCACACGTGGCTCCCCGACGCGCACACGAACGCGCCAACCGCGGGCTCGGTGATCCTGGCTGCGGTGATGTTGAAGCTCGGCACCTACGGCTTCGTCCGCTACGGGCTCTACCTGTTCCCGGAGGCCACGGTCTACTTCGCGCCGGTGTTCATCACGTTGGGCGTGATCGGCATCACCTATGGGGCGATCGTGGCCACGATGCAGCGCGACCTCAAACGTCTCGTTGCGTACTCGTCCGTCGCGCACCTCGGGTTCATCATCCTCGGCACGTTCGCGCTCACGACGCAGAGCCTCACGGGCGGCGTCGCGCAGATGATCAACCACGGCATCTCCACCGGAGCGCTCTTCCTCCTCGTCGGGATGATCTACGAGCGACGCCACACGCGCGAGATCGCGGAGCTGCACGGGATGCAGAAGGCGATGCCCGTGATGGCCGGCTTCTTCACCGTGGTCATGCTGTCTTCGATCGGCTTGCCCGGGCTCAACGGGTTCGTCGGCGAGTTCCTCATCCTCATCGGGTCGTTCCTCGGTGCCCGCTGGTGGGCAGTCGTCGCCGCGACCGGAGTCATCCTCGCTGCCCTCTACCTGCTGTGGGCGTACCAGCGCGTGTTCCACGGTGAGCCCGACGAGGCGAGCGCGGCGATGAAGGACATGAACCTGCGCGAGTGGGTGACGATGGTGCCCCTCGTCGGCCTCATCGTCTTCCTCGGCGTCTACCCGAAGCCGATGCTCGACCGGATCCAGCCTTCGGTCGACACGCTGATCGCGCACATCGAGCACCAGGTGCCCAGCTTCACCGAGCCGAGCCAGGCGAGCGGGGGAGACTGATCGTGCTGCACGTGCTCGCGCAGACCGCGACCTTCCGCACGCCGCCGATCGAGTGGTACGCCATCACGCCCGAGCTGATCCTCGTCGGCGGCGCGCTCGTCATCATGGTGGTCGCAGCGTTGGTGCCGAAGTCGCTTCCACGCGGCACCTTTGCGTGGGCGACGGTGGCCGTCGCCGCCGCCGTCCTGATCGACGCCGCAATCCTCTGGAGCGACGTCCAGACCGACGGACCCAAGTCGGTGATCGCGGGCGCACTCGGTCTCGACGGGTTCGCCGTGTTCTTCATGGTCCTGACCGCGGTGGCCCTGATCCTCGGCGCGCTGTTCGCCGACGGTCAGCTGAGACGCAGCGGGATCGACGGGTGCGAGCCCTACGTGCTGATGCTGCTCTCGGCGACGGGCGCCATCGTGATGGCATCCGCGAACGATCTCATCGTGCTCTTCCTGGGCCTCGAGACCCTCTCCATCGCGCTGTACGTGCTGGCCGCAATGGACTTGCGACGGCGCGAGTCGCAAGAGGCGGCGATCAAGTACTTCGTCCTCGGCGGCATGTCGTCCGCGTTCCTGCTCTACGGGATCGCGCTCCTCTACGGCGCGACCGGCTCCACGAACCTCGCGGCGATACAGCAGTTCCTCAATGACAACGTGCTGCTCGAGAACGGGTTGATGCTCGCCGGCCTCGCCCTCCTCCTCGTCGGGCTCGGGTTCAAGGTCGCGGCGGTTCCCTTCCACACCTGGGTGCCCGACGTGTACCAGGGCTCACCGACGCCGATCACGGGCTTCATGGCCTCTGCCGCCAAGGCGGCCGCGTTCGCCGCGCTGCTGCGGGTCTTCTACGTCGCGTTCGACGCCTACCGCTACGACTGGAAGCCCGTCATCTGGGTGCTCGCGGTGCTGAGCATGCTCGTCGGCTCGGTGTTGGCGATCATCCAGACCGACGTGAAGCGGATGCTCGCGTACTCGTCGATCAGCCACGCCGGCTTCATCCTCGTCGGCGTGCAAGCCGCGAGTGCACTCGGCACGGGAGCCGCGCTCTTCTATCTGCTCGCCTACACGTTCATGGTGCTGGGCTCGTTCGCGGTCGTCGCGCTCGTCGGCCCGGCCGACGACGGCAGCCACGACATCTCGACGTTCCGAGGCCTCGGGTCGCGGCGACCGATGCTCGCGTTCGCCTTCACGGTCTTCCTGCTCGCGCAGGCCGGGGTGCCACTGACCTCGGGGTTCTTCGCGAAGTTCTACGTGATCGAGGCGGCCGTCGACTCGAAGTCGTACGCGCTCGGCGTGATCGCGATGGTGTCCGCGGTGATCGCAGCGTTCCTGTACTTGCGGGTCATCGTCGCCATGTACCTCTCCGAGGCCGAGGACGAAGTTGCGCCCGCGGGCCCACCTGTGGGGGTGCCCGGAGCGGCAGCGCTGGGACTCGCGCTGGCGTTCGCGTTCACCGTCGTCGTCGGCATCGCACCGAGCGCGGTCATCGACTTCGCGAGAGATGCCGTGCCTGTCCTGGTCGCGAGCCGCTAGTCTGGCGACGCGGTGTGCTCGTCGAGCATCCGCGGTCGAGTGCAGCGCTCAGGCGCAGGTTCCGCTTTTCGAAGCGATTGGCCATGCATCAACGGCCATCCGCAGACCGAAAGGAACCTCATACTCATGTCTTCGACCCTTGCCGGGTTCGCCGAGCTCGGCGTGCCCGCGCCACTGGTAGCCGCGCTCGACCGAGCCGGCATCACCTCGCCCTTCCCCATCCAGAGCGCCGCGTTGCCCGATGCCCTCGCGGGCCGCGACATCCTCGGTCGCGGCCGTACAGGCAGCGGCAAGACGATCGCCTTCGGCCTTCCGACGCTCGCGACCCTTGCCGCGTCCAAGCGTCGCGCCGAGCCCGGTCGACCGCGAGCACTCGTGCTCGTGCCCACTCGCGAGCTCGCCAATCAGGTGGCTGCCGCCCTTCTGCCCCTCGCCCACGCGGTATCGCTGCGGGTCACGACGGTCATCGGCGGCGCCGCGCAGCGCCCGCAGGTCGAGTCGCTTCGCCGCGGCACCGACCTCCTCGTCGCCTGCCCTGGCCGGCTCGAGGACCTGCTTCGTCAGCGTGCTCTCCGTCTCGATCGCATCGAAGTGACGATCGTGGACGAGGCCGACCTGATGGCTGACCTCGGCTTTCTGCCCGCGGTGCAGCGCATCCTCGACCAGACGCCGGAGGGTGGCCAGCGGCTGCTGTTCTCGGCCACGCTCGATCACGGGATCGACGGCCTCGTGCGGCGTTACCTCAACGACCCCGTGACCCACGCGGTCGATGCGGAGAGCAGCGCGCCCCCCGAGCTCGACCATCACGTGCTGACCGTCTCGCTGGGCGACAAGCCGGCGGTGGTGCAGGAGCTCGTCTCCGGTGCACAGCGTTCGCTGCTCTTCACCCGCACGAAGCACGGCGCGAAGAAGCTCGCCGCGCGGCTGGCGGCGTCGGGCATCCCGGCGACCGAGCTGCACGGCAACCTCGCGCAGTCAGCGCGGGAGCGAAACCTCGCGGCGTTCGCCAACGGATCGGCCCGAGTCCTCGTTGCGACTGACATCGCGTCGCGGGGCATCCACGTCGACGACGTGGCCCTCGTCGTGCACGTCGACCCGCCGGCTGAGCACAAGGCGTACCTCCACCGCTCCGGCCGCACAGCACGGGCCGGCGCCTCAGGCATCGTCGTCACGGTCGCCACGCCGGAGCAGCTGAAGAGCGTGCGGTCCCTCGCTCGGCTCGCGGCGGTCAACCCGACGACGACCAAGGTCGCCCCTGGGCACGCGCTGCTGAGGGAGCTCGCGGGAGCCCCCGCGGCGCCCTCGACCGGGTCACCCTCGGTGTTGGCACCGCCCTCGCCGCGGCCCGCTCCCAAGGCGTCGCCCGGCACCGCGTGGCCTCGCCGTCCGGGCGGCTATCGCGCCCAGGTCCGCACGCGGCAGTCGGCGGGCAAGCGGAGGTAGTCACGCTTTCGGGAGCCCCGAGAGCACGCGTATAGAGTCCCCCCGCGATGTCCCAGTTCCTTCGGGGCTACTTCTTGGTGCCCATCTTCATCGCTGCCGCCGTGGCTCTGGTGGCGGCGCTTCTCGGGCTTGGCAGCCTCCTGCGACCGAGGCGCCCCAGCCCTCAGAAGGCGATCCCCTACGAGAGCGGGGTCGACCCCGTTGGTGACGGTTGGTCGCAGAGCCAAGTCCGCTACTACGTCTTCGCTCTGCTCTTCGTGATCTTCGACGTCGAGGCCGTGTTCATCTTCCCGTGGGCGACCCAGCTCGAGGTCTACGGCGGGTTCGGCCTCGGCGAGATGTTCGTCTTCATCGCGATCCTCGCCCTCGGCCTGCTCTATGCATGGCGCAAGGGGGTGCTGCGGTGGGCCTAGTCGACCGTGGCCGTCTGCCCAAGCCGCTCACGCATCTGCTCAACCTCGGTCGGTCCTACTCCATGTGGGTCTACCAATGGGGGCTCGCGTGCTGTGCGATCGAGATGGGGGCTGCGTTCGGGTCGCCCCGATACGACGTGATGCGCCTCGGCGTGATCCCGTTGCCGGCCAGCCCGCGCCAAGCCGACCTCGTCGTCATCTCGGGCACGGTCACCGACAAGATGGCCCCGGCCATCCGGCGGCTGTACGAGCAGATGCCCGACCCGAAATACGTGATCTCGATGGGCTCGTGCGCGAACTGCGGCGGCCCGTACTGGGACTCGTACTCGGTGACGAAGGGTGTCGATCAGATCATCCCGGTTGACGTGTACGTGCCGGGTTGCCCTCCGCGACCGGAGGCGTTGCTCGAGGGCATCGTGCTGCTCCAGCAGCGCATCAAGAACGAAGACATGGCCGAGCGCTGGAAGGGTGAGCCGATTGTCGTCAACGGCTGACACCTCCCCTCCCGAGGCGGAGACCACGATCGAGGAGGCCCCCGTCGACGAGCGACGCGAGGCCATCCGCGCCGCGCTGCGCGACCGAGCTCGGTGACGGCCTCGTGGATTCGCTGATCCGACCCGGGGACGACATCTGCGTGCGCGTCACCACCGAGGCGTGGGTCGATGCCGGCCACGCGGTCCGCGACGCGCTCGGCTGCCAGTACCTGTCCTTCATCTCGGCGCTCGACTGGAAGCCGTCCCCCTGGGGCCGCGGCGAGGACGATCCGACGGAGCCTCCGCCGGAGCGTTCGACCGAGATCGTGCAAGGCGTCACGGGAGGCTCGACCCGCTTCCAGGTGTTCGCCCGCGTGCACTCGTTGACGACGCATGTCGGCATCACGCTCAAGGCCGACGTGCCCGACGACGACCTGCGCATCGGGTCCTGGGTGCCCGTGTACCCCGGGGCCAACTGGCACGAGCGCGAGGCGTGGGAGATGTTCGGCATCGACTTCGTCGGCCATCCCCACCTCGAGCACATCTACCTGCCCGGCGACTTCGAGGGCCATCCGCTGCGGAAGGACTTCCCGCTCATCGCGCGCATGGTCAAGCCGTGGCCAGGCATCGTCGACGTCGAGCCGCTCCCCGCGGGAGCCGACGACGCCGGGGACGACGGGGAGGCGTCGTGACCGCGGTCAGCGATCGCCGGCAGCTCTCCTACATCGCGTCGCAAGCGGCCGACGCACGCGTCAACGTCGAGCTCGAGACCGAGGGCATGACGCTGAACATCGGGCCGCAGCACCCCGCGACCCACGGCACCCTGCGCATCATCGCCAAGCTCGACGGCGAGCAGGTCGTGCAAGCCGATCCGGTCATGGGCTACATGCACCGCGGCTACGAGAAGCTCACCGAGGTCCGCACCTTCCCTCAGGTGACGACGCTCATCAACCGCATCGACTGGCTCGGCAGCTTCGCCAACGAGGTGCCCTTCATCCTCGCGGCCGAGAAGCTGATGGAGGTCGAGGCGCCGCCGCGAGCCCAGTGGATCCGCACGCTGCTGTTCGAGCTGAGCCGCATCGCCAACGTGACGCTGTTTCTCGGCGACATGGGCGTGCAGCTGGGCGCGCTCACGCCGGTCTTCTACGCGTTCCGCGACCGTGAGTACGTGCTGAACCTCATCGAGAGCGTCACGGGCGGTCGCTTCCATCCGAACTTCGACCGCATCGGCGGACTGAAGGACGACCTCCCGAAGGGCTTCGCCGACGAGTGCAAGTCGGTGATGGGCAAGATCCGAGGGTTCTGCGACGAGATGGAGGATCTCCTCGTCGGCAACACGATCTTCCAGACCCGCACGCGCGGCATCGGGGTGATCCCCAAGGACGTGGGGCTCGCGTACGGCCTGTCGGGCGCGAACATCCGGGCGTCGGGAGTCGATTGGGATCTGCGGCGCGACAGCGACCTCCCCTTGGCGTGGAAGCACCTCGATTGGAAGGTCTGGACCCACCCTGACGGCGATTCGTTCGCCCGCTACTGGGTGCGGCTGCAAGAGGTCCGCGAGGCCTGCTCGATGGTCGACCAGCTGCTCGAGGGCTTGCCGAGCGGGTCGATCATGGCCAAGGTCCCTCGCATCATCAAGGTGCCCGCCGGCGAGGCATGGGTCTCCACGGAGAACCCCCTCGGCGAGATGGGCTACTACGTGGTGAGCAAGGGTGACCTCGGGCCGTTCCGGGTGAAGATCCGGTCGGCGTCGTTCAGCAACATCTCCATCACGCCGTGGTTGCTGAAGGGCGTGTACGTCCCTGACGTCATCACGATCCTCGCCAGCTTGTACTTCATCCTGGGGGACATCGACCGCTGATGCACACCCTGCTGCCCTCAGGAGTCCTCGCCGCTGACATCCCCTACTGGGGCCAGTCGCTCCTCCGCGTCCTCGGTGTCCTCCTCGCCGTGCTCATCCCGGCGGGCACGATCGTGTACCTCTACCTGTTCAAGGCCGTGAGCTTCATGCAGAGCCGCCTCGGGCCCATGGAGGCCGGGCCGTACGGCTCGATGCAGCTCTTCGCCGAGGTCGGCAAGTTCCTGCAGAAGGAGGACCTGAACCCGGAGCGTGCCGATCGCTTCATCTTCCGGGCGGCGCCGGTCGTCGTCCTGATCAGCACCTTCCTCATCTACCTCGTCATCCCGTTCGGCCCGGACGCGGTCTTCGGCGACTACTCCACCGGCATCTTCTTCGCG
This sequence comes from uncultured Acidimicrobiales bacterium, assembly GCA_963726695.1. GTDB lineage: Bacteria > Actinomycetota > Acidimicrobiia > Acidimicrobiales > DATKAS01 > DATKAS01. Next base: position 457,365 of record CAVSDE010000006.1, read on the forward strand.
CTCGCCGTCTCGTCGCTGTCGGTGCTCGGCATCTTGATGGCGGGTTGGGCGAGCGCGAACAAGTACTCGTTGATGGGTGGTCTGCGGGCCGCCGGACAGCTCATCGCCTACGAGCTCCCGATGGTGCTGGCCGTCATCGGAGTCGTGATCCAGGCCGGCACGCTCAACCTGCAGCAGATCGTCTTCGCCCAGAACGAGGGCTCGATCTTCGGCTTCAGCGGCGCCGGCAACCCCTACGTGCTGACACAGTTCGTCGCGTTCGTGGTGTTCCTGATCGCGGCGCAGGCCGAGCTCACGCAGACCCCCTTCGACATGCCTGTCGCCGAGTCCGAGCTCGTGGCCGGCTACCTGACCGAGTACAGCGGCTTCCGCTTCCTCCTCTTCTTCATCGGGGAGTTCGCGGCCGCGGGTGCGTTCGCCGCGCTCGCCGCGACGTTGTTCCTCGGTGGCTGGGCGGTGCCGTTCATCAGCATCGACAACAACGCGATGAACCTCATCGGGCCGCTCGTGCTCTTCACGAAGATGATGATCATCGCGTTCGTCTTCTTCTGGGTTCGCTTCACCTTCCCGCGGTTCCGTGAGGATCAGCTGCAGCAGTTCGCGTGGAAGGTGCTCATCCCGATCTCACTCGTCAACATCATGGTGACGGCGATCTTCAAGGTGGCGTTCTGATGGCACCCAAGGCCGGAGGGCTCCTCAAGGGCCTCAGCGTCACCTTCAAGGAGATGACGAAGACGATCACGAAGGGTCCTGCCACGGTGCAGTACCCGCACGAGAAGGAAGCGCCGCCCATCCGGGCGCGTGGCGTCATCGCCCTGAAGGAAGAGAACTGCACGGTCTGCATGCTCTGCGCGCGCAGCTGCCCGGACTGGTGCATCTACATCGAAGGACACAAGGAGAAGGCCCCGCCGCGACGAGCGGGCGGCAAGCCTCGCACGGTCAGCAAGCTCGACCGCTTCGACATCGACTACGCGCTGTGCATGTACTGCGGCATCTGCGTCGAGGTGTGCCCGTTCGACGCGTTGTTCTGGAGCCCGGAGTACGAGTACTCCGAGCCCCGCATCGCGGATCTGCTCCACGACAAGGAGCGGCTCAGCGAGTGGATGGAGACGGTGCCCGAGGCCCCCGCCCTCGAGGCCGGGGCGGAAGTGAAGAAGAAGTAGCGATGGTCGCGGAGAACATCGCCTTCGGCGTGATCGCGGCCGCCATGGCCTTCGGAGCGATCCGCGTGGTGACGACGAACAACGTCGTGCACGCCGCGCTCTGGCTCGTGGTCGTGCTCGGCGGTGCCGCGGCCCAGTACGTGTTGCTCGCTGCCGAGTTCGTCGCGGTCACGCAGGTGCTGATCTACGTCGGCGCCATCATCGTGCTGTTCCTCTTCGGCACCATGCTCACCCGCGCTCGCATCGGCCGCGCCGACGATCTCAACAACCCACAGTGGCCGGTCGCTCTGCTCGTCGCGCTCGCAATCGCCGGCACCCTCGGCTACGTGCTCATCGACGCGTTCGGCAAGGACGAGCTGCCGAAGGATCCGGCGATCGCCACCACCCAACAGGTGAGCGACAGCATCTTCTCCACCTACCTGCTGCCCTTCTGGGCGCTGTCGGTCGTCCTGACGGCCGCACTGATCGGGGCCATCGTGCTGGCCCGGCGGGACTGAGCGGGCATGCTCATCAACCAGTTCCTGCTGCTCGGCGCCTTCCTGTTCGCGACCGGCGTCTACGGCGTCCTCGCCCGCAAGAACGCGGTGCTCGTGCTCATGTCGATCGAGCTCATCCTCAACGCGGTCAACCTCAACCTCATCGCGTTCGCGTTGAACAACGGCAGCGACGTGAACGGGATGGTCTTCGCCCTGTTCGTGATCGCGATCGCGGCGGCCGAGGTCGGCGTCGGCCTCGCGATGGTCATCCTCATCTACCGGAACCGTCAGAGCATCGCCCTGAGCGAGCTCGACGCGATGAAGGGCTGACGCCATGTGGTTCATGCAGCACGCGTGGCTGATCCCGCTCATCCCCGCCATCTCGTTCTGGTTGATCATCCTCTTCGGCAAGCGCATGCCGTTCAAGGGCGCCGAGATCGGCATCACCGCGATCAGCGCGTCGTTCGTCCTCTCACTCTGCACGGCGTTCCAGTGGATCCAGCAGGTCGAGGACGCGAAGAGCGCGGAAGAGGGCTTGCTGTCGGCCTTCGGACGCTCGGTCATCGCGCCCCTCGCCGAAGAGGGGCATCGGCCGGTCGTCGCTCCGATCATCAAGTCGGTCAACTGGTTCGACATCGGCGGCGTGAAGTGGCCGATCGGGTCGCAGGTCGATGGCCTCGTCGCCGCGATGGTCGTGATGGTCACGATCATCTCGCTGCTCGTGCACATCTTCTCGCTCGAGTACATGCGAGGCGACCGGCGGTTCACTCACTTCTACGCGGCACTCAGCCTCTTCACCTGCGGCATGCTCACCCTCGTCACCTCGGTGAGCACGATCCAGATGATCCTGGGCTGGGAGCTCATGGGTCTCTGCTCGTTCATGCTGATCGGGCACTGGTGGGAGGAGTACCCGAACTCCCGCGCCGCCCTCAAGGCCTTCTTCACGACCCGCACCGGTGACATCGGCCTGCTCGTCGGCATCTCGATCTTGTTCTTCGGCACGAACACGTTCAGCATCATCGAGAGCAACACCAAGATCGTCGACGGACAGGTGTCGCACACCCTCCTGCTCATGGCGGCGATCGCGCTCTTCGTCGCGGTCATCGGCAAGAGCGGCCAGTTCCCGTTGCACACGTGGCTCCCCGACGCGATGGCAGGCCCGACGCCGGTCTCGGCACTGATCCACGCCGCGACCATGGTCGTCGCGGGCGTGTACCTCGTCGCTCGCCTCTACCCGGTGTTCTTCGAGGGATTCAAGATCGGGTCGGGGGGCATGAACCCGATGGCGATCATCGGCGGCATCACGATCATCATCGCGGCGCTGCTCGCGTTCGTGCAGAACGACATCAAGAAGGTGCTCGCCTACTCCACGGTCAGCCAGCTCGGCTACATGATCATGGCCCTCGGCGTCGGTGCCTGGTCAGCGGGCGTGTTCCACATCTTCACCCACGCCTTCTTCAAGGCCCTGCTGTTCCTCGGCGCCGGATCGGTGAGCCACTCGGGCAGCCATCACTCCTTCGACATGAAGAAGGACATGGGCGGCCTGCGCAAGTTCATGCCGATCACGTTCTGGACGTTCATCGTCGGCACGTTGGCGCTCGTTGGCTTCTTCCCGTTCGCCGGCTTCTGGTCCAAGGACGAGATCATCGCCAACGCGGACGCTCACGGCTTCGTGTGGTTCATGGTCATCGGCTTCGCAGGAGCATTCCTCACCGCCGCGTACATGACCCGGTGCATCTACCTCACCTTCTTCGGCGAGTACCGCGGCGGCCACGCGCTCGAGGGTGAGCTCGAGCACGACGCGCACGTGACGGCCCACGAGGTCGAGGTCGAGCACGCACATGATGCGGACTTGGCAGCACATGGCCACGCCGGGCCGCACGAGTCAGGGCCGCTGCTCACCGTGCCCCTGATCATCCTGGCGGTGCTGTCGACCGTCGCCGGCTTCCTCAACTGGGCGGCATGGCCGTTCCACTCCGAGAAGTTCAGCGAGTGGTTCGAGCCCACGACCGGGCAACCTTCGCTCGAGCACGCCACGTTCGCGTACGGCAAGGCCGCGCTGTCGATGTTCCTCGTCGTCCTCGCGATCGCGAGCGTCGCCTACCTCATGGCGAACGACTTCGCGTTCTTCAAGAACCTGACGCAGCGCAGCAAGCTGGCGCTCGCCGGGTACACGTTCCTCGTCAACAAGTACTACCTCGACTACCTGTACGAGAAGATCATCGTGGCCGGCATCAGCGGCCCGATCGCCCGAGGTGCGTACTGGGTGAACCAGAACGTGATCGACGCCATCGTGAACCAGACGGCCGTCGTCACGCGAGAGACCGGCAACTTCGTGTATCGCCGCGTCGACCAAGGAGTGGTCGACCGGGGCGTCAACGGCGCCGGCGAGGCCGCCGAAGGTGCCGGTGGGGTGTTGCGGTTGCTGCAGTCAGGCAAGGTCCAGCAGTACGGCGCGCTTTTGTTCGGCGCAGCCGCCATCGGGGCGCTGGCCCTCGTGATCATCGTCTAGGAGCCGAGTCCGATGAACTTCGACAGCTGGGCACTCACCCTCGCGGTGTTCTTGCCCGCGGTGGGCGTGGTCGTGATGCTGGCCATCCCCAGAGAGCAGGAGCTCGCGCTCAAGGTGGCCGCGCTCGTCGCCGCGGTCGCGTCGCTGGGTGTGGGCATCTATCTCCTCTGCGCATTCGACTACAACCGCTCGGGCGAGCTGCAGTTCGTGGTCGACAAGTCCTGGATCGACGTGCTCCACAGCCGGTACATCCTCGGGATCGACGGCATCTCGCTGCCGCTGCTCGTGCTGTCGATGGTGATCGTCGTCCTGTGCCTCATCTACTCGTGGGATCACATCCCCGAGCCCGGCAACCTCAAGGCGTTCTTCATCCTGATCCTCGTGCTCGAGATCGGGATGAACGGCACGTTCGTCTCGCAAGACCTGATCTTGTTCTTCGTGTTCTTCGAGGTCGTCCTGCTGCCGATGTACTTCATGATCGGCGTCTGGGGCGGCGAGCAGCGTCAGTACGCAGCGATCAAGTTCTTCCTCTTCACGCTGTTCGGCTCTGCGCTCATGCTCCTGGGCTTCCTGGCTCTGTTCTTCAAGACCGGTGGCCAGAGCTTCTCGATGGAGTACATCGCGGCCCACTCGTCGACGATCACCCACAGCACCCAGCTCGTGATCTTCGCCGGCCTCTTCATCGGCTTCGCGATCAAGGTGCCGATGTTCCCGTTCCACACGTGGCTACCCGACGCGCACACCCAGGCGCCGACGGTCGGCTCGGTGCTGCTGGCGGCAGTCCTGCTGAAGCTCGGCGCATACGGCTTCATCCGCATCGCGATCCCGATCCTGCCGAACGCCGCCATCTCGTGGGCGCCGTGGATCGGACTGCTCGCCGTGATCGGCATCATCTACGGCGCGCTCTGTTGCCTCGCGCAGACCGACATGAAGCGGTTGATCGCGTTCTCGTCTGTCTCGCACATGGGCTTCGTCATGCTCGGGATCGCGACGCTGACGAGCTTCGGCCTCAACGCCGCGGTGTTCGGCATGGTCGCCCACGGCCTGATCACCGGCATGCTCTTCTTCCTGGCCGGCTCGGTGAAGGAGCGGTACCACACCCTCGAGATCCGCCAGATGGGTGGACTGCTCCTGCGCATCCCGAGGTTCGGCTGGATCCTCGGCTTCTGTGCGATGGCCTCGCTCGGCCTGCCCGGGCTCGCCGGCTTCTGGGGTGAGTTCCCATCGATCCTCGCGTCGTACAGCCCGGCGGCCGGCCTCAGCGAAGGCGTGTTCCGCACCTACATGGTCGTCGCCGCGATCGGCACGGTGCTCGCGGCCGCGTACCTCCTCTGGCTGTACCAGCGCACCGCGTTCGGCGAGGTCAGCCCGATGATCGCCCATGAGCCTGCCCACGACGTGACCTTCCCCGAGTGGGTCGCCTGGACGCCGCTGCTCGTCGGCATCGTCGTGCTCGGCATCTTCCCGAACCTCATCTTCGGCATGACCGACGACGCCGTCGGCACCGCGCTGCGCGCGCTCGGAGGCTGAGCGGTGCATCTCCTGGCTCAGGCCAGCACTTGGGTGCAACCCAACGTCGACTACCACGCGCTCGCGCCCGAGATCGTGCTCGCGGTGTCGATCGTCGTGGTGCTGCTCGTCGATCTCTTCCTCGACGAGCGCCAGAAGTGGGCGACCTCGTCGATCGCCGGCCTCGGCCTGCTTGCCGCGCTGGTGCCGGTGCTGACGCTCGCGGTCGACGGGACGGACCGGTCGATGTTCGGCGGGGCGTACGTCGTCGACAACTTCTCGCTCGTCATGAAGGGGATGTTCCTCATCGCGGGCTACGCGGTGATCCTCATCTCGACGCGCTACGTCGACGAGGGCGACTACTACGAGGGCGAGTACTACACGCTGCTGCTCTGCTCGATCCTCGGGATGGTCATGATCTCGTCGTCCCGAGACCTGGTGTCGCTGTTCGTCGCGCTCGAGCTGCTGTCGGTTCCCGCCTACATGCTCGCCGCGTGGCGCAAGCGGGATGTGAAGAGCAACGAGGCGGGGATGAAGTACTTCCTGCTCGGCGTCTTCGCGTCGGCAGTGATGCTCTACGGCATGTCGCTGCTCTACGGCGTCACCGGCTCGACGCTGCTCTCCGAGATCGGTGCGCAGCTCGGGGGATCGGCGTCGACGAAGCCGATCGCCACCCTCGCGATCGTGTTCGTGATCGTCGGCTTCGCGTTCAAGGTCTCGGCAGTGCCGTTCCACAGCTGGGCACCCGACACCTACGAAGGGGCACCGACGCCGGTGACCGCCTTCCTCTCTGTGGGCTCGAAGGCGGCCGGGTTCGTCGCGCTCCTCGAGCTCGTGTTCATCGGCTTCTACGGCCAGAGCAACGTGTGGGCTCCGGTGTTCTGGGTGCTGGCAGCGCTGTCGATGACGTTCGGAAACCTCGTCGCGCTGCGTCAGACGAACATGGTCCGGATGCTGGCGTACTCGTCGATCGCTCAGGGCGGCTTCATCCTCATGCCTCTTGCCGTCGTCGGTGACAGCCCCGAGGCCGCGAAGAGCGCGCTCACCGCGGTGGTGACCTACCTGCTGATCTACGCGGTCATGAACATCGGTGCCTTCGCCGTAGTCATCATCGTCGCCCGCAAGACCCACTCGGGCGAGATCTCGTCGTTCGCCGGCTTGTTCTCCTACGCGCCCGGGCTCTGTGTCGCGATGACGTTCTTCCTGTTCTCACTCGCCGGAACGCCGCCGCTCGCGGGTTGGGTCGCAAAGTTCATCGTGTTCCGCTCTCTCCTCGACGCCGGGGGAGGGTGGGCGGTCACGCTCGCCGTCGTCGGGGTCGTGAACTCGGTGATCGCGCTCTTCTATTACGCCGCGGTCGCCAAGGAGATGTGGATGAACCCGGCGCCGGACGGCGACGTGTCGCCGATTCGCATCCCGGGGCCGTTGCTCATCACCCTCGGAGCCGCGACGGCACTCGTCGTGCTCATCGGCATCTTCCCCTCCCTCGTGCTGCACTTCAGCGATCTCACGTCGCTTGTCGCCGCGGGGAGCTAGACGACGCTCGACGATCTCCTTCGGGTCCGCATCGCTCGGCATGGCCCGATTCGGTTCGACGAGGTCATGGAGCGCGCCCTCTACGACCCGGAGCACGGCTTCTACGCGACGGGCGGACAAGCGGGGCGGCGCGGCGACTTCCTCACGAGCGTCGAGGTCGGTCCGCTCTTCGGTGCGGTGCTCGCCCGCGCGCTGGACACTTGGTGGAAAGAGGCAGGGTCGCCGCGACCCTTCGTCGTCGTAGAGGCCGGCGCGGGGAGCGGCACGCTGGCCCGATCGGTCCTGCGGGCCGGGCCCGCCTGCGCCGCCGCCTTGCGCTACGTCCTCGTCGAGCGCTCGGCTTCGCTGCGCGCCGCGCATGACCGTGGCCTGCCACTGACGATGCCTGCGCACGCGTTCGCGGCAGGACGCGATCCCGACGAGGACGAGGAGGCGCCTCGGCGACCGGTGCCTGACGGCCCGATCGCCGTCAGCCTCGCGTCGCTTCCTCCGCCCGAAAGCGCGCACGTCGTGCTCGCGAACGAGCTCCTCGACAACCTGCCGGTCCGGATCCTCGAGCGGACTGCCGAGGGGTGGGCGGAGCTCGGCGTGGGCGATGCCGCCGTGGGCGACAAAGGTGCGCTCGTCGAAGTGCTCCTTCCTTCCACCAATGTCGAGCCGCGGGTCGAGGCCGAGCCGGGGGCGCGGATCGCATGGCAGACCGCAGCCGCGGGCTGGATGCGCGACGCGCTCGACGTCGCACCGCGCGTCGTCGTCTTCGACTACATGACCACGACCGCCGAGATGGCGACACGTCCGTGGCGCGAGTGGCTGCGGACCTACCGCGCTCATGAGCCGGGGGGCAGGCCGCTCGACGACCTCGGCAGCCAGGACATCACTTGCGAGGTGGCGCTCGACCAGCTCGCGGCAGTCAGCGCACCCGCGCTCGTGAGCGACCAGCGGACGTTCCTCTCGCGGCACGGCATCGACGGCCTCGTGGAGGAGGGCCGTGCCGCGTGGGAGGACGGGGCGGCGCGCGGCGATCTCGCGGCGATGCGAGGCCGGAGTCGAGTGCGCGAAGCCGAGGCGCTGACCGACATCGACGGCCTCGGCGCCTTCACCGTTGCAGAGTGGACCCGATGAAGCTCTACGACGCGGTCTCCGCCGTCGATGACGAGATCGCCGCCCGCATCTGGTGGCGGAGTGATCACCTAGACGAACCGTTCCCGGTCGATCCGTTGTCGTGGGATCACCTGCGCCACCTCCGCGAGAGCGGGCGGATGGTGATGGCCACGTCCGACGACGGCCAGCCCGCCGGCTTCGGTGGCATCGTCGAACGCTCAGGCGTCACGCGGCTCGCCGATCTCTTCATCGATCCCGAGCACCAGGGCCAGGGCATCGGTCAGGCGCTCCTGCACGAGTTGCTCGACGCCAAGACGGTCATGACGACCTCGGCCTCAGCCGACCCCCGCGCCTTGCCGCTCTACACGAGAGCGGGGATGCAGCCGCTCTGGCCGTATCACTTCGTCTTCGGCGACCCCCGCCGCGTCACTGCGTCGGCAACGGTCACGGTGGAGCCCGCGACGCGCGAAGAGCTCGTCGCCATCGACCGCGCCGCCACCGGCTTCGACCGGGCGATCGACCACGAGTACTACGAGCTCGGATGCCGGGCCCAACCGCTGCGCATCGTGAGCGGCGGCGACGCGATCGGGTTCGCCTACCTCGAGCCGCCACAGCCGTGGGCGCCGAACCGGTGGATCTTGCTCACGCTCGCGGTGCTGCCCGGGTACGAGTCGGCGGATGCGGTGCGCGCCCGCGCTCGCGCACGCCGGCGCGCAGGGCTCTGACCGGATCTTCACGGGGATCCCCGGCCCGAACCCCGTGCTGCGATCGCTGCTCGAGGCCGGCTTCGTCATCCCCGAGCAAGACATCTTCATGGCGAGCTCGCCCGATCTGATCGACCCGCTTCGCCACCACTACCACCCGGGCTTCGGCTGAAGGCCGGTTAGCGTCGCGCCGTGGACCTGCGCGGGTGGATCGTCTCCGAGCACGACGGCGTGCGCACGCGGTTCGAGCAGAGCGTGCGCGACGCCGTTCCCCTCGAACGATGGGTCGAGCGTCCCGGCGGAGGGTCCTCGATCGCCTACCTGGTGTTCCACGCGGCGTACCACCAGGACATCGCGGTGGCATCGGTGCTCGCGGGTGACGTGCCTCTGCGGGCAGAGTGGGCGACGCGGCTCGGGCTCGACGCGCTTCCCGCGGACCAAGGCCTCGGCGAGACCGAGGTGCCCGAGCTCACCGAGATGCTCGCACTCGACCATCTCGACGCCTACGCCGCCGCGGTGGCGAAGCGCTCCCGGGCGACCCTCGATGGGCTCTCACTCGATGTCCTCGACGCCGTGCCCGACTCGGTGAAGGGCCTCGGCGAGCTCGCTGGTGTCTCCGAAGACGCCGCGCCATGGCTCTTCCGGATGTGGGACGGCAAGCCGGCCTCGTTCTTCGTGTCATGGGAGGACATCGGGCACGGGCTCAACCATCTCGGCGAGATGGTCTCGGTGCGCAATCGGCTCGGGCTCAGCCCGTTCTGACCCGCGTCAGGCCTGCGCGGTCCCCGCGCCGTCCTTGCTCGGCGCCGCACCGACCTTGAGGCCGGCGAACACGGGCAGCACCTCGAAGTCCTGCGCGAGCGCTTCCGGGTCCTCGCCCACCTGCTGGATCTCCTCGAGGTGCACCTGACCCAGGAACGTGCCGGCCTCGCGGAGATAGCCGAGGCGCTCGGGGTCGAACCCCATCAGGCGGGCAGAGGTCGCGTCGGTGGCCACCATGTCAGTGCCGAACACCAGGACGCCCATGTCCTTCGGCGTGCCCTTGATCGGACCGTCGCCCTCCATCGCGACGATGCCGTCGACGATCTGGAGCTCGGGATGCACGGCCGCGGACACGTCGATGATCGACGGCTCGATGCCCGCCCAGTGCAACACGTTCTTCGGCCACCCGTACACGCGGCCCGGCATGCAGCCGAAGCAGTTCTTCATCGAGAGGGTCGCCCCGGCCCAGTGATGGGTCTTCATCTTCGGCATCGAGATCACGACGTCGGCTTGCGCGATGGGCTGCGGCAGCCAGATCTCGCCGAGTGGCGTGTAGAACGAGTTGAGCGCCTGGCGCACCACGCCGGCGGTGTTGAGGTCCGTGAAGGGCGCGTCGACGTCGTGGATCACGTCGAGCAGACCTGAGGTGCGCAGGACGAACTCGGTGTCGCGCCGGTGGCCCGGTCCTTCCCCGACCGTCACCGAAGCCGCCCCCATCTGGCGCAGCGCGAGCACGGTCGCGTGCACGAGCCGAGGATCGGTGTTGATCACCGTGCCGGCGTCGAACTCGACGAGGTTGGGCTTCAGCAGCACGGTCTTGCCGGAGACATCCGCGCCGACGGCCTCGAGCCCCTGCTTGACCGTGGCCTGTAGGCCGGTGTCGTAGCTCGCCGCCTTGACCACCGCGACCTTGGGGTTGCCCGGCTTCGGGAACGCGCTCTTGGTGTACAGGGTCGGGTTGTCGTTGCCGCGCTGCACCACCCGCGCGCCGACGAGCCCCACGGCGGCAACACCGAGGCCGACCTCGGCACCCCGGACCAGGAACGTGCGGCGGCTGATCGCCATCAGCGCGTCACCGTGATCTGGCCGAGGCTGTCGCCGGTCGCCATCGTCGCCCACGCGAGCGCGACGTTGTCGTCGAGGAATCCGGTGGACTCGAAGCTGGTCGAGAGCGCAGCCTCGACGTCGGTGCGCTCGGCATCGGTCGCATCGGCCGCGAGCCGCAACGCGACGAGTGAGACCGAGAGGGAGAAGCCGCCGTTCTCGATCGGCCAGAGGCGGCGCAGCACCGTGTAGCCATCCTCGATCACCTTCGGGTCGCCGGCGCCCTGCAGCCCGATGAGCGCGATGGCCGTCGTCTGCGCGTACGGCTCGAGCTCCTTGTCCCAGACCTCTCGGTTTCCGTAGTTCCATCCGCCGCCGACGCACGAGCGGTCGGCGAGGAGGCCCAGGGCGTCGTTGATCTCAGCGGTCGCCGAGGGACGCAGCATCTGCAGCGCGAGGAGGTTCCGCGACGTCGGTTCGATCCATCCGAACGTGAAGGGCGTCCAGCTCCATCCGCGGTAGGCCGGATCCATCGGCACGACGTCGCTGACCGTGCTCAGCTTGATGGCGGGGGTCGCGAGGATGTGATCGAGCGCTGCCTCTCGGCCGGCGCCCGCGGGCAGGGCGAGCGCGGCCAACGAGGTGGCCGAGTCGTTGACGGAGTCGTCAGGGGGGTTGACGCGATCGCCGATCACGAGCGCGAGGCTGCCGTCGGCGCGCTGGTGCGATGCGAGCCATGCTCGGCCAGCGTCGTCGTCGAGGGCGAGCGTCGCGAGCGCGGTCGGTTCTGGCTCAGAGGGAAGGCCCGGTCGCGGGCCAAAGCCACCGTCGTCGTTGCGGGCGGCCAGGAGGCGGGCCGACAGGCGTCCGAACAGCGGAGAGGACACATATCAGTATCGCCCTCGGGGGCCCGAACCTGAGCGCGGGTAGAGTCCGGCGCGATGGCCGAGGACCACGTAGCAGCGATCGAGGACTACCTCGTCGAAGACCGGAAGTTCCCGCCGCCCGCCGCCTTCAAGGAGCACAGCCTTGCCGCCGGCACGTTCCTCTACGACGAGGCAGACCGCGACTACCAGGGCTTCTGGGCGCGCCAGGCCGCCGACCTGCTCACGTGGGCCTCTGATTGGGACACGATTTGCGACTGGCAGCTGCCCTTTGCGAAGTGGTTCGTCGGCGGGTCCCTGAACGTCGCCTACAACTGCCTCGACCGTCACGTCGAAGCCGGGCGGGGCGACAAGGTCGCGTACCACTGGGAGGGTGAGCCCGGCGACACGCGCACGATCACCTACGCCGAGCTCTGCGCTGAGGTGCAGCGATTCGCGAACACGCTGAAGGGCCTCGGCGTCGAGAAGGGCGATCGCGTCAACATCTACATGCCGATGATCCCCGAGCTGCCGATCGCGCTGCTCGCCTGTGCCCGCATCGGCGCGCCGCACTCCGTCGTGTTCGGAGGCTTCTCACCCGACTCGCTGTCCGATCGCATCAACGATGCACAAGCGAAGGTCCTCATCACCGCGGACGGCGGATGGCGTCGAGGTCAAGTCGTGCCGCTGAAGGCGAACGCGGACGTCGCCCTCGCCGACACCCCGACGATCGAGCACGTCGTGGTCGTGCGTCGGTGCGAGAACGACGTGAGCATGGAATCGGGTCGCGACCACTGGTACCACGACCTCATGGCCGACGCCGCCCCGGAGTGCCCCGCGGAGCCGATGGACTCCGAGCATCTCCTCTACCTGCTGTACACGTCGGGTACGACGGCGAAGCCGAAGGGCATCATGCACACGACCGGCGGCTACCTGACGCAGGTCGCGTTCACGCACAAGTACGTGTTCGATCTGCACCCCGACGAAGACGTGTACTGGTGCGCGGCCGACATCGGCTGGGTCACCGGGCACAGCTACATCGTCTACGGCCCGCTGTGCAACGGCGCGACATCCGTGATGTACGAGGGCACTCCCGACCATCCCGGAAAGGATCGCTGGTGGGAGATGATCGAGCGCTACGGCGTCACGATCCTCTACACCGCACCGACCGCGATCCGCACCTTCATGAAGTGGGGCGCCGTCGAGCCCGAGAAGCACGATCTGTCGTCGCTCCGGTTGCTCGGCTCGGTTGGCGAGCCGATCAACCCCGAGGCGTGGATCTGGTACTGGCAGCACATCGGGGGCGGCCGGTGCCCGGTCGTCGACACCTGGTGGCAGACCGAGACCGGCGCGATCATGATCAGCCCGCTTCCGGGAGCAACGACCTTGAAGCCCGGCTCTGCAACGTTCCCGTTGCCGGGCATCGGAGCCGAGGTCGTCGACGACGAGGGCAAGCCCGTCGAGCGTGGTGGTGGGTACCTCACCTTGACCCGGCCGTGGCCCTCGATGCTGCGCGGCATCTACGGCGACCCGGAGCGCTACAAGAGCACGTACTGGAGCCGGTACGAGGGCCGGTACTTCGCGGGTGACGGGGCCAAGGTCGACGATGAGGGCTACTTGTGGCTGCTCGGTCGCGTCGACGACGTGATGAACGTCAGCGGCCATCGCATCTCGACGACAGAGGTGGAGTCATCCCTCGTCTCTCACCCGTCGGTGGCCGAGGCAGCGGTGGTCGGAGCGAAGGATGCCGTCACGGGCCAGGGCATCATCGCGTTCGTCACGTTGCGCGCCGGCGAGGAGCCGACTCCTGAGCATGGTGAGGCATTGCGCCGTCACGTCGCGCAGCACATCGGTGCGATCGCGCGACCGAAGATCGTGATCTTCACTCCCGACCTGCCGAAGACGCGCAGCGGAAAGATCATGCGGCGTCTGCTGCAGGACGTCGCGGAGGGCCGAGACCTCGGCGACACCACGACGCTTGCCGACGCAACGGTGGTCGACGAGATCAGGGCGCGGGCGGCGGAGAGCCCTCAGGAGGACTGAGCCAGTCTTCGGGGGGTCAGTCTTCGGGGGGTCAGTCTCGGAAGTTCGTGAACTGGAGGGGCACGCCGAAGTCTCCCTCGCGCAGCGCGGCGATGACCGCTTGCAGGTCGTCACGCTTCTTGCCCGTCACGCGCAGCTGATCGCCTTGCGTCTGGCTCTGGACGCCCTTCAGCCCGAGGTCCTTGATGAACTTGTTGAGCTCACGCGCCTTGTCGCTCGAGATCCCCGCGTTGAGGGTGACGGTCTGGCGCACCGTGCCGCCCGCGGCCTCCTCGGCCTTGCCGTACTCGAGCGCCTTCATCGAGACACCCCTTTTGACGAGCTTCTCCTCGAGCACCTGGCGGACCGCCCGCATCCGGTCCTCCGTGGCGGATCGCAAGGTGAGCTCGAGCTCGCTCGCCTCGATCGAGGAGCCCGTCCCCTTGAAGTCGAACCGATTGGCGAGCTCGCGCTGCGCCTGATCGATCGCGTTACGAACCTCCTGCTTGTCGACCTCGGAGACGACATCAAAGGTCGGCATCGGGCTGAACCTCGTTTCGCTAGGGTGACCGGCCTCAAGGGTCGGTGCCCGAGTGGCCAAAGGGAGCAGGCTGTAAACCTGCCGGCGCAAGCCTACGGAGGTTCAAATCCTTCTCGGCCCACCATTTGACCGATGAGCAGCACGCCCGCTTGCGTGCGGCCGGCTTCGACGATCGCGGCATCCTTCAGATCACGTTGACCGCCGGCCGGTTCAACGACGTCAATCGCGTCGCCGACGCGCTGGGCGTCGGCACGACCTAGCCGTGTGAGCACGCGAAGCGACGGGCTTCGATCAGCTCGCGAGTTCCTCGTTGCGCCGCCGTCACGCTCGGCGAGGCGTTCCAGGGCTGGACGGCGTGAGGTCTACGATCGGCTGATGCCGGTCCGCGACGACCTTGTCGAGGCCCACCGGCTCGCATGGGAGCACATTTCGGCGCCGGGCACCTGGTGGTCCGGGGCCGAGCGGGTCGAGCTGGCGCGCACGGCATTGCTCGCGATCGAGGATCTGGATCCGTGCCTACCGTGGGTCCCGGTCACAACGACCGGCCGGCTCCACGGTGACCTGATCACGCCACGCGCCGCACATGACGTCGTCTACCGGATCACGCGTCACGCCGGCACGATCACCGAGACGGTGTATCGCGCCGCTGTCGAGGAGCTCGGTGAGCTCCCGTACGTCGAGCTGTGCGCGATCTCGTCGACCGTCGCCGCGTTGGCTCACTTCTGCCGCAACATCGGTGAGCCTCGGCCGCCCCTTCCCGCGCCGGTCGACGGAGAACCCACCCGCACGCGGCCCGAGCGCCTTGCAACCGCACGCTACAGCTGGGTGCCCGTTGCCGAGCCGGCGGACGAACTGGCCGCGGTCCTCCAGGCGTACACCGCGGTCCCCGCTGAGCAGCGCAACACCTGGCGGATGGCCGCGGCGCAGTACATGCCTGAGATGTCGATGGTCGATCCTGATTGGCGCCGCCGTCCCGCAGGGCTCTCACGGGCGCAGATGGAGCTGGTGGCGGCACGACTGACGAAGTTGCGTGACTGCTTCTATTGAGTGACTGCACACGCCAGCATGCTCAGTTGGAGCAGCACCGCAACCGGACAGACGCTCGATCTCGCCGCCGTCGCTGACGGCGTGCCCGGCGTCGGCCTGGAGCATGGTGACGCCCTGCTCCGCTTCGCCAGTGCCTGCGGCGGCACCGACGACGTCGAGCTCGCCGAGGCCCGCTCAGCGCTCGTCGCGGTGACCGACGAGGCGTTCATGGTCGACGCCGCCGCCGTCGCCGCCAACTTTGAGATGATGACTCGCCTGGCGGACGGCACTGGTGCGGCGATGCCCGCCGAGCGTCTCGAGCGCTCCGCTGGGGCGATCGACGTCATGGGGATCAAGGATCTGACGAGCCGACGCTGAGGACTTCGCTGCCCTCGTCCATCATTGGGGGGTGACGACTCCGGCGCTCGAGGTGGAGCGGCCCACTTACCGGGTGGTGCTGCCGAAGCTGAGCGACCCCCGTCTGCACGTCGCCGCGGTCATCATCACGATTCACGTCCTCGGCCAGGTCAAGCTGCGCTTCCACGTCAGCGTGCCGCAGATCCTCGCTGCCATTCTCACCTGCGCCATCATCGAAGTGGCGGTGACGTTAAGGGCGGAGCGGTGCTTCGTGTGGCCGGCGAGCGCCATGTTGACGGGGAGCGGTGTGGCCCTCATTCTCCGCGTGCCCGGCACGCCTCCCGGGGATCACTGGAGCACACACGCCTGGTACGTGTTCGCTGGCGTCGCGGCATTCTCGCTGGCGACCAAGTACTTCATCCGGTACCGCGGTTCGCACGTGTTCAACCCGTCGAACGTCGGGCTCGTCATCGTGTTCATCGTGTTCGGCAGCACGCGCGTCGAGCCGCTCGACTTTTGGTGGGCGCCCCTCAACTCCGCGATGGTCGTCGCCTACGCGGTGATCCTGATCGGCGGGCTGCTCATCACCGCGCGCCTCGGGCTTCTCGCGGCCGCGGCCACGTTCTGGCTCACGCTGGCGGCCGGCCTCGGGATCCTCGCCGCGTCCGGCCATTCCATGGTGGCGCGGTGGGCGTTCGCGCCAGTGAGCGGGTTCGACTACTGGCGGGTGATCCTCTTCTCACCCGAGGTGCTCATCTTCCTCTTCTTCATGATCACCGACCCGAAGACAGTGCCTCCCGGACGCGTGGGCCGCATCGTCTTCGGCTTCCTGGTCGCGGTGACGAGCACCCTGCTCATGGCACCCCAGACGAACGAGTTCGGCACAAAGGTCGCGCTCCTCGGCGGCCTCGCCCTCGTGTGCGCGGCCCGCCCGATCCTCGACCGGGTGCTTCCCGACCCTCGATCCGCCGGCGATCAGCTCGTGCGGTTCGCGAGCGCCCGCGCGGTCGTGCTACGCGCCGCTGTCTTCGCAGTTCTCGTCGCGATGCTCGGAACGGCCATCGTGGCCGCGGGTTCGCCAGCGCGCGGCAACGTCGAACCCGCCGCGGCCGACGTGCTCGGGCGGGTGCCGCACGAAGTCGACCCGGCCACCTTCCCGGCGATCACCGTCCAACAGGACGTGGTCGACTGGAACCACGAGATCACCGGCGCCGGAGCGCGCGAGATCGTCCTTACGCTCGCTGAGAACCTCGAGCTGGAGTCACAGGCCGCCCGGCACGCTGACCCGACGATCCTCGAGGCCGTCGATCACGGCGACCGCCTGGATGAGATGCGGGCACAGCTGCGGGCCGACGCTGCGAACGACACGCGCGTCATCGAGCGCTACCGCATCGACGACGTCAACGTGACGCTCCTCGCCCCCTTCGGCCGCCAGGAGGGCTTGAGCCTCGGACTCGAGTCGCGCGGCACCGTGACCACCGAGACCTACGACGAAGCGGGGAACCTGCAGGACCGAACGTCGAGACCGTTCGCCAAGACCTTCGTCATCCGCCGCGCCACCGGTCACAGGTGGCTCAACGTGGCGGTGCTGCCGATCAACGCGAAGAGCTGAGATGCGCTCAGGCGGCCAGGGTCATCGCCCGGTTGGGGCGTAGCAGGAACGGCGCGAGGTGGCCGGCGAGATTCGACAGCGGCAGAACGTCAGAGTGGAGGTCGATGCCGAGGGCGTCGGACATGAACCGGCGCCTCGCCTGGATCCGCTCCCACACCGCCGGGTACGCGGCCGCCAGTTCGGTCCGCAACGGTTCATCCGCGAGCACGACGCCGTCCTCGATGTTCGTCGTGAAGTACCGGGTGCCGGTCGCCGGGATGATGTCGCACTGCAGAGCCATGCCCGAGCGCAGCTCCACCCGTGAGTCAGGGAACACCGGCGAGTTGACCCACTCGTCGAGGTGCAGCTGGTGCCCGGGGTTGAGACGCACGCCGAAGAAGGGGTCGCCGATGTGGCGGTCGACGACCCGCTGCAGCTCACCGCCGACTTGACCGACGTGGAGCGTCGCGTACCAGTCGGCGACTGCCTCGAAGTACGGCGCGACCAACCGCTCGACGTAGTCCTGTGTTTCAGCCTCGAGCTCGGCCGCGTCCTCCACGACGAAGCCCGCGCGACAGTTGAGGGCGCCCCAAATGCCGAACGCGATGGTGAAGGGATCACCGCGCTCGATCGGTCGGTCCCCCGGGCTCAGCAGTCCGAGCTTCGCTCGCTCACCGGCAGTGAGCATCAGATGGCACGACAGCGGCGCGCCGTTCCACGAGAGGAGGCGCACGCAATCCCGTTCGGTCATCCCTGGCCGAAGCCCCTCGATGACGCGACGTACGCCGTCCGAGGTCTGACACGCGGCCCACTCGAACGCGGCGATCTGCTCGACCTCGTTGATCACCTTCAGGCCGTTGGCCGGGTCGATCAAGATGTCGGTCGCGTTCTCGACGACACCGCTCCCGCCGACCGCACGCCGCAGCTCGTCCACGAGGAACGCGGGCGCCTCGATCGTGGCGCGCGTGTTGTAGGTCTTCCATCCGACGACACCGACTCGGCTGCCGGCGCGGATCCCCTCGTCGTGCAGGATCGCGGGCAATGGTGCAGAGACGTCACGCGGCTGACCCGGAAGGCTCATGTCCTGGAACATCACTGGCCGCATCGGCAGAGGGGCGGCCGCCGCCATCCCGGCGCACTCGTTTCCCACAAGGACCGCAGGATCACCCTCGGGACCCAGAACGAGCAGCGCCTCTTCGAAACGCGGATCGAATCCACTCAGGTAGGCGAGGTTCGCACTGTGCTCGCGGTCCGCCCACACGATGAGCCGGTCGTAGCCGTGCGCGTCCATCGCGGCGCGGAGGCGTTCCAGACGCTCGGCGTAGAGGCCCGTCGGCAAGAGCGGCTCGGCGTCGGGCATCCCGATGTCGGGCATCCGGATGTCGGCGAGGTGTGCGGTCCTTGTTGCGACCATGTCGTCAGCCTTCCGGCGTCCACTGCGTAGGCGAGGGTTCGCCACGCGTGATCGTCGCGCGCGAGTCAGCGCTCATGGTCATCGACGGGCTGACACTGCCGTCGGGCCAATGCACACGGACCACGGCCTCGCTCGCCGACCCGATGCCCGTGTGGAGCCAACCGAGCTCACCACTCACGTGACCTCCGCCGATGGTGACTTCGCGCTCGGTGGTGCGGTCTCCGGCACGCACCTCGAGCCACGCTCCGATCGCGTCGACGTTCGGCGCGGGCTGCCGCAACCTGACGTCGATCCAGTGACCCGTCGGTTGGGGTTGCTC
This sequence comes from uncultured Acidimicrobiales bacterium, assembly GCA_963726695.1. GTDB lineage: Bacteria > Actinomycetota > Acidimicrobiia > Acidimicrobiales > DATKAS01 > DATKAS01. The sequence goes on from CAVSDE010000006.1 coordinate 476,305, forward strand.
CGCGTCACCGCGACCGACGTTCCGCCACACAGTCACGTTGGTGCGACGGTGGACCACGACGAGATCGAGCATGCCGTCGAGGTTGAGATCGACGACTGCCGCTCCACGTGCGCGCTCGAAGTCGACGATCCCAGCGTCCTTTGCGCCTTCGACGAACGAGCCGTCCGCTTGGCCGATGAACAGGTTGGTCGGATCCTTGCTCGCCTGGTCGATCTGCGCGTCCACGTTGCCCTTTGTGACGAGCAGGTCGTCGAACCCGTCGTTGTTCACGTCCGCGAACTCCGGATGCCACGCCGTCGACGGCAGGACGTCGCCGCCCGCGTACGGGCGCTGCGCGGTGACGCCGCGGTCCAACGCGATGTCGCGGTAGTCGGGACGAGACGCGCCTTCGGCGAGCGTCTGCAGCTTGTTGTCCGCCTGGCTGGTGAGGAACACCTCGGGGAGGCCGTCGCCCGTGATGTCCTGGCTGGCGATGCCCATCCCCCAGATCTGCAGTGGCTGCCAGCCGTCCGCCTTGGTGTAGGCGACCGGGGGCTCACCGGGCCGGATGCGCCAGAGCTGCTCCTCACCGTCCAGGTAGTAGTGCCGATCGTTCGACACCCGGAGGTCGGTACGGCCCGAGTGGCTCCAGTCACTGAACAGCATCGACAGGGTGCAATAGCCAGGAGTGAGGGGGATCGGCGCCGCGTAGCGAGAGCCCGATGGGTCCGGCCGCACGAGCCAGCTCTCGTCGCACTGATCCTTGCCCGGCACGAGGTAGCGACCGAACGCGAGCGTCGGCAACGTGTTGGTGCCCTCCCACGTCGCGCTGAAAGCAGTGGTCCATCCGGGCGGGAGGTCGAGACCGAGCGCGTCGTTCGCGTCCTCGAAGCGGCAGCCACCGAGGCCGCGCAGCACTTCGTCGCCTCCACGCCGAAGGACCACGAGATCGAGACGGCCGTCGCTGTCGATGTCGATGGGGTAAGCACCCGTGACTGCCGAGAGATCAGTGACAGGCGACGAGATCCGCGAGAAACGAAGGGCTCCGCCGACGGGGCTGTCGTTGTGGAAGAGGGCGGCGGGTTCGCTGCCACCGGCGAGGAACAGCTCGTCACGCCCGTCGTCGTCGCAGTCGAACGCGGCGACTCCGCCACCCACGAAGTACTCGAACCCGCCGTTGTACCGATGCGTGATGCCAGACGCGGAGGTGTCATCGACGAAATGCGGCGCCGACGCGCTCGACGAGTCCCCGCCGCCGCACGCAGCGAGGAGGACCGCCGCCCCAGTTGCCAAGGTGACAAGAAGGTGTGCGCATCGCGTACGCTCGCCGTCCACAGTCGGTATTGCAGCACAGCGCTCTCGTAACCCAACCGCGCGCGTTCATTTCAGTCCCGCGCAAAGGGGGAGGGTTATAGTCCCGAGCGTCCCGCAGATCCGAGAGTTGCGCCTGCGGGCTTCGACAACCAGGGGGTTCTTTCGGATGCGAGTAGGACGGATTGCGGTTCTCGGCGCCGCCATGGCTACGGCGTTGGTGCTGGCCGCGTGTGGTGACGACAGTGGCAGCAGCTCGGCTGGAACGACAGCCGCCGGCGGTGGCGCTGCCACCTCAGCGGCCGCCGGCGCGAGCGGCAAGTGCGTGGTGGGCGTGTCGTGGAACAACTACCAGGAAGAGCGCTGGGCCAAGTTCGACGAGCCCGCGATCAAGGCAGCGGTCGAGGCCGGCGGCGGCACCTACATCTCGAATGACGCGAAGTCGTCGGCCGAGACGCAGGCGAGCAACGTCGACAACCTGATCTCGCAGGGCGCGAACGTCCTGATCGTCCTCGCCCAGGACGGAACGGCCATCAAGCCTTCCGTCGACGGCGCGATCCAGCAAGGCATCCCGGTCATCGCGTACGACCGCCTCATCGAAGACCCCAAGGCGCTCTACATCACCTTCGACAACGTCGAGGTCGGTCGTCTGCAGGCCGAGGCCATCTTCAAGGAAGTGCCGAAAGGCAACTACGTGATCATCAAGGGCAACAAGGCCGACGCCAACGCGGACTTCCTGCGCAGCGGCATGGACAAGATCATCGCTGACCCGGTCGCTTCGGGCGACATCAAGATCGTCGGCGAGACCTACACCGACAACTGGGATCCCGCGAAGGCCCAGACCGAGATGGAGCAGTTCCTCACGGCGAACAACAACAACGTCCAGGCCGTGCTCTCCGAGAACGACGGCATGGCAACGGGCGTCGTCGCGGCGCTCGAGGCCCAGAGCCTCGCAGGCAAGGTTCCCGTGTCGGGTCAGGACGGCGACCAGGCCGCGCTCAACCGTGTTGCGCTCGGCACGCAGACAGTCTCGGTGTGGAAGGACGCCCGAGAGCTCGGCAAGTCAGCCGGCGAATCCGCCATCGCACTGTGCGCCAACCCTGACGCCTCGAAGGTCCAGGGCACTGCACCGTTCACCACCCCCGGTGGCAACCAGCTGTCGACGATCCTCCTCACGCCGCAGCCGATCACCAAGGACAACCTCAACGTCGTGATCGATGCCGGCTGGACGACGAAGGACAACGTCTGCAAGGGCGTGGCTGCCGGCTCCGTCTCAGTCTGCGGCTGATGCGCACGGAGTAGCACTAGACGACGTACCCCCCGTCCGACGGCCTCGGGCGGGGGGTACGTTCGCGATTGAGGCCGAGCACCAGGGGGGACCTGCATGACCACGGTGGAGGTACCGAGCGCGTCAGCCGAGACAGGCGGGACGCCGCCGACACGGTCGTGGCGCACGACGTTGTCGTCGACCGAGCTCGACACTCGGCTTCTCGGGATGGTCGTATCGCTCGCCGCGATCTGGATCGCGTTCCACATCCTGTCGGGCGGCGACTTCCTCACGTCCCGGAACCTCTGGAACCTTTCGGTCCAGAGCACCTCGATCGCCATCATGGCGACGGGGATGGTCCTCATCATCGTGTCGAGGAACATCGACCTCTCGGTCGGATCGCTCCTCGGGATGCTCGGCTACACGATGGCCCTCGTCCAGACCGACGGCATCTTTGCCTTCTTCGGGATCAGCGTCACCTCGCACGGCCTCTCGAACGAGGCGTACGTGTGGATCATCGCCCTGGCGTTCGGCCTCCTGCTCGGCGCGCTCGTGGGAACCGTGCAAGGTTTCATCGTCGCCTACGTCGGCGTGCCTTCGTTCATCGTCACCCTCGGTGGTTTTCTCGTGTGGCGTGGCGCCATCTTCCGGATGGGCGACAAGCAGGGCCAGACGCTCTCCCCTCTCAACGAGACGTTCCAGCTCCTCGGTGGCGGCCAAAAGGGCACGCTCGGCGAGTGGAAGAGCTGGCTGGTCGCGTTGCTCGCGTGCGTGGGCATCGTGCTCAGCATCGTGTTCGCGCGCCGGCGCCGGAAGCGCCACGATCTCGGAGTGCGGCCTCTCTGGGTCGAGGTCGGCCTCGCCGTCGTCGGGTGCTCGGCCGTGATCGTCGCAGTGGGGTTGGTGGCCAACCAATACGAATCCCCGAGGACCGGCAAGCCAACAGGCATCGCGATTCCGGTCGTGATCCTCATCGGCGTGACGCTGCTCATGCGCTACCTGGCACGACGCAGACGCTTCGGGCGCTACGTCTACGCGTACGGCGGCAACCCCGAAGCCGCCGAGCTCGGCGGCATCGCCACGCGGCGCACCGTGATGCTCACCTTCACGCTGATGGGCGTCCTGGTCGGCGTGAGCGCCGCGATCCAGACGGCCCGGCTGAACGCCGCGGTCACCAACCTCGGGGTGCAGAACGAGCTCGACGTCATCGCGGCGGCGGTCATCGGAGGCACGTCCTTCGCAGGCGGCATCGGCACGATCTTCGGCGCCGTGCTCGGCGCGTTCGTCATGCAGTCGTTGCGCTCGGGGATGGTGCTGCTGAAGATCGACTCGCCCTCACAAGACATCGTCGTTGGCATCGTGCTCGTCACTGCGGTGGGCATCGACTCACTGCTGAGGCAGGGGCGCCGCCAATGGGCAGTCGGCGCACTCGTCGTCGGGCTGGTGCTCTCCGCCGTGATCATCCAGTCGGGCCGGCCATGATCGAAGGAGGTGATGGGGTGACCGAGACATCGACGTTGGACTCCTCCGCGCCGGACACCAGCGGCACGCCGCTCGTCGAGCTGCGGAACATCCGTGTGGCGTTCGGCGGAGTGCACGCGGTCGACGGCGTCACTGTCGACCTCTACGCGGGTGAGGTCGTCGGCCTCGTCGGCGGAAACGGCGCCGGGAAGTCGACGCTGGTGCACACGCTGTCGGGTGCGCACCCCGCGGATTCGGGCGAGATCATCATCAACGGAGAACCGGTGGTGATCCGCAATCCGCGCGACGCCCGCCAGCACGGCATCGAGGTCATCTACCAAAAGCTCGCGCTTGCCGACAACATCGATGCGGCGGGCAACGTCTTCTTGGGTCGTGAGCTTCGCACCCGCACCGGTGCACTCGATGACTCGGGGATGGCGGCCGCCACCGCTCGCGTGATGCGCCGCCTGAACCCGCGCTTCAAGAACCTCCGAACACCCGTGAAATCCCTCTCCGGTGGCCAGCGCCAGTCCGTTGCCATCGCGCGAGCGGTTCAGTTCGAAACGAAGATCCTGATCATGGACGAGCCCACCGCCGCACTTGGTCCGGCCGAGACCGCACAGGTGCGCGAGCTGGTCTCGCAGCTCAAGGCAGAGGGCATCGGCATCTTCCTGATCAGCCACGACATCCACGATGTGTTCGACCTGTCCGACCGCATCAGCGTGATGCTGCAGAGCCGCCTTGTTGGCACCGTGAACAAGGACGATGTCACCATGGACGAGGTGCTCGCCATGATCATCGCTGGCAAGAAGCCCGGCGAGGCCTCGTCCGAAGACATGGCCCACCTCCTCGGGCACTGAGGGAGGCCGCCCGCTGGCCGGCGCGGCTCAGCGCGCGCCGAGCAGGTGCTCGAGGGCGAGCTGGCTGAGCCGCACGAAGCCGTACCCCTTCTCGCCGACGGCGTCGGCGTCGAAGTCCTCGAACGCCGACCGATCGGCGAGCAGGTCGGTGGCCGTCTCGCCGGCGGCGAGCGTGGGCTGCGCCAGCTCAGCGACCAGGCTCTCGGCCATCGCTTCGTGCACCTCTGGATCGGACCGCCACGCGGCCGCCCGTTCCTTCAGCAGGAGGTAGGTGCGCATGTTCGCGGCAGCCGACACCCACACGCCGCTGATGTCTTCGGTGCGGAGCGGCTTGTAGTCGAAGTGGCGCGGCCCCTCATACGTGCGCCCACCCCCGACTCCCCCGTTCTCGAGCAGGTCGACGAGGAAGAACGCGCTCATCAGGTCGCCGTGCCCGAACACCAGATCCTGGTCGTACTTGACGCCGCGCTGGCCGTTCAGATCGATGTGGAAGAGCTTCCCCTGCCACAGGGCCTGCGCGATGCCGTGCACGAAGTTGAGGCCGGCCATCTGCTCGTGCCCGACCTCAGGGTTCAAGCCCACCATGTCGGAGTGCTCGAGGGTCGAGATGAACCCGAGTGCGTGACCGATCGTCGGCAGCAGGATGTCGCCGCGCGGCTCGTTCGGCTTCGGCTCGAGTGCGAACCGAATGCCGTAGCCGCGGTCGATCACGTACTGCGCCAACGTGTCGAGCCCTTCGCGGTAGCGATCGAGGGCGGCGCGCACGTCCTTCGCGGCGTCGGTCTCGGAGCCCTCTCGGCCGCCCCAGAACACGTAGGTCTCGGCGCCGAGCTCGGCCGCGAGGTCGAGGTTGCGCATGACCTTGCGCAGCGCGTACCTGCGCACCGAGCGGTTGTTACTCGTGAACGCACCGTCCTTGAACACCGGGTGGAAGAACAGATTCGTCGTCACCATCGGCACGACCATGCCGGTCTCTTCCAGTGCGGTCCGGAAGCGCTTGATCAACCGCTCACGCTCGCCGTCAGCCGCCCCGAACGGCACGACGTCGTCGTCGTGGAAGCTGACGCCGTACGCGCCCAGCTCCGCGAGGCGGTGCACGGACTCGACCGGATCGAGCGGCGGGCGCGTCGCGTCACCGAATGGGTCACGCGCCTGCCACCCGATCGTCCACAACCCGAACGAGAACCGATCCTCAGGCGTCGGCTGAGCAGCCATCGTTGTGCCTCCTTGCGAATTCCTGTCCCCATCGTGTCACCACTGGCCCGAGGCCGCGCCACCTCAGCTCGCGAGGGGCATCGCGAGCAGCGGTGTGCCGTCGGGTCGGGTGAAGGTGAGGGTCGTGTCGGGGGCTCGGGCCATGGTCCAGCCGCCTTCGTGGAGGGCGGTGTGGTGGTGGTTGCACAGCAGCGCCAGGTTGGCCATGTCGGTGGGGCCGCCGTCGGCCCAGTGCACGATGTGGTGGCCGTCGCACCATCCGGGCGGGCGGTCGCAGCCGGGGAAGACGCAGCCGCGGTCGCGCAGGGTGAGCGCTCGCCGTTGGGCGGGGGTGACGGCTCGGGCGGCGCGGCCGACGTCGATCGGTTCGCTGGTCCCGCCGAGCACGACGGGGATGATGCGGGCGTCGCACGCCAGACGCCGGACGGTCTCCGCCAGGACGGGTTCGCCGGTGTCGTCGACGTGTCCGCATCCGGTGGCGTCGACCAGGTCGTCGAGGCCGATCGTCACGCTGATGGTCGGCCGTCCCGGTTCGGCGCCCACCGCACGGCGGACCACTTCGGCGAGCGCGGCGGCCCGGCGTTGCGCGGCGGTTCTCGTCGGGCCGCCCGACGCGCGTTCGGCTCGGCGGAGGCGTTCGTACTCTGCGTCGACAGCCGTCTTGATCACGGCGCCGTCTTCGCTCGTGTAGACGCCGTCGAGCACCGTCGTGCCGTCGAACGTCGACGACACATGCAACCGATCTCCCTCGGCCCGCTCACGCTTCTCACGGTCGGGGTCGGCCTGGACGAGCCAGTGCCGCAACATGAGCGCGGTCTGGTCGACGGTCAGGCGACAGGCGTGCTCGACGAGCATCGCCTCGTCACGGGCGAACACCGCTGACGGTCTTGTCGCTGCGATGCGCGGCCGACGCGAGCAGCACCGCCTTCGCGAAGCCCGAGCTCGCCGTTCGACAAGCGCGGCGTCGGTGCCCGGCATCGACCGCAGGCGCCGAGCCGTGCGCACCATCGTCGCCGCCGACGACCGGCTCAGCTCACACCGGTACGCGAGCCACGCCGCCCCCGATGTCGCCCCGTCGTAGTCCCACACGCCACGGCGTCGGCCGCGGCCACCGCCTTGCGCCATCGCCGCCTCGACCCGGCACCGCTCCGCGTCGAGCTCGCGCACGTGCGCGGCGAGCGCAGCATCAGTCAGCGACTCCGGCTCGACCTCCCACACCTCGGCCATGTACGCCCGTCCTCACGATCAGATTCAGCACGATCAGCATCAAGGGGAAGAACTCACATCTTACGAGGGGGGTGTGACATTCCCGGGGTGGCTCATCGCTGGCGGAGTCAGTACCAGTCGAGGAAGAACCGCAGATCGGCGTTGACGACCTGGTTGAGTCGGTGCCGTCGTGCTCGCACCGTTGCTTCGTCGGGAGGTGGATCGGGCGTGGCCCACGTCCATCGCACTCGGGCGCCGTCTCCGTCGCTGGTGCTAGTGACCTGGATTTGATCGCGGGGTCGATCGGGCCACGGCGATGACCACACCACGAGGCCCGACCGATTCGCTTCCAGCACCCGCGGCGCGACTTCGGAGTCGATGAGGACGAGCCAGGGATGGTCGGCGGGCTCCGACGGTTCGTTCAGGCAGTCCCAGATGAGGTGGGGCGGCGGCGCATGGCCCTTCTCCTTGCTCGCTACCACGACCATGTCCATCGCTCAGGTGTCGAGCAGCCGCTGCATCACCGCGACGTCGAGCCAGCGGTTGAACTTGCGTCCCACCTCGCGCTCGATGCCCACCAGCTCGAACCCGCACGAGCGGTGCAACGCCAACGACGGCGAGCGGGTTGCTTCGATCCGCGCCATGACCGAGTGGAAGCCGTGCCGGCGGGCCACGTCGAGCATCTCGCCGAGCAGCTCCTTGCCGATGCCCTTCCCGTGGTGGTCGCGGCGCACGTAGACCGAGTCCTCGACGGTGGTGCGATACGCGGCGCGCTCCTTGTAGGGCGAGAGCGAGGCGAATCCGACGACCGCGGCGTCCTGCACCGCGACCACCGCGGCGTGGGCTCCCGAGCGCTCGGCCAGCCACGAACGCTGGTCTTCGAGGCTGCGAGTCACGAGATCGAACGTCGCCGTCGATGTCTCGACTTCGAGGTTGTAGATGGCGCGCATCGCCTCGGCGTCGTCGAGCGTGGCGAGGCGCAGCAGCACGGCCCCGAACGCTAACGGGCGCTCAGGACGTCGCTGTTCAGGATTGTGCGCTGAAGTCGACCGGTTCGGAGTCCTCGTCGGCGGACGGCGCCGCTTCGAGGATGCCGATCTCGCCGGTGAGGGCCTCGAGTCGCGCCCAGGTGCAGACATCAGGGTCGTTGGTGAGGAAGATCACCTGCGGGCTGCCGGCTGAACGGCTGAGCAGCTCGAGCAACGCCGGCTTCACCGACGGGTCGAGGGCGATGAACGGGTCGTCGAGCAGCAGCGGGAGGCTCTCGCCTTCCGGGCCCATCTTGCGCACCTCCGAGAGATGCGTGACGAGCGCGTGGGCGAGGTTCGCCGCGAGCCCACCCTCGACTGGGGTGTAGGTCTCCTGCGTCCCGTTGAGGGGGCTCGCACCGCGCTGGAGGAGCGCGGCAGCGATGATCTCCTCACGGTGGGCGAGCGCCCAGTCGGGCGAGATCTCGCCGGCGAGCTCACGCCACGCGTCGGCAGCCTTGCGGCTGTCGCCCGCCGCGGCAGTCGACTTCTTCTTCGTCTCGACGGTCGAGAGCATCGTGTTCACGCGCTCGAGGTGGAAGCCGAGGTACGACTGCGCTCCCGCCTGCGCCAGTGCCTCTTGCTCGGCATTCTCCGCCCGCGAGATCCGCTTCTGCGCCATCAGCGAGACCGCCATCGACGCGCCGGTCGCGAACAAGAGAGGAAGCGACAGCATCGGAGAGATCAGAGCCGCGGGGACCGCGAGGCACGCGGTGCCGGCCGCGATGCGGTAGGTGAGCCGATGGATCTGGCTCTCCTTCGCAACGGCCGCCTCGAACTCGTCGTGGAGCTCCTCGACCCGGTCGACGATCTCGGGCGCACCGGCGATCGTGTCGGTCGGCGCGACGTGCACGACGGGCTCGGGTTCGTCCATCGACGAGGTGACCCGCTCCGCCGCGGCCCAGAGCGAGCGCTGATCGACAGCGGCGAGCAACGTGATGCGCTCGCCGATCGGGTCGACCGTCGCAAAGTCCTTCGGGCCCACGATCAGATGGGCCGGCGCCGTGTTCGCGTCCAGACCAGAGCGCGAGAGCAGATCGATCTGGCTGCCGGCGCTCACGAACTCGTGGCTGACGTCCTCCGCGGTCGTCACGTCGATGACGCGGTGGCGCTCACCCTTCGGGCGGAACACCGCGAGATGCCGACCCGTCGCGTCGCGCAGCTCGAGGTGCACCCCCGTGCGGTTGCCGCCGAGCGCGCCGATGATCTCGCCGATGAGGCTCTCACGCTCGGCCGGGCCCAGGCCCACGATGACGGAGAGCCGAGGATGGAGGTCGAGCGTGAACGTGCCGCCGCCCGCCTCGATGATGACTCGCTGGCACTTCACCAACCCTCGAATCGGCACGTGGGTGGCTGCAATTGAGCCGATTGGCCCAGGACGTGTGGTCGCTAGGATGCGGGCCCGGCGCCGGGCTCCCGGCGTCTCGCCCTCTTAGCTCAGTCGGCAGAGCACAGCCATGGTAAGGCTGGTGTCGTGGGTTCGATTCCCACAGAGGGCTCAGGGCCCGTCCGTCGGGTCCCGCACGCTTGGCGGCGTAGCTCAGTTGGTCAGAGCACTCGGCTCATAATCGAGTGGTCGTCGGTTCGAGTCCGACCGCCGCTACCAGTCGACAAGAACCAGAACCCGACGAAAGGGTGGCCCGCGATGAGCAAGGCGAAGTTCGAGCGGAACAAGCCGCATGTGAATGTGGGGACGATGGGTCATATTGACCATGGGAAGACGACGTTGACGGCGGCGATCACCAAGACGTTGGCGGAGAAGAACCCGAATGTGGCGTTTACGCCGTTCGATCAGATTGATAAGGCGCCGGAGGAGAAGGCGCGGGGGATCACGATCTCGATCGCGCATGTGGAGTACGAGACGGATAAGCGTCATTACGCGCATGTGGACATGCCGGGTCATGCTGACTACATCAAGAACATGATCACTGGGGCGGCGCAGGTGGACGGCGCGATTTTGGTGGTGGCGGCGACGGATGGTCCGATGCCTCAGACGCGTGAGCATGTGTTGTTGGCTCGTCAGGTGGGTGTGCCGTACATCGTGGTGGCGTTGAACAAGGCCGACGCGGTGGACGATGAGGAGCTGTTGGAGCTGGTGGAGCTCGAGGTGCGTGAGCTGCTGACGTCGTATGGGTTCCCGGGTGATGATCTGCCGGTGGTGCGGGTGTCTGCGTTGAAGGCGTTGGAGGGCGACGCGGAGTGGCAGACCAAGATCGTGGAGCTGATGGACGCGGTCGATTCGTATGTGCCGGAGCCTGAGCGGGATTTGGACAAGCCGTTCTTGATGCCGATCGAGGATGTGTTCACGATCACGGGTCGGGGCACGGTCGTGACGGGCAAGGTGGAGCAGGGGATGGTCCACACGGGCGACGAGGTCGAGATCGTGGGTTTGCGCCCGACGACCAAGACGGTGTGCACGGGTGTGGAGATGTTCCGCAAGATCTTGGATGAGGGCCATGCGGGCGACAACATCGGCGCCCTGTTGCGGGGCACGAAGAAGGAGGAGGTGGAGCGGGGTCAGGTGTTGTGCAAGCCGGGTTCGATCACGCCGCACACCGATTTCGAGGCGCAGGTGTATGTGCTCGGCAAGGACGAGGGCGGCCGCCACAAGCCGTTCTTCAACAACTACCGGCCGCAGTTCTACTTCCGGACCACCGACGTGACCGGCTCGATCACGTTGCCGGAGGGGACCGAGATGGTGATGCCGGGCGATAACACGGTCATGACCGTGCAGCTCGGCAAGCCCATCGCGATGGACGAGGGCCTGTTGTTCTCCATCCGCGAGGGCGGCCGCACCGTCGGCTCCGGCCGCGTCGTCAAGATCCTCAAGTAACCCCGTCCGTCGCCGGAGGGTCACAAACCGTGACGCAGTCGCCAGAGATCGCCCAGCTCGTCGTCGCAGCCCGTGACGGCAGCCGGGCTGCCTTCGACGAGCTCGTCCGAGCCACGTACGACGACACGTACACGCTCGCCTATCGGTTGACCGGCAACGAGGAGGATGCGCGCGACGTGGTGCAGGACGCGTACCTCCGTGCCTATCGAGGCGTGCGCCAGTTCCGCGGCGACGCGCGAGTTCTCGACGTGGCTGTACCGCATCACTGCGAACTGCGCGTCCACACACGTCGGCCGCCGCCGCCGTCACCAGCACGACGCCCTCGATGCCGACACGCCCGTGATCGACACGCGGCCGGAGTCCGATCCGCAGGCTCGGGCCGACGCGACGGTGGCGCGTGAGCAGCTCGAGGCGGCGCTCCTGCTTCTGCCGCCGCGCCTGCGTGCGGTCGTCGTGCTCCGAGACGTCTACGACCTTCCGCACGAGGCGATCGCCGCCGAGCTCGGCATCTCGGCGACGGCCGCGAAGGTCAGGTTGCACCGGGCTCGTCGCCGTCTGCGCGAGCAGGTCTTCGCTCGCCGAGACGCCGGCATGGTCGACGGAGGCTCGGCTCATGCGGTGTGAGGCGTTGGGGGAGCTGCTGGCCGAGGCAGCCGAAGGTCAGCCGGTCCCTGACCGCGCCGCGCGGGCCCACGTCGAGCATTGCCTGCGCTGCCAGGCCGACTTGGCGCAGTACCGCCGGCTCCATCGGGGGTTGCGCCAGCTGGCCGATCGCCGTCTGACCACGTCGAGCGACTGGGTGGAGGAAGTGCTCGCTGTCCTCGACGAGGCGAGCACGGGCACGACCGCCGGACGCGCCTTGCGACGGGCCGCGATGCTCGGCGGCATGGCCGCCGTCACCGCTGCGGGAGCGGCCAGCGTGCTGGTCTTCAGCACCCGGTCGCGGCGTCGCCTGGCGGGCTGAACCCGCCGATCTCGGCCGGACTGCCTGGCTGTTCGGCAGGGTGCCCCTGCTAGCATTGGGCGTCCCGACGTGACCGAGGGCAGTAGCTCAGTTGGTAGAGCTCCGGTCTCCAAAACCGGCGGTCGGGGGTTCGAGCCCCTCCTGCCCTGCCCCTCCAAGCCCGTATCTCCCCAAAGCCTGTCTCCAAGGGTGCCGCCATGGCGATGAACCGCGAAACCAAGCGCATGATGCAGCGTCAGGGCCAGCTCGGCCCCGATGGCGAGCCCGTGCGCGAGAAGCGGGCCGCGCCCGTGCCTCGGCCGCCCAAGCAGGAGCGCACGTCGCCAGGCCAGTTCCTCCATGAGGTCCGGGGCGAGCTCCGCAAGGTCGCCTGGCCGACCAAGTCCGAAGTCATCAACTACTCGATCATCGTGCTCATTGCCGTCGTGCTGCTCACCGCGCTCATCGCGGGCCTCGACTGGCTGTTCGGCACGGCGATCCTCCACCTGTACAACGCGGCATGAGCGAGAGCTTCTTCACCACCGAACCCGAAGACCAGGCGCCCGCGCTCGACGCCGATCTCGGCGCCGTGCTCGTCGACGACGAGGTGCTCGACGCGGAAGTGGCCGACGACGACGACGACGAGGACGCTCCCCGACCGGAGAGCCCGTTCGATCGACCTGGCGCCTGGTACGTCGTGCACACGCAATCGGGCTACGAGAAGAAGGTCAAGCAGAACCTCGAGGCTCGCACCCAGTCGATGAACGCCGAGGACAAGATCTTCGAGGTCGTCATCCCCATGGAAGACGTGGTCGAGTTCAAGAACGGCCGCAAGGTCGTCGTCCAGAAGAAGGTGTTCCCCGGCTACCTCCTGGTGCGCTGTGAGATGGACGACGACTCTTGGTACGTCATCCGCAACACGCCCGGTGTCACCGGGTTCGTCGGGCAGGGTGCGAAGCCGTCACCGCTGCCGCGCCGCGATGTCGAGTCGTTCCTCCAGGTCAAGATCGAGGGCGACGAGCCCACGAAGCGGTCGAAGCCTCGGTTGGAGTACGAGGTCGGCGAGTCGGTGCGCGTGAAGGAAGGTCCGTTCGCGGACTTCTCCGGTCAGATCGCGGAGATCAACGCCGACCAGCTGAAGCTCAAGGTGCTGGTGAACATCTTCGGCCGCGAGACGCTGGTCGAGATGGACTTCAGCCAGGTCGCAAAGCTCTAAGTCTCGAAGTAGCAGAAAGAAGAAGGAGAACCCCTCGTCATGGCCAAGAAGAAGGTCGCGGCCGTCGTCAAGATCCAGATCCAGGCGGGCAAGGCCACGCCCGCGCCCCCGGTCGGCACCGCGCTCGGCCCCCACGGCGTCGCGATCATGGATTTCTGCAAGGCCTACAACGCAGCCACCGAGGCGCAGACCGGCACGGTCGTGCCCGTCGAGATCACCGTGTTCGAGGATCGCTCCTTCACGTTCGTGCTGAAGACGCCCCCGACGCCGGTGCTGTTGCGGGCCGCCGCCGGTCTCGAGAAGGGGTCGAAGCTGCCCGGTCGCGAGGGCGCCGGCTCCGTCACTGACGCTCAGATCACCGAGATCGCGAAGGTCAAGATGCCCGACCTCAACGTGAACGACCTCGAAGCCGCACGCCAGCAGGTCAAAGGCACGGCGCGCTCGATGGGCATCACAGTCAGCTAGCAACAGCCACAGGCAGGACCGGGACGACCTCGCCCGGCTGCCATGACACCGAGGGAGCCATCATGGCGAAGGGCAAGCGTTACGACGATGCGGCGAAGCGATTCGACCGCGAGGAGTTCTACCCGCCGAACGAGGCGGTCGGGCTCGCGAAGGATCTGTCGTCGGCGAGGTTCGACGAGACGATCGAGCTCGCGGTCCGGCTCGGCGTCGATCCCCGCAAGGCCGATCAGATCGTGCGCGGCACGGTCGCGTTGCCTGCGGGCACCGGCAAGGACGTGCGGGTCGCCGTGTTCGCCTCCGGTGAGGCCGCGGCCGAGGCTCGCGCTGCGGGTGCAGATCTCGTCGGGGCTGATGACCTCGCCGCGGAGGTCGAGAAGGGCATGCTCGACTTCGACATCGCAATCGCGACGCCCGATCTGATGCCGATGGTCGGCCGGCTCGGCCGGGTGCTCGGCCCCCGCGGCCTGATGCCGAACCCCAAGACCGGCACTGTGACGACCGACGTCGGCAAGGCCGTCACCGAGTTCAAGGGCGGCAAGGTGGAGTACCGCACGGATCGCCACGGCAACGTGCACGTGCCGCTCGGCAAGGCCAGCTTCCCCATCGAAGACCTGCTCACGAACTACGGCGCCGTCCTCGACGAGCTGCAGCGGGCCAAGCCCGCCTCGGCAAAGGGCAAGTACCTGAAGCACATCGCGGTCTCGTCGACCATGGGTCCGGGCATCAAGATCGACGCTGCCCACGCACGACCCGAGGACGTCAAGGCCGCTTCCTGAGCGAGAAGGCCGCGCCCGAGGTCAGCGACGACGACCTGGCGGCGGTCGCTCCACCGCCGTTCTGGAATCGGTTCGGCCTCCGCGGGCCCGTCATCGTCCTCGCGTGGGTCGGTCGCAACGCGAAGCGGATGCTCGTCGCCGCGCTCGGCTTCGTCGTGCTCGGCGCCGGCGTCGCGATGCTCGCCCTCCCCGGACCGGGTGTGGTCGTGATCATCGTGGGTCTCGCGATCCTCGCGACCGAGTTCGCGTGGGCGGAGCGAGCGCTCGACAAGACGATGGGCCGCGCCTCTCAGGCCGCGGGAGCGGTGACCGGGAACGTCGCAGGGCGAGTCATGCTCGCCCTCAGCGGGTGTGCGTTGATTGCCGCGGGCGTCGTGGTGTTCGTCGCGGACCCGTTCGATGGGTGGGAGACCGCAGGCGTCGGTCTCATGGTGGCCGGCGTTGCTGGGCTGGCCACTCTGCTCCCACCGGTGCAGGCCTGGATCGCCCGCGAACAAGCCAAACGCGAGGTGAAGCGCGACGCCGGACCCGGATAGAGTGATCGTCCACAACTGATCTGCTCGCCGCAGACATCCGGTGCTTCTGCTGAATGGGCCCTGTGCCCGCCGGACGAGGCGAACTCCTCCAGAGCTTCTCAGGGGCGTTCGCGCATGCGCGAGCGCCCATTTTGATTCTGGAGGAGGTGCGCATGGACAACCCGAGGGCCGAGAAGGTCGCTGTCGTCACCGAGGTGAAGGAGCGCCTGGGCCGGGCCGACGCCGCGCTGCTCACCGAGTACCGCGGATTGAACGTCGCCGCGATCGCCGAGCTGCGCCGGGCGCTGCGTGTCGCGGGCGGTGACTACAAGATCTACAAGAACACCCTCGCTCGGCTCGGCGCCCGCGATGCCGGCTTCGACGAGCTCGACGAGCTGCTCACCGGGCCGACGGCGATCGCGTTCGTCGACGGCGATGCCGCAGCCGTGGCGAAGGCGCTTCGCGACTACGCCAAGGTCAACCCCGCCCTCGTCGTGAAGGGCGGCGTGCTCGGCAAGCGCCTGCTCACCGCCGCCGAGGTGACTGCTCTCGCCGACCTGCCGAGCCGCGAGGTGATCCTCGCTCAGCTCGCCGGCGCGCTGCAGGCGCCGATCGCGCAATTCGCGAGCCTGCTCGCCGCGTCTGCCTCGCAACTTCGCCTATGGCCTGAAGGCGCTCATCGACCAGCAGGGCGGGGTACCCGCCGAAGAGGCTCCTGCCGAGCCCGAGGCCGAAGCCGTCGCCGAAGTCGAGCCCGCAGCTGAGGCCGAGCCCGCAGCTGAGGCCGAGCCCGCAGAAGAGATCGCAACCGAAACCCCCGCACCCGAAGCAATCGCAACAGAAGAAACGGAGTAGCCATCATGGCCACCAAGGAAGACATCCTCGACGCCATCTCGAACATGACCGTCCTCGAGCTGTCGCAGCTCCTGAAGGACTTCGAGGAGCGCTTCAACGTCACGGCCGCCGCGCCTGTCGCAGTCGCCGCGGCCGCGCCCGCCGGTGGCGGCGGTGCCGGTGAGGAAGCCGAAGAGCAGGACGAGTTCGACGTCGTCCTGACCATGGCTGGCGAGAAGAAGATCCAGGTCATCAAGGAGGTGCGTGCGCTCACCAACCTCGGTCTCAAGGAGGCCAAGGATCTGGTCGACGCCGCCCCCAAGACCGTGCTCGAGAAGGTGTCGAAGGAAGACGCCGCGAAGGCGAAGGCGCAGCTGGAAGAGGCCGGCGCCACCGTCGAGCTCAAGTAGTCGGGACCTGCGGCCAGGAGGCGCCGGTCCTTGACGACCTGCGCTTCTGGCCCTACCCTGCCTGTACCTGACAGCCGGCCGGCTGTCGGGTTGATTCTGTGCGCTCCGGTCAGTACAATCACCGGTTGCCGTGCGTCCCCCTTGCTTCGCCGTTCCTTCGCGGCGACCCGGCGCGCCCCGGCACCTCGGCCACTTCTCCCAGGGAGCCGTAATTGTCGTCTCGTAGTGCTGCACGTGAGCGGTATTCCTTCGCCAACCTCACCGAACCCCTCGACCTGCCGGATCTGATCGCGATCCAGCGCGAGTCCTTCGAATGGTTCTTGCATCAGGGCCTCGCGGAGACCTTCCGCGACATCAGCCCGATCAAGGACTTCACCGAGAACTTGCAGCTCGAGCTCGAGTTCGATCCGGACGACGAGGACCTTCGCCCCCCGCCCAAGTTCACGGTGGAGGAGTGCAAGGAAAAGGACATGACGTACTCGGCCCCGATCTTCGTGCGGGCCCGGTTCGCCAATCGCTCCACGGGTGAGATCAAGGAGCAGACCGTCTTCATGGGCGACTTCCCCATGATGACGGACAAGGGCACCTTCATCATCAACGGCACCGAGCGCGTCGTCGTGTCGCAGCTCGTGCGCTCGCCGGGCGTCATCTTCCAGCCGGGTGAGCGGTTCCGTCTCCGCAACCTCGCGAAGCACCAGTGGGTGACGGGCACGATCCACCCCTACCGCGGTGAGTGGATCGAGTTCGACGTCGAGCAGAAGCCGGGCAAGGACTTCACGGCCGGCACCCGCGTCGCGCGCAAGCGCCGCCTGTCGATCTTCGTGCTGCTGCGCGCACTCGGGTACGACGAGGAGAACGCTCCGGGCTTTCTCGACCGCTTCGTGCAGCACTTCGACTTCCTCGAGGGCCAGTACGAGAAGGATCGCCACCTCGCTCCGACCGAGGAGGAGGCGCTCGTCGAGATCTACAAGCGCGCCCGGCCGGGTGAGCCGCCGACCGTCGAGTCGGCGAAGGGCTACTTCCGCAAGGCCTTCTTCGAGAAGGGCCGCTACGACCTGTCGCGCGTCGGCCGCTACAAGCTGAACCGCAAGCTCGGCACCGAGGTCGGGAGGCTCAGCGAGCTCTACGGGATCGACCCCAAGGCGCGCAACAAGCTCGACGACCGGCTGCTGCTCGACATCCCCGATCCCGATCAGGACGTCCTGTCGCGCTGCGAGGTGCTCGCGGCGTGCAGCTACCTGCTGCACCTCACGAAGCAGGAGCCGGGCTACCGCCTGGACGACCAGGACCACTTCGCGAACCGCCGCATCCGGTCGGTCGGTGAGCTCATCCAGAACCAGGTCCGCATCGGCCTGTCCCGGATGGAGCGGGTCGTGCGCGAGCGCATGACGACGCAGGACGTCGAGGCGATCACGCCGCAGACGCTCATCAACATCCGCCCGGTGGTCGCGGCCATCAAGGAGTTCTTCGGCACCAGCCAGCTCTCCCAGTTCATGGACCAGGTGAACCCGCTGTCGGGGCTCACCCACCGTCGTCGCCTCTCGGCGCTCGGCCCCGGTGGCCTGTCGCGTGAGCGCGCCGGCTTCGAAGTCCGTGACGTCCACTTCAGCCACTACGGCCGCATGTGCCCGATCGAGACGCCTGAAGGCCCGAACATCGGCCTCATGGGCGCGCTCGCCACGTACGCGAGGGTCAACGAGTTCGGCTTCATCGAGTCGCCGTACCGCAAGGTGACGAACGGCAAGGTCACCGACCAGATCGTCTACCTCGCGGCCGACGAGGAAGAGGAGTACGTCGTCGCCCAGGCGAACGCGCCGGTGAAGCCCGACGGTTCCTTCTCCGAGCCGCGCGTGCTCGTGCGCCAGAGCCCGCAGGCCGCGACGCTGTCAGACCTCAAGCTGCAGCTCGAGCGTGACGTGTTCTTCGGTGCCACCACCGACATCAGCTACGTCGATCCGCAAGAGGTCCAGCTGATGGACGTCTCGCCGAAGCAGATCGTGTCGGTCGCCACCGCGCTCATCCCGTTCCTCGAGCACGACGACGCGAACCGCGCCCTCATGGGGGCGAACATGCAGCGCCAGGCCGTGCCCTTGATCCGCGCTGAGGCTCCCTACATCGGCACCGGCATCGAGGCTCGCGCCGCGCGCGACGCCGCCGACATGATCCTGGCCGAGGACGAGGGCGTCGTCACCGACGTCTCGGGCGAGTCGATCACGGCCGAGTACAAGACGAACGGCAAGAAGGTCCATCGGCTGGCGAAGTTCCGCCGGTCGAACCAGGACACCTGCATCAACCAGAAGCCGCGTGTCTCCGAGGGCGATCGCATCGAGAAGGGCACGATCCTCGCCGACGGTCCCTCGACCGACACCGGCGAGCTCGCGCTCGGCAAGAACCTGCTCGTCGCCTTCATGCCGTGGGAGGGCTACAACTTCGAGGACGCGATCATCCTGTCCGAGCGCCTCGTGCGCGACGACGTGCTCACCTCGATCCACATCCACGAGCACGAGGTCGATGCCCGCGACACCAAGCTCGGCCCCGAGGAGATCACCCGGGACATCCCGAACCTCTCCGAAGAGGTGCTGCGCGACCTCGACGAGCGAGGCATCGTGCGCATCGGCGCCGAGGTCGACGCCGGCGACGTGCTCGTCGGCAAGGTCACCCCAAAGGGCGAGACCGAGCTCACTCCCGAGGAGCGCCTGCTCCACGCGATCTTCGGCGAGAAGGCGCGCGAGGTGCGCGACACCAGCCTCAAGGTGCCCCACGGTGAGCAGGGCAAGGTCATCGACGTCCGCGTGTTCAGCCGCGACGAGCATCACGAGCTTCCGCCCGGCGTGAACCAGCTGGTGCGCGTCTACGTCGCCCAGAAGCGCAAGATCAGCGTCGGCGACAAGCTCGCCGGCCGCCACGGCAACAAGGGCGTCATCTCCAAGATCCTCCCGGTCGAGGACATGCCCTTCCTGGCCGACGGCACGCCCGTCGACATCATCCTCAACCCCCTGGGTGTGCCGAGCCGCATGAACGTCGGTCAGGTGCTCGAGGCCCACCTCGGGTACGCGGCGCGCTGGGGCTGGGAGCACGAGGGACAGATGGTCGGCGAGCAGCCGGTGCGCGGCACCGAGCGCAAGACGCGTCCGGCGACTCCGCCGTCGACGTTCATCGCCACGCCTGTGTTCGACGGCGCGCACTGGGACGAAGAGGACCAGGCCGGCAAGCACATGACGATCAAGAACATCTTCGGCAGCCTTCGGTCCGACGGTGTCGACGGCGAACGGCTCATCGGCGACGACGGGAAGCTGACGCTCTACAACGGACGCACGGGTGAGCCCTACGACCGGCAGATCACCGTCGGCTTCGTCTACATCCTGAAGCTCGCCCACCTTGTCGACGACAAGATCCATGCGCGCTCGACAGGCCCGTACTCGATGATCACGCAGCAGCCCCTCGGCGGCAAGGCGCAGTTCGGCGGCCAGCGGTTCGGCGAGATGGAGGTGTGGGCCCTCGAGGCTTACGGCTCCGCTTACTGCCTGCAGGAGCTGCTCACGATCAAGAGCGACGACGTCCTCGGCCGCGTCAAGGTGTACGAGGCGATCGTCAAGGGCGAGAACATCCCCGAGCCCGGCATCCCCGAGAGCTTCAAGGTGCTCATCAAGGAGATGCAGGCGCTGTGCCTGAACGTGGAGGTGCTGGCCAAGGACGGTGCCGAGATCGAGATGCGTGAGCTCGACGAGGACGTGTTCCGCACGGCCGAGGAGCTCGGCATCGACATCAGCCGGCCCGAACGGGGCAGCGACGAAGAAGACGAGCGGCGACGCGAGAGGAGCTGGTCCTGATGCTCGACGTCAACGACTTCGATCAGCTGCGAATCGGATTGGCCACGGCCGACGCGATCCGCACATGGTCGAACGGAGAGGTGAAGAAGCCCGAGACGATCAACTACCGCACGCTGAAGCCGGAGAAGGACGGCCTCTTCTGCGAGAAGATCTTCGGTCCCACCAAGGACTGGGAGTGCTACTGCGGCAAGTACAAGCGCGTCCGGTTCAAGGGCATCATCTGCGAGCGCTGCGGCGTCGAGGTCACGCGCTCGAAGGTGCGTCGTGAGCGGATGGGCCACATCGAGCTCGCCGCGCCCGTGGTGCACATCTGGTACCTCCGCGGCACTCGCTCGTGGCTGGCCTACCTCCTCGCGGGCCTCGAGCCCAAGGAGGAGCTGAAGGCCAAGCAGCTCGAGAAGGTCATCTACTTCGCGGCGAACCTCGTCACGTGGGTCGACGACGAGAAGCGCCATGCCGACCTCCCGAACCTTCAGGCCGAGCTGGCCGAGGAGCTCGACGAGATCCGCAAGGCGACCGAGCTCGAGATCGACCGCCGCTTCAAGGAGCTCGAGGGCGAGATCAAGTCGCTCGAGTCAGAGGAGGCGAAGGATTCCGAGGTCAAGTCGCGTCAGCGCGCGGGCGAGAAGGACGTGGCCGCGATCCGCGAGCGCGGCGAAGCCGAGCTCGAGCTCGTGCAGCGTGCGTTCGACGAGTTCCAGTCGCTGTTCAGCCGCAAGATCATCGAAGACGAGATGCTCTGGCGCGAGCTCCACATGCGCTACGGCGACTACTTCCAGGGCGGCATGGGCGCCGACGCGATCGCGCAGCTCATCGACCGCATCAACTTCGACGAGGAAGAGATCAAGCTCCGCGACGCGATCGACGAGAGCGAGGGCAAGAAGCGCCTCTCGGCCCAGCGCCGCCAGAAGGCGATCAAGCGTCTGAAGATCGTGTCCGCGTTCAACCGTCGTGACGACCACGGCCGTCGCGCGAACGACCCGCGGGCCATGATCCTCGACGTCGTGCCGGTCATCCCGCCCGAGCTGCGCCCGATGGTGCAACTCGACGGTGGGCGCTTCGCGACCTCCGACCTCAACGACCTGTACCGCCGCGTCATCAACCGCAACAACCGCCTGAAGCGACTGCTCGACCTCGGCGCTCCCGAGATCATCGTGAACAACGAGAAGCGGATGCTGCAGGAGGCCGTCGACGCGCTCTTCGACAACGGCCGCCGCGGTCGCCCGGTCACGGGTCCCGGCAACCGTCCACTGAAGTCGCTGTCCGACATGCTGAAGGGCAAGCAGGGCCGGTTCCGCCAGAACCTGCTCGGCAAGCGCGTCGACTACTCCGGCCGTTCGGTCATCGTGGTCGGCCCCACGCTGCGTCTGCATCAGTGCGGCCTGCCCAAGCTCATGGCCCTCGAGCTCTTCAAGCCCTTCGTGATGAAGCGGCTCGTCGACCTCGAGCTGGCCCAGAACATCAAGTCGGCGAAGCGCATGGTCGAGCGCCGTCGCCCGCAGGTGTGGGATGTCCTCGAAGAGGTCATCAAGGAGCATCCGGTGCTGCTCAACCGGGCACCCACGCTCCACCGCCTCGGCATCCAGGCGTTCGAGCCTGTGCTCGTCGAGGGCAAGGCCATCCAGATCCACCCGCTCGTGTGCACCGCGTTCAACGCGGACTTCGACGGCGACCAGATGGCCGTGCACCTTCCGCTGTCGGCAGAGGCACAGGCCGAGAGCCGCGTGCTCATGCTGTCGGCGAACAACATCCTGTCGCCCGCGTCGGGTCGCCCGATCGTGGTGCCGACGCAGGACATGGTCATCGGCGGCTACTACCTCACTGAGGAAGTGGCAGGCGACAAGGGCGAAGGTCGGGTCTTCCGCCACCGGTGGGAGGTCGAGCGGGCCATGGACGAGGGCGCGCTCTCGCTGCACGCCCCGATCCAGTTCCGCGAGGGTGTCGACGAGCAGGGCACGCCGATCGAGCGCACGACGACCGCCGGCCGCCTGCTGTTCGAGGGACTGCTTCCCACTGGCTACGTCACGCAGTTCAACTACGTGACCTCGCCGATCAAGAAGAAGGACTTCGGCATCATCGTCGAGAACCTCGTCGAGCACTACACGAAGGCCGAGGTCGCCGAGTCGCTCGACGCGATCAAGGACCTCTGCTACCGGTACGCCTCGCAGTCGGGTCTCACCATCTCCATCGCGGACGTCAAGACTCCGCTCGAGAAGAAGAAGATCCTCGAGGACACCGAGAAGGACGCGGAGAAGTTCGAGACGCAGTTCCGCCGCGGCATCATCACCGACGGCGAGCGGCGCCAGAAGGAAGTCGAGATCTGGGGCGAGGCCACTGCGCAGGTGCAGGAGGCGATGGAGAAGGTCCTCAAGGCCGAGAAGTTCAACCCCATCGACATGATGGTGGGCTCAGGCGCCCGAGGGAACATGATGCAGGTCAAGCAGATCGCCGGCATGCGCGGTCTCGTGGCCAACCCTCGCGGTGACATGATCCCCCGCCCCATCAAGGCCAACTTCCGCGAAGGCCTTTCGATGCTCGAGTACTTCATCGCGACGCCGGGCGCCCGCAAGGGCCTCGTCGACACCGCGCTCCGCACCGCGGACTCGGGCTACCTCACGCGCCGTCTCGTCGACGTCGCCCAGGAGCTCATCATCCGCGAGGTCGATTGCGGTACGACGCTCGGCATCTGGGTCGAACCCGTCATCCCCGACACGCCGGCGCGCCGCGCCTTCCTCGACACCAAGCTCTTCGGTCGTGCGTTGCTGAACGACGTGACGTTGGCCGACGGTTCGGTGATCGAGGGCGGCCTCCCGCTGACCGACCTCCAGGTCGACCAGCTCCGTCACGACCCGAACATCGACCGAATCCGCGTGCGCTCGGTGCTCACGTGCGAGGCCAAGCTCGGCATCTGTGCGACGTGCTACGGCATCTCGCTCGCCACGGGCAAGCACATCGAGATGGGCGAGGCCGTGGGTGTCATCGCGGCGCAGTCGATCGGTGAGCCCGGCACGCAGCTCACGATGCGGACCTTCCACACCGGTGGTGTGGCCGGACAGGACATCGCCGGCGGTCTTCCCCGCGTCGTCGAGCTGTTCGAAGCTCGCACGCCGCGTGGCAAGGCAGTGCTCGCCCGCTCGTCGGGTGTGGTGCGCATCGCGGAAGACGAGGGCAAGGGCCGCACGATCACGGTCGTGGCTGACGACGGCGCCGAGGACCAGTACCTCGTGCCGAGCGCCAGCCGCCTCGCCGTGATCGAGGGTCAAGAGGTCCGCGCCGGCGACGCACTCGTCGGTGACGACAAGACCCCGCGCGATCCCAAGGAGCTCCTCGAGATCAAGGGTGTGCGTGAGACGCAGCAGTACCTGGTCGAAGAGGTGCAGAAGGTGTACCGCGACCAGGGTGTGTCGATCCACGACAAGCACGTCGAGCTGATCGTGCGCCAGATGACCCGCCGCATCGGGGTGCAGGAGCCGGGTGACTCCGACTTCCTTCCCGGTGAGCGCGTCGACCAGCGCGTGTTCCGCGACACCAACCGCGAGCTCGTCGAGGAGGGCAAGCGTCCCGCCGAGGGTCGCCCCGAGCTGATGGGCATCACCAAGGCGTCGCTGGCCACCGACTCGTGGCTTTCCGCGGCGTCGTTCCAAGAGACCACCCGGGTGCTCACCGAGGCCGCCATCGACGGCCGCGGCGACAACCTCGTCGGTCTGAAGGAGAACATCATCATCGGCAAGCTCATCCCCGCGGGAACGGGCATGAACCTCTACCGCGAGTTCGAGACCAAGGCTCCCGACTATCAGCCGATGGAGTTCTGGTCCTCCGACTCACCTGCCGACTTCCTCGCGAGCCTCCAGGGCGACTACCGCCCGGAGACCGAGTTCGCGGACGTCGTCGAGATCGGCGAAGGCGCCGGTCTGCCCGACGCCGTCTCCGAAGGCTGACCGTGCCGGTGGGGGTGGCTGGCCGACGGCTGGCCACCCTCCTCGGCGCGACCGTGCTCGCCGCGGGCCTGTCGGCGTGCGGGGGATCACAGCTGGACGAACGAACGGCGGTGCACGTGCCCGTCGCACGCGGCACCTCCACCACGGTGTCGCTGCCGATCACGGTCGGCGGTCGGGCTGACGACGCCTTCGCCTCGGTGGACGGGTTCCGCATCGAGTCGACGCCGTCCGATGTCAGCTCGAGCTTCGTCACCGACCTCGCGACGTTGCCCGACGCGGTCGCGCTCACCGAGTCGGTGGGTCTGCGCTACGTCTCGGCGGCGACATCATCAGGCACTGACGCGATCGTGATCGCGCTCGCGCTCGCGCCGTCGGGGGTCGACCGGCTCAGCTCGCTCGAGGCCGCGCTCATCGACGGTGTGACCGGCGGGTCTCCGACAGAGAGCGTCACGCTGGCCGGCGAGTCGGCAGTCCTCGTCGACACGGTGGACGAGTCGACGGGCGAACCGTTCCAGATGGTGTTCTGGCGAGGCAACGGGCTCGATCTCCTCATCGTCGGCCTGGTCGATGACCGGGCGGGCATCGAGAAGATCGCCGGCGCCTTCATCGAAGCGAACTCGGCGACGTAGCGAGATGCGACGTTCGATCGACGACTACCCGTTCGATCCCCTCGACGGGGTCGAGGGTGATGACGACTTGGCACGGATCTCCTGGGCCGTCGCGATCGCGGACGATTACGACGACGCCGAGCCTCGAGTCGTGCTGACGGTCGAGGAGGTCGGCCGCCCTGGCACGGGTCTCGTGGCCCACCTCTCGCCCACCGTCGCCCGGCGCTTGCGGGCCGCGTTGAAGGACGCCCTGAAGGAGATCGGGGAGGAGCCTGGGGCATGAAGGTGGTAAATCCCGACTAGATGGGTCATAATTGCCCGGTGACCGACACTCTTGCCGTCGGAGTGGGCCGAGCCCGAACGTCCACCGTTCGGACGCGGCCGATCGACCCCGAGCAGCTGGTGGACATCGAGAAGTTCGAGCAGATGCTCGTGCGCTACCTCGCGGGCGATCTCGACGAGGACGTCTTCCGGGTGTTCCGCCTGGGCAACGGCATCTACGGCCAGCGTCAGGGCGGCCAGAACCAGATGGTCAGGGTGAAGGTGCCCTACGGATCGATCGAGCCCGAGCAGCTCGAGATGATCGGCTGGCTCGTCGACGAGTACTCGCGCGGGTGGGGCCACATCACGACCCGCCAGAACATCCAGTTCCACTTCGTCACGCTGACCAAGATCCCCGAGGTGATGCGTCACCTGGCGTCGGTCGGGCTCACGACGCGGGAAGCGTGCGGCGACACCGTCCGCAACATCCAAGGCTGCCATCTCGCCGGCGCGTGCCCGCACGAGGTGCTCGACATCAGCCCGTGGGCCGAGGCCGCGTTCCGTCACTTCGTGCGCAACCCGCTCGGTCAGCGTCTCCCCCGCAAGTTCAAGATCAACTTCTCCGGTTGCCAGACCGACTGCGGTCAGGCGATGTTCAACGACGTCGGCGTGATCGCCACGACGCGCACGAACGAAGCCGGTGACCCCGAAGCCGGGTTCCGCGTGTTCATCGCCGGAGGTCTCGGCGCCAACCCACATCCTGCGTTGGCCCTCGAGGACTTCACCTCGCCGCGAAGACCTGTTGCCGACGATCGAGGCACTGCTGCGCGTCTTCGACCAAACCGGCAACCGCGACAACAAGCTGCGGGCCCGGATGAAGTGGCTCGTCGACACGCTCGGCTTCGACGAGCTGAAGCGCCGCGTGCTCGCGACTCGGAAGCTGCTCCCCGCGTCGTCGACGTGGCCGGGTGGCATCCCCGACGTCGTCGAGGAGCGCGGCGACGCGCCCGCGGGCGTTGCGGCCGGTGTCGCTCCGACGGTCATGGGTCAGGGCACGCCCGTCACCTTGCGGTCGCGCGATCCGCAGGCTCGGTGGGATCAGGCGAACGTCGTGCGCGGCATCGCGAGCGGCCGGGTCTCGGCCTATGCCTACGCGGCCCTCGGCGACATCACCGGCGACCAGTTCCGAGCGCTTGCTGCGATCCAGCGCGAGATGGGTGCCGACGTGCGGCTCACGAACCGTCAGAACGTGGTCTTCCGCGGGCTGACCGAAGCGCAGCTGCCTGTGCTCTACGAGCGCCTCCAGGTCATCGGCATGGCCGAGGCCGGCGCCGAGCTCGCCCGCGATGTCGTCGCGTGCCCGGGAGCGGACACTTGCAACCTGGCCGTCACCCAGTCGCGCGGGTTGGCGAAGGCGATCGGTGACCGGCTCGAGGAAGAAGGCCTCGCCGACGTCGGCGGTGTGCGCATCAACATCTCCGGGTGCACGAACTCGTGCGGCCAGCACCACGCGGTCGACATCGGGTTCTTCGGGGTCGAACGCAGAGCCCACGACCAGGCCGCGCCCGGCTACACGATGCTGCTCGGCGGCTACGTCGGGCAGGAGCAGATCCACTTCGGCGACAAGGCTTTGCGGCTGCCGGCCAAGACCGCTCCGGAGGCCGCCGTGCGCATCGTGCGCCGGTTCGCCGCAGAGCGCGGCGCGGGAGAGACCTTCCGCACTTGGCTCGACCGGTCCGGCGGCGCGTCGGTGCTGGCCGTCGGCCTCGCAGAGCTCGACGAGTTCCCGCTGCCGGCTGACGGTCCCGACTTCTACGTCGACTACGGCGAGACAGGCCCGTACGTGAAGGAGATCGGCGAATCGGAGTGCGCCACCTGACGCCCAGCCTGACGCCCAGTCAGACGTTGCGTCGTCGCTGGCCGCGGGTTGCCCCTCGACCCCTCCACCCCTAGGATTGAACGGTTCGCTGGGCGCTCCGCCGCGCCCCTGAGGTTCCCCACCCGCTCGTTCGTCTCTGAGGTAACGCGTGCCCACGATCCAACAGCTGGTCCGCAAAGGTCGCGAGACCAAGACCGAGAAGACCAAGACCCCGGCCCTCAAGGGCGCGCCGCAGCGGCGCGGGGTGTGCACTCGCGTGTACACGAACACCCCGAAGAAGCCGAACTCCGCACTTCGCAAGGTCGCCCGCGTCCGGCTGACCAGCGGCGTCGAGATCACCGCGTACATCCCGGGTGAGGGTCACAACCTCCAGGAGCACTCGATCGTCCTGGTGCGTGGCGGTCGAGTGAAGGACCTGCCGGGTGTCCGGTACAAGATCATCCGCGGCACGCTCGACGCTGCCGGGGTCAAGAACCGCAAGCAGGCCCGCAGCCGTTACGGCGCGAAGAAGGAGAAGTAGTGCCCCGCAAAGGTCCCGCTCCGCGCCGCGAGCTGACGCCCGACCCCGTCTACCGGTCGGTCCTCGTCACGCAGGTCGTGAACAAGGTCCTCGAGCGCGGCAAGCGCTCGCTGGCCGAGCGCATCGTGTACGACGCGCTCGACATGATCGAAGAGAAGACCGGCGCCGAGCCGATCGCCACACTCAAGCGCGCGATCGACAACGTGAAGCCGCCCCTCGAGGTGAAGCCCCGCCGGGTCGGTGGCGCGACCTACCAGGTGCCGGTCGAGGTGCGTCCTCGCCGAGCGACCACGCTCGCCATCCGGTGGACGGTCGGATACGCGACCCAGCGCCGCGAGAAGACGATGGCGCTGCGGCTGGCCAACGAGCTGATGGACGCCTCCAACGGTGTCGGCGCGTCGATCAAGCGTCGCGACGACATGCAGAAGATGGCGGAGTCGAACAAGGCCTTCTCCCACTACCGCTGGTAGTCCCCGACACGAGCCGGGGCCGAGCCCCGGCGCAGCGACGACCGGGCCGAGCGCCCGGTCGTGTCATGTAAGCCCCCGAATTCCGAACGCAGCGAACGAGAACTGAAGAGCACATGGCTGAACAGCGAGCATTTCCCCTCGACCGGACCCGAAACATCGGGATCATGGCGCACATCGACGCGGGCAAGACCACGACGACCGAGCGCATCCTCTACTACACCGGCAAGACGTACAAGATCGGTGAGGTGCACGAAGGCGCCGCCGTGATGGACCACATGATCCAGGAGCAAGAGCGCGGCATCACGATCACTTCCGCAGCCACCACCTGTGAGTGGAACGACCACCGGATCAACATCATCGACACGCCCGGCCACGTCGACTTCACCATCGAAGTCGAGCGGTCGCTGCGCGTCCTCGACGGCGCCGTCGCTGTGTTCGACTCCGTCGCGGGCGTCGAGCCCCAGACGGAGACGGTGTGGCGGCAGGCGAATCGCTACCGAGTCCCGCGCATCTGCTTCGTCAACAAGATGGACCGCATCGGTGCCGACTTCTACCGCACTGTCGCGATGATCGAGGACCGGCTCGAGGCCGTGCCCGCCGTGATCCAGCTCCCCGTCGGCGCCGAGGGCCACTACCGCGGCGTCGTCGACCTCGTGACCATGACCGCGAAGATCTGGGACGAGGGCATGGGGGAGGACTGGAAGGAGACCGAGATCCCGCCCGAGCTCGAGAGCGACGCGCTCGAGTGGCGGACGAAGCTCCTCGATGTCGTCGCCAGCCACGACGACGATCTCATGGAGAAGTACCTCAGCGACGAGGAGCTCGATCCCGAAGAGATCAAGGCCGTGATCCGCAAGGGCACGATCGACTTCGCGTTCGTTCCCGTGCTCTGCGGCTCCGCGTTCAAGAACAAGGGCGTGCAGCCCATGCTCGATGCGGTCGTCGACTTCCTTCCCTCGCCGCTCGACCTGCCGGTCACGACCGGTCTCGACATGAAGGGCCTCGAGATGCTCGAGCGTCCGGCCGACGAGCACGCGCCGTTCTCGGCGCTGGCGTTCAAGATCGTCGCCGACCCGTTCGGCAAGCTGACCTACTTCCGCGTCTACTCCGGTCGTGTGGAGAAGGGCGGCGAGGTCTACAACTCCACGAAGGACCGCAGGGAGCGCGTCGGCCGCATCCTGCTCATGCACGCGAACCACCGCGAGGACATGGACGTCGCCCGCGCCGGCGACATCGTCGCGGGCCTCGGGTTCAAGAGCACCACGACCGGCGACACGCTGTGCGATCGGGCGCACCCGATCGTGCTCGAGCGGATGGAGTTCCCCGAGCCGGTCATCCACGTCGCGGTCGAGCCGAAGACGAAGATCGACCAGGACAAGCTCGGCAAGGCGCTCTACGCGCTGTCCGACGAGGATCCAACGTTCCGCGTCCGTACCGACGAGGAGACCGGGCAGACCGTCATCTCGGGCATGGGCGAGCTGCACCTCGAAGTGCTCGTCGACCGCATGCTGCGCGAGTTCAACGTCGACGCGACGGTGGGCAAGCCCCAGGTCGCGTACCGCGAGACGATCACCAAGCGGGTCGAGCGCGTCGTGTATCGGCACGTGAAGCAGACCGGCGGCTCCGGCCAGTTCGCGCACGTCGTCATCGACCTCGAGCCCACGGGTCCTGGCGGCGGATACGAGTTCGTCGACAAGATCACCGGCGGCAAGATCCCCCGAGAGTTCATCCCCGCAGTCGACCAGGGCATCCAGGCTTCGCTCGACGCGGGTGTGCTCGCCGGTTACCCGACCGTGGACGTCCGGGCGGTGCTGACCGACGGGTCGGCGCACGACGTGGACTCTTCGGAGATGGCGTTCAAGGTTGCGGGCTCGATGGCCTTCAAGGAAGCGGCCCGCAGGGCGAGTCCCGTGCTGCTCGAGCCGATCATGGCGGTCGAGGTCGTCACCCCTGACGACTACATGGGCGATGTCATGGGCGACCTGTCGAGCCGGCGCGGCAAGATCGAGGGCATGGACCAGCGCGGCAGCAGCCAGGTCATCAGGGCGCAGGTGCCCCTTTCAGACATGTTCGGCTACGCTACCGACCTCCGGTCGCGCACCCAGGGGCGTGCGACTTACACCGCGCAGTTCCACTCCTACCAGCAGGTGCCCGAATCGATCTCGAAGGAGATCGTGGCCCGGGTCCGCGGCGAGTGATCCATCCGAGTCCCACCTATCACCCAGTGACGACCAGCAACGAGAGGGCAGTGCGATGAGCAAGGCGAAGTTCGAGCGGAACAAGCCGCATGTGAATGTGGGGACGATGGGTCATATTGACCATGGGAAGACGACGTTGACGGCGGCGATCACGAAGACGTTGGCGGAGAAGAACCCGAATGTGGCGTTTACGCCGTTCGATCAGATTGATAAGGCGCCGGAGGAGAAGGCGCGGGGGATCACGATCTCGATCGCGCATGTGGAGTACGAGACGGATAAGCGTCATTACGCGCATGTGGACATGCCGGGTCATGCTGACTACATCAAGAACATGATCACGGGTGCGGCGCAGGTGGACGGCGCGATTTTGGTGGTGGCGGCGACGGATGGTCCGATGCCTCAGACGCGTGAGCATGTGTTGTTGGCTCGTCAGGTGGGTGTGCCGTACATCGTGGTGGCGTTGAACAAGGCCGACGCGGTGGACGATGAGGAGCTGTTGGAGCTGGTGGAGCTCGAGGTGCGTGAGCTGCTGACGTCGTATGGGTTCCCGGGTGATGATCTGCCGGTGGTGCGGGTGTCTGCGTTGAAGGCGTTGGAGGGCGACGCGGAGTGGCAGACCAAGATCGTGGAGCTGATGGACGCGGTCGATTCGTATGTGCCGGAGCCTGAGCGGGATTTGGACAAGCCGTTCTTGATGCCGATCGAGGATGTGTTCACGATCACGGGTCGGGGCACGGTCGTGACGGGCAAGGTGGAGCAGGGGATGGTCCACACGGGCGACGAGGTCGAGATCGTGGGTTTGCGCCCGACGACCAAGACGGTGTGCACGGGTGTGGAGATGTTCCGCAAGATCTTGGATGAGGGCCATGCGGGCGACAACATCGGCGCCCTGTTGCGGGGCACGAAGAAGGAGGAGGTGGAGCGGGGTCAGGTGTTGTGCAAGCCGGGTTCGATCACGCCGCACACCGATTTCGAGGCGCAGGTGTATGTGCTCGGCAAGGACGAGGGCGGCCGCCACAAGCCGTTCTTCAACAACTACCGGCCGCAGTTCTACTTCCGGACCACCGACGTGACCGGCTCGATCACGTTGCCGGAGGGGACCGAGATGGTGATGCCGGGCGACAACACGGTCATGACCGTGCAGCTCGGCAAGCCCATCGCGATGGACGAGGGCCTGTTGTTCTCCATCCGCGAGGGCGGCCGCACCGTCGGCTCCGGCCGCGTCGTCAAGATCCTCAAGTAGGTCTCGCCGACATGAGCAGCATTCGCATCCGCTTGAAGGCCTACGACCACGAGATCATCGACCAGTCGACGCGCAAGATCGTCGAGACGGTCGTGCGCACCCAGGCGACGGTGCGGGGGCCGATCCCGCTGCCGACCGAGAAGCACCGCTTCACGGTCATCCGGGGCCCGTTCAAAGACAAGGACTCGCGCGAGCACTTCGAGATGCGCATCCACAAGCGGCTGATCGACATCGTCGAGCCGTCGCCGAAGACCGTGGACTCGCTGCAGCGTCTCGAGCTGCCCGCCGGCGTCGACATCGAGATCAAGATCCAGGCCTAGAACGCCGTCCAACCGGGGTGTCCAACCGCCCCGGGCGTTCTCGTGTGGGAAGGCGGCCATTCGTGGCCGCTTTTCGCGCCGGAACCCTCACGAGGCGAGGTCGCCGAACGTGAGCTTGGCGTTGTCTGCAGCCGTGCGGCCGCCGACCCATCCGGCGGGGTCTGCCGCGCCGCGCCGGCGCAGGCTGCGCAGACGGCCGTAGCGCTCGTCGACGAAGCCATCGATGGTCTCTGCCTGCGAGCGCAGCACCGGCAAGAACGACTCACCGTGCTCCTCCGTCGCGTCCTTCATCACCGCTGCGTTGATCTCTCTCAGCCGCTCGCCGATGCGCGCCGCGAAGGCGAAGAGGAACGACGAGCGGTACGACCGGCTCGAGCCGGGTGCTCTCATGAGTGCGGTCTGGGCTTGCACGAGGAGCGAGGTGAAGAGCAGCTCGACCCCGACGAGGTCGGATGGCATGCCGATCACCTCAGCGAGGCCGAAGCCAACGAGCTCGACCGTGCGACACCGCGACGCATCGGCGACGACCGCGAGCAGCTTGGCCTTCGCGGTGCTGTACGGCGAGTCGATCGGAACCCGGATGACTGCCGCCCCGCCTGTGCGGCGCGCCCCGGCGCCGTGCACGGCAGCCAAGTCGATCGCGTGCCTGGTCATCAGCTGCTGTGCCTTGGAGGTGAAGGCCAGGGCCTCGGCTTCGAAGGTCGTCGACTCGGCCTTGGCGAGCAGCGCCCGGATCTTCGCGAGCACGGGGTCGGCGCTCGCATCATCGGCTTCGCCCAGCGGTTGGAGCGGCCGCACCGTCAGAAGGTTGCGCAGCGCGTCGATGACCGTGCGCATCGCCTCAGTGCGGTCGAGCCGTTCGTGCGCGATGAAGCCGGTCAGCCAGCCGTCGCCGCCCGTCGCGGTGGGCAGCTGCAGCCGCTCGATCTGGGCTCTGGACCGCGGGTCGATGTCAGCCCGGCGTGATGCGTGGTCGACCGCGATGGCAAGGGCGATCAGCTTGCCGGCGGCCTTGCCGTTGCAGCCTCGGTAGCCCTGACGGTGCAGCTCGATCGGCTGCCAGCCGCGTGCCCACGCCGCTCGGATCTGCGCGAGCAGCATGGATTCGGCCTCGTGGTCGACGTCGGCGTCGTGCATCGAGCACAGCAGCTCGACGAGACCGAATTGGTTGGAGCCATTGGCGAGCAGCCAGAGGAGGCTGCGTGGCGTGTGCGTGCCCATGGGTGGTGCCTCTCGATGAGACGCTCGGAGGCGTCGCGGGGCCGACGCGAGACATGAGCACCGTAGCTGGGGGGTGGGACACTGGGAACATGACCGAGCTGATCCTCGACTCGCTGCAGCGGCGGATGCGGGCCCTGCACTCCCTCTACTACGACGCCGTCGCGACGATGGCGATCGACCAGGTGAACCACTTCGAGCGCGAGGGCGTCGTGCCGATCGCCTTCTGCTTGTTCCACATCACGAACATGATCGACGCCTCGTTCATGGTGATGACAGGGACGCCGCCGATCTGGGACGACGGCTGGGCCGCCAAGGTCGCCATGACGATCAACGACCACGGCAAGCACCGCACGGTCGACGAGATGGTCCATCAGCGGATCGGCGACTACGACGCCTTTCAGGAGTACATGCGCGCGGTCTTCGACCGCACCGAGGCCTGGCTCGAGCACCTCGATCCGGCCGATCTGACCCGCGTCGTGATCACCCGGCCGTTCCCGCCTCAGATCGCCAGCACCTACAGCGCCCGGGTGGCCGGTCCCGAGGGGATCACGCTCCTCGACGCCACCGAGTGCTGGATCTATCAGCACGGCCTGCGCCACATGGGCGAGATCGAGCTCGCCCGCGGCCTCGTCGGCCTCCAGGGCATGACCTCCTGAGGTCCAGCAGCCCGGGGTAGGTCGGCTGGCGCGGTCCGGGTTCGTCCCGGTAGGCTCTCTCAGCCCGGTCGCAGGGCTTCGCGCCCGCTTCCGATCCTGTTTGCAAGACCGTTCGTAGCCGCCCGTCAACCGATGTCCGTGTGAGCCCGCGCCGTTCCGGCGAGGGGACCGCACGGCGAAACCGATCCAGCGCTCCGCCGGCACCCGCCGCGCGGAGCGCCCGCGTGAGAAGCCAAAGGACCTCCCATGGCGACGAAAGCCATCGTCGGCGAAAAAGTGGGCATGACCCAAGTGTGGGCTGATGACAACCGCATCATCCCCGTCACCGTGCTCAAGGTGTCGCCAGCGCGCATCGTGCAGGTCAAGACGACCGAGCGCGATGGATACACCGCGCTCCAGGTCACCTATGGCCGCAGGGATCCCCGCAAGCTGACCAAGCCCGAGGCGGGACACTTCGCCAGGGCCGGCGTCGAGGCGGGCACGAACCTGGTCGAGCTGCGCCTCGATGACATCGACGGCTACTCAGTCGGCGACGAGCTCAGGGTCGATCTGCTCGAGGCGGGGGAACGGGTCGACGTGACCGCGGTCAGCCGGGGCAAGGGATTCGCCGGCGTGATGAAGCGGCACAACTTCGCTGGGCAGAAGGCGACTCACGGCACGCACCGCGTGCACCGCATGCCTGGTTCGATCGGCTCGTGCTCGACGCCGGGTCGTGTCTTTCGAGGCGTGAAGATGGCCGGTCGCATGGGCAACGAGAAGGTCACGACGCTCAACCTCGAGGTCGTCGCTGCGGATGTCGAGCGCGACCTGCTGCTCGTCAAGGGCTCGGTTCCGGGCCCCACCGGCGGCGTCGTCCTCGTCCGCAACGCTGTCAAGGGCGGCCAGAAGAGCGGAGGGAAGAAGTAGCCATGGCGACAATCACCGTGCGCACCCCCGCCGGCGCCGAAGCCGGCGACATCGAGCTCGCCGACGAGATCTTCGGCGTGGAGCCCCATGTCCCCGTGATGCATCAGGTCGTCACGGCCCAGCTCGCGACTCGTCGAGCGGGCACGCAGAGCACGAAGACCCGGGCCGAAGTCCGCGGCGGCGGTGCGAAGCCGTTCCGCCAGAAGGGCACCGGCCGGGCCCGAGCCGGCTCGACCCGTGCGCCGCACTGGACCGGTGGCGGCGTCGCCCTCGGCCCGAAGCCCCGCAGCTACGCGCAGCGCACCCCCAAGAAGATGATCCGCCTGGCGCTGCTGTCGGCGCTGAGTGATCGCGCTTCCGAAGGCAAGGTCCTCGTCGTCGACGAGTGGGGATGGGACGCACCGAAGACCTCGCACGCCAAGGCTGCCCTTCAGGCGCTCGGTGTCGACGGTCGGATCCTCGTGGTGCTGAGCGATGCCGACGTGAACGCCGCGCTCGAGCTTCCGCAACCTTCCCGAGGTGCAGCTGCTGCTCGTCGGTGAGCTGAACGCCTACGACCTGCTCTGCAACGACTGGGTCATCTTCACGAAGCAGACGCTTCCGGTCGCGCGAGCGGCTGCGAGCACCGTCGACGCCGTCGACGAAGAGACCGCGGAGGCGAGCACGTGAAGGACCCCCGCGACGTCATCATCGAGCCGGTCGTGAGCGAGAAGTCGTACGCGCTGCTCGACGGCAACGTCTACACGTTCATCGTCCACCCCAGCGCGAGCAAGCCCGAGATCCACGACGCGGTCGAGTCGATCTTCAACGTGAAGGTGCTGAAGGTCAACACGCTGAATCGCAAGGGCAAGCGCAAGCGCAACCGTCGCTCGAACACCTTCGGGCAGCGGGCCAACACGAAGCGGGCGATCGTCACCCTCGCGGGCGACGAGCGCATCGAGCTGTTCGAGAGCTGAGCCGGAGACCCTCATGGCCCTTCGCAAGCGCAAGCCCACCAGCCCTGGCCGGCGGTTCCAGACTGTCTCCGACTTCTCGGAGATCACGAAGACCAAGCCGGAGAAGTCGCTGCTCGCCCCGAAGCCGGGCACTGGCGGCCGCAACAGCTACGGCCGCAAGACCGCGCGCCACAAGGGCGGCGGTCACAAGCAGCAGTACCGCATCATCGACTTCAAGCGCACCAAGGACGGCGTGCCGGCCAAGGTCGCCGCGATCGAGTACGACCCCAACCGCAACTGCCGCATCGCGCTGCTCCACTACTACGACGGCGAGAAGCGGTACATCCTGGCCCCGAACAAGGTCGGCGTCGGCGAGGTGTTGCAGAGCGGCCAGGGCTCGGAGATCAAGCCCGGCAACGCGCTGCCGCTGCGCTACATCCCCGTCGGCACTGTCGTGCACAACGTGGAGTTCAAGCCGGGTGCGGGCGGCAAGATGGCCCGCTCCGCTGGCTCGAGCGTGCAGCTCGTCGCGAAGGAAGGCGACTTCGCCACGCTGCGCCTTCCGAGCACCGAGATGCGCCGCGTGCCGATCGACTGCCGCGGCACGGTGGGCGAGGTCGGCAACTCCGAGGCCGAGCTCATCAAGATCGGCAAGGCGGGCCGCAACCGTTGGAAGGGCGTGCGTCCGCAGACTCGCGGTGTCGCCATGAACCCGGTCGACCACCCCCTCGGTGGTGGCGAGGGCAAGACCTCTGGCGGACGCCATCCGGTGTCGCCTTGGGGCAAGCCCGAGGGTCGCACCCGCGACAAGACCAAGTCGTCCCAGAAGCTCATCGTCCGGCGTCGCCGCACCCGCGGCTCGCGGAGGTAGGTCCCATGCCCCGTTCGCTCAAGAAGGGCCCGTTCATCGACGGCCACCTCCTCAAGAAGGTGGACGCGCTGAACGCTGCCGGCGAGAAGCGCGTCATCAAGACGTGGTCGCGGCGCTCGACGATCATCCCCGAGATGGTGGGTCACACCATCGCGGTGCACGATGGGCGCAAGCACGTGCCGGTGTACATCACCGAGTCGATGGTCGGGCACAAGCTCGGCGAGTTCTCGCCGACCCGCACGTTCAGGTTCCACGCGGGTCAGGAGAGGGGCGCTCGCCGATGACCGGTCCGAAGACCAACGAGCGTCCCGGGACGCGCGCCGAGGCGCGGTACATCCGCATGTCGGCTTCGAAGGCGCGTGCGGTGCTCGACCTCATCCGCGGCCTCGACGTCGCACAGGCCGACCAGGTGCTGCAGTTCTGCGAGCGCGATGCGTCGATCCCGATTCGCAAGTGCCTCGCCTCCGCGATCGCGAACGCCGAGCACAACGACTCCCAGCTGCCCGACGAGCTCTACGTCTCGGCGTGCTACGCCGACGAAGGCCCCACGCTGAAGCGCTGGCGCCCGCGTGCGCGTGGCCGTGCGACTCGCATTCGCAAGCGCACCTGCCACATCGTGGTGATCGTCAGCCGCATGCCCGAGCAGCTGCTCGAGCGCCAGCGGGCCCGTGACGAGGCGAAGCCCTCGAACCGCGCCGCTCGCCGTAGTGGGCAGCAGGCCCAGGCCGCTCGTGCGCGAGCGCGTGGCACGCAGCCGCGCTGCCGCCGCCGAGGCCGCGCCGCACGATCACGACCACGAGGGCGACGAGCACGATCACGACGAGCACGACCACGACGAGGTCGTGGCCGAAGACGTCGTCGAATCCGACATGGTCGAGACGGAAGAAGTCGATCTCGACGAGGTTGCGGAGGACGTTGTGCCTGAGGCAGAGGTCGACGAGGCGGAAGCCGAGGAGACAGAAGGATCGGAGACCGACTGATGGGTCAGAAGGTCAACCCGTACGGGTTCCGCCTCGGCGTGACCACCGACTGGAAGAGCCGGTGGTTCAGCGATCGCGAGTACACCGACTACCTCATCGAGGACTGGAAGATCCGCGACTACCTCATGACGCAGGTGCCGCACGCGGCGATCAGCCGCATCGAGGTCGAGCGCACCCGTGATCGCCTTCGCATCGACGTCCACACCGCGCGCCCCGGCATCGTCATCGGTCGCCGCGGCGCCGAGGCCGATCGCCTGCGCGCGGGTCTCACGAAGATCACCGGCAACAACAAGGTCCAGCTGAACATCCAGGAGATCAAGCAGGCCGAGCTCGACGCCGCGCTCATCGCACAGGGCGTCGCCGATCAGCTCGCCGGTCGTGTCGCCTTCCGTCGGGCCATGAAGCGTGCGGTGCAGAACGCACAGAAGGCCGGCGCCCTCGGCATCCGGGTGCAGTGCTCGGGCCGCCTCGGCGGCGCCGAGATGAGCCGCACCGAGTGGTACCGCGAAGGCCGGGTGCCGTTGCACACGCTGCGCGCCGACATCGACTACGGGTTCCGCGAGGCGAAGACGACCTACGGCCGCATCGGCGTGAAGGTCTGGATCTACAAGGGCGACATCCTCCCGTACAAGCAGACCGCGGAGGACAAGATCGCCCGAGAGGCCGCGATGGCGGTCGGCGAGACGAGTGGGGGCGGCTCCGCCCGCAAGGTCGTGTCCTCCGTCGCCAAGCGACCGGCAGCCGACGAGGTCGTCGAGGCAGCGCCGTTGCTGAAGGAAGCCGATCCCGAGCTCGAGAAGCTCCTCGCCGACGAGGAAGAGATCGAGCGCCGCACCCGCACGACCCACGAGACGCCGCACTTCCGACCGCACGAGGGGGATTGACGCGTCATGTTGATGCCCAAGAAGGTCAAGCACCGCAAGCAGCAGCGAGGTCGCACTCGCGGCGTGACGAAGGGCAGCTCCGAGGTCACGTTCGGCGAGTACGGCATCCAAGCTCTCGAGCCCGGATGGATCACCGCGCGCCAGATCGAGGCCGCCCGTATCGCGATGACCCGTCACATCAAGCGTGGCGGCAAGGTGTGGATCAACCTGTTCCCGGACAAGCCGGTCACGGCGAAGCCGGCCGAGACCCGCATGGGCTCGGGCAAGGGCAACCCCGAGCATTGGGTGGCTGTCGTCAAGCCCGGCCGCGTGATGTTCGAGCTTTCGTATCCCAATCCCGAGATCGCGAAGGCCGCGCTCGAGCGGGCCGTGCAGAAGCTGCCGATCAAGGCCCGCGTGATCACCCGCGAGGGAGGCATCTGATGACCACCGCGAACGAGACTCCGCGAGCTCGGTGACGACGAGCTCGTCAGCCGGCTCGGCGAGTCCAAGGCCGAGGCGTTCAACCTGCGCTTCCAGCACGTCACAGGTCAGCTCGACAACACGTCCCGTCTCGGCGACCTTCGCCGTGACGTGGCCCGCATCAACACGCTGCTGCGCGAGCGCGAGATCGCCGCGGCCGAGGCCCTCGAAGCCCAGGAGAAGTGATGGCAGACGAGACCACTCCCGAAGTGAGGGCATCGCGCAAGATGCCGCGAGGGCACCGCAGTGTCGACCTCGATGGACAAGACCGTCGTCGTCGCCGTCATCGAGCGCGTGCGTCACCCGCGCTACGCGAAGACGGTGCAGCGCACCAAGCGTCTCTACGCGCACGACGAGGCGAACGACGTGAACGTGGGCGACCGCGTCCGCGTCGATGGAGACCCGACCCCTGTCGAAGCAGAAGCGCTGGCGGGTCGTCGAGGTCCTCGAGCGGGCGAAGTGACGGAGACAGACCGATGATCCAGCAAGAGACCCGCCTCAGGGTGGCAGACAACAGTGGCGCCAAAGAGGTGCTCGTGATC
Organism: uncultured Acidimicrobiales bacterium; assembly: GCA_963726695.1. Lineage (GTDB taxonomy): Bacteria > Actinomycetota > Acidimicrobiia > Acidimicrobiales > DATKAS01 > DATKAS01. The sequence continues at coordinate 515,348 of CAVSDE010000006.1, forward strand.
AAGGTGTTGGGTGGCACGCGCCGCCGCTATGCCTCGATCGGCGACATCTTCGTGGCCACCGTCAAGGACGCCATCCCCGGTGCAGCGGTGAAGAAGGGCGACGTCGTGAAGTGCGTCGTCGTGCGCACGAAGAAGGAGAAGCGCCGTCCCGACGGCAGCTACATCCGCTTCGACGAGAACGCCGCCGTGCTCATCAAGGACGACCAGACCCCCCGCGGCACCCGCATCTTCGGGCCCGTGGGACGCGAGCTGCGTGAGAAGCGCTTCATGCGCATCGTGTCGCTCGCCCCGGAGGTGTTGTGACCATGGGTTTGAAGATCCGCAAGGGCGACCGCGTGGTCGTGCTCAAGGGCAAGGACCGCGGCAAGGAGGGCACCGTCATGCGGGTGCTCCCGACTGCCGGCAAGGTCATCGTCGACGGCGTGAACGTCGCGAAGAAGCACCAGAAGCCGACGAAGTCGACCATGCAGGGCGGCATCATCGACAAGGACATGCCGATCGACGTGTCCAACGTGGCGATCGTCAGCCCGAAGGACGGCAAGGCCACCCGAATCGGCTACAAGATCGACGACGACGGCAACAAGGTGCGCGTCTGCAAGCGGACGGGGGTGGAGCTGTGAGCACCACGACCAACGACACTCCCACGACCGAGCGTCCGCGTCTCAAGCAGCGCTACGTCGACACCGTGCGCGACCAGCTCAAGACCGACCTGCAGCTCGAGAACATCATGCAGGTGCCGCGCTTCGAGAAGATCGTGATCAACATGGGCGTCGGCAAGGCGACCCAGCAGCCGTCGCTGCTCGAGGGCGCGGTCGCCGATCTCACGTTGATCGCCGGCCAGAAGCCCGTCGTCACGAAGGCGAAGAAGTCGATCGCGAGCTTCAAGCTGCGCGAGGGCAACAGCATCGGCTGCAAGGTCACGCTCCGGGGCGATCGGATGTGGGAGTTCCTCGACCGGCTCATCAGCCTGGCGATCCCTCGTGTCCGTGACTTCCGCGGGCTTCCCGCCAATGCGTTCGACGGCCGAGGCAACTACACGTTCGGCGTCAACGAGCAGCTCGATCTTCCCCGAGATCGATTACGACAAGGTCGACTCGCCCCGGGGTATGGACATCACGATCGTCACGACCGCACGCACTGATGCAGAGGGCAAAGCCCTCCTCGATGCGTTCGGCTTCCCGTTCAAGCGTGAAGGGCAGTAGCAGGCATGGCGAAGAAGGCTCTGATCGAGAAGCAGCAGCGCAAGCCCAAGTTCAAGGTGCGGGCGTACACGCGGTGCCGCCGTTGCGGTCGACCGCGCGTCGGTGTACCGCAAGTTCGGGCTCTGCCGCATCTGCTTGCGCGAGATGGTCCACGCGGGCGAGGTGCCCGGTGTGACCAAGGCCAGCTGGTGAGAGGAGGCGCACGATGACGATGACCGATCCGATCGCCGACATGCTGACGCGCATCCGCAACGCCAATGTCGCGCTGCACGACAAGGTCCGGATGCCGTCCTCGAAGCAGAAGGAAGCGCTCGCGCACATCCTTCAGCAGGAGGGCTACATCCAGGGCTTCGACGTGATCGACGAGCCTGGGCGTCCCGGCAAGGTGCTGACCATCCAGATGAAGTACACGACCGAGCGCATGCGCACGATCTCGGGGCTGCGGCGCGTGTCGAAGCCCGGGCTGCGTGTGTACTCGCAGGCCACCAAGGTGCCACGGGTGCTGGGCGGCCTCGGGGTCGCAGTCCTCTCGACGAGCCAAGGGCTCATGACCGACCGCGAGGCGCGCAAGCGCAACGTGGGCGGCGAAGTCCTGTGCGAGGTGTGGTGAACCATGTCCCGCATCGGTAAGAGCCCCATCCCGGTGCCGTCCGGCGTGAACGTCGCCGTCGACGAGCGCCGCGTCACCGTCACGGGCCCGAAGGGCACGCTGTCGCGTGACATCCCCGGAGCGATCGAGCTCCGCCAAGAGGACGGCACGGTCTACGTCGAGCGTCCTGACGATGCCCGCCAGAACCGTTCGCTCCACGGCCTCACCCGCACCCTCGTGAACAACATGGTGGTCGGGGTCACTGACGGGTTCAGCAAGGAGCTCGAGATCGTCGGCGTGGGGTATCGCGCCGACGCCGCAAGGCGATCGTCTCCTCGAGCTCGCTCTCGGGTTCAGCCATCCCGTCCTGGTCGAGGCCCCCGAGGGCATCACCTTCGAGGTCCCGCACCGACGCGGGTGATCGTCCGAGGCATCGACAAGGAGAAGGTCGGCCAGGTGGCCGCCGACATCCGAGCCATTCGCAAGCCCGAGCCCTACAAGGGCAAGGGCGTCCGCTACGCCGGCGAGCGCGTGCAGCGCAAGGCCGGCAAGGCAGGGAAGTGAGTCGCAATGACCATGAGCGCGCAGACCAAGCGCAATGCTCGCATCCGCCGGCATCGGCGCGTGCGCAAGCAGGTGCACGGCTCGACCGAGCGTCCCCGCCTGGCGGTGTTCCGCTCGAACAAGCACCTCGTGATGCAGGTGATCGACGACGAGCACGGGCCGCACGCTGGCCGCCGCCTCGACCGTCGAGGCAGACGTGCAAGTCCGGCGGCACGACCGGCAACGTCGCCGCGGCAACGCAGGGTCGGCACGCTGGTCGCCGAGCGGGCCAAGGCCGCGGGCGTGACGAAGGTCGTGTTCGACCGGGGTGGTTTCCTCTACCACGGGCGTGTCGCCGCAGCGGCCGACGCCGCTCGTGAAGCCGGACTGGAGTTCTGGATGGCAGCAAACGACGCCCAGCCTGCGCGAGTCGCGGGTCATCACCATCAACCGGGTGGCCAAGGTCGTGAAGGGCGGACGCCGCTTCTCGTTCACCGCGCTCGTGGTGATCGGCGACGGCGCCGGCCGGGTCGGCCTCGGCTACGGCAAGGCCAAGGAGGTGCCGCTCGCCATCCAGAAGGGCACCGAGGAGGCGAAGAAGAACCTCTTCTACCGTGGCGCTCGCCGGCTCGCACCATCACCCACCCGGTGATCGGCGAGCCGGGCGCCGGCCGGGTCTGCTCAAGCCCGCCGCCCCCGGTACCGGCGTCATCGCCGGCGGCGCGGCGCGGGCCATCCTCGAGGAGGCCGGCATCCACGACGTGCTGTGCCAAGTCGCTCGGTTCGTCGAACGCCATCAACGTGGCGCTCGCGCCACCATCGCAGGGCTGCAGAGCCTGCAGCGTCCCGACGAGGTCGCCAAGCTGCGCGGCCTCGACCCCGAGGAGTTCGTGCCCGAAGGGTCTGCTGCAACGCCTATCCGCGAGTCCAAGCGCGGTCGCGGTCGTCGTCGCCGACCGAGGCGAGCTGACATGGCGCAGCTGAAGGTCACCCAGATCCGCTCCGGCGATCGGCGACCAAGCCGAAGCACCGCGGCACGCTGCGCGCGCTCGGCCTCCGTGGCATCGGTCAGATCGAACGTGCTGCCCGACCGCCCGGAGATCCGAGGGCATGATCGCCCGGGTCCCCCACCTCGTGACGGTCGAGACCGTCCCGGAAGAAGTGACGGAGAAGTGACGTCATGCGCGTCGACGAGCTGCAGCCCGCGCCCGGGTCACACCAAGCGGTCGCAAGCGGGTCGGCCGGGGCACCGGCGGCAAGGGCGGCAAGACCGCCGGCCGAGGCACCAAGGGCCAGAAGGCCCGCAACACGGTCGCCGTGGGCTTCGAGGGCGGCCAGATGCCCACTCAAGCAGCGCGTGCCGAAGCTGAAGGGCTTCAACAACCCGTTCCGGGTCGAGTACCAGGGCATCAACCTGGACGTGATCGAGGAGAGCGGCCTCGACCGAGGTCTCTCCCGCGATCCTCCATGCGCACGGGCTGACCCACAAGGGCGCCCTGATCAAGGTGCTCGGCCGGGGCGAGATCACCCGCGCCGTGACCGTGACGGCGCACGGGTTCTCCAAGGCCGCTGAAGCGGCCATCACGGCCGCCGGGGGTACCGTGGAGACCTTGCCGCTGCCGTTCGGCGATGGCCGCCCGCCCGCCAAGGGCAACCAGTTCACCAACCGCTGATCTTGCTCAGCGTCGGTCGGCTAACCAAGGAGCTTCGGGTTGCTGTCGAGCCTGCGGAACATCTTCAAGGTGCCGGATCTTCGGAACAAGATCCTGTTCACGCTGGTGATGATCGCCGTCTACCGCTTCGGCGCCCACATCCCGGTGCCCGGTGTCGACCTCACCGCGGTGAAGACCTTGCAGCGAGCAGGCGAAGGCCGGCGGCGTGCTCGGCTTCCTCAACCTGTTCTCCGGCGGGGCGCTCACGCAGTTCGCCGTCTTCGCGCTCGGGATCATGCCGTACATCACCGCGTCGATCATCATGCAGATCCTCGGTGTGGTGATCCCGAAGCTCGAGGAGTGGCAGAACCAGGGCGCGGTCGGCCAGCGCAAGATCACGCAGTGGACGCGCTACCTCGCCATCGCGCATCGCCGCTGCTGCAGGCCACCGGCCTCACCTTCCTCTTCGGGCGGCGGTGGCGGCCGGTCGTTCTTCGGTCGCAACGTGCCGAACATCGTGCTCCTGCCCGACTTCACGCTGCCGCGGGTGCTCCTCGTGGTGCTCACGCTCACCGCCGGCACCGCCCTGCTGATGTGGATGGGCGAGCTCATCACCCAGCGTGGCATCGGCAACGGCATGTCGATCCTGATCTTCTCGTCGGTCGTCAGCCGCCTGCCGTTCCAGCTACGGCGCCGATGCTGCAGCCGAGGGCGGCAACATCGTCTTCGGCATCCTGATCTCGCTCTCGGTGGCGATCCTGGTGGCGATCGTCTTCGTCGAGCAGGGCCAGCGCCGCATCCCGGTGCAGTTCGCCAAGCGGGTCGTCGGCCGCCGGATGTACGGCGGCCAGAGCACCTACATCCCGCTGAAGGTCAACCAGGCCGGCGTCATCCCGATCATCTTCGCCAGCTCGGTCCTGCTACCTGCCGGTGCTGCGTCCGAACGTCATCGGCATGACCCAGTCGGCTGCAACGACTTCGTCAACAACGTACTGCTGAACGCCACGAACCCGGTGCACCTGATCATGTACGGCTTGCTGATCATCGGCTTCGCGTACTTCTACAAGGCGATCGTCCTTCGACCCCGCGAAGCAGGCCGACACGATCCGCAAGCAGGGCGGGTTCATCCCCGGCATCCGCCCGGGTCCCCAGACCGAGCGCTACCTCGCCCGGATCCTGAACCGCATCACGCTCCCCGGCGCGCTGTTCATCGCCTTCATCGCCATCCTGCCCGTCGATCGTGCTCGTCGATCGGCAACGTGTCCGAGCTTCCCGTTCGGCGGCACGACGGTGCTCATCGCCGTGGGCGTCGCGCTCGAGACGATGAAGCAGATCGACAGCCAGCTCATGATGCGCAACTACGAGGGCTTCCTGAAGTGACCGGTCGATCCGTCGGCGGGCGGTGACGCTGATCCCGGGTCGGCTGGTCATCCTCGGCCGGCAGGGAGCCGGCAAGGGAACGCAGTGCGTCCGCCTGTCGCGCCACTACGTCGTGCCCCACATCTCGACCGGGGACATGCTGCGCGCCGCGGTGAAGGAGGGCACGCCGCTCGGCGACGAGGCCGAGGCGATCATGGACGAGGGCGAGCTCGTCCCCGACGACGTCATGATCGGCATCGTCGACGAGCGGCTGCAGCGCCCGGACGCGCGGCGCCGCGGCTACATCCTCGACGGCTTCCCGCGCACCGTCGGCGCAGGCCGAGGCGCTCGACGAGATCATCCGCCGAGCGACCGCTCGACCTGGTGGTCGACCTCGAGGTGCCGCGCGAGGTCGTGCTCGCCCGGCTCGCCAGCCGTCGGGTGTGCCTCGACTGCGGCACCAACTACTCCGTCGCGGGCCGCCGAAGCAGCAACTGGATCTGCGACGTCTGCGGCGGCGACGTCGTGCAGCGCGACGACGACACCGAGGAGGCCATCAACCGCCGCCTCGACCTCTACGACACCCAGACCGCGCCCCTCGTCGACTACTACACGAGCCAGGGCATGCTTCGACGTGGTCGACGGCGTGGGCACCGCCGACGAGGTGCTCGCCCGGCTCGTCGAGCGTCGATCGACGCCGCCCGTGAGCCGGCGCGCGAGTCGGGACGTGATCACGGCTGGGCGTACGGAAGGACCCGACCAGCTCGCAGTCATGCGCAAGGCCGGCCGGGTCGTGGCCGAGATGCACACCGCATCCGCGCGGCGATCCGGCCGGGCGTCACGACCGCCGAGCTCGACCGGATCGGCCGCGACGTGCTCGAGCGGCGGGGCGCCGAGTCGAACTTCCTCGGCTACCACGGCTACCCGGCGGTCATCTGCGCCTCGCCGAACGAGGTGATCGTCCACGGCATCCCCGGTCGCTCGCGTGCTCGAGGAGGGCGACATCGTGTCGATCGACTGCGGGGCGATCGTCGACGGCTGGCACGGCGACGCCGCGTTCACGGCGCCGGTGGGCGCGGTCGATGCCGAGAGCGCTCGGCTGATCGCGGTCACCGAGAAGTCCCTGCACGCCGGCATCGCCCAGATGGTCGACGGGCAACCGGCTGGGCGACATCGGCCACGCCGTGCAGGGCGTCGCCGAGCGGGCAGGGTTCTCGGTCGTCCGGGACTACGTGCGGCCACGGCATCGGCCGGGCCATGCACGAGAGCCCGAGGTGCCGAACTACGGCCCGGCGGGCAAGGGCCTGCGGCTGCGCGCCGGAGCAGGTGTTCGCCGTCGAGCCGATGGTGAACGCCGGGACGGCCGACGACCCTGGTGCTCGACGACGGCTGGACCGTGGTCACCGCCGACGGCCGCTGGTCGGCCCACTTCGAGCACACGATCGCCGTGACCGACAACGGCCCGGAGATCCTGCACCCGTGCCCTCCGAGCACGGCCACGCGATGCCTGCTCGAAGCCCGCTCGGGCGCCGAGCCGATCACTGAGCGGAGACCGGCCGAGGAGGCGCAGTTGGCAGTGCGGGGGCCCGCCGCTACGATGTTCCCTGCCCTACGGCTAACCGGGCGCTTTGCCGCGCGCGCTGGCGGGGCTCGCGGTCCGTCATCGTCCTCTTCCGCCTCAGTGTGTCGTCAAGGAGTTCTGCCCTGCCGAAGCCGAAGGAAGACGCGATCGTGCTGGAAGGCACGGTCGTCGAGCCGCTCCCGAACGCCATGTTCCGCGTCGAGCTCGAGAACGGCCACAAGGTGCTGGCCCACATCTCCGGGAAGATGCGCATGCACTACATCCGCATCCTGCCCGGCGACGGTCCAGGTGGAGCTCACCCCCTACGACCTCAGCACGAGGTCGCATCACCTACCGCTACAAGTGAGACGCACGCATGAAGGTTCGACCGAGCGTCAAGAAGATCTGCGAGAAGTGCAAGGTGATCCGCCGCCACGGGCGGGTCATGGTCATCTGCGAGAACCCGCGCCACAAGCAGCGCCAGGGCTGAGGTCGAAGGAAGCACGTAGCATGGCACGAATCGCCGGCGTCGACATCCCCCGCGAGAAGCGGCTCGAGATCTCGCTCACCTACATCTTCGGCATCGGCCGCACGACCGCGCAGAAGATCTGCGCCGAGATCGGCCTCGATCCGAACACCCGGGTGCGCGACCTGACCGACGAAGAGGTCAACCGCATCCGCACCTACGTCGACACCAACCTCGAGGTCGAGGGCGACCTGCGTCGCGACGTCAGCCAGGACATCAAGCGCAAGATCGAGATCGGCTGCTACCAGGGCATCCGCCACCGCAAGGGCCTCCCGGTGCACGGCCAGCGCACGCACACCAACGCTCGCACCCGCAAGGGCCCGAAGAAGACCGTCGCCGGCAAGAAGAAGGCCGTGAGGAAGTAGTCGATGGCCAAGCCCAAGCCCGGCGGTCGCCGTCCCCGCAAGACGGAACGCAAGAACGTCACCTACGGCGTCGCGCACATCAAGAGCTCGTTCAACAACACGATCGTCACGATCACCGACACCGAGGGCAACACCATCTCGTGGGCGTCGGCCGGCAACGTCGGGTTCAAGGGCTCCCGCAAGTCGACGCCGTTCGCCGCGCAGATGGCGGCCGAGAAGGCTGCCCGCGCCGCGATGGAGCACGGCGTGCGCCAGGTCGAGGTGCATGGTGAAGGGTCCCGGCTCGGGCCGTGAGACCGCGATCCGCTCGCTGCAGAACACCGGCATCGAGGTCACCGGCATCAAGGACGTCACGCCGGTGCCGCACAACGGTTGCCGCCAGCCGAAGCGTCGGAGGGTCTGACATGGCTCGCTACACCGGTCCCGTCTGCCGGCTCTGCCGGCGCGAGCGGATGAAGCTGTACCTCAAGGGCACCAAGTGCGACACGATGAAGTGCCCGATCGAGCGCCGCCCCTACCCGCCCGGCGACCACGGTCGCTCGCGCCGCACGAACACGGCTCCGAGTACCTCATCCAGCTGCGCGAGAAGCAGAAGGCCCGCCGCATCTACGGCCTCATGGAGAAGCAGTTCCGCAAGGTCTACGACGAGGCGAACCGCCAGCAGGGCGTCACCGGCGAGAACCTGCTCCGCCTGCTCGAGACGCCGCCTCGACAACGTCGTGTTCCGCGCCGGTTGGGGCTCCAGCCGCTCGCAGGCCCGCCAGCTCGTGCGCCACGGCCACGTGAAGGTCAACGGCAAGCGCGTCACCATCCCGAGCTACCAGGTCCGCCAGGGCGACGTCGTCTCGCTGGGCGAGAAGGCCACGGCGATGATCGTCATCCGCCACAACATCGACACGCTCGACCGCCGCACGCCGCCTGGCTCGAGAGCGGCGACGGTGGCAATGCAGGTCACCGTGCGCGATCTGCCGCATGCGCGCCCACATCGACGTGCCCGTGCGCGAGCAGCTCATCGTCGAGCTCTACTCCAAGTAAGCCCCGGGCTTCACCACGGCCCTTCGCATTCACAGCTCCGCATAGCAGCCCCCCGCAGAGAGCAAGGAACGCCCATGCTGGTCATTCAGCGACCCACCGTCGAGACGCTCGGCGAGGCCGATGGCAACCGTCAGCGGTTCGCCGTCGGCCCGCTCGAGCCCGGCTTCGGCTACACCATCGGCAACTCGCTGCGCCGCACGCTGCTGTCGTCGATCCCGGGTGCGGCCATCACGACCGTGCGCTTCGACGACGCGCTCCACGAGTTCGACACCATCAACGGCGTCACCGAGGACGTCACCGACATCATCTTGAACCTCAAGGACATCGTGCTGCACGTCGACGTCCGACGAGCCGGTCATCGTGCGCCTCGACGTGCGTGGCCCGGCCGACGTGACCGCCGGCGACATCAAGCTGCCGTCCGAGATCGAGATCCTGAACCCCGAGCTGCACATCGCCACGCTGAACGCAACGGGCCGCCTCGCCATCGACCTCACGGTCGAGCGTGGGCGTGGCTATCTGTCGGCCGAGCGTCCGGCGGGCACCTCGACGATCGGCGTCATCCCGATCGATGCGATCTTCTCGCCGGTGCGCCGGGTCACCTTCAAGGTCGAGCCGACCCGCGTCGAGCAGTCGACGAACTACGACCGCCTCGTGCTCGACATCGAGACCGACGGCTCGATCACGCCGCGGACGCGCTCGCCTCGGCCGGCGCCACGCTGCGCTCGCTCGTCGACCTCGTCGCCAGAGATGAGCGACGACGCCGAGGGCCTCGAGCTCGGCGAGGTCGTCGGCGCTACGACCGGCTCGCCCGACCTCGACCACCCGATCGAGGACCTCGACCTGTCCGAGCGTCCGCGCAACTGCCTGAAGCGTGCCCAGATCAACACGATCGGCGAGCTGATCACGAAGACCGAGGACGACCTGTTGAACATCACCAACTTCGGGCAGAAGTCGCTCGACGAGGTGAAGCAGAAGCTCGACGAGCGCGGCCTGTCGCTCCGCGGATCGAACTAGAGCCGGAACCAGAGAGCAGGGACGAGGAACGATGCCGGGCACACCCCGACGCTCACGTCGCTTCGGCGGCGATGCGGCCCACCAGCGGCTGATGATGGCCAACCTGGTGGCGTCGCTGATCGCCGCCGAAGGCGATCGTCACCACCGAGGCCAAGGCCAAGGCGCTTGCGTCCGGTCGCCGAGAAGCTGATCACGAAGGCCAAGAAGGGCGGCCTCCACCGTCACCGCCAGCTCGTGGCCTTCATCGGCGACAAGGAGATGGCGCACAAGCTCGTCACCGAGGTCGCGCCCCGCTACACCGAGCGCCCGGGTGGGTACACCCGCATCCTCAAGCTCGGTCCTCGCCAGGGTGACAACGCACCCATGGCGCGCATCGAGCTGGTGTAGCCAACCGCTCGTACGTCCGTGCCCCGGGTTCGGATGCGAGTCGCGTACGACGGCAGCGGGTTCGCGGGCTTCGCTCCCAATCCCGGTGTCGTCACGGTGGGCGGCATGCTGGCGAGCACGCTCGAGCGCATCCTGCGCCATCCCGTCACGCTGACCTGTGCGGGCCGCACCGATGCCGGAGTGCACGCGTGGGGTCAGGTCGTCACCTTCGACACCGAGGTCGACGACGACGCCTTCGACCCGGCCTCGGTCCGACGGTCGGTCAACGGCCTCTGCGGGCCCGCACTCGTCGTTCGCGACGTCGAGCTCGCGCCCGTCGAATTCGACGCCCGCCACTCCGCGGAGAGCCGCTGCTATCGCTACACCGTGCTGAACCAGGACGTCCCCCATCCGTTCCTGGCCGCGACGACCTGGCACGTGCCTTCGCCGCTCGATCTCGCGGGGATGCGGCTCGCGTGCGATCCCTTCATCGGGGAGCACGACTTCTCGTCGTTCTGTCGCAAGGTGCCCGACCGGAGCCCGGTGCGCTTCGTGCGCTCCGCCGAGTGGGAAGACCTCGGCGATGGGCTGTTGCGCTTCGAGATCGTGGCGAACGCCTTCTGCCAGCAGATGGTGCGGTCGATCGTGGGGACGCTGGTCGAGGTCGGGCAGGGCCGCAAGCACGCCGGCCAGATCACGGCCATCTTGAGGGCCAAGGATCGGGCTGTCGCCGGCGCGGTCGCCCCGCCGCATGGGCTGACCCTCTGGGAGGTCGGCTATCCCGATCCAAAGCCCTCATGGGCGCTGCCGCCGCAGCCCGAGCTGGTGGGCGCTCCCTTCGGGTCGCCCTGAACCCGACGCGGTTGGCAAGACGGGGCTCGGGGCCCTAGAGTGATTCGGCTTTGCGGCCCGGCGCGGGCCCGAGCGAATACCCCGCAAGAGCCGTTTTCTCAGACAGAGGGTTGTGTGTCGTGCGCACGTACTCACCGAAGGCCAGCGAGATCCAGCGCGACTGGTACGTCATCGACGCGGACGGCCTCGTCCTCGGCCGGTTGTGCACCGAGATCGCACGGGTGCTGCGTGGCAAGCACAAGCCGATCTTCGCCCCTCACCTCGACACCGGCGACTTCGTGGTCGTGGTGAACGCCGACAAGATCGTGCTCACGTCGGGCAAGGCCGACCGCAAAGAGGTGTACCGCCACTCGCAGTACCCCGGCGGCCTCACCACTGAGACCTACGCACACCTGCTCGCGCGCAAGCCGGCCGACGCGATCCGCAAGTCCGTCTGGGGCATGTTGCCGAAGGGTGCGCTCGGTCGTCAGCAGCTGCGCAAGCTGAAGGTCTACGCCGGCGGCGAGCATCCGCATGCCGCCCAGCAACCGAAGGTCCTCGAGGTCACCCACGCGCAGGCGCGGGTCTGACGGACCGTTAGAACGAGGTTCACGTGTCCAAGCCGCTCATCCAGTCCACGGGTCGTCGCAAGCAAGCGATCGCCCGCGTGCGTCTGCGTCCGGGCAGCGGGCAGATCACGATCAACGCTCGTCCGATCGACACCTACTTCCCGACTGCGACCCACCGCATGGTGGTCACCGAGCCGCTGCGGCTCACGCAGACCGTTGAGGTGTACGACGTCGACGCGACGCTCGATGGCGGTGGCATCACCGGACAGGCGGGCGCCATGCGCCTCGGCATCGCTCGCGCTCTCGCCGAGCTCGATCCCGAGATGCGTCCCAGCCTCAAGCGGGCCGGCCTCCTCACTCGCGACGCTCGCGAGAAGGAGAGCAAGAAGTACGGCTTGAAGAAGGCCCGCAAGGCACCGCAGTACTCCAAGCGCTGATCGCCTGAGGGCGAGGTGGCCTCTGAAGCCAGCTTGCGCTTCGGCACCGATGGGGTGCGAGCACCAGCCGATGCGCTGCCTGATGATGACGTACGAGCGCTCGGCCGCGCCGCGGCGGGGGTGCTCGGCACGCAGCGCTGGCTGATCGGCCGCGACCCGAGGGAGTCAGGCCCGAGGATCGAGGCCGCGCTCGCTGCCGGCTTCGCGGACGCCGGTGCCGATGTGACCCTGCTCGGTGTGCTGCCGACCCCGGCAGTCGCATATGCGGGACGTGAAGCCAGCCTTCCCGCGGCGATGATCTCGGCGTCGCACAACCCGTACCGCGACAACGGCATCAAGCTGTTCGCCGCCGGCGGTCGCAAGCTCGCGGACGGGGTGCAGGACGCGATCGCGCGAGCGATGGACGCCCCCGGCGCGCTCGCCCCGCGTCAGGGCACGGTGTCGAGCGACGATCGCTTCGCGGCTCGCTACGGCGAGTGGCTCGTGTCGACGCTCGACGGTCGTCGTCTCGACGGGTTGAAGGTGGCGATCGACGCGGGCAACGGCGCCGGCTCCACGATCGCGCCTGACGTGTTCGCAGCGCTGGGCGCAACCGTGGTCGCGATCAACGTGGCGCCGGACGGCCGCAACATCAACGCGGGGTGCGGCTCGCAGCATCCTGAAGCGGTGCGCGAGGCGGTGCTCGACTCAGGAGCGGACGTCGGTCTCGCGCTCGACGGGGACGCAGACCGCGTGTTCGCGGTCGACGCGAACGGCGGGATCGTCGACGGCGATCAGATCATGGCGATGTGCGCGCTCGACCTGCGCGGATCCGGACGCCTCACCGCCGACACGCTCGTCGTCACGGTGATGAGCAACCTCGGGCTGCGCATCGCGATGCGAGACGCCGGCATCACCGTCGAGGAGACACCGGTCGGCGACCGCTACGTGCTCGAGATGCTCGACGACCGCGGTCTGAGCCTCGGGGGAGAGCAGAGCGGCCATGTCATCTTCCACGACCTCGCTCGCACTGGCGACGGCATCCTCACTGGCTTGATGGTCACCGATCTCGTGCGGCGCTCGGGCCGTCCGCTCGCCGACCTTGCTGCCGTGATGACGCGGCTGCCGCAAGTCCTCGTGAACGTGCCGGTGCGGGCAGTCGACGGGTTCGCGGACTCGATCGCCGGCGAGGTCGACCGGGCCGAACGGCTGCTCGCGGGTCGCGGCCGGGTGCTCATCCGGCCGAGCGGCACGGAGGCTCTGGTGCGGGTCATGGTCGAGGCGCCGACCGAGGACGAGGCTGGGCAGGTCGCGGCCGAGCTCGCCGACGCGGTGGCCCGGGCCGGCGCAGAGCCCTCGTAGACTTCGAAGTCGGGCGGTTACCCCCTTTACTCCGCCCTGGGCGGAACACCTTTCCGGAGGTTCAGCCAACCGATGTGCGGGATCGTCGTCGTCGTTCGCCGCCCTAGCGGCCACGCGTTGCCATCCGTGGACGCGCTGCATGCCGAGCTGACCGAGGTGCTCGCCGCGCTCGCGTCGGGGGAGCTCTCCGACCTCGCAGCTGCGGCGGCGCGCATCGACGCCGTCGATCAGCAGCTCCGCGGTGTGCCGGGTCTCCGAGCGCTCCTCGGCACCCCGACCGCGATCACCCGCATCGACGGCGTCTGCACCGGCCTCGAAGCCGAGATCGCGATGCTCGAGTCGCAGCTCGACGAACCGGGGCTGAAGGTCGGCCGCGAGCTCGAGGACGTGAACGCGTCGCTGATCCGGCTCAAGGACGTCGTGTGGAGCGTGCGCAGCGATCGGCTGCGGAACGCGCGTGCAGTGAGCCAGCTCGCGGGACGCGATGCCGGGTACGCGGCGATCGAGGCGATGGCGTCGGTGCAGGTCGCGCTGTCGGCGCTCGACCGACTCGAGGTCCGCGGCCGCGACTCGGCCGGCCTCCACCTCATGGTGTGGGACCACGGTCTCGACCTCACCGGCCGCGCCGTCCGCTCGCTGATCGACGACCGACGCGACCCACTCTTCGGCGCCGGCTCGGTGCGAGAGCAACGCGGCGTGCTCAGCTTCGTCTACAAGGCCGCAGCCGAGATCGGCGAGCTCGGCGACAACACGCGTGTGCTGCGTGAGGCGATCACGAACGATGAGCTGTTGCGTCTTGCATTGTCGTCTTCGAGCGCAAAGGCCACGGTGCTCGCGCACACCCGCTGGGCATCGGTCGGCCTCATCGGGCAGCCGAACGCACACCCGCTGAACAGCGACGCGGACGGACGACTCGACGACCTCTCGCCCTACGTCGTCGCAGCCCTGAACGGAGATGTCGACAACCATGCCGACCTCAAGGCCACGGAGGGCCTGCTGATCCCGGTGGAGATCACGACCGACGCCAAGGTCATCCCGATGATGGTGGCTCGACGCAGGGCCGAGGGCCTGGAGATCGCCGAGGCGTTTCGCAGAGTCGTGGCCAGCTTCGAAGGATCGGTCGCGATCGCCGCGGGCGCGGCCGACGCACCCGACACCGTGCTGCTCGCGCAGCGCGGCAGCGGTCAAGGGCTGTACGTGGGCCTGGCCGAGGATGCATTCGTCGTCGCCAGCGAGCCCTATGGCCTCGTCGAAGAGACGACCGAGTACGTGCGCCTCGACGGCGAGACCCCCTCGGATCCGGGCAACCCGAACGGGAGCCGCGGCCAGGTCGTCGTGCTGCGGGGCGACGAGGCGGGCTCGCTCGCCGGGATCACCCGTCTGTCCTATGACGGCACGGTGCTGGCGGTCACCCCTGGCGACGTGCAGACCGCCCAGATCACGACGCGCGACATCGACCGCGGCGCGTATCCGCACTTCCTGTTGAAGGAGATGGTCGAGTCGCCCGGCTCTTGGCGCAAGACGCTGCGGGGGCACATCGGCGAGCGCGCCGACGGTCAGCTCTTTGCGTCACTCGGCCCCGAGACGATCCCGAACGACGTCGCCGACCGGCTGCGCAGCGGAGCACTCGAGCGGGTCGTCGTCATCGGGCAGGGCACTGCTGCAGTCGCCGGTCAGAGCCTTGCGCTCACGCTTGCGGCGTTCACCGACGGGCTCGACCTGCGGGTCGACTCGACGCCCGCGACCGAGCTCTCAGGTTTCGGCATGCGGCCGGACATGAGCGACACGCTCATCGTCGCGATCAGCCAGTCCGGCTCGACGACCGACACCAATCGCACGGTCGACGTGGCGCGGTCACGCGGTGCCTCGGTGATCGCGATCGTGAACCGTCGCCACAGCGACCTCACCGAGCGCACCGACGGCGTGCTCTACACCTCGGACGGGCGCGACGTGGAGATGAGCGTCGCCTCGACAAAGGCGTTCTACGCTCAGGTCGCCGCGGGGGTGCTGCTCGCGTGTGGGCTGGCCGATGTCGTCGGCGCGCCGAACCCGGAGGCTCGGTCCGAGCTGCTCGGCGCGCTGCGAGATCTTCCCGACGCGATGCAGCGGGTGATCGCGGGGCGCGCCGTGATCGCAGAGGCGGCGCAGCGGCTGGCTCCCGCCCGCCGGTATTGGGCGGTGGTCGGGAATGGGCTCAATCGGGTCGCGGCCCAGGAGGCCCGCATCAAGCTCTCCGAGCTCTGTTACAAGTCGATCGCCTGCGACGCGACCGAGGACAAGAAGCACATCGATCTGTCCTCCGAGCCGCTCATCCTTGTGTGCGCAGCCGGACTGTCAGGGTCGAACGCCGACGATGTCGCGAAGGAAGTCGCGATCTACCGCGCGCACAAGGCGGCGCCTGTCGTGATCGCGAGTGATGGGGACGAGCGGTTCACTGCCGCGCAGGCGGTGATCTCCGTGCCGCAAGTGCACCCGACGCTCGCGTTCGTGCTGTCAGCGATGGCCGGTCATCTCTTCGCGTACGAGGCCGCGCTTGCGATCGACGCCCAGGCTCGTCCTCTCCGCGAGGCGCGTGCATCAATCGAGGCCGCGGTCGAGGCCGAGGTGCGCGACGACGCGCTGCTTCGGTGGTTGAAGCCGAGACTCGAGCCCGTAGCCCGGCGGTTCCTCGACGAGCTGCGCACCGGCGCCTACGACGGACATCTCGAGGCAAGCACCGCCGTACGGGTGGCTTCGCTCCTTCGGTACGCGACAGCGATCGCGCCCCTCGACGCATACGAGGTGGAGCACGGTCGCGTCGGTACGCCGAGTGCCGTCGTCGAGGACTTGAGCCAGGCGCTCACGCGCGCGGTCGAGGAGCTGACGCGGCCGATCGACGCGATCAAGCACCAGGCCAAGACCGTGACCGTGGGCATCTCTCGCTCGGACGAGACGCTCCTCGCGGTGCCGCTCGTGCAAGCGGTGCTCGACGCGGGAGCGCCCCGCGATCGGCTCGGCTACCGCGCGCTGCGCAAGCTGGGCGCGCTCGATCCGGCGATCGAGGCGGTGATCGGGTTCACTCGCTACCGAGTCGACGGAGACCCTGCTGCGGATCAGGCGATGATCGCTGTCGTCGACCGCGGGGGCATCGGCCGCGACCTGGAATCTCGTACCGAGCGCAACCCTCGGCTTCGGGGCACGAAGCGTCGCGTCGCCGTGGAACGCGAGGTGGTCGCCACGAAGGGACGGGCCGACGGTCGCACGATCGTGTTCGTCCCCGAGGCCAAAGGATCAGAGACGACGGGCATCACGTTGCTGCACGTCCGCTGGGTCGACCGCCTACCGGCGGCAGCCGCGCGAGGCGTCCTCGAGGGATACGGCCGCTACGGCGCACTCGTCGACGCGGTCACCGAGACCGAACCGACGTTCCGCGACGACCTTCTCGCCTCCATCGACATCGTGGACTTGCTCACCGAGCCCATCCAGCGCCTCGCCGACCGCTGGCGCACATGATCGGCGTCGGCATCGACGCCGTGGAGATCGACCGCTTCCGCCTCGCTTTGCAGCGCACGCCGCGGATCGCCGAGCGGCTGTTCTCCGATGCGGAACGCGCCTACGCAGCCCGGCGCAAGGACCCCACAGAGCGCCTTGCGGCGCGCTTCGCCGCGAAGGAAGCCGTGATGAAGGCCATGGGTGTCGGACTGTGGAAGTTCAACTTCCGCGATGTCGAGGTCGTGCGGGGCCCGCTCGGCGCACCGGCCGTGAGGCTGGAGGGCAAGGCAGCCGCGCTCGCTGCCGAACGCGGAGTGAGTGAGTGGCGGCTGTCCCTGACCCACACGGAGCGCACGGCCCAGGCGATCGCGATCGCCCTGTAGCGCTACACCGCTTCGAACACGAGCAGATCGTGATGCGCGTGGCGCGTGCGCGGCCGCGTCTGGTCCGGCAGACCTCGCAGCGCCTCGATCGCGGGGACGACGACCCGCTGCCAATCGGCGTCGCCGAGGTCGAGCAGGATGCCGAAGGTGCGCTTCTCGATGCGCTCGATGATCCCCGCGGGTGACTCGTCCCAGCTCTGGGCTTGCGTCACGTCGCGGACGACGAGTCGGAAGCCCGCTGGTTCGGCACGCGCGACGAGCCGGCTCGGATCGTCCGGCCGCACGCCGTGCAGCACCGCGTTGAAGTCGACCGCCACCGCGTCGATGTCGTCGGGCTCATGGATGGCCCGTGACGGCACCACGACGAAGCGACCTCCGACCGCGAGCGCTCGACGGGCTTCGCTCATGGTCGCTTCGACGCTCGCGACGAGCTGGAAGACCCACACCGCGACCAGGTTCGTGACCGCCGCCGTCGCGATCGGGAGCGCCATGACGTCGCCGACTGCGATGCGAGCTCCGAGGCGCTCATCCGCGACGCTCAGCATCTTCGGCGACAGGTCGACTCCCACCACGGGATGACCGCTCTCGACAAGGGGGAGAGCGACGGCGCCAGTGCCGACACCGATCTCGAGCACGAGGCCAGGGCGGAGATGCGGGGCGATCGCTCGGGCGTAGGCCGCACCGCGCGGGAGCCCGCCTCGGCTGGTGTCGTAGACGGCTGCGAGGCGGTCGAAGTTGATCGAGGCGCGATCGCTCATGACGACAGCCTGGCATCATCGGCTCTGGATGATTCCCATCGTGACCCCCGCGGAGATGGCGGCGATCGACGCGGCCGCGCCGGAACCGGTGGAGGTGCTCATCGGGAGGGCAGGCGCCGCGGTGGCGCGCGCCGCGATCCAGATCCTCGGGGGCACGTACGGCCGGCGGGTCGTCGTGCTGGCAGGCAAGGGGAACAACGGAAGCGACGGCCGCGAGGCGGCCCGCCGTCTGCGGCGACGCGGCGTGCGCGTCGTCGAGGTCGATGCGGCAGACGAGCCGTCGGTGCTGCCGACCGCGGACCTTGTCGTCGATGCCGCGTACGGCACGGGCTTCCGGGGCTCGTGGCGCACGCCCGAGACCGACGCACCGGTGCTCGCGGTCGACATCCCGAGCGGTGTCGACGGGCTCACGGGCGCCGCATCCGAGCGGGTCCTGTCTGCGGCGCGCACGGTCACGTTCGCGGCGCTCAAGCCCGGCTTGCTGCTTGCGCCCGGCGCTGAGCTCGCTGGCGAGATCGAGGTCGTCGACATCGGCCTCGACGTGAGCGCCGCGACGGTGTGGTTGATGACCGACGAGGACGTTGCCGCGCTCCTCCCACAACGCCAGGGCGAGACCCACAAGTGGAAGGCGGCGGTGTGGATCGCGGCGGGGTCTCCCGGCATGACCGGAGCCGCGCATCTCTCTGCCCGCGGCGCACAGCGTGCCGGCGCGGGCTACGTGCGGTTGGGCACGCCGGGAGGCGGCCACGACACTGAGGCGCCCGAGGAGGTCGTCGGTCATCCGTTGCCATCTGATGGCTGGGCGACCGACCTGCTCGAGGACCTCGGGCGATTCCGCGCGCTCGTCGTCGGCCCGGGTCTGGGGCGCGCCGCCCCGACGCTGCAGGAGGTGGCCCGGGTGATCGAGTCGGCGGAGCTGCCGCTCGTGCTCGACGGAGACGGCCTCCACGCGGTGCCACAGAACCCTGCGCTCGCCCGTGAGCGAGCGTGGCCCCTCGTGCTCACGCCCCACGACGGGGAGTTCGAAGCGATCACGGGCGCATCGCCCGGTCCCGATCGATTCGACGCAGCGCGGTCGCTGGCGGCTGACCTGCGTTGCGTCGTGCTGCTCAAGGGCTCGACCACCATCGTCGCCGACGAGAGGGGTCGTGTGCTCGTCGCGAACCAGGGTGACGCGCGGCTCGCGACCGCGGGCACGGGCGACGTGCTGTCGGGGATCATCGGCGCGTTCCTCGCGTGCGGTGTGCCCCCCCTCGAAGCGGCGGCGGCGGCGGCCTTCGTGCACGGGCGAGCCGGGACCCTAGGCTGGCCCTCAGGACTCGTCGCCGGTGATCTTCCCGACCTCGTCCCTGCCGTCCTCGATTCGCTGCACGCGCCAAGGAGCCTCGATGCCCACCGCCGTCCGTGACGTGATGACGACCAACGTCATCTCGTTCACTCGTGAAGAGTCCGTGACCGACGGGATGCAGCGCCTCATCGACGCGGGTGTGAGCGGCGGGCCGGTGGTCGACGGCGAGAACAAGGTCGTCGGCATGCTCACCGACAGCGACCTGATCGTGCAGGACGCGCAGATCCACGCGCCGACCGCGATCGCCATCCTCGGCACGGTGATCTCGCTTCCGAAGGCGAGGCGCGAGTTCGAGGAGGAGCTGCACAAGCAGATCGGCCTGACCGTGGGAGAGGTGATGGGCGAGGATCCCGTCACGATCGGCGCCGACGCCGCAGTCGAGGACGCCGCGACGCTCATGCACGACAGGGACGTCTCGCGTCTGCCCGTGGTGGATGCGGATGGTCGGCTCCTCGGCGTGATCGCGCGCGGCGACGTCCTGCGGTACATGGTCAGCGGTCGCGGATCGAGCTGAGACACACGCCCGGTCCATTGCGTCCCACCGTCGCCGAGATCGATCTCGACGCCATTCGACACAACGTCGCGTTGCTGCGACGCATCGCGTCCCCGGCCGCCTTGTGTGCGGTGGTCAAGGCGAATGGGTATGGCCATGGCGCGCTCGAGTCAGCAGTCGCCGCGCTCGAGGGGGGAGCGACGAGCCTCGCGGTCGCGCTCGTGGAAGAGGGGATCGCACTCCACGACGAGGGGATCACCGCCCGGATCATCGTGCTGTCCGAGCCACCGATCGACGCGCTGGAAGCCACGCTCGAGCACAACCTCGAGCCTGCGGTGTACACGTTCGACGGCATCCAGGAGGCGCTTCGTGTGGTGCTGCGAGCACCCGGTGCTCCGGTGTGGCCGATGCATCTGAAGGTCGACACGGGGATGCATCGCGTTGGCTGCACGCCCGAGGAGGCGCTCGGCCTCGCGCGCGCGATCAACCGTCGTCCGGAGCTCGTGGTCGGCAGCGTGTGGACGCATGGCGCCGTCGAGGACGAGCCGGACAACGACTTCACTCGCCAGCAGCTCGCCGTGTTCGACGAGGTGGTCAGGCTCATCGGTGCCGAGAACATCATGGTGCCGTTCACCCATGTCGCGAACTCGGCGGGCGCGATCGCGCACCCTTCCTCGCGTCACGATCTCGTGCGGTGTGGCATCGCGATCTACGGGTTGGCGCCGTCTCCGGAGGTCGCGGCGCTCGTGCCCGAGCCCGGGCTGCGCGCCGCGATGCGGTTGCGCTCCGCCGTGTCGTTCGTGAAAGTCGTCGCGGCGGGGGAGGGCGTCTCGTACGGGCTTCGCCATACGTTCGACGCCGACACGGTCGTGGCGACCGTGCCGATCGGATACGCCGACGGTGTGCCTCGCAACCTCGGGCTCGCTGGGGGCGAGGTGCTGATCGGTGGTCGCCGCCGTCCCATCGTCGGTGTCGTGACCATGGACCAGCTGATGGTGGAGTGCGATGCGTCGGTGCACATCGGCGACGAGGTGGTGCTGATCGGCGAGCAAGACGGCGAGCAGGTGACCGCCACGGAATGGGCAGACCGGCTCGGCACCATCAGCTACGAGATCCTGTGCGGCATCAGTGCTCGCGTGCCCCGCATCTATCCAGGGGAACCGGAGTGATCACCGACGTCCCCGGCGTGCGGGTCGGGCATTGGACGCACCCCGAAGCCCAGACCGGCTGCACCGCGATCCTCTTCCCCGATGGCACGGTCGCATCGGGTGAGGTGCGTGGCGGCGCACCGGCGACGCGCGAGTTCGACCTGCTCGCTCCCGAGCGGATGGTCAACCGGCTCGACGCGGTCGTGCTCACCGGCGGGTCGGCGTTCGGGCTCGCGGCGGCGGACGGAGCGATGCGCTGGTGCGCCGAGGAAGGCTCGGGATTCGTGACGGGTGCCGGCCCAGTGCCGATCGTCGTGACCATGGCCTTGTTCGATCTGCTCATCGGTGACGGAGCAACGAGGCCCGGCGCGGTCGAGGGATACGCAGCGTGTGCCGAGGCGCGCGGCGGCGCGGTGCAGCTCGGCCGGATCGGAGCGGGCACGGGCGCGACGATCGGCAAGTGGCGCGGCCGCGAGCACGCCCGTCCCGGTGGGCTCGGCGGCGCGACCGTGCGCGACGGTGACCGCGATGCAGCGGGGCCATGCCGAAGCGCTTTTGCCGTTGATTGACCGGGTCGTGGGCGGCGCCGAGGGAGGCTTTGCTTCGCTTGACCGGGTCGCGGTCACCGTTGGTCCGGGCTCCTTCACCGGCCTGCGCGTTGGAATTGCGGCGGCGCGGGCGATCGGCTCGCGTGCAAGATTCCAGTCATCGGCGTGTCGACCTTCGCGGCCCTTGCGGCACCCTTGATCCTTGAGCAAAAGCTAGGACCTTGTCGCCGTCGCGATCGATGCGCGGCACGGCAATGTTTACTTTGCGGCATTTGGTCCGGACGGAACGGGCTACGGCGGCGCCCCGGATCGTTTCGCCGCGCGAGGCCGTGCGGTCGCTTGGCGCGGGTCCGGTGCGGCTCGCGGGACCTGGCGCGGCCCTGCTTGCAGTTGAAGCTTCGGCGGCCGGGACCGAGATCGAGATCGAAAATACCAGATTGGACATTGTTTTTGTTGCCAAACTTGGGCTTTTGGCCGATCCCGCCCTGGCGCCGCCACGGCCGCTCTATCTGAAGATGCCCGACGCCAAGCTACCAGAAGCCGCGCAATTCCAACCGGCGCCATCGTGATTGCCAATGATCAATTGGCCGGCCAAAGCTTCTCCTCATATCCGCCCGATCGGCGCCGATCGGAGTGCCGAATGCGCCGCGATCCATGCGACGTGCTTCGCCTATCCGTGGCAGGAAGCCGATTTCGAACAGCTTTTTGTCGCGCCGGAAACTCTCGCCGATGGCGCGATCGAAGCCGGGGAGGAACAATTGGCAGGCTTTATCCTGTCCCGCATAGCCGCCGACGAAGCGGAAATCCTGACGATCGCCGTTGCGCCGGAGTGGCGGCGGCAAGGGATTGCCACCCGCCTTCTGCGGCCGCATTTGTATGAGCTCACGGTGAACCGGGTCAGCCGTTTGTTTCTCGAAGTCGATGTTGAAAATACCGCGGCCCGCGCCCTTTACGCGAATTTCGGTTTCGAGCCGGTCGGGGAGCGGAAAGCGTACTATCGAACCGAGGGAAGCGGCTCGGCGGCGGCTCTCGTTATGCGGCGCGACCTGCTATAATATGTGCGAGAGAATCCCGTCTGAGGGTACTTTTGACAAAAACTGCGATTCTGACGAGGTCAAGCTCCTCGAACAAGCCAAACCGGGCAAAGTATAGAGAGGCGAACGCCTCGTGGACAATGGGAGACGATGTCTCAATTCGATAAAGCGCGTACCGCCGGGGAGGTTCCAGGGGAACCAGGACCGAATCCGGTGAAATCCCCCCGCCGGCTGTTCGTGAAGTCTTACGGCTGTCAGATGAATGTTTATGATGCGCAAAGGATGGCCGATGTTCTCGCGCCGGAGGGCTATGCCGCGACCGCGCATTTGGAAGAAGCCGATCTTGTGGTGTTGAATACCTGCCACATAAGGGAGCGCGCCAGCGAGAAGGTGTTCTCCGAATTGGGCAAGTTGCGCGCGCTCAAGGCGGCGCGTGCCGAGGCTGGGCAAGAGACCAAGATCGTCGTCGCGGGCTGCGTCGCGCAGGCCGAGGGGGCGGAGATTTTCCGGCGGCAAAAGGCGGTGGATATCGTCGTCGGACCGCAAAGCTATCACCGCCTGCCGGAGCTTTTGCGCCGCGCCGAAATCTCGCGCGCCATTTTCGACGCGGATTTTCCCGCCGAGAGCAAGTTCGATCACCTGGCCGCGCCAGAACCGGACGTTATCCGCAAACGCGGCGTCTCCGCCTTTGTCACGGTGCAAGAAGGCTGCGACAAATTCTGCACGTTCTGCGTGGTGCCTTATACACGGGGCGCCGAGGTCTCGCGGCCGGTCGAAGAGATTGTCGCCGAAGTCGAAATGCTGGCCGCCGCGGGTGTTCGCGAGGTGAGCCTCATCGGTCAAAACGTCAATGCCTATCATGGTCAAACCCAGGAAGGCACCGCCGCATCGCTGGCCTTGCTTATGGCGCAGGATCGGCGAAGTGCCAGGCATCGCCCGCATCCGCTACACGACGAGCCATCCGGGCGACATGGATGCCAGTCTCATAAAGGCGCATCGCGATCAACCTTGCCTGATGCCGTTCCTGCATCTGCCGGTGCAATCGGGTTCGGACACAATACTCGCCAAGATGAACCGCAGGCACACGCGCGCCGATTACATCGCGCTTGCCGGCGAAATCCGGGACG
Organism: uncultured Acidimicrobiales bacterium; assembly: GCA_963726695.1. Lineage (GTDB taxonomy): Bacteria > Actinomycetota > Acidimicrobiia > Acidimicrobiales > DATKAS01 > DATKAS01. The sequence continues at coordinate 539,048 of CAVSDE010000006.1, forward strand.
CGCGGCCGGACATCGCTTTGTCGTCCGATTTCATCGTTGGCTTTCCAGGCGAAACGGAAGAAGATTTCGAGGCGACCCTGGATTTGATCGAAGAGGTCGCGTTCGCGAATGCCTTCTCGTTCAAATATTCGGCACGCCCAGGCACCCCGGCGGCGGAGTTGGAAAAGCAGGTCCCCGAGGCGGTGAAGTCGGAACGGCTGTTGCGTCTTCAGACCCTCCTCGACCATCAGCGGCACGCGTTCAATCGCAAGATGATTGGGCGCGTGCTCGATGTGCTCATTGAAAAACCCGGCCGTCACCCGGGTCAGATCGCCGGCAAGTCGCCGTATCTGCAGCCGGTGCTCATGGACGGCAGCGTGATCGCACCGGTGAAATTGTCTCCGTCGAGATCGTCTCCTCGGGCGGCAATTCGCTTTTTGGACGGCTTTTGTCAGACCAGCCCGCACGCGAGGCGCTTCGTTGAAACCATCGGATCGTACGGCGCCAATTGCGCGGCAAGAATTCAGGGCTCCTCCGGACGAGAGCGGCACGGCCGAAATAACCTTGGCGTTCGACGA
>CAVSDE010000007.1:0-116101 GCA_963726695.1 uncultured Acidimicrobiales bacterium
GTCACCCGATCGGCCCGACGGGTGTCGGGCAGATCTGCGAGGTGACGACCCAGCTCCGCGGCGAAGGTGGCGCCCGCCAGCATGCGGGGGCACGCACCGGCCTGGCCCACATGGTCGGCGTCGGCGCGGTGTGCGTCGTGCACGTGCTCCAAGCACCGTGACATGACGTGCGTACCGCACCGTGACATGACGTGCGTACCGCACCGTGACATGACGTGCGTACCGCACGTTGAGGTTTCGACACTGCCCGTCGCGGGCACGTGGGGGACATGACGTCACATGCGTTGCAGACGTACCTGTCCGACCACCATGCGGGATCGGTGGCAGGCGTGGATCTCGCGCGGCGCGTCATGCCCGACCTCGCCGTCGAGATCGAAGCCGATCAGGCCGTGTTCGAGGGGCTCATGGCCGAGTTCGGCGTGCGGACGCACCACTGGAAGGGCCTCGGTGGATGGTTGGCGGCGAAGGCCGCCAAGCACACGGAGCCGCAGGAGCTCGTCGCCCTCGAGACCCTCGCACTCGGGATCGCCGGGAAGCTCATGCTCTGGAAGGCGCTCGAGCCGGCACAGGAGAGCAACGCCTACCTACGCGCGCTCGACCTCAATGGTCTGATCGATCGGGCGACCCAGCAGTTCGACGACGTCGAGCACGAGCGCCTGCGCAGGGCGGCGCAGCTGTTCAGCGCGCCGGTCACCGTTCACTACGGATGACGCGGGCCATCTCGAGCTCGACGGCCTCATCACGGTCGCGCAGGTCACGCTCCCCCGTGTAGGCGAAGCCGCACGATTCGTAGAGCGTCGCCGCCGGCGTGTTGCCCTCGACCACCATGAGGGTGACGCGCTCCGCTCCCGTCGACGCGGCCCAGCTGACCCCGGCTGCGACGAGCGCACCGCCGAGGCCTTGGCGGCGGGCCCGACTCGACACGAACATCGCGTAGAGCGACACGGTGAGCGGGTCCTCGTTGGGCACCGCGACGACGAGACCGGTCGGCCCGTCGTCATCCTCGCCCACGAACGTCGCCCCACGCGCGATCCACGCGATCCAGTCCTCGGCGCTCCGCGCCTCCTCGCGCTCGAACGTGCTGCCGAACGCGTCCGGGTCTGTGGCGAGCGCCTCGAGGCGGATCGAACGGAGGATGTCGACGTCGTCGGACCCGAGCTGTCGGATCCGCACGCCGCCTACCCCGCGGTGTGACGGAGGATCGCCGGGACGATCGTGTCCCACTCCTCCGCCGGCAGCTCGTGACCGACACCCTCCATCGTGATCAGATCCGCGCCGGGGATCTCCTTGGCGAGCGCGACCCCGTGCTCGTACGGGAGGATCGGGTCGGCCGTGCCGTGGATGACCAACGTCGGCACATCGAGGGTCGAAAGACGGGTGCGCCAAGACGGTGTCTTCGCGATTGCCACCGAATGGTTCTGCGTCGAGGCGAACTGCGGGTCGCGGTTGACCTCACGCGTGTACAGGTCGAGCTGGCCCGCCTCGTCGAACGGATGGGCGGGCCCGTGCAGGATGCGGAACATGTCGACGCGGTTCTGGATCACGGCGTTCTTGTCGCTGTAGTCGAGCGTCGGGCCGGCCATCGCGACCGCGAGCACCGCGGCGCTGGGGCCGGGCAGTGCACCACCCGTGTCGTCTCCGGTCATCGCGCCGAGGACCGCAGCCGGATCTGGGGTCGACATGATGGGCGTGATCGTGCGCACTCGATCGCGGTGTCGGAGCGCGACCTGCTGCACGATCATCCCGCCCATCGACGCGCCGACGATGTGCGCCGTGTCGATGCCGTAGGCGTCGAGCACCCCGACCGCGTCATCTGCCATGTCCTCGACCGAGTAGTCCGGCTCGCCCACCGGGTAGTGCACCGATCGGCCGGTGTCGCGGTTGTCGTATCGGATGACGTAGCGCCCGGCCGCAGCGATGCGCTCGCAGAACTCCTCCGGCCACAGCAGCATGGACGCGCTCGCTCCCATGACGAGCAAGACGGGCGTGTCGCTCGGATCGCCGAACGCCTCGGTGCAGATGTCGACGCCGTTGGCCTTGATCATTCGTTCGGTCATCGCCGGAGCGTAGGTCCTACTCTCGATTCGTGCCCTTGCCGATCCACCCCATCAGCTGTGGCTGGCTCACCACCGACGCGGCCACGATGGTCACTGGCCAGACCGGCGACTTCCGCATGCCCGTGCCCGCGTTCCTCGTCGAACATCCCCGCGGCCTCGTGCTGTTCGATACCGGCATGCATCCCGACGTCGCCCATTCCACTGCCCGTCTGCACGGGCTCGAATCGATGTTCACACCCGAGCTCGCCGCGGACGGCAGTGTCGGCCCCCAGCTCCGCGCCGCGGGCTTCGATCCCGCCGACGTCGCCATCATCGTGAGCAGCCACCTGCACTTCGACCACTGCGGCGGGCATGTCGAGGTGCCCAACGCTCGGCTGCTGGTGCAGCGGCTCGAGTGGGAGGCCGGCCACAACGCTCGCCTCATCGAGTTCGGCGTGTACGACCCCGCCGACTTCGACATCGGCCACGACGTCGACCTGCTCGACGGCGATCACGACATCTTCGGTGACGGCACGCTGCGCACTGTCGTCACGTCCGGACACACCTCGGGGCACCAGTCACTCGTGGTCGAGGGCACCACGATCCTCGTCGGCGACGCGTGCTACTGCCGCCTCGCCCTCGACCTCGACGCCCTGCCGAGCTACTCCTACGACCCAGACCGTCAGCGAGAGACGTTCACGTGGCTGCGAGCGCAAGAGGCCGCCGGAGCGGAGCTCATCTTCTCCCACGACCTCGAGCAGTGGGAGGAGCGAGTGGGCACCAGCCGGACCATCTGACCGGCTGGCGCGCACACGGGATCGGGGGGGTCAGCGGGGTTCGAGGATGACCACCGGGATCTGGCGGTCGGTCTTCTCCTCGTAGCTGGCGAAGTTCGGGATGTTGGCCATCTGCTTCGTCCAGATGCGCTGACGTTCGTCGCCTTCGGCAACGCGGGCGTGCACCTGGATCGTTTCGTCGCCGATCTCCACCTTCGTATCGGGATTGGCGACGAGGTTGTAGTACCAGTCGGGGTTCGTCGGCGCGCCCGCCTTCGAGGCGAAGATCGCGTAGTCGCCGCCGACCACTTGGTACGCGACGGGGTTGACGCGCTCGGTGCCGGTCTTCGCGCCCTTGTGATGGAGGAGGAGCATCGTGGTCTCGCCGAAGGAGGCGAGCTTGCCGTGGTTGGCGCGGAACTCGTCGATGACCTGAGTGTTGAAGTCGCTCACGGGGACCTGTCTACCCAGCGATACGGTGAATTCATGCCCGCACGACTCACCACGCCGCTCGTCCGCGAGAACGGTGCCCTGCGTCCGGCGACCTGGGATGAAGCCCTCACCCGTGTCGCGAGTGGTCTGACCAGCACGATCGCGGCCCACGGCGCTGACGCCGTCGGCTTCTTCGCGTGCTCGAAGTCGACCAACGAGGCCAACTACCTCGCGCAGAAGCTCGTTCGACAGGCGATCGGCACCAACAACATCGACTCCTGCAACCGCACCTGACACGCCCCTTCGGTCGTCGGTCTGGCGACCATCTTCGGGTTGGGTGGTGGCACGAGCAGCTACCGAGAGACAGAGGACGCCGATGTCATCGTCCTCTGGGGCTCGAACGCGCGCGAAGCGCATCCGATCTTCTTCCACCACGTGCTCAAGGCGGTGCACCAGGGCGCTCGCCTGTTCGTCGTGGATCCGCGCCGCACGTCGACTGCGCGCTGCGCGGACACCTGGCTCGGCATCGACACGGGCACCGACATCGCACTCTCGAACGCGATCGCGCGCGAGATCATCCACGCGGGCCTGGCGCACCAGTCGTTCATCGAGCGGGCCACGAGCGGCTTCGAGTCGTATGCCGCCTCCGTCGAGCCCTGGACGCTCGAGCGGGGCGAGATGGAGACCGGCGTGCCCGCCGAGACGATCCGTGAGCTCGCGCACGCATACGCCAAGGCCGCCAAGGCACAGCTGTGCTGGACGCTCGGCATCACCGAGCATCACAACGCGGTCGACAACGTGCTGAGCCTCATCAACCTCGCGCTGCTCACCGGCCACGTGGGCCGGGAGGGCAGCGGGCTGTCACCGCTCCGCGGGCAGAACAACGTGCAGGGCGGCGGCGACATGGGCGCCATCCCGAACAAGCTCCCCGGCTTCCAGGACATCGTCGACGACGACGAGGCCCGGTTCGCGCTTCGACGCGACGTATGACGCGACGATCCCCCCTCGGTACGGGATGCACCTCTCTGCGATGTTCGAGGCGATGGAGCAGGGCTCGCTGCGCGCGCTCTACGTCATGGGCGAGAACCCCGCGCAGAGCGAGGCCGACGTGCTGCATGCGCGCCACCTGCTCAGCGAGCTCGACCTGCTGGTCGTGCAGGACCTGTTCCTGACGCAGACCGCGGAGCTCGCCGACGTCGTGCTGCCGGCGGCGGCCGCGTGGTGCGAGGCGGACGGCACGGTCACGAACAGCGAGCGACGAGTGCAACGTGTGCGCAAGGCGGTGGAGCCGCCCGGCGAGGCGCGCGACGACCTGTGGATCCTGACCGAGGTCGCGCGGCACCTCGACCGTGTGTGGCCCGAGCCGATCGCCGAGGACGTGTGGAACGAGCTGCGGTCGCTCTCGCCGATGCATCGTGGCATGAGCTACGCGCGACTCGAGGACCTCGGTGGCATCCAATGGCCGTGCCCCGACGAAGATGGCATCGAGCCGTCGTACCTCCACGGCCGGCTCTGGGCCGATGACCCGAGCGAGCGGGGCATGCCCGCTGCGTTCTCCGTCGTCGAGCACGAGCTGCCGGTCGATGAGCTCAATGACGAGTTCCCGCTCCGACTCACGACGGGCCGCCGCCTCGACAGCTACAACACCGGAGTGCAGAGTGGCCCGATCGCGTCGCCGCTCAGAGGTGACGGGGAAGGCATCGACCTGTCGCCTGACGACGCCCGACGCATCGGAGTCACCGCGGGCCAATCCGTCCGCGTCACGTCGCGACGCGGCACGATCGTGGTTCCCGCGCGCGTCGACGAGGGCCTTCGCCCCGGCCTCACGTTCATCACCTTCCACTTCCCCGACGAGGCCGACACCAACGTGCTCACGATCAACGCGACCGATCCGCGGAGCGGCACCGCAGAGTTCAAGGCGACCGCAGTGCGCGTGGAAGTGGCCTAGTGGACCTTCGGTTCTCGACCGACGCTCCGAGCGAGGCTGAAGTCGATGCGGTCGACCGCGTGCTCGGCGCCGCGACACCGCTCGACCCTCAGCTACGGGTCGCGCGCGCAGACGGTGAGCGACGAGACCTGCTGCTCCCGGCGCTGCACGCGCTGCAGGACCGCGTCGGGTGGATCAGCCGCGGTGGCCTCGACTACGTCTGCCGTCGACTTTCGGTCGCTCCCGCCGAGGCCTACGGCGTGGCGTCCTTCTACGACCTGTTCGCGCTCGAGCCGAGCTCCCCCCGCCGGGTGCATGCGTGCGTCGACATCGCGTGCGCGGTCGCCGGAGGTCCGGCTCCCGGTGAGGCGAGCCCGTGCCTCGGTCTGTGCGAGCGGGCGCCGGCCGCCCTGCGGGTCGAGGCGGGCGAGACCCCGTTCGCGGCACCGGTGCACGACGGCGAGTGGGACTCCGTGTGGTCAGTGCCGCAGCAGGGACAGCAGGGGCTCGTGCTCCTCGCCCGCGCCGGAGTCGTCGACCCCTCGTCGCTCGCCTCGTATCAAGCGCATGGCGGCTACGACGCCCTTCGCAAGGCGATCGAGATCGGTGCGGCCGCCGTCGTCGACGAGGTCGTGCGCAGCGGGCTCGTCGGCCGCGGTGGCGCGGCGTTCCCGACCGGGCGGAAGTGGCAAGCCGTTGCCGCGCACGAGTCGCGCCCGCACTACCTCGTCGCGAATGCGGACGAGAGCGAGCCGGGCACGTTCAAGGACCGCGTGCTCATCGAGAACGATCCGTTCTCGCTCGTCGAGGCGATGACGATCGCCGGCTTCGCGACCGGCTGCGAGAAGGCCTACCTGTACATGCGCGGCGAGTACCCGATTGCATGGCAGCGGCTCGCGCGTGCGATCGACGAGGCTCGCTCGCACGACCTCCTCGGCGACGATGTCTTGGGCACCGGCATGCGCTTCGAGATCGAGCTGCGCAAGGGTGCCGGCGCATACATCTGCGGCGAGGAGACAGCGCTGTTCAACTCGATCGAGGGCTACCGCGGCGAGCCGCGCAGCAAGCCTCCGTTTCCTGTCGACGTCGGCCTCTTCGGGCGGCCCACGGTTGCGAACAACGTCGAGACCCTCGTGAACGTCCTGCCGATCGTGCTGGGCGGCGGCGACGCGTTTGCTCGCACCGGCTCGGGGACATCGACGGGTACGAAGCTGTTCTGCGTGTCGGGCCACATCGGGCGGCCGGGCGTCTACGAAGTCGCGTTCGGAGCCACCCTTCGCGAGGTCATGGATCTGGCGGGCGGCGTCGGCGGATCGGGCCGTCTGCAAGCGGTGCTCCTCGGCGGCGTTGCGGGCCGATTCGTCGGCCCGGAGGCGCTCGACACTCCGCTGACGTTCGAAGGGGCTCGGGCGATCGGCGCATCGCTCGGGTCGGGCGTGATCCTGCCGCTCGACGACAGCGTGGACCTCGCGCCGCTGCTCGTGCGCATCGCCGGCTTCTTCCGCCACGAAAGCTGCGGGCAGTGCGTGCCGTGCCGCGTCGGCACGGTCCGGCAGCAGGAGGCACTCGTCCGGCTGACCAACGGCGCTGACCGCGACCACGAGCTCGCGCTCCTCGATGAGGTGGGCAGATGCATGCGGGACGCCTCGATCTGCGGCCTCGGCCAGACCGCGTACGACGCGGTGGAGTCCGCGTTGCGCCGCTTCGAGCCGTTCGGGGCAGGGCCCCGTGCCTGACCTCGAGATCGACGGCCGCACCGTCACGGTGCCGACGGGCGCGACGATCCTCGACGCGTGCCGAGCCGCCGACGTCGATGTGCCGACGCTGTGCTTCGGCGAGACCCTCGCGCCGAAGAACGCATGCCGCATCTGCGTCGTCGAGCTCGAGGGCAGCCGTGTGCTCGTGCCCGCGTGCTCCCGACAGGTCGAAGACGACATGGTCGTGCACACCGCGACCGATCGCACCGCCCACGCGCGCAAGCTCGTGCTCGAGCTGCTCGCCTCGACCAGTGCGCTCGACTGGGCTCCGAACGTCGCGGCGTGGATCGACGAGTACGGCGCGGAGCCGGCCCGCTTCGGCGCCGACGCAGCGACGGTGCATCAGCCCGCGACGATCGACAACGACCTGTACGTGCGCGACTACGGGCGGTGCATCCTCTGTTACAAGTGCGTCGACGCGTGCGGTGAGCAGTGGCAGAACACATTCGCGATCTCGGTCGCCGGGCGCGGATTCGACGCCCACATCTCCGCGGAGTGGGACGCCGCGCTTCCCGACTCCGCCTGCGTCTACTGCGGCAATTGCATCGCCGTGTGTCCGACCGGAGCGCTCACGCCGACGACCGAGTTCGAGATGCGCCATGACGGCACGTGGCACGAAGACGAGCAGACGGTCACGACCACGATCTGCGGCTACTGCGGCGTCGGCTGCAACCTCGACCTGCACGTGCAGGACAACCGCATCGTGAAGGTGACGAGCCCCTCAGACCACTCGATCACCCACGGAAACCTGTGCATCAAGGGCCGCTTCGGCTTCACCCACGTACAACCCGACTGAGATTGGTAGGTCGGGGTTGCCATGCGTGCCCCGAACTGCCAATCCCGTCGTCAGCGGCGTCAGACCCGAACCATCGGCCGATTGCAACGCTGACTTCGTAGGTTCAGGATGTCGCTGATCTGCCAGAAGTCGGGGTGGCATTCATGGAGATCCAGGTCCTGGGCCCGGTCGAGCTGCGTGACAACGGTACCGAGGTCCCGGTCGGCGGTCCACGGCAACGGCGGCTCCTCGCCGCTCTCGTGGTCAACGCCGGAAAGGTCGTGTCGGTCGACCGGCTGATCGACGCCGTCTGGGCCGGCGAGGAGCCGCCCGAACAGGCGGCCAACACCATGCGCACCTACGTGTCGCGACTGCGGGCCACGCTCGGTGACGGTCTCATCCAGAAGCGCGACCCGGGCTACTCACTCGTCGTCGACCCCGACATGGTCGATGCCACGCGCTTCGAGCGGCTGCTGACCGCAGCGCATTCGCGGCTTGCAGCGGGCGACGCGACCGAGGCGAAGGTGCGACTCGACGAAGCGCTCGCCCTGTGGAACGGGCCCGCGTACGACGAGTTCGCGTCCGAATCGTGGGTCTGGGCTGACGCCGCTCGACTCGAGGAGCTTCGCCTCAGCGCGCGCGAGGATCGAGCCGAGGCGTTGCTGCTCCGCGGCGAGACCGAAGCAGTCGGCGAGCTCGAGCGCCTGACCGTCGAGTTCCCGTTGCGCGAACGGTCGCGGCACAAGCTCATGCTCGCGCTGTATCGGGATGGTCGGCAGGCCGACGCGCTCCGCTCCTTCCAGACCTACCGCGCTCATCTCGCCGAGGAGGTCGGCCTCGAGCCGTCAGGCGAGCTGGTCGAGCTCGAGCGCATGATCGCGACTCGCGACCCGCGCCTCGACGAGGAACCTGCGCCCCGAGCGCTGCGGGGCTACCTCCTCGGCGAGAAGCTCGGTGAGGGTCGCTTCGGCGTCGTGTACCGCGCGACCCAGCCCGGTGTGGGCCGCGATGTCGCGGTGAAGGTCATCCACCCCGATCTCGCCGACGACCCCGTGTTCGTCCGCCGGTTCGAGAAGCGAGGCGCAGCTCGTCGCCCGCCTCGAGCATCCGCACATCGTGCCGCTGTACGACTTCTGGCGAGAGCCCGGCGGCGCGTACCTCGTGATGCGCTGGCTGCGCGGCGGGACGGTCGAGGATCGTCTCGTCGACGGACCGCTCGATCTCGACGAGACCATGCGGATCGTGGATCAGGTCGGTGGCGCACTGAGCACGGCTCATCACGCGGGCGTCGTGCACCGCGACATCAAGCCGGGCAACTTGCTGCTCGACGACGAAGGCAACGTGTACCTGTCCGACTTCGGGATCGCCCTCGCGGCGTCGCAGCCCGGAGACGTCGGAGACGAGCTCCGCTCCGCTGGGTCGCCGGCCTATGCGAGTCCCGAGCAGATGACCGGTCAGACGATCACGCCCGTTCCGACATCTACTCCCTCGGGGTGTTGATCTTCGAGCTGTTGACCGGACAGCTCCCGTACCGATCGCAGACAGTCACGTCGCTCGTCGGCGAGAAGCTCGCCCGCCCCGCACCCGCACTGTCGTCGCAGCGCCCGGATCTTCCGACCGTGCTCGACTTGGTGTTGCAGCGAGCCACGATGCCCGAGCCCGAGGGACGGTACGGCTCGGTCGCCGAGCTCGTCGACGCTCTGCATTCGGCGGCCGCCACGGGCGGGCGCATGGCGACGACCGACGAGATCGCGCCCGAACGGCCCGCCCGCGTCGCGGGCGAGGCGCCCACGTCACGATGGCCGCGCTCGCGATCGCGGCGACGAACCCGTACAAGGGTCTCCGCTCGTTCGACGAGGCCGATGCCGCCGACTTCTTCGGTCGCACTCGACTCGTCGATCAGCTCGTGTCCGAGATTCGCGACTCTCGGTTCCTCGCAGTCGTGGGCCCGTCGGGCAGCGGAAAGTCGAGTGTCGTACGCGCGGGATTCGTTCCGGTCTTGCGCGACGGCGCGGTGCCCGGATCGAACCGGTGGTTCGTGACGACGATGGTGCCGGGCCGACGGCCCTACGAGGAGCTCGAGTCGGCGCTGTTGCGAGTCGCCATCAATCCGCCTACGTCGTTGCTCGAGCAGCTCCGCGATGGCGACCGGGGCATGGCCCGGGCGGTTCGGCGCTCACTCCCGTCCGACACAACCGAGCTCGTGCTCGTGGTCGACCAGTTCGAAGAGCTGTTCACGCAAGTCGACGGCGACGAGCGCGACCAGTTCCTTGCCGCACTGGCGTCCGCCGTTGGCGACGACGAGGCTCGGCTGCGAGTCGTAGCCACGGTCCGGGCCGACTACTTCGACCGCCCGCTGACGCATCGATCGATCGGCGAGCTGATGGCCGCGCACCACGTGGCCATCACACCGCTGTCGGCCGAGGAGCTCGAGCGAGCCGTCGCGGGCCCGGCCGAACGTGCAGGAGCCCGTCTCGAACCGGGACTCCTGGCCGCGATCGTCGCGGACGTCTCAGAGCGACCGGCGGCGCTTCCGTTGTTGCAGTACTGCCTCACCGAGCTCTACGACCGCCGCGACGGACTCGTCATGACGCTCGCCGCGTACCGCGAGCTCGGCGGCGTGTCGGGCGCGCTCGGTCGTCGCGCCGAGGAGGAGTACCAGGGTCTCGGTGACGAAGATCGACTCGCGGCACGTGAGCTCTTCACCCGACTCGTGACACCGGGCGACGGGGCGGCCGACACTCGGCGTCGAGCGCGTCGGTCTGAGCTGCTCGCGCTGCCCGTCGGGGCCGAAGCGATGGAGCGCGTGCGTCGATGCGTTCGGGAGCCAACGCCTCCTGACGTTCGATCGCGATCCCGCGACACGAGAGCCGACGGTCGAGGTCGGGCACGAAGCCCTCCTCACCGAATGGCCCCGACTCAAGGCATGGGTCGACGAGGACCGTGAAGGGCTCCGCGTCATGCGCCGAGTCGCCGAGGCGGGCGAGGCATGGGTGCAGGGAGGTCGGGAAGAGGCCGACCTGCTCCGGGGCGCGCGCCTCGAAGCGGCTTCCGAGTGGGCAGGGGCAAACCCCGAGCGCCTCTCGACCGACGAACGAGACTTCGTCGCCGCGTCGACACGCGGCGCGCGATGCCGCCACGGCGCAAGGATCGGCGTGCCACCCGGCGGCTCCATCGGCTCGGTCGTCGGGAGTCAGCGCTGCGCTCGTCGTCGCGCTCATCACGGGCGCGGTGCGCGGTCGCACAACGCAGCGAGGCGACGGATCAACGGAACCGCGCACAGGCACAAGAGCGCTCGCAGCGACCACCGCGCAGCAAGCCACCGCGGAGGCACGCACGGCAACCCTGGGACGACTGGCGTTCCAGGCCAGGTCACTCGCCGCGTCGAATCCTTCGCAGGCGTCTGCTCCTCGCGCTCGAGGCCGATCGGCTGCTCCCGGACGACGACACCTTGGGTTCCCTCGAGGTCGCGCTCCTCGCGAATCCGACGCTCCTCCGATCGGTGCACACGACCCCATTGCTGAACGTCGTCTTCAGCCCTGATGGAACCGAGGTGTCCGGCGGAACGTCGGACGGACGCCTCGTCGAGATCGACACCTCCACCGGCGCGACCGTGCACGAGTGGCAGGCTAGGTGACGGCCCGGTGTTCGGAGGACTTGGAGCCTCGGGTGGACTCGCCATTCGCCCCGAAGAGCCCTGAGGTTCTCGCGCGCAGACGAGCACGGCGGCGTGCACGTCCTGGCGAGCGACGGCATCGCGAGTGCGTTGTACGGCGGACGCCGTCCCCGTCGACGTGGCTCCGAAGCAAGGGCACGGTTGCCATCGCGACTGCGACCGGGGTGCGGCTCGTCGACGCCGCCAGCGGAACGGTGCTCGGGACGATCGATGGGCCGCCGGCGACGGCGCTCGCGTTCAGCGGCGACGGCACGCGGCTGGCCATCGAGAGCGGGGTCGGGAACATCGCCGTCGTCGATGTGGCGACGCGGAGAACGATCGCGCCCGCCGGTGAGCCTCGCCTTTCCGGCGACGATCGCGTTGAACAAGAACGGGACGCGGCTCGGCGTCGGAACGTTCGGCGTGCAGACGTCCAGATCGTCGACGTTGCCACGGGCAAGACGCTCGGCACGCCGGAGCAGACGGCGGCTACGCGGTCAATATCGCGTTCAGCAGCGACGGATCGCTGATGGGCGCCGTCATGCGGCTGCGGAACCGTCTGGCTCTTCGACTCGGCGACCGGCGAACGGGTCGGCCCTGACCAAACGGTGCCCTTCTCCGCTCCAGTCGCCGATCGGTCTCGGCTTCACGCCCGACGACACGACGCTCCTCGTCGCCAGCGAGCGGCGGCGAGATCGCGCTGCTCGACCTCGTCGGGCGCCAGAAGCTGGCGCGTCCAGCGGAAGACCACCGGGCTGGATCGCCACGTTCTCACCCGACGGCACCCGGTTCGCCGTCCCGATCGATGGTTCCGACAACGACACGGCAATCGTCGACGTCGCAACCGGAAAGCTTCTGCAGACCCTGCACCCGGCCCGACGGTTCCCGAATTGGGAGAACTCGAGCACCGCGCCCCTTCGAGGTCGCCTTCAGCCCGAACGGACGGGAGGTTGCGATCGGCTCCGCCGCGTACGACGGCCAGCCGGCCGAGATCGAGGTGTTCTCCGTGGCCGACGGGTCCTCTCTCCGCCGCCTCCCCGTGCCCGGTGTGCCGTTCATCGGCGAACCACTTGCGTGGAGCCCTGATGGCGGGTGCTCGCAGGCGGAGTCCACGACCGAGTGGTTCGAATCGACGCCATGACCGGTGCGCTTCTCGCGGACCTTGCCCTCCCCGACCTTCACTTGCCGCTCGAGCTCTGCAGTACGACACGGACGGAAAGCTGGCGGTCGGCGGCGCCGGCTGCCGACGCACAAGGGAAGGCATGGGTCTTCGACGCGTCCGGCCAGCCGATTCGCACCTACGGATCACCGACGGACCCCTACTTGCACCCCGGTTGGGGGCCAGGCGGGGCTCTGATCCTTCCGAACGTCGTGACGGGGGAGATCCGACTCGTCGAGCCGGTGGCAGACCGACAGGCGGGCCCGAGCTTCACGGGTCCAGCCGGCAGCGCACGGGTCGCGGTCGCATCCGACGGAAGGCGGCGCCCGAGGCGTCGTCGTCGGCGGAGACGACATCGATCCAGCTCTGGGACGTCGGCACGGGGCAACCAATCGGCGACGCCGATCCGAGCCACCTCCATCTTCTCGAGCGGAGTGCCGGAATGACGACGAACGGCAAGACCGTGGTCGCTCCAAGACCCCGAACACCACCGCATGATGATCTGGGATCTCGACCCGGCGGTGTGGCGGGTGCGGGCGTGCGAGGCCGCCGGCCGCAATCTCACTCGAGACGAGTGGACCAAGTTCCTCCCCGAGGGCGAGCCGTACCACGTGACCTGTCCGCAGTATCCGGCCGGCACGTGACGATCCTCGACCGATTGCGAACGCCGACCTCGCGGGTTCAGGATGTCGCTGATCTGCCAGGAAGTCGGGGGACATTCATGGAGATCCAGGTCCTGGGCCCGGTCGAGGTGCGTGACAACGACACGGAGGTGCCCAGTCGGCGGTCCACGCCAACGGAGACTGCTCGCGGCCCTCGTCATTCACGCCGGCAAGGTGGTGTCGGTCGAGCGGCTGATCGCCGCGGTGTGGGCCGGCGAGGAGCCACCCGAGCGGGCGGCAAAGACGCTCAGCACCTACCTGTCGAGACTTCGCGCCGCCCTCGGGACGGACTGGTTCGAGTGGGTAAAGGGTCGTAGCGAACCCTGACCAGGCGGTGGGTAGGTGGGGCATGCTTGGGTTGTGGGTGCGCGTACGTGCACGATCATGTTCACGGATTTGGTGGGGTCGACTTCGCTTCGTCAGCGGCTCGGGGACGAGGCGTTCGACGTGCGTCGGCGCGTGCACGATCGGCTTCTGACCGACGCGATCGAGCGCGGTGGGGGCGAGCTCGTGAAGCACAAGGGTGACGGCGTGATGGCTGTCTTTGCGTCGGCTGCTGATGCGATCACGTCTGCTGCGGCGATGCAGGCAGCGGTCACTCGTGAACTTGGCGATCCTGAGGCGTTCGTCGAGCTCTTCGGAATCGCCGCTCGGGCGGTGCGGGGAGCGCGATCCCCGCTTCGACCGCTACGAAGCCGATGACTTCGAGTCGCTGCCATGGGACTCGTTCCGTCTCGCCGCGTTGGCACTGGCGAGCGCGGCCGAGGCGAGCTTGCGCGACAAGCGGTCGGCAGCGGTGCTCGAGGCGATCCTGCGAGCCTTACCACGGCCAACTGTTGGTCCTGCCGATCAGCTGTCTCGTGTTCGACGCCGCCGACGGCGTGCGCGGGGACCTGTTGACGCTGCTCGGCCGCCACGACGAAGCCGTCGCCAGCCTTGACGCGGCCGCCGCGTTGTGCGAGCGAGCGCGCGTGGTCCCTCACTCGGTCCGGACTTCTCACCGGCTTGCTCGGGCACTGGTATCACGAAACGGCCCCGGAGACGGTGAGAGAGCCCATGAGCTCGCTGCTGACGCGTTCGCGCGGGCCACCGAGCTCGGCATGCCCCACGAAGCAAACGCAGCTCAGGCCGTGCTCGACATCGTGTGATCAGCTCGAGAGCTGCGCGATCACCGGTGCGGCCATGGCCCGGCCGTAGCGGTAGGCGCCGCTTGACCACACGAGGCACCGCTTCGTGACGGCATCGCGGTGGGTGTCGTCGCCCGGGCACAGATGCACACCGTCGTACGACCGCACGACCGTGGAGCCGCTCGCCGGGCACGGCTCCTCGGGCAGGCACGGCAGCTCGTCGGTGTACTCGGTCCCGAGTTGCACCGCAGTGCCGGCGTCGACGTAGGTCACCGTGCCGGGAGCGCTCACGAGTGCGACCCAGGAGTACATGACGTTCAGTGATCGGCCGCGCTGGAACGAGCCTGGCACGGGTCGGCTCACGGGCGCGCCGGCCAGGTACACACGGGTGCCCACGCTCGTGAAGATCTGCACTGCTTCCTGCACGTCGGCGACGTACTTCATGTACGCCTCGCCGTCACCCATGCCCGTCCCGTCGGGATGGTGCATGCACGTCGTGAATCGGTTGCCGCTGAACTCGAGCACGACGGCAGCAGGGTGCAGGGCGATCGCGTCCTTCCTCATGATGTCGAAGTAGTCGCAGATCGCCGTGCCTCCGAAGCTGCGGCCGATCGCAGTCGCGTGGGTGCCGAGTGTGACGGCCGCCACGAAGTGGTCCTGCGCCTCCCATGCGAGCGAGTCGCCATAGAGGATGACTACGGTTGACTTCGTGTCGGCCGCGGCGAGCGGCGCCGTAATGGTGCCGGCGGTGACAAGCGCAAGAGCGCATGCAATGAATCGAAGCGAGGTCGTGTGTGCCATGCACCGACCGTCCGCCCGAGCGGTGACACGCCGGCCACGACCGAGTCACAGCCGAGCGACAGTGGTTGCAGATCGGTCACAACCCGCACTCACCCGCCGGCTGTGATCGATCTGCAACCGCGCCTTGCGAGAGTGCGAACATGTTCGAGGTGGCCGAACCCACGGTGGTTGTCCGCGAGCCGGGACGCACGCCGCTCCACCTCGTCGTGCGGGACATCCTCGAGATCGGACGCGACTGCGACGGCCTGCTGCTCGACGACCCTCAGATCTCGCGGCGCCATCTCCAGCTGCGCGCCGAGCGAGGGCACGTGGTTGTCGAGGACCTCGGGTCGACCAACGGCTCGCTGATCGACGGCAAGCCGCTCGAAGGTGGCCACGTCTTGTTGCGAGGCGAGATCGTCGAGTTCGGCGACTGCACGGTCGAGCTTGCGCTCGATGCTCGAGCCACTCAGAGCGGCCGCATCCAGGATCCCGAGGCAGCCCGCCGGCTACGCGCGAGCTCGATCGACATGGTCGCCGCAGCAGCCGCGGAGGATCACCGCGACTACGAGAGCCTCGACACTGACGCAGGCACGCTCACGATCGCGTTCAGCGACATCCTGTCGTCGACGGAGCGGGCCGTCGAGCTCGGTGACACCAAGTGGGTCGAGCTACTCGAGACACACAACACGATCGTGCGGCGCACCGTCGCCCGCCACCGCGGCACGGAGATCAAGGCACAAGGCGACGGTTTCATGCTCTCGTTCTCGTCGGCCCGCGCCGCCGTGCAGTGCATGAGTGAGGTGCAGCGCACGCTCGAGGCCCACGGACGCTCCAACCCCGGCGACGCGATGCAGATCAGGGTCGGGCTGCACACGGGCGAGGTGATCCTTGGCGACGACGGCGACCTGTTCGGCAAGCACGTCGTGCTCGCGGCGCGCATCGCGAACGAAGCCCGAGGCGGCGAGATCCTGGTGTCATCCCTCGTCCGTGAGATCGTCGATGCTCGCGGCGACCTGCGGTTCGGCGAGTCGCGGGTCGTCGAGCTCAAAGGGCTGAGCGGCTCGCACACCGTGCACCCTGTGTTGTGGAGCGCCGACTGACTACTCGTCGATGTAGTAGTCGATGCCGAGGTGGGTGATCTGCTCTTCGCCCATCATCCAGCGCAGCGTGTTCTTGAGCTTGGTCTGCTGGATGAACAGGTCGTGCTCGGGATACAGGCCCGGCGCGACCTGCGGGCCTTGAAGTAGAAGCTCAGCCACTCCTGGATGCCGCCGAGCCCGGCCCGTTGCGCGAGGTCGGAGAACAGCACGAGGTCGAGCGCGAGCGGCGCGGCGAGGATCGAGTCGCGGCAGAGGAAGTCGATCTTCATCTGCATCGGGTAGTTCAGCCACCCGAAGATGTCGATGTTGTCCCAGCCCTCTTTGTTGTCGCCGCGCGGCGGGTAGTAGTTGATGCGCACCTTGTGGTAGATGTCGCCGTAGAGCTCGGGTAGCGCTCGGGCTCGAGGATGTGCTCGAGCACGCCGAGCTTCGACTCTTCCTTGGTCTTGAAGCTCTCGGGATCGTCGAGCACCTCGCCGTCGCGGTTGCCGAGGATGTTGGTCGAGTACCAGCCGGCCACGCCGAGCATGCGGGCCTTGAACATCGGCGCCGAGCACCGTCTTGAGCAGCGTCTGGCCGGTCTTGAAGTCCTTGCCGCAGATCGGAAGCTTGTGCTCGGTCGCGTACTGCTCGCAGCACGGGGATGTCGACGGTGAGGTTCGGCGCACCGTTGGCGAAGGGGATGCCTTCGAGCAGCGCGGCGTACGCGTAGAGCATCGACGGCGCGATCGTCGGGTCGTCGGCGTCGATCGCCTTCTCGAACGACTCGATGTCCACGTGCGCGGCACCGGGCTCGAGGAAGATCTCGGTCGAGCCGCACCAGATCATCACGATGCGGTCGACGGTGTGCTCGTCGCGGAACGTGTCGATGTCCTCGCGGATGCCCTCGAGCATCGCCCGCTTGCTGTCGACCGGCCTTCACGTTCGGGCCGTCGAGCCGCTTGACGTAGAACGGGTCGAACGCCGCCTTCATCGGCCGCACCGCGCGCAGCGCCTCGGCGATCGGCTCGAGGTGCCGGCCCGCTTCGAGCACACCGGCGCGCTGCGGCCGCGACGTAGGCGTCGTCGGGGAACGGGTCCCAGCAGCCGAACACGAGGTCGTCGAGCGAGGCGAGCGGCACGAAGTCGCGGATCAGCGGGGACGTTGGTCGGTGCGCTTGCCGAGCCGGATGGTGCCCATCTGCGTGAGCGAACCGATCGGCTCGGCCATCCCTCGCTTGGTGAGCTCGACACCGGCGATGAGCGTGCTCGCGACGGCACCGAGCCCGACGGTGAGCACACCGAGGCGGCCGTCGACGGGTTTCACCACGGGAGGCTGGACAGCGAGGCGATCAGCGGGCGGCATGGCGGCAGCGTACGCGGGGTCAGAACCAGGTGTTGCACCACGGCGCCTTCGGCCAGCGGAAGAGCGCGTCGGCCCGCATCACCGCACCGGCCTTGTGCTCGTCGACCTGGCCGGCCCGCGCAAGCGTCGCCAGCGAGGAGCCGCCGAGCGACACCGCCCCGAGCGCCGAGGCCGAGAGGGTGAGGTCCGGCCGGGTGCGCACCTTCGTGCAGGTCGCCCCGTCCGGCCCGCCGTCGAGCGCGAATCGACCGTTGGCATAGCCCATGTCGTCGACCACTTCGAGCACGACCCGCCCCTCGACGGGGTAGCGCCGAGCGCGCAGGAGGGCGGGCACATCGAGCGGTCGCACCCACAAGAAGTCGGACCGGTCGTGCGCGCGCACCGCCCGCCCGTCGACGAGCTGCCAATGCAGCGGGTCGTCCACCGATCGATCACTGGCGGTCACCGTGCGCACCCAGTCGATCTGGGCGACGTACTGCCAGAGCCGGAGCGTGGCCTCCTCGTCGACGCCGATGAGCTCGCCCACGGTGGCGGTGTTCTCCGGCCGGCGCTCGACCCAATGCTCGTCGACCGTGTACGAGACGTAGCCCATGACCTTGCCGCGGCGATCGCGGCACAGCACCCAGAACTTCTCCGAGATGGGGAACGCAGGGAACGGGACGATGCGGAGCCCGACGTCCCACCAGCGATCGTCACGACCGATCGCGCCTGGCTGCGCGGCGCGGTAGCGCTCGTACACGAGCGGAGCCTCGCGGCGCGTGGTCGCTTCGTCGACCATCTCGACGGTGCCCTCTGCCTCGCGCACGAACCGGGTGCGCGACACGTCGAGCTTCAGGGTGTTGTGGTCAGCGGCGGAGCCGTAACCGAAGCGGCCGTAGATCGGGAACTCCGCGGCGATCAAGATGCCGACCGGTTCACCTTTTTCGACCGCGCCGTCGAGATCGCCCGAGATCATCCGAGTGAGCAGACCTTGGCGCCTATGCGTTGCCGACACGGTCACCGCGGTGAGCGCTGCAGACGTGACTGTGGCGCCACCCGGCACCGTCAAGGCAGTCGGGAACGACCGCAACGTCCCGACGACCGAAGACCCGTCGAACGCCGCCCATGTGCGGTCGAGATCCATGTGTCCCCGACGAAAGTCAGCGTCGCCCTCGGCCACAGACGCATGCAGGAAGCCGTGCGCCATCGCGGCGCTCCACGGGTCGATCTCGTCTTCTGTGATCGTGCGGACCTCTACGCCCATGGGCGCCGAGGCTATGTCGGGTCAGGGCAGGCGGCTGAACCAAATCAGCGAGCCGATGCCGGCCATGACCGCGAGCGCCATGGCGGCGAAGGTGAACCAGTCGGTGATCTCGTGATGCACCGTCTCCCGCTCGCACCGACTGCCCGAGCTTCGCGTACACCTGCTTGAGCTGATCGGCAGTCAGTGCGGACGAGAAGGTGCCGCCGGTCTGATCGGCGAGCGTGCGGAGCGCATCGCGATTGACAGGGACGGGGATCTGCGAGCCGTCGGGTCCCGTGACGACACCGCTGTCGGTGCCGAAGGCGATCGTGTTCACGACGACGCCCGCAGCCGTTGCCGCCTTTGCCGCATCGTCGTTCGGGCGGCCCTCAGTGGTCTCGCCGTCGGAGAGCAGCACGACCGCGCCGGCGAGCTTGCCGTCGGCGGGCTTCTGGGCCGTCGTGCTCGGTGCCGAGCTGTCGCCGGTCGCCGCGGGATCAGGCGTGTTGATCGCCTGGAGGGCGGAGAACACGGCTTCACCGATCGCAGTGCCCTCGCCGAGCTGCAGCCGCTCGATCGTGCGCTGCACGGCAGCGGTGTCAGACGTCGGGTCCAGGAGGATCTGCGACGGAGCCGTCGAAGCCCACCACTCCGACGCGCACGCCGTCGGGCAGGCTCTTCAGGAACGAGGTCGCGGCCGCCTTCGCGGCGTCGATGCGAGACGGGCTCACGTCGTTCGCTTCCATCGACAGCGAGGTGTCGATCGCGAGCATGACGACGCCGCCCTTGCTCGCCACCTCCTCGGCGCGGGCCGGCTTCGCGAAGCCGATCGCGCCGATCACGAGGGCGATCAGCAGGAGGAACGCAGGCAGGTGCCGACGCCAGCCCGGACGGTCGGGCGCGACCGAGTCGAGCAGATCGACGTTCGTGAAGCGGACCGCGTACGAACGGCGACTCCGTTGCACCACGAGGTACGCGATGACCATCGCGATCGGGATCAAGAGCAGCCACAGACGATGCGGCGCGTCGAACGAAAGGGAGCTCATCAGCGATGCCCTCCAGAGGCAGCGAGGCGGCGCTTGCGCCGCCCGGCAACGAAGCGAACGAGATCGACCACCCAGTCGCGGTCGGTGCGCAACACGAGGTGGTCGGCACCGGCCGACGCCACGGAGCGACTGATCGACGCGCGCTGCGCGACAGCCGCGGCGGCATAGCGCTCGCGCATCTTGCGATCATGGGTGTCGACATAGCGACGACGGCCGGTCTCGGCGTCGGCGACTTGGATCAGGCCGACGTCGGGGAGCGAGAGCTCCCGTGGGTCGACGACCTCTACGGCGATGACGTCGTGGCGTTGTCCGAGCGCCTGCAGCTCGCGCTCCCAACCAGTCGGAGCAAGGAAGTCAGAGAGCACGACCACGAGGCCGCGGCGCGTGTCGCGACTCGCCGACCGCGCCGCAGCGCTTCGCGTAGTCCGGTGTCGTCCTCGGGCGCGGTCTCGCTCGGCTGTCGCAGCGCAGTGAGGATCGACGCGACATGCGCGTGCGTCGACCTTGCAGGGAACACCGAACGGGTGGATGCGGTCGTGAGCGCGCCGACGCGGTTGCCACCACGTGCGGCGAGCAGCCCGAACGCGCCAGCCGCGGCCCACACGACGTCACGCTTCTCGGAGCGACTCGTGCCGAAGGCCAGGCTTTGCGATGCATCGACCACGAGCCACAGCTCGAGCTCGCGGTCCGCGATGGTGTCGCGCACGTGGGGCTCGGTGGTGCGAGCCGTCACGGCCCAGTCGATGTGGCGGGTGTCGTCGCCGGCGACGTACGGACGGGCTTCGCCCGTGTCACTGCCCGGTCCGGGCAGAAGGCCCGCGTAGTCACCCTGCAGGAGCCCATCGAGCCGCCGCAGGACGGTCAGCTCGAGGTTTCCGATCGCGGCAACCGACGGGTTGGTCACCCGCGGCTTCGCCGGCAACCCTGCGGGTCTCATCGACACGGGGCTCATCGAGGGAGCCTCAGCGAGCCGACGGCTGCACGCGCGGCGTGCCGACCTTCGTGAGCGTCGCGACGAGCACGTCGTCGACGGTCACGCCATCCGCGACGGCATCGAACGACAAGACGAGACGGTGGTTGAGCACGTCGTACGCGATGTCGTAGACGTCCTGCGGCAACAGGTAGCTGCGGCCTCGCAGAAGCGCCAGCGCGCGGCCGGCGGCGACGAGCCCGATGCTGGCGCGAGGGCTCGCGCCATAGGCGAGGAGGCCGTTGAGCTCAGCGAGCTCGTGCTCCTCGGGATGCCGCGTGGCGAGCACGAGGCGCACCGTGTAATCCGCGACCTCGGGATGGACCGTCACCGAGGCGGCGACCTGCTGCAGCGCGGCGACGTCTTCGGGCTCGAGCAGCCGCGCCGG
Source organism: uncultured Acidimicrobiales bacterium (assembly GCA_963726695.1). Taxonomy (GTDB): domain Bacteria; phylum Actinomycetota; class Acidimicrobiia; order Acidimicrobiales; family DATKAS01; genus DATKAS01. Next base: position 21,161 of record CAVSDE010000007.1, read on the forward strand.
AGTCGCGACCGCGGCGGACGCGCGTGGGCGACGATCTCGTGCTCCTCGGCGCCCGACGGGTAGTCGACGGGGATCCGCATGAGGAACCGGTCGCGCTGGGCCTCGGGAAGGGGGTACACACCCTCGGACTCGATCGGGTTCTGCGTGGCGAGCACGAGGAACGGCGTCGGCACCTTGTGGGTGACCCCTCCGATCGACACCTGACGCTCACCCATGACCTCGAGGAGCGCGGACTGCACCTTGGCGGGCGCACGGTTGATCTCATCGGCGAGCACGAAGTTCGCGAACACCGGGCCGAGCTCGACGTCGAACCGCTCAGTCGAAGGCCGGTAGATGCGGGTGCCGACGATGTCGGACGGGATCAGGTCAGGCGTGAACTGGATGCGGGTGAACGTGCCGCCGAGCGTCTTCGACAGCGTCGAGACGGTCAGCGTCTTGCCGAGCCCGGGCACGCCTTCGAGCAGGCAATGGCCGTTCGCGAGGAGGCCGACAAGCACACGCTCGAGCACACGCTCCTGGCCGACGATCACGCTGCGGAGCTCGACGAGCACTTGCTCGAGTCGAGCGCCGGCTTCGGCGAAGGCCTTGGCGCGCAGGTCACGGTCGTTCGTGTTGGTCATGTCACCGATCTCCGTGTTGTTCTCAACGAGCGTCATCAGATCTCCTCGACTTGCTCTGCGATGGCCTTGACGTCGGCGGGCGTCACGAACGTGTCGCCGGTGACCTTCACCAAGAGGTCGCCATCGACCCACGCGAAACCGCCGGTGATCGCCTTCGCGTCGTGGCCGGCGATCTGAGTGGTGTCACCGTTCAGGCCGTCATACGTCGACTGCGCGTCCGGGCCGCGCTGGGCCTCGATCGTCACGAGTCCTCGCGGGCCGTGGAGCACGATCGTCTGCTGACCCTCGACTCCCGAGCCACTGCTCGTCGTCGCAATCTGGTTGCGCTCTTGCGAGTAGCCGTCGGGCGCCGAGGCCACCGAGACCAGGCCGAGGGCGGGCTGGACGCTTCCGCTGCCGCTCCCACTGCTGCCGCTGCCCTGGTCGGGGCTGCTCTGACCACCCTGGTCGGGGGCCGGGACTGTGCCGCCGTTGCCGAGCAGCTCGTCGAGGAGCTGCTGCAACGCCTGGCTCGGGTCGCCGTTCAGAAGGTCCTGCAGGCCGGGGATCTGGCTGAGGCCGGGGATCTGGCTGAGGTCATTGGGAAGCTGGTCGAGACCCGGGATCTGGCCGAGGCCCGGCACCTGCAGTCCGCCACTGCTGCTGCTGTCGTCGTGGACGACCGGGGCATCGACGCCACCCGCAGCCTTCACCTGATCGATGAGGGACTGCGCCGTCTCGACCGGGATCGCGAAGCCGACGCCGTTGCTGCCGCCGCCCTCGGATGCGATCGCTGTGTTGATGCCGATGACCTTCGAGTCGGCGTCAACGAGCGGACCACCCGAGTTGCCGGGGTTGATCGGGGCGTCGGTCTGGATGAGCCCCGTGAGCGTGGTGTTGCCGATCGGCAGGCTGCGGTCGAGGCCGCTGATGATGCCGGACGTGACCGAAGCGGAGAAGCCGAACGGGCTTCCCAACGCGATCGCGGTCTCGCCGATCTCCACGCTGTTGGGCGCCGCGAGGTCCGCGGTCGGAAGGTCCTTGGGAGCCTTCACCGCGACGATCGCGAGGTCGTGCTCGGCGTCGCGGGCGACCACGGTGCCGTCGAGAGACTGGCCATCCGCAGTCTTCACGGTGACGGTGTCTGCACCGGCGACCACGTGGTGCGCCGTGAGGATGAGGCCGCTCTTGTCGTAGATGACGCCGCTGCCGACACCGCCGTCGTGCTGGATCTCGACGACCGCGGGGCCAACTGCCTTCACGACCGACTGCACGGACTCGGGGACGTTGGGTGCGGATGCGCCAGGGAGGGACGCGGCGCCGCTGCTGTCGCTGTTGTTGTCGCGAGTCGCGACGGCGAACACGCCGGCGACGGCGGCAGCACCGACCGCAGCGCCAATGCACGCCGGCGAGGACGCGACGGCCTCGCTTGGTCTTGGCCGGGGCGGCCGTCGGCTGCGCCGGCGTGGCGAAGAGCGTCTCGGTCGTCGGGGCGGGCGGCGGCAGGGGCACGCCGACCGGCGGCGTGGGGGGAAGCTGGCGCCAGCTGCGGTGCGGCGGCAGCGTGCGATCGAGAAGGTCGTCTTGCGGTGCGGGCATGGATGTTCCTCCGACGGAATCGGTGACTCGGCGACCGTACGATTTGCGAGATAAAGGGAGCGTCAAACCCGCTCGGGCGCAGCGAGCGGGTCCACGATGTGGTGGACACCGTCCGGCGCGACGACCGCGCCCAGGTCCGCGTCGGGATCGGCGGGCATCCATACGACGAACGTCGATCCCACCCCTGGCTCGGACTGCAGCGTGAGCTGGCCGCCCTGGGCCTCCACGAGCTGGCGGGCGATCGTGAGCCCGATGCCGTGCGCCCCGTCATGGTCGCCGGGGCGATCGCGGCGGCGATCGCTCTCGTAGCGGCCCTGCCAATAGCGCTCGAACACGAGTGGCTGCTCCGCGGGCTCGATGCCCGGTCCCTCGTCGCGCACCGCGATCCAGACCCACCCGGAGCGCTGGCCGCATCCAACAGTGATGACCGACCCCGTCGGCGCGAGACGCACGGCGTTCGCCAGGAGGTTGCCCACCGCGGCCCGTACTGCGGCCCGATCGACGGCAACCTGCAGCGAGGCTGGGGCGACGACGGCGATGCGAAGACCCCGAGTCGACGCGGGTGCAGCGTGCTCGGCGGCGAGAGCGTGAGCTTCCTTCGCGAGGTCCGTCGAGGTGTCAACGCCTTGCAACGACAGCCGACCGTGAGCAGACAGGTCGTCCACGGTGCGACCCATGCGGTCGATGGCGCGCCGCGTTGCGGCCACCTGGGTGGACGTCTCGCCCTCGATCGCGGGGTCACTCGCCGCGAGCTCGAGGTTGGTGGTCGCGACGGCGAGCGGGGTGCGCAGCTCGTGGACGACCTCCTGGAGCAGCTCACGCTGCTCGTCTCGGCGGGCGTCGAGACGGTCGAGCATGTGGTCCACGCCGGTGGCGAGGCGACCGAGCTCGTCGTCGCGCGGCTCGAGCTCGACTCGCTCCCCGGTCTCGGTGCCGTCGACGCGATCGACGACATCGGCGACGTGCTCGACCGGTCGCAGCACCTTCCCCGCCACGAGCCAGGCGAGCGCCGCCGCCGGCACGAACGACACAGCCACCGCGGTGAGCATCCACCGCAGACCGTCACGCCGCGCCCGTTCCGCAGTCGCGGTCGAGTTCTCCGACGTGATCTGGACGAGCGCGACACGATCGCCGATCTGCTCGACGCGCGTCACCGTCACCGGTTCGGGCTTGTAACCGAGCCATCCACCGAGGAGGAACCCCGCGAGCCCGACGAGCGCGGCAGTGGCGAGCGCCAGCGCCGTCATCCCGAGAGCGAGCCGCCAGCGCAGCGTGCCGCGGCGGCGGGCGGTCATGCCGCGGCCCGAAGCCTGTAGCCGCGGCCGGGCAGGGTCTCGATCACGTCGGTCGCCCCAGCCGCCGCGAGCTTGCGGCGCAGGTTGCTCAGCGTCACGCGGACGGTGTTCGTGAACGGGTCGGCGTGCTCGTCCCAGACGTGCTCGAGCAGTCGCTCGGCACTGTGCACCTCGTCCGGATGGAGAAGGAACCAGCGCAGGAGCGCGTACTCCTTCGGGTTGAGGTCGACGGGCGTCACGCCGTTGCGCACCTCATGGCGCGCACCGTCGAGCACGAGGTCCTGCCACTGGATGACCGCGGCAGTCGCGCCGGACTCACGGCGAAGCAGCGCCCGCGTGCGGGCAGGAGCTCGCCCGAGGGCAAACGGCTTCACGAGGTAGTCGTCGGCTCCTTCGTCGAGGCCGGCGATGCGGTCTTCGACGCCGCCGCGAGCGGTGAGCATGAGGACGCGGGTCGGATGGGCCGCATTGCCGGCGCGGAGCTCGGCGATCTCCCGGCAGACGGCGAGGCCGTCCATGTCGGGAAGGTTCAGGTCGAGGCAGACGACGTCGTAGTCGGTGAAAGGGAGCCGATCGAGCGCGGACCGACCGTCGGCGGCGATGTCCACCGCATAGCCCTCACGCCGCAGGCCGGTGGCAATTGCGCCCGCCAGGTCCGGCTCGTCTTCGACCACCAGGATGCGCATGCTCGTTCATCTACGACGTTATGGCCTCGGAAGTTCCGCGACGGGCCGGACTGCGCTGGTCGTACGACAGCACCACGGCCCCCAGAAGGACGGCCAGCACCGCATAGCAGGCGATGCCCGCACGCAGGCCATGGGCATCGACGATGACGCCGATGCCGACCGGGATGAGAAATCCCGAGAACTCGATCGTGCTCACGACGGCCGACACCGTGCCGGCCTGGCCTGGCCGGAGGCGCAGGACGCGGGCCTGCAGCGCGGTCCAGAGGCCGATGAGGCCGAACCCGAACACGAAAGCGCCGGGCAGCACCAGCAGCGCGGTGGGCGCCAGGGCAATCGACGTCACCGCCATGGCCAGCAGCACCGCCGGCCCGACGAGCGGTGGGTCCGGGGGCGCACGCCGGGCCTGACGGATCGATCCGGCCAACGCGCCCACCACTGTCAGCATCGCGATCGCCGTCGCGACCGCGGCGGACAGGCCGTCGGTCCGTTGCAGGTGCGCGATCAGGAACGCGAGAAAGGGCTCGTCGAGCGGAGACAGGAGCGCGGCCATGAGGCCGAGCATCCACACGCGCCGATCGCGCACGATGGACGAGAGCGCCCGGCGCGGAGGCTCACGATCGTCGGCGGCACGGGGAGGCGGAAGGGGCGACACCGCGAGCCAGACGCCGTAGGCGGCCATGAGCAGCGCGGCGAGGAGGAACGGCGCTTGCCATCCGAAGCCGAGCCAGGCGGCAGCGACGATCAGCGCGGGGCCGGCCACGTCGCCGATCGACCCGAGGAAGTTCGAGGCGCCGAGCATCCTCGGCAGGTCGTCGCCGGACAGATCGACGAGCGCGGCTCTTGACGCGTCGACCATCGCCGACGCCGCGACACCGATCACGAACGACGCGGCGACGAGCATCCAGTACGCGTCAGTGGTCGCGAACACGGCGACCGCCGCGGCAAACCAGAGCGCCCCGCCCACGGCGATGACGCGACGGCTGAAGTAGTCCGCGGCGATCGCGAAGCCGTTGCCGACGATCGCTCCCGGCGCGCCCGCGGCGAGGATCGTGGCCGCCTGTGCGTAGGAGAGGTGCAGCTCGGACCGGAAGGCCTCGAAGCTGCCCGGGATCAGGAAGCCGGCTGACTCATCCGCGAGCCGAACCGAGAGGAGAGCGACCAACATCGCCGGTGCGTGCCGCGCGGTCGCGGGGGCCCACCGGCGAAACGCAGCGCGTCAGTAGTGCGAGATGCGCGCCATCACCCGAGCGTATCCCGCAGCCCTCGAACCCTCGGCGGAACTTGTACCTGTGGAGGCCCGATCGGGCACGCAGCGGTACAAGTTGTCGCCAGCGTGTCACCGAGACCCTCGCGGGAGCGGCCGATTCGGCGGCCCGAGACCTAGCCTGTACGCATGGCGTTGTTCTCCTCGAGCAAGTCCAATCCCGTCACTGCCGACCGTGCCCTCCCCGGCCGAACCGAGACCATGTCGGTGCCGGCCCAGCACTTCGTCAACTTCCACTCGATGACACCGCCGTTCCCCGACGGCATGGAGACCGCGGTGTTCGGGCTCGGTTGCTTCTGGGGGGCCGAGCGCAAGTTCTGGGAGGCGCCGGGCGTCTACTCGACCGCAGTCGGGTACGCGGGCGGCTACACCCCGAACCCCACCTATGAGGAGGTGTGCTCCGGGCGCACCGGCCACACCGAGGCCGTGCTCGTGGTGTTCGACCCGGCCGTCCTCAGCTACGAGTCGTTGCTCAAGCTGTTCTGGGAGAGCCACAACCCGACCCAGGGAATGCGGCAGGGCAACGACGTCGGCACGCAGTACCGCTCCGCGATCTACACGACCTCGCCCGAGCAGCGGAAGGCCGCGGAGGAGAGTCGCGAGCGGTACCAGGAGCAGCTCGACAGGGCCGGCTTCGGGCCGATCACGACCGAGATCGCGGATGCAGGGCCCTTCTACTACGCCGAGCCGTACCACCAGCAGTACCTCGGCAAGAACCCGAACGGCTATTGCGGGCTCGGCGGCACCGGCGTGTCGTGCCCGGTCGGTCTCACCACTGACTGAGCCGGGCGACCAACCCCGCGACCGACCCCGCGGCCGACGCCGGAGCGACTTGATACGGTGCGGCGAACGTTCGCCCCGGCGCGCCGCCGGCTCCAGTGGAGGTCGTACTCGCAATGGCTGACCCGGTTCTCGACTACCTCGGCTCGCACTCGCTGCTCACGCTCGCGACGGCCTCGAAGAACGGCATCCCTCACGCCGCTCCCGTGATCTACGTGAACGACGGCACGACGGTGTACTTCTCGATCGCGCCGTCGTCGACCAGCGCGACCAACCTGGCCGAGAACCCGGTCGCGGCGATCGGCGTCGCCGACAACCCCGACGACTGGAATGCCGCGCAGGGCGCGCAGCTGGTCGGCAACGTCGCCAAGCTCTCGGGCGCCGACGCCAAGACGGCCGCAGGGCTGTTCACGCAGCGCTTCTCCAACCTCGGCGACGCGATCGACTCCGCGCCCTTCTACCGCCTGCAGCCGCACGACGTGCGGTACGTCGACAACACGTCGAGCTCGGGCGAGAAGAACGAAGCGCTGGGCCAGGCATGGGTCACGAACGTGGTGCACCGCGTCTTCCGCCACCTGCGTCCCGACGAGGTCGACGCGCTGTCGTCGAAGTTCTCGAAGGAGTCGTTCAAGTCCGGCTCGACCGTGATCGAGCAGGGCACGACCGGCGATCGCTTCTATCTCATCGTCGACGGCGTCGCCCGCACTACGAACGCGAAGGGCGAGGAGCTCTCGACGACCGGCCCTGGCGGCTTCGTGGGTGAGATCGCGATCCTCGCCGACCGGCCTCGCACCGCGACCGTGACCGCTGCCACGGACATCAACGCGCTGTCCCTTTCGAAGGCCGACTTCGAGTCGGTCATGCAGGCGTCCCCCGACCTTCGCCGCGACTTCGACGCCGTCGTGGCCGAGCGGCTGGCGCGCGGCTGACCTCGGTCTCGATCGAGCCCCCTCCGAAGGGGCGCATCCCAGCAACCCTCTCGATCGCGGTGCTCGCGCTCGTCATCGCGGGCTCGGCGTTCGCGTTCACGATCCCGAACCGCACACCACCACCTGACGGCGGACCGATCCTCACTCGCTACTTCCCGCTCGAGGACGGCGAAGCCGCACTGTCCGAGCGCACCGATCCGGCTGGCAAGAGGATCGGGTGGGAGACCGCGAACACCGACGTGCTCGGGGACGGCGAGGCGCTCCTCTCGCTGAGCGCTGCCACCTTCAGCGAGCTCACCACGCTCTACGGGCAGCCGAAGGACGACCCCACGCCACCGGGTCTGAAGCATGCGACGGTGCGCGTCGAGCGGATCTCGACCGCGGAAGCGGACGGCACGCTCGATCCGAACGGGCAGCTCACTCACGTGATCACTCGGGACGATCTCGGCGATCGGCTGCTCACGACTGCCGGAGCGAACGGCGAGATCTCGTTCGATCCTCCCGCGCTCCTGTTGCCCATCGGCTTGCATGCCGGCCAGACCTGGGAGACGAAGGGCACGGCGGGAGGTCAGGACTACACGGTCTCCGGAAAGGCGATCGAGCAGACCAAGGCGTCCGGGCTCGACGACTGCATCCGATTCGAGATCCACACCGTGATCGGCACGGGCGAGACCCTGAGCCGCTCCGTCGCGTGTGCGGGTGTCGGCACGGTGACGCGCGATGACGAGGATCCCGACGGTGCCGTGTTCCAGCACCTCGACATCGTCACGTCGGGCACGAGACGGTTCACCGACTCGACGGTGCCGGTCGCGAGCCCCCAGTCGCCCTCGGCCGACCCGCAGGGAGAGGCTGACGCTCGGCCGGCTCGGACGGGCGACGCCGACCGCATCCATCTCCCCGCCGACGTTCCCCGCGACGTTCGTCCCCACCGATCCCCCGTCCGTCCTCGTCGCGTCCGAGCGCGGCGACCTCGTCGCGCTCGCCGTCGACACACCCGACGTGGCTCTGTGGCGCTTCCATCCCGGCGGCTCGATGTACGGGCCCCCCGGCTTCGATCCCGAGACGGGCCACGTCTACGTCGGCGCCACCGACAAGCGCGTGTACGCGTTGGACGCCCGCGGGGTCTTCCTCTGGGCCGTGTCCGCGGACGACAGCGTCGCGACGCGACCCGTGATCGCGCGGGGAATCGTGTCGTTCGCGAGCGAGGCCGGCTCCGCGTTCGGCATCGACGCGGTGACGGGCAAGCGGGTGTGGAAGCGAGATCTCGGTGGCCCGGCCGTCGCCTCGCCCGTGGTGGTCGACGACACAGTCGTCTTCGGCACCGACAGCGGGGCGATCAGGGCGCTCGACATCGACGACGGCGGCAACCGGTGGACTCGGTCCGGACAGGGGTCTGTCGAAGGCGCGCTCGCCGCTGACTCTGACGGGAACGTCTACGTCGCCGACGACGGAGGCGGCGTCAGCGCGTTCGACGCGGCGACCGGCGCGTCGCAGTGGAACGCGACCGAAGGCGACTCGTTTCGCACCGGCCCGACCGTCGTCGACGGCCTCGTCGTCGTCGTCGGCGAGTCGGGCTCGGTGTACGCGTGGACGCGGGAAAGGGGACGCCAGAGTGGGGATCGACGGGCACGTTCGTCGGCCCGGCGGCCGCGACCGCAGGCGACGTCATGATCGCTCGATCGAATGGCTCGATCGCCGAGGTCAGTCACGCTGGCTCTCTCGTCCGAGACTTCTCAGCCAGTGATGCCGTCGCGCCGACCGACCCGACCCCGGACTTCCAGGTCGGGCTCACGGCGGGCGGCGGAGCCGTATGGAGCGTCGATCAGAGCACGGTGGTGCGCAGGCTCGGTCCCGGTGCGGGTGGACTGACCGCCCTCCAGGCCCGGTGGGTGCATCCGTTCAGCGATGCTCCGTTCTCCGGCTCGGGCTTCCCGACCACGGTCGGCGAATTCAACGGCCAGGCAGTGCTCGTCGACAGTGGCGGCGCGGTCTACCTCATCGATCCGGACACCGGCGACCCTGAGCGCATCGGCGACGACCCCAACAGCCCGATAGCGGCCGGCGGAGACGCGGTGGTCGACGGCAGCCAGCTGTTCATGACGCTCGGCGGAGCGCTCCGGGCGATCGACCTGCCGAGCGGGAAGCTGCTCTGGACCGATGGCGGCACGACGTTCGTCCCGAACGGACCGGTCGTCGTCGGCAACGACGTGGTGCTGTTGCGCGCGGACCCGAAGGACGACGGCTCCGTCGATGACGACGTGACCGCCTTCGACCGCGTGAGCGGCGAGGTGCGGTGGACGCGCCACATGACACCGGCGGGCAACGGGCCCACCCTCGCGGACGACTTGCTGATCGTGGGATCGCCGTTGACCGCGCTCGATCCCGCTGATGGCTCGATCATCTGGCAGGTCGACGACGGCCGGGACGTCGTGGGCCGACCGGCGTACGACCCCGAGCGCGACGCGGTGATCGCTGCGGTGCGCAAGATCGATGGCAACAACATCACCATCGACCTCGTCTCGGTCGACGCTCGCACCGGAGCCGAGCAGTGGCGCGTCCCGCTCCAAGGGCGCCCCGACTTCACCGAGGAGATCACCGTCGCGGGGGACCTCGTGATCGTCCCCGAGCTCGGCCTCCCGATCGTCGCGTTCGACGCGTCGACCGGAGCCGAGCGATGGCGGTTCGCTCCCCCGGCGCCGGCCCGCCACCTCGGCAGCGTCACCGTCGAGAACGGCCAGGTCTGGACGTTCTCGAGCACCGCGCAGGTCTTCGTCCTCGACGCTGCTGACGGCACGGTCCTCGCGCAGTCGTCGGGCCTGGGCAGCGACGTCGGCAACGTGTTCTCGCCCTGGGGTCAGCGCATCCGCTCGGTGGGCGACGTGTTCATCGCTCCGATCGGCCCATTCGTCGCGGCGTTCGACGCGCCGAGCTCCGGATGAGCGCGCGGATCCGGCCCACACGGGCCACCGTGGCCGCGACCGTCGGCCTCATCTTCGCGCTGGGCTTCGGCGCGGTCCGTGAGCTGATCTGGGACGAGCTCCGCGGGGGCATGCTCAACCTCCACGGGTTGCGGCGCCCGCTGCGCGTGCTGGTCGTCTTCGGGTTCGTGCTCCTCCTGGCGATGCTCGTCGCGATGGTCTTCAACGACTTCCTCCGAGGCCGCTACGACCTGTTCGTGCTCCCCGGCGGCACCACGGGCCGCGGCTCGCTCATCCCGACCCCGCTGCTCTCGGTCACGCTGTTCGTGCTCGCCGTCGGCTGGGCGTTCGTCCTCGCCTCCGTGCTCGAGACCCCCGTCCTCGCCCGCATCGGGCTGCTCGCGGTGTACGTGTCGTTCGCCTCGGTGTGGCAAGGCTTCGGGTTCGGAAACCGCAACGACCGGCTCGTCACCGTCGGATGGATCGGCGTGATCGCGGTCGTGGTGCTTTTCGCGGTCCGCATCAAGCTGCCCCCTCGGCCGGTGGCGGACTTCTGCCTGCTGCTGGCGTTCGTGACGCTCACGTTCGCGGCCGGTCAGTACCGGCTGTTCGACTTCGATCGTTCGAGCGGCGGCGCGTTCGGCCTCTTCCAAGCGACGCAGAGCGTCGAGCTGCTGTCGACGTTCGTGCTCCCGCTGATGTTCTTGATCGGCCTTGACATCGCCGCGTTCGCCCTCAACATCGGCGAGTTCGCCACCCACTTCGTCGAGGATCGGTTCAGTGAGCGCGTGCTGCCACTGGTCGCCGCCATCACCGCGGCGCTGGCGGCCACCCAGACGTTCTTCGCGTTGCGCGACACCTTCGATCAGGGCGACGCTTGGAAGCCGCTGCTCGGATCGTTGCTGCTGGTGCTCGCGTTCGCGGTGCTGTGGAGGCTGGTGCACAGCCGTCCCCGAGTCGTCGGCGCCGAGGACGAGGAGTTCATCGACGCGGCGCGCTCGTGGGGACCTCGGATGGTCGTGTTGATCTTCCTTCCGCTGATCGTCCAGACGCTCCTGCTGCTGTCGCTCAACTTCGTGAACGCGACGAAGATCACGACGAACCTCGACATCATCCAGCACTGGGAGGACGTCTCGACCTGGGTGTTCGATCGCCAGGGGCTGTGGACCGACATCCTCGGCCCCGCGTTCCTCGCGATCGGCGTCTGGTTGGCCATGCGCGGAAGGCGTTCGCCCGGGCTGTTCGTCGGCGGAGTGGGCATCTTCGCCACCTGGCTGCAGCTCACCGACCCGACCGGTTGGTTGCACACGTTGTTCTCGTCGCGGTCACAGGTCACCGCGGTGTGGGTGCTCGCGTTGGTGGCGACCGGCGCGCGCTGGACGGCGCAGCACACGCTCAGCCGTCACCGCATCCGAGGTCTGTTCCTCGCCTTCGGCCTCGCGTTGCTGCTCGGCCAGCAGGGCTTCCTCGAGGATCCGCTCGGGGTGCTCGGCTTCCTGGGCATCGCGCTGATCGCGATGGGCTTCGTCGCCGACGCGGCCGCCTACGGGGACTGGGCGAACCAGGACTCGCCCCGCCTCCCCCGGATCAGTCGAGTGCTTCTCTACGTCGGCTACGTGCTGTTCGCGGTGGCACTCGTGAACTGGTCGCTCGTCACCCACGACCTCGCAAGCGTCCAGGTGTACACCGGAAACGGGGCGCTCGCGGGGTTCGCGGCGCTCGGCCAGCCGCTGATCTTCCTCGTGTTCCTCGCCGTCATCACGAGCCGGCCCGATCCCGTGCCCGTGGCGCCGGCGGCGCCCCTGCCTCCACTGCCCCCGCTGCCGCCTCCGCCCGGCCTCCCCGGCCGGCCTCCGCCCCCGCCGCGGCCCGCAGGCGTCAGTGCCCCTGCTCCGCTTCCTTGAGCTTGGCCTCGACCGACGACCGCTGTGCGTCCGGGATCGGCTGGGCGAGGATGTCGCGCAGCAGCGTCGCCGCGCCGGCGGCATCGTCGAGCTGAGTCAGCTTCACGTTCGCGAGAAACCACTTCGCGTCGAGGTCGGTCGGGTCGATCTTCAAGCTCTGGTCGAGCAGGTCGGCGCCGCCATGGGGATCGCCGAGCGCGGCCGTCGTCCAGCCCAGGTACTTCAGCGCCTTCTCCCGGTCGGCGTCGGAGGGGTTGTTGTCGAGGGCGAGCTGCGCGTGCTCCTTCGCCTTCTCGAGGTTGCCCTCCTTGAGGTACCGCTCGATCAGTGCGAGGCGCATCGGGGTGATCGACGGGTTCTGCTTGATGACCGCTTCCATCTCGTCGTCGGTCACGGTCGACAGGTCACGACCGCCGCCGGCGAGGGTCGAGACCGTGGACTGCACCGAACCGCTGGCGCCGCGGTCGGAATGGCCGACGACGACGGCCACGATCGCGACGCATGCGACAACGACGATCCCGGCCAACGTCAGCGTCCTCGTGGTGCGGTCGACCCGGCCAACGCTGAGGACGTCATGCTCAGCCGGCACTGGCTCGGGCTCGAGCGCGGCCACGATCTCGGCTTCGTAGATCTTGGTCAGGTGCTCCGCGGTCTCGGCGTCGATCTCACCTGCTTGGCGCTGCCGCTCGACTTCGACGAGGTCTCGCAGCGCCCGGGCTTTCCGCGCATCGACGACGCCACGCTCAGCGGACATTGGGCGCTCAGAGCTCACCGGTCAGAGCGTCGCACAGGCACCGGCTCGGATCGCAGTCGACCCCTGCGACGCAACCACAGCCAACCCGCCCCTGCCGCGGCGGCAAACGCGACGCCCAGCGATCCGCCGACCGGCAACCCGGAAGCCGCGCCCGCCTTGTCGGGCGGCAGGCTGCCGACGAAGTCGGACGAGCCGAGTGCGCCCTGCTCACCGCCGGGGTCGTTGCCGATGCAGCTGAAGATCGTTGCGCCCTCTTCGTTCTGAGGGCCCTTGCACGCGAGCACCGTGCCGCCGTCGGTCTGCGCGCTGACGACGTCGGTGATCACCATGTTCTTCAGCAGCGCTTCGGGATCGGTGATCTTGGCCTGTTCGGGGATGCGCTCGAGCTTCGCGTTCGCCTCGGCCAGCCCGGTCACGAAGTACGGCGGCAGGCTCCGGAAACGCATCTTCGCGGTGACGACGATCTTGGTGCCCGGTGGCAGCGACGCAGTGTCGAACACGTAGTCGTAGCTGTCGGACGAGCGATCCTGCAGCGTGCCGTTCGCGTCGGCGACCTCAGCGGATCGGGTCGCAGCGTACGCATCACCTGCTGGGTCGCCACCCGGGTGCGCAGCTTGACGATGTCGGGCAGGAACGACTGGTACGGGACCTCGGTCAACGTGCCCGTGTTCTTTGGGTCGCCGTCGGTGAGGATCTTCTGGAAGTTCGTCAACCACGGGTCGCAGTCGTCGCCGGGAACGCGGCGCTGAACTTGATGTTGATGTCGCCGAGCTTGCCGGGATCGATCGGCTTCCCGTCCGAGTCGGATCGGCGAGGAGGGCACGCTGGACGCTCCGGGGTCGCATTGCCGCAGCTCGTCCTGGCGGAGACTCGACGACGCCCGACGCACACGGCGAGTCGATGCTCGGCCGACGGTCGTTCACGAGGCAGACCTCTTGGCCGTCGGCGGTCTTGGCCGAGACCTCGAGCCAGAACTGGCGGGCGAAGGCGAACCCGGTCGGGAAGTGTGGCCGAGCAGGTTGTTGCTGCACGACGACGTGCCGTGCACGTCGTGCCGGCGACCGTGTCGCGCCCTTGTCGACGACCTCGAGGGTGACCGCCGACTGCACCAGCGCCTTGCGCTCGGCGAGCACCCGCTGCAGCGTGTCGGACGGCAGCCCGCGACCGGTGTACGCGCGACGGGTCGAGGTCGTAGTCGACGCCGACGAACGAGTGCGATCGGTGTGGGCGGTCGGGGTTGGGCAGGATCCCGGGCGCGTGGTCGACGACCGCTGCTGGTCGCCGTCGCCCTCGGTCGGCATGTGGCACTCGGTGCAGCCGAGCGGGGCGGTCGAGCTGCTGGCGGGTCGTCGTCGGCGATCCGCTCGTCGAAGACGGCGACGTAGTCCTGCCACTCGTCGAACGTGGTCTGCAGCACGAGGTCGTCGGAGCTGCCGTCGCCGTCGGGTCGTCGAGCTCGTTGGCGTCGAGCTGGAAGTTGCCGTTGCCGTCGTCGGCTGCGTGAGCCCGGTCGTTGTCGTCGGCGACGGTCGACAGCGCCGTCGCCGTCGATGTCGATCTTCACGTTGTGGCACGCGCCGCAGAGCTGCGAGCCGTGGCGATCGTCGTTCCACACAGCCGTCGTCGCCGTTGCCGATGCCGTGCACGCGCACCGGGGCAGCGGGTTGGGGTCGGCGAACAGCGGGCCGTACTGGACGCCGTAGTTCGTCATCGGGCCTGCGTGGCCGATCGAGCAGCGAGCCGGCGCCCGCCAGCTCGGCGGGCGGCCGCCTGCTGGGTGTGGCAGACCATGCAGCTGACGCCGTCGGAGTTGCACCGCGTCGCCGCCGCCGCTCACGGCGACACCGCCGTCGGCCGCGCTGGCCGAGTTCTCGGCGTCGAGCGGCAGGAGGGCGTCGATGTTCTCGACGAACCGGCGCGCCGACCGGGGCGTGGCAGTTGATGCAGGTCTTTGCGGCCGAGTCGAAGAGCGCCTGCTGCGTGTCGCCGAGCTGGTCGGCCAGCTTCTCGTTCTCGGCCAGCGTGACCGGCAGCTGCGCCTCCATGATCGTGCCTGTCTGGGCGTGGGCCATCGACGACAGCTTCCACTCGTGGACGATGTCGTCGTGGCAGTCGGCGCAGGTGTTTGACGCGACGAAGCGGTCTTGTCGCTGCCGAACGCGGCCTGGGTGCCGCCGAGCACGTCCCAGACGTGCAATGCCAGCACCCGACGAACAGGATCGTGATGATCGGGTGCAGGGCGCGCCACGACTGGAACTGCAGCACCTTCGAGCTCTGACCGCCCTCGCGAGGGAAGTTCTTCTCGACCTCGTCGGACATCTTCCGGACCTCGCGCCAGATGATCTGCTCGCCCGAGTCGAGCTTGGCCATCTCGGCCTCGATCTCGGAGAGCGGCAACGATTTTCGATGAAGTCGTTGACCAGCTCGCGGAAGTGGCGCGGCTGACCCTGCGCCATCTTGGTGATGGCGACGTTGACGTTGAGCGCCTCTTTCTGGAGGCCGATCATGTGGTGGCGCGCCACCCCGCCGATCGACACGAGCACGCCGAGCAGGATGAGGATCTCGCCCGAAGTGAGATGGGTCTGGAACGGCACGATGGTGGCGTGCACGATCGCCGCGACCAACGCGAGGATCGGCAGGTACATGTGCGAGCGGATCCAGGTCATGGTTCCGCCCGGCATGATCTTCTTGCCGAACTTGGTGCGCTTCCGGAACGGATACAGCGCGCCCGGGCTGAGGAACAGCAGCGCGGTCAGGATGCCGAACCCGATGACGACCGCGAGCATCACGCCGCCGGTCGGGGTCACGCTCCCCTGGATGTAGAAGAGCCCCCCGAACCCGATCGCGAGGATGAGGACCGAACCGAGGACGGCCGCGATGTTCCACTTCCGCGACGTGATCTGGAACTTCGGCGGACCAGGCACCCGGCGAGCTCCCCAAGGGTCGAGGCTGGTGCGTTGTCTAGCACACGTCGCCGGAGGGTCGTGCTACGTTCCGACGACAGATGCGGACTCGGCACCCAGGGGAAGCCGCGTGACACTGGCGATCGATCTCGACGTCTTCAACGTGGGCTCCACACCGCTGCAGATGCTGCTCGTCGTGGTCATCCTGACCGTGCTGGTCGGACTCGTGATCATGCTCGTCACGCAGATCCTTTCGCCGTACTTGAATCGGCGTTGGCCGGCGACCGCTCCGCTCAGCCCGACCGAGCTGCTCTGGGGTGAAGCCGGCGGTCACGTCAAGCGCACGTTCCGCGGCCTCGACCTCGAGGAGCAGAAGGACATCGCGAGCCAGCTCGCCGAGCGCAAGGTTGCCGCCGGCACGGCGATCACCAGCCAAGGCGACCCGGCAACCGCGTTCTACCTGCTCAAGAGCGGCACCGCCGAAGCAGTCCAGGTCGACTCAGGGGGCGGCGAGCGCAAGCTGCGCGACTACAACGAGGGCGACTCGTTCGGCGAGGTGGCCATCCTCGAACGCAGTCCGCGCACCGCGACGGTCCGCGCGCTGACCGACTGCGTGGTCCTCGAGCTGCCAGCTGAGGACTTCGTCGCGGCGGCCGCCCAGACCGCGGCCGAGGGCAACGACTTCACCGCGGTCGCCCGTTCGTTCCTCGCCACTGACCGGGCCCGAGCGCGCATCGCCGCCGGCGAGCCGGCGCTGAACCCCGTGCAGCAGGTGCAACGAGGGGCGCCGAGCGGGATGCCCTCGCCCGGTCCGGTGCCGGGAAACGCCACCGTCTCGTTCGAGGTCGCGGCTGCCGCGGCCGCCGTCGCGGCCACGTCCTCGCGCTCCGAGGCGCCTCCTGCCGCCCCGCCCGTCGTTCCCCCGCCCCCTGCGGCAGCGCCGCCGGCCGCAGCGCCGCGGCCGCAGCGCCCGTTGGCTGCGCCTCCCGGTGCCGCTCCGCCTCCCGGTGCCGCTCCGCCGGGTGCCCCGGTGATGCCCCGGCCGGCGATCGCGCCCGGCACGAGCGAACGTCCGGCCCGACGCCCTGCGCCCGCGAACCCCGTGCAGCGCGCGATCCAAGACCGCCAGGTCGCGGCTCCGGGATGGCAGGCGACGCACCGAGTGGGCGCGTCCGGCGCGCCGGCCCGAGCGTCGGCCGACCCGAACGCCGCGCCGAGCGCGACGTTGCAGCCGGGCACCCTGGTCCGGCTCATCGAACGCTCGGGCGACTGGGCCCGCGTCGATGCCGACAACGGTTGGAGCGGCTGGGTCGACTCGAGGCACCTCGACCCCGCCGGGCCGTAGTTGCGCGTCCGGATCTGGGGGACGCGCGGGTCGCTTCCGGTGTCGGGTCCCGGTGTGCTCCGCTACGGGGGCAACACACCGTGCCTGTCGATCGAGTGTGGCGACGAACCGCTGCTCGTGCTCGATGCCGGCACCGGCATCTTCAACCTCGCGAAGTCGCTCGGCCGACCACCTGACTTCCGCTGCACGATCGCGCTCACGCACCTGCACTGGGACCACATGATGGGTCTCCCGTTCTTCTTCCCCGCCGACCAACCCGACGCCGAGACGCTGGTGCTCGGTCCGGGCGACCGCACGAAGAGCGACGAGGGAGCAGGCGTGCGCGCGAACCTCGACTCCGTGCTGCGGCCCCCCGGGTTCCCCATCACCCTCGACGGGCTCGAAGGGCGGTGGCAGTACGAGACGCTCGGTGACGAGACGGTGCGACTCGGTCGGGTCACCCTGACGACTCGGCACGTGCGCCACCGCGGCCCGACGTTGGGCGTGCGCGTCGAAGCCGATGGTGCGGCGCTCGCCTACATCCCCGACCACGGGCCGGGAGCCGAGGGCCGCGGGCCCGAGCAGGACGAGCTCGTGCCCGACGGCGTGCGAGACCTCGTCGACGGTGTCGACCTCCTCGTGCACGACAGCGCATCAGACGCCGAGCCAGTACGAGCGCTTCCGCCACTTCGGTCACTGCACCCCGGCGTACGCTGCCCGCGTCGCCAAGGCGGGGAAGGTCGGACGGCTGTTGCTCTTCCACCACGACCCTGGCCGCGACGACGACGGAGTCGACACGATGCTCGACGATGCCCGCCGCGCGGCTGCCGAGCTCGGATATGCCGGGCCGATCGATGCCGCGGCCGAGGGCGACACGTACGAGCTGTCAAGGGCCGAACCCCCGACCGAGGAGGTACTGCGGTGAGCACTCCCGAAGAGCTGGCCGATCAGGCCTCCGAAGCGCTCGACGCCGGCGGCCCCGACGCCCACCTGTCGGCGCTGCGTGCGCTCACCGACGCGGTGCGCGAGCAGACCAAGGCGATCGCATCGCTGGCGGAGCGCTTCGGCACTGGGGGTGGGGGCGACGCCGTGGGGACGCGCGCCGCACCGCCGAAGCGGCTGATGAAGCCGCCGGCGCCGGCGCCTCCCTCGACGGGCGGCGACATGTGGGCCCGCCTCGGCCTGACCGAAGGTGAGCGACGCCACGTCACCGCGCTCTTCTCCGACGTGTCGGGGTTCACCGCGATGTCGGAGAAGCTCGACCCCGAAGAGGCGAACACCATCATGAAGGAGACGATGGCCGAGCTCACGGCCATCATCCGCAAGCACGACGGCTACGTCGAGAAGTTCATCGGCGATGCGATCTGCGCGATCTTCGGCGCGCCGATCTCCCACGAGGACGAGCCCGAGCGCGCCGCCCGCACGGCGATCGAGATGCACGCCGCGCTCGACGCGCATGCCACGCGGCGCCCCGACTTGCCTCCGCTGCTGATGCACATCGGGATCAACACGGGCCTCGTCATCGCCGGCACGGTCGGCGACGGCACCCAGTTCGGGGTCATGGGCGACACCGTGAACACCGCGGCACGACTCATGGACAAGGCGGTGAAGACGCAGACCTTTGTGTCCGCCGAGACCACGCGGCGCATCCGCCACCAATTCATGGTGACCGACATGGGCCAGTACCAGATGAAGGGCAAAGATCTGCCCGTGCAGGCGTTCCTGCTCGAGCGCGAGCTCTCCGACGCGGAAGCGAAGCAGGCCCGCACGCTCATGGCACCGTTGATCGGGCGCGACGAGGAGCTCGCGACCCTGCGTAGCGCGGCAACCCGCACGGCGACCGGGCCGGACGGCACGATCGCGCTCATGCTCGGCGATGCCGGCATGGGCAAGACGCGGCTGCTCGACGAGCTCGAGGCCGAGCTCGGTGACGACATGCTGGTGCTGCGAGGCAGCGGGCACTCGGTCGGCGCGCGGCCGTTCGGCTTGATCTCAGACGTGCTCGAGCCGCTGATCGACCAGATGACGCCGGGCCCCGACAAAGACATCGCGATGACGGTCCTCACCGGGGGCGAGACGGCGGAGCTGCCCGAGCTCGGCGCGGCGATCGGACGCGGTCTCGCGGCACGCGGCCGCGGCCCGGCCGGTCGCGATCCTCGTCGACCGGTTCGAATGGGCCGACCAGGCGTCGGTCGACCTCGCCGTCCTGCTCATGCGTCGCGTCGGCACCGCGAGGGTGATGGTCGTGCTCGCCTCGAGGCCCGGAGCCGGACCGGTCGAGGCGATCGCGCTCGTCGGGCCATCGTGGGTCTCGCGACTGCGCCTCGCGCCACTCTCGAACGAGCGCATCGCCGAGATGCTGCAAGCACTGCTGCCCGGAGGCGTGTCGCCTGAGCTCGCGATCAGGCTCGCGACCCGCGCCGACGGCAATCCCGCGTTCGCTGAGGAGATCGCGCTGTCGCTCGTCGACGAGGGCGTCATCGTGCAGACCGAAGGTGAGTGGACGCTCGTCGGCGATCCGGACAGCGTCGAGATCCCGAGCACCATCCAGGAGCTGATCGAGGCACGCATCGACGCGCTCCCCGATGCGTCCCGCCTCGTGCTGCAGGAAGCATCCGTGATCGGCAACACGTTCACCGCCGATCTCCTGAGTGCGACGGCCACGAACCCCGAGTCAGTGCCCGGCGCCCTGGCGGAGCTCGCCGTGGCCGAGCTGCTGAGAGCGCCATCGGACCTCGACGACGACGACCTCGAGTACGGGTTCAAGAGCCCGGTCGTGCGGGAGGTGGCCTACGAGAGCATCCTCCACCGCCGCCGACCCGCGTACCACCTCCGGGTCGCCAACGCCCTGATCGCGCAGCAGAGCGACAAGGAGGGACTCGTCGAGCTGCTCGCGCATCACTTCCTCTACGCCGACGACCCCGAGAACGGCGTGAAGTACCTCGATCTCGCGGCGATCCACGCCCAGGCAGCGGGCGCGCACCGCACCGCCGAGCAGATGCTGACGCGAGCTCTACGCTCGCGGCGCGTCACCCCGGCACGATCGCCGACGACATCCTCGGCGACCTGCACGAGCGACGCGGGTACTCACGGATGGTGCTCGACGATCGTGAGGGTGCGGTCGAGGACCTGACCGCGGCGTCCGACGCCCACGCTGCCGCGCAGCGCAACGCGGAGCGCATCGAGATCGACGAGCGCCTCGCATGGTTCCTCGTCTTGTCACACCGCATCGACGAGGGCGCGGCGCACGCCGACCGCATCCGCGCCGATGCCGAAGCCGCGGGACTCACCGACATCCTCGTGCGGGTCGACGCGGTGCGCAGCCTGGTGCGCGCACTCCAAGGCGACCTCCCCGCCGCGATCGAGCTCGCGACCGAGGTCACCGAACGCGCCGAGGCGAGCGACGACGCACACGCGAAGGCAAAGGCCGCCATCGTCATGGGTGGGTTGCGACGGTGGCAGGGAGACCTCGCCGGCGCCCGCACGCTGCTCGAGCCCACGACCGAAGCGACACGCGGGCTGACCTTCCCGGTCTTGTCGGGCCTCGCGAGCCGATGGCTGTTGCTGACGCTCGTCGATGCAGGCGACTGGCAAGCCGTCGAGCATCTCGCCGGAGCGCTGCTCGTCCGCGGCGACGAAGCGGGTGACATCCACACCGCGGCAACTGCCCATCACTCGATGGGTGTGATGGCACACGAGCTCGGCGACCTCGCTCGTGCGGAGAAGTCCGGGGAGACCGCGCTCGCGCTCGCCACCCAAGGACGAGTTCGCGCCGCCGAGCGCGTCACGATGGTGTTGAGCCTCGCTGCCAACGCGGGTCGGCGCGGCGACTACGCCGTGGCCGAGAGCCGGCTGCAGCAGGCCGCCTCACTCATCTCGGAAGACCCCTGGCTGAACTGGCGCCTCCAAGCTCTGCTCTGCCTGGCGCAGGGACGTCTGGCGCTCGCGCAGGGGAACAACGACGCTGCCCTCGCGGCAGCAGCCCGAGCCGCGCGAGCCTCGGCGACGCGGAAGCTTCGGATCGAACGGGCCCGGGCGGCCCTGCTCGAGGCCGAGGCGTCAGCCGCCGCGGGGCAACCCGAGGCCCCAGAGAAGCTGCTCGGCGCGCTCGGGTTGGCCCACGCGATCGACAACCCCATGCTGCTCGCAGATGTCGCTCTCGCTGCAGCGCGACTCGCTCCCGGAGCGGCACCGGATGCACATGCGCTCGCGGAAGGCGCGCTCGCGCGCATCCAGGAGCTCGTGCCGCCCGACTGGAAAGACGAGTTCGCGGCAAGCCCGCACGTCGTCGCGCTGAGCGAGCTGACCACCTGACCCGCTCGCGGGTCGCGCTCGCCGTTCGCGCTTGCTGGCTAGTGTGCGCAGACTGCCGACGCTGAGGGGGTTCACGACGTGAGGCTCATGGTCATCTCTGCGATGAGTCGAGACACCTCGACCACGCACATCCTGGCCAAGCGGGTCGTCGAGATCTGCTCGATCCGAGGGGTCGAGGTCGACTTCGTGACGCCGGCCGATGTGAACGTCCCCGTGAACGACGGCACTGTCCCGTTCGACCTCCCCGAGGCCGTGGCGTGGCAGCAGCGTGTCGCCGAGACCGACGCGTACATCTGGATCTCCCCCGAGTACCACAGCGCGCCTGCCGCCAGCATCAAGAACCTCTTCGACTACCTGACCAAGGAGCCGATGAAGGGCGACGTCGTCGGGCTGTGCGCCTTGGCCGGCGGCGCCATGGCGGCCCTGAACACGCTCAACACGATGACGACGATCGCGCGATCGCTCGGCGCGTGGGTGGCGCCCGACTACTCCGCGCTCAACTCGAACGAGGTCAAGGAGGGTCTGACCGAAGGCACGGCTCGCCGCCTCGAGGCGATGTGCCTCGAAGTGATCGACGCCGCCCGGCGCCTCCACGCCACGGACGCCGATCCGAACCACCTTCCCTTGCAGTGACCGCTGCAGCCTCGCCGGGAGGGCTGCTTCCCACCCGGGCGCTCTTCCACGAATCGTGGAAGTGGCTGCGCAAGAACTGGATCCGCACCCTCGTCTTCAGCATCATCTCGTTCGCGATCGCGTGGGCGTGGAACGTCTGGATCATGGCCCGCAAGCTCGAAGGCTCGGTCGCCGAGCCCGGGTCGAGCACGACGGCCACCGCGCAGGGCCACACGTGGAACGGCCTCTACTGGCTGCTCTGCACGACGATCCTGTTCGGCCTCATCACCTACGGCCGCGAGAAGGGGTTCAAGAACCTCATCCGTGACTTCGTCACGCCGCCGTTCACCTTCTTCGACAACCTGTTCCGGCGGCCGCGGTCCGCGATCGCGATGGGTTGCTGGGGAGCTGCGCTTGCGCTGCTCATCGGATCGGTCGTGTCGAACGCGATCTCCGGACTGCTCGGGCTCGGCTTCCTCCTCGCCGCGCCCACCGCCCTCGCGATCGTCCTGAACAACGTGTTGATCCGCGCCTGGATCGGCGCCTTCTCGGCCGCGCAGCCCCGGCTGCGCACCAACGCATCGTCGCTCGCGAACCCCTACGCGATGATGTTCGGCGAAGCGATCGGCGCGCTCCTCGCCTGGCGGATGACTGGTGCCTTGGTGCCCGTCATCTTGGCGCTGATCCTCATCGGGGTGTCGTTCGTCGCCGTGGCCGGCGGCGCCGGAAAGGCGCTCCCGAACCCGATGCCGCTCATCCTCCTCGTCGGCGCGGGCATCGTGGCGTGGAAGGTGCTGCAAGCCCAACCCGCGCATGCTGACGACGGCGGATGGTCGGAGTGCGCGACAGCGAACGGCGACCCGTGCTCTCAGCTCGGCTTCTTCAAGGGTTGGTGGGAGTGGCGCAAGTCCGCCGGAGCGGACATCGTGATCCGCCAAGGTCGCATCGGCGGCACGTTCTCGGCGCTCGGATGTCTTGCCGGTTGCCTGCTGGGCGGCGGCCTCGCCGCGGTCGCGGCGGCGTTCGGCAGCTCGGCGACCGGCGGCCTCGGCACCGCCGCCTCGGGCGCGACACCTCCGGGCGGCGCCCCAGCCGGCGGTGCTCCCGCGGCGGGCGCGGGGCATGGTGTCGCCTCGTCGCTCGGTCAGCCCCAGGCGGGGCAGCCGGGCGGGCCGCTTCCGCAACCCGGCGCACCACACGGCGCCGCGCAGGCATCGACCGCATCGACGGCCTCCGCTGGCGGCGCACCGCCGGGCGCGGGCGCACCGCCGGGCGCGGGCGCGGCAACCCCTGGCAGGGCGCACCACCGGGCGCGGGCGCGGCAACCCCTGGCTCGCCTCCGGCACCCACGCCGGTTCGCGCGCGCCGGCAACGTCGCGCCGGGCCAACCACCTCCTCCACCGCCCCCGCCGTCTGGCACACCTGCCGGGGCACCCCACGGTGTCGCCCAAGGCACCGAGGGCCTCCACGGCCACGCCGGCCAACCCGCCGACGTCACCCCCACCGGCGCCGCACGACACGCACCCGACGTCACCCCCGGATCCGCTCCCGGATCCGCGCCCGGCGCAGGCACACCCGCAGCCGGCACACCCGCGGGAGCACCCCACGGTGTCGCCCAAGGCACCGAGGGCCTCCACGGCCACGCCGGCCAACCCGCCGACGTCACCCCCACCGGCGCCGCACGACACGCACCCGACGTCACCCCCGGATCCGCTCCCGGATCCGCGCCCGGCGCAGGCACACCCGCAGCCGGCACACCCGCGGGAGCACCCCACGGTGTCGCCCAAGGCACCGAGGGCCTCCACGGCCACGCCGGCCAACCCGCCGACGTCACCCCCACCGGCGCCGCACGACACGCACCCGACGTCACTCCCGGGCATCCCGGCGATGTCACGCCGACCGGGGCTACCCGCGGCGCACCCGACGTCACTCCCGGGCATCCCGGCGATGTCACGCCGACGGGAGCGAGTCGCGGCGCACCCGACGTCACTCCTACGGGTGCGGGCCGACACGCGCCCGACGTCACGCCCGCGCATCCCGGTCAGGCGTCGGACATCACCCCGACGGGAGCGAGTCGCGGTGCGCCCGACGTGACGCCCGGCCATCCGGGAGCGGGCAACCAGCCGCCTCCGCCTCCCCCAGGCGGCCAGCCGCCGCCCACCCCGGGACGCCACATGCTCGACGATGTGCTGCCCGACGAAGACAAATTCGACGAGGAGGACGAAGAAGACGGCGAAGGCACGTGATCGATGTCTGATACGGCCCTCACCGAGCGAACGACCGCAGGCGTTCCGCTCTGGGCTGGATTCCTCACGATCGCCCTCGCATCGACCTCGATCCTTTCCCTGCTCGCGGATCTCTACGGCGTGGTCGCGATGGGCCACTTCTTCTGGCTCATCACAGTCCCGAGCCTCATCGCCCTCGTGGTCATCGGCTGCTGGCGGTCACCAAACCTGATCGAGCTGCAGAAGCGGATCCGCGTCGGCGTGTTCGGCGGCGTCATCGGCACGATCGGCTACGACCTGATCCGACTTCCGTTCGCCGTGGGCGGTACGCGCGTCTTCGTCCCGATCGACACCTACGGGTTGCTGATCACCCGCGCACACATGTCGTCGTCGCTCACGGCGACGATGGGCTGGCTGTTCCACCTGTCGAACGGCGTGACGTTCGGGATCATGTACGCCGTCGTCGGCGCGCGCCGCCATTGGCTGTGGGGAGTCGCATGGGGACTCATGCTCGAGACTGCCGTGTTGCTGAGTCCGTTCAAGGATCGGTACGTGCTCGCCGGCCAGCTGGGGGTTGTTGTCGTCGCCTACGCCGGCCACTTCCTGTATGGGTGGCCGCTCGGCAAGTTCGTGCAGCACCTCGACAACACCGACCGAGAGCTGAAGGAGACCTTCCGCTACCCCACACCCATCGTGCTCGGGCTCGCGGTGTTCGCGATCCTGCTCTGGCAACAGCCGTGGCAGCAGTCGGAGGTGCGGCGCGAGGCGGGACGCCTCGCGCACGAGGCGGGGAAGCCGGTGCTGCTCGTTGCCGCCGGTGACGCGTTCACACCCGAGTTCGCCCGGATATCCCCGGGCGAGTGCGTGCTCGTCGTGAACCACACCGACAACGCCTTCTCGACGAAGTTCGGCGATGTCAGCGCGCGCAGTCAGGCCGACTTCTGCTTCAAAGACGCAGGAGTGAAGCGCGTGAAGCTGTCGCCCGCCCAGTTCTCAGGCGGCTTCGTCTACGTCGACGAGCACTGACACTGGTTCGAGCGGGAGGTCAGCCGGCGCCTTCGGCCTCGAACACGAAGCTGCGACTGCCGACCGCGACCCACCCGCCAGGCTTCACGGATGCGACCTGATTGGGCACGAGGCGCACCCAGTCCGCGTTCGTGTCGCTCCAAACGTAGGTGCCGTTGGTGGATCCTCGATCGACGATCTGCAGCTCAGACCCGAACAGCCGCAGCTCGGCGTGCACCCGCGAGATGCTCCGCTCGGCGTCGTCGACGACGAGAGGACCGGCGCGGCCCACGACCACCGCTGCGTCGTTGTCGGGCTCTCGCCCGATGATGTAGTCCTTGTCGAGCGCGTAGCTCGTGCCGTCCTCGAAGACGATGACGCCGATCGACTTTCCGCCGGGTGCACTGCCGCTGGCCTCAGGAGCTTCCGCGACCGCCGCAACCGCAGCCGGCGCAGCGAAGGCCTCGGCCGGCGCCGGTGGCGGCTCGGGCGCAGCGATCGCCTCGACGACGGGGATCGCCGCGACTGCCGCGACAGCGGCGACCGGCAGCGGCTCGGGCTCGGGCTCCGCGGGTGCCAGCGGCTCGGCCAGGTCGGTGAGCGCCGATGCTCCGCTCGACACACCTGCTGCGACGCCTGCCGCTGCTCCGGCGGCCACGGCTGCGGCCGGTGCCGACTCCTTCGGTTCTGCTGCCTCACCCGCGGTGCCGGGCGTCGCGACCACGTGCCCGCCGCTCACGAGCGTGATGCCGACACCGGGCACGACGCCACCCTGCAGCTCGTACATCGCGGTGCGCTTCGGCGGCTCCATCCCTCCCGCAGACACCGAGCAGGAGCCGAGCGTGCCCTCGAGGATGCGATCGACCCAGGTCGCCGCATCACGACCCGAGAGCTTGACCTCACCTCTCGAGCTCGAGGCCGCGAGATCGATGTTGCCCGCGAGGATCACCGACAGACCGTCCTCGGTCTGGGCGAGCACGCAGATCGCCAACCCGGTGTCGGGGTCGGCCGCCGAGAGAAGACCGGCCATCCGCCGCGCAAGGGCGCGCCCGGGGGCGTCAGGGGTCGCCTCGCCCACCTCGCGACACAGCGCGATGAGCTCACCGATGCGCCCCTCGTTGCCCGTGGCTGGCACGGCGACCAGCACGATGCCCGGCAAGCGGGCGATCACGCCGTCCCCGGTAGCCAGCAGAGCTCGCTGCTCGTCAAGTTTCATTGGTGCTCCCTCGGTCCTCGGTGTGGAACATCAGAACAGGTCTGGGTTGGCGGTGAAGCTCTTCTCGATCTGCTCGAGTGCCGCTTGGTCCTCAGGGGTGGGGACTTGGACCTCGATGATCGCGGTGTAGTTCTCCTCGGGCGGCTTGGCGATGATCACCGTATAGAAGGAGTCGGTACCCGCGCACTGGCTGAAGGTCTGGAACCGGCCCTTGAAGACGCCGTCGTCGTAATCGGCGATCGCCTCGGCGGTGCAACCGTCCCGCGCGAAGACAGGAAACAGCGAGTCGATGTCGGGGACCGGAGTCTTCGTGGCAACGAACAGCATGCCTGCCGTCGTGAACCCGGTCGTGAAGTCGGTGCCGTCGGCGGACGCCGCGACAGCGGGGCCGACCTGCTGACCGCCGGGCACGGGGATCACCGTCCAGCTGGCGGGGACGTCGACGCTCGAGCGCGCCGGTCTCATCGGAGATCGTCTGAAAGTCGGTCGAGACCGCGGTGGTGTCGGTTGTGCTGTCCCCGCCGCCTTCGGGGAGGGGCGCGCCGTTCAGCTCGCCCGTCAGCGTCTCGCCCGCGCGCACGACGGTCATGGGGATGACCGCGTCGGAGCCATCGGAGCGCAGCACGTCGCAGTAGTCCTGCATCGTGCCGTCGGTCGCGACGTCGGTGCCATCGAGCTGCGTGATCACGTCGCCGGGCAGGAGGTTCGCTCGCTCGGCCGGGGTCGCGGTCTCGACGGACGCGACCCACACGCCGGCCGGATTTTCATCGGACTCGGGAACGGCAAGGCCGTTGATCCCGACCGAGTCGACGTCGCCTGACTGCAGCTCGTCGGTGATGCCCTCTGCCGATGTCGACGCCACCGCGAAGCGGTCGTCGCTCGACGCGCTTGCCGCGTAGTTCACCCCGACGACGTGGCCGCTGTCGTCGAGCAGCGGACCGCCCGACTCACCCGGCTCGGTCTCGGCATCGTGGGTGATGACATCGTCGGTCGCCGACCATGTCGTCGCGAGCGAGTCGACGCTCGTGACCGTGCCATCGGTGAGGGCGAACGAAGTGTCTCCCGCGATGAAACCTGCGGCGTGCACGGCGTCGCCGGGAGCCGCACCGACGGACGACCATTCGAAGAACGGGTAGCCGTCGCCGGCGATGTCGATCACCGCGAGGTCGTCGCACTCGGAGCGCCCGACGACGCGAGCGTTCTTCGGCTTGTCGTCGCCATTCACGAACACTTGGAGCGTCGCCGCGCCGGCGACGACATGGTTGTTGGTGACCGCGAGCCCGCTCGGGTCGATGATGAAGCCGGTGCCCTCGCCCGCCTGATCGAGCTGCTTGCCGACGTCGGGCAGCACGAAGTCGCCCTCGGACACGATGCGCACCGTGCCCTGTGCCGCGTCGGCAAGGGAGGCGATGGCTGTCCCGGTCGGGATGCTGTCGGTGGGAGGTGGGCTGGCGCCCGAGCCTCCGCCCTTCGACGCGAGCGCGATGCCGCCGCCGATGAGGGCGACGATCGCGACCGCACCGATCGCGATCAGCGGCCCTTTGCTCTTGCCCTTCGGCTGCCCGGCGCCGACAGGCACTCCCGGCATCGTCTCGCGGCTCGGCGATGTCGGCGTCGTCGGGGGGGTCACGAGCGCCGAGGCCGGGGGCGGCGGCATGCTCGCGAGGCCGTCCGACGCTGCCAGCGTGCTCGCGCTGGTCGTCGCGGCTCGGCCCGTCATCGTCGCGTCGGGCGCCGGCAGCGTCACCGAGACGAGCGTCATGTCGGTGACCGGCACACCGAGCGCGCGCTGCGCCTGCTGCAGCGCACGGCCGAAGGCGGCGGCGCGGGGACGCACCGTGGGATCCTTCGCGAGCCCTTGCTCGATGATCGTGGCCACAGCGTCGGGAACCCCGCGGGTGCGGAGGTCGGGCACGGGCCGCGTCACGATCCGCGAGATCATCGTGACGATCGACGTGTCCTCGCTGTCGTCGCTGAACGGACCGCCGCCCGCGATCAGCGTGTAGAACGTCGACGCGAGGCTGTAGACGTCGGACGCCTCGGTCGGGCGCTTGCCCTCGACGATCTCGGGCGGCGCGTGCGCCATCGTCGCGGTGATCACTCCGCTTCGGGTCTGGTTGGCACCTTCGATGCGGGCGATGCCGAAGTCGCCGAGCTTGGGTTCGCCGTACTGGGAGACCAGGATGTTCTCGGGCTTGATGTCGCGGTGCAGGACGCCGGCTTCGTGCGCAGCGTCGAGCGCTCCCGCGACCTTGATCGTCGCCGCCGTCGCGTCGTTCCAGGGCATCGGGCCTTGCTTCGAGAGCCGATCGCCGAGCGAGCCCCGCGTCATGAACTCCATGACGATGTAGGGCTGCTGGTCGTCGGTGAAGCCCGAGCCGTACACCGTGACGATGTTCGGATGGCTCGACAGCGCGCCCATCGCCATGCGCTCACGCTCGAAGCGATCACGCGCGGACTCGTCAGCGGCGGCGATCGGGAGGATCTTCAGGGCAACCGTGCGCTCGAAGCCCACCTGATGCGCCTTGTAGACGACACCGAACCCGCCACGGCCGATCTCGACCGGTTCCTCGAATCCGGAGATGGAGATCGGGCGAGGCCCGCCCTGCCCCGCTCCCGGATCCGTCATCCCCCAACCCTTCGCGTGCGTCCGCCGATAGTGGAGCGGATCATAGTGAGCGGCCTACGCCGTCCTGGGTCCTCGCGCATGGCCCTGCCTGCCGGGGTATGCAGCACCGCCGAAACGGGTAACCAAGACGTCACGACCAATGAGACCCGTGGGTGACATCGAAGGGTCCGAGACATCACGAATGTCGCCGCCGATCTGCGGTCGGCGAGCACCCCTCGTTAGAGTCACGCAGTCAGTCAGGAGCGTTGGAACAATGGTGTCCGCGGTTGGAACAGTTCCCGGAGCCCGTCTCACGGCAGCGCAACGCAAGAAGCAATTCTTGGATGTCGCCGCGCAGATCGTCGTCGAGCATGGCGCGGACACGGTCACCATGGAGGCGGTTGCCGCGCGCGCTGGGGTGAGCAAGGCCCTCAGCTACCGGTACTTCAGCAACGCGGGCGCGTTGCTGCTCGAGCTGTTCGAGCGCGAGGTGGTCACGCTCGACCGACAGATCCGGGTGGCGGTCGACGCGGCGGACGGCTTCGAGGCCAAGCTCCGCGCAACCTTCGAAGGCTGGGGCGGCGAGATGGGCGACAAGGGCCGGCTGCTCGGTCGACTCTGGCAAGTGTCGGTGTCGACTGGTCCGCTTCTCGAAGCCCGACGACGCCGGGACCGCGAGGTCTACGAGTGGTGGGGCAGCCTCATTGAAACCGAGTACGGGCTGCCGACGTCCATCGCGGAGACGGCAGCAGCGGTCCTGGTGCAAGGCACCGCCGGGTTGTTGGCGAGCCTGTTCGCGGGGCGCGGCAGCCAAGAGGATCTGATCGACATCTACGTGTACATGGCCCTCGGGGCGCTCGACCGTCTCGCGCTCCAGCAGACGTCAGCCGAGGCCTGACCCCATCACGCGGCTGCCCATCATCTCGGCGAAGTTGTCGGCGTAGAAGCGCTGCTTCGCTCCATCGGACACCGACGGCATCGAGCCCTCGAAGCGGCCGAGCGGATCGCGCCCTCCCTCGGGATGTGGGTAGTCGGAGGAGAAGAGGAACAGGTCGTCTCCAGCCTGCTCGATCATCCATCCGACGGGCTCCGTGGGGAATGGCGTGAACCAGAGGTGGCCGTGCACGTACTCGGACGCAGGCTTCGGAAGTGCGAGCGCGGGCTCGGTCTTGCGGAACGTGTACTGCGCGAGATCGAGCCGCTTCAGCCAGGGCACGACCCACATGGCGCCTTGCTCGATGCATCCGCCTCGCAGGCCCGGGAAGCGCTCGAACACCCCATCGAGCACGAGGCACGAGAGGAAGATCTCCGGCGGCATGTGGATCGCCATGTAGTCCTTCGACCGGATGTTCTCGCCGCCGCCGAGGAAGTCGGTGACCTTGTGTCCGTTGTCGTGGAACTCCGGGCGCATGAGCCTGCCGCCACCGCCGATGTGGAGCATGAAGGGGATGTTGCTCTCCTCGAGCGCTCTCCACATGGGGTCGTTGTCGGGATGGGTGGGAGAAGGCACGCCGGCCTCAGGCACCGACGGCAGCAACACCGCGCCGGATCCGAGATCGATCGCCTCTTGCACCGTGGCGAGGTTGCGTTCGGGCGTGCCCCACGGCACGAAGCCGACGGGCACCAGGCGCCCGTCATCCGAGCAGAAGTCGACCATCGCGCGGTTGTGGGCGCGGGTGCCTCCGTAGACGAGGTCAGGGTCGTCGCCGAGGAACTGCGTCGGCGCGAACGTGCTGAACACCAGCTGGCAGTCGAAGCCCAACAAGTCGAGTGCCCGGGTGCGCTCGACGGGATCGAACGCCCCGAGCGCCGACCATCCCTTGTGGTCGAGGAGCTTGTCCTCGAGCGCCGCCGCGGCGGCGGGGTCCGATGTGCGGGCTTCCGCATCATGCATCGCTCGATCGGCGAGCTTGCCTGCTGCTCCGAGGTAGAGCGGGCGGATGCGGTCGCGGACGTCAGGGTCCGCGTACTCCACCAGCCAGTCGGGCAGCTCCATGATGTGGCTGTCGGCGTCGTAGAACGTGCGGCCCTGCGCATACGTCATGTGCGGACGGTAGCGCCGGGTCGATCCGACCGACAACGATGACGCCGTGACCGACACGGCAGGCCAGCCCCCGCGCCGCCAGCCTCCGCGCCGCGAGCTCGACGAAGGGATGCGCGAGCAGCTCGCGCTCAACAGCGTCGCAGGCCTTCCCACGTTCAGCGGCCGTCCGTTCCTGACCGAGCCCCGCCAGCTCGACGAGTGGCAGCCGGACGTCGCGATCGTCGGGGCGCCCTTCGACGTCGCGACGACCAACCGGCCCGGAGCCCGCTTCGGTCCGCGGGCGCTGCGCACGCAGGCGTACTACCCCGCGTCGCACCATCTCGACCTCGACATCGAGATCTTCGACTGGATCGATGTCGTCGACTTCGGTGACGCGCACTGCCCGCACGGGCAGACCGAGCAGTCTCACGCGAACATCCGCGCCCGCGTCTCCGAGGTCGCCAGCAGAGGCATCGTTCCTGTGATCATCGGTGGCGATCACTCGATCACATGGCCGGCAGCGACAGCCGTGGCGGAGCACCACGGCTGGGGAAATGTCGGCATCGTCCACTTCGACGCGCACGCCGACACCGCGGACATCATCGACGGCAACCTCGCGAGCCACGGCACACCGATGCGCAGGCTCATCGAGAGCGGCGCGGTCCAGGGCCGCCACTTCGTGCAGGTCGGGCTCCGGGGCTATTGGCCACCGGCGGAGGTCTTCGCGTGGATGCAAGAGCAAGGGATGCGCTGGCACCTCATGCAAGAGGTGTGGGAGCGCGGCAGCCGTGCGGTCATCGAGGACGCCATCGCCGAGGCACTCGACGGCGCGGACGCGCTGTACCTGTCGGTCGACATCGACGTGCTCGACCCGGGCTTCGCTCCCGGCACTGGCACTCCGGAGCCAGGCGGCATGAACCCCGCGGACTTGTTGCGCGCGGTGCGACAGATCACGCTCGACGCGCCAGTCGTCGCGCTCGACGTCGTGGAGGTGTCACCGCCTTATGACTGGGCCGACACGACGACCAACAACGCGCACCGCGTGATCTTCGAATTCTTGGCTGCGCTCGCATCCAAGCGCCGTCGCGTGGTTGAGTGACGACCGCCCTGGTGTGGGGCCACGCGATGGAGCCACGGTACGACTTCGCTGGTTGGCACTCGTACTGGCGGTCTCCATGGGGGGCCTGGGGCTCGTCGACATCAGCTGACCCGACACGGGATTGTCACGCCGTTCACAGAACCGCAACGCGTGAGTGTGCAACAGTGCCGCCGAAATCGACGCGGGGAGGCGCCATGCGCAAGCTCAAGTGGGGAGTTGTCGCGCTCGCGGCCAGTCTGTCTGGCCTCGGGCTCGTGGCATGTGGCGACGACAGTGCCAGCTCGAGTTCGCCTGGTTCGCTCACCGTCACGGCGAGCGAACCGTCGGAAGGGAAGTACGCGTTCGACGTGCCCGACGAGGTCAAGGGCGGCACGGTCGCGCTGACGCTGAAGAACACGGGGGCCGAGGGCCATGAGTTCGGTCTCGTCCGCGTCGCGGATGGCACCAGTGCGCAGCAGTTCGCCGACGAGGTGCTCACGCCGGAAAATCCACCGCTCCCCGAGTACGTGCTCGGCGCGCCCGGCGGTATGGGCGGGGTTGCTCCGAGCGCCGACGGCACGTCGACGATCAGCCTCGAGAAAGGCACCTACGTGTACTTCTGCACGTTCGGTGACCCTGCGCACTACGAGAACGGGATGCTGGGCGAGTTCACGGTGAAGGACGTTGCATCGACGGCGCCGCTGCCCGACGCGACTGCCACAGTTGATGCGTCCGAGTACAAGTTCGACGTCAATGGGCTCAAGGCGGGTGAGAACACACTGACCTTCGCCAACAAGGGTCAGCAGTTCCATCACCTCATCGCGGTGCCGCTGAACGACGGCGCCACACTCGACGATGTCACCACATTCCTGGGCTCGGACAACCCGAGCGGCGCGCCTCCCATCGACTTCGACAAGTTCCAAGATCTCGCAGTGACCGGTCCCGGCGAGGCCCAGGTGGCAACGCTGAACCTTCCGGCGGGCTCCTACGTCTTCCTCTGCTTCCTCAACGACCGCGAAGGCGGCCCGCCGCACTTCACCAAGGGGATGATCCAGCAAGTCGACATCGCCTGACGTCGCGCGACCCGGGAGTCGTCTACTACTACAGTCCCCCGGTCGCGGCCGTGGGGGCTGCAGTGGGGAGCAAGACAGATGAAGCTTCGAATGGCCGCCCTTGGCGCGGCCGTGACCTTGACCCTGCTCGGCCTCGTCGCCTGTGGCGACGACAGCGCGAGCTCGAGCGAGCCGACGACGCTCACCGTGACCGCGAGCGAGCCGTCTGAAGGCAAGTACGCCTTCGACGCGCCCGACGAAGTCGAAGGCGGCACTCTCCAGCTCAGCTTCAAGAACACGGGGGCACAACCCCACGAGTTCGCGATTCGTCCGAGTCGAGGATGGCAAGACTGCCGATCAGCTCGCTGCCGATCTGTTCGCGGAAGATGGCGCGCCGATCCCCGACTACGTGCTTGGAGCACCGGGTGGCGGCGGCGGTACTGCGCCCGGTGCGACGAACGTCTCGACCATCAGCCTGGAAAAGGGCACGTACGTCTACTTCTGCACGTTCGCAACGGGCGACGAGCCACCGCACTTCCAGAACGGCATGCTCGGAGAGTTCACCGTGAAGGACGTCGGCTCGACGGCCGCGTTGCCAGAGACCGACGCGAGCATCGAGCCGTCCGAGTACAAGTTCGACGTCAGCGGGCTGAAGGCCGGCGAGAACACCGTCACGTTCGCCAACAAGGGTCAGCAGTTCCATCACGTCATCGCAGTCCCGCTGGCCGACGGCGCCACACTCGACGAAGCAGTCACGTTCCTCAGCAGCGAGGGCGAGGGAAGCGCGGACAGCGGCCCGCCGCCGGTCGACTTCGAGAAGGAACAGGACGTCGCAGTCACCGGGCCGGGTGAGGCGCAGGTGGTCAACATGACGTTCGAGGCGGGCTCGTATGTGTTCCTGTGCTTCATCAGCGACAAGGAGGGCGGCCCGCCGCACTTCACCAAGGGCATGGTGCAGCAGGTCGACATCACCTGAGCCCACTCGTGCGCCGGGGACGAGACTGGCGGCATGCCGTTCTCGTGGAACTCGGACACCAGTCCGTTCGCCGAGCCTGACGGAGCGCAACCGGCACGCATCGTGCTCCGTCAGGTCAGCGACACGGAGTTCAACCTCGAAACGCCGTTCCGCTACAACGGCGGGCCACGGCTCGGGCCGACGGTCGTGACCGCGGACTACCTCGGGCTCACCGACCTCGCGTCGGTGCCCCCGTTCCTCGACTGGATCGCGCGGCCCTTCGGCCGCCACACCGCCGCCGCGCTCCTCCACGATCAGCTGATCACGGACACACCCGAGCGCCTTCCCGAACCACAGCGCGTCGATCCCGCCGTGGCCGACTTCGTCTTTCGCGACGCGATGACGGATTGCGGTGCGCGGCATCCTGCAGACCTGGATCATGTGGTCCGGGGTCACGCTGCGCACCCGCGTCCACCGCAATGCAGCGGTGAAGGTCGGCGTCGGCTTGTGGTTCCTCGCCGCGCTCGCAGGAACCGCGCTGCTCGTCTACGGCATCGTGACGACGCAGGTGCCGCCGATCCTCGTCGCGCTGATCGCTCCGGTGCCGTTCGCCTTCCTGTGGGGAAGCCAGTGGAGCGCAGGCCTGATCGCGGGGTACTCGTTCTGGATCGTCGTGATGGGCTTCGTGCCGTCGTGGGTCGCGTATCAGCTCTATCGAGTCGCCGAGCTCCTCGTGCAGCTCGTCGCGAGCCGTCGCCCCCGGGCCCGCGAGATCGGCGGGGCTCCGGCGCCGCCGTCCTTCGCGAAGCGGTAGACATCCGGCATGGCTGATCTCGCGCCCTCCCGCCGCTCGTTCTGGGCGTGGTGCCTCGAAAGCGAGGAGCCGACGCGGCAGCAGCGCGAAGAGCTCGCCGCCAAGTACTCAGAACGGGCAGGCACACCGATCGTCGCCCGTCCCGTTCCTTCGCTCGACGACGCGCACCTTCGGGCGCCCCGCATCACCGTGCCCGACGCGCTCACGGGATGGTGCGCGACCGACACGTGGGAACGCGCCTTTCACGCGGACGGCGCGCACTTCACGGATCGCACGCGCTCGTTCAACCTGGAGTTCCCGAACCCGCCCGACGTGGTCGCTCACCCGGCGACCGAGGCCGAACTGGAGGCAACCCTCGACTGGTGCGGAAGCAACGGGCACGTCGTCGTGCCGTTCGGGGGCGGGTCCTCGGTCGTGTGGGGCGTCAACCCTCCCGACGCCGATGCCATCGTGACCATCGCGCTCGATCGCCTGGACCAGGTGCTCGAGATCGATGACGTCTCACGCGCCGCACGCATCCAGGCCGGTGTGTTCGGCCCCGCCCTCGAGGACCAGCTGCGTCCCCACGGATACACGCTTCGGCACTTCCCGCAGTCGTTCCGGTTCTCGTCGCTCGGCGGATGGATCGCGACGCGCTCGGGCGGCCACTACGCCACGAACCACACCCATATCGACGACTTCGTCGAATCGGTGCGGATGCTCACACCGCGGGGCTGGTGGGAGTCCCGTCGGCTTCCGGGCAGCGGCGCGGGTCCGTCGCCGGACCGCATGGTGATCGGCAGCGAAGGGATCCTCGGCATCATCAGCGAGGCGTGGATGCGCATCCAGCGCAGACCCGAGTACCGGGCCACGGCCGGTGTCACGTTCGCGTCGTGGGATGCGGCGACCGAAGCCGTACGTCACCTCGCGCAAGCGAAGATGTGGCCCGCGAACCTCCGCGTGCTCGACCCCGCGGAGGCCCACCGGGCCGCTGGCCTCGACGGCTCGGCCGCGTTGCTCATCATCGGCTTCGAGTCGGACGGCTTGTCTCAGCGCCACAACATCGCGGAGGCAGTCGACATCGCCCGAGGATGTGGCGGTGACATAGCCGACGACGAAGTGCGCGTCAGCGACGGCAGTGCCGCGCCCACCGGGCGTGAGGGCGCGGTCGGCGCGTGGCGCGATGCGTTCATCGGCACCGGCATCGGCATCGACACGAGTCTCGGTCTGGTCGCCGACACGTTCGAGACCGCGATCACCTGGGATCGCTGGCCGGAGTTCGACGCGCACGTCCGCGATCGCGTGGGATCCGCTCTGCAGTCCGTGTTCGGACACGAGCCGATGTTGTCGTGCCGCTTCACTCACGCCTATCCCGACGGGCCGGCGCCGTACTACACGTGGTCAGGCGTCGGCCGGCAGGGCTCGGAGATCTCGATGTGGCAGGAGGTGAAGCATGCTGCCGCCGAAGCAGTGCTCGACGCGGGCGGGACGATCACCCACCACCACGCGGTGGGTCGCATGCATCGACCCCAATACGACCGTCAGCGTCCGGACCTCTTCGCGGATGCGCTGCGCGCTGCGAAGGCCGCCGTCGACCCGACCGGCGTCATGAATCCCGGCGTGCTGATCGATCCCTGACATGCGTGAGGTCACCGGCAGTCTTCTGAGCGTCGCGTCCGCAGGCGACGGCATCGGGCACGGCTGCAACTGCGACGGCGTGATGGGCGGGCTCGCGGGCCATGTCGAGTCGCGCTGGCCCGCCCTCGCCGTCGACTACCGAGCTGCGTGCGCGGCCGGCAAGTTCAGGCTCGGCGGCGTGCTCCCCTGGCTCGACCTGCACTCGGGGGTGTGGATCTACAACCTCGCCACGCAGCAGCACGCCGGCGCGGACGCCCGGCTCGACGCAATCGACTCGTCGGTACGGGCCGCGATCGAGCATGCCCGCGCGCACGACGTGCCGACGATCTACCTTCCCCGCATCGGAGCCGGGATCGGGGGCCTCGATTGGAGGGACGTGCACGCGACGCTCGACGCGATCGCCACGGCGAACGCCGACCTCGAGCTCGTCGTCGTCACGAAGTCCTGACTCAGAAGACGGTGAGCACGATGAGCAGGGCGATGATGGCCACCGCGAACAGCAGACCTACGGCCCACGCCCAGCGGCCACCGAAGTAGCCCCGCCTCACTTCCTCTTCGTACGCCTGGTTCGCGGGCGTGCCGACCTTCGCCAGGTGGTTGTGGTTCCCCTTCTTCCGCGGCTTGCTCGGTGCTCGATCCCATGCGCCGAAACCTAGCCGTGGCCCTCGGGGAGGAGCTCCTCGAGCCGCCGCAGGGTCTCGCGCAGGTTGTCCTCGCCGGTGAGCTCGTGCGCCTCCTCGAACGTCACCCAGCGCATGGGTGCCGACGGGCTCTCGGGGCGTGCCGCGTCCGGCGTCGCAGTGGCGAGCACATAGCGCAGGTCGGCGTGCTCGTGCGCGGGCTCCCCCTTGCCTGCGGGCACACGGACGACGACGAGGTGGATCGGCGACGGGTCCTCGCTCACCGGCCAGGCCTGGAGATCGACCAGTCCGGTCTCTTCCTCCGCTTCCCGTCGCGCGACCGCGAACGGCTCGTCCTCCCCTGGGTCTCCGTGTCCGCCGACCTGCAGCCAGGCCTGCTGGCGTTCATGCCAACGCAGGAGCACGCGACGACTGTCGGGATGCACGATCACTGCTGAACCCGTGAAATGAAGCGGCGCGCCCCGATCCCATGGCGACCCTTCGACGATGGCGCGCGCCCGGTCGAGGTCACGCGCTTCCTCCCGAGACCTCGGGACGAACGCGACCAGTGAGCCTGCGAGTGAAGTACCCATCGTGGGGCACAATCATGGCGTGCATCGCGAGTGGCCGAGCCGGGTGCATGGAGCGGTGATGTGGACATCGGCGCCGACCGGGGCCGAGCACCGCGTGCTCCCCGACGGATGCATGGACATCATCTGGTCGAGCGACGGCCAGTTGCTCGTCGCCGGGCCGGACACCACGGCGTTCATGACCGGCGGGACGCCGGGCACGACGATCACCGCCATCCGGTTTCCGCCCGGTCTCGCACCGGCCGTGTTGCGGGTGCCGGCTCATGAGCTGCGAGATCGGCACGAGGCGCTCGACGCGGTCGTGCCGGGACGGGAGGCCCGACGCCTCGCAGATCGTCTCGCTGCAGCAGAGGACCCCGCCGGCGTCCTCGAGGCGCTGGCCATCGAAGTCGAGCGTGATCCCCAGATCGACCTCGTCACCGTCCACGCCTGCCGCGGCGCCTCGGTCAGCGAGATCGCCAGGGCGGTCGACATGAGCCCACGCCACCTCCACCGGAGGTGCCTCGACGCGTTCGGGTACGGCGCGAAGACACTCGCGAGGATCCTGCGGATGCGCCAAGCCCTCGACCTCGTCCTGGTGCGGCACCGCGTCCGCGGATGCGGCCGCGCGAGCGGGCTACGCCGACCAGTCCCACCTCGCGCGACGACGTGAAGGCGCTCGCGGGAGTGCCCCTCGGTCAGCTGCTCGCCGAAGCCGCGAACAGCTCGACCGAATTGCCGTCCGGGTCCTCGACCGCCGCGTAGCGCTGACCCCAGAACGCGTCCCACGGCTCGAGATGGCCCTTGTAGCCGGCCGAGACGAGCGCGTGGAAGGTGGCGTCGACCTCGTCCGCGCCGTCGCACACGAACGCGAGGGCGATCCGATGACCTCCGGAGGGCGGCATCCACCCCGGGTCGAACGACCGGATGGTCTCGACGGTGTCGAACGCGAGGCGCAAGCCTCCAGCGAGTGCGACCTCGACATGAGGCTCGGTGTCGGCTGAAGCGGGGACGTCGAGACCCAGACGGCGATAGAACGCGAGCGACTGGGCCATGTCGGCGACGACGACCCCCACCACATCGATGCGAATGCTCATCGCCGCACCGTACGACGCGACGCAGCCGCCGTCTTGAACGAATCGGACGTCAGACCGACCGGGGGTCCCCCACCAGCTGCTCTATCCGGCTGTGGAGCTCTTCGAGCGACGCGAGCTCGGCAGCGAGGGCAGCCATGTCGGCAGGCGAGCCCTGCGAGAGACGGGCGTGCTCAGCGGCGTGGACGGCGTCAGCGATCGAGCGCGAGATCTCTGACGCGCTGCGTCGCGAACGACGTGCGCAGCCCCCGGTGGATGCGGCGCAGCGCGTCCTGCACATCCTTGGCCACGCGGAACGTGACCTCCTCGAGGTAGCGAGCGACCGACTGGCGGGCCTGTTCGCGCCGACTCGCCAGCTGCCGTTGCTTCTCCTCTCGAAGCACTCGACGTCCCATGAAGATGCCGAGCACGAGCGACAGCGGGTTGATGATGCTCATGCCGATGAGGCCACCGACCATGCTGAACGCCTCGATGCCCGTCCACGAGCCCTCGAGCAAGAGCACGCCGCGCTGACGCGCACCCAGCCGCCGCGAGCCGACCTCCGAGCCCACGTGCACGGCATCGATCGCCCGAGCGGTGTCGGCCTCGAGCGTCGCGCCGATGTCGGCCTCGGCCGCCTCGAACCGCTCGGACACCCGCGCCGCGAGCGACTCGGCTCCGGTGGACAGCGACAGATAGGTCGCGGCGACGTCAGCCATCACCTGTTGCTCGAGCCATCCCGCGAACTCGTCCCATCCATCCGCCGGGTCGGTGGTCGCGATCCGCTCCTCGGCTTCACGAGTCACGTTGCGCAGACGGCTCGCCAAGTCGTAGTCGATCTCGGTGCGGAGGTCGCCCATGCCGTCGTCGAGCGCGACGAGCCACCCCGCCGCGGGATCGTTGAGCACGTCTGCCTGCGCCTTGGCTCGTGCAAGCTCATCCAACAGCGCGCCCGCGCGATTCGGATCGGCGCCCTCACGCTCGGCCCGCACCACCTGTTCGACCTGGCGGAGGGCGATCATGGCGTCGACCATCGCGAGGTTCGCCCGTCGATCGACGGCTCCGGCCCACACCCCGTCCAGCGCGCCGCGGAGCGCGTCCAAGCCAGAGCGCTCGGGCGGCAGCACGATCGACACGGGAAGGACCTCGACCGGGAGCTCGGCCCGGGCGAGGTGCCCCCGGTCGAGCTCGACGATCCGACGCCAGGCGGGCTGGAAGTCGATCTTGCTGACGACCTCGACGACCACTGGGCACGTGGAGCACGCGGCCCGAAGGAAGTCGAGCTCGGGTGCGCTGAGCTCCTGGGCCGCGTCCGACACGAAGAGCACCGCATCCGCAGCCGGGAGCGCGGCGACGGTCGCGGCGTTGTGCACCGAGGCGAGCCCACCGACACCGGGCGTGTCGACCAGCTGCAACCCGCCCGAGAGGAATGGCGCGGGCACACCGAGCTCGACGAGCTGCAGGGCGCGAGCGTTGTCGTGGTTCCCCGACTCCGAGCAGTACTCGGCGCGCGCGTCGTAGGGCACCGACTCCACGACGGGCTCGCCACCGACATCGTCCGCGGCTCCCACCGTGCGTGCCTCGGGGCTCTCGGCCCAGCGGACGAGGGTCGGGACGGCCGTCGCGAGGTCATCGTCGACTGGGCAGACATACGCGTCGAGCAGCGCGTTGACGAGCGCGCTCTTGCCCATCTTGAACTCGCCCGCCACGATCACCCGCACCGCGGGATCGCTCATCGCGCTGCGTCGCTCCGTGAGGCGAGCCGCGAGGTCGGCGCGCTGGCGTCGCTGCACGACCGTGACGACATCGTCGAGCAGCCCTTGCGACTGCTCGATGCGGTCGCGCTCGTTCACGCGCTCTCGTCCATCAACAGCAACACGCCTTCGCAGGTGCGCACCAGCACCCGCGCGGTGTCGGCGACCTTCGGCTGCGTCAACGGGTTCTCAGCCCGCCGCTGCCAGCGCGCCGCGGTGTCGAGCAAGGCCACTCGCACCTGCGCCGGTGAGGAGTCGGGAGGCAGACCGAGCCGGGCGGCAGGGCGCGAGCCTTCGGCGCCGAGGAGCCGTTCGACCGCGTCACGCTCGTCGTCGCGCACGGGGATCGCTCCCGACCTCACCAGATCGAGCACGCGCAGCTCGACGAGATCGTGGGCGCCGGCCGTGATGCGCTCGAGCTCGGCCGCCAACGCGTCGGCGCCGTCTCGATGATCCATCCGCACCACGTC
Source organism: uncultured Acidimicrobiales bacterium (assembly GCA_963726695.1). Taxonomy (GTDB): domain Bacteria; phylum Actinomycetota; class Acidimicrobiia; order Acidimicrobiales; family DATKAS01; genus DATKAS01. The sequence goes on from CAVSDE010000007.1 coordinate 62,121, forward strand.
GTCCATGACCGCGAGCGCTGCCCTCGCCTTGAGCACGTCGCGCCGCGCGGCGAATTGCTGCATGAGAAGTCGGCGGAGGTCACCCAAGCCACTCGAGCCCGACGAGCTCGTCGGCGAGACGAGTCGACGTCGGCGCGACTCCCGCGCGGACCATCTCGACCGAGCGGCGGATGCCGAAGAGGCCGAAGCGCTCCAACAGCTCTTGGCGCTCGACGGAGGTGAGGCCGCTCACGCTCGCCGCCGGCGTCTCGGGATCGACGAAGTCGTCGACCGACATCAGGACTGCCTCGAGGTCGGCAGGAGCAAGCCGCGCGAGCAGCTCGAACGCGTGGAACTCGTCCTCCCTCAGCGTCATCCCCGCTTGCGCGATCAGGCCCGCGACGGGCACGACGGCCTGACAGATGCGCCGCAGCCGAGGATCTCGTGAGTATCGGGTCGCGACTCTCGCCGCGGACTCCATCGCGTCGGGACGCCCGACTCCGACCTCGTCGGCGCGGGAGAGCACGGCGATGACGCTCGTCGGGGCCGAGTCGTCGCGATCTGTGAACGTGTCCAGAAACCTCAGGTCGGAGGGATGGAGATGGCGAGTCAGATAGACGATCGCATCGGCCGGGCTGTCACTGACCTCACCCGAGAAGGCCGCCTCGGTGCTGGCCGAGAGCTCGGCGGAGATCGACGCCAGACCGGGAGTGTCGATGAGGCTCATCGCGCGCAGCGCCGACGACGGCCATTCGATGACGATGCGCTCGACTGCCTCAGCGCTGAGCTCGCCCAACGAGATCGAGATCGCTCCGCCCTCGCGGGTGAACACCGCGGTGCGCGAGCTCACCGTGCGCGGATGCAACGTCGCCTTGTAGGACGGGCCGTCGACGTACCAAGTGACGACGCGGGTGCACTCCCCCGCATCGGTCGGCGCGAGCTCCTCGCCCACGAGCGCGTTGAGCAACGTCGACTTGCCCGCCTTCACCCGACCGACGATCGCGACGCGCAGCGGCTCTCCGAGTCGGGCGCGGACGCGGCGCAACCGCTCGCCGGACGCGGGCGAGCCACCCGGTGTGGACTCGTAGAACCCGATGGCCGACTCGAGCAGGACGGTGACCTGGTCGAGCAGGCTCGGCGGCGCCGGTGGACCACCCGGTCTCGGCGCCCGAAGGCGCGGCGGGGGCGGAGGCATCGATCGCGGAGACGGCGGCGCGAGACCGGTCGCTCCGCTGGCTCGCGGGGCATCGGTCTCGGCCGCCCGCGTCACGAGCATCTTGCTCATGGCCTGGCCGCACGCCTGTTGGGTCTCCTGCAAACGACGGCCGAATGCCGCGACGGACTCGGGGCGATCGTCGGGGTCCTTGTGCAGCCCGAGCTCGAGCACGTCGGCGACCGCAGGTGGCACGCCGCGCTCCCGTAGGTCCGGCGGCGAATCGAGCGCGATCCGTCGGATCAACGGAGCGATCGATTCCTCGTCCCCGAGCCAAAACGCGGGCGCACCCGCGAGCAGCTCGTAGAGCGTCGACGCGAGGGCGTACAGGTCGCTCGCCGGTCCCGGCGACTGACCGCCCAGCAGCTCAGGTGCGGCGTGCACGAGCGTCGCCGTCACCTTCCCGGCGGCTGTCTCGTACGCGCCCTTGACGCGGGCGATCCCGAAGTCGCCGAGATGGGGCTCGCCCCACGCCGACAGCAGGATGTTCTCCGGCTTCACATCTCGGTGCAGCACACCCTCGCGATGCGAGCTCTCGAGCGCGCCAGCAAGCTTCACGCCGAAGTCGAGGACGTCGACCCACGGCACGCGCTGCTCCGCGAGCAGATCGTGAAGGGAGCCGCCGGGCAGGTACTCCATGATGATGTAGGGCTGTCCGGCCGCAGTGCCGGAGTCGAACACCGTGACGATGTGCGGGTGGCCCGAGAGGCTCCCCATCGCGGCGCACTCTCGCTCGAAGCGGATGGTGGCGGCCTCGTCGAGCTCCCCCGTCAGCACCTTGACCGCGACTTCCCGGTGGAAACGGGTCTGGCGGGCGCGGTACACGACGCCGTAGCCCCCTCGGCCCACGAGCACGGCATCGGTGATCCCGTCGATGCCGAGGTCGACCGATTCGACACTCCCGGGGGCTCTCGCGTCGGACACTGGGCGTGAGCCTACGGTCGAGCCGCGCTTGCCTAGGCTGCGCCGAGCCGTGAGGGGGTTGCTGGCGTGACGTACGAGCTCGGGATCGATCTCGGCACGACCTGGACTGCCGCGGCCGTGTGGCGCAACGAGCGAGCGACGATCGTCAACCTGGGCACCCGCCAGGCCGCGGTGCCGTCGATCGTCTACCTCGGTCCCGATGGCGGCGTGCTCGTCGGCGAGGCGGCCGACCGTCGTGTCCTCACCGAGCCCGAGCGCGTCGCGCGCCAGTTCAAGCGCCGCATCGGCGACCCCGCGCCGATCCTGGTCGGCGGCGCTCCCCACTCGGCCGAGCTGCTCACGAGCAAGCTGCTCCGCTGGGTCGTCGACGCCGTCGCGAGTCGTGAGGGCGAGATGCCCACCACGATCACCATCACCCATCCGGCGAACTGGGGCGCCTACAAGAAGGATCTCCTCGAGCAGGCCGTGCACCTCGCGGGTCTGTCGGGGCCGGGGAACCCGACGATCCGCTTGCTGTCCGAGCCGGAGGCCGCGGCGATCCACTACGCGGGCACTGAGAGAGTCGAGCCCGGTCAAGCCGTGGCCGTCTACGACCTCGGTGGCGGCACGTTCGACTCCGCCGTGCTGCGCGCGACCGGCGACAGCTTCGCGATCCTCGGAGCTCCGGAGGGCATCGAGCGTCTCGGAGGCATCGACTTCGACGCCGCGGTGATGGGCCACGTCATGCGACGCTCGGAGGACTCGACGATCTCGATCCCGACGATCCCGCAGTAGCGACGGCGGTCGCCCATCTGCGCGACCAGTGCACTGCCGCGAAGGAGGCGCTGTCGGTCGACACGCAGACGATCGTGCCGGTGATGCTGCCGGGCCGGCACACCGAGGTGCGGCTGACGCGTGCCGAGCTCGAGGCGATGCTGCGACCCGCGCTCGAGGAGACTGTCGCCGCGACGACCCGCCGCGTTGCGCACCGCGGGACTGCAAGCCTCCGACCTCAGAGCAGTGGTGCTCGTCGGAGGGTCGAGCCGCATCCCGCTCGTCGCGCAGCTCGTGACGTCAGCCCTCGGGCGTCCGGTCGCGATCGACACCGATCCGAAGCACGCGATCGCACTCGGCGCCGCGCGCCACGCACACCTGAGCACTGCCGGACCGGGCGCCATCACCTCACCGAGCCGTCAGACGGCGGACGGCCTGGCCCGCGGACAACCGCTCGCGGCTGCCGCGGCGATGACTCCGCTCGCGTCCCCTCCGCCGTCGCCCGGTCGGATGACGCCGCCGCCCGCGCCACCGCCGACCGCGTCCATCGTGCCGCCGCGGACCAGCGGGCCGATCCCGACCGCGCCACCGCCCTTCTCGACCCCGCCTCCGTCATCGACCCCGCCCCCATCGATGACGCCGCCTCCGTACGTCCCGCCTCCCAGCGAGCCGACGACCCCGGGTGGTCGGCGTCGTCAGGGCCATCCAAGGGCAAGCGCACCGGCCTCCTCATCGGCGCGGGCGTCGTGGTGGTGGCCCTCCTCGCGGGCGGCGTCGCCGTGCTCGCCGGTGGCGGTGGCGGCGGAGATGACTCAGGCACGCAGGCCACGGGCACCACGGTCGCCACCGACGACACCACCTCCGACGGCGGGGCCGACACGACTGCGGTCACCGACGGCGGCGACATCTCCGACCCGCTCGAGGCGGGTTTGCTGTCTTCGCTGGACTTCGAGAGCGTCACCGGAGCGGTGACGCTCCAGGGAGCGGTGACGTTCCCGAGCGACGTGCTGTGCGACGCCGACGGCGTCATCGGCACCTCGAGCTTCGTGGACTACCGCTCGCGTCTCTTCGCCGACAACCCGGACTTCAGCGGGAAGAAGGCCGCCACGGGCGCGATCGAGTTCCCCGACAGCGACGCGGCCGACGCTTTCCTCGAGCAGCTCAACAACTTCGGTGCGAGCCACGTCGTCACCGACGAGTGCCCCCTCACGCAGGTCGACTTCTTCGACGGCACTGTCGCGTTCAAGGAGACGCCCGCGGGCGGGGGCGATCAGGGAGCTATCGGCTTCGCGAAGGTCGACCCGGATGTGGTGGTGTTCGTGGGGGTCGGGGATCCGACTGGGATGGATCCCTCCGAAGTCCAGTTCCTCGTGCAGGAGCAGAAGCAGAAGATGGGGGCACTGCTCAACGGAGACTCAGGCGGCGCTGACACCTCGACACTGGCGACACTGCAGGGCGCGCTGCTCACCCCCGACGACGTGGGCACCGGCTTCGACCAGACGATCACCTCGGTCGATCCCGAAGTCGACTACCTGTGCTTCAGCACACCGTCGGCCGACCGCTCTGCCGCCACCGAGGTCGACGAGCAGCTGTTCGGCCCGGACGGGACGAGCGAGGTCGCGATCGTCACCCTGTCGTTCCCCGACGCGGCGACCGCCGCCACCTATCTCGCGGACACCGAGGCGTTCATCGACGAGAACATCGACGGTGGCTGCGCCCTGACGGTCGAGCCCACCGACGCCCTCGAAGCAGTCCACCAGCCTCGACGACGCCTTCACCTTGACGTTCGATGGTGGCAACGGACGCAGCCAAGCGACCTGGGCGAAGCTCGGGAACGTGGTCGTCGTCGTGATCGGCAACCCGCTGACGACCGCCAACGTCGACGACCTCGTGGCCGCTCAGATGAACCGCATCAACGACGCCGGGCTCATCACGGACTGAATCGGGTATCAACTCGCCGTAAAGAGTCGTGGGATTCCCGTCGATGAAAGAAGGGTGGCGCAGCAGCGCGACTTCGGCGCGGTCCTCGAAGGAGCCAAGAAGGGCGAGCACTGGGCAGTCGCGCTGCTGTTCGAGGATGTCCAGCCGCGCTTGCTCCGCTACCTGCGCAGCCGAGACCACGCCGCCGCTGACGACATCGCTGGCGAGGTGTGGGAGGCGATCGCCAGGGGGATCCGAAGCTTCGAAGGCGACGACTCCGACTTCCGCGGCTGGGCGTTCACCATCGCCCGTCGTCGGCTCATCGACCACCACCGAAAGCGTGAGCGGCGAAAGACCGATCCCGCGGACGAGGCGACGTTCACGGCACTCCCAGGCGCCGAGACGACCGATCGTGCAGCGATCGACCACTTGTCCGCTCAGGAGGCGATCGCACTCATCACGTCCTGCCTCACCGAGGAGCAGGCCGAGGTGGTGCTGCTTCGCGTCGTCGGCGGCATGGACACCCATCTCGTCGCCGAGGCGCTGCAGCGATCAGAGTCGTGGGTGCGGGTGACCCAACACCGGGCGCTCAAGCGTCTCGCCGAGCACGTCGATCGCGACCTCGCTCCACTCGGTGTAACACCGATGCCTCGCCACACGATGTAGTGGGTGTGTCAGACCACACACCCGACGAGATCGCGACATCGGCGGCCCTCTTGAAGAGAGCGAGCAGCCCGGCCACGGCTGACGAGCTCGAAGCCGCCGACGCCACGATCTCCCGGTTCATCGAAGTGGTCCTCGAACCGTCTGAGACAGCACCGACGCGACGGCGCCGTGCGCTTCCGGTGCCGACGAGGGTGGCCGCCGTGGTCGTCGCGGCGACGCTGTGGTCCACGGGCATCGCTGCGGCAGCGACCGGGCATCTCCCCGACCAGGTGCAGCACGCGGTGTCGAACACCGCGTCGCACGTCGGGCTCTCGTTGCCCGATCCGTCGGATGAGAGGGCCGTAGAGACAAGCGACGAGCAGAGCCGAGGCGATCGCAGCATCAACACCAACGAGTCGGACTCGTCCACATCATCGATCGTCACGAGCACGACATCGCCGACCTCGACATCGCCGACCTCGACATCGCCGACCACGACAGCGACGCCGACGGACGGATCGGTCGCGGCCGCGTCGGCCTCGCTCTCCGGCGGTGCTTCGCGGGGCGTCGGTCCCGATGTGAACGGGCCTGCGCACGACGGCCTGTGCAACGCCTACCTGCGCGGGCTCGCCACCGGGCACCCGAAGAACCCAGACGCGCCGCCGTGGCGCGACCTGCTCTCAGGCGCGAAGCAGGCGGGCAAGAGCGTCGAGGCGTTCTGCGGCTCGACCACTGCGACCACGACGGCGACCACAGTCGCATCGGCAGCGACCACGGCCTCGAAGTCCTCGACGAGCTCGAGCACGGCCACAACGGACGAGACCAGCACCACGATCCAGGCGGAAGGGAACCCCCATGGCGGCGGCAACGGAAGCAGCGACGCTGGCAACGGTGACGGAAGCAGCCAAGGCAACAGAAACGGCAACAGCCAAGGCAACAGCCAAGGCAACAGAGACGGCAACGGCAACAGCCAGGGCGGTTAGCCGGGCGGTGCCCATCGCGGAGGTCCGCCGCAACCCCCGACTGCTCGTCGACGCGTTCGTCGTCGAGTCCGGGGCGAGCCCGTGGAACCCCGCCCGAGGGACGCGCGAAGTCGCTCGGTATCGACATTCGTTCGACATCCCCCTCGTCGGTGTCCTCGAGCAGGCGGGCACGCATTACCTCTACCAGTGCGTGCTCGGCCAGGACGAGGAAGTGAACATCTGGCTCTACACACCACTGCTGCCATCCGAGCGGGACTCGATCGACGCGGCGAGCCCGCGGAAGGCGAACGAGCTGTTCCAGCGCTATAGCCGTCGCGATGGCCGGCTCGCGATCGCCCACAACAGCGTTGGGATCATCGCCGTGCGTCCGCTCAAGGCCGACGCGGACCCGACCATCGAGGTCGGCGTGCTCTTCACCGCACTGCGTGACTACCTCGGCAAGCTGCGGATCCACGCCCAGCGGGTCCGGCAGCGCTTCGCGACCTCACGGCCGATCCCTGCCCCTGCCTGATCGCGGTCGGAAATAAAAGTAGTAATAACTTGTTCTTTGCGGTACCTTCCTCGACAGGAAAGGGGTCGCAATGGACCAACCAGTCGCAGTCATCACCGGGGCGTCTCAGGGATTCGGCCGGGCGATCGCCGAGGCACTCGCTGCCCGGGGCTGGCGACTCGTGATCGACGCTCGGCGCCGTGATCGCCTCGACCCGACTGCAGCGTCGCTCTCTTCGACCACCGAGGTCGTCGCGATCGCTGGTGACGTCGCTGACACCGAACACCGCGCCGAGCTCATCGCTGCAGCCGAGCGCTTCGGTCGACTCGATCTCGTCGTGAACAACGCGAGCACGCTCGGCGAGAGTCCGCTCCCTCCACTCGCGACGATCGACCTCGACGTGCTGCGTGCCATCTACGCAACGAACGTCGTCGCGCCACTCGCACTCACGCAGGGTCTCCTCGCCGAGCTGCGACACAGCGGAGGGACCGTCGTGAACGTCACGTCCGACGCGGGCGTCGAGCCCTACGAGGGATGGGGTGGCTACGGGTCGTCGAAGGCGGCGCTCGAGCATCTCTCGGCGATCCTCGCAGTGGAGGAGCCGAAGCTTCGAGTGCTCTGGGTCGACCCAGGAGACATGCGCACCGAGATGCACCAGGACGCGTTTCCCGGTGAGGACATCTCCGATCGACCGCTTCCGGAAGCGGCGATCCCGCAGCTGCTCGCGTTGCTCGACAGCGACGCTCCGAGCGGTCGGTATCGCCTGTCGGAGGTGCCGTCATGAGCGCCGTCCTCGAGTCGTCGCTCACTCGGGCGCTCGATCCGTCGCTCGAAGCCCACGAGCCCGCCGAGGTGCGAGGCCGCGGCCGCGACGACGTGCGGCTCCTCGTCTCCGACGGCGCAGATCGAGTCGTGCACACGGCCTTCTCCGAGATCCCTTCGCACCTCGCGCCTGGCGACCTCCTCGTCGTCAACACGTCGGCGACTGTCGCCGCGTCGGTCGCCGCCGAGACACCTGCGGGACGCGTCCTGCGCATCCACTTCTCGACGGAGCTCCCTGGCGGGCTGTGGCTCGTCGAAGCCCGTCAGCCAGTCGGCATCACCACTGTGCCGATCGACGACGACCTCGCGGGCGACGTGGTCCTCGAGGGCGAAGGACATCTCACGCTCCTCGAGCGCTTCGGTGATTCACGACGGCTCTGGATCGCAGCGCCGCACCTCGGCGGAACCGTGCTCGACCACCTCGCGCGCTACGGAGAGCCGATTCGGTACCGCCACGCCCCGGACCCGTGGCCGCTCTCGGCCTATCAGCAGATCTTCGGCGCCGAGCCCGGAAGCGCGGAGATGCCCAGCGCATCGCGGCCGTTCACCTCAGACCTCGTCGTCGACCTCGTGCGACACGGGGTCCCGGTCACGCCGATCCTGTTGCACACGGGCGTGTCGTCGCTCGAAGGCAACGAGATGCCCTACCCCGAGCGATATCGCGTGCCCGCGAGCACGGCGAACCTCGTGAATGCCGTGCACGACGGCGGCGGGCGGGTCGTTGCGATCGGCACGACCGTGGTCCGCGCGCTCGAGACCGTCGTCGACGATCGCGGTGTGGTGCATCCCGGTGCCGGATGGACCGAGCTCGTGGTGACCCCCGAACGGGGCGTGCGCGCGGTCGACGGTCTGCTCACTGGGTGGCACGAACCGGAGGCCACGCACCTCCTCATGCTCGAAGCGATCGCTGGGCGACCTACGCTCGAGCGGGCCTACGACGAAGCACGACGAGGTGGATACCTGTGGCACGAGTTCGGCGACAGCCACCTGTTGCTCCCTGATCGACGATGAGCGACCGCACCCTGGCCCCGACCCTCCCCGATGGGCGCCGCGCCGTGCTCTACGCGCTGCGGCGCCGTGGCCAGGCAACCGCCGCCGACATCGCTCGCCAGCTGCAGATGACGCCGAGCGGTGCGCGCCAGCATCTGGCCGCACTTGTCGACGAAGGCCTCGCCGAGGCGACCGAGCGACCCCGGCCCGCGGGGCAGCGAGGCCGGCCCCAGCTCGAGTACACGGTCACGGACAAGGCCGACGGTCTGTTCCCCAAGGCATACGGCGAGCTCACGAACGAGCTCCTCGGCTATGTGGCCGACGCCGACCCGGCCCTCGTCGACACGCTCTTCGAGAGACGGCGTGACGAACGGGTGCGCAATGCCACCGAGCGGTTGGGGCGGTGTCGTGGGCTGAAGGCAAAGGTTGCCGAGCTCGCCCGCATCCTCGACGACGACGGCTACCTCGCGACGTGGGACGAGATCCCCGGCGGCGCGCGGATCATCGAGCACAATTGCGCGATCTGGGCGGTCGCCCAGCGCTACGGCCAGGCCTGCACGAGTGAGATCGACTTCATCCGCACCGTGCTTCCCGGCGCCACCGTCGAGCGCGTGCAGCACATGGTGGCCGGCGCCCCGCACTGCGCCTACGAGGTACGACCCTCACGCTGACCGGTGAGCATCCTCACGCTGTCGTCGAGCACAGCCGACAAGATGGGGCGTGGCACCCGACGCGGGCTTCTGGGCGGACCGATCGGTCCTCGTCACAGGCCACACCGGATTCAAGGGTGCGTGGCTCAGCTTCTTGCTCGCGTCCTTGGGAAGTGAGGTCACTGGCGTCGCCCTCCCCCCACTCCCCGGCGGAGCGTTCGAGCTCGCTGGCGTCGGCGGGCTCGTCGACTCGCACATCGTCGACATCCGAGATCGCGATGGCCTGGGCAACGTGATGCAGCGCGCCCAACCAGACGTCGTGTTGCACCTCGCGGCGCAGGCCCTGGTTCCGTCCAGCTACCTCGACCCGGTCGGCACCTTCGACATCAACGTCACGGGGACGGCTCGCGTGCTCGACGCTGCCGGGGCATGCGACTCAGTGCAGCAGGTCCTCGTGGTGACGAGCGACAAGGTCTACGCGAACGCCGGCGACGGCCGCGCCTTCCGCGAGGACGATCGTCTCGGTGGTGGCGACCCGTACAGCGCGAGCAAGGCGGCGTGCGAGGTCGTCGTGGACTGCTGGCGCGAGCTGGTCGCGCCGCGGGGCATCGGCGTGGTGTCGGCGCGGGCAGGAAACGTGATCGGTGGAGGCGATGTTGCCGCTGGACGTCTCCTTCCCGACATCTTCCGCGCGTTGGCCGCCGGTCGTTGCGTGCAGCTGCGCAACCCTGACGGAGTGCGCCCCTGGCAGTTCGTCCTCGATCCACTCGTCGGATATCTCCGCTACGTCGAGCTGCTCGCCGCGGGAGTCAGCGTTCCGCCCGCCCTCAACTTCGGCCCGAACCCCGACGAGGTGCGCAGCGTCCGCGAGGTCGTCGAGACGGTGTTGGCGAGCGTGGGCGAAGGTCAGTGGGAACCGACGTCGGAGCGGGCTGGGCCCGAGGCGTCGGTCCTCGTGCTCGATCCCTCGCTCGCCCACGAGACGATCGGGTGGCGCCCCGTCCTGTCGATCGAGGCTGCACTCGAGTGGACGACCGATTGGTTTCGAGCCAGCCGTGCCGGTGGAGACTTGGCCGCCCTCTGCGCCGAGCAGATCGCGCGCCGACCGCGAGCTGGGTGCAGCATGACGCCCCCGCTCTGCCGATCGTGCGGGTCACCGCTCGAGCACACCGTGATCGACTTCGGTCTCCAGCCGCTGAGCAACGCGTACCTCACCGAGGCGGACATCTCGCGTGAGCGCGCCTATCCGCTGGTCGCGCGGTTCTGCGTCCAGTGCTTCCTCGTGCAGGTCGACGACGTCGTGCCACCCGATCAGATCTTCTCCGACTACGCGTACTTCTCGTCGTACGCCGACACGTGGGTGGACCACGCCAGGCGTTTCGTCGACGGGGCAGTCGACCGGTTCGCGCTGACCAGCTCGAGCCTCGTCGTCGAGATCGCCAGCAACGACGGATATCTGTTGCAGCACGTCGTCGCTCGCGGCATCCCTGCGCTCGGCGTCGAGCCCGCCGCGAACGTTGCTGAGGTGGCGATCGCCAAAGGCGTTCCGACCGAGGTGCGCTTCTTCGGCCTCGACACCGCGAACGATCTCGTGGGTCGACGTGGCCATGCGGATCTCGTCGTGGCCAACAACGTGCTGGCCCACGTTCCCGACCTCAACGACTTCGTCGCCGGTCTCGCTGTGCTCGTGGGCGACCGGGGCGTGATGTCGATCGAGGTGCCCCACCTGCTCGAGCTGGTGGAACGCGTCGAGTTCGACACGATCTACCACGAGCACTTCTCGTACTTCTCGCTGCTCGCTCTCGAGCTGCTTCGCCCGCCACGGGCTGAGTGTCTTCGACGTCGAGCAGCTGTCCACCCACGGCGGCAGCCTCCGCGTGTTCGCCGCATCGAGCCTCGCCGAGCGCGCCGCGAGTGAGGACGTGCGGCGGATCATCAGGGCCGAGCGGGATGCTGCACTCGACAAGCCTGAGGGCTTCGCGACGTTCGAGGGTCGGTCGCGCGCCTGCCGTGACGGTCTCGTCGCCTTCCTCGAGGACGCGCGGACTCAGGGGAAGTCGGTGGCGGCGTACGGCGCCGCGGCGAAGGGCAACACGCTCCTGAACTATGCGCACGTGACGCCCGAGCTCCTCCCCTACGTCGTCGATCGCAACCCTCACAAGCAGGGCCACTTGTTGCCCGGCTCCCATCTCCCGATCCGCGACCCGGCCGCGCTCGTCGAAGACCGACCCAACTTCGTGTTGATCCTTCCGTGGAACCTCTCCGACGAGATCACCGAGCAGATGTCCGTCGTGAAGAGCTGGGGAGGGCGTTTCGTGGTCGCCGTACCCGAGCTCACGGTGCTCACGTGATCTTCGTCGACGCCGGCCTGCCGGGCGCGTTCCTCGTCGACCAGGAACGCCACGTCGACGACCGCGGGTACTTCAGCCGCACCTACTGCGCAGACGAGTTCCGCCGCGGGACTCGATCCGGGGATCGCGAGTGCCGCCGTCGTGGCGCAGGCGGTCAGCGCCGCAGCCGGGCTGAGCGCGTCATGGTGATCCTCGATTCCAATCACACCCACGATCATGTGCTCGCCGAAGCTCGAGGCTACGCCCCGCTGGTGACGGTCGGCCAGTACCTGATCGTCGCCGACACCGCGTTCAGTGCACATCCCGGTGCAGGTGCACCGGCCTCGCCCGTGGGGTCCGGGTGACAACCCAATGACCGCACTCGACGAATATCGGACGACGCATCCCAAGCTTCAGCTCGATCCGTACGTCAACGCGAAGCTCTGCTCTTGACGTCCTCGCCCGGGGGCTACGGTCTACGACGTCGAGCACGAGATCGAGCCGATCCGCCGTGGCTTACCAGATCAGGGCGGGCGATGACACCAGAGCTCGGGCCGTCGAGATCTGCGCAGGCTCGTGGCGACGGCTCCGCTGTGCGCCGCCGGGGACCTGTGTGCTCGACTTCACCGAGCAATGAGGTCGGATCGAATCGCCGTGTGCCTGACCCTTGTCGGGTTAGAGACCCTCGACCTCGCTGATGGCGCCCGACTCTCGACACGGTGCGGCGAATGCTCGCCGAACGACCCGACCTGCGAGCCTCCTTCTTCGATGTCAGCGACATGTACGTCGACTACTGGCGCGCCCTGGTGCCCGAGAGCGAGTTCGCTACGTTCGAGACCCCTGAGGAGTGGCAGGGTGCGTTCGACGCGGTGGTGTCCTTCTTCATGCTCGAACACGTCGCCGACCCGGCGAGGGTGGTCGATGGCGTCGTTCATGATGGAGCGTGGGTCGTGACCGGCCGCCGTCCCGAGGTCGAGACGACAGCCGACAGGTCGGCCGACACGACAGTCGAATCGAACATCGCCAGAATCGGCGCGGACGTGAGCGACGCGGCAGCAGCGCGTGAGATCGCTCGGTACTGGACCGACCTCGACGAGCGCCTCAGGGATCGGAGCTCGACGTATCCGGGCGTCCGCACGGCTTCCCGTGGTCGCGCCTCAGGACCTACCAGCAGACGTGCACGATGTCCTCGTCGGCCTGAACCCCACCCACGCCCGCTCCATCGTCGAGGCAATCGACGTATGGCACGACCGGGCCTTGACGTTCCACTACCTGTGATCAGCGGGGAGACCACGGAACTGCGCGAGTTCCGCGCTGCGGACCTCGATGTGCTGACCGCGCTCCGCAACGACGTCGAGGTGCAGCGGCTCCTCCTCGCCCGGCCGCGACCGAACACAACTGAGCGGGTGCAGGAGTGGGTCACCCGACTCGGTGAGGATCCCCAGGCGGCGCTGTTCGTCGTCGCCGTCGACGGCACGGCAATCGGCTTCGTGCAGATCACCGCCATCGACCCGATCAGCGCGCACTGCCGGCTCGGAATCGCGATCAGCCCCGAACACCACGGCCGCGGTCACGGCCGCGAAGCACTCGAGCTCGCGGCCGCCTATCTGCGCGCCACGTTCTCGGTCCACAAGGTCGTGCTCGAGGTGATCGCCGACAACGAACGGGCGATCGGCCTCTACCGCAGCGCCGGCTTCCGGGAGGTGGGGGTGCTCGCGGAGCACTTCAAGCACGACGGCATGTGGTCCGACGTGGTGATCATGGAACGCCTGCTCGACCGATGACGACCGTCGTCATCTCCCAACCGATGCTCTTCCCGTGGGTCGGGATGTTCGAGCAGGTGCAGCTCGCTGACGTGTACGTGCACTACGACGACGTGCAATTCGCTCGCGGCTTCATCAACAGGGTGCAGGTGAAGACCTCACGAGGCCCCACATGGATGACCGTGCCGCTGCAACGCCACTCACAGTCGGTGTTGATCAAGGATCTCGCCGCCAGCGACGAGACGGACTGGCGTGCCGCGCACGGCAACCTCCTCAGCGAGAGCTATCACGACGCGCCCCACGTCGCCGAGATGCTCCACCTCGTCGCCGAGACGTATGGCGACCGACAGGTCCCGCTCGTGGCTGTGTTGGAGAAAGGGCTCGCGTCACTCTCGCCGAAGCTCGGCATCGATGGGCCCAGCCGCGTCGAGCGGTCGTCGGATTTGGATGTCGTTGGGCGAGGCTCTCAACGAATCCTCGCGATCGTTCTGGCGGTGGGTGGCGACGTGTACCTCACGGGCCATGGCGGCCACAACTACCTCGACCATGAGGAGTTCGAGGCCGCCGGAGTCGAGGTCCGCTATATGGACTACGCGCTCACCCCGTACTCACAGCTGCACGGACCGTTCACCCCGTTTGTGTCGGCACTGGACCTCATCGCGAACACGGGCAGCGACGCGCCGATGTATGTCCGCCCACGCACCGTGCCCTGGCGCGACTTCGCCCTCTCAGCCCGGCCTAGGCAGATCGTTCCAGATGGCTCGCAAGCCTCCTGGCCACGAAGTCCACTTCGTCCTCGGTGAGGCGCGCGGCCGACGGAAGGTTCAGGCCGTAGGCGCAGATGCGCTGGCTCACTGGGTTCGCGTCGCGGGCCCGTGCCGCCTCGGGCAGGTCGCGGTACGCCGGAAGCGTGCTGAGGGGATGGAAGAACGGTCTCGTGTCGATGCCGTCCTCCGCGAGCGCCGCCGCCAGCGGCTCCTTCCGCCAGCTGCGCGCGGGGTCGACGACGATCGTGGACATCCAGTACGAGTTCGTCGTTCCCGCCGGCTCGGCGTTCAGCGTCACGCCGGCGATCTCTCCGAGTCGCTGCCGGTACCAGTCGAAGATCTGCCGCTTCTGCGCGACGAGCTCGTCGATGCGGTCGAGCTGTGCCTGTCCGAGCGCCGCCTGCAGAGAGCTCATCTTGTACTTGAACGCGACCTCGACGTTCGTGAATGAGACGTCGCCGGGCTTGCGGCCGTGGTCGCGCAGCAGCTGCACTCGTTCGTACAGCGGCACCTCGTCGGTGACGAGCATCCCGCCCTCACCCGTCGTGAGGGTCTTCGAGCCATGGAAGCTGAACGTCGACGCCACGCCGAAGGCTCCGGCCGGCCGGCCGTGGTAGGCGGAACCGATCGCCTCGGCCGCGTCCTCGATGAGTGCGAACCCGTGCTCGTCACAGATCGCCTCGATTGTGTCGAGCTCGGGCATCCCCCCGTAGAGATCGACGGCGATCACCGCTCGAGTCCGCGGCGTGATCGCCCGCTCGAGCGAGGCGGGGTCGAGGCACCAGGTCACCGGATCGATGTCGACGAAGACAGGCGTCGCGCCGACGTATGAGATGGGTGCGGATGACGCGATCCACGTCGCCTCGGGGACGATGACCTCGTCTCCGGGGCCAACGCCTAGGGCCGCGAGGCTCAGGTGCAGCGCCGACGTGCACGAGGGAAGCGCGACGGCGAATCGGCGGCCGACATAGGACGCGAAGCTGGACTCGAAGTGCGAGATCACGTCGTTGGCGTGCTCGTACCAGGCCGTTCGCACCGCGGCGGCCACCAGATCGACCTCATGGTCCGTGATCGAGGGTCCGGCGACGCTGATGCGCCTGGAGCGCTCCTCGCTCACCACTGTCTCCACGGAGCGGACCCGTCGCTCCAGAGCTGCTCGAGCTGCGTCTTGTCGCGGAGCGTATCCATGGCCTGCCAGAACCCGTCATGGCGATAGGCACCGAGCTGCCCCGCTTCGACGAGCCGCTGCATCGGTGGTCCCTCCCAGGGCGTCGAGTCCTCGTCGATGAGGTCGATGACCGACGGCTCGAGCACGGAAAAACCGCCGTTGATCCAGTTGCCGACGCCCTCCGGCTTCTCGGCGAACCCAACGACGCTCTCGTCGCGAACCTGCAGCGCTCCCCAACGACCCGGTGGCTGCACCGCCGTGACAGTGGCGCACAGTCCGGAAGCCCGATGATGTTCGACGAGCGCGGAGATGTCGACATCCGCCACGGCATCGCCGTACGTGAAGCAGAACGTGTCATCACCGACGTAGCTGGCAACACGCTTCAGCCGCCCGCCGGTCATCGAGTCTTCACCCGTCTCGACGAGAGTGACTCTCCACGGCTCGGCCTGCGCGTGGTGCACCTCGGTCGTGTTCCGCGCCAGGTCGATCGTCACGTCGGACGCGTGGAGGAAGTAGTTCGCGAAGTACTCCTTGATGACGTAGCCCTTGTAGCCGAGACAGATGATGAAGTCGTTCACGCCGTATGCGGAGTAGATCTTCAGGATGTGCCAGAGGATCGGCCGGCCACCGATCTCGACCATCGGCTTGGGGCGCAGCTGTGTCTCCTCGCTCAGCCGGCTCCCGAGGCCACCGGCAAGGATCACTGCCTTCATTGACACAGTGTTGCCCGATCGGCCGGCGCCAGCGGGGATTGAGCGGGCCTAGGCGGGCAATGCATCCCGCTTGCCGAGCAAGAACACCCGTGGCGTTCGGTCCTCGGCGGTCACCTCTTCGACGGGCGTCGCAGTGAACCCGGCCTCGCTCAGCAAGCGCAGCCACGTGTCCAAGCTGAAGAGCCCCGTGTGGTGGCGTTCGTGCACGATCTCGACGTCGCCACCAGCCTCGCGAAGCAGGAACACGTACTCGGTCGTCACTCCACTGGCGCCGCGCTCGCTCCAGAAGAGGTAGCGGACGGCGCGACCGTCTGCTCCGTCCGCACCGCCGTGATCGGTCTCGGGCTCGAACCTCTCCGTCACGTGGTCGGGTACGAACACCGCGACACCGCCGGGACGGCAGTGCACGAACGCCGTCTCCATCGCAAGGCGCAAGTCGTCCTCCGTCGTCATGTAGTCGATCGCGTCGTGGACGAAGACCGCGTCGAAGGTGCGACCCAGTCGCACCGTGCGCATGTCTCCGACGACGTGCTCGCACTCAGGGTTCAGCCGCGTCGACATCTCGAGCATCGACGGCGACAGGTCGACGAGCGTCATCGAGAACGACGACTTCATGTGACTCGCGTTGCTTCCACCTCCGCTCCCGAGCTCGAGCACCCGCTCGACGAGGCCGTCGGCTGTCCGCAGCAGTGCCGCCGAGAAGGTCGCCTCCTCCGTGTAGTGGTCGGGAGGCGAGATGAGCGGCCACCACGGCGCGAGGTCTGCGTAGAAGCGGTAGCTGTGACTGCCCAAACCGTGATCGGCCACACCGAGATCATGGCGCGCCATCCAGGGACCGGTTGCGCTCCGAACAACTCCCCGTGCGGCAGCCCACTGTCGCGCAGGGAGAGGAGAGAGTTGCCATGGCTGATCTGTCCCGACGCACGTTGCTGCGCGCCTCCGCTGGTGTCGCAGCGATCGCGGTGCCGATGTCCGCCCTCGCGGCACGTGGTGCCACATCGTCCTCCACGAACGCCGAACCCGAGCTGAAGCCAGAAGAGCTCAAGGCGTTCGGAGATGGCGCCGTCGTGTTCCACGTCCGCGACGCCGCCACCGGCGAGGTCGCGATCCTGCAGGGCGCCGACGAGGTCGTCGTGCAGGACAAGCAGCTCGTCGCCCGCGTCAGTCCGCGCGGCCAACGCCGTCCAAGCCGGCTGAAGGAGGATCGATGTCATCGCATCGCGAAGCACCCGAGATCTCGAAGGACCCGGTCGCCGACTCGACCGACACCTACGCGTTCGTCAGCCCTGACCGGCCCGACACCGTCACGATCATCACGAACTACATCCCTCTGGAGGATCCTGCCGGCGGCCCGAACTTCTTCGAGTTCGGCGACGACGTCCTGTATCGCATCAACGTCGACAACGACGGCGACGGGCGGCCCGACGTGATCTACGACTTCCGCTTCAAGACGACGGTCGTGAACCCGAACACCTTCCTCTACAACACGGGCCCGATCGCCTCGCTCGACAGCCCGAACTTCAACCGTCGCCAGACCTACTCCGTCACCGAGTTCCGCAAGAACCACGCACCGCACAAGCTGGGCGACAACCTGACGTCTCCGCCGTGCAACGTCGGCGCTCGGTCGACACCGAGCTACTTCAACCTCGCGAATGCGGCGATCCACGGCGTGACAGACGGCATCACGGTGTTCGCCGGTCAGCGTCTCGACGGGTTCTTCGTCGACCTCGGCGCCGTGTTCGATCTGGCCGCGCTGCGGCCGTTCCAGAACCTGCACCTCGTCTCGACGCCGGCTGCCCCCGGTCGTGAACGCGCTCCGCTCGTTCAACGTGCACACGATCGCCATCCAGATCCCGATCGCTCGCCTCACCCGCAGCGGCAGCGCGCCGAGCGATCCGATGTCGAGCGATGCGAACATCGGCGTGTGGGCGTCGGCGTATCGCCAGAAGGCGTTGGTGCGCGGGAACAGCAAGGACACGAGCGTCGGCCCATGGGTGCAGGTCTCGCGCCTCGGCAATCCCCTCTTCAACGAGGTGATCGTGCCGATGGGCCGAAAGGACAGCTGGAACGCCTCGACCCCCGACCGTGACAAGGACTACTCGCAGTACGTGGCGCGGCCCGAGCTCGCCACGCTCCTGCCCGTGCTGTATCCCGGCGTGTTCCCGAACCTGGCCGCGTTCACCGGCGATCGGGCCGACCTGCTCGCGATCCTGTTGACCGGCATCCCGAGCGGCATCGTGCCGGGCTTCCAGAACTTCACGGGGACGACTCAAGCCGACATGCTCCGCCTGAACACCGCGATCAAGCCCTCGGGATCGCCGAACGCGAACGGCATCCTGGGCGGCGACCTCGCTGGCTTCCCGAACGGTCGGCGTGTCTTCGACGACGTCGTGACCATCGAGCTGCGGGCGGTCGCAGGCTTGACGATCCCGCTGGTGAGCCCGTCCTTCAAGCCCGACGGGGCGGCCGCGCTCGTGACCGACGGAAGCTCGACGACGACGCCGGCCTACCTGACGACGTTCCCCTATCTGGGGCACCCGGCGAGCGGCTCCGAGGTGCAGCCGCTCTCGGTGGCGTGATGCCAGCGCATCACGAGCATCACGAGCACCCCGCGGTGCACGGCGGAACGGCCGTCCTCGACATCGGCGGAGACGTCGGCGCCATGGTCGCCCTGCTCGACGGGGATGCCGAGGGCACCGAGCTGTTCCTTCGGCCGCTCGACGAGCCGACCACGACCGTGCACACGGGCGTCTGGACACGACACCAGAACGGGGATCACGTCACCGCCGCGCTCTTCTGCGCGCTCCGCGCCGGGTGCTACTCAGTGCTCACGCCCGACGGATCCACGCAGACGCAGGTCGAGATCCGAGGAGGCGAGCTCACCGAGCTCGACCTCCGAGATACCTGAATGGTCTCGCGCGCATGACGCGTCATCGCTGACGCGTCATGCGAACGGGAAGCAAGGCTCAGATGCGCTTCGCCAAGTAGATGATCAGCAGGATGACGAGGACGAGCACGAGAAAGCCGCCTCCGATGTACATGTGATGCTCCTTGCGCGTGGGTAGACGAAACGTCACATACCCGTTCGCGACGGGAGCGAGACACGATCAGAGGCGAGACATCCTGTTCGGTCGGTTGCGACGCGCGGCGATGAATTGCTGCCGTCGCCGTCGCATGCTCACGAGCATGCACCCGCGCAGCACCGTCATCGCAAGGATGATGGCGCCGATGAGCGCCGCGCCGCGCGCGATCAGCACGACACCGAGGAGGCCTCCGAGCGCCAGAAGACCGACGCGCATCCAGATCATTCGCACCCTCACATCGTGGACGGCGGATGTGAGGGATCCGTGAAGGATCAAGACGCCTTGCGGCCCCATGGCAGCCAGCCGAGCTCTGTCTGGTCGTGCTCCTGCTCGCGGATCCGGGCCCGGAGGATGTCAGTCCGGGTGCACATCCCGACCAGTGCGTCACCGTCGCAGACGGGGAGGTGATCGACTCCCTCCTCGGCCATCCGGGTGAGCGCTGTGTGGAGCGTCTCCCCTGGGGCGGCAGTCGTGACATCCGTCGTAGCGAGGTCGAGCGCCGAGCGCGCTCCATCGGGGAGCTCCAGCAGGTCGTTGCTGTCCACGATGCCCACGAGTTGTCCGTCTCGATCGATCACCGGGTACGCGCCGTGGCGATGAGCGCGGAACACCTCGGCGACGCGGCTCGGCGACGCCTCTGAGCGGAGCGTCACCACGTCGCGAGTCATCACGTCCGCGACGGTCGTGGTGCGCAGCGGATCGACGTGGAAGCCAGCAGGAACTGCAACACCTCGACGGGAGAGCTTCTCGGTCATGATGCTGTTCTCGAGGAGTGTCCGCCCGACGAGGTCGGCGAGCACCGCGGCGAGCATCAGCGGAAGCATCGCGTTGTAGTCACGCGTGAGCTCGAAGACGAAGACAATGGCCGCGAACGGAGCGCGGGCCGCGGCACCGAACGTTGCTGCCATCGCGACGAGTGCGAATGCCGACGGGGAGATGCCGATGCCCGGGAACGCACGAACGAGCAGCTCGCCGGTGAACGCGCCGAAGGTGCTGCTGATGATGAGGATCGGGGCGAGGGTGCCGCCGGACGTACCCGAGCCGAGCGCGATCCACCAGATGATGAGCTTGCCGATGCACAGCGCGGCGAGGGTGCCCAGCGCGAGCCGACCCGCGAGCGTGTCGTCGATGACGTCGTAGCCGACCCCCAGAGCTCGCGGCACGAGCAACCCGAGCGACGCCCACACGAACGCGCCCACGATCGGATGCCACGCGACCCCGAACGGGAGGCGCCTGAACACGCCCTCGACCGCGAACAAGCCACGAGTGATGAGCACTGCCAGCAGGCCGCACGCGAGACCGAGCACGCCGAACAGCGGGAGCTGCCCGAGGCCACTGAAGCTGTGCGGCGGCACTGAGAAGAGCGGCCCGTCGCCGAGCAGCAGTGCATGGACGCCGCCGGCGATGCTGGTCGCGACCACGAGCGGGATGAACGCGCGAGGTGAGAACTCGAACAGCAGGAGCTCGATGGCGAGCACGACCGCCGCGAGCGGCGTACCGAACGTCGCGGCCATGCCCGCCGCCGCCCCGCACGCGAGCAAGATCTTGCGCTCACTGGCGGACACGTGGATCACCTGGCCCACCAGTGAGCCGATCGCCCCGCCGGTGACGATGATCGGACCCTCGGCGCCGAACGGGCCACCGGTGCCGATGGCGATGGCTGCCGACAGGGGCTTCGTGACGGCAGTGCGAGGGGCGACCTTGCTGCGCCGTGTGAGCACCGCCTCCATCGCCTCGGGGATGCCGTGGCCGCGGATGATCGGCGACCATCGGGCGAGCAACGTCACGACTGCGCCGCCCGCCATCGCGGTCAGAACGACGATCGGCCCGATGTCGAGCGTCGCGTAATTCGGGAGCGTCGTACCCCACTGGTGGAAGAGCAGCACGTTCGTGAGGATCGCGATCAGACGGATCAGCACCCACGCCACTCCGCCGGCGACGAGGCCGATGCCGACGGCGACGCCGCACAACATGAGCAACCGGCGAGGCGGATGACTCGTCATACTTCGCGAATATATCGTGCTACGATGTACAAGTGCCGGCAGTGACGCTCGAAGATGCCGACTACGGCGAGCTCCTTGCCTTCCGCACTTCGCTCCGCCGCTTCCTCCACTGGAGCGACGAGCAAGCCCGCCTCGCCGGCCTGACGGCGCAGCAGCACCAGCTGCTCCTCGCCATCCGCGGGCATGAGGGCGAGGCGCCGACGGTCGGGGAAGTCGCAGAGTCGTTGCTCCTGCGCCACCACAGCACGGTCGAGCTCGTCGATCGGGCGGCGCAGGCAGGGCTCGTCCATCGCTCCGCCGACGAGGACGACCGACGAGTCGTCCGGCTGTCATTGACCGCGAAGGGTCAGCGCGTGCTGCATCGGCTGTCGGCCGCTCACCTCGACGAGCTACGGCGCTTGGCTCCGACCGTCGCTCGCCTGACGAGAGGACTCGACGAGCAAGCGTCTGATCGGTGAAGGGATGCAACGATGGGCGGCGATGGTACGGACGCGCACCGACGAGCTGCTCCTCGGCGAATGGGCCTGCCTCGCGCTGCTCACCCAAAGCCCTGCCCACGGCTACGACGTCGCCAGCCGCCTGGCTCCCACCGGTGACATCGGCCGCGTCTGGTCGCTGAGTCGCCCGCTGACCTACCGCGTGCTCGACCAGCTCGCTGTGCGCGGCTTCATCCGACCGGTCGCAGAGGAGCGTGGGAAAGCAGGAGGAAATCGGACGATCCTCGCCCCCACCGCGCAGGGCAAGCGGCTCGTCCGTCGCTGGCTCGAGCAGCCGGTCCCCCACTTCAGAGAGGTCCGCGACGAGCTGTTGCTGAAGCTGGTGCTGTGCAGGCTGCTCGGCGTCGACGAGGGCACGCTCCTCGCGGCACAACGGGCACGGTTCGCGCCGATGGTCGAGGCACTCGCGTCCTCAGGCAGTGGTCGAAGTGCGGTCGCCGATCCCGTCGCAGTGTGGCGCTACGAGTCGTCGCGGTCGGCGCTCCGGTTCATCGATCGCATGATCGCCGCTCACACGGGGTAGAGCGTCACCTCGGTCGCCTTGACCGTGGCCCACACTCGCGTCCCGGGCCGGAGGCTGAGCTCGGCCATCGCTCCGGGCGTGACCTCCGCGACCAAGGGGACTTCGCCGCTGAGGCTGACCCGCACTCGATCGGCGAGTGCGTCGACCTCTGTGACCATCACGGGCCACACGTTGCGCGGGCTCCCCTCTGGCTGCGTCGGGTACAAGGCCACAGAGCGCGGGCGCGATGACTGCGAACGCGGCTCCGTCGACCGGGTCGGCAGCAACGACGAGCCCTCCAGTCGTCGTCGCCAACGTTCCGGCGGTCGCGGTGCCACGAAGGAGGTTCACACCCACGAGATCGGCGATGTAGCGACTCCGCGGCCGCGCGGTCACGTCGCTCAGTGAGCCTGACTGCACGACCTGGCCGGCCTCGAGGATGACCACACGGTCCGCGAGCGTGTACGCATCGACGGGGTCGTGCGTCACGAGCAGCCGGACGCCGTCGAAGGTCGCGAGGTGCCGCCGAAGGTCACGGCGCATCTCGGAACGCGTACCGGCATCAAGCGCCGCCAAGGGCTCGTCGAGCAGGAGAAGCCTCGGCTCGGTGGCAAGCGCACGAGCGAGTGCGACTCTCTGTGCTTGGCCTCCCGACAGCGCGCTGAGGGCGGTGCGCGGCGTGATCAGCAAGGCCGATGCGATCGAGCCAGCCATCCGCTCGAGCACGAGCCTCGGCCTTCGGGATGCCGCGCGCTCGGAGGCCGAACGCGATGTTCTCCCGAGCGCTGAGGCTCGGGAAGAGGAGGTAGTCCTGGAACACGACTGCAACAGGTCGGCGCTCGGGCGGCACGTAGATGCCGCGGGCAGTGTCGTCGAGCCGCTCGCCGTCGAGCTCGATCACCCCATCGTCGATCGCCAACAGGCCTGCGAGGCACCGGAACGTGGTCGTCTTGCCCGACCCATTGGGTCCGAGGATCGCGATGGTCTCTGCTCCGCCCGTGGACACGGTGAAGTCGAGCTGGAGCGCTCCCACCCGGCGGCGAAATCGCGCGTCGAGACTCATGGATTCGGCGCCTGGCCACTCCCCAAGAAGCGATCTCGCAACGCCACGAGCACGCCGAACGAGACCGCGATGAGCACGAAGCTCAGCACGATCGCTTCGTCGGGGTTCGTCTCGTTGGCGATGTAGATGGCGAGCGGCATCGTCTGCGTGCGGCCCGGAAAGTTTCCCGCGAAGGTGATGGTCGCACCGAACTCCCCGAGCGCCCGCGCCCAGGCGAGCACTGCCCCGGCGATCAGCCCGGGACGGATTGCGGGGAGGGTCACCCTTCGGAAGACGTACCACCGCGACGCCCCAAGCGTGCGGGCTGCATCCTCGAACCGGGTGTCGGCCTGCCGGAACGCCGCCTCGACAGTGATCACGAGGAAGGGCATCGCTACGAAGGTCTGAGCGACGATCACACCGGCAGTGGTGAACGGCAACGTGATCCCGAACCACCTGTCGAGATATTGGCCGACGAGACCACGACGGCCGAGCGCGTAGAAGAGCGCGACACCGGCGACGACCGGAGGCAAGACCATGGACAGCGTGCAGAGTGCGCGCACCGCGCTCCGCCCGGGGAAGACGCTCCGGGCGAGCAGCCACGCGAGCGGCACTCCAAACAGCACCGCGAACGCGGTGGCCCAGAACGAGCACCAAAGCGAGAGGCGCAACGCTGTGAGCGAGCTCTCCGACGTGAGGATCGCCCATGCGTCGCCCCAAGGGACCTTCCACAACAAGCCGATGAATGGCAGCGACGAAGAAGGCGATCGCAGCGAACGCCAGGATGAGGACCGGGACAGGCAGACGCTCCTGCCCCACCCGACGACGGGCGGCGACCGGCTCTTCGACCGGCGCCGATGCGCTCACGGCGCCATGAAGCCGTAGTCGGCGAGGATCTTCTGCCCGTCAGGGCCGAGCACGAAGTCGATGAAAGCCTGGTCAACCTCGGCGTTCGTCGACGCCTTCACGGTCGCGATCGGGTACTTCGCCACGACGTTGATGTCCGAGGGAATGGCGACGAGCTCTGCACTGTCGCCGGCCGCCTTCACGTCCGTGACGTACACGATGCCCGCGTCCGCCTCTCCCGCTGTGACCTTGGTGACGACACCCTTCACATTCTGCTCTTGGCTCACTGGCGTCACCGTGATGCCCGCCGACTCGAACATCTGCGCTGCGTACTTCCCGCATGGCACCTCGGGTGCGCAAACGACGACCTTGACATCGGGGTTGGCGAGGTCCGCCACGCTCGTGATGCCCGCCGGGTTGCCCTTCGGCACGATGATCCCGAGGAGGTTCGTGGCGAAGAGAACCGGGGCAGTGCCGTTGAGCTGCGCGTTGGTCAGCTTGTCCATGTTGGCCGTGTCCGCGGACGCGAAGACGTCGGCCGGGGCGCCCTGAGTGATCTGCTGCACGAGCGCCGAGGAAGCATCGAAGCTGAAGGTCACCTTCGCGTCGGGGTTCGCCGTTGTGAACGCATCCCCGATCTCGTTGAAGGCGCCGGTGAGCGACGCTGCCGCGAAGACAGTGATGTCGCCCTCGACACCCGGCGAAGTGGTTGCTGCGGAGCTGGACGACGACGCAGCCGTGGTGGGTGATGAGGCCGTGGTCGCGGCTGCGGACGATCCGCTGTCGTCGCCGCACGCTGCGAGCACGAAGCCGAACAGGGCGAGGAGAACCAGCACGAAGGAACGGGAGCCTCGCATTCCCGGACCTTACCTCGCTCTTAGTCAGCAGATGACTATCGTTGGTCAACGGATGACGAAAGGGTGCGCAATGCGGCTTAGTGCTCGGAACCAGGGCCCGCTGTCCAGACGACGTGCTTAGACGACTGGCTCAGACCAGGAGGACCTCGACGCGGGGCGTGAACACCGGCGCGCCGCCGACGTCTGCGAGGTCCTGTCCGGTGAGGACGTTCGCGCCCCGACCCCCGGCGAAGGCCGAGTGCCACCAGTTCGACAGCAGCACGAGCGTGCCTTGCAGCACGTCGTCTCCGACCTCGGCTTCGATGGCGATCTCGCCGTGCTCGTTGCGCAGACGCACCGTCGCGCCGTCGGCGATGCCGAGCCGCGCCGCGTCGGCAGGTGCCATCCGCACTCGGGGGCTTCCCGCCATGTACGCGAGGCGCCCGTGGTTGACGAACGTCGAGTTGAGGAAGTGGTGCGACTTCGGGGTGAGCAGCGTGAACCTCCCGTCGTCGGGCTGAGGGTCACGGCCATCGGGCACCGGCAGCCGATCTCCGCTGAGCTTGATCTTCGACCGGCCTCGCTCGGGCATCGCGAGCTTCGCCCACCCCTGCTCGTGCAGCTGCTCCACGACGTCGTCCGGGTAGGCGGCGAGATACGTGGCGAGCAGCGCCTCGTCGTCCTCGGCGAGCGCCTTGTCGGCGAACCGCTCGTCCGCGTCAGCCATGACCGCCGCGAGCATCCGGAAGATCTCGGTGTTCGGCCGGCTCTGACCTCGGGGGGCGATCGCCGGACGGTTCAGCGTCAGGTAGTAGTGGCCCCACGACCAGAGCACATCGAGATGCTCGAGCTGGGTGGTCGCCGGGAGCACCACGTCCGCGTAGCTCACGGTCTCGGTCGCGAACTGCTCGAGCGCGACCGTGAAGAGATCCTCGCGGCTCAGCCCGGCGCGAATCGCGTTCGTGTCCGGAGCGACCACGACCGGGTTGCCGTTGTAGACGAGAAGGCCGGTGAGGGGAGGCTGCCCGTCGAGCGTGCCTGCGAGCGCCCGGCCGAGCTGCACCATGTTGATGCTTCGCTCGGGTCGCCCTGCTCGAAGCTCGGGCTTTGCCATCTTGGCCTCGGGATGTGCGAACGCTCCGGCCGAGTGCACGAGCACTCCCCCACCTCGGTGGCGCCACGCGCCGGTGACCGCGGGCAGCATGACGGCCGCTCGCACTCCCTGGCCCGCGTCGACGTGACGCTGCGCGCCCGGCCCCACTTTCAGGAACGTGGGGCCTTCGGCCAGCAGTCGGGCGAACTGGTCGATGTCGTCCTCGCGCAGGCCTGTCGCGACAGCGGCGCGCGACAGCGGCCATTCGGCGGCGCGGGCGCGGAGCTCCTCGGCTCCGGTGGTGTGCTCAGCCAGGAACGACTCGTCGGCGAGGCCTTCCGCGAAGAGCACGTGCATCGCGCCGAGCGCCAATGCGGCGTCGCTTCCGGGCCGGAGCGCGAGGTGGATGTCTGCAGCACGGGCCGTCTTCGTGCGCACAGGATCGACGCACACGATCGTGGCGCCCCGCTTGCGGGCGTCGAGGAAGAACTTCCACAGGTGCAGATGAGTGGAGAACATGTTCGCTCCCCACGCCACGACGGAACGCGTGTGCACGGCGTCCTCGATGTCCGCCGCGGGCCACCCTCCGTAGGTCATGCCCCACGCGGTCGCTCCGGCGGCAAAGCAGATCGTCCCTTGCAGGCTCGCGGCGCCGCAGCGCGTTGCAGAAGCGCGCGTCCATCGACGGTCCGCCCTGCAGCGCACCTTGGGTGCCCATGTAGCTCCACGGCAGCACGCTCGTGCCGCCGCCCCTCTCGACAGCTGACAGCAGACCATCACGGACCCGGCCGAGCGCTTCGTCCCACGTCGCCTCCCGAAACGACGCGGTGCCCTTCGCTCCGGTGCGCACCAGGGGGGTGAGCAACCGATCCGGGTGATAGGTGCGCTCCTCGTACTTCTGCACCTTCACGCAGAGGTGGCCGGCGGTGATCGGATGAGCGGGATCGCCGTGCACGCCGGTGACCACGCCGTCGTCGACGGTCGCGATCCAGGCGCAGGTATCAGGGCAGTCGTGCGGACAGGCCCCCCGCACCTCGATCCGGCTCATCTCGACCCCTTCCCGATACCGCGATCATGGCAGTTCCCGAGGTGCGCATGACGCTCCCGGTACTGTCCGCCGCGTGCGTCGGCTGGGGATGAGCCCGGGAGCTCTCAGTGGCATTCGACTGTTCGCCGCGCCGGTCGACGAGCCGCGTGCACGTCGAGCGAGCGATGCCATCCAGCTCGTCGTGTCGCTCTTCTTCCTCGCGGTCCTCGCAATCCTCGCGATCCCGCCGACGACAATCGAGCGGGCGCTCATCACGTTCATCGGGAGCTTCCCCGACTTCCTCGACGCGATCTGGCAAGCGCTGTCCGACGTGCTGGTCGTCGCCGCGATCCTGGTCGTCGTCGCGTCCGCGGTGCGGCGCCGCACCGCGTTGGTTCGCGACCTGCTGCTCGCCGCCCTCGTCGCGTTCGCGATCGCCGTCGTCGTGGGCCGCATCGTCGAGGGCGACTGGCTGCCGGCCTGGAGCACCCTCCACCGCGGTCGAGCCCCCGCCGTGGTTCCCCGCGCTGCGTCTGGCCACGATCGCCTCGGTGTTGTTGACCGCGCGCCCGCACTTGAGTCGACCCGCGCGGCGACTCGGCGTGTGGCTCGTGGGTCTGGCCGCTGTCTCTGCTGCACTCCTTCAGGCCGCGACGCCGAGCGGTGCGCTCGCCTCCGTCCTCGTCGCGGCGATCAGCGCGGCGATCGTGCACCTCGTCTTCGGCTCGTGCGAGGGCAACCCGGGCCTCGCCGAGGTCTCAGCCGCGCTCGGGCAGCTCGGGATCGATGCTCACTCGCTCGGGGCGGCCGATCGGCAGCAGACCGGTCTCTTCGTCGTGAAGGGTGAGGATGCCGACGGCCCCCTGCTCGTGAAGGTGTACGGACGAGACGCACACGACACGCAGCTGCTCGCCACGCTCTGGCACACCGTCTGGTATCGAGAGCCCGGGTCACCGCTCTGGGTCGGCCGCCGCCAGCAGGTCGCGAACGAGGGCTTCGTCACGCTGCTCGCCGCGCAGGCCGGCGTGATGACGCAGGACGTCGTGACCGCGGGCGTCACGACCAACGACGACGCGCTCCTCGTGCTCCGGCCGGTTGGCACGCTGTGGTCAGAGCTCGGTGACGACGTCGATCACGCGGAGATCGTCGAGAAGGTGTGGGAGGCGACGAACCGGCTGCACGACGTCGGCATCACCCACGGACAGCTCGACGCCGAGCATGTTGCGGTCATCGCGGGAGATGGCGACGACTCGAACAGCCTGGAGATCGCCGTCGTCGACTTCCGTGGCACGATCGTCGCGCCCAACCCCGACCGACTCCACGGCGACAACGCCCAAGCTCTGGTGGCCAGCGCGCAAGCGATCGGCTCGGCGGCGGCGCTGCGCGCTGCTCGCGACGCGCTGGGCGACGAGGGCACGATCGCGCTGCTGCCGTTCCTCCAGCTCCCGGTGCTCAGTCCTGGGCAACGCCGCGCGGTGCGCCGGCACGAGATCGACCTCGACGAGCTGCGCGACGCGGCATCTGCCGAGCTCGGAGTCGACCCCCCCGAGCTGCAGCAGCTGCGGCGAGTCAGCAGGGGCTCCGTGCTCCAGGCGGTGCTGCTCGTCATCGCGTTCTTCGCCCTCTTCCGTGTGGTCAGTGGCATCGACCTCGACGAGCTGCGTGAGTCGCTCGCCGACACGACCTGGTGGCTCGTCGCGATCGGCTTCGTGGTCGCGCAAACGCCCCGGTTCACCCAAGCGCTCTCGACTCTCGGGGCGTCGCCGATACCGCTTCCGCTCGGTCCCGTCTATGCGCTTCAGCTCGCGGCCTCCTACGTCAACCTCGCGATCCCGTCCAGCGCGGCACGCATCGCGGTCAACGTGCGGTTCTTCCAACGCCATGGTCTTCCAACGGGCACCGCGCTCGCGGTCGGCGGCCTCGATGGGGTCAGCGGGTTCGTCGTGCAGGCGCTCTTGCTCTCGTCGTTGCTGCTGTTCACGCCCGCGTCCCTCGACGTGAACTTCCACGACGCGCTGTCGGGGGGCGCCGGCCGACTGCTGCTCACGATCGTCGGAGCCGCATTGGCCGCGATCAGCGCTCACCCTCATCGTGCCGAAGTGGCGGCGAGCGGCGATCAGTCGAGTCAAGGCCCTCGCCGCCGAGGCGTTGAGCGCGCTCCGAGGGATGCGGTCACCGCGCCGGCTCGGCCTGCTGTTCGGCGGCAACCTCGCGACCGAGGTGCTGTTCGCCTTCTCGCTCGGCATCTTCGTGCGAGCGTTCGGCTACTCGATCGGTCTCGGCGACCTCATCCTCATCAACGTGAGCGTTGCCCTCCTCGCCGGTCTGCTGCCCGTGCCCGGCGGGATCGGCGTCACCGAGGGTGGGCTCATCTACGGCCTCGTCACCGCCGGCATGCCCGAGACCACTGCCTTCGCCGCCGTGATCCTCTACCGCATCGCGTCGTTCTACGTGCCCCCGATCTGGGGGTTCTTCGCCTTCCGCTGGCTCGAGAAGAACAAGCACCTCTAGCCGAAATTCTTGGTGTTTCTCACTCTCGGCGATCGAGAACCACCAAGAGATCCAGCGAGGGCCGGTGGCAGTCACTGCCAGATGGCAGGGAATGGCGCATGTCACATTGCGTCACGATTGAAGTGCTGCGATCCTTTGGCGTGTGATGGAGACGGGGCTGCGCGAACGAAAGAAGGAGCGCACCCGCCAAGACCTGGTCCGCTCCGCCCTGCGCCTTTTCGCCGATCGAGGGTTCGACCAGGTCACGGTCGAGGAGCTGGCCGCCGAGTGCGAGGTCTCTCCCCGCACCTTCTTCCGCTACTTCGCCTCCAAGGAAGACGTGCTCTTCGCCCAGGGCGACCGGTCGCTCGTGCAGCTGCTCGAGACGCTCCGCGGTGAGCCTGCCGACGTCTCTGCGCTCGAAGCGCTGCGTCAGGCGGTGCGCACCCTCGCCGAGAACTACGAGGAGGACAAAGAGGCGGTGATCCTGCGCCACCGCATCATGTCGGCGACGCCCGCGCTGCGTACCCGTGCCGCAGAACGCCAGCAAGGGTGGGAGGCGGCGGTCATCGACCAGCTGACGGTCAGCGGTCAGACCCACGACATGGACGAGCTCGACATCCGGCTCGTCGTCGCCGCCGCGACCACTGCGTTGCGAGTCGCTGTGACCGTGTGGGTGGGCGACACCACCGACCTGGGCCTCGAAGCGCTCATCGACACGACATTCGACCGGCTGCACCGCGGCCTCTGACCCCGAAAGCACCCGCGTTGCTCATTCGCCTCCTCCGCACCCAGCTCCGCCCCTACCGCTCGGTCCTCATCGCCGTGTGCGTCCTGCAGTTCCTGCAGACGATCTGCACGCTGTTCCTCCCGACGCTCAACGCGAAGATCATCAACAACGGCATCCTGACGGGCGACAACGCCTACATCCTGCGCGTTGGCGCGTTGATGCTCGCCATCACGCTCGTGCAGATCTGCTTCGCGATCGGCGCGGTCTACTACGGGTCGCGTGCCTCGATGGGCTTCGGTCGCGACGTCGCGCGGCAACCTGTTTCACAGCGTCACCGGGTTCTCGAGCCGGGAGGTGAACCAGTTCGGTGCGCCTTCGCTGATCACCCGGATCACGAACGACGTCCAGCAGGTGCAGATGATGGTCTTCATGACCTGCACGTTGCTCATCGCTGCCCCTATGACCGCAATCGGCGGCACGGTTCTGGCGCTGCGCGAGGACGTGGGACTGTCGGTGATCCTGCTGGTCAGCATCCCCGCTCTCCTGCTCGTCGTCGGTTCGATCATCTCCCGCATGGTGCCCACGTTCCGAGTGATGCAGGACCGCATCGACGGCGTGAACCGAGTGCTACGAGAGCAGATCACCGGCGTGCGTGTGGTGCGTGCCTTCGTCCGAGAGCCGGAGGAGACGGAACGCTTCGACGCAACGAATGGCGAGCTCACCGCCACCTCGCTGACGGCCGGTCGCCTTATGGCGCTGATGATGCCAAGCGTCATGCTCATCACGAACTTGTCGAGCGTCGCGGTGATCTGGTTCGGCTCGAACCGCATCGCCGACGGCACCCTCACCCTCGGCGCCATGATCGCGTTTCTCAGCTACCTCACCCAGATCCTGATGGCCGTCATGATGGCAACGTGGATGGCCGCGCTCATCCCCCGCGCCGCAGTCTGCGCCGACCGCATCCAAGAGGTGCTCGATACCGACACCTCCGTCGTCATCTCTCCGACCGCGATCTCAAAGGTCTCGTCCCGCGGCCTCGTCGAGATGCGGAACGTCGCCTTCGCATACCCGGGCGCAGAGGAGCCAGTGGTCAGCGGCGTGAGCTTCACGTCGCTGCCGGGGCAGACCACTGCAATCGTCGGCAGCACGGGCTCTGGCAAGACGACGCTCATCAGCCTCGTGCCACGGCTCTTCGACGCGACCCAGGGCACGGTCCTGGTCGACGGGGTCGACGTGCGCGACCTCCAACCCGAGGTGCTGTGGGAGCGCGTCGGTTTGGTGCCCCAGAAGCCGTACCTCTTCTCGGGCACGGTCGCGAGCAACCTGCAGTACGGACGGTCCGACGCCACCGAAGAGCAGATGTGGGAGGCGCTCGAGATCGCCCAGGCCCGTGACTTCGTCGCAGCGATGCCGGGCGGGCTCGAGGCCTCGATCTCCCAGGGCGGCACCAACGTGTCCGGCGGTCAACGACAGCGCCTGGCCATCGCTCGCGCCGTCGTGCGCAGGCCCGAGGTCTACCTGTTCGACGACTCGTTCTCGGCGCTCGATCTCGCCACCGACGTGGTGGCTGCGAGCCGCGCTCGCCCCACACCTCGCCAGCTCGACAGTGCTCGTGGTGGCGCAGCGCATCTCCACGATCCTGTCCGCGGACCAGATCCTGGTGCTCGACGACGGCGTGCCCGTCGGGTTGGGCCCGCATGGCGAGCTGCTCGAAACCTGTCCGACCTACGCGGAGATCGTCGCCTCGCAGATGAGCTCGCAGGACGCAGCATGAGCGACTCCGGCAAGACTCCGACCAACGGCAGGCCGACCAACGGCAGTCCCGCGAACGGCGACGCGAAGAACGGCGACGAGAAGGTCGGCCCTCCGGTCGGCGAGCGCGTCGGGTTCGGCAGCGGTCGCATGCCCTCGGCGGGCATCCCGATGGAGAAGTCGCTCAACTTCGGCCCATCGGTCAAGCGGCTGCTGCGCAGGATGGGCCCCGACGTACGACTCCTCGGCGTCGTCTTCGTCCTCGCCGTCATCGGCGTCACCCTCGTCGTCTTCGGGCCGAAGGTGCTGGGTCACGCGACCGACCTCATCGTGTCGGGCCTGTTCGGCGGTGGCGGCATCGACTTCGGCGAGCTGCACAAGACGCTGGCGCTCGCGGTCGGCTTGTACGCGGGGTCAGCCGTGCTCGTCTGGCTCCAGGGCTTCATCCTCGCCGGCGTCGTGCAACGCACGATGTTCCGGCTGCGCGGCGGACGTCGAGTCCAAGCTCAACACCCTCCCGCTGAGCTACATCGACCAGCACGCTCGTGGCGATCTCCTCAGCCGCGTCACGAACGACATCGACAACATCGCGCAGAGCCTGCAGCAATCACTGAGCCAGCTCCTGACGTCGACCCTGACGATCATCGGGGTCACGATCATGATGTTCACGATCTCGCCCCTGCTCTCGCTCGTGGCGATCTTCACCATCCCCATCTCCCTCTTCACGATCAAGCGGATTGCGAAGCACGCGCAGCCTCGCTTCATCGCGCAGTGGCGGCACACCGGCCTCCTGAACGCCCAAGTCGAGGAAGCGTTCACGGGCCACGCAGTGGTGAAGGCGTTCGGACGCCAGCACGAGGTCGAAGAGCGGTTCGCGAAGACGAACGAAGATCTCTACGACGCCAGCTTCGGGGCGCAGTTCGCGTCGGGCGCCATCCAGCCGGCGATGATGTTCATCGGGAACCTCAACTTCGTGGCGATCGCCGTCATCGGCGGGCTGCGCGTCTCGGCTGGCGCGATGACGATCGGCGACATCCAGGCGTTCATCCAGTACTCACGCCAGTTC
Organism: uncultured Acidimicrobiales bacterium; assembly: GCA_963726695.1. Taxonomy (GTDB): domain Bacteria; phylum Actinomycetota; class Acidimicrobiia; order Acidimicrobiales; family DATKAS01; genus DATKAS01. The sequence goes on from CAVSDE010000007.1 coordinate 95,198, forward strand.
ACGCAGCCGATCACGCAGGTGGCGTCGATGGCCAACGTGCTTCAGTCCGGCATCGCGTCGCTCGAGCGAGTCTTCGAGCTGCTGGACGCCGACGAGCAGACGCCCGACGCGCTGCCGCCCGCGTACGTCTCCCAGCCGCGAGGCCGGGTCGAGTTCGAGCACGTGACCTTCTCCTATGACAAGGACCGCGAGCTCATCCGCGATTTGTCGCTCGTCGCGGAACCGGGGAGCACCGTCGCGATCGTCGGGCCGACCGGCGCCGGCAAGACGACGCTCGTCAACCTGATCATGCGCTTCTACGAGCTCGACGGAGGCCGCATCACGCTCGACGGAGTCGACATCTCCGCGATGCGCCGCCGCGACCTCCGCTCGGACATCGGCATGGTGCTGCAGGACACGTGGCTCTTCGGAGGCACGATCCACGACAACATCGCCTACGGCAACCCCGACGCGACCGAGGAGCAGGTCAGCGCGGCTGCGAAGGCGGCCTACGTCGACCGGTTCGTGCACATGCTGCCCCAGGGCTACGACTCGGTGGTCGACGACGAGGGCGGCAGCATCAGCGCCGGCGAGAAGCAGCTCATCACGATCGCTCGCGCGTTCCTCGCGGACCCCGCAATCTTGATCCTCGACGAGGCGACCAGCTCGGTCGACACGCGCACCGAGGTGCTCATCCAGAAGGCGATGTCCGCGCTGCGCTCGTCACGCACGAGCTTCGTCATCGCCCACCGCCTCTCCACGATCCGCGACGCCGACACGATCCTGGTCATGGACGGCGGACAGATCGTCGAGCAGGGCAACCATGCCGAGCTGCTCACCGCAGGAGGCAGCGTACGCGAACCTGTACAACGCGCAGTTCGCGGGCGCCGCAGTCGATCTCGTCTGACCTCGATCTCGTCTCGCGGTCAGAAGGGCTTACGCAGCTCGACGAGGTGAAAGTCGGTACGCACCGCGCCGGAGTGCTCGTGGAACGGGAACGGCTCGGTTCGCCCGGTCAGCTCGTATCCCCGTCGCTCGTACCAGGCGATGAGGTTGTCCCGGATGTTGATGACGACTGCGGTCATGCCCTTCGAGCCCCAGAGGTCGCGAGCCGACCGCTCGGCCTCGGCAAGCAAGGCCTTCCCGAGCCCCGCTGCTTGGGTGCGGGGGTCGATCGAGAACATGCCGAAGTAGCCGTCGTCGCCGTGGCGCTCGATGAGCACGCATCCGACGACCTGGCCGGCCTGCTCGGCGAGGACAAAGCGGCTCTCCGGGTCGGCGATCAGCTCGTCGACCTCCTCCTGACTCGTGCGAGGCCCGGTGAGGATGCCCGCTTCGCTCGCCCATCCCTTGGCCGACTCGGGCCCACGGTACGCGAGCTCGATGAGCGTGCACACCCTCGGGCCGTCCGCGGGCGCTCGCGTAGCGGTAGGTCAGCTCGGTCATCGCTCACCATGGTCGCGTATGGTCGGGCCGTGGCTGACACCGAGACGGGATCGGAGAGCAAGAACGAGCAGCTCGTCCGGGAGTTCTTCGACACGTTGAGCACCGGAGACCTCGAGGCACTGCGTGCGCTCATCCATCCCTACGGCAGCTGGGAGGTGATGGGCACGACCATCCCCGGCGCTGGCCTCACGAGTGGCCGCGATGCGGTGATCGACGTGTTCCTCGCACCGGTCCGCGGCATGTTCGAGCCGGGTGACCCGAAGGTGACGATCAAGCGGATGGTGTCGAGTGGAAACACCGTCGCGGCCGAGACCGAAGCGATCGGGATGCTCAGCAACGGCAACCGCTACCACAACCGGTACGCGTGGATGATCGAGATCGAGGACGGGCAGGTGTGCCATCTGAAGGAGTACATGGACACCGCCTACATCATGAGCGTCGTCTGACCTTCGCCCACGTGGTCGCCGCTCGACCTGGGGCAAACGCGGGGGCGAGGTGATCGGGGATCGTGAAGCTCGGCCGGTCGCCGTGTCGTTCGTGATCGACGAAGCCCTTGAGTGTCCGCCGCGACAGCCTCGACACCACCCGTCGAAGCACTGCGTCGTGCACGACGAGCCACGACGCATGGTGACTGACGCCTCTCATCCCACCCACGAGCCGCCCGGTCCAGTCCGCTGGCGGCACCTCGAGCAAGTCGGCCGTCGGATCACCGACGAAGAGCCGGGTGGTCGAGGCCGCAACGCCCCGCAGGGGGGCGATCCGGATGAACGAGCGCACGAGATCGAGCAGGGCGGCGGTCATCTGCGTGCCGGCTGCGCTCGGCTTCTCGTTCCGGTCTCGGATCATCACCTCGAGCTCATCCATCTCGGCACGCTCGAGGGGAAGGAGATCGGGAGCGATCCCGAGCAGCCAGCCCACGACGTTCCAGAGGTGGCAATAATCAGCTGCGCCGCGCTCGTCGTACTCGACGTGCAATCGCTCGAGCACGTGCAGCAGGCACGAGCTGTACGAGATCATCGCCCCGACGAGATGCTCCTGGTTGATCGGCATGCCCCACGCGTCATCCCACCGCGGCCACACCGACGGATCCGAGGTGCGGGCGATGCGAGGGTCGTTGAGGATGAGGCAGCGGACTCCGGCGTGCATGAGTCGCACGAGCCGGACTGTCTCGTATGCCTGTCGTCCCGGCTCGAGGTCCCCGGGCGTGGTGACGTCGAGCACGAACTGGGCCGACTCGAGGACGCGTCGCCTCGTGTTCGATTCGAGCTGGGCGGTGAGCGCCAGCACCTGGGCGCCGTCGTGCGCGGCGTAGGCCAGCGGCAAGGACGACAAGAACAGACCGAGGCCGAGCTGCACCCCCCACTCGGCGAAGAACGCCGCGCCGCGCTCCATCCGACCGGCGTCTGCCCATTCGGGGAGGGGCGGTCGGTGCTCGAGCCACGCGGCCACATGTGGATCGGCCATGTCCGTGCCCGCATAGCGGGCGGCGTGCGCTCCTTTGAACAGGTCCGACGCGGGGCGCTCGAGGTAGTGCGCAGCCATCTCGTCTGCTTCTGGGTCCATCTGCATCCGCAGCTGGTCCAGCAACGCGTTGTCAACGCGGGCCACAGGCCTCCGTTCCTAGGCGAGGGCGAGATCGTATGTCCGCTACGTTCGCCGCATCGCAGACGACATCGCCCGTGATCCCCCGCTGCCCACTGGGCCCGTGAGCTTCCTGCTCACCGACGTGGTCGACTCCACCGCGCTGTGGGAGCGTGCGCCGGGTCCGATGGACGGGGCCCTGGTGCGCCACGACGCCCTCATCACGGCCGCGGTCGTCGCGCAGGGTGGCGTCGTCCTGAAGCACAAGGGCGAGGGGGACAGCACCTTCTCGGTGTTCGCGACAGCATCAGCGGCGACCGCCGCAGCCGCCGAGGCCCAACGTCGACTGACAGAAGAGCCGTGGCCCGAGGTCACCCCGATCGTCGTGCGCATGGGGATCCACAGTGGCGAAGCTGTCCAGCGGGGGCGCGACTACTACGGGCAGACGGTGAACCGGGCGGCCCGCGTGCGCGCGCTCGCCGCCGGCGGCCAAGTGCTGCTCACCGGTGCATCGGCCGCGCTCGCGGAGGGCGAGCTGCCTGACGGCACCGAGCTGCGCTTCCTGCGCAGTGAGCTGTTGCGGGGAACAGATCGGCTCGAGGCGATCCACGAGCTCGTCGACCACCGCCGCGCGCGGCCCGAGGCCACCCTGCCCGCATCCGTCGTGCCGCCTTCGCTCCCCGCGCCGCTGACCGTCGCGCTTCCCGGAGTGTTCGTCGGCCGTGCCGACCTCACCGCGCAGATCCACGCGGCGCGAGACCGTGCCGTGGCCACGGGAGCCGTCGAGACCGTGCTCCTCGGCGGGGAGCCGGGCGCGGGAAAGACGAGCATCGCGGCCGCCGTCGCCCGCGTCGCGGACGCGCAGGACTGGACGGTCTTGTTCGGCTCGTGCGACGAGCACGTGAACACGCCCTACGAGCCCTTTCGCGAGGCGATCACTCAGTACGTCGCCGGGGCGCCGATGGCGGTGCTCGCGGAGCACATCGCGAGCCATGGGGGAGAGATCGCGCGCCTCGCCCCGAACCTCACGTCCCGCGTCGGCGCGCTCCCGCTCACCGAGGCAGTCGACCCCGAGACGAGCCGCCGACTTCTCTTCGAGGCGATCGCGGACCTCATGCGGCGGGCGTCGCGCGATCGACCTGTGCTGTACGTGCTCGACGACTTCCAGTGGGCCGATCGCAACACGATGCTGCTCGTGCTCCGCCTCGCGAGCCTTCACGACAGCGGCCCGATCCTGCTCCTCGGCACGTACCGATCGACCGAGGCGAGCTCGCCTGCGGTTCGAGACGTGCTCGCACAGCTCCGCGCCCAGCCGTCCGTCAGTGACGTCGCGGTCGAAGGTCTGAGCCCCGATGGCCTCGCCGCCCTGCTCGAGGCCGCCGCAGGCCACGACCTCGGAGACGACGGACCCGTCGTTGCGGCGTACCTCCAGGAGGAGACCGACGGCAACCCCCTGTTCGCGGTCGAGCTCGTGCGTCACCTCGTCGAGGCCGGCGTGCTCGCTCCCGATGCCGCTGGCCGCTGGCACGCTCAAGTCGACCTGGCGGGTGTAGAGGTGCCCCGCACAGTGAGAGCTGTCCTCCACACGCGCGTCGGGCGACTCGAACCCGAGGCGCAGCGCGTGCTCGAGATGGCATCGGTCGCCGGCCGAGAGTTCGACTCCGCTGTCATCGCGTCCGCTCTCGACCTGGATGAGCGCGCCGTGCTCGACCACGTCGAGGCGGCTTCCCGGGCCTCCCTCGTCCGCGAGGTGAACGTCGGCCACTTCGAGTTCACCCACACGCTCGTGCAGCACGCGCTCTACGACGACCTGGGAGCGACGCGCCGCTCGCTGCACCACCGCCAGCTCGCGCTCACGCTGGAAACCAAGCGATCGGGCGCGTCGTCAGCCGTGCTCGCGATGCATTGGGCGGCGACGGGACGCGACGCGGACAAGGTTGCGGAGTGGGCGCGACCGCGGGTGACGATGCCATGGCCGCGCTTTCGCCGGAGGACGCCATCCGGTGGTATCGCACCGCACTCGACGCGCTCGACATCCCTGGCGCGCGGGACGGCGACCGTCTCGACCTGCTGATCGCGCTCGGCAGCGCCCAACGATGGGCCGACACGGATGCGTTTCGCCAGACCCTGCTCGACGCTGCTGCGCTGGCGGAGCGTCTGGGCGACGGCGATGCCCTCGTGCGCGCCGCGCTCGCGAACAACCGGGGCGGAGCGAGCCGAGCGGGAGTGGTCGACCGCGAGCGCGTGGGCGTGCTCGAGCGAGCGATCGCCGTCGTCGGGACCGAAGACAGCCCCGAACGCGCCCGACTGCTCGCGACGCTCGCGCTCGAGTTCTCGCAGGGGGGCGACTGGGAGCGGCGACTCGCCCTCTCCGACGAAGCCGTCGGCTGTGCGCGCCGCATCGGCGACGAGGTGACCCTTCTGCGCGTGCTCCTCCACACCACGGAGGCAACCCGGCTTCCGAGCACCCTCGACCAGCGTCTCATCGACACCGAGGAGCTGTTCTCCATCGCCAAGCGATTGGGCGACCCCGTGCTGCTCGGCGTCGCCGCGGTGCGCGAGGTCAGGGTGAAGATCGAGGCGGCCGCCTTCGACCAGGTGGACGAAGCGCTCACGGTGCTCGACGAAGTGGCTCACATCGACCCGTATGTCAACAATCAGCGACCCAGCCTGCTCGCGGTCCTCGCGCATGTGAGAGGCGAGTTTCACGCTGCGCTCGGACTCGCGGACGAGGCACGCGTGGCGACTGGCACCGATCCCGACGCGCTGCCGATCTACGCGGCGACGACTGCGCAGGTCCTTTGGGACATGGGAACGCTCGGCTCGATGGCGTCGACCATCGAGCAGACCCTCCGCGCAAACCCCGGCCTCACGGGCTTCCGCGGTCTCCTCGGTGTCGCGTACTGCCAAGTGGGTCGCATCGAGGAGGCACGCGACATCTTGCGCCACGAGGTCGAGACCGACTTCAGCGAGCACCCTTTGAACCCGCTCTGGCTGATCAGCATCTCCCTCTTCGCGTCATTGTCCATCGAGCTGAGCGAGCCGACCTCCGCTCGGAAGCTCTACGCGCTGCTCGAGCCGTGGCGAGGGCGCGCCAACTCCAGCGTCGTGTCGATCAACGGGTTGGTCACGGAGTCGCTCGCCGGGCTCGCCGTGGTCAGCGGCGACCTGGACATCGCCGAACGGGACGTAGCACAAGCACTCGAGCAAGCAAGTCGTGTCGGCGCGCGGGTGTCGGCGACACGTACTCGGTTGACCCGCGCCCGCCTGCTCGCCGCGCGAGGCGATGCGGCGAGCGTGCATGTTGCACTCGACGAAGCTCGGGCGGCCGCGGACACTGCGAGGGAGCTCGGGATGGACGCCGTCGCACACGCGGCCACTCAGCTGGTGAAATCCCTCACCGCGGGAACGACGACTTCGACGTGAGCGATCACGATGGGCAAGCAACGGCCGTCTCGATCATCGTGCGAGTGCGCCGCCTCGGCGCCCCGTGGTACCGCGCTCTCTTCTTCGGTGCCCGGCACGTCGGCGAGATCACGGCCCCGATGCGGGCGCAGCAGTTCATCCACTTCTGCCATTGGATGGTGCTGCACGACGTGCCTGACGGGCGCGGAGGCCGTCGGGCCCTTCCCCAGCCCGTGCTCTGGTTCGAGAGCAACTACGACGGTGACGTCGTCCGCTACATGGACACGTTCGCCCGCGTGATCCCATGGCGGATGCGTGCCGCGTGGACACCCACTGCGGGCTTTCCCGGTCTCTTCCCGCCCGGCCCGTTTCATCAGTGGACGGCCGACAACGCGTACGAGACGACGCACTACTGGTCGGCGTATCCCGAAGCGACGACACGCGACGTGGGCCGCGCCCTGCGCGTGTACGACGCGAGCACCGCGCTCCCGGCGCCCGACTCAGGGGTCGAAGCTGCGGAGTTCGCTCGCGCGTGGGGTCGTTCCTCGCCGAGACACAGGCGGACCTCTGATGGCGACCCAGCTGAGCGTGCTCACCGCCGTGCGCGATGGCCATGCTGATGCACTGCGTTCGGTTGTGTCGTCACTCCCCCTCGGCGCGGGCAGCCCCTTCGCTTCCGTGCCGGGCACGCACAACGGACGCTTCGTGGTCGTCTCCCCGCTGCCCGCTGGCGCCGGCGACGTTCCTCATGTGGTCAGCCACGTTCGACGGGCCGGTGCACCGGTGGATCGACGACTTCCTGAGGGTGCTCGGAACGACAGCCGATGACATCTGGTCCCACTGCGCGGCGTGGCCCGCATCGGTCGACGCCCGCGCTGCGTACCTCGTCGCGCATCGTGTGCATCCCGCGCTCGAGTTCGCGACGTGGGATGCGCCGGTCGAGCGGGTCGTCGAGGCACTCGACGTCCGGCGCCGAGTCGTGCAGCTCGCCCTGCGCGCACAAGGCCTCGATCCGGCGTCGCTTTTCGCCGCTTACCGCGCGGAGTTCACCCCGTGATCCGGGGCCTCCGGTGGGTGAGAGGCAACGAGCCGCCGCAGTTCTCGTTCGCTGCGGTGCAAGGCAATGTGCTGCGGCCCTATGGCTTCCCCGTCTGCGCACACCTCTTCGCGCACGTGACCGCGGCGGAGGGAGGCCGCGCCGCATTGACCGAGCTGCTCCCGGCGGTGACGAGCGGTGTCATCTGGACGCAGAAGCCGGCGAGCACGCTCAACCTCTCCCTCACCTACGCCGGCCTCGAAGCGCTCGGCATGCCGCACACCTTGCTCGCGTCATTCCCCGATGCCTTCCGCCAGGGCATGGCGGCGCGCGCCAGCGTGCTCGGCGATACGGGACCGTGTGATCCTGAGCACTGGGATCCGGGCCTCGGCACGAACGAGGCGCACCTCCTGTGCACCACGCACGCGGTCTCCAGCGAGTTGCTGGACGAGTCGATCGCGCGCCTGCGCGCGCGCTTCGCACGCCACGGCCTCACGATCGTCACCGAGCAACGCGGCGAGCGGCTCCCGAACCGTCAGGAGCACTTCGGGTACGCGGACGGCGTCGGACAGCCGGCAATAGCCGGAGTCGGAGATCCAACCTTCGGCGAGGGCGACCTCGGTGCGTTCGGGCACTGGCACGGCGTGCCCGTCGGCGAGATCTTTCACGGCCACGTCGACGCGGACGGCTACCCGGCCGCCGGGCCCGCGCCACCGTTCGACCGAGACGGCACGTTCAAGGTCTGGCGGAAGCTGCACGAGGACGTCGCGACCTTCCGCACCTGGATCGACGACCAGGCCACGAGACTCGGCATGGACGAGATGCTGCTGCGGGCCAAGCTCGTCGGCCGTTGGCCCGACGCGTCGCCGCTCGCGCTCACGCCCCATCATCCCGACCCGGCGATGGGCCTCGACCCTGATCGAGTGAACGCGTTCGACTACAGCGACGACCCCGAGGGGGTCCGGTGCCCCTTGGGTGCGCACATCCGCCGCACGAACCCTCGCGTGGGTCTCGGTGCCGGTGATGCGCTCACTGCGCGGCAACGGATCATCCGGCGAGGGATGACCTACGGACCTCCCCTGCCGGAGGGCGCCGATGACGACGGTGTCGACCGCGGCATCTACTTCGTCGCCTACATGGCCGACATCGAGCGTCAGTACGAGTTCATCCAGGCGAACTGGTGCAACGACGGCGACGCGGTGCGGGTCGGCCACGATCGCGACCCGTTCGTCGGTCGGGCACAAGGCGACCAGAAGTTCACGATCCCCGGCGCCGAACCGAAGTTCGTCCACCCGCTCGCCGATGTGGTGACGACCCGCGGTGGCGAGTACCTCTGGGTGCCGTCGATGGCCGCGCTGAAGGCGCTGGCGACCGCATCGTGGGGCGCTCGAACCTCCCCCGCGGTGCGGGCGCGTCGGCCGAGCGCACCGCGGGCGCGGCCGTCGGCACGGTGCTGGCGCCGGTCGCGGCGACGATCGGGTTCGCTCGTGGGAAGCGCGTCGTGCATCCGGTCGGCGCCGCCTTCGAGGCAACGTTGGTCGTCGATCCTGACCCGCCGGACATCGTGAGTGGCACGGTGCTCGGTCGCCCCGGCTCCTACGCCGCGATCGCTCGACTGTCCCGCGGCTTCGGCATGCCGCTGCGCTGGTCCGACGTGCACGGCGTCGCGATCCGCATCCTCGACGCCGACGGTGCAGGCGCCGCGGAGGATCTGCTCGTGGCCACGGCAAAGCGGAAGGCGTCCGGGCGTGACGCCACCACGACCACGCGCAGGTACGAGCAGGTCTTCTCGTCGATGCTGCGCGTGCAATCTCCTCGAGGCGAGCTCGTCATCCGCGCGTGGCCTTTGCAACCGATGCCCGACGATGCAACCGTGCACGCGGGTGTCGCCGGCGGATGGCAATTCGACATCGGAGTGGGGCCCCCGGGCGGTGCGATCGTGACCGTTGCGCGCCTCACGCTCGGCTCTCCGCTCTCGAGGCAGCAGACCGAGGCGCTCGCGTTCAACCTGACGAACGACGGTGGCGGCCTGCACCCCTCGGGCCTCCTGAATCACGCCCGACCGATCGTCTACCGCGCGAGCCAGGCCGGCCGCGCAGCCCGCCGCCGCCTCAGCTCGAATTCTCGGTGATTCTCACTCTCCACGAGTGAGAATCACCAAGAGAACCGGCTTGGACGACGCAGAGTGCCGAGGAGTGGGCCGATGCGCTCGCGTGGATCGTCACGCAAACCGTCGACAAGGTCGACTTCTGTCGCTTGATCGACCGGAACCGGCACTCGATCGAGATGATGACGCAGGCGTTGAAGCGCCACGACCACCTGCGCATGCACGAGCGGGTCGAGAAGGCCGCGCATGCGGCCGCGTCGTCGCCTCAGGAAGAGATCCGGATGATCGCCGCCCTCGGCGCGGTGACGGGGTTCGATGACTGGGCACCGACGCTTCTCGCGGAATCTCCTCCCGAGATGCTGCGGGCCGAGCTGAACGCGACGATCCGAGACATCTTGAAGCTGCGCGCCGCACGCGGCACGAAGACCGCTCAAGCGTGATAGCACGGCGCGATGCCGAGCATCCCTGACAGCCATCGTGATCTCCTCGACTCGCAGGTCGCCACCCTCGCCACGATCGGCCCCGACGGACGACCTCAGCTGAGCGAGGTCTGGTTCCTCGCCGAAGGCGACTCGATCAAGATCTCGCTCAACAGCAGCAGGCAGAAGGTGAAGAACCTGCTCGCGAACCCGGCCATGAACCTCTTCATCCTCGATCTCGCAGGTCCGTTCCGCTACCTCGAGATCCGAGGCGACGCCGAGATCGAGCGGGATGATGACTACGCCTTCGCCGACGTGGTGGGAGCGAAGTACGGCGGCACGGATCTGCGCACGAGGGACAACCCCGGCGAGTATCGCTACGTCGTGACGGTCAAGCCGACGCGGATCAACGCTGTCGACATGTCGAAGCACTAGGGCCGCCGCACTACACCGCGGCCAGCACCTCGGTCGCGGCTCGCTCCCCCGATCGCACGGCGCCGTCGATGGCGCCATATGAGGTCGTCGCCGTCTCGGTGCCGGCCCAATGGACTCGGTCCCATGGCTCGCGGAGCAGATGTCCGTACCGCGTGAGGATGCCCGGAGCGAAATGCGCCATCGAGCACCCTCGCGTCCAGTCCTCGGTCCACCACGCGGTCTCGACGTATTCGGATGGCGACGCGGCCCGCGGCCCGAACCGGCCGACGAGCGCGTCGAGCACCGCCGTACGCCGCTGCGTCGGGATCGAGCGCATGCACGCGTTCGGCGACGCTCCCGAACGTGAACGACGCGAGCACTCCCGGGTTGCCTGATGCCGGGGACGCGTCGATGGTCACCTCTGCCGCCGAGCCCGGCTCTGAGCTCTGACCACTGAACCCGTCGGAACGCCAGAACGGCTCGTCGTACACGACGATCGTCTTGGCCTCGGGACCCGCGATCGAGTTGCGGTAGAGCGTCGTTCGATCATCGGGAAGCACGGGATCCCACGCGATCTCGAGCGCGAGCACCGGCGGGATCGCGACGACGGCATGACGTGCACCGATGGTGAGATCGCCGGCTTCGACGAGCACGTGATCCGCTCGTTGCGACACTGCACGGACGGGAGCACTCAGCCGTACCGCGTCACCGAGCTCCTCCGCGACGAGCGCCGCGATCGACCCTGCGCCCCCGTCGACGAGGTTCTCCTGACTTCCCTTCTCGATCGAGAACAGCGTGTTGATGCTCCCGTGCCCGCGCACGAGCATCAGCAAGTTGAGGAACGAGACCTCGTTGAGGTCGCCCGCGAACAAGCCCCGCACTGCCATGTCGAACAGGTCACGAGCGAGGTCAGTGCGGATGCCGGTGTGCTCGAGGTACCACGCGATCGAACGTTGGTCCCACTCCTGCGCCTTGGCCGCGGTCCAGGGCGCGTCGAGCGGCACCTTCTTGGCCATGCGGTCGAGGCGCATCTGGGCCAGGGCGATGGTGCCGACGGCGACGGGGCTGATCTTCGGGATCAGCCCGGTGTAGCGACGCGTCTGACCGCCGCCGACCAAGAGATGGGCACCCTGCACGTACGTCTTGTAGGTGCCGACGCCCACCTCGCCGGCCAGCCGGAAGATCGCCTCGTGGTCGGGGCCGAGCCAGGCTCCCCCGCGGTCATACGCAGAGCCGTCGGCGAGGTGCTCCGTCCAGATGCGTCCGCCGACCCGATCCCTTGCCTCGAGCACGACGACCGACTTCCCGGCCTGCTGCAGCCGCCGGGCTGCCGTGAGGCCCGCGTACCCGCGCCCACGACGCAGACGTCGACGTCGATCCGCTCGGGCATGGGGCACCGTACCGAAGTCGTGCGAGATTGGGAGCATGTCCACGGCGCCGCGGTTCGACATCGATGTCGACGAGTTCTGGAACGACCCCTACCCGGCGCTCGCTCGGATGCGCCGCGACACGCCGGTCGCGTACGTGCCGCAGCTCGACGGCACGTTGCTCACCCGTCGTGACGACATCGCGGCGATGGAGAAGCGCATCGACGTGCTCTCGTCCGATCAACCCGGCGGACTGATGAATCGGCTCATGGGACAGAACATGATGCGCAAGGACGGGTCGGCGCACACGGCCGAGCGAAGCATCTACTACCCCGCGATCTCGCCGGCGGCGGTGCAAGCGCACTGGAAGTCGCAGTTCCAGCTGCACGCCGATCGCATCCTCGACGAGCTCGACGAGTCGGCGCGGGTAGACCTCGTCACGTCGTTCGCGCTGCCGCTGTCCGCCCAGTGTCTGAAGTCGATGACCGGCCTGACCAACGTCCGCTACGAGGACATGGACGCGTGGTCACAGGCGATGATCGACGGCATCGCGAACTACGTCGGGGCGCCCGACGTGGAGGACCGATGCAACCGAGCGACGGCGGCGATCGACGCTGCGATCGACGACAGGCTGCCCTCGGTCAGACGCAGACCGGATGCGTCGCTCCTCAGCGTGATGCTCGAGGCGGGCATGCCGGAGGCGAACGTGCGAGCCAACATCAAGCTGACGATCAGCGGCGGTGCAGAACGAGCCCCGGAAGGCGATCGCAGGCACCATCTGGGCCTTGCTCGAGCATCCCGAGCAGCTCGAGATGGTCCGGCGCGGTGACGTCTCGTGGCTCCAGGTCTTCGACGAATTCACGCGCTGGATCTCCCCGATCGGGATGTCTCCCCGGCGCGGTCGCAAAGCCGTGGACGCTCCACGAGATCGATCTCGAGCCCGACGATCGCGTGTTCCTCATGTACGGCTCCGCCAACCGCGATGAAGCACACTTCGCCGACCCTGACCGCTTCGACATCGCCCGCACAACCGCCAAGAGCGTCGTGTTCGGTGCGGGGCCTCACTTCTGCGCGGGTGCCGCGGCGGCGCGCTCGATGGTCGCCGACGTCGCGGTGCCCACAGCGTTCAGCCGCCTGCGCGGCCTGCGCCTCGATCCCGCGGGCGAGGTGCGCGTGGGCGGCTGGGCGTTTCGCGGTCTGCTCACCCTCCCTGTGGCGTGGGGCGACTGAACCTCAGGTCGCGCAGCCGTCGATCAGCACGGAGGCCGGCGAGCCGCAGGCGTTCGCGCAGCGCAGGCTCGGCGGCGCCCACCTGCACCCAGTCTTGGATCGTGCCGAACGTCGCGGAGAGGAAGAGCTCCGCGAGCTGCGACGCCGTGATGTCCTTGCGCACCTCGCCACGGTCCTGGCCTTCGGAGAACAATGCCGTGAGCAGCTCGAGCGCCCTGTCGAAACGGTCGGTCCGCGTGCCGAGGAAGAAGCGGGTGTTCCCGGCGAGCAGGGCGACGAACTCAGGATCGCCGTCGAACTGATCGGAGAACGCTCCGGCGACCTCGGTCAGCCGCTCGGAGACGGGCCGGCCGGTCGCCTCGCTCTCGCGGCGCAGCAGCTGCATTGACCGCTCGACGAGGCCATCCGCCACCGCTTCGAGCACCGATTCCTTCGTGCGGAAGTAGTTGAAGAACGTCGCCTCGCTGATCCGGAGGCGGTCGGCGATGTCCTGGATCCGGGTGTCGTAGAAGCCCCGCTCGCGGAAGAGCTCGAGCGCTGTCTCGACGATCGCCGCTCTGGTGGCCTGCTTCTTCTCTTCGCGCAACCCCATGTGACAGGAATCATACGGCAACTGAAATATTCGTGTCGCTCGACGGATTGACTTAGGGGAGCATCCGAAACCGTCGGATCGCCGAATGGAGATGAGATGAGCAACACCGCAGAGCTGAAGGCACGGAAGTGGTTGGCCGAGCAGCTCGCGTGGGAGCACCGCTTGGAGGAGCTCCGGTCCGCAGCAGGAGTCGAAGGCAGCGAGGTCACCGGCGCCGAGCGCCGCGACCGCACCGCCGCCTGAATCAGACCTCCCCGACGGTTCAGTCTTGCCCGACGAACCGATAGCCCATGCCCGGTTCGGTGATCAGATACCGCGGATGGCCCGGCTCGGGTTCGAGCTTGCGGCGGAGCTGCGCAAGGTAGAGGCGCAAGTAGTTGGTCTCGGTCTCGTACGCGGGACCCCAGACCTCCTTCAGCAGCTGCCTCTGGCTGACGAGCTTGCCGGGATGGCGCACGAGCACCTCGAGGACATGCCATTCGGTCGGCGTGAGATGCACGACCTCGCCGCCCCGGCGCACCTGTCGATTGGCGAGGTCGACGGAGAAGTCCGCCGTCTCGACGGTCGCTTCCTCCTCTGCGGGCGTCATGCGCCGCAACGCGGCGCGCAGGCGCGCGAGCAGCTCGTCCATCCCGAACGGCTTGGTCACGTAGTCGTCGGCCCCCGCGTCGAGCGCGGCCACCTTCGCCGCTTCGCCGCCACGCGCGCTCAGCACCAGGATCGGGACTCGAGACCAGCCACGCAGACCGCGGCACGACGTCGATGCCGTCGATGCCCGGCAGACCCAGATCGAGGATCACCGCGTCCGGATGATGTCGGGCCGCGAGCTCGAGCGCCCGCTCTCCGGTCGCAGCGTTGTCGACGTCATAGCCGCGCGCCTTCAGGTTCGTCGTCAGCGCGCGCTGCAGCTGAGGCTCGTCGTCGACCACGAGCACGCGGTGGTTCGCGGTCACGTCTCGACCGGCATCGTCACGACCATCGTGGTGCCGCCGCCCGGCGTGTCCTCGATGTAGAGGTCGCCACCGACAACCTTGACGAACCCCTGCGCGACGGCGAGCCCGAGACCGACACCGGCGCCGTTGGACCGATCACCGATCCGCTGGAAGGGTTGGAACACCCGCTGCCGATCAGCCATCGGGATGCCCGGTCCGCGGTCGATGACGCGAAGGTGGATCTCCGACGCGACTACCCCGGCCTCGACGCGCGACGCACTGGTCGTCGGGCGACCACGCGATCGCATTGTCGATGAGGTTCGCGACTGCACGCTCGAGAAGCGCCGGGTCGGTGTCGATCCGCGGAAGGGACTCGGGGATGTTGGCCGCGACGCGCCCGTGACGGGCCCGGTCGCCGAGGCTCGCAAGCGCGGCGGGCACGATCTCCTCCACCCCTACCGACGTGTGGTGCACGCTCAAGACTCCCGACGTGAGCCGGCTCATGTCGAGCAGGTTCGCGACCAATGCATCGAGACGGTCGGTCTCCTCGTCGATCGTGACGAAGAACTCCCGCCGTTGCTGAGGTTCCCACTCCACATCCTCCGCGAGCAGCGAGGTGACCGACGCCTTGATCGAGGCGAGTGGTGTACGGAGGTCGTGTGACACGGCCGCGAGCAATGCGGACCGAAGCTCGTTGACCTTCGAGAGCTCGGCCGCGGCGGCCGCCTCCCGGCCGAGCTGCCGGCTGCGCAGCGCGCCGCCGAGCTGGTCGGCGAACGCGTGCATGACATGGCGGTCCTCGGCCGCGATGTCGGGTCCGCGCAGAGCCAGCACGGCGTAGTCGCCGAGCTCGATGGTCTCGTCGGCCGACGTCGGGTCAGCCGGCGGATCGCTGCCGCTCGCGGCCTCGACGTGCCACCCGTCCGCTGTCTTCGTCAGCACTGCGACCGCCTCGAGGGAGAATGCGTCGCGCAGGTGCTCGGCGAGGGTGACGAGCGGATCCGACGATGCGGTGGCGCCGGCGAGGCGCACGAGCGTCTCCGCTTCGGCCCGAGCACGCGCCGGCTTCCGCCGAGCGCCTCGCCACCGTCGCGACGAACCACGAGACGATCGCGCCGACCGTCACGAATACGACGATCGAGACGACGTTGTCTCGTTCGTTGATCGTCCAGCTGTGCAGGGGCGGAAAGAAGAACCAGTTGGCGTAGAGGGACGAGGTCACCGCGGTGACCAGGGCCGGCCAGGTGCCGCCGAGCGCGGCCGCGCCCACGACGACCAGGAGGAAGAGAAGCAAGATCGACGAGAGCCCGACGTGGTCGCGGAGCGGGACCAGCGCGAGTGTGAGCAGTGGAGGGCCAGCGATGGCAAGCGCCCATGCGAGCCGACGGCGCCTCGGAGGAAGTGAGGTGCGGCGCTGCGTGCGCGGCAGCGCGAGGGCACGCTCGGCTCCGTCTCCTTCGCGCTGATGACGTGGACGTCGATGGCGCCGGCCGCGCGGATGGTGCGGTTCACGATCGAGCCCGACGTGATCTCGGCCCACCGCGACCGCCGGGACGCGCCGATCACGAGCTGCGTCGCGCGTTCGGCGCGAGCCGTGTCGAGCAACGCCCGCGGGATGTCGGCTCCGGCCGCCTCGATGTAACGACCACCGAGCTGGCTCAGGAGTGCTCGGTGCTCGTCGAGCAAGGCATCAGACGGACCGAGGACGCCGTCCTCGGCGCGGATGTGCACGCCTACGAGGTCGGCCTTCGCCCGCGTCGCGATCCGAGCGGCTCTGCGCACGAGATGATCGCCACCGGGCGCCCCCGTCAGCGCGACCACGACGCGCTCGCCGCGTCTCCCACGCTCCGTGGATGCCGTGTCGAGCCCGGTACTCGTTGAGCGCCTCGTCCACACGGTCGGCCAACCACAACAGCGCGAGCTCGCGCAGCGCCGACAGGTTCCCCTCGCGGAAGTAGTTCGCGAGGGCGGCGTCGATGCGCTCCGCCGAATAGATGTTGCCGTGCGCCATGCGGCGACGCAGCGCCTCGGGCGTCGAGTCGACGAGCTCGATCTGGTCCGCGGCACGCACCCACGCGTCGGGAACGGTCTCGCGCTGGGTGATGCCCGTGATGCCCTCGACCACGTCGTTGAGGCTCTCGAGGTGTTGGATGTTCACCGTCGAGATCACCTCGATCCCGGCCTCGAGCAGCTCTTCGATGTCCTCCCATCGCTTCGCGTTTCGGCTCCCCGGTGCGTTCGTGTGCGCGAGCTCGTCGACGAGGACGACCTTCGGCGCCCGAGCGAGGACCGCGTCGAGATCCATCTCCTCGAGCGTGGTGTCCCGATACTCGACCCGGCGCCGCGGGATGACGACCAGGTTGCCGATCTGCTCGATCGTCTTGGGTCGCCCGTGGGTCTCGACGATCCCCACGACCACGTCGGTGCCACGCTCAGCACGCCGGCGGCCCTCGTTGAGCATGTCGTAGGTCTTGCCGACGCCCGGCGCGGCACCCAGGTAGATCCGGAGCGTGCCTCGCGCCATACGGACGAGTCTCCTACGTGCCGGCGCGGTCGAGGGCGAGGTTGAGCTGCAGCACGTTCACTCCCGGCTCACCGAGGAAACCGAGCGATCGCCCGTCGGTGTGGTCCGAGATCAGGGTACGCACCGCATCGACCGACATGTTGCGAGCCGCGGCCACGCGCGCGGCCTGCAGCTCGGCATTCGCCACCGAGATTTGAGGATCGAGTCCCGACGCCGAGGACGTCACCGCGTCCACGGGCACGAGTGTGTCGGCGGACAACCCGTTCACCTTCCGGTACGCCCCGGCCCGCTCGGCGACGTCGTCGAGCAGCTTCTGGTTCGTCGGCCCCAGGTTCGACGCTCCCGACTTGGTCGGGTCGTACCCGTCGCCCGCGGCCGACGGCCTCGGCTGGAAGTACTGGTCACCGACGAAGATCTGCCCGATCAGCGACGACCCGACGACGTCGCCACTCGCGTCCTTCACCATCGAGCCGTTCGCCTGATGACCGAACAGCACCTGCGCGAAACCAGTCATCACGAGCGGGTAGACGAGTCCGACGAGCACCGTGAACACGAGGAAGATCTTGATCGCGGGCAAGAGCTGGCGGCGCATCAGCGCACTCCTAGGGCAGTGATGACGAGGTCGACGAGCTTGATGCCGATGAACGGAGCGATCAGGCCACCGACTCCATAGATGAGGAGGTTGCGGCGCAAGATCGCAGCCGCGCCGGCCGCGCGGAACTTCACGCCGCGCAGCGCGAGAGGGATCAGCATCACGATGATCAGTGCGTTGAAGATGACGGCGGACAAGATCGCCGACTGCGGCGTGTCGAGGTGCATCACGTTCAGGCGGTCGAGCGCAGGGAACACGCCGCTGAACATCGCCGGGATGATGGCGAAGTACTTCGCGAACGTCGTTTGCGATCGAGAAGGTGGTGAGCGCGCCCGGGTGATGAGCAGCTGCTTGCCGATCTCGACGACCTCGATGAGCTTGGTCGGGTCGGAGTCGAGGTCGACCATGTTCCCGGCTTCCTTCGCCGCCTGCGTGCCGGTGTTCATGGCGACCCCCACGTCCGCGAGGGCGAGCGTGGGAGCGTCATTGGTGCCATCGCCGGTCATCGCGACGAGGTTGCCGCCAGCCTGCTCGGCGCGGATGCGGTCCATCTTGGCTTCGGGAGTCGCCTCGGCCATGAAGTCGTCGACTCCGGCCTCCGCCGCGATCGACGCTGCGGTCAGCGGGTTGTCACCCGTGATCATCACGGTGCGAATGCCCATCGCTCGCATCTGGTCGAACCGCTCCCGCATCCCGGGCTTGACCGTGTCCTTCAGCTCGATCACGCCGAGCAGCACGCTGCCTTCGGCGACCGCCGAACGGCGTCTTGCCCTCGCGGGCCAGCTGCTCGACGATCGGATCGAGGTCGGGTGGCACCGCGCCGCCCATCTCCTCGACATAGCGCTTGACCGAGTCGGCCGCGCCTTTGCGGATGCTGCGAGTGCCGACGTCGACGCCGGACATCCGGGTCTGCGCGGTGAAGGGGATCAGGCGGGCGTCTGCTGGCTCCTCCGTCGTGCAGCCGAGCTCATGGGCGAGGTCGACGATCGAGCGACCTTCGGGTGTCTCGTCGGCGGGCGACGAAAGCAGCGCCGCCTCGACGAGGTCGGCATCCTCCACGCCCGCCAGCGCGTGGAAGGCCGCCGCTCGCCGGTTGCCGTACGTGATCGTTCCGGTCTTGTCGAGCAGCAAAGTCGACACGTCGCCGGCAGCCTCGACCGCGCAGCCGGACAGCGCGAGCACGTTGCGCTGCACGAGCCGGTCCATCCCCGCGATGCCGATGGCCGAGAGCAGGGCCCCGATCGTCGTCGGGATGAGGCACACGAGCAGTGCGATCAGCACCACGATCTTCTGCTCGGCGCCGGAGTAGATAGCGAACGGCTGCAGCGTCACGAGGGCGATCAGGAAGATGATCGTCAGCGCGGCGAGGAGGATGTTCAGGGCGATCTCGTTCGGCGTCTTCTGCCGATCGGCGCCTTCGACGAGCGCGATCATCCGGTCGAGGAAGGTCTCCCCCGGCTTCGAGGTGATGCGGATGACGAGGTGGTCGGACAGCACCCTCGTGCCGCCCGTGACCGCTGACCGATCGCCTCCCGACTCGCGGATGACCGGGGCCGACTCGCCAGTAATAGCGGACTCGTCCACCGACGCGATTCCATCGATGATCTCGCCATCTCCGGGGATGACCTCACCGGCGTCGACCAGCACGATGTCACCGACCGTGAGCGCCGATGACGATCGCTGTTCGAGGCTGCCGTTCTCACGACGGACGGTCGCGACCGTGTCCGCCGCGGCCCGCAGCGTCGCGGCCTGCGCCTTGCCGCGGCCTTCGGCGATCGCTTCGGCGAAGTTTCGCGAAGATCACGGTGAACCAGAGCCAGATCGCGACCAGCCCGGTGAAGACGTTCTCGGCGTTCGTCGACGACACGAAGTCGCGGAAGAAGATGAGCGTGCAGAGCACACTTCCGATCTCCACGACGAACATCACGGGGTTGTGCGCCATCGCACGCGGATCGAGCTTCCGGAAGCTGTCCTTGATCGCAGGCCCGACGACTTCACGCTCGAAGACCCGCGCACGGGTCGCGCTGACCGCGCTTCGGGCGACGGGGCCGGGAGGCGATGTCTTGCGGCAGCCCGGTGCCGGGCACGTTGACAGGCACGGTGGCGTTCACGAGTGGATCCCCAGCTGCTCGACGATCGGCCCGAGGGCCAGGACGGGGAAGTACGTCAGCCCGACGACGATCAGGACGACTCCGACGAGCAGGCCGCCGAACAACGGTGTACCCGTGGGGAACGTGCCTGCGGTCGCCGGTGTCTGCTGCTTGCGAGCCAGCGCGCCACGATAGCGAGCGCCGGCACGATCAGCAAGAAGCGCCCGACGAGCATCGCGAGCCCTTGCGTCGTGTTGTACCAGTCCGTGTTGGTGGTCAGACCAGCGAACGCAGAGCCGTTGTTCGCGGCCGAGGTGAACGCATAGGTGATCTCGGTGAGCCCATGCGACCCGGGTTGAGGATCGAAGCCTTCGCACTGTCGAGGAGCACCGATGCCCCGCTGAACGCGAGCACGGCGAGCGGTACCGCGAGGAGGTAGAGCACGACGAAGCTCATCTCGGCGGCCTGGATCTTCTTGCCGAGGTACTCGGGAGTGCGGCCCACCATCAGGCCGGCGATGAACACCGACAGGAGGGCGAAGATGAGCATGCCGTACAGGCCCGCTCCGACCCCTCCGGGACTGACCTCACCGAGCATCATGTTCGCGAGAGGCGCGGCACCTCCGCCCGGAGTGAAGCTGTCGTGGAACGAGTTCACCGAGCCCGTCGACGTGCCGGTCGTCGAAGCCGCGTAGAGGCCCGACGCCACGGGACCGAACCGGACTTCCTTGCCCTCGAGGTTTCCACCCGCCTGCTGCGAGGTCGACGTCTGGGTGACGCCTGACGCGGCAAGCAGAGGGTTCCCCTTCACCTCATAGGTCGTCGCGACTGCGACCGCACCTCCCCACAGCACGATCATGGCGGCGAAGACCACCCACCCTTGGCGTTGGTCACCCGACATGCGTCCGAACGCGTAGGTGAGCGAGAACGGGATCGACAGCAGGAGCAGCATCTCGACCCAGTCCGTCAGCGGGTTCGGGTTCTCGAACGGATGGGAGGCGTTCGCGTTGTAGAACCCGCCGCCGTTCGTGCCCAGCCTTGATCGCCTCCTGGCTGGCGACAGGCCCGCCTGTGATGGTCTGCGACCCACCTTCGACGGTCGCAACGGCGCGGTCGCCGTGGAAGTTCTGCACCATGCCCTGCGACACGAAGAAGAGCCCGAACACGATCGAGAGCGGCAGCAGCACTCGA
>CAVSDE010000008.1:0-240162 GCA_963726695.1 uncultured Acidimicrobiales bacterium
TCGACCTCGGACGCAACATCGACTGACGAGGGCGCCTCTGGTCCGCTCGACCTCACCGACATCGGCGACCCGAGTCGGGCACCTACGACGCGTTCGTCTACAACGTGGACGGCACCAACACGACCGAGCGCCAGATCGAAGAGGTCAGCCCGTGAGGTTCAGGCGGGCGGTCAGCTCGTCGATCGGGCAGACCATGCCGACGAAGAACCGCCCGAACTCCGCATAGATCGCCGACGCCTCGTCGAAGCGCATCTTGTAAACGACCTCCTTGAGGTCATCTGGGTGCACGCCAAAGAGCGTGACCCCCCACTCGAAGTCGTCGAGCCCCGTCGATCCGGTGATGAGCTGCGAGATGCGACCCCGTGAAGGTGCGGCCGGTCTTGCCGTGTCCGTGCATGAGCTCGAGGCGTTCGTCGTAGGGCAGCGAGAACCAGTTCTGGCCCACGTTGCGTCGCTTCGACATGGGATAGAAGCAGAACGCCGGCTTGCCTTCGGGCGGCAGCTTCGGGTGAAGCCGAGCCTCGAGCATCTCAGGCGGAAGGCCTTGCGCGTACTCGCTCACCTCGGTCAGCGAGACGTAGGAGTCGGCGATGGTGAGCCCGGCCGCCTGCAGATCGGCTTGCAGCGTGTGCAGACGCCACAGGTCGGGGCCGACGCCGATCACCGCGAGATCGGCCTTGTGGCCGAGCAGCGCGGCAGTGACGACCTGATGGTCGCCCTCTGCTGCGCGCTTGACCGCCGCGGCGAGCGCGTCCCGCCGTCTGCCGCCGGCGTGACCTTGCAGAAGAGGTGGAGCACTCCCACCCGATGGTGGGCGTGACGGCTTCGGTCATCGCTCCTGCGGAGGGGGCAGAGGTTCGCTGTGGGGCTGCTCGGTCTTGGCTCCGTTGCCGTTCGCAGTGCCATTCGTGGCCGGCACGAGGACGCTGTGCGACATCGGCTGGAACACCGGCAGCTGCCGGTCGACCGACCCTTGGTTCTGATGCGCTGACACGACGCTGAGGTGGTACGCCTCGTAGGAGATCAGGAAGTCATCGCCGTGGTACACCGACCCGTCGAGCGTCGGGCCCCGCCCGCCCTCGAAGATCGCCACGATGTCTTCACCGGTGATCGTCTTGTGCGTCTCGAGTGCGTGGGCGATGGCCAGGACGAATCGGCGGTCGGCGACGAGGAGGTCGTCGGCGCGCGCTCGAGCAGCCCCTGCAGGCGCTCCTCGACCCGGCGGCCGAGCTCGGTCTCGAGGAAGTTGCGGTCCTCACCGGTGATCACGCTGCCGGTCGCACCCGCAGAGCCCGGCATGTAGCCACACGAGCCGACCGTCGAACCCATGCCCGAGTAGGACTCCATGCCGGCGACGATCAGCGGTCGCGTTCTGAAGGTCGCCGCCGACTCCGGCCGAGTTGTCGCCGTCGAAGAAGAGCCGCTCGCCGGCGAGCGATGCGACGAACGTGATGACGTCGCTCTCCTTGCCGGACTTCCAGTCGACGAACTGCTCCTCCAGGGGCACCGGGGCGACGAAGCCGCCGGTGCCGCCACGCCGTTCGATGCGTCGCGACGTCGATCATCGTCGCGCTTCTGCAGCCGGTACATGGCGACGGCGTGCGACGCCTCGTGGATGCGCGACCGCGTGACGCTCCCAGTCGGCGTACTTCCAGTCGTCGGCAGGGCCGTTGTTCTTGAGGTGCTTCGCCTTGAGCGTGTCGGCGTACACGACGGTGTCGCGTCCGTCTCGAATCGCGACGATGAGCGCCTCGTTGACGACGTCCTTGATCGTCGCTCCCGTCGCATACGGCGACATCAACGCGCAGCTTCTCGACCTCGCCGGGCGTCAGCGAGTGCTTCACCCTGTCGAGGTAGCCCTGGAACGTGCGGGTGCGCCCTTCGAGGTACGGATAGCCGACCTTGTAGATGCGGTCGATGCGGCCGGGCCGCAGCAGCGCCTCGTCGAGCGCCTGCGGCATGTTCGTGGCCATCATCACGAGGATGCGGTACTTCGGCGGCGGCTTCGGCTTCATCGTCAGCACCCGGCGCACCGTGCGATTGAAGAACCCACGCGGCTTCTTCAGGCCAGACAGCTCGGTGAGCAGAGCCTGGAGCGTGCCCATGCCGCCCCCGCCCCCACCCATGCCCGCACCCATCACGAAGCCACGGACTCCGCCAGCCTTCGGCGGCTCGGGCTCAGACCGGCCGGTGCGACCACCACAGCTCGTGGCGGGTGTGCTCGGACACGTAGTCGAGCGAGTTGCAGCACATGTTGAAAGGCACGTCGTTGCGGGTCTGCCAACCGCCACCCTGCGCGAGCTGTCCCCGGTTGCCGAGCGTGTCGGCTTCGTCGAAGAAGACGATCACTCCGCCGTAGCGCAAGGCGAGCTTGCGCAGCTTGCGGAACAGCGACTTCACCTTGAGGATGCCGACCCCGAAGAACATGTTCGTGAACGCACCGGGATCGACGAAGACGAACGGCTTGCCGGTCTCGCCCGCGACGGCCTCGGCCATCAGCGTCTTGCCGGTACCGGGCGGCCCCCACAGCAGGATGCCCGACGGCACGTGCCCACCCTTGCTCTCGATCTTCTCGGGATCCTCGAGGAACATCACGTTCTCTTTGACCCGCTCGAGCACGGGATCCTGACCCCACACGTCGGAGAACCGGGTCTTGATGTCATCCGGGTAGTAGGTGTCGACGCCGCCGCGTGAGAGGAACCAGAAGATCGCAACGAACTGGCCGACCGCGAGGCCGAGGAGCATGACGATCTGGAAGATGAACGGCAGCCCCTGCGCCGTCGAGAAGAGGATGTCGTAGATCCGCGAAGGCGCCTGGAAGAACGCCTCGATCGGCGTGACATCCCAGCGGCCGGCGAAGAAGACGCACAGCACGACGCTGACGAACACGAACTTGAGGGCCCGCGAGATGCGGAACCGTGTCCAAGGATTCATCCGCTCGGCGCGCGCGTTGAGGCGGCCGAACACTTTGTCTTCCCAGAACATGTTGTACCGGGTCGAGTGCTCGCAGATGAGGTAGTGGATCTGCCGCACCACCTCGAGCACGAAGGCGACGAAGAACCACCACTTCGCTCGAGCGGTCTCGCGCAGCGCATCGCTGAAGGGGATGATCGGGTTGTCCGCCATGTCGTTCCACACGAGGAACGTGAACAGCAGCGCGATGACGATCAGGATCTTCGAGCGATCCCACATCGCCATCTTCTTGCGAGTGCGCTTCACCTCGGCCTCGGGCACCGGCACGTGCACCGGCGCGGGAGGCGGCGGGGGTGCAGGCGAAGGATCGGGCCAGGCGATGCTCATGTCAGCTCTTCTTCCTGATCTGCCAAGAGTCGACGACCGCGTCTATCTCACTTCGATGCTGCAAGTAGCACTTCGATGAGCATTTGACGAGGAACCGGTAAAGAGTAGTGGTGCCTGGATCGACGAGCGCGATCTGATCGATCGTCACGTACGAGCCGTTGATGAGCTTGTTCAGCACGATGCGATTGCCGCGCAAGCCTCCCGTCGTGGTGAGGCTGTCGTACTTCACGATCTCGATGTCGGTGTTGCCCTGCTGATAGAGCGCGATCGGGTCGGCGGTGCCATCGAGCGCGAGCGAGCGGAGGTCGATGTTCGACACCTGGTCACGCACGCCCGCGCCGATCGTGCTGATCTCCGCCTGGCCCACCACCGCGTCCGGGATGTCCTCCTCGAAGTGGGTCACGTCAGGCTTCGACGCTGCGTCGAACACGATTCGCCACGGCCCGGCCGGCTGAGTGCCAGTGGCAGTGGCAGCAGCGTCGGGGAACGGGCGATCGTCAGGAAGGCTGTTCGGGTCGAGCTTGTACAGCTTCCAGCCGTCGGGGACCTTGAAGAACGCCCCCTCACCCGTGTTCTTCACATAGGTGTACCCAGAGGTGGAGCAGGCCGCCGTTCCGGCCGTGAGGGCGCCAACGACCGCCAGGAGCGCGACGCGCTGGAGCCGAAGGGCCATGCATCATTATCGGTCCAAATCCGGGCGGCTGGTACCGCGCCTCGGGAAATTGGGCGGCGGTGAATTCGCGCCTGGCCACGGTCCCGGAGGTCGATCGGGAAGCTCCTGGGTCTCAGTCGCCACGTCGAAGACCTCGAAGCCTCTCGCCTCGTAGTTCCTCAGAGCGGACGGGTGGTCGAGGCTGCACGTGTGCACCCACACCCGGCGGGTGTCGGGCAGCGCCCACGCCTCGCCGATCGCCACCGTCAGCAGATGACCTCCGACACCCTGGCCGATGAACTGCGGCATGAGCCCGAAGTACGCGAGCTCCACGTCGCCGTCCTCTTGGCGCTCGAGCTCGAAGTACCCCGCGGGGCTTCCCGCGCGGCGGGCGACCCAGGTGTCGACTTCGGGACGCCGCAGCCATGCTTCCCATCGTTCGTAGGTCCACGGCAGGCGGCCCGTCCAGTACCAGTCTCCGCCGACTGCGGTGTACAGGAACCGATTGAGCTCGGGCTGCACGACGGCGGCACGCTCGACCGTGAGCTCGATGGTGGACGGGAGAGCCGGGCGCACCATGGCGCGGTCGCTCATCTCGAGCGACCAGATCGTCACCTCGACCGGCGCCATCGGCGTCAGGCGCGACGAAGCTCGGCAGAGAGGTGGTGCGTCATGGGCTGCCCCACCGCGGCCATGCGCACGGTGTACCGCATCACGTCGCCGTCGACCGTCACGCTGCGCTCGACCGCGGCCACGGTCTTCGCGGTCGGCGTCGACACGACGGACATCGAGTGCAGCGCGATGGTCGAGCCCGAGAGGGATCCCGTCGCCATCTCGGTCGCGCCGAAGGGGTGCACGACAACGAGCTCGACGGTCTCGGGCGCCGGCAGCCTCCAGAACCCGACCTCACCGTGCGTCGGGCTGCCGTCGGGGTGAGTCGTGCGCTGCACGTAGGAGAGGTACGGCTTGCCGACGTGATCGAACGTGATCGTCTCCAGGTACGGAAACGTCTGGATCGTCGGATACTCCCCCACGCCCTCCCCCCGCCAAGTGCCCAAGAGAAACGCCAGCGGCTCGATCACGGGATGCAGTTCCACCTCTTCATCATCACCCGAAAAATGAAGAAGCCGGGTGGGTGCGAACACCCACCCGGCCACTCACGGATTGCTTAGAAGTCCTCCATGCCTCCGCCGGGCATGCCGCCGCCGTGCCCGTGCTCTTCGGGCTTGTCGGCGATGACCGCTTCGGTCGTGAGGAACAGGGCCGCGATCGAGGCTGCGTTCTGCAGCGCCGAGCGCGTGACCTTCGCGGCGTCGATGATGCCGGCCTTCACGAGGTCCTCGTAGGCGCCAGTGGCGGCGTTGAGGCCCTCGGTCTTGCCGTCGAGGCTGCGCACCTTCTCGATCACCACGCCGCCCTCGAGGCCGGCGTTCTCGGCGATCTGCTTCAGCGGAGCTTCGAGCGACTTGGCCACGATGCGGGCACCGGTCGCCTCGTCGCCGCTGAGCGTGTTGGCGCGCTCGGTGACCCTGGCCTGCGTGCGCAGCAGAGCCACGCCGCCGCCGGGCACGACACCCTCCTCGATGGCCGCCTTGGTGGTGCTGACGGCGTCCTCGATGCGGTGCTTCTTCTCCTTGAGCTCGACCTCGGTGGCCGCGCCGACCTTCAGGATCGCCACACCGCCGGACAGCTTGGCGAGGCGCTCTTGCAGCTTCTCGCGGTCGTAGTCGGAGTCGGTGTTCTCGATCTCGGTCTTGATCTGGTTGATGCGGCCCTTGATGTCGTCCTCGGCGCCGGAGCCCTCGACGACCGTCGTCTCGTCCTTCGTGACGACGATCTTGCGGGCACGGCCGAGCAGGTCGAGCGTGACGTTCTCGAGCTTGAGGCCGACTTCCTCGGTGATGACCTGACCGCCCGTGAGGATGGCCATGTCCTGCAGCATCGCCTTGCGGCGCTCACCGAAGCCGGGAGCCTTGACTGCCGCCGACTTGAACGTGCCGCGGATCTTGTTCACGACGAGCGTGGCAAGGGCTTCGCCCTCGACGTCCTCGGCGATGATCGCGAGCGGGCGGCCGGACTGCATGACCTTCTCGAGCACGGGCAGGAGGTCGCGGACCGAGCTGATCTTCGAGCCGACGAGCAGCACGTAGGCGTCCTCGAGGACGGCCTCCATGCGCTCGGGGTCGGTGACGAAGTACGGCGAGATGTAGCCCTTGTCGAAGCGCATGCCCTCGACGAGGTCCATCTCCATGCCGAAGGTCTGGCTCTCTTCGACGGTGATGACGCCGTCCTTGCCGACCTTGTCGATCGCCTCGGAGATCATCTGGCCGATCTCCTCGTCAGCGGCTGAGATCGAAGCGACCTGGGCGATCTGCTCCTTCGAGTCGACCTCGACGGCCAGATCCTTGATGCTCGCGACGGCGGCTTCGACGGCGGCCTCGATGCCCTTCTTCAGCGACATCGGGTTCGCACCGGCGGCCACGTTGCGGAGGCCCTCACGGACCATGGCCCATGCGAGGACCGTTGCGGTCGTGGTGCCGTCACCAGCGACGTCGTCGGTCTTCTTGGCGACTTCCTTGACCAGCTCAGCGCCGATCTTCTCGTAGGGGTCCTCGAGATCGATCTCCTTGGCGATGGAGACGCCGTCATTGGTGATCGTGGGAGCGCCCCACTTCTTCTCGAGCACGACGTTGCGGCCCTTCGGGCCGAGGGTGACGCGTACCGCGTCGGCGAGCTTGTTCATGCCCGCTTCGAGACCTCGGCGAGCCTGCTCGTCGAATGCGATGGTCTTGGCCATGTGGTGTCCCTCCGTTGGGATCGCTCTGTCGTCTATGGATTGGCCAGAGCGGCGCGGTTAGCACTCTCAGGTCGTGAGTGCTAACAGCAAACCACCTCCGGAGGCGACCTGCAACCTCAGCCGGGCCAGGTACCTTCAGTCCCCGTGGTGGCAAAGGGAAAGCACATCGTCGTGGTCGGGGCAGGCGTCTCGGGGTTGGGGGCCGCCCTCGCACTGAGTCGCGATGGTCATCGCATCACCCTCGTCGAGCGCGACGCCACCCCTTTGCCCGCCGATCCGAGCTCGGCATTCGAGTGGGATCGGCGCGGCGCCCCGCAGGTGCGGCACAGCCACGCATTCCTCGCCCGGCTCTACGGGCTGCTCCGATCCTCATATCCGGACGTGCTCGCCGACCTCCTCGCCGCCGGCGCAACCGAGATCCGCATGACCGAGAACCTGCCCGAGACGATGATCGACCGGTCGCCTCGCCCCCACGACGACGAGCTGGTGATGCTCGCCTGCCGGCGCACGACCTTCGAATGGGTGCTGCGACGAGCCGTGCTCGCGAGCCCGGCCTGCACGATCCGCGACGGCGTCGCGGTCGAGGGGCTGGTTGCCGAGCCGGGTGTGGACGGCATCCCGATGGTCACGGGTGTGCTCACGAGCGCAGGGCCCATCGCCGCCGACCTCACGGTCGTGGCCGGCGGCCGGCGATCGACACTGCCCGACTGGCTCGCGGCGATCGGCGCGCAGCCGGTGCCCGAAGAGGTCGAGGACACGGGCATCGTCTACTACTCCCGCTTCTACGAGATGATCCCCGGAGCCGAGCCTCCGCCGAGGGACGGCCCGATCGGTGGCGACCTCGGCTACCTGAAGTACGCGATCTTCCAGGGCGACAACGGCACGTTCTCCATCACGCTCGCGACGCCCACCGACGACGGAGTGCTGCGCAGCGCGCTGTCGACCGTCGAGTCGTTCGAGGCGACTGCGGCGGTGCTTCCCGCGACGAAGGCCTGGGTCGATCCGGCGATCTCACGCCCGATCACGGGTGTGCATCTGATGGCCGGTCTCCTGAACCGCTTGCGCACGTTCGTCGTCGACGGGCGTCCGCTCGCGCTCGGTGTGCACGCGATCGGCGACGCGAGCGTGTGCACCAACCCGCTCTACGGCCGTGGATGCTCGACCGGGTTCTGGCACGCCGATCTGCTCGCCGGTGTCGTGCGCGCCCATCCCGACGACCTCGTCGCACAGGCGCTCGAGCTGCATGCGCTCACGGAGGAGCACCTGCTCCCGTGGTACCGCTCGTCGGTCACGCAAGACGGCGAGGCGCGACGCATCGCCGCCGCGATGCTCGCCGGTGAGGACATCGACGATCCGAACGATCCACGGTCGTTCATGCGTTCGGTGCTGCGCGAGGGCCTGGCTCCCGCGATGCGCACCGATCCCGAGGTGTTCCGCGCGTTCGTCCGCACCTTCAACCTGCTGGTGTCACCCGACACGCTGATCAGCGATTCCGACATCGGCGCGCGCGTGCTCGCCGTGTGGAACGACAGGGAGAGCCGTCCGCCCGAGCCCGTGCTCGGGCCTCCCCGGCCGGAACTGCTCGAAGTGCTCGGCCTGGCGGCTTAGCCGCCGACGGTCAGCCGCCCGCGACCGCAGGGATGATCGACACGGTCTCGCCGTCAGGCACCGGCGTCTCGAGACCCTGCAAGAACCGCACGTCGTCGTCGGCCACGAAGAGGTTGACGAAGCGGCGAAGGTTGCCGTCGTCGTCGAAGATGCGCGAACGGAAGCCGGGATGCGCGGCTTCGAGGTTGTCGAGCACCTCGGCCAGCGTGGCGCCTTCGACTTTGACCTCGGCAACGCCGCCGGTCGCAGGACGCAGCGTGGTGGGGACTCGCACGGTGACGCTCATCGGTGGCGCAGCGTAGCGGCCCCGCATCACGACTCCACCGCCGAGCCGTGCCGGAAGTCGAGTGTGAGCGCGCCCAAATGGGCGCGCTCATTCGCAAGTTCGCGGCAGCGACGGCGATAGAGCGCCTCGATCTTGTCGACGAGCCACTCGGGTCTTCCGAGATCGCTCCAGTAGACGTCGATCACGAGCCAGCCCAGCATCTCGAGCCACTTCCGACGCTCGGCCCCGGCCCGCTGCCGCCGAGGGCCGCCGTGGAATCGAGCGCCGGCAGGTTCGACCGCAAGCATCGCCTCGGGCCACGCGAGGTCGAGACGCGCGCGTCGGTTGCCGCCCTGCTCCCGCACCGGGAGTTGACGTGCAGGCGCCGGCAACGAGCCCGCCGCGAGGAGGCGCTCGACGAACCGCTCGAACATCGAGTCGGCAACTGGCCCGCGCCGATCGGGCCGGTCGAGCACCTGCTCGAGCACACCGGTACCCGTCTTGCCAGGACGCCGAGCGCGCTCGAGCTCTTCACGGATCCACCGCTCGCTCACGCCGCGGCGAAGCGCATCGTCGAGCGCTTGCTCGACCAGGTCCTGCGAGACGACCGCTCCGAGATCGCACAACGTGCGGGCGATGTTCGTGCACGGGATGCCGTCGGCGACGACTCGCTCGCACGGCTCGAGCCGAGCGCGGTGGACGACGGCACCGGGGACGACGCGATGGCGGGTCAGCGCGACGGTGATGTCGAGGTCACGTTCTTCGAAGCCGTCGAGACGATGAAGCGCGGCCGCGGCTCGATGTGAGGCGGTTCCACCGGCGGCCAGGATGACCACCATCAGGCCTTGTCGCCACGTGACCGGCGCCGCGACATCGACCAGGACGCCCGGCACCGGCTCGCGGAAGAGCCCTTTGGCCAGTCGCGTGGCGACCAGCTTCCGGGAGAACCCGAGGGAGGCGGCCTGACGTCGAGTGAAGGCGCTGTGCTGCGAGGCCGCGAGCGCAGCCACAGCGCCCTCGGCGCCGGCTGCGTGCATGAGGGGAATCTACGAAGGGCTGTGACATTCGCTTGCGGGAGGGTTGGTGTGCAAGGGACCATGGCGCCGTGCCAACCCCCGTGGTGCGCGTGTTCCACCATCGCGAGTTCGATCTCGGGCGCTTGCTCGAGGCGAAGCGCGACACGACGATCTCGGTCTGCCTCCCCGCACGCGACGAGGAGGACACGGTCGGCGCGATCGTCGAGCTCATCCAACACGAGCTCGTCGAACGCACGGCCTTGGTCGACGAGATCCTCGTGGTCGACGACCGCTCGACCGATGGCACCGCGAAGCGAGCCGCAGAGGCGGGCGCTCGCGTCGTGAGCACCGAGGAGATCCTCCCGGCGTTCGACGACCTCGGCGGCAAAGGCGACGCGATGTGGCGGTCGGTGTTCGCGGCGGACGGCGAGATCATCGTCTGGTGCGACGCGGACATCCGCAACTTCGGCGTGCGGTTCGTGCTCGGCCTGCTCGGTCCACTGCTGACTCGCAGCGACATCGGGTTCGTGAAGGGGTACTACGACCGCCCGCTCGACGGCCGACAAGGCGAGGGCGGCCGCGTCACCGAGCTCGTCGCACGCCCCCTCGTGTCTCTGCTGTTCCCCCACCTGTCCGCGATCGTGCAACCGCTCGCGGGCGAGTACGCGGGGCGCCGCGAGCTGCTCGAGCAGCTTCCCTTCGCACCCGGGTACGGCGTCGACCTCGCGCTGCTCATCGACATCAGCGCGCAGTTCGGTCTGGCGGCGATCGCCCAAGTCGACCTCGGCACCCGCGTCCATCGCAACCGATCGCTCGACGAGCTGTCCCCGCAGGCGATGGCGATCATGCAGACCGCCTTGGCCCGAGCCGGCGTCGCCGTCCCGCACGGTCCCGCGCTGCCGCTCGACCGCCCTGCGCTCATCGAGCTCGCGGCCTACCGCCGACGCAGCGCCTGACCCCGGCGGTACGCTCCTTCCGTGGGTCAGCTCGAGCCGCAGAAGCCTTCGAAGCCGCCGGCAGTGGGGGCGACGACGCTGATCGTCGGAGTGCTCGCCGTCCTCGGTGCGCTGTGGCTGCTGCGCTTCGTCACCGGGCTGCTGTTCACCGGCGTGAAGCTCGCTCTCATCGGCGTCGTCGTGTACGCCGCGGTTCGGCTCGCGATGGGCCCCCGCGAGCGCCGCTGAGCCTGTCGCTAAGCCTGCCGCCAAGCCTTCAGTCGCTCTGCCGCGGCTTCCTCGATGCACTGCAGGGTCTCTTGCATCGCGCGCTCTCGGCCGAACCGTGCGACCAAGGAGACCGAGTCGACGATCTGCTCGCAGCCGTCGAACACCTCGCCTGCGATCACCAACACCGGCACGTGGAGTGACGACGCGAGATCGACGACGCCACCCACCACCTTGCCTTCGAACGATTGCGCATCGACGAAGCCCTCACCGGTGATGACGAGGTCGGCGCCTTCGATCGCGTCCGCGAGGTCGGTCTCGTTGGCAACGAGATCGAAGCCCGACGCGAGGCTGGCGCCGATCGCGGCCAAGCCACCAGCGAGGCCGCCCGCGGCGCCGCCGCCTTCGATGGCCCGCACGTCGACGCCGTAGTCCTCGATGTAGATCTGCGCGAGGCGTTCGAGCCGGCGGCGCAAGAGCTCGACCTGCGCGGGAGTCGCTCCCTTCTGCGGGCCGAAGACCTCGGCCGCGTCGACGAACAGCGTCCGCACGTCGCACGCGACCATCATCTCGACGCCGCGCAGACGAGCGGGCGGGAACAGGGCTCGCAACGCGCCGAGACCACCATCGGTCGTCGCCGATCCGCCCACGCCGACGATGATGCGCGTCGCGCCCGCCTCGAGCGCGGCGCTGATCAGCTCGCCCGTGCCATGCGTCGACGCCGCGATCGGATCGTTCCCTTCGGCACCCCCGACGAGCGCGAGACCGGACGCGTGAGCCATCTCGATCACCGCAGTGCGTCTCGAGAGTCGCCAGTCGGCATCGACCGCGTCGCCGAGCGGCCCCATCACCATCGTGCGACGGTTGGCACCTCCGAGCGCGTCGAGCGTGCCCTCACCGCCATCGGCCATCGGCCGCGCGTCGCAGTCCCATCCGACGGTCGCGGCGCCGCGGCAGATGGCTGCAGCGGCATCGGCCGCGGTGGCCGTGCCTCGGAACTTGTCGATTGCGGCGACGACGCGCACGTCGCCATGGTCGCACTCAGGCGGCCCCTGCATATGCGGAGGCCGTCTCGAGGTATCGGTCAGCGATCTGGCGCACCGCTGCGTCTCGCGTCAGGTGTCCGGAGAGGAAGCCTTCGAGGGCGGTCTGCCAGAGCGTTCGGCCGACCGCGAACCCGTCGAACCCGTGCACGGGAGCAGCGATCTTCAGCCACTCGATGACCTTGGGCTCGTCGGCGCCGCGCCCCAGCACGACGCACACGACGCCGTCACGACCACCCGACCGGGCCAGGTCAGCGACGCTCGCGCAGTCGGCGCGCTCGTCGAGGCCCTCGATCTTCCACACGTCGGGCTCGACGCCCGCTGCCTGCATCGCACCCACGATCTCGAGGAGCAGCCGAGGTCGGATCTCCCGGTCGTACCGACCGTGATCGCCACCACTCTGCGCGAGCTGCGCATCGGTGGGAGGCACGAGAAGCTCGAACAGAAATCGGCGGTTGCGTTCGTGCAGCCAGTCGCTGAGCCGGTGCAGCCGCTCGGTCTGGCGAGCGTTCATCGCCGCGTCACCTTCCGGGTTGTAGCGCACGAGGACCTTCGCGAACGTGGGGTCGAACGCCTCGATGTGCGAGCCGAACCTTTCGCCGTACTCGAAGTCGAACTCGTCCTGGCCCGACCGTTCGACAGGCATCGCGAGCGCGAAGCCGGCGTCGGTCGCGGCGCGCGCGACGGCGACGCCGTACTCCTCATCGACGAGGACGCCGGCTGCTGCCCGCGGCGCCCCTTCTTCGACCGCCCGGACGAACGCCTCGTAGATGAGGTTCTTCGCGTCGACGATGCCCGCGTGGACCGCCGCGGAGATCGGCCGAGTGGCACCGAACAGACCCTTCTCGAACGATCCCCGATGGTCGAACGCCATGAGATAGAGCGGCTTGTCGTAACCGAGGTTCGTCACCGGAGCCTCACTCGGGAAGGCGCCACTGGAACGGTGCGATCAGCTGCTTGATCGACGGGGGGCCCCACGAACCTGGCGCATAGGACTCGACCGGGCTCGGGTTGTCGAGCAGCGGCATCGAGATCTCCCACAGCCGCTCGATGCCGTCCGAGTCAGTGAACAGCGCCTGGTCGCCGAGCATCGCGTTGAGGATGAGCCGCTCGTAGCCCTCGAGGTTGTTCGTCGCGGCCCACGAGTCGGTGTATCGGAAGGACATGTCGACCTCAGCGAGCTGCATGTGCGGGCCGGGTTCTTTGATGAGGAAGCTCGCGGTGATCGACCCGGGGTCCTTGAAGTCGATCACGAGCTCGTTGCGACGGCTGCCGTGGGTCGCCGCGACGTTCACGGGGAACATCTTCATCGCGGGACCGTGGAAGCCCATCGTGATGACCTGACGGCTCTGGGCGAGGCTCTTCCCCGTGCGCAGGTAGAACGGCACGCCGTGCCAACGCCAGTTGTCGACGAAGACCTTCGCGGCGATGAACGTCTCGGTTTGGGAGCGCTTCGCCACCCCTGGCTCGTCTCGAAAGCCCTTGTACTGACCGCGCACCACCTGGGTGACGTCGATCGGGCGCATCGCGTCGAAGACCTTCGTCTTCTCGGCCCGAAGCGCCTTCGCCTCGAGCGAGGACGGCGGTTCCATCGCGACGAACCCGACGACCTGCAGCAGGTGCGTGACGATCATGTCGCGGTAGGCGCCGGTCTTGTCGTAGAACTCAGCCCGTCCCTCGATGGACAGCGTCTCGGGAACGTCGATCTGCACGTAGCTCACGTGGTTGCGATTCCAGATCGGCTCGAAGAGGCCGTTCGCGAAGCGAAAGGCGAGGATGTTGTCGATCGCTTCCTTCCCGAGGAAGTGGTCGATGCGGAAGATGCACGACTCGTCGAAGACCTTGTGCACGGTCTCGTTGAGGGCACGAGCGCTGGCGAGATCGGTGCCGAACGGCTTCTCGATGATCACATGCGCGTTCTCGTTCAGGCCGCACGCGCCGAGCATCCCCACGACCGAGCCGAAGGCGACCGGAGGGATCGCGAGGTGGTGCAGCAGGCGCGGACGGCCGCCGATCGCAGCCCTCGCCTGCGCCACCGCCTCGAGCAGTGGCTTCGGGTTGTCGGGATCCGCGGCACCGAAGTCGAGAGCGGCCTCGAACGTCTTCCACGTCTCGCCCGAGGGCTTGACCATGCCGAACTCGCGGATCGAGTCCTTGGCGTGCTTGCGGAACTGGGCGGGTGAGATCGCGAAGCTGGCCGGCGACGTGCCGATGATGCGATAGCGCTTCGGGAGCAGCCCCGCCGTGGCCAAGTGGTACAAGCCCGGGAGGAGCTTGCGCTTGGCGAGGTCGCCGGTGGCTCCGAACAGCACGATGACGTGATCGTCGGGGGTCAGGTTGGTCATGGTCGGCTCACCGTTCTGTGGGGGAAGGGACTGTCCGGTACGTTCCGCAGTCATGGCGACCGTGGAAGACGAGAAGCGGCTCGCGGCCGAAGCGGCCGCCGAGCTCGTGGAAGATGGGATGACCGTCGGCCTCGGCACCGGCTCGACAGTCGCGTACCTGCTGCCGGCACTCGCTCGGCGCAACCTGCGCCTGCGTTGCGTCGCGACGTCGCCCCGCACCGAGGCGGCCGCATTCGATCTCGGGATGACGGTCGAGCCGTTCGACACCATCGAGCGCTTCGACATGACGATCGACGGCGCAGACCAGATCGCTCCGGACGGGTGGCTCGTCAAGGGCGGTGGAGCGGCGCACACGCGCGAGAAGCTCGTCGCCATCGCCGCCGACCGCTTCGTCGTGATCGCGGATTCGTCGAAGCCCGTGCCTGCATTGCACGGCCCCGTGCCTTTGGAGCTGCTCGAGTTCGGCCTTGCCGCCACGCTGCACCGGCTCGGTGACGTGACGCTGCGAGATGTGCCCCGCAGCCCCGACGGCGGTGTGATCGCCGACTACCACGCGCCGTTCGGCGACGCGCTCGCCCTCGCCGAGCTGCTCTCGAGCACGCCCGGCGTCGTCGATCACGGCCTGTTCCCGCCGTCCATGGTCGCGACGGTGATCGTCGCCCGCGGCGACGAGATCGAGCATCGAGAGATCAGCGCTCCCACGTCTGACTAGCGCTTCAGCGCGCGGTACTTGCGGATCAGCGCGTTCGTCGAGGAGTCGTGGTTCAGCGCGGGCTCGTCGTCGCTCTCGAGCTCGGGGATGATGCGGGCGGCGAGCACCTTGCCGAGCTCGACCCCCCACTGATCGAACGAGTCGATGCCCCACACGACGCCCTGGGTGAAGACGCTGTGCTCGTACAGCGCGATGAGCGCGCCAAGGACGTGAGGCGTGAGCACTTCGGCGAGGATGACGTTCGTCGGGCGGTTGCCCTCCATCACGCGGTGGGGAACGACATTCTCGGCAGTGCCCTCGGCTCGCACCTCGTCCTCGGTCTTGCCGAACCCGAGTGCCTCGGCTTGCGCGAAGACGTTCGACGAGAGGATGTCGTGGTGGTCGCGGATCGGGTTGAGCGTCTTGCCGAAGCCGATCAGGTCGACGGGGATCAGCTTCGTGCCCTGGTGGATCAGCTGGTAGAAGCTGTGCTGCCCGTTCGTGCCCGGCTCACCCCAGTAGACCGCGCCGGTCTGGTAGTCGACGTGGGTGCCGTCGAGGGTGACGTGCTTGCCGTTCGACTCCATCGTGAGCTGCTGGAGGTAGGCGGGGAAGCGCTTGAGGTACTGCTCGTAGGGCATGACGCCCACGGTCTGCGCGTCGAAGAAGTCTGCGTACCAGAGCGCCAGCATCCCCATGATCACCGGGAGGTTCTTCGCGAGCGGCGTCGTGCGGAAGTGCTCGTCCATGTCGTGGAAGCCGGCCAGCATCTCCTTGAAGCCGTCGGGGCCGACCGCGAGCATCGTCGAGAGCCCGATCGCAGAGTCCATCGAGTAGCGGCCGCCGACCCAATCCCAGAAGCCGAACATGTTGTCGGTGTCGATGCCGAACGCGGACACCTTCTCGGCGTTCGTCGACACCGCGACGAAGTGCTTCGCGATGGCCGCCTCGTCGCCGAGCTGGTCGAGGGCCCACGCCCTCGCCGAGTGCGCGTTGGTCAGCGTCTCGAGCGTCGTGAACGTCTTCGACGAGACGATGAACAGCGTCTCGTCGGCGGCAAGATCGCGCGTCGCCTCGGCGAAGTCGGTGGAGTCGACGTTCGACACGAACCGAAAGGTCATGTCGCGTCGGGAGTAGTGCCGCAGCGCCTCATAGGCCATCACCGGCCCGAGATCAGATCCGCCGATGCCTATGTTCACGACGTTCTGGATGGGCTTGCCGGTGTGCCCCTTCCAGTCACCCGATCGCACGCGGTCGCAGAACGCGCTCATGCGGTCGAGCACCTCGTGGACCTGCCCGACGACATCGACGCCGTCCACGATGAGCGAGGTGCCCTTCGGCATCCGCAGGGCGACGTGCAGCACCGAGCGGTTCTCCGACACGTTGATGCGCTCGCCCGTGAACATCTTCTCGGTGTGCTCTTGCAGGCCCGACTCTTCGGCCAGCTGCACGAGCAGCCGCAAGGTCTCGTCGGTCACTCGGTTCTTCGAGTAGTCGAGGTAGAGCCCGACGCCCTCGGCCGTGAGGCGCTCACCGCGGGCGGGGTCCGCGGCGAACAGCTCGCGGAGGTGGGTGCCCTCGATCTCGGCGTGGTGTTGTTCGAGCGCCTTCCAAGCCAGGCGCTGGCGCAGAGGAGTCGCCATCACGCCACCGACGAGCTCTGCTCTTCGATGCGCTGGATGAGGTCGGTCCACGAGTCGACGAAGGATCGAGCGCCGTCGGACTGCAGCTTCGCCGCGAGGGAGGTGAGATCGACGCCGGCCGCTTCGAACTCCGCGAAGCAGCTCGTCGCAGTTCGCCGCCGTCTGCGGGCATCGGCTCGCCGACGTCGCCGTGGTCGTAGAAGGCCTCGAGCGTCTCGTCGGGCATCGTGTTGATCGTGAACGGCGCGGCGAGGCCGTGCACGTAGAGGGTGTCGGGGGCGTTCGGATCCTTCGTGCCCGTGCTCGCCCACAGCAGCCGCTGCATCGTTCGCTCCGGCATTCTCGAGTCGCAGCCAGCGGTCGGAGTCCATCAGCTCACGGTACGCGCGGTACACGTCGAGCCCGACCGCGAGACCCGAGGTCGTTCTTGAGCTCGTCGGGCACGCTGTCGCTCACCGAGCTGTCCCAGCGCGACATGAACACCGACGCGACCGAGCCGACGACCGGGTCCAGGCCGTGCGCGACGCGACGCTCGATGCCCTTCATGTAGGCGTCGGCCGCGGCGCGGTAGTGGGCGGCGTAGAACAGGAGCGTGACGTTGACCGGGACGCCTGCGGCGATGGCCTCCTCGATCGCGGGCAGACCCTCGGCGGTGCCGGGGATCTTGATGAAGAGGTTGCGCCGCCCGGCCCGTGCGTGCAGCGTCCTTCGCCGCGGCGACGGTGCTCGTCCGGGTCGTACGCGAGCTCGGGTGAGACCTCGAGCGAGCACCCAGCCGTCGACGCCGTCGCGTGCGCTCGTGGATGCGGCAGGAACAGGTCGGCGGCCCGCTGCAGGTCCTCGATGGCGAGCTCGAAGAAGAGCGCCTCGCCCGTCAGGCCGGCCGCGGCCTTCTCGCGGATCGCGTCGTCGTAGTCGCCCGACGACGATCGCCTTGTCGAAGATCGACGGGTTCGAGGTCAGCCCAGTCACCGAGTACCGTCGATGTAGCGCTGGACTGCCCCGTTGTCGAGCATCGATCGGGTGATGTTGTCGAGCCAGAGGCTCTGGCCCTGGTCGTGCAGCGTCTCGGTTGCCTTCATGCGGTGTCCTTTCCGGCGGCGACGCGCTCGCGTGCGACCTGGGCCACCCGATCAGGGGTGAACCCGAACTTCACGAGGAGGTTCTTGAGCGGCGCAGACGCGCCGAAGGTGTTCATGCCGATGACCGCCCCACCGTCACCGACGTACCGATCCCACCCCAGGGTCGACGCCTGCTCGATCGCGACGCGGGCTTCGACCGACGGCGGCAGCACCTGGTCGCGATAGTCCTGCGGCTGCCGATCGAACAGCTCCCAGCACGGCATGCTCACGACCCGAGCCTGCAGTCCGCCCGCCGCGAGCTCGTCGCGAGCGGCCAGCGCGAGGGCCACCTCCGACCCGGTCGCCAGCAGGATCACATCAGGGTTGCCATCGGCCGCGTCGGCGAGCACGTAGCCACCCTTGGCCACACCCGATGCGGGTGCATACACCGTGCGGTCGAGCGTCGGCAGGTTCTGCCGGGAGAGCACGATCACGGCCGCCTCGTCGTGCAGACCGAGGAGGATCCGCCACGTCTCGACGACCTCGTTCGCGTCGCCGGGGCGGAACACGAGCAACCCTGGCATCGCGCGAAGCGAGGCGAGCTGCTCGACGGGCTGATGCGTGGGACCGTCCTCGCCGACGCCGATCGAGTCGTGCGTGAAGATGTGCACGACGGGGATCTCCATCAGCGCGGAGAGGCGGATCGCGCCTCGTGCGTAGTCCGAGAAGATCAGGAAGCCGGACCAGTACGAGCGCAGCTTCGTGAGCGCCATGCCGTTCGCGATCGCGGCCGACGCATGCTCCCGCACGCCGAGGTGCAGGTTGCGGCCGCTGCGGCTCTCAGCCTGGAAGTCGCCGGCACCTTCGAACGTCAGGTTCGTCTTCGTGGACGGCGACAGGTCGGCCGACCCGCCGACGATCCACGGCACTGCCTGCGCAAGGGCATTGAGCACGCGACCGGACGAGTCGCGGCTCGCGAGGCCCTTCTCGTCTGCAGGGAAGGTCGGCAGCGGCGTCCTCCCAGCCGGTCGGCAGCTCGCGACGCTGGATGCGCTCGATCTCGTCGGCGAGGTCGGGATGCTCGGTGCGGTACTTCTCGAACATCGTGTGCCACTCGTCGCGGGCCTCACGCCCGGTCGTGCCGATGCCTGCAGCGAAGTGCGTCGTACACGCCGTCTGGGACGTAGAAGTCCTGATCCTCGGGCAAGCCGAAGAAGCGCTTCGTGGCTTTGCAGCCCTCGACGCCGAACGGCTCACCGTGCGCCTTGGGCGAGTCCTCCACCGGCGAGCCGTAGCCGATGTGGCTGTGCACGACGATGATCGTCGGGCGGTCGTGCTCCATCTTGAACGTGTGGAACGCGCGGCTCGATCGCGTCGAGATCGTTTGCATCAGCGACCGTCGTGACGTTCCACCCGTACGCCATGAAGCGCGCCGGCGACATCCTCGGTGAACGCGATGTCCGTGTGGCCCTCGATCGTCACCCGGTTCGAGTCGTAGATCCAGCACAGGTTCGACAAGCGCTGATGCGCCGGCGAAGGACGCGGCCTCGGACGAGATGCCTTCCATCATGCAGCCGTCGCCCGCGAGCGCGTAGACGTCGAAGTCGAAGATCGGGAAGCCCGTCGCGGTTGTACCGCGCGCCGAGCCACTGCCCGGCGATCGCCATGCCCACCGACGTCGCGACGCCCTGACCGAGCGGGCCGGTCGTCGTCTCGACACCGCTGGTCCACCGGTACTCCGGATGACCCGGGCACTTCGAGTCGAGCTGACGGAACGTCTTCAGGTCGTCGAGTGACACCGCGGGCTGGCCCAGGATCTCGTACGCAGGATCGACCGCCCGCACGCCCGTGAGATGCAACAACGACCAGAGCAACGTCGACGCGTGACCTTCCGACAGCACGAAGCGGTCACGGTTCGGCCAGATCGGGTCCTGCGGATCGAAGTCGCAGTCACGCGCTGCCACAGCGAGTACGCGACAGGAGCGATGCCCATCGGCGTTCCTGGATGGCCGGAGTCGGCCTTCTGGATCGCGTCCATGCACAAGGTGCGAATCGTGTTGATCGACAGCGTGTCCAGGTCGGTGGTCACGAGCGCCTCCTAGGAGCAGGGCGCCCGACAATGCCACACAGTCAGGGGGTCAGGCTCACGCGGGCTTGGCGACGTCCGGGCCGAGAACGACGAGCACCTGCGCGCCTTGGATGTCGGCGACTGGAGGTGGGGTAGGCATCGGTTGCACCGACGTGGGCGGCGCGCCCAGTGCGGCGGCGACCGCATTGGCCTCGCCCTGGAACCCCTCCGTGTAATAGATGGTCGTCGTGTCGACGCGGGTCGGTGAATTCCCGGCGACGGCCACGTAACCGGCAGCCTTCAACGTGTCAGCCGCACGGCCCGCTGCGCCTTGCACGCCGGCAGCGTTGGCGACGAAGACCTTCACTTGGTTGGGCGGCCGCACCGACGTCGGGGTGGTCGGCGCGGCAGTGCTGCCCGTGCTGCCGTCGACCGCGGTGGTGTCTGTCGACACGGAGGTGACGGCACCGCCACCGGAGGTCGTGGGTGCGGACGACGCGCCGCCGGTGTCGTCGAACCCGTTGCGCAGCAACAGGACGCCGACGATGACGGCGACCGCGATGAGCAGGAGGCCACGACCGGCGGCACCACCCGCTGACTTTGCGAATGACCCGTCTGACGCCGCGTGGCGACGCTGGCTCACCGGCCGGACGGTTCGGAGGCCGACGGGCCTTCGAACCGGGCGCGACGCCGCCGATCGCGCATGCGACGGAGCCGGCGGATCACCAACGGGTCGTACTCCAGCGCGTCGTCGGAGTCGACGAGCTCGGCGAGGAGCTGGTAGTAGCGGGTGGCCGACAGATCGAACCGCTCCCGGATCGCGAGCTCCTTCGGGCCCGGCTCGGTCCACCAGCTCCGTTCGAACTCGAGGATCGAGCGTTCACGTTCTGTGAGCGTCATTGCGGGCAGCCTTGTCGGCCACCCACCGCGAATCAAGGATCCTCACCCTGAGGGCGACCGTTACGGTCGCCGTGAACAGGCAGAATCGCAGCGCCGCCCGAGTAGCTCAGCCGGCAGAGCAGGCGCCTTGTAAGCGTCAGGTCGTGGGTTCGATTCCCACCTCGGGCTCGATCACGAGAGGCGATGACGAGTCACCTCGTAGCACGCGAGGGCCCCTGCGGTCGCGAACGTTGAGCGACTCGAGCGGGCCGACGAGCGGGATGCGCACGACCAGGTCACATCGCTGACGCGTGAGGCGGGCGATGCCGCGGCCTTCAGCGCCGAGCACGAGCGCGATGGGCTCCTGCGCCACGTCGCCGAGGTCGAACAGCGTGCGGTCGGCCACCATGTCGAGGCCGACCACCCACACGCCGAGCTCGCGGAGCCGCGAGATCGCGTTGGGGATGCCACCTACGAGCGCCATCGGCACGTGCTCGATCGCGCCCGCGGCGGCCTTGGCGACCGTGGGCGTGATGTGCACCGCCCGATGTCGGGGCAGCACGATGCCCGTCACGCCCGCACACGATGCACTGCGAAGCAGGGCGCCGAGGTTGCCCGGGTCGGTGACACCGTCAGCGATCAGGAGGAACGGCTTTGCCCCCGTCGCCGATCGCGTCCGTGCGAGCTCGTCGAGCTCGACATCACGCAGCGGCGCGGCCTTGGCGAGCACGCCCTGCGGGGACTCGGTACGAGCCTCGGCCTCCAGCTTGTTGCGGCTCACCTCTCGCACCGTGACGCGCATCTCGCGTGCGAGCTCGAGGATCTCGTCGACGACGGCCGCGTCTTCGAGGTCAGTGGCGACCCACAGCTCGCGCACCCGTCTCCCGCCGAGCAGCAGCTCACGGACCGCCTGACGGCCCTCGACCTGGTCTCCGCCGAGGCCGCGCACGTCAGCGGGAGGCCGGCGCTCTCTGGCATGGCCGGTCTGGCCTGTGCGGCCGGGCTGGCCGGTCGGCCCGCGCCTCGGTGCGGCAGACCTCGCCCCGCCGGACTTCGCCCCACCGGACTTGGGCGGTGCGGGCCTTGGGCCGCCGGACTTGGGCGGTGCCGGGCTTCCGCGGCGGCTTGCGACCTCCCTTCGGCGCGGTCATGCCGGCTCCGTCGAAACGAGCGCCACGGCGAAGCACGCAACGCCCTCCGCACGGCCGAGCGCGCCGAGACCCTCTGCCCGCTTCGCCTTCACCGTCACGGGAGCACCGACCACCTTCGAAAGCAACGCCTCCATCTCGACGCGATGCGGCGCGAGCTTCGGAGCCTCAGCGATGACCGTGCAATCGACGTTGCCCGGATGCCATCCCGCGGCCCGCACCATCGCGACCGCGTCTTCGAGGAGCCCGATCGAGCTCGCTCCCTCGAATCGGGGATCGGTATCGGAGTAGTGGGTGCCGATGTCACCGAGGCCCGCGGCACCGAACAATGCGTCGATCACCGTGTGCGCGACCACATCCGCGTCGCTGTGGCCGCGGAGCGCAGTGCCGTCAGCGAAGGTCACACCGCCGAGCACGAGCGGCCGCTTCACCTCGGGATCGAACGGATGCACGTCGAAGCCCTGGCCCACGCGCACCGTCACGACAGATCCGGCAGGTCGTCGGGTGTCGTGATCTTGCGGTTCGTGACCTCACCCTCGACGACGACGACCCGACCGCCGAGCGCCTCGACGAGTGCAGCATCGTCGGTCGCCTCAGCTCCGGTGCGGTGGGCGTCGCGCAGCGTGGGAAGGCGAAACGCCTGAGGTGTCTGCACCGTCACCAGGCGGGTGCGGTCCAGGGTCGAGGTGACCATTCCGTCGGCATCGACCTGCTTGACCGTGTCGGTGATCGCCAGGCCGGGGATGGCCCCATCGGCACCCGCTCGCACGGCTGCGATGACGGCATCGAAGAGCGCCCGAGTCGCGAACGGCCGTGCCGCATCGTGGACGACCACCACGTCATCGTCGGTCGCCTCGCCGGCCAGGACGGACAGCCCCGCCCGCACCGACTCTGACCGAGTCGCTCCACCTGCAACTACGTGGTCGGCGGCTTCCCGATCGCCCACCCGATCTGGCGGCACGACCAACACCACTGATCCGCACGCGGCACGAGCGGACGCGAGCGACCAGTCGAGGACGCGGCGACCGCCGAGCAACGCGTATTGCTTCGCCCCGCCGAAGCGGCTGCCCGAGCCCGCAGCGACGACGATGCCCCACACGCCGACAGCGGTATCGGCGTCTTCGTCGAACGCTGCTACGGCACTCACCGGGTCAGCCTGCCATGACCGAGGGGTAACCTCGCCGGACGATGGTCGAGAGCGCCCTCCTCACGGACACCGATTTCTTCCGGGACCTCACCGAGGAGGACTTGGGCTTCCTGCTGCCGTCGTGCACGATCCGCACGTTGCGCCGTGGCGACCTGCTCTTCGAGGAGGGCGACGACTGCTCCGAGCTGTTCGTGGTCTCGTCCGGCCTCATCGCGATCTCGAAGAAGTCCCTCGACGGGCGCGAGTCGGTCGTGGCGCTCATGGAGCGCGGTGAGCTGTTCGGCGAGATGGGCATGCTCGACGGCCTCGGGCGGTCGGCCGAAGCGCGCGCACTCGAACCGTCAGAGGTCGTGGCGATCCCCTACGCGCCGATCCGCCAGCTGTTCATCGATCGGCCCGCCCTTCTCTGGGGAACGACGGCGATGCTCGTCGGCCGGTTGCGGGCGATGGACGAAGCGCTCGCCGACTCGGTGTTCCTCGACGTCACCGGCCGCACGGCGAAGCGCCTGCTCGAGCTGGCCGGCGAAGCGAGCGAGTTCTACCTGCCGGTCACCCAAGAGGAGCTCGCCGGCATGGTCGGCGCGTCCCGCGAACGCGTCAACAAGGCGATCTCGTCGTTCATCCGCCTGGGCTGGCTCGAGCAGTCCGATCGCCACTACCGCATCGTCAACCGAGAGCGGCTCGCGCAACGTTCGCGTTAGGTCGTCAAGAAGGTGATCGCCTTCTGCCACGCGTCGGCGGCGTCGCCGGCTCGATGCGATGGCCGGTCCGGATCGTGCACGAACCCGTGCTCGGCTTCCGGGTAGCGCACCACGGTGACGCGGGTCTGCTGCTCGAGTGCGGTCACGT
Source organism: uncultured Acidimicrobiales bacterium (assembly GCA_963726695.1). Lineage (GTDB taxonomy): Bacteria > Actinomycetota > Acidimicrobiia > Acidimicrobiales > DATKAS01 > DATKAS01. Next base: position 23,676 of record CAVSDE010000008.1, read on the forward strand.
CTTCGGGCGGCGTGTAGGGGTCTTGCTCGCCGATGATCGCCATCGTCGGTGACGCGAGGGGGCTGGCGAGCTTGTCGAGCGGCTCGGCAGTGCCGGCGGACTTCCATGCGGGCGGGATGCGGATCATCCCGTAGAACGCAACGACGCGATGGAAGTGCGACAGGCCCGCGGCCTTGAGCGCGTACATGCCTCCCATGCAGAACCCGATCAACGCGACCGTCGGGCAATTCGTCGCGACGCCCGCGGCGACGAGATCACCGAGCACGCGATCGTCTTGGAGGTTGGCCACCGCCACAAAACGTTCGTCGACGTCGCCCAACGTGCGGCCGGGAAAGGGCTCGGGCGCGCACACCGCCCAGCCGTGCTCAGCCGAGAGCCGCGCACACAGGTCGTCGTACAGCGGTCGCAGCCCGAAGATGTCGGGCGCGATCACGAGCCCGAGCGATGCTTCACCACTCGGCTGGACGAGCTCAGCAGGCGTGCCGGAGGGAAGCTCGATGCGCATGGGAGTGAGGTCTCCTTCTCGATCAGGAGTAGCGGTCGAGGATGCTGCTCTCGGCCAGTCTCGAGAGCCCGTCTTTGATCGCCCGGGCCCGCGCCGCGCCGACACCCTCGACGTCGACGAGATCTTCGATCGTCGCGCGCATGATCTTGTGCAACGTGCCGAACCGCGCGACGACGCTTTCGATGACCGAGTCGGGGAGCCGCGGGATCTTGGTGAGCAGGCGGTGCCCGCGCGGCTGCACGGCGGCGTCGAGATCGGCGGCCGCACCCTCGGGATGCACTGCGGCAGCGGCGACCGCGCGGAGGTCGACGAGCTGGTCGGTGTCGAGGGCGCCGAGGCCATTCATGATGAACTCGATCGACCGTGAGTCCTCGTCGGCGAAGTAGTCGCGCACGACCAGTCGGGCGTCAGACTCGATGCCGCCGAGCTGCTCGTCGAGCTGCAGGCGCACGAGCCGGCCGTCGACACCGAGCTCGACGATGTACCCCGCGATCTCATCGGCGATGCGCAGCACCATCTCGGTGCGCTGCAGCACTGCAAGGACGTCGCGCAACGTGACCAGGTCCTCGACCTCGAGTGCGGACAGCGCACCTGACACGGAGTCGAGCCTGGTCTTGTAGCGCTCGAGGGCCTGCTGGGCCTGGTTCGCACGATTGAGCAGGCGCGGGATCTCCTCGAGCGGATGCTTCTCGCTGCGCACGTACACAGCGATGATCGAGAGATCCTCGGACACGGAGATGACCGGGATGCCGATCGATCTCGCGACCCGCTCGGCGGTGCGATGGCGAGTGCCGGTCTCAGACGTGGGCACGTTCGGGTCGGGCACGAGGTGGACGTTGGCGCGGGCGATGCGGCTCGCGTCGGACGCCAGGATGATGGCGCCGTCCATCTTCGCCAGCTCAGACAGCCGTTGCGGGCTGAACGCCGCGTCGAGCAGGAAGCCGCCCGAGCAGATGTTCAGCACCTCAGGCCCATCGCCGACGACGATGAGCGCGCCCATCCTCGCCTTCAGGACGCGGTCGAGCCCCTCACGCAGGGCCGTGCCCGGCGCGACGGCTCGGAGGGCTTGGACCAGGTCGGGGCTGCGACGAGGTACCACGGCGCGAGCGTACTTGTGCGGTGACGATCACCATGACGCCCCCGCCGACGCCGTCGCATCGAGGCCGACGCCGACGAGGTCGAGCGCGTCGGCGAGCGTCGCCGCGCGCAGCACCGACGCTGCCTTCGATCGACACCGGCGCCGACTGCGGAACGACGAGCTGATCGAACCCGAGCCGGCGCGCCTCGGCGACGCGACGAGGCGTCTGCGAGACCTGCCGCAGCTCGCCGGCGAGGCCCACCTCGCCGAGCGCGACGAGGTCGCTCGGCAGCGCTCGACCACTGACCGCGGACACGATCGCGAGCGCGATGCCCAGGTCGGAGCCGGGCTCGGTCACCCGCACTCCGCCGACGACAGAGACGTAGACGTCGAGACCGGCGAGGCTCAGACCGACCCGCTGCTCGAGGACCGCAGCGAGCAACGCGAGCCGGCCGGTGTCGATGCCTTGCGCCGATCGTCTCGGGCCGCCCGGCCCCGCGGACGAGACGAGTGCCTGCACCTCGACGAGCAGCGGGCGGTTGCCGTCGAGCGTGGGCACGACGATCGAGCCCGGCACTCCGGGACGGCGATCGGAGAGGAACAGCGCGCTCGGATCGGGCACGCCGATCAAGCCCTGCTCCCCCATCTCGAACAGGCCGAGCTCGTCGGTCGAGCCGAACCGATGCTTCACCGCCCGCAGCAGCCGCAGTGCATGGTGACGATCGCCGCCGAACGAGAGCACGGTGTCGACGGCGTGCTCGAGCACCCGCGGGCCGGCGAGCTCACCTTCCTTCGTGACGTGGCCGACGAGCACGGTGGCCGTCTGCCGTCGCTTCGTGCACTCGATGAGGAGCTGCGCGCAGCCGCGCACCTGCGACACCGTGCCGGGCGTCGTGCCGAGCTCGGCGTCGTGCATCGTCTGCACCGAGTCGACGACGACGAAGTCAGGGTCGAGCTGGTCGATGAGCGCCACGATGTTCTTCGCGTCGCTCTCGGCCGAGAACCACAGGCCGTCGACGAGCGCGCCGACGCGCGAGGCCCGACCCTGCACCTGTGGCCCCGACTCCTCGCCGGAGAAGTAGAGGCAGCGCGAGCCCGACCGTGCGATCGCGGCGGCGGCTTGCAGCAGCAGGGTCGACTTGCCGACGCCCGGCTCGCCGCCGACCAACGTGACCGAGCCGGCGACGAGGCCTCCGCCGAGCACACGGTCGAGCTCGGGGATGCCGGTCGGTCTCGGGTGCCACTGCCGCGGGTCGACTTGGGTGATCGGCGTCGGCGGCTCGATCGAGTGCGAGACGGGCCCAGCCTCGTGGGGCATCTCGGTCTCTTCGACGAGCGTGTTCCACGCGCCGCAGCCGGCGCACCGGCCGGCCCACTGCACGGCTTGCGTGCCGCAGTCGGTGCACGAGTAGAAGGTGCGGGCTCGGGCCATCCCCCGACGGTACGAGGGGGGTGGGACATTCCCGGGGATCACCGGTCCCGCGCTTCAGGTCAGCCGGCGGGGCGCTCGACGAGGAGGTTCGGGGAGGGCTGGTCGCGGACAAGCGTGTGGTACAGCTCGGAGTAGAGGCCGCCCGCGGCGAGCAGGTCTTCGTGGGTGCCCCGCTCGACGATGCGACCCTCGTCGAGGACGAGGATCTCGTCGGCGTTGGTGATCGTCGAGAGGCGGTGCGCGATCACGATCGACGTGCGGCCTCGCAGCGCCACGTCGAGCGCGGTCTGCACGAGGGACTCGTTCTCCGAGTCGAGGTGGCTCGTGGCTTCGTCGAGGATGACGATCGCCGGGCTCTTCAGCAGCATCCGTGCGATCGCGAGCCGCTGCTTCTCGCCACCGGACAACCGGTAGCCGCGCTCCCCGACGATCGTGTCGTACCCCTCGGGCAGCGCCGCCACGACGTCGTGGATCTGGGCCGCTCGGCACGCCGCTTCGAGCTCGGCCGGGGTCGCGTCGGGCTTCGCGTAGCGCAGGTTGTCGCCGACTGATTCGTGGAAGAGGTGCGGATCCTGCGCGACGACGCCGATCGCGGCCGCGCAGTGAGCGTTGCGTGAGGTCGCGCACGTCGTAGCCGTCGACGCGGACCGCGCCGTCGGTGACGTCGTACAGGCGGGGCACGAGCGAGGCGAGCGTCGTCTTACCGGCGCCGCTCGGGCCGATGAGCGCAACCAAGCGGCCCGGCTCGACGAGCGCAGACACATGGCGCAGCACCTCGACTCCGGGCGTGCCGTCGAGCGTGGGCACGCTGCCGTCCGCCAACGCGCCCCCGACTTCGAGCGACGCGACCGACACCGAAGCCCCGGCCGGGTAGCGGAAGGTGACGTCATCGAACTCGACCCTGCCGACCGGATCGATGAGGTCGACCGCGCCGGGGGAATCCTCGAGCGGGTTCGGAGCATCGAGCACCTCGAACACCCGCTCGAACGACACGAGCGCGGTCATCACGTCGACGCGCGCGTTCGTGAGGCTCGTGAGCGGCCCGTAGATGCGTCCGACGTAGGCGGCGAGGGCGACCAGTGTGCCGATCGTGATCGTGCCCGAGATGACCATCTGCGCGCCGAGCCCGTAGATGACCGCCGTGCCGATCGCCGCGACGAGGCCGAGAGCGACGAAGAACACGCGGCCGTACATCGCGCTCTTGATGCCCATGTCGCGCACGCGGCTCGCCCGGCCCGAAAACGACGCTGTCCTCGACGTCGGGATCGCCGTAGAGCTTGACGAGCATCGCGCCGCTGACGTTGAACCGCTCGGTCATCGTCGTGTTCATCGAGGCATTGAGGTTCATCTGCTCGCGGGTGATCTTCTGCAGCTTGCGCCCGACTCGCTTGGCCGGGATCACGAAGACGGGAAGCACGAGCAACGCGATCAGCGTGAGCCGCCACTCGAGCGACGAGCATCGCGACGAGGGTGAGGGCGAGCGTGATGACGTTCGACACCACAGTGCCGAGGGTGCCGGTGACTGCGCTCTGCGCGCCGATCACGTCGTTGTTCATCCGGCTGATCAACGCGCCGGTCTGGGTGCGGGTGAAGAAGGCGATGGGCTGGCGCTGCACGCGGTCGAAGAGCGCGGAGCGCAGCTCGTAGATGAGGCCCTCGCCGATGCGGGCCGACCACCAGCGCTGGGCGATGGAGAGCAGCGCGTCGCCGAGGGCAGCGAGCACCGTGAGGCCGGCGAGGAACCACACCTGCCCACGGTTGCCCGACGGGATGGCCACATCGAGCATCTGGCGGAGGAGGAGGGGCGGCACGATCACGAGGATCGCGTCGAGGACGATCGTGGCGAGAAAGCCGATGATCATGATGCGGTAGGGCCGTGCGAACTGCCAGGCGCGTCGAAGGATCTGCGTGTCGACCTTCGAACCAGCAACGTCCTCGGGATCGTTCCCGAGCATGCTGTGGGGACCACCCATCATGCGCACTGCTTCGGAGGCTACGGCCCGCGATCGAGCGCTCCACACCCGCCCCTACCATCAGCGGGTGCGCCGGCTCGTCCTTCTCGCCGTCGCCGTGTTGCTCCTCGCAGCATGCGCGAGCGACGACACCACGAGCGCCGACACGACGGGTGCGAGCACATCCGTCACCTCCGTCAGCTCCACCACGACGACAGCTACGTCGACCTCGCTCGACTGGGTCACCTGTCCCGATGCAGGACAGGGCTTCGAGTGCAGCACGCTCACGGTGCCGGTCGACTACGCCGATCCGACGGGCCCGACGATCGATCTCGCACTCATCCGTCTGCCCGCGGGCAACACGTCAGACCGCATCGGCACGTTGCTCGTCAACCCCGGTGGCCCGGGCGCGCCGGGCACCGAGCTGGTCGCCGCCGCGAAGCAGGTGTGGCCCAAGCGCATCCGAGACCGGTTCGACATCGTCTCTTGGGATCCGAGAGGCACGGGAGGGAGCGCCCCGGTCGACTGCGTCACCGACCTCGACCACTACTTCACCGAGCCCGACCCGAGCCCCGACACCCCCGCCGAGAACCAGGATCTCATCGACCGCGCCCAATCCTTCGACGACGCGTGCGAGAAGGCCGACGGGCCGATGCTGGCGCACATCTCGACCGTCGACACGACGCGTGACATGGACCGCGTGCGGCAGGCGCTCGGCGAAGAGACCATCAGCTACATGGGCTTCTCATACGGCAGCGAGCTCGGCGCCATCTACGCGACGTTGTTCCCGAAGCACATCCGGGCGATGGTGCTCGACGGCGCGATCGATCCGGATCTCGACGGCATCGAGACCCACGCGAGCGCAGGCCATCGGAGCCGAGCACACGCTCGACTCCTTCCTCGCTGACTGCTCGGCTCATCGCACGTGCTCGTTCAACAACCGCGGCAATGCCGAGGGTGCGTTCGACGCGTTGATGTCTGATCTCGACAGCCATCCGCTCCCGCCGCCGGAGGAGGGCAGGCCCGAAGTCGGCCAGGGCGTCGCGTTCAACGGTGTCATCGCCGCCCTCTACAGCCAGGAGCTGTGGCCCACGCTCGCCGACGCGCTGAACGACGCGCAGCACGGGAACGGCGACGGGCTGCTCGCGCTCAGCGACTCATACCTCGAGCGCAGCAATGACGGCACGTTCAGCAACACGATCGAGGCGTTCATCGCGATCAGCTGCCTCGACGACCCGGTGCCGCGCGACCTCACTTCGTATGCGGCGCTCGCTGACGAGTTCGCGAAGCTCGCACCGCGACTCGGCCGCTCGTTCGCATCGGGATACCAGTGCGCGCTCTGGCCAGTGCCACCCCAGCCCACGCCGACCGCGACGGGCGCGGGTGCACCGCCGATCCTCATCGTCGGAACGACGGGAGACCCGTTCACGCCGCTCGCGCAGACGCAACAGCTCGCCGACGCGATGCAGAGCGGCGTGCTGCTCGTGCGGGAAGGCGAGGGCCACACCGCGTACGGCGAGGACAAGTGCGTCGACGACACGATCGACGCCTACCTGCTCGACCTCACCGTCCCCGCCGACGGCACGAGGTGTTGAACCGTTTGCTCACTCGAGGCGGTCCTGACCGACCCCAGTGAGCAAACGGTCAGGCGTTCAGGGCGGCGGCGAAGCGGCGGACGCCTTCGTCGAGCTCGTCGGGTGATGCGGTCGCGAAGCTCATGCGCAGCGTCGACGTGTCGGGAGGGCCGGAGTAGAACGGCTCGCCGGGCACGAACGCCATGCCCTGCTCCACGGCCTTCGGCAACAGGTCGGTCGCGGAGCGGCCGTCGGTGAGACGTCCCCACAGGAACATGCCGCCCTCGGGACGAGTGAACGCGAACCGCTCGCCGACACGAGCGACGAGCGAGTCTTCGAGCGCACGCGGCGCGGGTGCCGTGACACGCGCACGAGTGCCTCGATGTGGTCGGAGAGCCAGCCGCGCTCTGACACGAGAGCGGTGAGCAACACCTGACCCCAGCTCGACGTGTGGAGGTCGGCGCCTTGCTTCACCTTCGCGAGGTGCTCACACGCCCACGTCGGCGCGACGGCATAGCCGACTCGCAGGCCGGGCACGACGAGCTTCGAGAACGTGCCGAGCGAGATCACGTTGTCTGACCACGTCGCGATCGACGGCAGCTGTTCACCCGCGAACCGCAACGCCCAATACGGATCGTCCTCGATGACGACGAAGCCGTAGCGCTCGGCGAGCTCGGCGAGGTGCATCCGCCGCTCGAGCACGAGCGTCGCACCAGTGGGGTTCTGGAAGTTCACGACGGTGTAGAGCACGCGCGGCCGTGCTCCCGCGACCAACTGCGACTCGAGTGCCGCGGAGTCGATGCCGTGCTCGTCGACCGGCACGGGCAGCAGCGCCGGCTCGAACACCTGCAGCGCCTGGATCGCACCGATGTAGCCGGGCTCGTCGATCGCGACTTCCGTGCCGGGCTCGACGAAGACCTTCGAGATGAGGTCGAGCGCCTGCTGCGACCCATGCGTGATGAGCACCTGATCGGCGTCGACGGCGCGGCCACGACTCGCCGCGGCCTGCTCCGCGATCCACTCCCGCAGCTCGGGGAAGCCCTCGGTCGTCGAGTACTGCAGCAGCGACGTCGGGTCGTCCTGCAGCAGTCGCGCCGTCACCGTGCGGATCTCGTCGATCGGGAACGCGTCCGCCGCGGGCAGGCCGCCGGCCATCGAGATGACGTCGGGCCGTTGCGTGATCGCGAGCAGCTCGCGGATCGCGTTCGAGCGGAGCTTGCCGATGCGGCCCGCGAGGGGGACCGGGGTCTCTTCCATCAGGAAAGGATCACACGAGATGGCTGGCCGAGGTCGTCGAGATCATCTCTCGACGACCCCACCAGCCCCCGGGCTCATCGGGTCGCGATCCCCCCGGCGCGCGCGCCGGCGACGTAGCCCTCGGTCGCGGTCCAGGTGACCTCGCCGTCCACGACGACGGCGTCGATGCCGACCGAGCGGCGGATCCAGCGGATGCCGTCGCCGGGGAAGTCGTCGGAGGCGACCTCCGGGCCGCGGTCGATCGTGTCGGCGTCGAACACCGACGACGTCGGCGGCGTAGCCCTCGCGGCAGCACGCCGCGCTCGGGCAGGCCCCAGATCGTGCGCGGGGTCGGAGGTGATCTTCTTGACCGCCTCCTCGAGCCGCAGCGCGCCCGTGTCCCGCACGAACCGCGACGAACAGGAAGCCGGTGTCGCCGTAGGTGGCGAACGAGCCGACGTGGGCGCCGCCGTCGCTGGCGCCGACGTGCACGTACGGGATGGGCCAGCAGCGCGCCCGACCGCGTCGGCGTCGACGTGGCCGATGTCCGGCGCGGATGAACCAGGTGCCGAGGTCCTCCTCGACGACGAGGTCGACGAGCAGCTCGCCCGGCGTCGTGCCGCGCTCGGCGGCGATGTCGCCGAGCGTGCGGCCGACGAGGTCGTGGTTGCGCTCGAGCGCCACCTCGCGCACGACGAAGCCGCCGGCGTCGAGGCCGGCGCCGGGCACGGCGGCCGAGCATGTTGAGCCCGTCGACGAGCTGCCTCGCGCATCGCCGGGTCGGCGAAGGCGGCGAGCTTCTCGTCCTTCGTCGGCAGCGACAGCACCGGCCACCAACCGGGGATGACGAGGAACATGATGCTGCGCTGGTCGAGCGTCCAGCTGATGTCGATCGGGCGGGTCTGCACCTGCGGCCACACCCGCGCGCCCGCGGCCCACTCCTGCTCGACCGCGGCCATCACCCGGTCGCGTGCTGTCGGGCATGGCGTCGCTGTGGAACAGCGGCGACAGCGTGGTGGGGATGCCGTAGCGCGCGGCGACAGGTCGCCGAGCATCTCGACGCGGGAGACCGTCAGGTCGGGGTCGTAGAACTCGTGGACGATCTGCAGCATGCGGCCGCGCTCGCCGAGCACGGCGCACAGCGCCTCGCAGCTCGGCGTGCTCGGCCCAGCGGCACGGCACCGGGCGCATGTCCTCCTCGATGTCGACGTAGCTCGTCGACAGGCCGACGGCGCCGGCGTCGAGGCAGTCGCGCAGCAGGTCGCACATCGCCGCGATCTCGTCGGCCGTCGCCGGCCGGCGGGCGTCGTCGCCCATCACGTACAGGCGCAGCACCGAGTGGCCGACGAGCGGCGCGACGTTCAGCGCGAGGTTCGCCGGCGAGCGGCGTCGACCATGCCGTCGAACGACTCGCCCCAGCGCCAGTCGACGCCCTGCGTCGAACGCCGCCGTCCGGCATCTCCTCGATCAGGCGGAACATGCGGCGAGAAGCGGTCGCGGTGCGGCGCCGCACCGGCGCCAGGCTCAGCGAGCAGTTGCCGGTGACGACCGTGGTGATGCCGTGCTCGATCGCCGGGAAGGCGTACGGGTCGAAGCAGCAGCTGGGCGTCGTAGTGCGTGTGCGGGTCGATGAAGCCCGGCGCGACGACCTTGCCGGCGGCGTCGATCACTCGCGCGTCGCATCGGCGAGCGGCCGCCCGACCGACACGATGCGGTCGCCCTGGCACGCCGACGTCGCCGAGGTAGCCGGGCAGGCCCGAGCCGTCGACGATCGTTCCCGCCGCGGAGGATCAGGTCCAGCATGGCGTCTCCTGTCACGTCGGTCGACGGTCATCGTGTCGCGGTCGATCAGCACGGTCCACGGCTGCCCGTCGAGGTCGTCGAGGTGGTGCACACCGGCGGCGTCGAGCGCGCGCGCCATCGCCTGCCTGGGTCACGCTCAGCTGCGTGCGGCCGCCGTTCGGGTAGACGAGCTCCACCACGACCTCGGCCTGGCCGTCGTGGCCGGCGCCGAGCATCGGCACTGGCGATCACCGGGCATCGGCCCGCGTCGTCATGCGGGCGGTGGCCCCAGGTAGACGATGTCGGTGCACAGCACCTCGCCCGGCTCGCCGACGGGGAACGGCCGCAGTGGCGAGGTGCAGGTTCCACGACAGCAGCAGGTGCTGGCGCCGTCGGGATCGTCGGGCAGGACCCGCTTCGCGACCATCGCCGAGCGTGTCGCCCGGCTCGGGGAACACGTACGGCCGACTGTCCGCCATGCGAGCTGCGCTCACGACACTCGATCTTGAAGAGCTGGCGGCAGTTGTCGCCGACGAACTTGCGGCGGTCGGCCTCGGGGAAGCTGCCGACGAGCGCGTCGAGGTCGACGATGTACTCGGGCGTGTGGTCGGCGTGCGGGAAGTCCGACGCCCACATGAACCGGTCGGCGCCGAAGCGCTCGGCGAGCGACGGGATCGTCTTCTCGTCGGGGTCGCAGCTGATCCAGCACCGCTCCTGGAAGTAGTACGACGGCGGGTTCTCGAGCGGCACCCGCTGGCCGATGCCGGTGTGGCTGAACACGGCGTCCATGCGGTCGAGCCAGTAGCCGATCCAGCCGCCGCCCGACTCGAGCACGAGGATCTTCAAGCGCGGGAACCGGTCGAACACGCCGTAGTCGAACAGCGTGGAGAACTGGTGGCGCACGCCGTCGGACGCCGGCCACCGACGCGGTGAGGCGGAGCTGGCGCACGTTCTCCCACGCGCCCATGCGCGTGCCCTTCGTCCACTGCGGCTCGAACGTGGGGTGGATGGCGAAGGGGATGTCGAGGTCCTGCGCGGCGGCGAACACGACGTCGTGGTCGGGGTGGCCGAGCGGCTTGGCGGTGTGCACCCACGGCGCCACGTAGCACGCCACGGGCGCCGTCGCCGACGGCCCGCACCATCTCCTCGGCGGCGGCGGCCGGGTCGATCAGCGACAGGTGGGCGGCCGGGATCAGCCGGCCGCCGCTGTCGGAGCACCAGTCGCAGATCCACCGGTTGTAGGCGCGGGTGTAGGCCTGCGACAGCTCGGCGTCGTCCAGCTCGGCCTCCCACAGCGAGCCCGGTCGTGGTGTAGATGACGGCGGCGTCGATGTGCTCGGCGTCGAGCAGCTTCAGCCGCTCCTTGGCGTCGGTGGCGCCGATGGGCGCGTGGTTGTCGTAGGTGATCGACGGGATCCTTGGCCATCTCGATGAGGTCGGGCCGACCCATCGCGGCCAGCGTGGACGGGAAGCCGCGGCGCGACATCATCGACGCGCTGGCCGTCGATCTCCAGCTCGTCGAGGCCGTTCTCGTCCTTCACGACGCGCAGCGCGCGGTCGCGGTACTGCGGTTCGAGGTAGCGTCTCCCACAGGTCGGACGGCTCGAGGATGTGGCCGTCGGCATCGACAGCGCCGTCCCACGACAGGCGGTGGGTCTCGTGGATCGCCTCGTGCATCAGGGCAACTCTCACCGCAACCCGACACGACTGTCAACTCCCTGTCGACCGGCACGTTCCATCGCTGCGCCAGGCACGGCCCGGTCACTTCGACACCGCGTGTCGGGTTCTGCGAAACTCGCCCGGCTGATGGCGACGGAGCGCACGACGACCGCACGAACTGCTCGGGGCGAGGAGACCCGCCGCGCCGCTGCTCGACGCTGCCGCTCGCCTCTTCGCCGAGAACGGGTACCACGCCACGACCGTCCCCGACATCGTGAAGGCCGCCGGCGTCGGCCACGGCACGTTCTACGAGTACTTCGGCAGCCGCCACCAGATCCTGCTGGCCATCACCGAGCAGGCGGCGACCGCGAGCAGCGCCGCCCGCGGCTCCGCGAGCCAGCCCGTCGCCGAGCGGATCCGCTCGGAGATCTTCTGGTACCTCTCCGACCACGTCGAGCACCTGCAGCTCTCGAAGGTGTGGCACGAGGCGACGAGCTTCGACGAGGAGATCGCCGCGGCCCGCCGCGTGGAGCGCGCCCGCCGGGTCGAGCGGGTGCAGCGGGGGATCGAGGCCGCCGGGGTGCGTCCGGCATCGACCCCGACATCGCCGCGACGGCGCTGGTCGCCATGCTCGAGGAGTTCGCGCATCGCTGGTTCGTCGAGGGCGACGGCCCGGGCACGAGCGCCGCCGACGTCATCGCCGCCTCGGAGACGTTGACGACGATCTGGCTCGCTGCGATTGGTCTGTCGGACAAGGGGGACACATGACCGATCTCTTCGAGATCGTCGAGGAAGACGTTCGAGGTGCGCCCGGTGCGCGTCTTCAAGAACTCGCCACCGTCGCTGCGGTCGATCTGGCTCGCCAGCGCCGCGCACGGCGACAAGCCCTTCTTGGTCTACGAGGACGAGCGCTATTCGTTCGCGGAAACGCACCGCATCGTGGCCGCGCTCGCCGATCGCCTCGGCACCTACGGAGTGCAGCAGGGCGACCGTGTCGCCATCGCGATGCGCAACTACCCCGAGTGGGCCTTCGCGTTCTGGGCGACGGTCTCGATCGGCGCGGTTGCCGTCCCACTCAACGCGTGGTGGACCGGCCCCGAGCTCGCGTACGGCCTCAGCGACTCGGGCAGCGTCGTGCTCTTCGCCGACGGGAGCGCGCCGAGCGCGTCGCGCCCCAGCTCGGCGACACCGCGGTGCGCAACGTCGTGCTGGCCCGCACCGAGCGATACATGCCGAACGCGGAGACGTTCGCCGACGACGGTCGGCGAGCTCGACGTGATCGCACTTCCCGACGTCACGATCGCGCCGGACGACGACGCGACGATCATGTACACGTCGGGCACGACGGGGAAGCCCAAGGGCGCTGTCGCCACGCACCGCAACTTCACCGCCTACCTCATGAACGTGCTCTACCGGCAAACGACTGCGGCGGCGGCGGCCAACCCGCCCGCCGCCGACGCGCCACCTGCGCCTCCCCCCTTCCGCCTGCGACCCTCCTCACCTTCCCGCTCTTCCACGTCGGCGGCCTGCAGTCGTCACTCATCGTGTTCGCCGCCATCGGCGGCAAGGTCGTGCTGATGTACAAGTGGGACGCAGTGCTCGCCGTCGACCTCATCGAGCGTGAGGACGTCACGGGGGTATCGGGCGTGCCCACGACGATGTTCCAGCTGCTCGAGGTCGCGCACGCACAGGGCCGCGAGCTCCCGACTCTCACGAGCGTCGCGTCAGGAGCGACCTTGGTGCCGCCCGAGCTCGTCCGTCGCATCGACACGCAGCTCGCATCGAGGGCGGCGCCGACGAACGGGTACGGCCTGACCGAGACGTCGGGCGCGGCGATCGCGAACGTCGGGCAAGGCGTACGTCGACCGGCCCGACAGCGTCGGCACGGTGATCTCTCCCGTGATCGAGGTCAAGATCGTCGATGCCGACAGCGCGACGCTCGACGCGGGCGAGGTCGGGGAGATCTGGCTCCGCGGGCCGACGGTCGTCCGTGGCTACTTCAACAACCCCGAAGCGACGGCGGCCGCGTTCCGAGACGGATGGTTCGCGACCGGCGACCTCGGCCGTCTCGACGACGAGGGCTACCTCTTCGTCGTCGATCGCCTGAAGGACGTGATCATCCGCGGCGGCGAGAACATCTACGCGGCGGAGATCGAAGCCGCTCTGTACGAGCATCCGGAAGTGACCGAGGCGGCGATCATCGGCATCCCCGACGAGCGCTACGGCGAAGAGGTAGGCGCAGTCGTGCGCCTGCGCGCCGGAGCGTCGTTGACCGAGGACGATGTGCGTGCGCACGTTGCGGTGCGACTCGCGAGCTTCAAGGTGCCGTCACGGGTCTGGATCACCGACGACGAGCTGCCGCGCAACGCGGCGGGCAAGGTGCTGAAGCGCGAGCTGCGCGACACCCTCCCTGCCCTAGAAGCGCCGTCTGACTGAAAGGGCACATGCCATGGACTTCGACATCCCGCAGGACCTCGCCGACTACCTCGTCGAGCTCGACGAGTTCATCGAGCGCGAGATCAAGCCGCTCGAAGCGGAGAACGACAACATCCGGTTCTTCGACCATCGCCGGGAGGATGCGCGCACCGACTGGGAGCGAGGCGGGCTGCCCAACCACGAGTGGGAGCTGCTGCTGCGCGAGGCCCGGAACCGCGCCGACGCCGCCGGCCACCTCCGGTACTCGCTTCCGAAGGCGATGGGAGGGAAGGACGGCACGAACCTCGGGATGGCCGTGATCCGGGAGCACCTCGCCCGCAAGGGCCTCGGGCTCCACAACGACCTGCAGAACGAGCACTCGATCGTCGGCAACAACCTCGGGGTCATCCTCATGAGCCTCTACGGCACCGACGCGCAGAAGGCGGACTGGACCGACGATCTGCTGCACGGTCGGCGAGGGTTCGCGTTCGGCATCACCGAGCCGAACCACGGGTCCGACGCGACGTGGATGGAGACGCACGCCGAACGCGACGGCGACGAGTGGGTGATCAACGGGGAGAAGACCTTCAACACAGGAATCCACGCCGCGCAGTACGACATGGTCATGGCCCGCACGAGCGGCAACGCCGGCGACGGCATGGGCATCACCGCGTTCCTCGTGCCGACGAACAGCCCGGGCTTCGAGGTCCTCGAGTACCTGTGGACGTTCAACATGCCGACCGACCACGCGCACATCCGGCTCACCGACGTGCGCGTGCCCGACACCGCGATCTTCGGCGGTGAGGGCAAGGGCCTGCAGGTCGTGCAGACGTTCTTCAACGAGAACCGCATCCGGCAGGCCGCCTCGAGCCTCGGGGCGGCCGAGTTCTGCATCGACCGGTCGATCGAGTACGCGAAGGAGCGAAAGCCGTTCGGTAAACCGCTCTCGACGAACCAGGGGATCCAGTTCCCGCTCGTCGAGCTGTCCACACAGTGCGAGATGCTGCGTGCACTCATCCAAAAGACGGCGTGGTCGATGGACAAGTACGGCGCGTTCTCTGTGTCGGACAAGGTGTCGATGTGCAACTACTGGTCGAACCGCCTGTGCTGTGAGGCCGCTGATCGCGCGATGCAGGTGCACGGAGGCATGGGGTACTCGCGGCACAAGCCCTTCGAGCACATCTATCGCCACCATCGCCGCTACCGCATCACCGAGGGCAGCGAAGAGATCCAGATGCGGCGCGTCGCCGGCTACCTGTTCGGCTTCATGAGCCAGCAGGCGCCGAAGGGCGTGGACGAGAGCAGCGCGGCAGCCGCCGCAACCCGTTGAGCGCCTGGCCCGAGCGCGCCCTCGCCGACACGATCACGGCCTCCGATGAGGAGATCCGCCAGGCGGTCAACGAAGCCGAGGTGCCCCCGCTGCTGCCCACGCTCGCCTACCTCACCGGCGACCTCTCGTTGCTGCGGCCCGACCTGAACCCCGACCCCATGCTCATCGGGATGGAGCAAGGGGGCCTCAATGAGGAGCAGCTCACCGCAGACGCGGGCGCTCGCCGTCGACACGCTCATCGCCTACCGCGACAGCGGGATCGAAGCCCGCACCCGTGCCGAGCGACGAGGTGCTGTTGAAGATCATGGAGTACGCGGTCGGGGGCGCGGACATGGCCGCATACCTGCCGTTGCTCGAGGAGGAGCTCGCGTACCGCGGCGAGGACCGCCGCGCGCCGGGCTGGCGCATCGACGACGACACCGACTTCTCCGTCGCGATCATCGGCGCCGGCATGTCGGGACTGCTCGCCGCGCATCGCCTGCAGCAGGCCGGCATGCCGTTCGTCGTCCTCGAGAAGGACCGCGACGTCGGCGGCACGTGGTTCGAGAACACGTATCCCGGGTGCCGCGTCGACAACCCGAACCACAACTACAGCTACTCGTTCGCGCAGCGGCACGACTGGCCGTTCCACTTCTCGACCGCAGGACGTGCTGCTCGGCTACTTCCGCGACGTGCGCCGACGAGTTCGGCCTCCGCGAGCACATCCGGTTCGAGCACCGAGGTCGAGTCGGCGCGGTGCGACGAGGGCACGCGCAGCTGGACGCTGAAGGTCCGCGGACGCCGACGGGCCGACGAGTCGCTCGACGCCAACGCGGTGATCAGCGCGGTCGGCCAGCTCAACCGACCGAAGATGCCCGAGATCGACGGGCATCGACACGTTCGAGGGCCCGTCGTTCCACTCGGCCGCGCTGGGACCACAGCGTCGATCTCGCGCGGCAAGCGCGTCGCCGTGATCGGCACCGGCGCGCAGCGCCGCGCAGTTCATCCCCGAGATCGCGCGCCGAGGTCGGCGAGCTCACCGTGTTCCAGCGCACGCCACCGTGGTTCGGCGCCGACGCCGCGACTACCACGACGACGTCGCCGACGGGCTCAAGTGGCTCTTCGCCCACGTGCCCTCCTACAGCGAGTGGTATCGGTTCTGGATCTTCTGGCGGATGGGCGACGGCGCTGCTGCCGAACGTCCGCGTCGACCCGCACGTGGAAGTCGAACGGCGAGTCGGTGAGCGCGATCAACGACTTCGTGCGGCTGGTGCTCGTCGAGTACCTGAAGGGCGAGTTCGGCGATCGCCCCGACCTGCTCGAGAAGGTCGTGCCCACGTATCCGCCGGGCGCCAAGCGGATGCTCGTCGACAACGGCATCTGGGCCCGCACGCTGAAGCGCGACAACGTGCAGCCTCGTCACCGACGACATCGCGTGAGATCACGCCCAAGGGCGTGGTCACCGCGGACGGCACGGCGAGTCCGAGCACGAGGTCGACGTGCTGATCTACGGCACCGGCTTCGAGCGCGTCGAAGTTCCTGACGCCGATGAAGGTGACCGGCCGCGGCGGCGTCGATCTGCACCGGCAGTGGAACGGCGATGCGCGCGCGTACCTCGGCATCACGATCCCGAACTTCCCGAACTTCTTCTGCCTGTACGGCCCGAACACGAACATCGTCGTGAACGGCAGCATCATCTACTTCTCGGAGTGCGAAGTGCGCTACGTGCTCGGCTGCCTGCGGCTGCTGTTCGACAACGAGGCACACGGCGCTCGAGTGCGCCAAGACGTGCACGACGCGTACAACGGCGCATCGACGAGGGCAACAAGGCGATGGCGTGGGGCGTGGTCAAACGTGAACAGCTGGTACAAGAACGAGAAGGGCCGCGTCACCCAGAACTGGCCGTTCACGCTGGTCGAGTACTGGCAGCGCACGAAGGAACCTGACCCGGCCGACTACGTGCTGGGGTGAGCGCCCCACCCCGCAGCGAGGGGTAGGGGGCTTTTCGGAGGAGACATGCAGTGTGCAATACTTGCACTGTGCACGATTCGAACGACGAGCTGGTCGACGCGGTGCTGCGGGCGTCTCGTGCCCTGGTCGCCGTAGCGGCGCGCTCGATCGCCCAGGTCGACGACACGGTGACCCTGCCCCAGTACCGAGCACTGGTCGCGCTCACGGCCCGCGGCCCGCAGCGGGTGAGTGACTTGGCCGAAGAGCTCGGTGTGCACCCCTCGTCGGCGACGAGGATGTGTGACCGCCTCGTGCGCACCGGCTTCGTCGATCGTGAGGTGTCGGCCGGCAGCCGCCGTGAGGTAGAGGTGACGCTCACCAGCGCGGGCCGCGGGCTGCTCGATCGGGTGACGGCGGTGCGACGTCGGGAGATCGGCTCGATCGTGCACGACGTCCCCGCGCCGCTGCGCTCGGCGCTCGTCGAAGGGCTGCAGGCGTTCAGCGACGCGGCCGGCGAAGTGCCCGATCAGGCGTGGACCGCAGGCTGGCAGGCGCGATGAGCCAATGGCGTGATCGACTTCGCAACGATCGAGTGCGCAAGGTCGTCGAGAAATCGACGCAGGTCGTCATCATGGCCGGGCTCGTCGGTGCCGTCACGGGGTTTGGCGTGGCGGCGTTCGAACGGATCGTCGTGAGCGGGCTTCTCAACCACATCAATGACCTTCCGCTCTGGGTGGTCACGCTGGCCCCGACCTGCGGACTGCTTCTCGCGCTCGGCGCGCTGCACATTCATCGGAGGGGGGATCTCGCCGGCGACCTCGGACGAGTACCTCAAGTCCTTCCACGACCCCGCGGTCAACCTGTCGTTGCGCGGCCTCGCCGCGCGCATCGCGGCGTCGATCGCCACTCTCGGCTTCGGCGGCGCGATGGGGCTCGAAGGCCCGTCCCTGTATCTCGGGGCCACCATCGGAGCGCAGTCCCAGCACAGACTGCCCTCGTTGTTCCGTTTCGCGGATCGTCGCCTTCTCATGGTGGCCGGCGCCGCCGCCGGCGTTGCCGCGATCTTCAAAGCGCCTGCCACCGGCGCGATCTTCGCGATCGAGGTGCCGTATCAAGACGAGCTCGCGCGGCGCATGCTCCTTCCCGCTCTCGTGTCGGCCGCAACCGGGTACCTCGCGTTCGTCGCGATCAACGGCACCGACCGAATCTTCCCGATCGCGGGAGAGCCGACGTTCAACTTCCGAGACCTCATCGGCGCGCTGGCTCTCGGTGTCGCCGCAGGGCTGGCGGCGAAGCTCTTCGCTGCAATGGTCCTCCACGCGAAGACGATCACGACACGGCCCACCGTTCTGCGGCCGCTCATTCCGCGGCGCGGCTCTCGCGGCGATCTTCGTCGTGACACGCATCGCGACCGGCGAGAACCTCACCTTCGGCCCCGGGTACAACACGATCACCTGGGCTCTCGATCCCCATCACGGCACGTGGCTCGTGCTCCTGGTCCTCGTCTTACGCTGTGCGGCGACGACGGCGACGGTCGGGGGCGGGGGTGCCGGTGGCCTCTTCATCCCCCTCGTGGTCGGGGGCGTCCTGATGGGGCGCGTCGTCGGCGGCGCGGTGGAGAGCCTCAACACCACCCTGTTCGCCGTGATCGGCGTGGCCGCGTTCCTCGGTGCGGGCTACCGAGTGCCGCTCGCGGCCGTGATGTTCGTGGCCGAGACCACAGGCCGACCTGGCTTCGTCGTGCCCGGCCTGCTCGCGGCAGTTGCGGCCGAGCTCACGATGGGCCGCAGCTCGATCACCGCGTACCAGGCATCCGACAGCCCCTGACGCGAAGCATCTGCACGAGTCGCCGGGCCAGGCTGCGCCGTGTGAGCGGACCGAGGCAAAGGGCTACCGTGCCTCATTCCCCCGACAGATGCGACGACCATGACGCGCCCGGCGGGCACGGGCGCGGCCCGGTCGACCCGCGGCTCATGCAGCTCGGGAAAGCGACCCGCCTCCACCTCGGCATCACGGTGCTGCTCGGCTCGATCACCGCAGCTCTCGTCATCGCGCAGGCGTGGTTGCTCTCTGATGTGATCGCTCGCGCCTTCGGTGGTGACGTGAGCGTCACCGACGTACGCGCACCCCTTTTCGTGCTGCTGCTCGTCGTCGTGGCCCGCGCCGCGGTCGCTTGGTACACGGAGGTCTCGGCCAACCGCGCGTCGAGCCGCGTGAAGTCCGAGCTGCGCGTCGCGTTGATAGAGAAGCTCGCGGCCGACACGCCGACCCTCGCGCGGCATCGGATGGGCACCTCGCGACGCTCGCGACGCACGGCGTCGATGCGCTCGACGGGTACTTCTCGCGCTACCTCCCGCAGCTCGTGCTCGCGGTGATCGTTCCCGTCGCGGTCATCGTCGCCGTGTGCACAGAGGATTGGCTGTCCGCCGTCATCATCGCCGTGACCGTGCCGCTCATCCCGGTGTTCATGGCGTTGATCGGGATGCGGGTGCAACGACGCCAAGACCACCAGCTCCGCACGCTGCAGGTGCTCTCCGGCCACTTCCTCGACGTGGTGCGCGGGCTCACGACCCTCAAGGTCTTCGGCCGATCGAAGGCCCAGGTCGAGACGATCGAGGCCGTCACCGAGCGGTACCGCACCACGACGATGTCGACGCTGAAGCTCGCGTTCCTGTCGTCGCTCGTCCTCGAGCTGGTCGCCAGCGTGTCGGTCGCGCTCGTCGCCGTGTCCGTCGGCCTCCGCCTGCTCTACGGCCACCTCGATCTGCAGACGGCGCTGTTCGCGCTCGTGCTCGCGCCCGAGGCCTACCTCCCGCTGCGCGCCGTCGGCACGAGCTACCACGCCAGCGCCGAAGGGCTGAGCGCGGCCGACCAGGTCTTCGAGGTGCTCGAGCGGCCCTCGCCGCAGCACGGCACGCGCACCGACGTGCCCGACCCCGCACACCACGCGATCGTCGTCCACGACCTGGCGGTCACCTATCCCGGCCGGCACCACCCCGCGATCACCGGCCTCTCGCTCACGATCGCTCCGGGGGAGGTCGTGGCGCTCACCGGACCGAGCGGGTGTGGCAAGTCGACCCTGATCAAGGTGCTGCTCGGGTTCGCGACCCCCGACGGCGGAGCGGTGCACATCGGCGACGTCGCCCTCTCCGACCTCGACCCCGACGCCTGGCGGGCACAGATCGCATGGGTACCGCAGCGGCCACACCTCTTCGCCGCCTCCGTCGCGGACAACCTGCGGCTCGGGTCGCCCGATGCGACCGACGACGAGATGTGGAGCGCCCTGCAAGCCGCCGCGCTCGAGACCCGCATCGCCACCATGCCGCAGGGGCTCGACACGCTCCTCGGCGAGCGGGGCTCCGGGCTCTCCGCGGGCGAGGGGCAACGCCTCGCGAATCGCGCGTGCGCTTCTGCGCCACGCGCCGCTCATGCTCCTCGACGAGCCCACGGCGCATCTCGACGCGGACACCGAGGAGCGAGTGATCGACGCACTCGCTCATGCGACGACAGGCCGTAGCGTGCTCGTCGTCACGCACCGGCTCGGCCACGCTCTCCATCGCCGATCGCGTCGTTTCGCTCGAGCCCGCCACGGCCCTGCGATGACGGTCGCATTCGAGGCTCCGCGGGCGACGATCGGCGACACGGTTCGGCTCGCACGTCCCGCGACCCGGGGCTTGGTGCTCTCGACGCTGTTGGGCGCGGCATGCATTGCGTCGGCGATCGCCCTGCTCGGCACGTCCGCGTGGTTGATCTCGCGATGCGCACAACACGGCTCGGTCGCCGATCTCGGCCTCGCCGTCGTGAGCGTGCGCTTCTTCGCCCTGTCACGCGGGCTCTTTCGGTACGGCGAGCGACTCGTCGGCCACGACGGCGCGTTTCGGGCCCTCGCTCGGCTGCGAGTCGATGTCTACGTCCGGCTCGAACGTGTCGCACCGGCAGGGCTGCAACGGTTCCGGCGCGGCGACCTGCTGACCCGCGTCGTCGAAGACGTCGACGCCCTGCAGGACATCGCGCTACGCATGCTCCCCGCGTGGGGCATCGCTGCGGTGGTCGGGGCCGCAACCACGCTCGCGCTGCTGCTGATCCTTCCCGCCGCCGCGCTCGCCGTCGGCGTCGCCCTCCTCGTCGCCTCGACCGCGGTCCCGTGGATCTCCCGCATGCTGGCCCACCGCACCGAAGCCCGCCGGGCGCCGGCACGAGGCGCGCTCACGACTTCGGTCATCGACCTGTTGGAGGGCGCTCCCGACCTGGTCGCCTTCGCGGCGACCGACGCGCATGTCCATCGGCTTCTCGAGCACGACACCGAGCTGACCGCGATCTCCGCGGCTCGTGCCCGCACGGCCGGAGTCGGCTCAGGTTTGATCGCACTGTGCACGGGCCTGGCGATGTGGATCGCACTGGTGCTCGGCGTCTCGGCCGTGCATGCGGGTCATCTCCAAGGCGTGATGCTCGCAGTCGTCGCGCTCGTCCCTCTCGCCGCGTTCGAGCTCGTCGCACCGCTCCCCGCGGCGGCCCAAGCACTCGAAGGTGCTCAGCGATCGGCCGGCCGACTCAATGCGGTCATAAATCAGCCGCCCCCGGTCTTGGAGCCGGCAGCGCCGAGGACGCTCGAGCACACGACGCACCACGGGCTCGACATCCGCGGCCTTCGGGCTCGCTACGCCCCTGACGCACCGTGGGCGCTCGACGCCGTCGACCTCGACCTCACCGGCGGCCGCCACGTCGCCCTCGTGGGCGCGAGCGGCGCCGGCAAGTCGACGCTCGCCAGCGTGCTCGTGCGGTTCGTCGAGTACAGCGGCTCGGTGCGCCTCGACGGCGTCGAGATCCGCGACCTCGAGGGGGACGACGTGCGGCGACTCGTCGGCCTCGTCGAGCAAGACGCCCACGTGTTCGACTCGACGTTGCGCGAGAACATGCGCCTTGCGAAGCCTGCGGCGACCGACGACGAGATCCTCGACGCCCTCGCACGCGCCCGCCTGCTCGACTGGGTGACGACGCTTCCGCTCGGGCTCGACACCGCGCTCGGCGAGCACGGCTCGACGCTGTCCGGTGGACAACGGCAGCGGCTGGCGGTCGCCCGTGCGCTGCTCGCCGACTTCCCGATCCTCATCCTCGACGAGCCCGGCGAGCACCTCGACGCGGAGACTGCGGACGCGCGCTCACCCGCGACCTGCTCGCCGCGACCGCGGGACGCACAACGCTCCTGATCACCCACCGGCTGGCCGCGCTCGAGTCGGTCGACGAGATCGTGGTGCTCGACCACGGTCGCGTCGTCCAGAGCGCCGTGCCCCAAATGAGAGGCGTCGCATGAACGTCGACCTGGCGCGCATCCAGTTCGCGTCGACGAGCATCTACCACTTCCTGTTCGTCCCGGTCACAATCGGGCTGGGGTTCCTCGTCGCGATCCTCCAGACGATGTGGTATCGAGGCGGTGACCCCGAGTACAAGCGCCTCACGAAGTTCTTCGGCACGCTGCTGGTGATCAACGTCGCGATCGGCGTGGTGACCGGGCTCGTGCAGGAGTTCGAGTTCGGGATGAACTGGTCGAGCTACTCGCGATACGTCGGCGACGTGTTCGGCGCGCCGGCTCGCGATGGAAGGGCTCGCCGCGTTCTTCCTCGAGTCGACGTTCCTCGGCCTCTGGCTGTTCGGCTGGGATCGGCTGCCGAAGAAGATCCACCTCGCCACGATCTGGCTCGTCGCCCTCGGTGGTGTCCTCTCGGCCGCGTTCATCATGGCGGCCAACTCGTGGATGCAGCATCCCGTCGGCTACGAGATCGACCCGGTCACGAACCGACCCGTGCTGAACGACATCGGTGCGGTGTTCACGAACCCGGTGTTCGTGTGGGGATACCTGCACGTCGTGCTGGCGTCACTCGTCACCGGATCGCTGATCATGCTCGGCATATCCGCATGGCACCTCCGTCGTCACGGTGCCGAGAGCCCGTTCTTCCGCACCGCGAAGGCAGCCCTCGTCGTGCTCGTGCCGGCGATCCTCCTGAACCTCATCGTCGGGCAGCAAGCTCGGCATCATCGAGACGAACTACCAACCGATGAAGATCGCCGCTGCGGAGGCGCAATGGAGCACGTGCCAGCCGTGCTCGTTCTCGGCGTTTCAGATCGAAGGCGGCCGGTTCGACGAGACCCCGAAGAAGATCATCGCGATCCCGCACCTGCTGTCGGTGCTCGCGACGGGCACGTGGAACGGCGAGGTGCTGGGCCTCAACCCCCTGAACGAGCAGTACCAGCAGCAGTTCGGTCCGGGCCGGTACATCCCGAACGTCTTCATCCAGTACTGGTCGATCCGCGTGATGGCCTACTTGGGCGCGCTCATCTCCCTGCTCGCCCTCTGGGGCGCGTGGCTCCTGCATCGAGGCAAGCTCGCCGACGTCGAAGTGGTTCCTGCTCGCCGCGACATGGTCGATCGTCACCCCCTTCTTGATGAACACAGCGGGATGGCTGCTCACCGAGAGCGGACGACAACCCTGGATCGTGCAGGGGCTGATGCTCGTCAAAGACGGCGTCTCCCCATCCGTCAGCGTCACCGAGATCTGGATCAGCCTCATCTTCTTCATCGTGCTGTACGGCCTGCTCGCCGGAGTGGACGGGACGCTGATGTTCCGCTTCGGACGCAAGGCGCTCGGCGAAGGCGACGATGACGAGCACGGCGCTCCGATGGACGACGAGACCTCATCCGACGACGAGCGCGTGCCCGCTCTCACCTACTAGGGGATTCCCATGGGCTTGCAGATCGTCTGGTTCATCATCATCGCCTTCTTCTGGACGGGTTTCTTCGTCCTGGAGGGGTTCGACTTCGGCGTCGGCGCGTTGCACACCGTCGTCGGGAAGACCGACCTCGAGCAGCGCGTCGCGATCAACACGATCGGCCCGTTCTGGGATGGAAACGAGGTGTGGCTCATCGTTGCCGGGGCCGCCACGTTCGCGGCGTTCCCCGACTGGTACGCGACGTGGTTCTCGGCCCTGTACCTCGCGCTCGTGCTCGTGCTCTTCGGCCTGATCATCCGGGGCATCTCGTTCGAGTACCGCGGCCGCATCCAGACGGCGCGATGGAAGAGGACGTGGAGCGGCGCGCTGACGCTCGGAAGCCTGATGCTCCCGCTGCTGTTCGGCATCGCGCTGGGCGACCTGCTGTACGGGCTGCCGATCGACTCGAGCGGCGAGTTCACGGGCAACTTCTTCGACCTGCTCACCCCCTACGGCGTCTGGGTGGGCATCACGCTGCTCTCGTTGACCCTCTTGCACGGATCGACGTTCTTGACGCTGCGCACGACCGGCGTCGTGTACGAACGAGCCCGCTTGCTCGCGCGGCCGTTCTCCTTCGTCGCGATCGTCACCGTGACCGTCTTCACCATTTGGACGCAGGTGCTCTCACACCAGGGCGACATCCCCGGGCCGTTGCAGGCGATCCCGGTCATCGCGGTCGTCGCCGCGGGGTGGTCGGTGCGTGATCGCCACGATGGCTGGGCGTTCAGTGCGACGGCGATCGCGATCGCGCTCACCGTCATCTCGATCTTCGTCGACCTCTATCCGAACGTGATGGTGTCGAGCACGAGCTCGGACAACAACCTCACGGTGTCGAGCGCGGCGTCGGGCAACTACGCGCTCAAAGTCATGACCGTCGTCGCCTTGGTGATCACCCCGGTGGTCCTCGCCTACCAGATCTGGAACTTCTACGTGTTCCGGAAGCGGATCGCGAGTCCCAAGGTCTCGGCCGAACAACCTTCCCCCACAGTTGCAATCCAGGAGCCAAGCTGATGTCAGAGGCATCCCCCAAGCCCACGGTCGTGATCGTCGGCGCAGGTTTCGCAGGAGTGGCGTGCGCAAAGGAGCTCGCCAAGCACGACGTGCCCGTCACGCTCATCGACCGGCACAACTACCAGCAGTTCCAGCCGCTGCTGTACCAGGTCGCCACCGCCGAGCTCGGAACCACCGACATCGCCCGGCCGATCCGCGCGATCTTCGCGAAGTCGCCGAGCGTCTCGATGCGTCAGCTCGACGTGACGAAGGTCGACCCCGAGACCCGCACAGTCACCACCGCCGACGGCCAGAAGTTCACCGGTGACTACGTCGTCGTTGCCGCGGGCACGAAGCCCAACTACTTCAACACCCCGGGCGCCGCCGAGAACGCCCTCCCCTTGTACTCGGTTCCCGACGCCAAGGCTCTGCGTACCCGCATCTTCCAGCTCTGGGAGGACGCTGCGGCCAACCACGACCGCATCGAAGCCGGAGCCTTGAACTTCGTGATCGTGGGCGCCGGCCCCACCGGCGTCGAGACCGCGGGCGCGCTCGCGGATCTCGTGAATCAGGTGATGCCGAAGCGCTATCACAACCTCGACATCAGTCGCGCCCACATCTACCTCGTCGACCACGGCCAGGTGGTGCTCCGCGCGTTCTCCGAGAAGGCGCACGAGTACGCGGCGGGCAAGCTGGTGCACAACGGCGTGACACTGATGCTCGGCATCGGCGTCAAAGAGGTCGCGACCGACAGGGTCATCCTCAGCGACAACACAGAGATCATGACCCGATGCGTCGTGTGGGGCGGCGGCATCCAAGCCTCGACGGTTGCCGGGAACACCGGGCTCACCTCGGGCCGGGGCGGCGTCCTCACCGCCGAGCCCGACCTGTCGGCAGTCGGACACCCCAACGTGTTCGTCATCGGTGACATCGCCGCGATCCCGGACCCCGACGGCAACGCCCTCCCTCAGCTCGGATCCGTCGCCCTGCAGAGCGGGCACTGGGCGGCCGAGAACATCCTCGCCGACATGACCGGCAAGCCCCGCACCCCGTTCCGGTACAAGGACAAGGGGATCATGGCGATGATCGGCGACGGCGCTGCCGTGGCCGAGATGGGCAAGCACCATCACGAGCTGCACGGTCATGTCGCGTTCGCCGCGTGGCTCGGCGTGCACGCGTACCTGATGAGCGGCTCGCGCACGCGAGTCGACGCGTTCATCGCGTGGGCCAGCGACTTCATCGGCAGCAGCCGGGCGAGCTCGATCATCGACGACCCCGACAAGGCCCGGATCGACTGGGGCGACGAGGAAGGCGACAACGAGCCTCTCAGCGACGCGCCGCCTGCCGCCGCGACTCCCAATGGCTGAGATCGAACAGCCGTCCGGCGTGCCCGCCCGCGCGCCGTTGGTGCTCCTCGCGCTGATCCTGGTCGCCGCAGTCGCGAACCTGAACCTCGCGGTCGCGAACGTCGCGCTGCCTGACATCGGGAAGGCGTTCGACTCGTCTCAGACCGCGCTCGACCTGGTCGCAGTGGGGTACTCGCTCGGCCTCGCGGCATCGGTGCTGTGGCTCGGTGCGCTCGGCGACCGCTACGGCCGCAAGATGATGCTGATCCTCGGCGTGCTGCTCTCGATCCCGGCGTGCCTCGCCGCGGCGTGGGCGGGCACGATCGGCATCCTGATCGCGGCGCGGATCGTCGGCGGCATCTCCGCCGGCATGGCCTACCCGACGACCCTCGCGCTGATCACCGCGTTGTGGTCGGGCCCCGCGCGAACAAAGTCGATCGCGTTGTGGTCGGCACTGGGAGGCGCGATCGCCGCGCTCGGGCCGCTCGTCGCCGGAGCGCTGCTGCAGCACTTCTGGTGGGGCTCGGTGTTCCTGGTGACGTTGCCGCTCGCCGTCGTCGCCCTCGTGCTCGCGGTGCTGATGGTGCCGAGCCACGTGAACGAGACGACCGAGAAGGTCGACAACCTCGGAGGCATCCTCTCGGCATTGATGGTCGGAGCGCTGATCTTGGCGATCAACTTCGCGCCCGTGCCGAACGAGGGGAAGGTGGTCGCGGGCCTCGTCATCGTCACGGTCGCCGCGGGCATCGCGTTCGTCATTCGTCAGAGGCGAGTGGCGGTGCCGCTCTATGACCTCGACATCGCATCGCGTCGCATCTTCTGGGTGGCCGCGTGCGCGGGCATCATCGTGTTCGGTTCACTGATGGGCGCGATGTTCGTCGGGCAGCAGTACCTGCAGAACGTCCTCGGGTACAGCAGCCTCGAAGCTGGTGCCGCGATCATCCCCGCTGCCTTGTGCATGGTCGCGATCGCGCCCCGGTCGGCGAAGCTCGTCGAGGCGCAGGGGTCGCGTCTCACCTTGCTCACCGGCTATGTGTTTTGCCTCCTCGGCTTCCTCACGATGCTCCTGCTCTGGAGCGACCACAGCCCGTACTGGCATGTCGCACTCGGCTACGCATTCATCGGCGCGGGCGTCGGCTTCGCCGGCACTCCTGCGTCGCACTCACTGACGGGCTCGGTCCCCGTCTCGCGTGCAGGCATGGCCTCGGGCACAGCCGATCTGCAACGCGATCTCGGCGGGGCGATCATGCAATCGATCATGGGTGCCCTCCTGACCGCCGGATATGCGGCCGCGATCGCGACGGCCATCGCCGGGTCACCCGACCAAGCGAAGATCACGGACAACGTGCAGCAGGAGCTCGAGAAGTCGTTCGCGAGCGCCTCCGCCACCGCCGCGCAGTACCCGAAGTACTCGAACCAGATCATCGCCGCGGCCCGCGAGTCGTTCGTCGACGGCCAGAAGTGGGCCTACACCGCGGGCGTCATCGCAGTGCTGGTCGGCGGAGCGCTCGTGTGGTTCATGTTCCCCGAGCACGAGAAGGAGCTCTCGCTGCTCGCCGAATACCAGACAGAGGACCTCGCCTCCGCGGACGCAGCCGCCTGACGCTTGGGCCATTCGGCCCATATCCCCCGACCCTGCTCTCTCGGCCACTCTCCGTGACCGACAGGAGAGACGAGTGGCGGAGAGGTCACCACCACTGATCGGCCGCGCGCCCGGGGCTGTCCGCGCCGGAGAACATGTCATGGGAGGCTCACCCCATGACAACCAGCGAAGGCCGTCGTCTGCACGAGGCTCGGGACGGTGTGCCTTGGCGTGCCTGGGGTCCGTACCTGAGCGAGCGTCAATGGGGCACCGTACGTGAGGACTACAGCGACACCGGAGACGCGTGGTCCTACTTCAGCCACGATCAGTCGCGCTCGCGTGCGTACCACTGGGGTGAGGACGGCCTCGCCGGCATCAGCGACGAGAAGCAGCATCTGTGCCTCGCGCTCGCGCTCTGGAACGGACGCGATCCGATCCTGAAGGAGCGGCTGTTCGGGCTCACGAACGCCGAGGGCAACCACGGTGAGGACGTGAAGGAGTACTACTTCTACGTCGACAACCTGCCGACGCACAGCTACCAGCGCTGGCTGTACAAGTACCCACACGCCGAGTACCCATACGGCGACCTCATCGAGACCAACCGCTCGCGTTCTCGTCATGAGATGGAGTACGAGCTGCTCGACACCGGCGTCTTCGACGAGAGCCACTACTTCGACGTCGAGGTCGAGCACATCAAGGTCGAGCCCGAGGACTTGCTCTGCCGCGTCACCGCGCACAACCGTTCGACAGAGGCTGCCACGCTGCACGTGCTGCCGACGTTGTGGTTCCGCAACACGTGGTCATGGGGCGGCAACCCGGTCAAGCCCACGCTCACTCGCCTCGACGGCGCCCATCCCACGATCAAGGCAGATCACGACGAGCTCGGCGTCTTCTACCTCTACGCCGAGCAGGGCACCGAGCTCCTGTTCTGTGAGAACGAGACGAACAACCCGCGCATCTGGTCGAGCGAGGCCTCCACTCCGTATCCGAAAGACGGCATCAACGACCACATCGTCGACGGCGCCCTCACGGTCAACCCTGCCGACGAAGGCACGAAGGCCTCGGTCCACGCGGTCGTCACCGTCGCGGGCGGTGGCCAGGCGACCGTGCTGGTGCGGCTCACGCGCCGCTCACCAGAGTCCTTGCCCGAGCCGTTCGTCAACGCCGACGGGTACTTCGCGATGCGTCGAGGAGACGCGGACGAGTTCTACGACTCGATCACGCCGCCAGGCGTCGATGACGACTCCAAGTCCGTGATGCGCCAAGCCCTCGCCGGCATGCTCTGGTCCAAGCAGACCTACTACTTCGACCTCGACCTGTGGTTGAGAGAGCGGCAGGCGCATCCGCTGCGTTCACCAACTCGTCGCGGCACCCGCAACGAGTCCTGGTTCCACATGGTGAACCAAGACGTGATCTCGATGCCGGACAAGTGGGAGTACCCCTGGTACGCGGCATGGGACCTCGCGTTCCACTGCATCCCACTCGCCATGGTCGATCCCGACTTCGCGAAGAACCAGCTGCGGATCATGGTCTCCCAGCTGTACCTCCATCCGAGCGGACAGATGCCCGCCTACGAGTGGAACTTCGGCGATGTCAACCCGCCCGTGCATGCGTTCGCCACGCTGTTCCTGCACGGCATCCAAGCCCAGTCGGACGACGTCGACATCGACTTCCTCAAAGAGGCGTTCACGCGGCTGATGCTGAACTTCCAGTGGTGGGTCAACCGGAAAGATCCCACCGGCCGCAACGTGTTCGAGGGTGGGTTCCTCGGGCTCGACAACATCGGGGTGTTCGACCGCAGCGCGAAGCTCCCCACCGGCGGCAGCCTCGAGCAGGCGGATGGCACCGCATGGATGGCGATGTTCAGCCAGAACATGCTCGAGCTCGCGCTCGCCATCGCGGAGACGGACCCCACGTACGAGGACCTCGTGCTCAAGTTCGTCGAGCACTTCTTCTGGATCGCGGCTGCGGTCGACCCGCTGGGCGATCACCCGGATGAGCTGTGGGACGAGGAAGACGGGTTCTTCTACGACGTGCTGCGCCTCCCCGACGGCAGTGGGCGCCGACTCAAGGTGCGCTCGTTGGTCGGGCTGCTCCCCATGTGCGCGGTGACCGTGGTCGAGCCGGAGCTGCTCACGCGGTATCCGCGCCTCATGGCGCGGATCCGCTCGTACCTCGACCGCAACCACGACTTGCTCACGACGGTCGCCGATCCACTCGTGCCCGGCGCCGGCGGGCGCCGCATCCTCGCTCTCGTCAACGAGGACAAGCTTCGGCGGATCCTCACGCGCATGCTCGACGAGGAACGGTTCCTCGGTCCCCACGGCATCCGGTCGTTGTCGAAGTGGCACCTCGACCATCCCTATCGGCTGGATCTCGCAGGCAACGTCTACGAAGTGCAGTACGAGCCGGCCGAATCGACCACGGGCATGTTCGGCGGCAACTCGAACTGGCGTGGGCCGGTGTGGATGCCGATCAACCTGCTCATCGTGCGAGCGCTGATGCAGCACTACCGGTACTACGGGGACTCGTTCACGATCGAATGCCCGACAGGGTCAGGCGTGATGATGACGTTGTTCGAGGTGGCCATGGAGCTGTCCCGACGGTTGGTCGCGACGTTCCTGCAGGGACCTGACGGGAGTCGCCCCGTCTACGGCGGAGCCCACCTCTTCAAGGACGACCCTCATTGGAAGGACCTCGTGCTGTTCTACGAGTACTTCCACGGCGACAACGGCGCCGGCTTGGGCGCGTCGCACCAGACGGGCTGGACGGGTGTCGTCGCTCGGCTCATCCAGGCATTGGCCTACCTGGAGGCGGATGACGTGCTCACCGAGTCCGTGCCGATGGCCCGCGTGTACCACGCTCCCTGACCGCGCGTCCTACGGGTTCGCTGGAGCCGACACCACCTCGGCGAGCACCGAACCGGGATCACGGCGACGAGCCATGTCCCCGATCGACAGCACGCCGACAGGCACCTCGTCGTCGACCACGACGATGCGCCGCACCGCGTGCTCACGCATGAGCCGCAACGCGTCCTCGACCGGGTCGTCCGGAGCGACGGTGAGCACCGAGTCAGTGCTCGTCGTCTTCAACGTCGTTGCCGTCATGTCGAAGCCGTCTGCGGCCGCGCGGACCACGAGATCGCGATCGGTGACGATCCCGGCGACCTCACCATGGTCCATCACGACGACCGATCCCACGTCGGAGTCGCGCATGACAGCGGCAGCGGCCTGCAGTGACGAGCCCGCTTCGAGCGTCACGGCGCCGGTCGTCATCACATCGCGCACCGCCTGAGGACCGTCGTCGTCAGGCACGCCTTCGGCGACCTCGAGCTGATTGCTCACATCGGTCACACCGAGCGTGTCCCAGCAGTCGTCTCCCGCCGAACGCTTCGCGAGCCTCGAGTCGACGAGACCGCCCAGGATGACCACGCCGCGCTTCACGTCGACGCGGAGCTCGCAATCCTTCGTGAAGAGGTTCTCGCGAAGACGCGACACGACGGCAGCCTTGATCGCGCTGTCGGGCGGACGCGCAGGCCCGATGGGCATCTCCGCGGCGTACCAGTCGTAGTAGTAGCGGCTGTCCGGATACACGAATGCCATGTCGGCACCTCCTGGTGCTCGCAGGACTGTCACGAGGCACATACCCGGTTTCGTCGCGGTGACGTCGGGGTAATCGCGATCGCGTGACGGCGGTGAAGACTGAAGCGGCGGAGGGCGGTTGGCGCCACTACGTCAAGTCCCTCGGGCCCGGCCTCGTCACGGGTGCCTCCGACGACGACCCCTCGGGAATCGCCACCTACGCGGAGAGCGGCGCGCAGTTCCGCTACGGGCTCGTGTGGACCGCCTTGGTCACGTGGCCGCTCATGACGACCGTGCAAGAGATCTGCGACCGCACCGCGCTCACGACCGGCAAAGGTCTCGGGGAGCTGATCCGGTCACGATTCAGTCGACGCACCCGTGCGGTGATCGCCGCGCTCGTCGCGCTGCTGATGCTGGCGAACGTCCTCAACATGGCGGCGGACCTCGTCGCGATCGGTCAAGGGATGCATTTGCTCCACGCCGGCCCAGCCACCCTTTGGGCCGTGACCGCGGGATTCGTGATCACCGCGCTCGTCATCTCGGGGTCGTTCGCCACGATCTCGGGAGTCTTCAAGTTCCTCTGCCTGACGCTCATCGCGTACCTCGTCGTGCTCGCGGTCACGCACGTCGCGTGGGGCGAAGTGCTCGCGAACCTGTTGATCCCGCACATCACCTGGTCGGCCGCATACTTCGGCCTGCTGATCGGTGTCCTCGGCACCACGATCTCGCCGTACCTGTTCTTCTGGCAGTCGGCTCACCGCATCGAGGAGCTCCGCGCCGAGCCCGAGGGCGGATCGAGGGCGGTCAAGCTCGACGAGCGCAGCGAGGCCGGTGCCCGGCTGAAGACGAGGACCAGCCGCCTCGACGTGCTCTTCGGGATGACGCTGTCGAACGCAGTGATGTTCGCCATCATCGTGGCCACCGGCTCGACCATCGGCGCCGACGGCGGACAGAAGATCAACTCAGCAGCCGATGCCGCCAAGGCCCTCGAACCCATCGCCGGCAGCCTCGCCACCGTCGTCTTCGCTCTCGGCTTCATCGGTTCCGGCTTCCTTGCGGTGCCGGTGCTGGCCGGCTCGGGATCGTCGGCGATGGCGGGGCTGCTGAACAAGCGGTGGGGCTTCTCGCGAACGCCCCGGAAGGCGCCGGTCTTCTATGGACTCGTCGTCGTGGCGACGATCACGGCGACCGCGCTGAGCCTCATGCACGTGAACCCGATTGCACTGCTCGTCGTCGTCGCGATCATCAACGGGGTGCTGGCGGCACCCTTCGTCGCGATCGTCATGCTCATCGCGAGCGACTCGCAGATCATGGGAGAGCGGCGAAACGGTCGCCTCGCGAGCACGCTCGGATGGCTCACGTTCGCGCTCATGGCCGCCGCGGCTGTCGCGCTGTTGGTGATCCGATGACTGCGCCAGCCGCGCAGCGGGTAACTCGGCGCCGTGGCCTGCACGCTCGGCACTCCGTTCTCGATCACCGCAACCGTCGACGGCACCGTCGCTCGCGTCACCGTGCTCGGCGAGATCGACCCGGCGACCGTCGGCACGTTCAGCACGATCCTGCACACGCTGGCCGCTGACGGGGTCGAGCACTTCGTCATCGACGCGACCGGTCTCACGTTCGCTGATTCCACCGCGATCACTGCTCTCCGCAGCCTCCTCGATGCCGGCGAGGACACGCGAGTCACGCTGAGAAGCCCATCGCACCGGCTCCTCGATCTGCTCTTGGCGACCGGCCTCGACGCCGCAATCACGATCACCGACACCCCTGCGTAGAACCCAACCCGACTGGAGAATCCAATGCCCGACGTGACCCGCCTTCTCGAACAAGACCACCGCAAGGTCGAGAAGCTGTTCAGCAAGATCAAAGAGGCGACGGGCGCCTCGCGGGCGGACCTCGTCACCGAGCTCGCGACCGACCTGCGCATCCACATGCAGGCCGAGGAGATGATCGTCTACCCGTACATCAACAAGCGCCTGGACGACGGCTCCGACATGGTCGAGGAGGCTGTGACCGAGCACGAGGGTGCCCGCAAGGTGCTCACCGACGTCGAGCGTCTCTCCCCCGACGAGCCCGGGTTCGACGGTGCGCTCGAGATGCTCGAGGCAGGCATCTCGCATCACGTCGAGGAAGAGGAGACCGAGGTGTTCCCCGAACTGCGTGAGAGCGCGCCCGAGGCGGATCTCGACGCGCTCGGCCAACAGGTCTTGCAGGCCAAGGGGCGCGCCGGCTTCGACGCGCTGACGCGCGACGAGCTCTACGAGGAGGCCCAGAAGGCAGACATCCCCGGCCGGGCCTCGATGAGCAAGGACGAGCTCGCAGAGGCGCTCTCGCAGCAAGGGTGACCCGAAGGTTTGACACGCCCCCGAAGCGGGAAGAGCGTGCCGTCGGCGGCGAGGAGAGGGCCGGGGGTACGAGGTGAGCGCTTTTCGTCACGAAGCCCTCTTCTACGAGGGCGACCCCGACTTCCTGGCGCGCACCGTTCCCTTCATCGAGGCCGGCATCGCGCAGGGCGACGCGGTGCTCGTCGCCGTGCCGGAGCCACGGCTCAGCGCCCTGCGGACGACCCTGCCTACCTCGACCGACGCCGTCACGTTCGCGGACATGGCGCTCGTCGGCCGGAACCCAGGGCGCCTGATCTCGCTCTGGGACGACTTCGTCCGCTCCCAGAGCGGCCGTCCGGGGGCCATCCGTGGCGTGGGCGAACCCGTCTGGGGCGGCCGCACGGAGGACGAGATCGTCGAGTGCGAGATCCACGATCGGTTGCTCGACCTCGCGTTCTCCCACTTCGACGACCTCCACTTCATCTGCGCTTACGACTCGGCCTCACTTGCTGCCGACATCGTCTCGAGGGCGACGGTCGCCCACGATCACCCACTCACCGACTCCGATGTCCTGAGCACTCCGATGCGTCCCGCTCCCACCGGCGCCTACCGGCGCGCGTTCCACGCCGTGGACATCCGCACCCTGCGCCATGACCTCGCCGACCTAGCGAGGTACGTCGGACTGAGCCCCTCACAGTCCGAGGATCTCGTGCTCTCCGCGAACGAGATCGTGACGAACAGCGTCCGCCACGGCGGAGGCGCGGGCACCCTGCTCGCGTGGATCGACGGTGATTCGGTCGTCTGCGAGATCTCCGACCGAGGGCGGATCACCGACGCGCTCATCGGACGCCGGCGGCCTCCGGCCGACGAGGAGGGCGGCCGCGGGCTGTGGCTCGCGCACCAGCTCTGCGATCTCGTACAGGTGCGCAGCGACCCAGAGGGCACGGTCGTGAGGCTCAGGATGGCCGGAAGCAGTATACGTTGACGCGCGCTCGTCCCTTCCAGCCCAAAGGACGGTGGTGGCATTGACGCGCGAAGGCGAGTCTCCCGCGCTCAAAGCGCTGGGCCACAGCAACCTCGTCCTCGACGCGCTGCCCCGAGCTGTTGTCGTCGCCGATCTGGACGGCACGATCCTCGCCTGGAATGCAGCGGCGCGGCGCGTCTACGGCGCGTTGAACGAGGACGCGGTGGGACGCTCCCTCTTGGAGTTCTTCGCCGAGGGGAGCACCGCCGAAGTCCAAAAGATCGTGGACCTCGTGCGCAACGGCGAGACCTGGAGTGGAGCGGTGCCGGTCGTGCGTCCGGGCGAAGCCGCCGGCTGGACGTACGCGTTGGTGGCACCGCTCCGCGATGAAGAGGGAACGATCGTCGGCCTGGTCGGAGCGACCGACGAAGCGCAGTCGGAGATCCACGTCTTGCAGCGCCGGGCATCGGATCTCAGCGAGCACCTCGTGCTCGCGCTCGCGGCCGGCGACCTCGGCACCTGGCATTGGAATCGGGCAACCGGCGCGACGGAGTGGGACGCCACGATGGAGCGGATCTTCGGACTCGCGCCCGGCTCGTTCGACGGCACGTTCGAGATGTGGGTGTCGTTGCTGCATCCAGACGACGTCGACGAGACCCTCGCCACCCTCGATCGGGCGGTCGCCAACAAATCCGCGTACGAGGTGGAGCACCGAGTGATCTGGCCGGACGGCACGGTCCATTGGCTTCAAGGCCGCGGCACGGTGACGCTCGATTCGGGGGGCAACGTGACCGGCACGCTCGGGTGCAGCTCTGACATCACGGCCCGCAAGCGCATGGAGATCGAGGCGGCGCGGCGGTACGCGGCAATCGGAGGAAGCAGTGCAGCGCGAGCGAGTGCTGCGTGAGCGCCTCGAGTTCCTGGCCGAGCTCAACCGCGTCGCGCTGGCTGCCAACGACTACCGGTCGCTGATGCGTGCGGTGACCGCGGCCGCGGTGCCCGAGCTCGGCGACTGGTGCACGTTGCACTTCGTGCCCGAGCCCGGAGGCACGCCCGAAGTCGAGGTCGCGCACACCGACGTTGCCAAGATCGAGTGGGCCGCGCAGATGCGACAGCGCTACCCGTTCGACCCCGACGGAGTGCGCGGCATCCCGGCAGTGATCCGCACCGGGCGGCTGGAGTTTCTCCGAGAGATCGACCCCGAGTTCGTCGACCGAGCGATCCACGAGGCCGGTGGGGATGCAATTCGTGACGAGCTGCTCGATCTCGTCGAGAAGCTGCAGCTGACGAGCGTCATCACAGTGCCCCTCAACACGAACCGGCGGACGATCGGGGCGATGCAATTCGTCAGCGCCGAATCGGGACGCGTCTACGACCACGAGGACGTCGCACTCGCGCAGGCAGCCGCCGGGCGCATCGCCGAGGCGCTCGACAACGTGTGGCTCACGGAACAGCACCGCCTCATCGCCACGAAGCTGCAAGCCGCGTTGCTGCCTCCAAGACTCCCCGAGGTCGACGGCCTCACGATCGCCGCGTGGTACTGGGCGGCGGGCGCGGTCTCCGAGGTCGGCGGAGACTTCTACGACGCCTTCGCGATCGACGACCGGAAGTGGGCGGTCGTCATCGGTGATGTCTGTGGCACAGGCCCGGACGCGGCAGCGGTCACGGCGATCGCCCGCCACACGATCCGCGCTGCGGCAACCCACGGCCATCAGCCAGCCGAAGTGCTGTCGTGGTTGAACGACGCGCTGGCACGCGGGCAACCGCGGCCTGTTCTGCACGGTCGCGTATCTCACACTCGAGCCCGCGCCCGACGGCAGGTGGCGCTGCACGGTCACGTCCGGCGGCCACCCGTTCCCCGTGGTCGTCAACGTGAACGGCGAGACGAAGAGCGTCGGCTCACCCGGCATGCTCGTCGGCGCGGTGCCTTCGATCGCAGTCACGCCCGTCGGCGGAACCCTCGAGAAGGGGGACACCGTCGTGCTCTACACCGACGGCGTCACCGATGTCTCACCGCCCCACGGCCTCGACCCCCGCGAGCTCGAGAAGCTGGTCGCGCGTGCGTCACAGGGTGAGGCGGCAGCGGAGGACATCGCGGAGAACCTCAGGCGCGAGATCGAGGACGTCCTGCCGATCAGCGAGCGCAACGACGATGTCGCACTCGTCGTCGTGCGTATCAGCTGAGGGCTGCGTCCTGCTCGTGAAGCTGCTCCTCACCGTCGCTCATCCCGACGACGAAGCATTCGGCTGCGGTTCGGTGCTCGCGCATGCGGCGTCGCGCGGTGTCGAGTCGGTCGTCGTATGTGCGACCCGCGGCGAGCTCGGTGAGATGGCCGGGCTCGCCGCCGGCGAGCCGGCACCGGCAAACCTCGGGGAGATCCGCGAGGCCGAGCTGCGCGCCGCGACGTCGTTGCTCGGAGTGTCTCGGGTCGAGCTGCTCGGCTGGCTCGACTCGGGCACGACGGGCGAGCCCGCGCCCGGGTCGTTGGTCGCGGCTGACCTCGGCGACGTCGAGGCCGCGGTCGCCGCGCTCGTCGAGGCGGAACGCCCCGACGTGGTGATCACCCTCGATGCGAGCGATGGTCACCGCGATCATGCGGTGATCCGCGACGCGACGCTCGCGGCGCTGGCGCGCGCGACGTGGCGACCGGCGCGGACCTACCTGTGGTGCCTCCCCGAATCGCTGCTCGCGGGGTTCGCCGGAGTGCCGGGGCTCGGCACGCCCGACCAAGAGATCACGACACGGGTCGATGTCAGTCCGCATCTCGACCTGCGCTGGACGGCGATGCGTGCGCACGCGTCGCAGTCACCCCCCTATGACTCGATGACGCCCGAGGTCGCGCACGCGTTCTTGACGACCGACTGCCTGCTCCGCGTCGACCCGCCCTGGACGGGCGGGCCGGTGGAACGCGACTGGATCCCGGGCTGACGCCGCGCTCAGCGCTGCGGCACGAGCGAACGCAGCGTCAGGTCGAGGTCTTCCTTGAAGTACACCGCGCCGATGACCG
Organism: uncultured Acidimicrobiales bacterium; assembly: GCA_963726695.1. Lineage (GTDB taxonomy): Bacteria > Actinomycetota > Acidimicrobiia > Acidimicrobiales > DATKAS01 > DATKAS01. Next base: position 61,128 of record CAVSDE010000008.1, read on the forward strand.
AGTCGTTGTGTGAATCGGTGACGATGTGCTCGCGCAGCATCAGTCCCGTGGCCTGATCGATCCAGAGCTCCGTCGTGACCGTGCCGACCGAATCGCGTGAGAGGTCGTCAATCGCTTGCTCGTGGATCGCCTGCCGTGACGCACCGTCGATCGTGTACGGCTCGATCCCGACGACGTGTCCAGTGCGCGTTGCTGTGCGGTCGGCATTGCTGCACGAGCTCGTCCACGTCGTAGTGCCCGGCGGCGGCACCCACCACGAGCCCTGGCACACGAACGGTGTGTCGTAGGTCTGCCGGAAGAAGGAGTGCACGCTGGTCGTGCTGGGCACGTCGAGGCCGCCGCCCGCGGGGCACACGAGCCAGCTCTCGGCCCGACCATCGAGCGGCTTCCACGTCATGCGCAACCCGCATCCTTCCGCCATCACAGTGAGCGCGGTCTCCGGCGGATAGGTGTGCGTGTCGCCGCCGAGCACGTCGACGCTCTCGCTGCCCTTCGTGTCGTAGACGTACACGCCGTCGACGGGTGCCGTCCGCTGCGAGGCCTTGCGGAAATTCTCGACGGTCTCCTCGACACCGACCGTCTTCGGTGCCTCGGTCAGCCAGTGCTTCAAGCCGATCGCGACGCCGACGCCGATGACCACGCCGCCCGCGACCACGACCCCAGCGATCCGCAAGCGATGACCCCTCAGCACCCCCACCGACGGTGAGGTTATTGGCGGCCTCCCGTCCGGAGCGAGGCCATCAGCAGGGGGATACGGTGCCCCACCCATGGACAGCATCGAAGATGACGAGACAGCGGACGAGTCCAAGCCGATTCCGGCGGGAATGCGGTACGAGCACGGCAAGGTGGTGCCGCACCTGACCGTGGCAGAACGGTTGGCTCGAGGAAAGGCAGCCCGGGCCGAGGTGCCGCGTTCGAGCCACGCCGGCTTCTCGCCGAGCGCAGCTCGGCCCGACCCGGTGGCACTGCTCGAGAGCCAAGCCGTCACCCGTGTCCCCGAGCTGGTGCCGATCCGCTACGGGCGCATGTTGGTCTCGCCGTTCACCTTCTATCGGGGCGCGGCGCTCATCATGGCCAGCGATCTAGCCAATACGCCGCGCTCGGGACTCATGACGCAGCTGTGCGGTGATGCGCACCTCATGAACTTCGGTGTGTTCGGGTCACCGGACCGCCGGCTGGTGTTCGACATGAACGACTTCGACGAGACCCTTCCCGGCCCGTGGGAGTGGGATGTGAAGCGCCTTGCCGCGAGCTTCGCGATCGCCGGCCGCGACAACGGATACACGGTCAAGGATCGCAAGAAGGTCGTGCTGAGCGTCGCTGACGGCTATCGAACCGCGATGCGTGAGTTCGCGGGGATGACCAACATGGATGTCTGGTACTCGCGCTTCGACACCGCGACCTTGCTCGAGGAGATGAAGACCCAGCTCGATGCGCGGGCACTCAAGCGAAGCCAGGCCGCCATCACCAAGGCCCGCACGCGAGACAGCATGCAAGCCCTCGACAAGCTCACCCATGTCGTCGACGGCGAGCGACGCATCCTCAGCGACCCGCCTCTCATCCAGCCCGTCGAGGAGTTCGGGGGCGAGAGTGAACGAGACATGCTGATGGACTGGCTCCGGGCCGCGGTGCGCAGGTACCGCAGCACGCTGCAGTCCGACCGCCGTCACTTGCTGGAGGAGTTCCACATCGTCCACGCCGCTCGCAAGGTGGTCGGGGTCGGCAGCGTGGGAACGAGAGCGTGGATCCTTCTCATGGAAGGCCGCGACGACGTGGATCCGCTGTTCCTCCAAGCCAAAGAAGCCCAACCCTCTGTGCTCGAGGATTTTCTCGGACGGAGCCGACAGTCATCCAACGGCGAGCGCGTCGTCCACGGCCAGCACCTGATGGCCGCGGCGAGCGACATCTTCCTGGGATGGCTCACCTTCGAGGGAATCGACGGCGAGTCTCGCGACTTCTACGTGCGTCAGCTCCGGGACTGGAAGGGCTCCGCCGTCATCGAGAGCCAGACTCCTCCGACCATGGCCTATTACGGCCGCATCTGCGGCGCGACCTTGGCGCGCGCCCATGCCCGCTCGGGAGACCGCATCGCCATCGCCTCCTATCTCGGAGCGAACGATGTCTTCGACCGGGCGCTCGCTGAGTTCTCCGAGGCCTACGCCGACCAGAACGAACGCGACTACGACGCCCTCGTCGAAGCCGAGAAGAGCGGCCGCATCACCGCGCAACGGGGGTTGTGAGGCGGTCAGGCTTTCAAACCAACGCTGCCGATGACGGCGGGTTCGCAACGACGTAGGGTCACCGCAGTCCCCAACGATCGGAGCCCCCCCCATGAGCGCTGACTCCCTCGACGAGCTCGGTCCCATCGAGTACCTCGTCGTCGAGTTCCCCGCAGGCGAGAGCAGCTTCACCGGTGAGATCGTCGACGAGCTCATGGCGCTCGTCGACAAGGGGCTCATCCGGGTCATCGATCTGCTCGTGGTGACCAAAGACGACGACGGGGAGATCGAGGTGATGGAGATCGAGGACTTCAGTGAACTGGGCCCGCTCGAGGTCCTCGAGGCGCAGCTCGCCGAGTTCCTCGCCGAGGAAGACGTCGCGAACCTCGCCGTCGCGATGGACCCGGGGAGCGCTGCGGGGATCCTCATCTGGGAGAACCTGTGGGCGGCGCCGTTCGGATCGGCGGTTCGCCGTTCGGGCGGTCAGCTGATCGCATCGGGTCGGATCCCCACCCAATCGATCATCGCGGCGATCGAAGCAGACGACGCCGCGTTCGCAACCTCGACGACAGGAGACTGATCATGCCGCTCAGGCCATCACGAGTAGGACGCGCCGGAGTCGTCGGCGCACCCGTTGCCAAGACCGCAGTGGTGGCCGCGGCGGTCACGCCCGGCCCGTCACCCGTGGCCAAGGCGGCCGTCGTCGGCGCCGCCGTCTCCCCCGGCCCGTCACCCGTGGCCAAAGCGGCCGTCGTCGGTGCGGTGGTCACACCTGGTCCTCGCCGGCGGATCTGACCGCCAAGACCGTGCCGCCGCACGTCCGCGCGCGATGACGGGCGGCGCAAGCGCCCCCGACGGCACCTTCGAGCGGATCCGAGCTCCGAGGGCGGCGGCCGTCGCCGGCATCATCTTCTCCGTCCTCCTCGGCACGGTGTTCGTGCTGGTCCGCTTCGCGGTCGCGGATTCGCCCAACGGAGGTGGGGCGTGGGTGTCGGACGATGCGAAGCGCAACAGCGTGGTCGTCGCCCTCAACCTCGTCCCGTTCGCCGGCATCGCCTTCCTCTGGTTCATCGGCGTCGTGCGCGACCGGATCGGTGACGCTGAAGACCGCTTCTTCGCCACCGTCTTCCTCGGGAGCGGCCTGCTGTTCATCGCGTTGCTCTTCGTCGCGGCAGCGAGCGGGAGCAGTCTGCTTCTCAGCGGCTCTCGAGCCATCCCGCCGGACACATGGCGATACGGCCGCGAGCTGACCTTTGTTCTGCTCAGCGTGTATTCGATTCGCATGGGCGCCGTGTTCACCATCTGCACCACGTCGCTCTTCGCTCGCCTCGACCTCGCGCCGCGATGGCTCACGGTGCTCGGTTATGCAACCGGAGCTCTGCTATTGGTCTCGTCCGGATTCGTGCCGTGGCTCGAGATCGTCTTCCCCGCATGGGTGCTCGTCGTCAGCATCCACATCCTCGTGGTCGCCGGAGACTCTTCTCCCGCACGAAACGGAGGTCAGAGATGAGCAGCGCCTCAGTGCGGGAGTCAGCTCGACGCGACCGCGGGTTCCGGACGCTTTCGAGCGGGCTGCTCATGCGGTAGCTCACGGGTGAATGCGAGGGAGATGAGGGCCAGAAGGGCAGCTCCCAGGAGGCCGGCCTTGAGTGACCGGAGCTGGGCTGTCTCATAGTCGTCGACCAGTGCGACCGTGGTGGCCTCGTCCAGGCCTGCTTGTCGTGCTGCGCTCTCGACCTGGGTGGACGAGACGAAGTTGATGTTCGAGCCGGCAGCGACACCGACCTGGGTCGACACCTCTGCGCTGATGCGCGAGTCGTCTTTGACGGCAGAGGTGAAGGTGTTGGTCAGTCCGATCAGCACGATTGCGCCGATGAACGCGACGCCGAGGGCCGAGCCGAGTTGCTGGCCGGTGAATTGCAAGCCACCGGCCTCGCTGCGACCCGACTCCTCCACCGATGACTGGATCACGTTGCCGAGCTGGGAGATCATCAGGCCCATCCCGACGCCGAGGACACCCATGCCGACAGCGAAGCCCAGCGTCAGAGAGCGTGGGCTGAATGGTCGTGAGCAGGATGAGCACACCGGCGATCGTCACGATGAGTCCCGTCCGGACGATCGTGCGCACGGGGAAGCGGTTCGAAAGCCTCGCGCCGAGTGCGGCGGTCACGAGCATTGTCATCGAGATGGGCAGCATCTTGATCCCGGTCTCCAGGGCGTCGAGTCCGAGCACCAGTTGGAGGTAGAGCGGGACAACGAAGAAGGTGCCCATCAGGATCAGGTTCTGGCTGAACAGCCCGATGACTCCGGACCGGACCGGCGGAATCCGAGACAGTGAGAGGTGCACGAGCGGGTCGCGCCCGGTCGCCTCGCGGTGGCGCTGCCAGGTCACAAACCCCCAGAGGACGACACACCCGGCGGCAATGACGAAGAGGGTGAGCGAGAAGCCGAAGATCGTGATGGGCGAGTTCTTGGGTTCGAGCCATCCCCAGGTGCTCGATTTGAGCACGCCGTAAACGAACAGTCCCAGACCCACGGCCGACAATATTGAACCGACGACGTCGAGCCTCGGCGTCGGAGTGGGTCCGGGGGCGTCCGCCACCTTGCGGGTCAAGATCAGGATGAAGCCAGCGATGAAGACCTCGCCGACGAACACGACCCGCCACGTGAGCTCTGTCGTCGCCCACCCGCCCACGATGGGACCGACCGCGATCCCGGCGCCAGCGACGCCACCGATGACCGCGTACGCCGCCTTGCGTCGGGTTCCCTCGAAGTTGCCGGCAATCAACGCGGCGAGGGCTGGAAACACAAGCGCCGCGCCAACGCCTTCGAGCACTGACCATCCAAGAGCGAGGACGGCCACCGTCTGCGACGCTGCGGTCAACGCCGAGCCGCAGGCGTAGATGATCAGGCCGATGATGAACGCCCGGCGGCGGCCGATGATGTCGCCGATTTTGGCTCCGGTGAGGATCAACATCGCCATCACCAGGCAGTAGAGGGTGATGACAGCCTGGATCGTGGTGACCGTGGTGTCGAAGTCGCTCACGAGTGTGCTGATCGAGACGTTCATCACCGACTGATCGAGCACCATCAGGAACTGTGCGCTGGCCAACGCAACCAGCGCCGCCCCACCACCCTTGCTCACAGAGCTGCTCATCGCGTCGTGAAGAGGAGTCGTCGTATGTCTCGCAACGGGACGACGAGGTAGATGGTGAGGGCGAAGTACGAGCGCGACGGCGACTGTCGGTAGGGCGAGCCCGATGAGGATTGCGACGATGTAGGCGATCACCACGGGGACGATGGTGTGACGGTCGGTCTGCAGCTCCTCGTCAGCTTTCGCGTCTTCGTACAGGTGCTCACGTCCCGCGTACGCGTCGAGCGCGAAGCCGAGGAGCCGGATGGTGAGCAGTGTGAGCCCGTACATCGTGACGAAGACGCGCTCACCGTTGGTGTCGTGAATGGCTTCTGACACGAGCCTGGTCGGAAACGGCAAGAAGGCGACGACGAGGAGCAGGAGCAAGTTGATGCGCATGAGCAAAGAGTCGGCTCGCGCCAGTCGATCGGTCATCGCGCTGTGGAGGAGCCATGCAGCCCCAATGGTCAGGAAGCTGACGAGGTAGCCGGCGTACGCCGGCCACTCGTGCAGCACTTGTTCCAGCGGCGTTCCCGGGGGATGGACCGCGAGGTCCAGCACCAGGAGCGTCGCCGCGATGGAGAACACGCCGTCGCTGAACGCTTCCATTCGCGCGGAGCTGAGCGATCGCGGTACCCGCGGCTGGGCTCTGTCGTTCGGCAACGGCGGCCTCCGTCATGCTTCTGTCTCTGTGTGGCGATTCCGTACCTTGGCGCTCACCGCCCTGCTCCTGCGAGCGGCTTGCAACACGAGTAGTTGTTAGTCGTCCTCAGTCTCGAGCTCCGCCTCGATCGCCATCGCCTCGATCGCAAAGCCGAGAGCCCGCGTGAGGTTGCTCGCCGCGCTCATCACCCGAGCCGTCCCGACGATCGGTGCGACCGCGATGAGCACACCCCGGACGTCTTCGAGCGTGATGCCAACGTCGACCGCGGTGCCAGCGTTGAGAAGGTACGAGACAGGTGGCGCGCCCACAGCCGCGAGCGCGGCGATGCGGGCGAGCATCAACTCTCGGTCTTCGAGGTCGCAGGCTTCGACGGAGGCCGCGGTCATGAGGGCAAGAGTGTCGAGGACAGGACTGTCTTCAGGCATTTTTTGAATCCTTTCGCTTTCACGCCCGCGGCGTGAGTCCAATGTTCAAACGAGTTGCGTGATCCCGACCGCGTTCAGCTGACTTCTTTGGCGGCTTCCTGCACGGCCTGATCGATGTCCTTCGAGCTCACGTTGTCGAGCTCTTTGGCCATGTGCTTCTCTGCCTTCAGGTCAGCCTTGTCGAGCGCGGCTTCGATCGTGGACTCGCCGACGATCACGAGAGCAGCCTCACCAGAGTCGATGAGCTCGCCGAATTCCTTCACATCGGCACGAGACATGCCCTTCCACAGGTGGCCACCGACACCGCCGACACCCGCGCCGACGATCGCGCTCCCAATGAGCGCGGGTGGGAACAGGATGCCGACGACCGCGCCGGCCGCGGCGCCGCCCCACGCTCCGTGGCGGGTGGAAGTCTCGTCCTTGTTGACGTGAACCTTCCCTTTCTCGTCTTTGGTGACAACCGAAGCGTCGTATGTTCCTACCGCCCCGAGTGCACGGAGATCTTTCACGATCTCGTAGTCGTCACGTGCCGACATCTCGTCGGGATAGGTACCGACATAGACGAACACACCGTCTGCCTTTGCCATGTTTCTCTCCTTGATTGTGAATTGCCGGGGATGGAGAAGGGTGAGATTCCTCGTGCTAGACCTCGGTCACGATCACGTACGGGTCGATCGGTCGGGCGAGGATGTAGGCGACGACCCCGACAATGGGCACGAACACGATGAACAGGAACCACACCGCCTTGGCGAGCCCGCTGTGGTCGCGACGTCGGAAGTTGTCGACAAAGCACCAGATCACGACGAAGACCCACAAGACGAGCAGGGCGAAGGTGAACAGCGACCAAAAGACGCCGAGCAGCGGATAGTCATAGGCGAGCACTACGTACTCCTCTCCTGATTCTGAGCCGGTGACCCGTCGAGCCAGCGGCGTAGTAGGCGGAACGGGCTGAGTCTGAGTTGGTGAACGCAACCGAGGTAGGGCCAATAGTCCCTACCGCCGCGTGCCGGGGAGTTCGGTTCATGAGTCGTTGGCGATCAGACGCACGTTCACGATTACGAGACCGAGCGAGTTGGCGCGCTCGATGACGCCGTGGAGCTCGGCCTGGTCCGCGAACTCCCCGCAAAAGAGCGTCAACCCCTCTTCGCACCGCAGCTCGAACTCTGGAAAGGCGGCGCGTGTCACCGGTCCCGGCTCACCGCGGAGTGCGATCTCGTAGGTCTCGGTCACGATCCCGACACCGCCGCTCCTCTCGAGGTCCGAATCTGTGGCTGGGGCTACGCTTCTTCGGCGGTTGCCTTGCACCGCCGCCTCCGCAGCATGCGGTCCGATGAGGTGATCGGCTGTCACCCGATCGGGGGTGACCTGCGAACAAAGGAACGGGACCCTGACTCCGCGACTCCTGGCCGCGACGAAGTTCTCGCCGCCAGCCCTCCCGAGCTGGCACGTTCCGCGCCCTCGCCTAGATGGTGCTCTCGACGCGGGCGTCCAGGCTCCGCTGACGGTCATCGTGGGTGCGCCCGGGGCGGGAAAGAGTGTGGCGCTCGGATCGTGGCTGCACCATCGCCCTGAGCTCTTGTCGATCTGGCTTTCATGCGACGACCGCGACGCCGATCCCGTCACGTTCTGGTCGGCGCTCACCGCCGCGCTTGCTCGACGGTGGCCCGACCGTTGGCTGGACGCCTCCAATTTGCTCGACGAGGCGGAGCCCGAGCTCGGCGACGTTGCGGTCGCGATCGTGAACGACCTCGCGGCGCTCGGAGAGCCGGTCGTGATCGTGATCGACGACTTCCAGTTCGCGTCGGCTGCGGCCCCGAGCGTGTCGACGCTCATCGAGCGCCTTCCGCCGGGCAGCCGTGTGATTGTGGGCAGCCGAAGTGAGCCCCAGCTCGCGCTGCACCGACTTCGCGCGCACGGGCAGCTCCTCGAGGTGCGCGATGCCGAGCTTCGACTCACCGGGGACGAAGTGGCCGCGGTCATGCACGAGTTCGGAATCGAGCTGAGCCAGACCGAGGTCGAGCTGCTCACGAACCGTACTGAGGGGTGGGCCGCCGGCGTTCAGATGGCTGCGCTGTCCCTTCGCGACGAACCAGTCCCCGACCTTTTCCTCACCGAGTTCGCGAAGACGCCACGCTCCATCACAGACTTCCTCGGAACGGAGGTCCTCGAGCGACAACCTGCGGAGATCCTCGACTTCCTGCTCGCGACCTCCGTCCTCGACGTGCTCGACCCGGAGAGCTGCGCCGCCGTGACCCAACGACGCGACGCCACCGATTTGCTCCGCCGTGTCGACGAGCGGCACCTCTTCCTCATCGAGTTGGCCCGAGACACCTACCGGTACCACCACTTGTTCCGAGACTTGCTGCGGCACCGACTCCACGCGGACGACCCGGAGCGCGAGCGGGAACTCCATCGACGTGCCGCCGCCTTCTTCGTCGATGCGAGTGACATTGAGAATGCATTCGGCCACCTCTTGCTCGCGGGTGACGAGGCAGCAGCATTCGAGATGCTCCGACGCAGCCTCGTCGACGCCTTCATCGAAGGCGACGGTCGCGTGCTCCATCGCCTTGCTGCCAAGGTGGGAACGGCGGCCGGGGGCGGCGAACCCGGCCACCTCGTCGACCTCGCGCTCGGGGTGGCCGCAAGTGCCCCTGCCGGCCAGGCCGCGCCGTGGATCATCCGCGCGAGCAACCGCGCCGCCGACTTGGGCGACGTCGACCTCGCCCGCCTCGTGCTCGCGCGAGCTCTGGTCGCCTTTCAGCAGGGCGAAGCCGCCGAGGTCGAACGAGCGCTCGTCGATCATCTCGGACCGAAGGACCTTCCCGGCGATGAGGTCGCTGCGTACGGGCCCTTCCTTCTCGCGCGCACCCGCCTGTGGCTCGGCGATCTCCAGGGCGCACGCAAGATCTGCGAGCAAACCGTGCGTCCGGGCGCTTCGCCAAGTCTGCAGCAGGTCACGCTGACCGGAGCGCTCGCCTGGGTTGCGTGCGTCGAAGGTCGGCTGACCGAGGCAGAGCGTCTCGCGGAGCAGGCGCTCGACGGCGCCGAATCACTCGGAATGGCCGGGCATCCGACGATGATCGATGCAGTTCGGACGAACGGGCGAGTCGCGTTCGAGCGCGGCGATCTCATCACGGCAGAACGGCTGCTCGAGCGGTCACTCTCGATGAGCGAAGACGTGCGTCCCGCCTTCGCGCTCGTCAGCCAGCTCTCGCTCTCGCGAGTGTGGCTCGCCGATGGTCAAAGAGGCGGGGCGCTCTCCGGCGTTGAGCGAGCACGTGCCTTCCTACGGCCCGACTCCACGAGTCCGCTCATCGGGCTCTGTGATGCGTTGGAAGGCCGCATCGCGGTCGAGATCGGAGACCTCGACCGCGCGTCCCGATGTGCCGAACGCCTCCCGACGGGAACCCGAGCGTCCCTGCTTCACGCTCGGATCGAGCTCGCCCGGAGCGAGTTCGATCGCGCCGCCGACGCCCTGGCCCTCTGCGCTCCGACAACGATCGCGCGAGCGGATCGACGCGGCACTGCTTTCCACCCGGGTCGCTCACGGCCGGAGATCCGACACCACAGACTTGTTGCTCGCGGAGGCGCTCTCTCTGGCGAAGACCGAGGGCTTCGTCCTTGCCGTGGCCGACGACCTCGTCGAGCTCCGACCGCGGGTCGCGCTGCTCTTGCGGTCACGGCGTATCGAGCAGTACGAGCAGGCCGTGCTCGATCGCCTCGAGCGTGACCCGACCGTCCCCCATCAGAGCGGCAGCACGTCGGGACCCCTCAGTGGCCGCGAACTGACCGTCGTTCGATACCTCGCCTCCCGCCTCACCTACAAAGAGATCGCCGGGGAGCTCTTCGTCTCGACCAACACGCTCAAGACACACATCCAGCGGAGCTACCAAAAGCTCGGGGTCTCGTCTCGTACACAAGCCGTAGCCGAAGCACGCCGCCTCGGCCTCTTCTGAGAAGTTCGGCGCCCCGCGTGATCACCCTGAAGCGGGTGACGACGCGTCATGGCCCGGGTGTCATCCTCGAGAGGGATCGATCGCGAGGAGGCCCGCCCATGGGCAGCGTTGAAGAACGGAGCGAGGTGGACGAGTCGGACGCCGATCCCGGCGGGGATGCGCTACGAGCACGGGAAGGTGGTCCCGCATCTGACCGTGGCCGAGAGGGTGGCTCGAGGCAAAGCGGCTCGTGCGGAGGTGCCGCGTTCGAGCCACGCGGAGTTCGCCCCGAGCGCGGCCCGGCCCGACCCAGTCGCGCTTGTTGGAAGGGCAGGCGGCAACGCGAGTCGCGGAGCTCGTGCCGATTCGCTACGGGCGGATGTTGGTGTCGCCGTTCACCTTCTATCGGGGCGGAGCGCTCATCATGGCCGCCGATCTGGCCTCCACGCCCCGCTCGGGGCTCACGACGCAGCTGTGCGGTGACGCCCACCTCATGAACTTCGGGGTGTTCGGGTCACCGGACCGCCGGCTGGTGTTCGACGTCAACGACTTCGACGAGACCCACCCCGGCCCGTGGGAATGGGACGTGAAGAGGCTCGCGGCGAGCTTCGCCGATCGCGGGCCGCGACAACGGATACCAGACCAAGGAACGCAAGAAGGTCGTGCTGAGCGTCGTAGCCGGCTACCGATCGGCGATGCGCGAGTTCGCGGGGATGACCAATCTCGACGTCTGGTATGCGCGTGTCGACGCCGCGACGCTGCTCGAGCAGATGAAGGCGCAACTCGACAGGCGAGTCGCCAAGCGCGGCGAGGCGACCGTGGCCAAGGCCCGCACGCGAGACAGCATGCAAGCCCTCGACAAGCTCACTCACATCGTCGACGGCGAGCGGCGCATCATCAGCGATCCGCCTCTCATCCAGCCCATCGAAGAGCTCGCTGGCGGGATGCGAACCAGACCAGCTCATGGACTGGCTTCGGGCCCTCCTACGCCGCTACCGCGGCACCCTGCAATCTGATCGTCGTCATCTGCTGGAGGAGTTCCAACTCGCCCACGCGGCGCGCAAAGTGGTCGGGGTGGGCAGCGTCGGCACCAGCGCGTGGATCGTGCTGATGTTCGGCCGCGACGACGCCGACCCGCTGTTCCTCCAGGCCAAGGAGGCCCAGCCTTCCGTGCTCGGGGAGTTCGTTGGACCGAGCCGACACGTCTCGAATGGGGAGCGCGTCGTCCACGGTCAGCACCTCATGGCCGCCTCGAGCGACATCTTCCTGGGCTGGATCACGCTCGAAGGTCTCGATGGAGTCTACCCGCGACTTCTACCTCCGCCAGCTCAGGGACTGGAAAGGCTCCGCTGTGGTCGAGGGGATGGTGCCCGCGACGATGGCGTACTACGGCCAGGTCTGCGGCTCGACCCTGGCCCGCGCCCACGCCCGCTCCGGCGACCGCGTCGCGATCGCCTCCTACCTCGGTGGTAGCGACGCCTTCGACCAGGCGCTCGCCGAGTTCTCCGAGGCCTACGCCGACCAGAACGAACGCGACTTCAGCGCCCTGGTCGAGGCCGAGAAGGACGGCCGGATCACCGCCCAGCGCGGCCTCTGACATGGCAAACCAAGGACCTTCGACCCTGTGCCGTGTGCCGCGCACCTGGTCCACTGCATGAACACTTGATCGAGAGGAACGGCGATGATCGTTGCGGACTTCGGGACGGGACAGGTCTTCCTGTCCATGATGTACTTCTTCCTGTTCTTCATCTGGTTCTGGCTGTTGATCGTCGTGTTCGGCGACATCTTCCGCAGCCGCGATCTCGGCGGGCTCGCCAAGGCCCTGTGGGTGATCTTCGTGATCGTCCTGCCGTTCCTCGGCATCTTCGTCTACCTGATCGCGCGCGGGCACAAGATGAGCGAGCACGCTGTGGAAGCAGCCCAGGCTCAGGACGCGGCGCAGCGTGCCGTACGTCCAGAGCGTCGTGGGCGCGGCTCCGAGCACAGCTGATGAGTTGGCTCGACTCGCCGACCTCAAGGCCCAGGGCGCGATCTCCGACGCCGAGTTCGAGCAGGCAAAGGCAAAGGCGATCGCCGCCTGACGGCGATCGTCCCTTAGCCAACTGAGACCAGCCGTCGGACAATGACCTACCGCGAGTTCTTCTCCCACGTCGTCGATGTCGTCGAGGGTGTGGGCGCAGCAATCCTGGTCATCGGCGGACTCGGTGCGTTCATCCGCTTCGGGTACGACACCGATCGCGCGTCGAGATCGCGACGCCTACGGCGAGCTGAGGCGGAACCTCGGGCGAGTGATCCTGCTCGGGCTCGAGGTGCTGATCATCGCCGACATCATTCGCACGATCGTGGTCGATCAGTCCGTCACGAGCGTCACGGTGCTCGGGATCATCGTGGTGATCCGAGTCGTCCTGAGCTTCTCGCTCGAGGTCGAGATCGACGGCATGTGGCCATGGAACAAGTGGCGCCTACCGACCACGGGCAACGAACCGGAAATACGGTAGTGGCCGCCATCGCCGACGCGCACGGCAACGAGCTCAAGCACGCCGGGTACGAGATCTTCGTCGGCATCCTTTCGGTCCTGTCGATCGTCAACATCGTGCTGTTGTACGCGGTCGAAGACCCGAACTTGGACAGCGTGCTGCGCGTGATGAACATCCTGCTCAGCGTGATCTTCCTGGCCGACTTCACGTACCGCCTGCTCACCGCCGAGTCGAAGTCCCGCTACTTCTTCCGCCAGTTCGGCTGGGCCGACCTCCTCGCCAGCCTGCCGTTCGAACAGGTGAAGATCCTGCGCGTCTTCCGCCTCGTCCGCGTGTTCCGGCTCCTTCGCGAATACGGGGTGAAGAACATCACCCGCAGCCTGGTCGAAGACCGCGCCGGCAGCGCACTCCTCACCTTGCTGCTGATGGGCATCCTCCTGCTCGAGTTCGGGAGCCTCGAGATCCTCAACATCGAGCAGTACGCCGCGGGCGCGAACATCACGACGGGTTCCGACGCGATCTGGTACGTCATCGTCACGATCTCGACGGTCGGCTACGGCGACCAATACCCCGTGACGAACGCCGGTCGGTTGTTCGGTTCCCTCATCATCATCATCGGCGTCGGGATCTTCGGCACGTTCACCGGATACCTCGCGAACCTCTTCCTCGCCCCAGCGAAGGAGCCGGTCGAAGAAGCCTCATCGCCCGCGCTGGACACTGGCTCGAGGGTGGCCCGAATGAGGGAGCTCATGGCGCAGCAACAGGCCGCGATGGACGAGATCGACCTCCTGCTTGCTGATGAAGCCTGAGCGAACGACCCGCGAGGGGGAGCGGCGATGGCCCATGGCCGCGGCAGTGCTCACGGTTGCCGCGCTCCGTGTTCCTCCTTCCTGACGACTTCCGACCCCTCCCCGGCTGGATCTTCCAGGTTCTCCTGCTTGCGTTTCTCGTCGTCCTAATCATCGGTGACCCGGGACGCATCGACCGCGACAGTCGCTGGCTGCACATCACGACGAATCTGATGATCGCGGTCATCACCGTGGGCAACACGTGGGCCGCCGCTCGACTCGTGCGCGGCATCCTCACCAACGCCAAGTTCGCGGATGCACAGGAGCTCCTTCAGATAGGGGCGACCGTTTGGCTCGTCAACGTCATCGCGTTCACGCTCTGGTACTGGCACCTCGACTGCGGCGGTGCGGCCGCCCGAGTGCGCGGCGACACAGCGGTCACCCGAGCATTCGTCTTCCCCGAGTCCGGTCTTCCCGAGCACGCCGACGGCCTCTGGTACCCGCAGTTCGTCGACTACCTCGCGATGTCCTTCAACACCGCGACGGCCTTCAGCCCGACCGATGTGTCGGCCGTGAAGCGGTGGGCGAAGCTGCTCGTCATGGCGGAATCGAGCGTCTCGCTCGTGGTTGCGCTGCTCGTCATCTCCCGAGCGATCAACATCTTCCCGTCCGCAGGCTCCTGACCGGTTCCTTCGTCATCCCGGAGCGTGCGCGAGGACGGTGAGCACCTCGCGCGACGTGTGATGACGGGCGACAGCGACTTCCTCGAAGCCGGCCGCATCGCAGGCGGCGGCGAATCGTGCGGCTTGGTCGTCCGTCCATCCATGGGACGCGTGGCCAGAGGCTCGTGGCTTCACTCGCCGCTCGATCGCGAGCAGCCGGCCGCCGGGGAGGAGCACTCGACGGACCTCGTGCAAGCTGAGCTCGACGTCGCGCCAGTGATGCACCGTCGAGAGTGACCAGGCCACGGTCGCCGACGCGTCCGGGAGCGGAAGCGCCTCGGCAGCGCCCTCGGCGAACCGAAGGTGAGCCCGGCTCCGGCCGAAGCGGCCAACACGCAGCATCACGCTCGACGGATCCACACCGACCACCGATGCCGCACCGGCCGCGAGGGCGCGCCGCATCGCGACACCGGGCCCGCATCCGATGTCCAGGACGCGATCGCCCACGCCAACTGAAGTCAGGCGCACGGCGAGGTCGGCATCCGGTCGCCGACCGACGCTGAAGCTGAGGGCGGCCATCAGCCCGCCCACGCCCGCGAACCCGGGGTGATCGCCGTGATGGTTGGGAGGGAGCGAGGTGGGCGGGTCAGTGTCGGTGCTTCGATCCATGCACTCGACCTTGACCATTGAACCCGGGTTCAAGTCAAGTGTGCAGATGGCGTCTCACGCAGACCTCACCATCGGGATCATCGCCCAGCGGGCGGGAGTGCCGACCTCGACGGTTCGGTACTACGAGCGACGCGGCCTCCTCGACCCGGACGCGTGGCAATCGGGACAGCGGCGCTACACCGAGTCCACCCTGCGTCGGCTCGTGTTCATCGGCATGCTCCAGGACGCGGGGCTCTCGCTCGAGGACATCGCCGGAGTCCTCGGCGCCAGCCGCGTTGCCGAGTGGAAGGCGATCGCGCGGCAACGCCTCGAAGCGCTCGACACGACCATCGCAGAGATGCAGCGCGGCACGCGCGTACCTCGCTGGTGCGCTCCTCTGCCGCTACGACCACCCCGCCACCGACTGCAAGATCATGGGAGCCGAGATCGATCGTCGCCTCGCTGGCGGTCGATCCAACTCGCGCGGATAACCGGCCACCGAT
This sequence comes from uncultured Acidimicrobiales bacterium, assembly GCA_963726695.1. GTDB lineage: Bacteria > Actinomycetota > Acidimicrobiia > Acidimicrobiales > DATKAS01 > DATKAS01. The sequence continues at coordinate 76,582 of CAVSDE010000008.1, forward strand.
GGCCGGCGTATCGCGCCGGTTCGCCACGTCGGGTGGCGGAACTGGTGAGATGTCTTTCGAACCTCCGGAGCTCCACTTGCGAGGTCGTCAGGCTCGACTGACGCGTGGAACGTGTACAACTCGGTCCCCGGTCGGCTCGAACCCGGATACGCCAAGGAAGACTCTCGCTCGACGGAACCAGCGCCGAACGGGCATTGTGCTCGAGTGCCGACCGACTCTGCGCTTTCGCTCGGCGAAGTGTCAGCCAATGACTACCCGGTCGCGCGGGCGACTCGTTGCGTCCACGTTCGCGCAAGAACCATTCGCCCGCGGCATGTTCGGCAACTCAGCGGTCGCCCGGTTCGCCGGAATGGCCCGTAGCTATGAGACGTGGCCGCACGCGCCAAATCCACTTGTCATGGGTGCCAAAGCGGAAGGGCACCTTGTCGCAGTCGTTCTCGCGACGCTTCCCGGTGAATGCGGACTGTGCGACGCTGTCGTCATTGTCCGACGACCACGACGATGAGGCAGGCCGTATTGAATACGACTTCCAGGTCGCGTGTCAGCGTGCGCATCGTGTCAGCAAGCTCCCGTCGCACGCCCGCATCGAGACCGTGGCGACCGAGGCGACGTTGCACGGAAGTGGCATAGGCCGCGCGGTGATGGCCGCCGCGATCGACGGTCTACGGCAGCGGCAGGTCGAGTGCGTCGTTCTCGAGTGTCTTACGACTCGCACAGGGTTCTACGAACACTTCGGCTTCCGGAGTGTGAACGAGTTCGACGACCCCGGCGGGCCGGGACTTCGTGCCGTCCTCATGAGAGCCAGAATCGAGCGCACATAGCGCGATGAACCCCGCGGCTGGCTCAGGTGACGCCTTCGGGGATCCTGACGACCTCGTCGACGACGTAGAGATGGCGGCGCGCGAGTTCGACGAGCTCTCGGGCCTTGTTGAGCACCGCGCCGCGCTCGGGGGTGCCGGCGACCGAGATCGCCGGGTTTGGCTTCGCCTTCGGCGATGGCGGCGGATCTCGGTCATCCACGGGCGGCCACCGAATCTGCGGGCCGGACGGTCGTTATCGGGTCGGCATGACGGTGCACGAGGCGCCACCCGTCCGCTTCGCGGCGGTACAGGCTCGTCACTCGAAGCGCTACCGACGCGAGCTCGGGCGCGCCGGCGAGCCTCACGGAGAATCGCTCTACTTCGACGACGCACGCCAGCGCGTCTGTCGCATGCGTGGCCACCGGGTCGAAGCCGACGATCTTGCCGTCGCTGTAGTTGCCCGCAGCGCGACTGCCCGCCGCTCGCGTGCCGTCACGGCCGACAGCGAACGGACCGAACGGGTTGCCAACTGTGATGTCCTCGGCATCGGAGTACAGCGCGAGGAAGGGTCCGACATCGCCGTTGATGATGGCGGCGAGCGCCCGGTGGCTGGCCTCGACGGCGTCGCTCAGCTCTGTCAGCTTCACTGCGCCCCTCCCGTGAGCAGGCTCTCTTGGCAGCAAGGTGCCCCGCAGACAACCACGCGCCAAGACAACAGGCCGGGCCGTGCGGGACTCCTGAGATGTCTTTCGAACCTACCGGCCAACACCCATGAGGTCATCGTGCTCGACTGACGTCGAGCGCGAATGACGTCCGCGGTTGAGTCCCAGCGGAGAGGCTGCCTATGGGAGCATGTTGAGGTCTGCGGTCTCGGACGCCGAAACAGCTACATCGGCCTGAGTTTGCGGCACTCCTGCACACTCTTTCGAACCGGTCGTCTCAACCCGTGGACATTGTGCGGCGGGCTCATTTCGACAAGGGGTGTGACTGACGTGTCGAACAACCGTTACGAAGCCACGGTCGCCGGTGCAGCACCACGAGGCGAGTACTTGATCAGGGGCGCGCAGGTGGTGAGCGTCGATCCGGCGATCGGCGATCTCCCCGTAGGCGACATCCATGTGCGCGATGGCGTGATCCTCGCCGTGGCATTGCGGATCGACGCACCCGGAGCCGAGGTGATCGACGCGGTCGGCTGCATCGCCCTACCGGGCTTCGTCGAGGTCCACTGGCACATGTGGAACAGCATCTGGCGCGGACTGGCCCACGATGGCGCCCAGTACTTCGCGCTCCACCAACTGGCCCCGTCCTACACCGCCCGGGACCACTACGACGCGGTCCGTTATGCCGCCCTCGAAGCGGTCAACGTCGGGATCACGACGTGTCACAACTGGGCCCATGCGGTCCGCGACTTCGATGACGCCGAAGCCGAAATGCAAGCGCTCGTCGATGCCGGGATCAGGGCTCGCTTCGGCTACGGCGACTCCTGGCCGCTCGTCCAGGAGCCTCTCGGTGTGAGCGAACTCCGCCGTGCCCTCGACTGGATCGATGACAACGGTGACGGACGGCTCAGCCTGGGCATCGCGATCCACAACCCGGTCGCGCTCGCCGATGAGATCGATGCGGCGCGGCAGCTCGACTTGGCGACGATCGCCACCCACGTCGACTACTCCCGACAGATCCACCTGCTCGGTCCTGACGTGCTGTTCACCCACGGTGCGGGTGCCTCTCCCGAACTGATCGCGCTCATCGCCAAGAGCCGGATGAAGGTCGGGCTCTGTCCTTCGACGGACCCGCTCATCGGCGCTGGCTTACCCCCCCTGCAGGAGCTGATCGAAGGCGGCGTCCAGTTCAAGGACATCGGATTCTCCGTCGACGTCACCTGCCAGACCCCAGCGGACCCGTTCGGCGCGATGCGCACGCTGCTCAACTCGGCGCGAATGCACCAGCGACGCGGCGGCTCGTTCGAGAAGGTCCTCGCCGAGGATCTCTTCGGCAGTGGCCCACCCACGCCGCTCATGCGTCCTCGGCAGGTCATTGAGCTCGCCACACTGAACGGCGCGCACGTGCTCGGCCTCGACCACGTGACCGGCTCGCTCACCCCCGGCAAGCGCGCCGATCTGATCCTCGTCCGCACTGATCAGCCCAACATGCTGCCGGTACGGGACACCAACCCGACCTTCCAGCTCGTTCAGTGCGGACAACCCGCCAACGTCGACACGGTGCTCATCGACGGTCGGATCCTCAAGCGGTCCGGCGAACTGCTCCACGTCGACGGGCAAGAAGTGGTCGCACGGGCCGCAGCTGCTCAGTCCGCCATCCGGAAGCGCGCCGATCTCGCGCCGGTTGATCTCCTGCAGTAGCGCGCTCGGCCCCGAGGCTCTGCGGGGACCGACTGGCGGCACGAGCGGAAGGAGTGGTGTGTGAGTTCAGGAGATAGGCGACACCTGGCCTGAGGGGTGTGTCAAGACATCGGAGACACCGAACGTGGGGGTGCTCCGTGGACAAGGGCCGGTTTCTGATCGAGACGCATCTACGGACGGGGCGTTCGATCGGCGAGCTCGCCGCGGCTCATGGGGTGCACCGCTGCTGGCTCTACAAGCTGCTCGCTCGCTATCGCCAGGAGGGACCGCCGGGCTCGAGCCTCGGTCGCGACGACCCCTCGCACAGTCCGACACGTCTCGCTGATCGTCACGAGGAAGCGATTGTGGCGGTGCGCAAGGAACTGACCGACACGGGCTTCGACGCCGGCGCGGTCACGATCCACTACCACCTGCCTCACAGCGTCAGGCGGAGGTGCCGTCGATCTCCACGATCTGGCGGGTCCTCAAAGCCCGCGGGTTCGTCACCCCCCAGCCCCACAAGCGCCCAAGAGCTCCTGCACCGCTTTGAAGCCGACCTGCCCAATGAGTGCTGGCAAGCCGACGTCACCCACGTCCTCGCCGCTGACGGCACGTTCTTCGAGGTGCTCAACATCATCGACGACCACTCCGCCTGTGCGTCGAGTCCCGCGCGTTCGTCACCGACACGCTCGCCTGACGTCGTACGGGCCTTGCACCGCGCCGCGTGAAACTGGGGCTACCCCGAAACGTTCCTCACCGACAACGGCGCCATCTTCACCGTCGTCGACCCGCCGCAACGACCCCGGCGCCATCGAACCCGAGCTGCTCTCGTTGGGTATCCGCTCCAAGCACTCCCGCCCCTACCACCCCCAGACCTGCGGGAAAGTCGAACGCTTCCACCAGACCCTCAAGCGGCATCTCGCCAAGCAACAACTCGCCGCGGACCAAGACGCCAGCTGCAAACCCAACTCGACCACTTCGTCGCCTACTACAACCAGGTCCGCCCCCATCGAGCGATCGGACGGCGACCACCAGCAACCGCGTTCACCGCCCGAGAACGCGCCCACCCCACCGGCCCACTCATCGACTGCACCGGCTACCGCGTCCGCCACGACAGGATCGACACCAACGGCACCATCACCCTGCGCCACAACGGCCGACTCCACCACATCGCCGTCGGCTCCGCGTACCGCGACTGGCGCGTCGTCATGCTCGTCGCCGGACGCCACATCCGCGTCCTCACCCTCGACGGCACCCAACTCCGACGACTCATCCTCGACCCTCCACGCGACTACCAGCCGATGCCAACCTAAGCCAAGGCGATGTCTACGATGTCCCGCGACATCAGTCTCCGATGTCTCGCGACATCACACGAGCGGAAGGAGTGGGATTCGAACCCACGGAGACCCGAAGACCTCAACGGCTTTCGAGGCCGTCCCATTCGTCCGCTCTGGCATCCTTCCGGGTCGCACGCTAGTGGGCCACGGATGCGAGACTCCCGCCGATGGAGGTGCCCGAGGTCCGTTTCACGACGAGCGGCGACCATCGCATCGCCTGGCAGCAGTGGGGCTCCGGTCCGGACCTGCTGATGATCCCGCCGATCATCTCGAACGTCGAGCTGCTGTGGGAGCAGGAGCTCTACCGCCGGGCATTCGAGTACTACGGGGAGCACCTCGGAGTCACGACGTTCGACAAGCGCGGCGTAGGCCTCTCCGATCGGTTCGTCGATCCTCCGTCGTTCGAGCAGAGGGTCGCCAACATCCTGGCCGTCATGGACGCCGCGGGCCTGCAGCGGGCCAACGTGCAGGGCACGTCCGAAGGCGGGCAGATGGCGCAGCTGTTCACCCTCGCTCATCCCGACCGCGTCGAGCGCCTGATCCTCACGAACGCCAACCCGGGCGCTGCCGCGTTCCACGCCCTGCACGTCGACCCCGACGGATCGGAGGAGCGCTACGCCCAGATGGTGCGCAACTACGAGCGTCTCGTCGAGACGTGGGGCACCGAGCCGCAGTACTTCGTCGACTTCTACAACCCTGATCAGTCCGCGAACCCCGCGTTCGTTCGGTGGATGGGGCGCTACTGCCGCCAGTCGGTGACCGCGGCCGACCTGCTGCAGCAGCTGTTGAGCATCGCGGACATGGACGCGGGACCTCGCTTGGGGAGATCACAGCGCCCACGCTGGTCACCCATTTCATCGACGACGGCGTGATCCCGGTGGGCGCGGGACGCTTCCTCGCCGCCCATATCCCCGGAGCAACACTGCGGGAGCTGGAGGGTTCAGATCACTTCGGTCTTGCGAACCCGCGCTCGGCGCGACCTGGCGGACATCCAGATCGAGTTCATCATCGGCACCCGGCCAGAGCGACGACCCGATCGTCGCCTCGCGACGGTGCTCTTCACCGACATCGTCGAATCGACGTCCAGGACTGTGGCGGCCGGAGATGAAGAGTGGCGCCGCACACTCGACGCGCATGACCGCATCGCCTGGGACACCGCCAACCATCACTCGGGCACGCTCGTGAAGAACGCCGGAGACGGCCTCCTGCTCCGCTTCGACTCACCGATGCAAGGCCTCGCCTTCGCCCGAGGAGCTCCGAACGCGGCTGTCCGACGTCGGCCTGTCGATTCGGTGCGGCGTGCACATGGGCGAGATCGAGGTGCGAGCCGACGGCGACATCGCCGGGGTGGCTGTGAACCTGGCTGCCCGCGTCGAGCAAGCGGCAACCGACGGTGCGATCTTCGTGTCGTCGACCGTGCGTGACCTCCTCCTCGGGAGTGACACGAAGTTCGAAGACCGCGGTGAGCACATCGCTCAAGGGGTTCGACTCGCCGTGGCGCCTCTACGCGCTGGCTGACTGAAAGCGCGACAATCCGTCGGTGGAGGTGCCCGACGTCCAGTACGCCATCAGCGACGGGCACCGGATCGCGTGGCAACAGTGGGGATCCGGCCCTGACTTGCTGGTCGTCCCTCCCATCGTCTCGAACGTCGAGCTGATCTGGGAGCAAGAGCTCTACCGGCGGGCGCTCGAGTACTACGGCGACGCATGTGCGAATCACTCAGTTCGACAAGCGTGGGATCGGCCTCTCCGACCGATTCGGGATCGCGCCCACGCTGGAGGACCGCTGCAAAGACATGCTCGCGGTCATGGACGCCGCGGGGCTGGAGCACGCGACGATCGAAGGATTCTCCGAGGGCGGACTCATGTGCCAGCTGTTCTCGGTGCTGCACCCCTCACGCGTCGAGCGACTCGTTTCGGGCAACTCCAACCCCGGAGCAGCCGCCCTCGAGGCAGCCCTGTGCGATCCCGACGGTTCGCGAGCGCGGTACGACGAGTGGTTCCTCGCCCTCGTGCACTTGATCGAGACGTGGGGGACGGACTCTCAGTTCTTCGTTGACTTGTTCAACCCGTGCCAGTCAGGCAACCCTGCGTTCGTCCGATGGAGCGGCCGCTACAACCGCCAGTCAGCCACGGCGGCAGACATCGAGGCTCAGGTGCTGAGCTTCGCCGGACTCGACGCTGCTGATCGCTTGGCCGAGATCGCGGTGCCCACGCTCATCACCCACGACGTCGACGATCGGGTCTCGCCAATTGCGGGGAGCGAGTGGCTCGCGACGCAGATCCCGGGCGCGATCTTCAAAGAGATGCCCGGCTCCGACCACTTCGGGCTCGCGAATCCCGATTGGCGCATCCTCGCCGACGCGCAGCTCGAATTCATCTGCGGCTCGATCAGCGCTCCGCGGACGGAACGGCGGTTCTCGACAGTGGTGTTCACCGACATCGTGGAGTCCACGCGGCGCACCGCGCAGGACGGTGACGCGGAGTGGCGCCACACACTCGACAGTCACGATCGCATCGCTTGGTCGACGGCAGGTCGACATGCCGGGACGATCGTCAACACCACGGGCGACGGCGTCGTGGTGCGCTTCGACGGGCCGTCGCAAGCGCTGGCCTTCGCCCGCGACTTTCGCCGTGAGACAGAAAGCCTCAGCTTGCCGGTGCGGTGCGGGATGCACGCGGGTGACATCGAGGTGCGGGCCGACGGCGACATCACTGGATTTGCGGTGAACCTGGCCGCCCGCGTGCAGCACGCCGCTGACCCGGGTGCGATCTTCGTCTCGTCGACCGTGCGTGACCTTCTCCTCGGAGGTGACACCAGGTTCGAGGACCGCGGCGAGCACACGCTGAAGGGCTTCGACTCTCCCTGGCGCCTCTATTCACTCGCTGACTGAGCGAACCACCCGTCAGTCGAGCGGACGGCGAGCGATGACCGCCGGCTCTCGCCCCGCGAAGACCCAGCCCGCGGCCAGGGCAACGAGCGGAGTGCCGACAGCGATCACCGCGAGGTGGCCGATCGGAAGCGGGGTGAGGTTGCTCAGCCGGCCCGCGGCCAGCGCGATGTAGGCGCCCGCGATGCCGATCAACGCGCCGAGTGCGGCGAGCGCTCCCGCAGTGACCGCGCTGATGCTGCGACGCGTCGACGCGGTGGCGCCGGTCGCGGTGAGCGTGCGCATCTCGCCCATCGACTCACTCCGAATCAGGCCGACCGTCATCGCGAGGATGGCGAGGGCGAGCAGCATCCCGATCGCGACCGCGCCGAAGCCGATGTTCGCGAGCCGACCGTGGTCGTCACGACTCTCGATCCTCAGCCCGTACTGCGCCGCGACGACCCGCGCTGCGTTGAGCTCGTTCGACGACATCGCCTTCGGCGTCTGCACGAGCCAGCTTCCTGACGGCGCGGCGATCCACCCTCGCTCGGCGAGGCGATCGGAGGAGATGAGCGCCTCCGGGAGCGCGGAGTACGTCTCGTGGAGATCGCCTGGCGAGGTGAACCGCTCGCCGGGCACGCGCCGGTCGATCGGGGCGGTCGACGAGGATGCGGTGCCCATGATCTCGAGCTCCCCGGATCCTGTGGTCACGATGTCCTTGCCGCCGAGATCTGAGGCATCGAGTCCGTAGGCGAAGAGGAGCGCGGGATTGGCGACGTACACCGACCCGGCGTAGCCCAACCCACCCGACACCTGTCGACCGAGCGAGATCGCGGGCGTCCCCCCGAGCTGCGGCACCGGCTTCGCCTTCGGATCGACTGCCACGTCGAGACGCGTGACCATCGCGCCGGGAAGCGCAGCGCCGAGCGCGTCAACACCTTCTTGGGCGTGCTGAATCGTCGCGGGATCGAGCACTGCCAGCGCGGGATCGTCGGAAGCGTGCACCACGAGCTGCGTCGGCGGCAGGTTGCCGAGACCGGTGTTGTTCTCGGCGGCTGCCGCCGTCGCGACGAGCGCCGCGGAGATGCCGAGGGCGAGGGCGATCGCGGCCAGCGCCGCGCCGGACCGAGAGCGATAGCGACTGAGGTCGCGCAACGCGAGCCGACCGGCGACGGGCGCACGCGACGCGCACCGGGCGAGCGCCTGGATCGCGATCGGGCTCACGAGCAGCATGCCGGCGATGACCGCGAGCATCCCGACGCGATCAGCGCGAGATCGAGACCCGACGGCGCTCCCTTGACGTTGCTGCCGACCGCGAGGCTCAGTGCACCTCCGATGAGGCACACGACTGCGAGCAGCGCCGAGCGACGAAGCGCCGGCCGCTCCGGCGGCCGCCCCGACAGCGCGAGCACGGTCGGGATCCGCGACATCGTGCGCCCCGGCCACCAGGCGGCTGCGGTTGCCGCGACCACGGTGAGCACCATCGCGACGGTGACGATCCAGAGCGGCACGTGCAGCGCGTCGATCCGGAAGCCGACCGCCTCCCCCACGGCGGAGCGACCGCGATCCATCCGATCACGCCGAGCACGGCCCCGATGACCGCCGCGACCACGCCCGTCGCGGCGCCGGTGCCGAGCATCGTCAGACGGAGGTGCTTCTCGGTCGCGCCGACGGCCGACATCATCCCGAGCTGCGGGAGCCGACGCTGTGCGATGACCGTGAAGCTCGCCGCGGCGATGAGCGCGACCAGCATCAGGACGAGCGTGCTCACGACAAGGGTCAGCACTGCCGCGACGACGTTCTCGGGCAGATCGCCCCGGGAGGCGATGATGCGACCGGTGTCGCCAGGCGGACGGAACTGGCCGACACGCGCCTCGCTCGCGTTCGACGAGCATCGTCACGAACTTCGACTGAGCGAGAGCGGACGGCGGGAGGAGAACGAACTCGTCGCCGAGATCGCTCGGGTTCTCGACCATGCCGACCACGACACGCTTCACGCCGTCGAGGTCGATCGTCGAACCGATGCGCACGCCGAGCGCGTCGACGACTCCGTCGGTCACCGCGACCTCGTTGCCGGCGGCGGGATAGCGACCCGAGCGCAAGCGCAGCATCGGCTTCCCGAACGCGCCATTGGGATCCTGGGATCGGTAGTCGATCTGCTTCACCGTGCCCGGCAGAGGCACGGGTCGATGCCCGATCGACATCGATCGCGCCGAACCACTTCTTCGCCGGCATCGAGCTTCGGCTGCAACGTGGCCGGAGTCGTCGTCGTTGAACCGGAAGAAGTGGTTGGCGTCGCCGAACTCAGCATCGTCCGGAGACCGGCGCGATGTTGAACGCCGCGCAGGAGAAGCCGACCGCGGCGGCGACGGCCACCGTCAGCAGCGACAGGATCAGCAGGTGCTGACGCCAGTCGCGGCGGAACAGTCGGGCCGCCCAACGCACGACCGCGCGCCGCGCCGCCATCCCACCGTTGGCCTGGGAAGCGCTCATCGCTCGAGGTGGGCGACAGCAGCGACTCGGGACCGGCCGCCGGAGCAGACTGATCGACGACTGCGCCCGTCGCGCAGGAACACGACGCGGTCGGCCCACGAGGCGAGCTGCGCGTCGTGGGTCACGATCACGCCGGCGACGCCGCGCTTGCACGCCGAGCGCACCAGCCGCATCACCGCCTCGCCGTTGACGGAGTCGAGCGCGCCGGTCGGCTCGTCGGCGAGCAGCAGGCGGCGGTCACCGACGACGGCACGGGCGATCGCGACACGCTGGCGTTCGCCACCCGACAACTCGTCGGGAAAGTGGTCGGCACGATCGGCGAGGTCGAGCTCTTCGAGCGCCTCGAGCGCCGCGACCCGCGCCGCCTTCGCCCTGGTGCCGTCGAGCTCGAACGGCAGCGAGACGTTCTCGGCGGCCGTCAGACCAGGCCAGCAGGTTGAAGTCCTGGAACACGTAGCCGATCGACACGTCGACGCAAGCGAGCCCGATCGTTGCGCGACATCGTCGACGTGTCCTGCCCGTCGACGCAGACGGAGCCCTCGCGTCGCCTCCTCGAGCGTGCCGGCGATCGTGAGCAGCGTGCTCTTGCCCGACCCACTCGGACCCATGATCGCGACGAGCTCGCCGGGATGCACGGTGAGGTCGACGCCCTGCAGGGCGTGCACCGTCGCCGCGCCCTCGCCGTAGGACTTGGAGACCTGCGAGATCTCGAGTGCCGCGCTCATCGCCGTGCTCCGATCTTGCGCCGCGCCGGCCGTTGCACGGAAGGAGCAACCGTCACGCTCGCGTTCGGGCATGCGCTTGATCCGCGCCTCGGCGGCATCGAGCCAGCGCATGACCGCATCGAGCCGGTAGATCTCGGCGTCGGCGACGAGCAGCAGGCCGATGTCGTCCTCGTGCGCCTCCTCCTTCAACCGCGTGTACTGCGTGCATGGCCTCGATCGACGTGCCGGCGGTACGTCTGGGTCAGCTCGGTGACGTCGACGTCAGGCATGCGCAGCGCGACGAGCACCTTGATGACCAGCTCGTCACGTGGGGGACTCGCCGTGTCGGGCGGGCTGTGCAGCCAGGCGTCGAGCTCGGCTCGACCGGCGTCGGTGATGCGGTAGCGGTTCTGCGCGCCGGTCTCGGCGGTGTCGTCGGACTCGACCAGCTCGTCTCGCTCGAGGCGTTGAAGGGTCGTGTACACCTGACCGGTGTTCAGCGGCCACATCTCGCCGGTGCGGGCTTCGAACTCTTGGGCGAGCTGGAAGCCGTGCTTCGGACCCTCGCTGAGCAGGGCCAACAGCGCATGTCGGATCACCATGCGCGGTAGACTACTCAGTAGTGTACGGAGTTGCTACCTCAACTTGGTGAAGAACTGGTGAAGCAACGCCGCGGACTCCCCGGCCAACACCCCGTGCTGCACCGCGACCTCGTGGTTGAGCCTCGGGTCGACGCACAGGTTGTAGAGCGACCCGACCGCACCGGCCTTCGGGTCGGCGGCACCGAACACCACACGTGCGACGCGGGCGTTCACCAATGCCCCCGCGCACATCGCGCACGGTTCGAGCGTGACGACGAGGGTGACGTCATCGAGGCGCCACCGCCCGAGGGCAGTCGCCGCGTCGCGCAGTGCGAGCAGCTCGGCATGCGCGGTGGGATCACTGGTCAGCTCGCGCTCGTTGTGGCGCCGGGCCAAGACCTCACCGTCGACGAGGGCGACGGCGCCGATCGGCACATCCCCATGAGCGAGCGCGGCCTCTGCCTCCACGAGCGCGAGCGTCATCGCTTCGACGTCATCCATCGGTCGGAACTGTTGCACGCTTCGGTTGCCCTGGGGCAAAGCGACGCAGGACGCGCGAAGGTTTCGCCATGAGCACTCCCGTTGACCTGAAGCTCGAAGCAGTCGTCATCCCAGTCACCGACGTCGACCGCGCGAAGGAGTTCTACGTCGCCCTGGGGTGGAGGCTCGATGCCGACTTCCCCTTCGACAACGGCTTCCGCGTCGTGCAGCTCACGCCACCGGCCTCGGGATGCTCGGTGCAGTTCGGCACGAAGATGACGACGGCCGCGCCGGGGTCGGCCCAGGGCCTGTACCTCATCGTGAGCGACATCGAGGCAGCACGCGCCGATCTCGCCGCGCGTGGTGCCAACCCGAGCGAGGTCTTCCATCCCACGTCGCCCGGCGCGCAGTTCCAAGTCGACACGACCGGTCGGGACAGTGGCCCCGCGCCGGACCACGCCAGCTACTCGTCCTTCGTCACCTTCAGCGATCCGGACGGCAACACGTGGCTCCTCCAAGAGATCAGGACGCGGTTGCCCGGTCGCGTCGAAGGCGAGACGGCGTACGCGTCAGTGGCCGACGTCGCCGCCGCGCTGAGGCGAGCCGCGGCCGCCCACGGCGAGCACGAGGCTCGCGACGGAGGGAAGTACGACGACAACTGGCCGGACTGGTACGCCGCGTACATGGTGGCGGAGCAGGCCGGCACGGAGCTGCCGACCTGAGACGTTCAGAGGTCGAGGGCAACCTCGCCGGAAGGCTGCGAGCAGCAGATCAGCGCAGTCCCCAGAGTCGGCGGTTCGAGTGGATCGGGCGCGTAGCCGACCTCGCCGCTGATGAGGGCTGTCTCGCACGTGCGACACACACCCGTGCGGCACGACCACCGAACGGGTACGTCGCACGCCTCCGCAAGCTCGAGCAGGGTGGCGAAGGACGGATCCCACGCGACCGACAAGTTGCTGCGAGTGAACGCGATCGACGGGCCCGAGCCTGGCTCGCCGGTCGGAGGATGCGGTGATCGCACAGGCTGCGCGACGACCCCGGGCGTGATCGCCGCAGCCGGCCCGAACAGCTCGGCGCTTATCCGTTCAGTGGCGGCTCCGCGCGACGAGCGCCGCAGTGACGTCGTGCATGAACTGCGTCGGGCCGCAGAGATAGAAGTCGGCGTCGGTCGGCACGCCGGCCTGCTCGAGCACCTCTCTCGTGAGTCGCCCGTCGTGGTCGAAACCCTCATCGTGCTCACCGGGCTTGCTGTAGCAAACGAGGTGATGCGCGTCGGGGAGCCGCCCGAGCAATCGCCGCGCCTCCTCCTTGAACGCATGCTCGGCACCGTTGCGCGCGGTGTGCACCCACCACACCTGTCGCGCCGCTCCACGCTGGCGAGCACGTGCAGCATCGCGAGCACTGGCGTGGCGCCGACCCCGGCGCTGATGAGCACGACAGGCCGATCGCCGGCACGCAGCACGAACGAGCCCCGAGGCGCGCCCACCTCGATGACGTCGCCGACGCGCAGCATGGTGTGCAGGTACTCGCTCGCCGCACCGTGCGGTTCTCGTTTCACACTGATGCGGTAGCCAGCCGAGCTCGGCTCGCCCGACAGCGAATAGGTGCGCAGCAAGGGCACAGCCGCCGAGTCCGGGCGCAGACGCAGGGTGAGGAACTGCCCGGCCAGCGCGGGCACTGCGGGCTCGCCGTCGGACGGCACCAGGGTCACCGAGATCACGGTGCTGCTCTCGCGGTCGATCGCGGCGACGCGCATCGGTCGCATCCCCGCCCACGCCGGTGCCGCGCTTGGGCCGTCGGGCGCCGGCTCGAGCAGAGTCGCGGAACGAACCCCGCCACCCCTCGCTGAGCGCGGGGATCCGCAGCGCGCGCGTGAGATCGTCCGGCGCGTGGCCGGGTAGGTACAGCAACGCGTCGATGTCGGCGACGGTCATCTCTTCGGGCCCGCGCTCGACACGTTCGATCGCGTCGCCGGCGCCGACCTCCCCCTCCTCCAGGACGCGGAGGTAGAAGCCGGGTCGATGATGCGCGACGACCAGCGCGGGCATGCCGCGGCTCGTTCATGCGGAGGCCGAGGCGATAGCAGGTGACGCGGGGCTGGCTGACTTCGAGCAGGGCCGAACCGATCCGGTAGCGGTCACCGATGCAGACCTCGTCGTCGGCGAGTCCTTCGACCGTGAAGTTCTCGCCGAACTGCCCGTAGGTGAAGTCGTCGCGACCGAGGAACTGCCTCCAGTAGTCGTAGGACTCGATCTGGTAGACGAACACCGCTCGGTTGACTCCGCCGTGTCCGGCCAGATCGCCCTGGCCGTCGCCGTCGACGTTGAGCCGCCGAACCACTCGTCGACCGTCGACGGGCTCCTTCCAGATGCCGGTGTGGACAGTGCGTCCTTCCCACTCGACGTCACGTGGCACGCCGACGTTCACCGACAGCAGCCGGGCGGTCGGCGCTTCCGTCACGGCTCGACCCTTTCACTGCCCGAGGCGGTTCGCTTGCCCCGCCAGAGTTGTATCCATACAATCATGGGAGATGCCGAACGCCCGCGCCACCCTCGACGACGTTCGCGGCGAGGGCGGGCGTGTCGAGGATGACGGTGTCCAACGTGTACGGCCGGCCCGACGTCGTGGCGACGCCGACCCGGGAGCGTGTCCTCGCTGCAGCGGCCGAGCTCGACTACGGCGGCCCCAGTGCAGTCGGTCGCACGTTGCGGCGAGGCTCGACCGAGGTGCTCGGGATCCTCGTCAATGTCGGCATCCCGTACACGTTCTCCGATCCCGGAGCTGCCCTCTTCATCCGCGGCGTCGCACAGGGTGCCGACGAGGCGGACCTCTCGTTGCAGGTCGTCCACGCCTCGGGACCGAATGCGCGCCACCGCGTGAACAACACCGCTGCGGACGCGTTCATCGCGTGGTCTCTCCCCCGGGACGATCCCACGCTCTTGGCCGCGATGGAACGGCGGCTGCCGATCGTCGCGGTCGGGACGGCGAGCGGCGTGCCGACCATCCCCTATGTGTCTGCCGACAACCTCGGCGGAGGTCGTCGGGCCGCGAAGCATCTCGTCGAGCTCGGACTCCGACGGTTCGCCGTCATCGGCGGCGCGCTCGTGGGCGACGAATTCAACGACCGAATCGCCGGCTGGCGCGCGGCGCTCCGCCGAGCCGGCATCGATTGGTCGACGGTCCTTCAGCTCCCGCACGCCGGCAACAGCCGGTCAGCGGGAAGGGCCGCAGCGGAATCGTTCCTCGAGCAGCGCGGCTCGGATGAGCGGTGGGGGATCCTCGCTGCGACCGACGTCCTCGCCCTCGGAGCAATGCACGCGCTGCGGATGGCCGGCGTCGATGTCCCGAACGAGGTCGCGGTCGTCGGCTTCGACGACATCGAGGAAGCAGCGATGAGCACCCCCGGGCTGACGACCGTGCGACAGGACCTCTTCGCCATCGGGCGGGAGTGCGCCTTGCGGGCCGCCGGTCGGATGCACGGGCCGACGCGTCCTCACCCGACCTCGCTCATCGTGCGAGGGAGCACATGAGCATGCAGAACCTCGGCCTCGTCGCTGGCGTGCTCACCACTGCAGCGTGGCTGCCCCAGATCGCACGCACCTGGCGCAGCCGGTCGGCCGACGATCTTTCCTGGCCCTACCTCTTGGTGTTCTCGTCGGGCGTGGCTCTGTGGCTGTTGTACGGCGTGCTGTCAGGCGACGTCCCCGTGCTCGCGGCGAATGCCGTGACGATTGTCCTCGTCGGGCTTCTCCTCGGCCTCAAGGGCCACACCGCGATTCGGGGGCGCCGCGCCAGCGGCTGATGGTTGCGCCGACCTGGTCTTCGTTGGCACACTATCTTCGTGTCTGCGAAGGTCGTCGCGAAGGTTGTCGGGGAGCCTTCGGGCGAAGAGTTCGTCGCTGCGGCCGAGATGTTGAAGCTTCTTGCCGACCCGACGCGTCTCGCGATCATCTGGGCGCTCTTGCACGGCGAGCACTCCGTCACAGATCTCGCCGCTCACGTCGGTGTTCGCCCGACCGCGGTGTCGCAGCACCTCGCGAAGCTTCGTCTCGTGGGCGCAGTACGAACTCGACGCGACGGCAATCGCATCTTCTACGCGGCGGAGAACGAGCACATCGAACGTCTGGCCTCAGAAGCCCTCCTCCAGGCCGACCACCTCGTGACGGGTGGGCGCCACCACGCCAAGAGACACACCGCGTGACCCACGAGCACCTCCACGGTCCCCCACGCGGATCACGATCACCACGACCATGGGCATGACCACGAGCACGGCCACGGGCGCAGTCTCCGGAAGGTCTTCGCGCAGATCTTCCGCCCACACAGCCACGACGCCGCGGACTCGATCGACGACGCGCTCGAAGCCAGTGAGCGGGGAGTCCGCGCGCGGTCAAGATCTCGTTTGTCGCGTTGATGCTCACCGCACTCGTGCAGCTGGCAGTCGTCGTGCTCACACACTCGGTGGGGCTGCTCGCGGACACGATCCACAACTTCTCCGACGCGCTGACCGCGGTGCCGTTGTTCCTCGCCTTCCGGTTGGGCCGCCGTCCAGCGAACCGCCGGTACACCTACGGCTACCACCGTGCCGAGGACCTCGCAGGAGTGTTCGTGATCCTCACGATCGCAGTGTCAGCGCTGATCGCCGCGTGGGAGGCGATCAGCCGCCTGATCCACCCGCAGGCCGTCAGCCACCTCGGTGTGCTGTTCGTCGCGGGGGTCGTCGGGTGCGTCGGCAACGAGCTCGTTGCCGTCTACCGGATCCACGAAGGCAGCGCGATCGGCTCTGCAGCGCTCGTCGCCGATGGCTATCACGCCCGCACTGATGGGTTCACTTCAATGGCTGTCGCGCTGGGAGCCCTCGGGGTGTGGGCCGGCTTGGAACGAGCCGATGCCCTCGTCGGTCTCGGGATCTCGATCGCGATCTTCGCGGTGCTGCGAGGCGCGGCCCGGCAGATCTACTACCGGCTCATGGACGCGGTCGACCCTGCGATCGTCAGTCAGATCGAGCATGTCGCCGCGGCTTCACCTGGGGTCGTTGCGGTGGCCGACCCGCGGGTGCGCTGGCTCGGGCACCGGCTCGTCGCCGACCTCGACATCACGGTCCGCGCAGAGCTTCCGGTCGGCGGCGGCCATTCGATCGCCGAGGACGTCCGTCACCGATTGCTGCACGACGGTCGCTCATCTCGATGACGCCCACGTGCACGTCGACCCTGATGACGCGCACGCTCACGAATCAGTCGGGCATCACCGACACTGACCGAGGTTCCGTAGGCTGCGCTGTGCTTCGGGACCGGCAGCTCGTGGGGTTTCTGCTCATCACCGACGTCGAGCGCGCCAAAGACTTCTACTGCGGCGTGCTCGGCCTGCCGATTCGCGACGAGGATGACTACGCCGTCGTCGTCGACGCTGGCGGCACACCCCTTCGACTCGCGGTTGTGGAACGAGTGCCTGAGCCGGTTGGCACCAACGCTGGTTGGGTCGTCGAAGACATCAATGCCTCCGTACGCGAGCTCGCTGCCCGCGGGATCGAGTTCGAGCGATTCCCTGGCATGGAACAGGACGCGGACGGCGTGTGGAGGCCGTCACCGGACAGCGGCGGGGTCGCCTGGTTCCGTGACCCCGACGGCAACCGGCTGTCGCTGAGCACTTGAAGAAGCTCGGGCGTGCCTGAATCCATCACTCGGGGCGCCTGTACAACCTCGTGGGGCGGGCGTAATTTTTGAGCCGTGCGTCGGAGGGTTGCAACGGCAGCGCTCGGTGGGCTGGTCGCGGTCGTGCTCGCCGCATGCAGTGGCGGTGGGTCGACGAGCTCGGGCACTTCGGTCAGCACAGCCAGCACCGCCGCCAGCCAAACTTCGGTTGCAGCGGGATCGAGTTCCTCTGCATCGGTGTCGGCCGCGTCCGGCAGCGGGAGCGCTGGGAGCGCCGCCTTCCAGGCACACGGGTGCGCCGCACCACCCGCCGACGGGATCGGCACTGCGTTCGGGGCTGCGATCACGGCGACCGTGCCCACCTCCGACAATGGCTGTTGGTGGCAAGCGGGTGGCCCTTCGGAGGGGGTGCAGGTCTCGTACCACACCCCAGCCGATTTCAACGCGGTCAGGGTCGCGGCACTCAAGGCAAACTCGACACCGGTCAACGTGCCGGGAGCAACCGACACGTTCGTGAAGCGGATCGTGCTTCCCAATGGCACGAACAACGACATCGTGTACGTCGTCTTCAGCGACGGCACGGTGCAGATCGCGTTCTCGGGTCCTTCAGGCTTCCTCACCGACCAGAACGAGAGCGGCGTCACCAAACTCATCGTCGGTTAGCGCTTGCGCGTTCCGCGAACACGGCGGGTCGGTTGCCGACATCACATTGGCGGAGGGAGTGGGATGTCTTTCGAACCACTCGCCGGCGCTGCTCACCGTCGCTTACGGGGAGCTTGCTGTCGATCATCTGCCGTGAGGCCGCCGACGCGGGCCGACGTCGCACACTTCGAAGACCGGATAGCGATCGGCGATGCGGGCGAACTCCGCTAGGGCCGCGCCCGTCGAAACCGGGATGTGTGGTCGCCCGCCGGGGACCTTCGCAACGTAACGGCGAAGGATGGGACCTCGGCTTTCGTCGGGAACCTCGACCAAGTGCACCGGTCGTCGCCGCCGGCGCCGGAGCACGACGTCGCCACCGGCGGCACGAACGTTGGCCACCCAACTGCATTCCCCGAGCATCGAGACCAGGTACCAATGACCGTCGAGGTCAGCCATGCCGAGGGGAAACAGCGTCGTGCGACCCGTCTTGCGACCAGGGACCTCGAGCGTCACCCATCGGCGCGGGAGCAATCCGAGACCGAAGACACGCGTCCACAGCCGCGCCCACCACCGCGCCGTGTCATTGCCATGCCCGCCGCCGTACATTTCGCGCGCCGCTTCATCGGAGATGGGCCAACGCGGCATTCGGTTTCACCTCGCGGCTTGGGGGACTGGACGCTTCAGGAGAACCATGGGGTGCACAAAGCGCTTCTGATATCCCCACGTCGAAACCATCACGACGGCTTCCCACCCCTCGACGCCGAGCTTGTCGAGGCCTTCGACGTCGTCCTTCGGCTTGGTGCAGTCGAAGGTCATGTACTCCCAGCGGGACATCGCAACCTCCCTTCGCCGTCTTGTACTTCTTCCTCCGCAGCGTGGAACCCACGGGCGAGGCGAACCAGAGGCGTAGGTCCCCCTAGCTGTCCGCCAACACGCTGAGAGCCGAGCTCACCACCGAGCTCAGCAGCGGAGGTCGGCGAAGGAGCCCTGGGGAGCACGGTCAACCGCTCGGCCATCCGGCCGCGGCTCACGTCGACGGCAAAGCCCGTCGATCCCGGCGGGTCCTGTGGCGACGCCGAGTTTCGCTCACGGCAGCTTGCTGATGATCGTTGCTCTGGACGGAGCCGCCAGGAGTCGAGCGACGGCGCGTACGCGCCTGTCGCTGCGGCTGGCCGAGAGACGAGGTCCATGGACAAGGCTGTCGCGACGGTGAACAGACGAGGGCGCGGCCTCAGCGACCGGGGTGACAACGCTTTGCACAGCCTCGAGGTCGAGGCCGACGACGTGCGGGCATCAGCTTCGCTGGGACCGACGTCGGTGTGAGCTACTGACCCATGCTCTCGAGGGCGTGGATGAGTTGCTGCTTCTCCGCAGCGCTGAGGCGAGCGGACGGATGCAGGGTCGTGTAATAGGAGGGCGGCATCGAACCCTCTTGGATCGTCTCCGCTGATTCGTGTGCACCGCGCCCCTGGCCGGTCCATTCCGAGAAGTTGAGCGCGTCGCGTCCTTCGTCGACGTGATTGCGGACCCACCAGGACAACGGAGCGACGTACGAGTAGATCGGCCACTTCGTCTCGTTGCTGTGACAGTCGTAGCACGCCTCCCGCGAGCTTCGCGGTCTCCGCCGACGGCCACGGTGCCTCAGCCGTCACCGGCGGATTCGAGTGCCGCCAGCCGTACGGGACGAGCTGCATCACCAGGAACAGCCCGAGGGCGGCGAGAGCTGTCCACTTCAGCGCCCGCTTCCAGCTGAACGAGTCGTTCGCCCCGTCCGCCCCACCGTCGACAGGCTCCGGGTCGGTCATACCGTTTCGAGCCATGGCTGATCCCACTCCCTTGTCGATCCACGAACCCATCGGTCCACCCACGCTGGTCTCCTCGTCATCCAGGAAGCCTTCGGTGTGAACGACCACATCGAGGACCCGTGCCGTCGCTTCGCCGACGAGGGCTACACGGATGGCGGAGGGAGTGGGATTCGAACCCACGGTGAGTTACCCCACACACGCTCTCCAGGCGTGCCGATTCGTCCGCTCTCGCATCCCTCCGGACATGCTTCGCGCCCGCCGAGACGAGACCAGTGGGCGCTCACGCGCGCCCGCCATCTCAGGGCGACGGCCAGGCGATCTGCGGCACACCGCAGTTTCCGCTGAGAGCTGCTGCCTCCCGGCCCTGACTCGGTTCACGGGCTGCCGTTGCACAGGACCCGGCCGCCACCTGACATGGCGGGCGCAGCGGCAAGGGTAGCCGGGCGGTCCCACCGAAGCCTGCCGGTAGTCTCCCGGCATGGCGGAGCATCAAGCCCTTTACCGCCGATATCGCTCCCAACGATTCGACGAGGTGCTCGGCCAAGAGCACGTCGTCCGAGCCCTGCGCAACGCGGTCCGCGACGACCGCGTCTCGCACGCCTATCTGTTCAGTGGGCCCCGCGGCACGGGCAAGACCTCGACCGCCCGCATCCTCGCGAAGGCGTTGAACTGCCCGAACGTGACCGAGGGCGAGCCTTGTGGCGTGTGCGAGGTGTGCCGCTCGATCGAGCACGGCACCTCGTTCGACGTGTTCGAGCTCGATGCGGCCTCGAACAACGGCGTCGACTCGATCCGTGAGCTCAACGAGCGGGCCGCGCTCGGCACTGCTGGGCGACGCAAGGTGTACATCCTCGACGAGGTCCACATGCTCTCGAAGGGCGCGTCGAATGCCCTGCTGAAGACGCTGGAGGATCCGCCTGCGCACGTCGTGTTCGTGCTCGCCACGACCGATCCGCAGAAGGTCGAGAAGACGATCAGCAGTCGCACCCAGCATCTGCAGTTCCACTTGCTGCCTGCGGATGTCCTCGCCGAGCATGTCGAGCACATCGCGAAAGACGCGGGGCTCGAGCTGCCGGCGGGCGCACTCGACTACGTGCTGCGCGTGGGCGCAGGCTCGGCACGCGACACGCTGTCTGCCCTCGACCAAGTCGTCGCCGCGGGATCGATCCCCGACGACGGACCGTCGGTCGAAGACCTGGTCGACGCCCTCGCCGACCGTGACGCAGCGCGAGCGCTCGCAGGCGTCGCGGCAGCCGTCGCAGCAGGCACCGAGGTGCGCGGCCTCACCGAGCGGCTCATCGCGTGGCTGCGCGACACGTTCCTCGTCGTGATGGCGCCCGATGTCGCCGAGCTGTCCGAGGCCTCCCGTGCTCGAGCCGCTGAGCAAGGCGCTCGCCTCGGCGCTGCCGCGACCGTGCGGGCACTCGAGGTGCTCGGCGCTGCGCTCGTCGAGATGCGTCACGCCACCGACCACGCGCGTGCTGCTCGACGTCGCACTGGTCCGCATCGCGAATCCCGCGCTCGACGACAGCCCGGGCGCGTTGCTCGAACGGATCGAGCGTCTCGAACGATCCGGGCCGCCGGCCGGTGCGCCTCCGTCCGCGGGTGGTGCGACAGCACCGCCATCGACGTCCGCTCCGCAGACGAACCCGACGACGAGCGCGCCATCGAGCGGTGCACGCGCTGCGCTCGGAAGCCACGCGCGCAAGGCGCCGGCCGAACCGAAGGTCGAAGCACCCGTCGAGCCGCCCGCGCCCGTCGTGCAGGCCGCGACCCCGCCCGCTCTCGTGCCCACGGGTGAGATGCCGTCACGCGACGAGCTCACCATCGCGTGGGCCGACAACGTGCTCCCTCAGCTCAAGGGCATGGTGAAGGCCTTGTACGCGGCGGGCCGCTTCGTGTCGTCCGACGATGGCGGCGCGGTGCTCGCGCTGCCCACTGCTCCTCACCGCCAGAAGTGCGAGGAGCGACGCAAGGACGTCGAGGCTGCACTCGCCGCCCACTTCGGTCGACCGATCCCGCTGAAGCTCATCGTCGACGGAGGCGAGGTGGCGCCGGCGTCCGCAGCGGCGACACCGGCCTCGGTCACCGACGACGTCGTCGATCTCGACGAGCTCGTCGACGCGCCCTCCGCACCGGCGACATCGATCGACCGGCTGACGCAAGCGTTCCCAGGAGCCGAGCTCCTCACTGACGAGTCCTGAGAGGAGCGCCATGTCCGGCGACGATGACGACTTCATGGGCAACCTGCTGAAGCAGGCACAGGCCATGCAAGAGCAGATGGCCGCGGCCCAAGCCAGTGCCGCGGCGCAAGAGGTCGAGGGCCAAGCCGGGGGCGGGCGCGTGAAGATCACCGTCACGGGCGGCCTCGAGTTCAGGTCGGTGCGCATCGACCCTGCGATCGTCGACCTCACCGAGATCGAGCTGCTCGAAGACCTCGTGCTCGCGGCATTGCACGACGCGGTCGCGAAGGCTCAGCAGCTGCAGAGCCAAGCCCTCGGCGGGCTGGCCGATCTCGGCGGGCTCGGTGGTCTGCTCCCCGGCGGCGACCCGGGGTGACCACGTACGCGGGACCGGTGCAGACGCTGATCGACGAGCTCGGTCGCCTCCCTGGCATCGGACCGAAGTCAGCGCAACGCATCGCGTTCCACCTGTTGAAGCTTCCTGCGGAGGACGCCGCTCGTCTCTCGCGCGCGATCGAGGAGGCGAAGGCGAAGGTCACGTTCTGCACGCGGTGCTTCAACGTGTCCGAGGGACCGGAGTGCGGCATCTGCGCGGACTCACGACGCGACACCACCGTGATCTGCGTCGTCGAAGAGCCGCGCGACATCGTCGCCGTCGAGAAGACCGGCGAGTTCAAGGGGCGGTACCACGTGCTGCAGGGCGCGATCAGCCCGATCGAGGGCGTCGGTCCTGAGCAGCTGCGCGTCAGGGAGCTGCTCATGCGGCTCGAGCCCGAGGGCGTGACCGAGGTGATCCTGGCGACCAACCCGAACATCGAGGGCGAGGCCACCGCGATGTATCTCGCTCGGCTGCTCAAGCCGCTCGGCTTCCGAGTCACTCGCATCGCCAGCGGTCTGCCCGTAGGCGGTGACCTGGAGTACGCCGACGAGGTGACCCTCGGCCGGGCGTTCGAAGGCCGTCGCGACGTCGACGCTTGACGTCGACACCTGACGGGAAAAAGCGCTCGGGGTACCGCCTGCTCCGGTACGAGGCGGGCGGACACCCATACCGGCGAGGCAGTACCCCGAGACACGACAGACCCGAGGGGGGCTGCAGGTCCATCTGTTGCGGTCACGTTACAACAGTGACGAATCCATGACAACGAACGGAGGGTGAACGCCTGCGACCAGGGTGTTTCTATCGGCTGACAAGTGGGGGCGGAGCAGGCGTCGGATCCATGGCCTCGGCCACCTCTGCGGTCTCGACCGGCTTGGCGAACCGCAGCAGTCGGCCGCCGAAGGCGATCGAGCTCACGGCGAACCACGCCCACCCGAGGGCCAGGCCGGCGAGCACGTCGGTCAGCCAGTGCACGCCGAGGAACACCCGGCTCGCCGCGATCGCGGTCGCTCCACCCACGGCGACGGCCGCACCGATCGTCTTCGCACGCCGCGAGCGGCCACGGGTGAGGAGAAGCACGAACGCCGCGAAGCATGCGGCCGACGCGGTCGCGTGGCCAGACGGGAAGGAGCTGCCCGCGAATCCGGTGAGGCGAAGCACGTCGGGACGCTCGCGCTGCACGCCCGCCTTGATGAGGTTCGACATCAAGAACTGGCCGCCGACGCAGAGGATCAGGAACCCGATGGGGGCCCACCGCCGCTCTTTGATCAGCTCGTAGCCCGCGATCGCCACCGCGGCGCCGACGACGAATGCCGTGCCGCCGAACGTCGAGATGTCACGCAGGAAATGCGTCGAGAACGCTGTCGCGTGATCCGCGCCCCACCGCGCGAACGATGCGTCCCACGTCGCGAAGCCAGTGTTCGTGTGCACCATCTCGAGCAGCGAGGTGATCGCGATCGTGCCGCCGATGACGAGTGCCAGCGCGACCGTCAGCGCGAGTCCGGTGAGCGTGGTCGCGTCGAACCGGGTGCGCACCAGCCGCCGAAGGGGTCGGTGCTGATGAACGGTCTCGACGATCGTCGTGGGAGCGACCGCGGGAGCCTGCACTTTCGGCCACCGGCGCGCGAGCAGGCCGCCGACAAGGGCGCCAACCGCACCGGCTGCAAGCGTTGCGAAGATCACCATCGATCGAAGTCTGCCCCGAGTGACGTCTGGGTAAACCGCCGGCGTGATCCAACATGCTGATCCCGCCATCGCTCGCACCGAGCAGCCGGCTGAGGCCGAGCGGTCGACCGAGCCCCGTCGGCTCCCACTTTGGGCGCTTCCGCCCGTGCAGTGGTTATCGATCCTCATCCCCTTCGTGCTTCTCGGTTGGCTGATCACCGGTCCGATCGACCTCACGAAGGTCGAGGAGCACACGAACACGTGGTTCGCAGCCCACCGCACCGCCCGTCTCAACGACCTCACGGTGATCCCGACGCGGCTTGCGAGCACGGAAGGGATCGTGATCATCGCTGGGCTCGCTGCCGTGTGGTTCGTGATCAAGCGGCGGTGGCCGAGCCTGACCCTGCTCGCATGGGCGCTGACCGCCGAGATCACCATCTTCCTCGCGACGAGCCTCATCGTCGCCCGTCCTCGTCCCGACGTCTTGAAGCTCGACTCGGTGCCGGCGACCTCGAGCTTCCCGTCAGGACATGTCGCCGCGACGATCGCCCTGTACGGATCGCTGGCTCTGATCGCCACTCTGAGGCACTCGAACGGAGTGAGAGCGATCCTGCTGTGGGCCTTCGCCTTCCTGGCAACCATGACCGTCGCGTTCGCACGCGTGTATCGCGGCGCACATCACGTCTCCGACGTCATCGCCGGCGCCGCTCTCGGCATCGTGTGTGTGATCGCAGCGGAGCATCTCGCCTTTCGCGTCGCCGAGTGGCTTCGTGACCGGGGAGACGTCGCCGAGGGAAGCGACTTCGCATGAAGCGCGTTGCCGTAGTCGCGCACAGCAAGAAGACCATCGGAGGCGGGCTCACCGAGCTGCGTCGCCGTCTGGACGACCTGGAGATCGAAAGCCCGATGTGGTTCGAGGTCTCTTCGAGCTCGAAGGCCGGCAAGCGCGCGAGCGAGGCAGCGAAAGAAGGCGCCGAGCTCGTGATCGTGTGGGGCGGAGACGGCAGCGTGCAGCGTTGCATCGACGCGCTCGCCGGTACCGGCGTGACGCTCGCGATCATGCCCGCCGGCACCGCCAACCTCTTCGCGACGAACCTCGGCATCCCGAGCTCGATCGGTGACGCCCTCGAGGATCGCGTTCGAGGGTCGACGCCGCGAGCCTTGATACCGGTGTCGTGAACAGCGAGCACTTCGCGGTCATGGCCGGAACCGGCTTCGACGCTCGGATGATCGGGATGGTGGACGGCAAGGCCAAGCGTCAGTTCGGTCGCGCCGCTTACATCTGGACGGGGCTCAAGGCGGCGCGGGCGAAGCCGATGTCGGTGCGGATCGAAGTCGACGGCTCGCCTTGGTTCTCGGGCGATGCCACGTGCCTGCTCGTCGCGAACGTGCCCAAGGTCATCGGTGGGATGAACGTGTTCCCCGACGCCGACCCGGAGAACGGATCTCTCGAAGTCGGCCTCGTGACGGCTCACGGCCTCCGCCAATGGGCGCAAGCACTGTGGGATGTGGTGCGCGGCCGAGCCGAGACAGCGCGCTTCGTGCACCGCACGCGTGGACGTGAGATCGACGTCAAGACCAAGGACGCTCACGAGTACGAGCTCGACGGCGGCACACGGCCCGCGGTCAAGCACCTCCAGTTCTCGATCGAGCCCGACGCGATCGACGTCATGGTCCCGGACGGTGAGCGATGAGCACCGCCAACCTCGTCCCCGAGACGAGAGAGCTCTCGGGCGACGACGCCTTCGAGACCCTCCGTCGCAACGGACGCCGTCACCTGATCGTGGATGCGTTCCAGCGCCTACGCGTGGCGGACGGCTTCAGCCATGCCCGGTCGCTCGCGTTTCTGAGCGTGCTCGTCGTCGTGCAGGGCACGATCGCCCTCGTCGGCCTCGCAAGCGCGCTGAGCAACACCGCGTTCAGCGAAGCGGTGGTCTCCCTCACCCGGGGGATCGCACCCGGCCCGACGGGACAGCTGCTCACCGCAGCGGCGAGCCAAGCGCAGCAGGCCGGCAATCGCCACGAGACCGTGGCGATCGCGCTCGGCCTCGCGGGGTGCCTGTTCACCGCCACGACGTTCCTCGGGCAGTTCGAGCGCGCGCTCAATCGCATCTACGGCGTCGAGACCGATCGCCCGACCGTGAAGAAGTACGGCTTCGCGTTCCTGCTCGCTCTCGTCGTCGGCGTGCTCCTCATCGCCGCCTTCGCTTCCGTCGCGTACGGCGGCATCCACACGGTCTCCTTCGATGGTGGACTCGTCGACACCGCGTGGCAGGCCGCACGATGGCCCCTCGGCCTCGTCCTGGCCGCGGGCGGCCTCGCTGCTGTCCAAGTGGTCGCCCCGCCGCCAGCAGCCGCGCTGGTCGTGGCTCGTGTTCGGAGCGGCGATCGGCACCTCGCTTTGGCTCGTTTCCACCGTGCTCCTCGCCGCGTTCTTCCGCTGGAGCTCGACGTTCGGCGAGACCTACGGACCGCTCGCCGGCATCGTCGCCTTGTCGCTGTGGGCGCTGCTGTCATCGGTCGCATTGCTCTTCGGCGCCGCGGTGAACGCGCAGCTCGAAGCGGTGAGGGCACAGGCGTCCGCGCCGCAAGACACGAAGAAGGTCGCCGAATCGGAACCCGAGGCGAACCCCACGACTGACTCAGGAGTGCTCGTCTCCAGTGCACGATGACCTAGAGACTCAGCTGCGCCGCACGATCGAGGGGCTCATCGGGGTCCCCGCGACAGAGGGCAACCAGGTCGACGTCCTCCGCAACGGTGTCGAGGTCTTCCCCGCGATGTTGGAGGCCATCGACGGTGCCCAACGCACGATCGACTTCCTGACCTTCGTGTACTGGAAGGGTCGCATCGGCACGGAGTTCGCCGAGCATCTCTCCGCACGAGCTCGCGCCGGCGTGCGCGTGCGCGTGCTCCTCGATGCCTTCGGCTGCAAACCGCTTGATCGTGCGAACGTCACGATGATGGAAGAAGCAGGCGTAAGGATCCGGTGGTTCCGGCCGTTCCACCGCATCAAGCCCGGCTCGTACAACCACCGCACGCATCGCAAGGTGTGCATCGTCGACGAGGGCACCGGCTTCACCGGCGGCATCGGCATCGCCGACGAGTGGGATGGCGATGCTCGAGACGAGACCGAGTGGCGAGATACGCACTTCCGGATCCGGGGACCGGCGGTCGACGGACTGCGGGCGGCGTTCCTCGACAACTGGGTCGAGACCGACCCTGAGATCTACGACCCCGAGTACGACCACTTCCCGCTGCAGCCGACCCCGGGTTCGACGACCGCGATGTGCGTGCGGGGTGCTTCAGAGACGGGGTGGAGCGACATCGCGACGTTGTTTCGGGCGTTGCTGCAGACGGCGGAGAAGTCGATCCGCATCACGACCGCATACTTCGTGCCCGAGCCCGCGCTCATCGCTCAGCTGTGCGATGCCGGTGACCGCGGCATCGACGTGCAGGTGCTGCTTCCCGGCCCTCACGCCGACAAGCGCTTCGTGCGACTCGCGGGCCAAAGCTCGTACGCGCAGCTCCTCGACCACGGCATCACCATCTGGTGCTTCCAACCCACGATGCTGCACGCCAAGGTGCTGACCGTCGACGGCGTCGCGGCATGCATCGGCTCGGCCAACTTCAACTCTCGTTCGTCGTCACTCGACGAGGAGATCAACGTCGTCGCGTTCGATCCCGATCTCGTCACCGTCCTCGATCGCCACTTCGACGAGGACCTCGAACGCAGCGTGCTGCTCGACGAGACGCGGTGGCAGAACCGGCCCCTGCGTCACCGCGTGGCCGAAGCGGTGATGCGGCCGCTCAGGCGGAACTTCTGAGATCGTTTGCTCACCGGGCGTTCTGTGACCTGCCCAAATGCGCCTGAGTGAGCAAACGCCTCGGGGTTAGAGCGTCTTGAGCAACAGGGCGTCGCCCTGGCCGCCACCACCGCACAGCGCGGCGGCACCGAGGCCGCCACCGCGACGCCGCAGCTCGTGCAGCAGCGTGAGCGCGAGACGGTTGCCCGACATCCCGATCGGATGGCCGAGGGCGATGGCGCCACCGTTCACGTTCACGACCTCGTCGGTGATGCCGAGGTCGGCCATCGACGCGACGCCGACGGCGGCGAACGCCTCGTTGATCTCGAAGAGGTCGACGTCGCTGACCGCCTTGCCGGCGCGCTCGGCAGCGGCCTGGATGGCCCGGCTGACGGCTGGCTGCAGCAGCGACGCGTGTCGGGACCGGCGACCTGGCCGTACGCCGACGATCTCGCCGAGGGGCTCACGCCGAGCCGCTCGGCCGCGGCCTTCGACATCGACGATCACCGCCGAGCCACCGTCGGAGATCTGCGACGCGTTGCCGGCGGTGATGTTGCCCGCTTTGTCGAAGGCGGGCTTCAGCGCGCCGAGCGACTCGAGCGTGGTGCCGGGACGCACCCCTTCGTCGGTGTCGACGAGCAGGGGATCACCCTTGCGCTGCGGGATCGTCGACGGTGACGATCTCGTCGTTGAAGCGACCGTCCTTGATGGCGGCGGCGGCACGCTCGTGGCTCTTCGCCGCGAGGTCGTCTTGCCGCTCGCGGGAGATCTGCGCGACGCGGCGTACTTCTCGGTGCCCGCTCCCATGAGGCACGCGTCGAACGCGCACCAGAGGCCGTCGCGGATGATCGAGTCGACTGCAGATCGGTGTCGCCGTAGCGGAAGCCGCCGCGCGCCCCGGGGAGCAGGTACGGCGCGTTCGTCATCGACTCCATGCCGCCGGCGATCACGATGTCGGCCTCGCCCGCCTGGATCATCAGGTCGGCGAGGTAGATCGTGTTGAGACCCGACAGGCACACCTTGTTCACGGTGGTCGCGGCGACGGTCATCGGGATGCCTGCGTTCACCGCTGCCTGGCGAGCCGTGATCTGGCCCTGGCCGGCGCCGAGCACCTGACCCATGAAGACGTAGTCGACCTCGTCGGGCGAGACGCCCGCCCGCTCGAGCGCGGCCTTGATGGCGAGCCCGCCGAGCTGCGCGGCGGAGAACGACGCGAGCGCCCCCGACAGCTTGCCGATCGGTGTGCGGGCACCGGCGACGATGTACTGATCCGGCCATTGGACGCTCCTTCGAGACTGCGAGGGTCGAGAAGTGAAGGACTCGCAGTGTACTTGCGCCATTTCTGGGCGAAGTGCCACCGGCCGGTAATCTCGCCGGATGCAGCCGATCCTCGAGGCGATCCTCGGCGATGCCTCAGGCGACGAGCTGGCTGCGCTGCCGCTTCCGGAGTCGTACCGGGCCATCGTCGTCCGCAAGGACGAGGTCGGCATGTTCGAGGGGATGGAGTCGTCCGACAAGGACCCTCGCAAGTCGCTCCATCGTCGAGGAGGTGCCGCTGCCCGAGCTCGCACCCGACGAGGCCTACGTCGCGGTCATGGCGAGCTCGATCAACTTCAACACCGTGTGGACGTCGATCTTCGAGCCGCTGCCGACCTTCGTGTTCCTCGACCGCTCGGCAGGGAGAGCGACGTGGGCGAAGCGCCACGCCCTCGACTACCAGGTCGTCGGGTCCGACGCCTCGGGTGTCGTGCTGCGAGTCGGATCGGCGGTGCGCAACTGGAAGCCCGGTGACCGGGTCACGATCCACTGCAACTACGTCGACGACCAGGATCCGTCCGCCCACGACGACTCGATGCTGGCGACCAACCAGCGCATCTGGGGCTTCGAGACGAACTTCGGCGGCCTCGCCGACCTCACGGTCGTGAAGGCCAACCAGCTGATGCCGAAGCCCACCCACCTCTCGTGGGAGGAGTGCGCGGTCAACGCGCTGTGCAACTCCACGCTCGTATCGCATGCTCGTGGGAGCGCACGGCGCGCGCATGAAGCAGGGCGACGTCGTGCTCGTGTGGGGCGCGACGGGCGGCATCGGCGGCTACGCGGTGCAGTACGTGCTGAACGGCGGAGGCATCCCCGTCGGAGTGGTGAGCTCGCCCGACAAGGCCGACCTGCTGCACGACCTCGGGTGCGAAGCCGTCATCGACCGCGCCGCGGGTGAGTATCGGTTCTGGAAGGACGCGACCACCCAGGACGAGTCCGAGTGGCGTCGCTTCGGCAAGGACGTCCGCGCCGCGTCGGCGAGGATCCCGACATCGTGTTCGAGCATCCCGGTCGATCGACGATGGGTGCATCGGTGTTCGTCGCCAAGCGCGGCGGCACGATCGTCACGTGCGCGGCGACCTCGGGCTACATGGTCGAGTTCGACAACCGTCACTTCTGGATGAAGCTCAAGCGCCTCATCGCAAGTCACTTCGCCAACTACCGCGAGGCCTGGGAGGCGAACCGGCTCGTGAGCCGGGGCGCGATCCAGCCCCTGCTCTCGGCCGTGTACCCGCTCGGCGAGACGGGAGAGGCCGCCTTCCAGGTGCACAAGAACCAGCACGAAGGCAAGATCGGCGTGCTCTGCCTCGCACCGCGCGAGGGTCTCGGCATCGACGATCCCGAGCTGCGCGCGAAGGTGGGCGAGGATCGCATCACGGTCTTCCGCCGTCATGCATAGGAGGCACGGATGAGCCCGCAGGTGGTCAGAGGCCCGGAGGACAGCGAGCACAGCGGTGACGGATACGGCAGCGAGCTCACGTTGGGCGAGCCTCTCCTCACCGAGATCGATCACGTCGCCATCGCCGTGCACGACCTCGACGCCGCGATCGACTACTACCGCGACGTGTTCGGCGCGACAGTCGAACATCGCGAGATCGTGCACTCCGACGGAGTGGAAGAGGCGCTGCTCAAGGTGGCCGAGAGCTACATCCAGCTGCTCACGCCGACCACACCCGACTCCCCTGTCGCGAAGAGCCTCGAGAAGCGGGGCGAGGGCCTGCATCACGTCGGCTACCGCGTCGCCGATTGCGCGATCGCGCTGCAAGCCGTGAAGGACGCCGGTGGCAAGGTGATCGACGAAGCACCGCGTCCCGGTTCGCGTGGCACGACGGTGGCGTTCGTCCACCCGAAGGGCGCATTCGGCACGCTCATCGAGCTCGTGCAGGAGTGACGCTCCGAGTGACGCTCGGGGGCATGCTCACCCGGTGAACGGGACGCTGGCGAAGTTCTTCGACGACGTCGCCGCGGGCATCGGCATCGGCCCTGGCGTCGAAAGAGCAACCGTCGTCGAGATCCACGCTGGCCTGGCCGCCGAGCTGGCCGAGATCGCTGATGCGCTCCCGCCGGGCGCGGCGCCGATCGTCCTCACGAAGAACCGCATCCGCAACGTGCTCGCGTGCGAGACGGGCGCGCTCGCGAGCGAGGCCGAGTCGACCGAGATGAACGCGGCGTTGATGCTCGGCTTGCTCGTCGACCGTCTCGTCGCGACGTTCGTGCTCACCGGCTCCGTTCCGGCCGACGCGTATGCGACCGCAGTCGAGGCAGTGCGGGCCGAGCGCGACGAGCGGGCCCTTTCGTGGCTCGAGGTCGCGTCGCCCGAGGATCTCGACGGGCTGCGCGAAGACCTGGCGGAGCGAGCCGAGCGCATCATCGAGTCGTGGCCGGCGGTAGCCGCGACGTGGTGGCCCCGGCTCGAGGACCGCGTGACGTTGCCCTTTGCAGACGGCAAGGTGCTGCTCAGCGGTCGATTCGACCTTCTCGCTGGCGGCGCCCCGACGCCAGTCGAACGGGTCATCGTCGAGGTGAAGGCGGGCACCGCCACCGCGGTGCACCAGCCCGACCTGTACTGGTACGGGTTGCTCGGCGCCCTGCGCGACCACGTCGCGCCGCGAGCGGTCGCGGTGTGGTCCGCCGCCGACGGCAAGACCACCACGGCGCCGATCAGCGCGGGAAGCCTCGAGTCGGCGGCGATGCGGGTCGGCGCCGCGGCACGACGTTGGATCGAGCTCAACCGCGGGCGGGAGCCAACGCTGTCGCCGCACCCCGGGTGCCGGTGGTGCCCGGCGCTCCCGGAGTGCGCGACCGGCCAGGCCTGGAGCCCGGATGAGTGAGCCCAGATGAGTGACGGCCGATGAGCGAGGGCCGGGGACTGGACTGGCGGGCCCGCAGCCGGGCGCGCCTCGAGCCGATCGTCGCCGACATCGAGGCTCCCCGGTCCACGCTCGGCTGGTTCGACGTCGAGCGGCTTCTCGACGACCGGGACCCCAGCGCTCCGTTTCAGTGGAGTGCCGCCTTCGCCCGGCGTTCGATCGGGCTGCCGGCGCTGCAAGAGCTGGCCGCCGCGACGCTCGACGGTCGTCGACTCACGCCCCTGGACGCGGTGTCACGAGTGATCGACCGTCTCGTCGCCGTCGGTCGTGAAGGGTGGGCCGATCGGGAAGGGGCCGAGCTCGAAGACTGGCTCTGCAGCATCGGGGAAGGTGGACGCGCGGCGACCGCCCGCGACGCGGTCACCTGGGTGACGGCGTGCCGCAGCCAGCTGCGCTGGCCGCCGCGTGACATCCGCGCGCGTGGCGAGGGCACGAGCTACGCAACCGTGCGCAAAGACGTGTTGTCGCTGTCAGCGCGCATCGACCTCGGGCCGGGACGCACCCCGGGCATCATCGAGGCGGGTCCGCCGACCGCGCACACCCGCATCTCCCTCGCGTACGTCGCTCTGGTGCGGACGATGGACGCCGGTGTCCTCCCCGACACGATCACCGCGTTGCATCTCGCGTCGGGCGATCGCACAGTCGTCTCGGCCACCGACGACGCTCTCGACGAGGTGCTCGAGCTGACCGCCTACGCGATCGGCCGCTGGGCCGAGACCGTGCAGCCCTAGCCCCAGCCGTCCTCAGGCGGCGCGGTGCTCGGGCCGACGTGCGTCGCGAGCCAGTCGTTCACCTCGTCAGACGCCCGCCACGCGTCGACGATGCGGTCCTTCGCCTTCGCGGTCTGCATCCACTTCGCCAGCGGCCAGGCCTTGCCGACGGTGATCCCCTTCATCCGCAACAGCTCGATGCGCGGGTGGTCCTTGGCGTAGCCCTTCGGAGCCGTCTTGAGCGCGTCGCCGCCGATCTCGTATCCCGCCTTGCGCGCCTTCGCGACCGCTCGCTCGAGCGCCGGACCGGACTTGTCGTCGTCGATCGCCTCGCGCGTTCGTACGAGCTGATCGGGCGCGGGGCGGTAGTACCCGGAGCCGGCGAACAGGCCGCTGGCCGACAACGAGACGTAGTAGATCGCGCCGCCCTCGCTCTCGGTGACCGCGCCTTGCGCGGTCTTGTAGGGCGACTTGTCCTTGCTGAAGCGGACATCGCGATGCGGCCTGAAGAGGTGCAACGGGCCGAAGGTCTCGGCGACCTCGTCGGAGAACGCGTGGAATGGCGCGACCACGGCCGACTCGTAGATGTCCTTGTGCGCGAGCCAGTAGGTGCGCGAGTTGTCGGCTTCGAGACCTTCGTAGAAGGTGATCGCTTCCGCTGGCCATCCCCGGAACGCCATGCGGCGCACGCTACCGACGCTCGGTACTGGTGCACACTGGCGCGATGCCGCGAACCTCCCGCGCAGTAGCTGCGGTGGTGGGCGCCGAGCCCTACCGGAGGCTCGTCGTGGCGAACTCGGTCGGCGTTGCCGGTGACGCGCTCTTCACCGTCTCGCTGGCAGGGTCACTCTTCTTCAACGTCTCGGCGGACGCGGCCCGCCCGACCGTGCTGCTCTACCTGCTCCTCACGCTGGCCCCTTTCGCGATCGTGGGACCGTTCGTCGGGACAGCCATCGATCGCTTCCCGGGCAGTCAGCGAGCACTGATCGCCTTCACGAACCTTGGACGAGCCGTCGCGATGGTGCTCGTCGCGGTGCAGCTGCGGAGCCTTGCGTTCTTCCCGCTCGCGTTCGGCGTGCTCGTGCTGAGCAAGACCGCATCCATCGCCAAGAGCTCCCTCGTGCCATGGCTCGTCGGCGACGATGACCGGCTCGTGGCCGAGAACGCCCGCCTGTCGCGTGCCACCGCGCTCGTCGGTGGCATCGCCGGTCTGGCCGGGGCCGCGCTGCTCAACCTCACCTCGACCGAGAGCGTGCTGATCGTCGCTGCGGTCGTTCACGTCGTCGCGGTGCCGTTTGCGCTGCGCATCCCGAAGGTCCACGGGACCGGCCGGAACCCGATCGTCGACGACGTCGAGCTCCGCAGCAGCGCGGTGACGTTCGCCGCCAACGCGACGAGCGCCATGCGTGGCGGCGTCGGGTTCCTTGCGTTCTTCATCGCGTTCAACCTGAAGGTGAGCGGCGAACCCGCGTGGTTCTTCGGCGTCGTCATCGCAGCAGGGGGCGCCGGCGGGTTCCTCGGCTCGTACATCGCGACGTTCGCCCGCGCGTACGTGAACGAGGAGATGCTCCTCGCCCTGTCGCTGGCGACAGCCGGCGCCGCCGCGCTGATTGCGCCCGTGCAATTCGCAGAGCCGGCAGTGATCTTGGTGGCCTTCACGACTGGCATCGCCGCCAACGTCGCGCGGCAAGCGTTCGACAGCCTCACCCAACGATTGGCCCCTGACGCGGAGAAGGGCCACGCGTTCGCGCGATTCGAGACTCGCTTCCAGATCGCATGGGTGATCGGTGCGGTCGTAGCGGTGCTGTCCCGCCCCGGCAACGCGATCGGCCTGGCGGCGCTCGGGATCGTGCTCGGCGGTGCGGGGGCGCTCTACCTCATCAGCCTTCGGGCGCTGCGAAGGCACCAGCTCGTCGTGCAGACCTCACTCGATCGGAGGGAGCAGAACCTCTCTCGTTCGCTTCTGGCGATCGCGAGCGCGCTGCACGCGCAGGGCGAGGATCGCCTCGCGGTGACGACCGCGGCGGACGCGGTCAGGGTCGCTCGCGCGTCAGCACTGAACGGGGATGGGTTGGGCCCCGAGCTCGACGAGATCTGGAAGCAGGCCGTGCAGGGGACCGGTCCGCTTGATGTCGGTGTCGCAGCGCGGGCGCTCGAGCTCGCACAGTCGAGCGTCGACGCGGCCGATCCCAGTCCCAGCTAGCTCGCAGCGGCTGTCGGTGTCGTCGACGAAGTCACGACCCAGCCGCTCTCCGTCTCACTCAGGTCGTACTCGACCGGCGAGGTGTCGGTCTCGGTGCGGTATAGCTCGCCCGGCACTCGCACAGTCGCGCCGTCCGGTGGCACCGCGCCGAGCCGCACGAGCACCGCGTCGTCGAACACGGGCGCGCCGTCGGCTTCTTGGTCAATCGCCTGATCGGCGTCGTCCACGAACCGCACAGTGGCCTCTGAGGCGAGCGCGTCGACGACCGACACCTGCACTTGCAGCGGGATGGCCTTCTCGTTCGCGAGCGGCGCGACGTAGAGGATCGGTGTCGCGTCGGCGGGCGGTTCGTCGGCTGCGACCGTGACGAGGATCGCGGCATAGACGTCGGACTCGCGTGACGACGCGGTCTGCCCGCTCGAATCGTCACCGCATGCCGACACCGCGAGCGTCGCCGCGCCCACGGCCACCAGCGCGACGAGACGACGGATCGATGGAGCGGGCACTGCAATCAGGGTGTCACAACTGTCAGGACACTTGGAGGTCGATCAGCTTGGCGCTCCACGGGCAGTACAGCGACCATCCCGATCAGTCCGCGCAAGCGCATGACCGCTCACCGTATCGATCGACCACACTGGCGCGCATGGACGTCCATCTCGTCGACGGCACCTACGAGCTCTTCCGGCAGCACTTCGGCCGCCCCGAACCCGGACCGTTCGGCGCGACCGTCGGTGTCCTCGGATCGACCCTCGCTCTCTTCGAGGACGGCGCCACACATGTCGGCGTCGCGTCCGACCACATCATCGAATCGTTTCGCAACGACCTGTGGCCGGGCTACAAGACGAGTGCAGGGATGCCGCCAGAGCTGCTCGCTCAGCTCCCCGTGTTCGAGGACGCGCTCGATGCGATGGGCGTGACCGTGTGGCCGATGGTCGAGTTCGAGGCCGATGACGCGATGGCGGCTGCGGCCGCGATCGCCGAGCAGGACGGGCGAGTCGACCAGGTGTTCCTCTGCACGCCCGACAAGGATCTCGGCCAATGCGTCACCGGCACGCGGGTCGTGCAGCTCGATCGGCGCAAGGGCATCGTGATCGACGAGGACGGAGTGCGGGAGAAGTTCGGCGTCGGGCCTTCGTCGATCCCCGACTACCTCGCGTTGGTGGGCGACAGCGCCGATGGCTTTCCTGGGCTGCCGGGCTTCGGCGCGAAGACGGTGGCCGCTCTGCTCGGCCGGTATCCCCATCTCGAGGACATCCCCCAACACGGCGCGCAATGGGATGTGCCGGGACTGCGGCATGTGCCGCGCCTCGCCGACACGCTCGTCGAGAGCTTCGAGCTTGCGCTGCTCTTCCGGCGGATCGCGACGGTGGAGCGCGACGTCGAGGTGGGAGCCGTCGACGACTGGCGATGGACCGGGCCGACCGACCGATTCGAGCGCGGTGTGCGAGGAGCTCGGCACGAAGAGCCTGGAGGGTCGCGCTCGCGCGCGTCGCGAAGGGGCGCTGACTGGGCTGGCGGAGGGCTAGCGAATGCGGGCTTGCGCCTGCACCACCGTGTAGTCCGTGCTGACGGTCGCGCCGGGCACGTTGCTGAGGGTGCCGAACCGAACCGGCGCGCCCGTGTCGTTCACCAGCGCCCATTCCGCGATCCACTGCACCCGCACCGAGAGGTGATGCCGACCCGACCGCGTGAACACGAACGGGCCGACGGCATCGAGCGGAGTGCCAGGCTCCGGCGTGAGCCGCACCGCTTGCTTCACTCCGTCGAGCGTGACCTCGACGGCAATCGGTCGCGCCACGGCGCGCAACGCATACCCGTCGACGGCGACCGACGCGAACTTCTGATCGGGGATGCCGATGTGCAACCACGTGCGCAGGCCGACGAGCCCTCGGACGCGGGGATCGAAACCAGCGGTCGGAAGGGTGAGTCGAGCGACATCTCGTGCGACGTCACTCGCCGCCTCGCGCGCCTCGCCCGACGAGACCGTGTTGACCTCACACTGCGACAGGAGCGTGGCCTGCGCACCGTCGGCGCCGGTGCCGGTCATGGTCACGCGCACCGCGCCCGGCGTCTCGCATGCCCCTGCGCTGGCATCGTGCACGACCGTGACGTTGCGATAGATCGTCGGATCGACGATCGCTTCGGCCGGCAGGGGCGACGACGCCGCGTGGCCGTCACGGTCGACGCCGAGCAAGACGTCGACCGACTCGGGTCGCAGGTGCACCTCGTCCTGCCAGCCATCCGCCGCACTGGGCGTGCCGAGCCCGAGCACTGCTGCGCCTGCCGTGACCACGCACACGAGCCCGAAGGCCGCGCGGCGCTGCATCCGCATCCTCATCTCATCCTCCGCCCGCTCCGCCGTGAGGAGTGCAGGATAGACGGAGATGCATCGAGATGCGGTACTGGCCCGATGGGGGCGCCAGCCCCGGGAGCGGGCCTGCGAGGCTGGAGCGGTGGCGAGCAAGGGAGAGCACGTCGACATCGAGGTCGACGGCCGCACGGTGCGGGTGTCCAACCCCAGCAAGGTCTTCTTCGCCGAGCGCAACGAGACCAAGCTCGACCTCGTCAACTACTACCTCGCCGTCGGCGAAGGCGCCCTGAAGGGTGTCGCGACTCGACCGACCGTGATGAAGCGGTACCCGAACGGAGCCGAAGGCGACTTCTTCTTCCAGAAGCGAGTGCCCGAGAATCGCCCAGACTGGCTGCAGACGGTCACGGTCGCGTTCCCCAGCGGCCGCACCGCGACCGAGCTGTGCCCGGTCGACGTCGCCCACCTCATCTGGGCCGTGAACCTCGGATGCCTGGACCTGAACCCGTGGCCGGTGCGGCGGTGGGACGTGCATCATCCCGACGAGCTGCGCGTCGACCTCGATCCGCAGCCGGGCGTCACGTTCGCCGCGGTGCGCACCGTCGCACTGCACGTGCGCGAGGTGCTCGCAGAACATGGGCTCGAGGGGTACCCGAAGACCTCGGGGTCGCGGGGCATCCACGTGAACATCCGCATCGTCGCGAAGTGGGGCTTCGACGACGTGCGCCGCGCCGCGTTGGCTCTCGCGCGCGCGGTCGAGCGACGCATCCCGGAGATCGCGACGTCGAAGTGGTGGAAGGAGGAGCGCGGCGAGCGCGTCTTCCTCGACTACAACCAGAACGCGCGTGACCGCACGGTTGCCTCCGCGTATTCAGTGCGCGCGAATCGATACGCCCTCGTGTCGTGCCCCGTCAGCTGGGACGAGGTGCCCGACGTCGAGCTCGCGGACTTCAACCTCGCGACGGTGCCTCCGCGTTACGCGACGATCGGCGACCCGGGAGCGACAATCGACGATCACGCGTACTCGCTCGAGCCACTGCTCGAGCTCGCGGCGCGTGACGAGCGCGAGGGTCTCGGCGACGCGCCGTGGCCCCCTCACTTCCGCAAGCAACCGGGTGAGGCTCGGCGGGTCGCACCGAGCCGGAAGGCGAAGGGCGCCGACGATCAGGACGAAGACGCCGGCTAACCGGGTGGGATCGGCGGCGGCAGCGTCGTCGGCGGCGGGTCACGCGGCGGCAGCGTGTGCGGGATGCGGGAGGGGAGCGCGGTGAGATTCGACGGCGGCCGCTGCTCACGGGGGCGGAACGCGAACATGTTCGCGATGCCGCCGGCGCTGGGCTCGTAGGCGACGATGCGATCGCTCGTGTCGCGCACGAGCAGCGCTCCGCCACTCGACCACGTCATCCCCACTGGTGTCGTCGAGCGGATGTCGGGTGTCGCGACCGCAAAGTAGTGCTGTGGATCGAGGTCAACCACCGCGACTGCGTGGACGATGGCCCCGGTGCCGCCACCCGGCCACGCGCCGGTGATGCCGACCGCGAGGAACCTGCCGTCGGGTGAGAACGCGCCCGGCACCGTCGGGTCGAGATTCGGCACCGACGAGATGACGTTGATGATGTCGCCCCGGCGCACGTAGATGCCGCACTCGAGGCATCCCGGTCGGGTCCAGGCCAGCGCGCCGTCCGCGGCTGCCAGCAGCGAGCCGCGCTGCGTGACGAAGTCCGTGGCACGCGTCTCGGGATCCCACGTCTGCAGCGCTCCCGAGTCGGCCGAGTCGCCGGTTGACGACAGCACGAGCTGGCTCCCCGCGACGCCCGCGACCTCGTATCCCTGGGGCAAACGGATGAAGCCGGTCGCGAGCTGCGGTGCCACGGTGCCGTCGACCGGCATCTCCTTGACCGCGGCGCCGCCGTCGAGGACACCACTGAGCCACACCCGTCGAGGATCCTGCGATGCAAAGACCCCGCGGGCACTGCCGAGATCGATCCCGTTGGGAGAGCTGCGCGAGTACGCACGCACCAGTCCGTTCGAGAGCGTCACCACGGTCGCCGGAGGACGAGCGACGTATCCCGAGATCGTGTCGGGCGCCTGCGTGACGTCGACTTCGAACGCGCCACCTTGCGCGAGCACGATGAGCGCGGTCGCGTCGGCGGACATCAGGACGGCCGGGTACGCGCGCCGGGCCGCGTCGGCCGCGCTCTGCGCGCTCGGCACCTCGGTCGTCGCCGGTGCGAACAGCGTGGACGCCGTCGTCGGCGCGGGTGGGGCGGCGACGCTCGACCCGTCGTGCCCCGTCACGAAGATCGCCCCCGCGATCACGGCGGCACCGAGAGCAACTGGCCACCATCGCCTCGCGTGCACGTCGACCGTGGCGACCGACCGCGCGGGATCCTCCTCGTCGAGGGCGAGCAGCTCGAGCTCGGGAAGGTCGCCGTTGCGCCGATGCTTCATCCGTCGCCGTCCCAGTCCTTGATCGGGAACCGCCCAGTCGGCCCGAGTCCCGGCTCGTATCGCACGACGTCACGCGGTCCCAACAGATAGAGCCGAGAGTCGGTGGACCAGGCCATCCCGAGCGCGTCGTCGCCGCTGACGCCGACGAGGGGTTCCATCGTTCCGGTGCGCAAGTCGGCGAGGGCGACGCCGTCGAACGGACGATGCTCCTCGGCGAACCGCACGGCGACGTACCGGCCGTCGGGTGAGAACAGTCCCGTCGACACCGGTTGGAAGCCCGTGAACGGCGCGATCTCCTGCGCCAGCGCTCCTT
The DNA here is from genome assembly GCA_963726695.1 of uncultured Acidimicrobiales bacterium. Classification (GTDB taxonomy): domain Bacteria; phylum Actinomycetota; class Acidimicrobiia; order Acidimicrobiales; family DATKAS01; genus DATKAS01. The sequence continues at coordinate 116,481 of CAVSDE010000008.1, forward strand.
CGCTCGTGCTGATCCGCATCGTGCACGACGTACATGCCTCGTCCACTGTCGCGACCCGGTCATCCGACGCGGCGACGAACCGGCCGGTGTCATCGACCACTTGGATGTTCACGCCACCACCCCACACCTCGACGGGAGGTCCCGCAGTCGAGGACGGCACGAGGACGATCGACCGGTCGAGCACCGCGACCGGTCGCCGCCCCGCAGGGAGCCCCCCGAGTGACAGGTCGAGGGGAGGCGGGGCCGCCACGTCGAGCGGTCGGATCACCGAATCAGAGGTGAGCGCGAGACGCACCGCCCGACCGTTCGGATCGACGAGCACGACATGGCGGGACAGCGAATCGCGCATCACGATGGTGAACGAAGCCAGTGGCGCCGCCGGCACGGTGCTCGCGACCGGCGATGGCAGCGCCGCGACCGCAGCCGGTTGCTCGACGGCATGGCTGTTGCGGCCCGTCAGGAGCAACGCCGCAACGACGCCAGCTGCGACGACGACGGGCCACCACCCGCGGGCGTCATGTGCAACTCGTGTGTCCACTCCCCCCACCGACTCGAACGCGCCCAGATCGAGCAGCTCGAGCTCGGGGAGGGTGCTCGAGCTCACGACTCAGGTCCGCCGAAGACGCTCAGCAGCTCGAGCGGGGTCGCCACTTCCAGCTGGTCGTAGGTGCACGAGGTCGGCTCACGATCCGGCCGCCATCGCGCGAACGAGGTGGCGTGGCGGAACCGGCTTCCCTGTAGCTGGTCGAACTTCACCTCGCAGACGAGCTCGGCGCGGATCGGAGTCCACGAGAGGTCCTTCTTCGCGTTCCAACGGCTCACGGCTCCCGGCATGCGCTGCCCAGCGGCCTCCTCGCGCTCCACCGCCTCCGCCCACCCCTGCCACGGATGGCCCTCGATCGCGCGCTCGCGGTAGGGCGCGAGCTCTTCGAGCAGCTCCTTGCGGCGCTTAGCGGTGAAGCTCGACGCGACGCCGACGTGTTGCAGGTCACCGGTGTCGTCGTAGAGGCCGAGCAACAACGAGCCGACACCGTTGCCGTCCTTGTGCACGCGGTATCCGCCGACCACGCAGTCGGCCGTCCTCTTGTGCTTCACCTTGATCATCACGCGCTCGCTCGGCCTGTACGTGAGGTCGGCGCGCTTCGCCACGACGCCATCGAGACCCGCGCCTTCGAAGCGATTGAACCAGTCCCTCGCTATCGCGGCTTCGGTCGAGATCGGCGTGACGAAGATCGGTGGACGAGTTGTCGCGACCGACTCGAGGATCTTCCTGCGCTCGGCAAACGGAACCTCGGTCAGATCACGATCGCCGAGCGCGAGGAGATCAAAGGCGACGAATGACGCGGGGGTCTCGGCGGCGAGCCTGCGCACACGACTGTCCGCGGGATGGATGCGCTGCAGCAGCGCGTCGAAGTCGAGGCCCATCTCGCCGGGGATCACGATCTCGCCGTCGATCACACACCGCGCCGGCAGATGGCTGCGGATCGCCGCGACGACCTCGGGGAAGTATCGAGTGAGCGGACGCTCGTTGCGGCTGCCGAGCTCGACTTCGTCGCCATCGCGGAAGACCACGCACCGAAAGCCATCCCATTTCGGCTCGTACATCCATCCGTCGCCCTCGGGCAGCTCGTCGGCCGCCTTCGCGAGCATCGGCGCGACAGGCGGCATGACAGGCAGGCGCACAGCGGTCCAGCATTGTCCACTTGTCTCGGGAGCGTGCAGCGGTTGCGCCGTGGAAGGGTTGCGGGATGCCGCCCGAGCCTCCGCCTCCCCCGCCACCTGGGCCTCCGCCTCGACCCGCGACCATCCGTGTCGTGGGCACCGGCGAGGTCAGCGCGCCGCCCGACCGACTGTCCATCGATCTCGGTGTCGTGTGCCGGTCACCCACCGCGAGGCAAGCGTTGTCACAGGCGAACGAGCGCACCGCTGCTTTGATCGAGCTGCTCGCGGCAGAAGGAGTCGCCACGACCGACGTCGCGACGCGGTCGGTGGCGATCTATCCGCACTACGACGACAAGAACCGAAAGCTCGTCGGCTACGAGGCGACGAACGAACTCGTGGTGGTGCTGCGTGACCTCGTCGCGCGCCGGATCGGTGATCGACGCAGCGGCGAGCGCGGTCGGTGATGACATCCGCATGGGCTCGCTCACGTTCGGCATCGAAGACCCGAGTGCCGTTCTTGCTCGACGCGCGCCGCGCCGCGGTCGAGAAGGCCATGGGGCAAGCGCAACAGCTCGCGTCAGTCGCAGGCGTGGCGCTCGGGCCGATCCGTCGCATCTCCGAAGGAGGAGGCGGAGGTGGCGCGCCGCCGTTCCGCCCGATGATGCGGGCGATGGCCGCCGATTCGGCCGTGCCGATCGAGCCCGGCGCGCAGAAGCTCTCGGTCTCGGTCGAGATCGAATGGGAGATCGCCCCGCCCCCTCGCTGACCGATCACCTCAATCCGCCGTTCTCGTGCGAATAACCGGACAGCGTTGGCCGGTTATTCGCACAGGTTCGCTGGGGTGAGGGTCTTCGCCATGCAGCGGCTCAGCGGAAAGTGCTCGTAGATCCCCCAGCACGGGATCAGCTCGAACCCGACTGACGCGTACAGCGCGATCGCCTCGGGCTGCAGCGTGCCGGTCTCGAGGCGGAGCTCGCGGTACCTACGGCGACGGCCCTCGGCCTCGACCTGCGCGAGCACCGCGCGCGCCACGCCGGTCCGACGGGCCGCGGGAGTGACGTACATGCGCTTCACCTCTCCGATGCCGTCGGCGAAGTGCTTGATGCCCCCGCAGCCGACGGCTTCGCTCTCACGCAACGCGACGAAGAACGAGCCGTTCGGTGGCGCGAGGTCGTCAGGCGACGGTGGGTCGTCGTCGTCCTCGCCGTAGCGCGAACGGAGCTCGTCGAGCAGTGCGGCGACGAGCGACGACCCCGGTTCGACATCGATGCGGCCTAAGACGACCTCGATCACCGCGACATGGTGCCCGGTAGTCTGCGCCCATGACCGAACACCCGCTCAGAGAGCGGATCGCGGACCTCGAGCGCCGCAAGGCCGAGGCCTATCAAGCCGGTGCGCCGCACGCGATCAAGCGGCAGCACGACAAGGGCAAGCTGCTCGCCCGCGAGCGCGTCGACTTCCTTCTCGACCCCGGGTCGTTCAACGAGCTCGACCTGCTCGCCCGCCATCGCGCACACGCCGCTGGCCTCGAAGAGCACCCCTACACCGACGGCGTCATCACCGGATGGGGCACGATCAACGGTCGCAAGGTCTTCGTGTTCAGCCAAGACTTCACGGTGTTCGGCGGCGCGCTCGGCGAGGTGTTCGCCGAGAAGATCCACAAGCTGATGGATGTCGCGCTCAAGGTCGGCGCGCCCGTCATCGGGCTGAACGACGGTGCCGGCGCACGCATCCAGGAAGGGGTCGTGTCCCTCGCGTCGTACGGCGGCATCTTCTACCGCAACGTGCTCGCATCGGGCGTCGTGCCGCAGATCTCGGTCGTCCTCGGGCCATGTGCAGGCGGCGCCGTGTACAGCCCCGCGATGACCGACTTCATCTTCATGGTGCGCGAGAGCTCGCACATGTTCATCACCGGGCCTGACGTCGTGCGCACGGTGACCGGTGAGGACGTCACGCTCGAAGAGCTCGGCGGCGCGATGAGCCACGCGACCAAGTCGGGTGTGGCGACGTTCGTGGCAGCGGATGAGAAGGCGTGCCTCGAAGACGTGCGCTACCTCTTGTCGTTCCTGCCGTCGAACAACCTGGAGGATCCGCCCGCGTTCGAGTCGGGTGACGATCCCGAGCGGCTCTGCCCTGGGCTCGTCGACCTGATGCCCGACACGGCCAACAAGCCGTACGACATGAAGAAGGTCATCACGACGGTCGTCGACGACGGCGAGTTCTTCGAGTACTTCCCGCACTGGGCGGGCTCGATCGTGTGTGGCTTCTCACGCATCGACGGACACCCCGTCGGCATCGTCGGCAATCAACCGATGGTGCTCGCCGGCGTGCTCGACATCGACTCGTCCGAGAAGGCCGCGCGCTTCGTGCGCACCTGCGACGCGTTCAACATCCCGATCGTCACGTTCGTCGACGTGCCGGGCTTCCTGCCCGGCGTCGACCAGGAGTACGGCGGCATCATCCGCCACGGCGCCAAGCTGCTCTATGCGTACTGCGAAGCGACCGTGCCTCGCATCCAGGTCATCACGCGCAAGGCGTACGGCGGTGCGTACGTCGTCATGAACTCCAAGTCGATCGGGGCCGACCTCGCGTACGCATGGCCGAGCGCGGAGCTCGCCGTGATGGGACCGCAGGGTGCGGTCGAGATCTTGTACCGACGAGAGCTGCAGCAGGCCGCCGACCCTGTCGGCAGGCGCGCCGAGCTGGTCGCCGAGTACACCGAGAAGTACGCGAACCCCTACAGCGCAGCGGAGCGCGGGTACGTCGACGACGTGATCGATCCGGCCGAGACCCGGGTGAAGCTCGTCGCTGGTCTGCGCATGCTGCGGTCCAAGCGTGAGGAGCTCCCGCGGCGCAAGCACGGGAACATGCCGCTGTGACGACGGTCGTGCCTCGCGTCGCCGACGTGCATCCCACACCGACCGATGAGGAGATGGCAGCGATCATCGCGGCGATCACGATGACGTGGCCACAGCCGGCACCCGCGCTCCCGACTCCCGACCCGACTACTCCGGCATGGCGATTCTCGGGACGTTGGTGGGCGCGGCCAGTGGCGGCTCGTCGCGCACGGCCCTGGTGACACCGTGCCGCTCGAGCTGACGACGGTCGCGGACGACGAGGTCATCTTCCACGACGGTGACACGGTGCTTCGGTTCGACGGCCTCGAGCCCGACACCGGGCACGATCTGATGGGGATGTCGGTGCGCACGCTCACTCGGCCCCGCGGCGAGCTGCTGTGCAGGTTCGCCACCGTGAACGACGTCCACTTCGGCGAGACCGAGTGCGGCAACCTCGAGGAGTTCGAATCCGGGCCGACCTTCCGGGCCGAGCCAGGCGAGCCCCCGTATCCGGAGATGATGAACGCAGGCGCGATCGCGGAGATCGCCGCGATCGACCCGGCGGCGGTCATCGTGAAGGGCGATCTCACGGCCGACGGTCGAGACGACGAGTACGCCGCGTTCCGTGAGTTCTACGGCGGCGCGTTCGGCGATCGCTTGCACACCGTGCGAGGGAACCACGACGGCTATCGGGGCCAGACCTACGAAGCGGGCGACCGCGAGGTCGTGCTTCCCGGCGTGCGCGTGCTGGTGCTCGACACGGTGATCCCGTTCGAGACGACGGGACGGATCACCCGCGAGCAGCTCGCCTGGGTCGACGACCTTGCATCGACGAGCGATCGCCCGGTCATGGTGATGGGCCACCACCATCCGTGGAGCCCCGACTCAGCGAAGCGCAGCCTCACCTACTTCGGCCTCGACCCCGACAGCTCCGAGGGTCTCGTCGACGTGATCGCCCGGCGGCCGTCGATCCTCGGGTACTTCGCCGGCCACACGCACCGAAACCGGGTGCGCCACTTCGACGCGACTGGTGACGTGCCCTACGTCGAGGTCGCGTGCGTCAAGGACTTCCCCGGCACATGGGCGGAGTATCGCGTGCACGAAGGCGGCGTCATCCAGGTGCACCGCCGCATCTCGACCCCCGCCGCGCTCGCATGGAGCGAGAAGACCCGCGCGATGTTCGCCGGGTTCTACGAGACGTACGCGTTCGGCGCGCTGAGCGATCGGTGCTTCACGATGGAGGTGAAGTCATGACCGACGTGCGGCATGCGTTCAGCGAGGCGACGGCGGGGTTCGTCGATGCGGTGCTCTCGGTGCCGGACGACGCGTGGGTGGCTCCCGGACTCGGGGTGTGGAACGTGCGCCAGCTCGTCGGGCACACGAGCCGCGCCCTGGTCACGGTGGAGCAGTACCTCGACACGATGCCGGCTGAGGTCACGATCCACTCGCCGATCGACTACTACACGCTGGGGCTGCAAGTCGCGACGTCGACGCTCCACGACGACGTCGCCGAACGTGGCCGTCAGGCAGGAGCGGCGCTCGGAGACGACCCGGTGCCGGCGATCCGCGAGCTCTGCCAGCGTGTGCTCGATCGGGTCGCGAGCGAACCCGACGACGCGGTGTGCACCTCGCGGTTCGGCGGGATGTTCCTCATCGACTACCTGCCCACTCGAATCGTCGAGCTCACGGTCCACACGCTCGATCTCACCGACGCGCTCGATCGACCGCCCACGGTGCGCCCAGACACGGATCGCGTTGACCACGGCGATCATGGCGCAAGTCGCCGATCCGCTCGTGATGATCCGCGCGCTCGGCGGGCGCTCCTCGTTGCCCGACGGCTTCAACGTGTTCGGGTGAGTGCGGGGCCGCTCGCCGATCTGAAGGTCATCGACGCGTCGTCGGTGGTGGCGGGCCCGGCGTGCGCCCGATACCTCGCCGACTTCGGCGCCGACGTCGTCAAGGTCGAGCGGCCCGACGGCGGTGACACGCTGCGCGGCCTGGGCTGGCGCGACCCTCGCGACGACGTCACGTTGTGGTGGAAGCTCGCCGGACGCGGCAAGCGCACCATCACACTCGACCTCAAGCGCGCCACCGACCTCGACGTGATGCACCGGCTCTTCGACGAGGCCGATGTGCTGATCGAGAACTTCCGTCCCGGCACCCTCGAGCGGCTCGGGCTCGGCCCCGACGTGCTGCTCGCCCGCAACCCGCGGCTCGTGATCACGCGCGTCACCGGTTTCGGCCAGGACGGTCCGTACTCGCCACCGCCCTGGCTTCGCGACCATCGCCGAGGCGATGGCGGGTTCGCGGCGATCAACGGCGAGCCCGACGGCGGCCCTCTGCTCCCACCGATCGCGCTCACCGACGAGGTCGACGGGGCTCGTCGCGGCGTTCGCCACGATGGTCGGCGTCCACTCCGGTGTCGGACAGGTCGTCGACGTCAACCTGCTCGAGTCGCTCTTCCAGCTGATGGGTCCGCTCATCGGCGCGCTACCGTCTCCTCGGTTACGAGCAACCTCGGATGGGTTCGGGCATCCCCTACTCGGTGCCGCGGGGCACGTACCGCTGCGCGGACGGCGAGTGGGTCGCGGTCTCGACGTCAGCGGAATCGGTGGCGGCACGCGTGATGGCGCTCGTCGGGCTCGGTGACGATCCTCGGTTCGCAACGTTCGCCGGTCGGGTCGAGCATCGCGATGAGGTCGACGACGTCGTGCCGGCGTGGATCGCGGCCGCGACCGTCTCGACGAGGTGCTCGCCGCGTTCGAGGCCGCCGAGGCCGCCATCGCTCCGGTGATGACGATGGCCGACATCGACAGCGATCCGCACTACCTCGCGCGTGACGCCATCGTCGAAGTCGACGGGGTGCCGATGCAAGGTCTCATCGCTCGACTCGCGAAGACGCCCGGCCGCATCAGATGGGCCGGGCGTCCTCTTGATGCCGACGGAGATCAGATCCGCTCGAACGGCTGGTAGGGATCAGCCGTCAGGCGCCGACCTGCTCGCCGGTGGGTGACAGCACGTACCAGGCGCCGCCGAGGTCCTGCCCTTTGGCATCGCCGGGAGCGGTGTCGCTGAGGAACGTGTACAGCAGATGGCCGTTGTAGACGACCTGCTGCGTGCCGTCGGGCTGCGTCGCGACAGAGAGCTTCGATGCGTCGAGGCCCGGGCCTGCGACCGGGGTACCAGCGGCGACGACCGCAGGCCAGTTCGCCTTGATGCCCGCGGGCACCGCGCTCGTCGTCGAGGTGCCGTCCGGCACGAAGAGGTACACGGTCATGCCGGCCGAGTTCTCGAGGATCTGCTGACCGATCGTGGCGTTGTCGGCGGCCATCACTGTGGCGCTCCCCGCGGCGGCCGAACCGGCCGCGGTCGTACCAGCAGAAGATGTCGCCGCCGCGGCTGTCGAGCCAGCGGACGCGGCTGTCGTGCCGGCAGCCGCGGTCGATGCCGATGAGCTGCCCGAGTCGTCGCCGCATGCGGCAAGAGCAAGCCCAGCGATCAGGACGACCGCAAGACCGAGAAATCGTTTGGACACCGGAGCCTCCGTTCGCTTCGCCTCATGTGAGTACGAGCGCGACAGACCACGGGTTCAGTCGGTGGAGGTTGCGACCTCGATGCGGTCCTGCGGCCAGTCCTTCGCGGCCTCGAACGCGGCCTGCGCTTTGGCCAGCGTCTCCGACGCCGAGAAAGCGTGAGCGGGGTAGCACGCGATGCCGGCCCATCTCGTCTGCACTGCGTCGCGCTCGGCCTCGTTCCCGTCCGTGAGCGCCCGGCGCAGCCGCTCGACGGTCCAGATCGCACCGTCCTCGGGTGTGTCTTCGAGGACGAAGCCGAAGCGTCCATCGGCCAGACGACACGCGGTGTCGGCCTCGCGCAGCGTGGTGCGAATTGCTTGCACGACCGGCTCGGGTGCCACACGAGTCGGCGTACCCGACCGCACACCCTGCACCACGTCGAACAGCACGATCGCAACGGGTCGAAGGTGCCGGCGCGCTGCAGACACGCGAGTCTCGACCGCGATCTTGAAGTAGTCCTCGCTGAACAAGCCAGTCGGGTCGGTGATGGGCGAGGTCATGACCTTCTCGACCTTCCGGGTTGCATCGTTGGGGAGGTGGACCACTTCGGCCACCTCGGGTTCGGGTTCGTTCATCTCGATGGGTTCATCCATCGACATCGGCTCAGGCTCCTCGGCGGGCACGAGCTCCGCATCGGTGCGACGACGCGCCGGCACGGGCTCGGGTTCTGGTTCGGGTTCTGGTATCGACTCGGTTTTGGGCGCGGCGGGCTGCCGCGCCACGAACGCTGCGACGATCGCACAGACACCGGCAAGAAGGCCGAGCCCTGGCAGATCGAGCGCGAGCGCGGCGATGCCGAGCCCAAGACCGAGAATGCCCGGGGCTAGACCGAGGACCGCCCGCCGATCAGTCATCGCAGGGACCATCGGCGCGTCTGGGCTCGAATCAAGAGCACGACCCGTGGGCCGAACGGCCCATTCGTGTCGCGCTCAGCGCGTCGTGGCACGTCGCTTCTCCACGATGTCCGCAATGTCGGTGATGATGCGGGCCATCTCGAAGTCCTTCGGCGTGTAGACCGCGGCCACCCCGGCGCCGAGCAAGCGGGGCCGATCCTCCTCGGGGATGATCCCCCCGACGACGACCGGCACGTCGACGCCCTCGGCTCGCAGCAGCGCGATCACCTGCGGCACGAGCTCGAGATGGCTGCCCGACAGGATCGACAGACCGACGACGTCGACGTCTTCGTCTCGGGCCGAGGCGGCGATCTGCTCGGGGGTGAGCCGGATGCCCGAGTAGACGACCTCCATCCCCGCGTCACGAGCCGCGACGGCGATCTGCTCCGCGCCGTTCGAGTGGCCGTCGAGCCCCGGCTTTGCCACGAGGAACCGTGGGGGACCGCCCGCCATCGTCGACACCCGGGCGACGAGGTCGCGCATGTCCCCGTTGCGGTGGCCGACCGCGGCACCGACTCCTGTGGGGGCTCGGTACTCGCCGAACACCTCGCGCAACGTCTGTGCCCACTCGCCGGTGGTCACGCCGGCCTTCGCGCACGCGATCGTCGCCGGCATCACGTTTCGTGTCACCTGCGGCGGCGGCGGCGAGCTCGCGCAGCGCCGCAGCGACCGCCTCGCTCGCACGCGCTGAGCGCCACGCCACGACATCGGCGATCGTGTCCGCCTCGACCTGCGGATCGACGCGCAGGATCCGCTCGTCGCCTTCCAACGGCGAGGCCGTGCTCTCGGTGTAGGCGTTGACCCCGACGACGACCTGCTCGCCCGACTCGATGCGCCGCGTGCGCTGGGACAGCGACCTCACCAGACGGCCCTTGACCTCCTCGATGGCTTCGAAGGCTCCGCCGAGCGACAGCACATCGTCGAGCTCTGCCCACGCGGCGTCGGCGAGCTCCGTGGTGCGGGCCTCCATCACGACGGATCCGTCGAAGATGTCTTCGTGCTCGAGCAGGTCGGTCTCGAACGCCAGCACCTGTTGCATCCGCAACGACCATTGCTGATCCCACGGTGTGGGCAGGCCCAGCGCCTCGTTCCAGGCCGGTAGCTGGATCGAGCGGGCGCGGGCCCGCTTCGAGAGCGTCACGGCGAGCATCTCGAGGATGATCCGCTGGACGTTGTTCTCGGGTTGGCTCTCGGTGAGGCCGAGCGAGTTCACCTGCACGCCGTAGCGGAACCGGCGCAGCGACGGGTCCTCGATGCCGTAGCGCTCGATGCCGATGCGATCCCAGAGATCGGTCATCGCCCGCAGCTTGCAGATCTCGTCGACGAAGCGGATGCCTGCGTTCACGAAGAACGAGATCGACCCGAACACCGCGGGGAAGCGCTCGAGCTCGACCTGGCCCGAATCTCGCACCGCGTCGAGCACGCCGATCGCCGTCGCGAGCGCGTACGCGATCTCCTGCACTGGCGTCGCGCCCGCCTCTTGCAGGTGGTAGCTGCACACGTTGATCGGGTTCCACTTGGGAGCGTGGTACGCGCACCACGCGACCATGTCGACGATGAGCCGGCGGCTCGGCTCGGGCGGGAAGATGTACGTGCCGCGCGAGAGGTACTCCTTGACGATGTCGTTCTGGGTCGTGCCCCGCAGCTCGACCGCCGTGACGCCTTGCTCCTCGGCGTTCGCGACGTAGAGGCCGAGCAGCCACGCCGCGGTGGAATTGATCGTCATCGACGTGTTCATCCGCCCGGGGGGGATGCCGTCGAGCAGGGTGCGCATGTGGCCGAGATGCGCGACAGGCACACCGACCTTGCCGACCTCGCCCTTCGCCATCGGCGAGTCGGGGTCGTATCCCGTCTGGGTCGGCAGGTCGAACGCGATCGACAGGCCGGTCTGCCCCTTCGACAGGTTCGTGCGATAGAGCTCGTTCGATGCCTTCGCGGTCGAGTGACCCGAATACGTCCGCATCAACCACGGTTGGTCGCGCTCGGTCACGGTCTCATTCTCCCTCACCGCGCGCTCTCACCATGCGTCCAGTCCCTCGATCTCACGCGCTTCCTCCAGCGCGACCACGTAGCGCGGTCGCGTGATCTCGACGACGCCGAGCGTGCGCAGATGCGGCGTGGCCCATTGGACATCCAGCAGACGGAAGCCTGCGGCACGCAGCCGGTCGACGAGTGCGACCAGCGCGACCTTCGACGCGTCGGTCTGCAGGCTGAACATGGACTCGCCGGCGAACAACCCGCCGATGGCGATGCCGTAGAGACCGCCGACCAGCTCGCCGTCCTCCGTCCACGTCTCCACGCTGTGCGCCCATCCGAGGTCGTGCATGCGCACATAAGCCGACACCATCGGCTCGGTGATCCACCCACCGGAACGCGCGGGATCACCGCACGCGCGGCATCACCGACTCGAAGTCCGTGTCGACGCGCACCTCGTAGCGGCGGAGGGAACGGCGCAGCGAGCGGGTCACCAACAAGCCGTCGAGCGGCAACACGCCACGGGGATCGGGCGACCACCATCCCATTGGTCCATCGCGTCCGACCGGCATCGGGAACAGGCCGCTTCGATACGCGGCCAGCAACGTGCCGGGCTCGAGATCCGCGCCGACGCCGACGAGGCCGTCCTCGTCAGCCGCGTCGACCGACGGGAAGTGCCATGAGGACAGCGGCGGCTCGACGGGCCGGGCGGGCATCGCCCTGCTCGCGCTACTTGCGGTAGTCGTAGAAGCCGAAGCCGGACTTGCGGCCGAGGCGCCCCGCGTCGACCATCCGGCGCAGAAGCGGGGAGGGCGCGTAGTTCGGGTCACGAAACTCGTCGTAGAGCGCATCGAGGATCGCGACGGAGGTGTCGAGGCCGACGAGATCGAGCAGCGCGAACGGCCCCATCGGGAAGTTGCAGCCGCCCTTCATCGCCGCGTCGATGTCTTCTCGTGACGCCGTGCCCGCTTCGAGCATCCGCACCGCGTTGTTGAGATACGGGAAGAGCAGCGCGTTGACCACGAACCCAGCACGGTCTTCGACGACGACGGCCTGCTTGCCGCACTGCTCGGCGAACTCACGGGCGGCGGTGATCGTCTCGTCAGACGCGGAGCAGCGGCCGCACGATCTCGACGAGGCCCATCGCTGGCGCGGGATTGAAGAAGTGCACGCCGCAGACCCGCTCGGGCCGGCCGGTCTCGACCGCCATCTCGACGACCGGGAGCGTCGAGGTGTTCGTGGCCAGGATCGCATCAGTGCGGCAGTAGTGGTCGAGCTCGCGGAAGAGCTGCTTCTTCACCGCGAGGTCTTCGACGACCGACTCGATCACGAGGTCACAGTCGGCGAGCTCGCCGAGGACCGTCGTCGCGGTGACACGAGAGACGACCGCGGCACGCTCGGCTTCGTCGATCTTCCCCCGCTCGACCTGCTTGGCGAGGGCCTTCTCGAGGGCAGCCACCATGCCGTAGGCACTGGCCTCGTGACGGGATCGGAGGATGACCTCGTAGCCCGCTTTCGCGGCCACCTCGGCGATGCCCGCCCCCATGATCCCCGACCCGACGATGCCCACCCGCTTCACGGCCACCGCCCGAGGTTACCGGCGGGTAAGGAGGCGACACCAGACGGCGTCACCCTGTGTTCACGCCGACGAGACCGCGACGCCACCTCGCCTCGGTACCGTCGAAAGCATGTCGAGAACCACCGCCGCGCCGGCGTGCCACATCGTGCTCGAGCGCTCCTTCAACTTCCGTGACCTGGGCGGTTACCCGACCGTCGACGGCGGCACGACCAAGTGGCAGACGCTCTACCGCGCCGATGGCATCCATCGCATCTCCGAAGGCGACGTCGTGCGGCTGCAGCCGCTCGGCCTCAGGACAGTGATCGACCTGCGCACGCCCGACGAGATCGAGCAGAACGGTCGCTTCCCGGTCGACTCCGTCGACTACCGCCACCACCCCGTGATGGACGTGATCTGGACGCCCGAGCTCATCGAGGCGAACGCGGACTCGCCCACGTTCCTGGTCGACCGATACCGGGAGATGCTCGTCACCGGCGAGCGTGCCCTCGGCAGCTCTCTCCGGCTCCTCACCGACCTCGACGCCTACCCGATCGTGTTCCACTGCGCCGCCGGCAAGGACCGCACGGGGATCCTCGCCGCCCTCGTGCTCGCACTCGTCGGGGTGCCTGACGAGGTCATCGCGGAGGACTACGCGCTCAGCACTGAGGGCATGGCTCGCATGATCGAGTGGGTCATCGAGAACGTGCCCGAAGCCCGCGAGCGCATGAGCCAGGCACCGCCCTCGATGATGGAGTCAGAGCCCGAGAGCATCCTCGCTCTGCTCGATCACATCCGGATCGAGCACGGCACCATCGAGGTCTACGTCGGCACGCTCGGCGTCGACGCCGACCACATCGCGCGGCTGCGCATCGCCCTCGTCAGCTGACGACACGACCCCCGCTACGGTGACCGCAGTGAGCGGCACCTTGGCGTTGGTGGGTGGAGGCGAGTTCGGCGACGACTGCGACTTCGACGCCGAGCTGCTCACCGCTGCAGGGGCGAGCGAGGTGCTCGTGGTCCCCACCGCGGCGGCGTACGAACATCCCGGCCGGTCTGTGGAGCAAGCCGTCGCCCACTTCGAGGCATTGGGAGCCAAGGCTCGGGGCCTCATGGTGCTGAACCGAAACGATGCGCTCGACGAAGCCAACACTGAGGCGGCGCGGACCGCTCGGTTCGTCTACCTCACCGGCGGCTCGCCGATGCACCTGCGCTCGGTGCTGAAGGCCACGCCCTTCTGGGACGGCCTGGTCGAGGCATGGCAGAACGGCGCAGTGATCGCCGGCTCGTCTGCGGGTGCGATGGCCCTCTGCGACCCGATGGTCGACCCGCGGGGAGGCGCGTTCACGCTCGGCCTCGGCCTGCTCGAGCAAGTCGCCGTGATCCCCCATCACGACCAATGGAGCCACGAGCGATCGCGGCGCACGTTCGAGCTCGCGGGGTCATCGTTCCCGATCATCGCGGTCGACGAGCAAACCGCAGCGATCCGAGACGGAGACGGCACGTGGCGCGTCGCCGGCAGCGGCAAGGTGCAGGTCATGCTCGGTGGCCACGAGGTCGGGCTGGACCGCCTGCCCTGACTTCCCGGTGCCGCTCTCCGCTCCGCTTCGATCGGCGCCGGCTCGCTGCGCTCGGCAATCGGTGCTTCGCGCACCCGGCGGCGCACTGCGCCGCCGCTCACGGATCACGACTCGGTGATCGTGACCTTCTGGATCTGCACGGGCTGTGAGGGCGGGCCGTCGGCGCCCGGGACCGCGAGCGCTGCGATCGTCTTGATCGTGGTGTCGAGGCCATCGGTGACCTGACCGAACAGCGAGTACTTCGCCGGGAGCTGCGTGCCCTGCTGGCCGCTGATGACGAAGAACTGGCTGCCGTTCGTGTCGGGGCCGGAGTTCGCCATCGCGAGCGACCCCAGCTGGTACGAGCCTTCGGCGGGCAGCTCGTCGGCGAACTCGTAGCCCGGCCCGCCGGTGCCGTCACCCTTCGGGTCGCCGCACTGGATCACGAAGTCGGCCACGACGCGGTGGCACGTGATGCCGTCGTAGTAGTGGTACAGCGAGAGGACGACGAAGTTGTTCACGGTGTTCGGCGCGGCCTTCGGGTCGAGCTCGATCGTGAAGCTCCCGTGGTTCGTCTCGACGTCGGCGGTGTACTTCTTCGCCGGGTCGATGCACATCGGGGGTGCCTTCTCGAAGGAGGTGACGCGCTCAGCCGAACCGTCCGTCGGCGGGCAGGGCGTGGTACCGGTGATCGAGGTGCCGGGCACGGTCGTGATCGTGCTCGCCGGGCTGGCCGCCGTCGTGCCCGCCGAACCCGCGGCGGTGGTGGCCGCACCCGCACCTGTCGTGCCTGCGCCTGCAGCGACGGTCGTGCTTGCGCCCGCAGCGACCGTCGTGCCCGACGACACCGCGGTGTTGTTGTCGTTGCCGCCGACGAGCCTGCTGATGATGAAGGCGACCGCGAGGAACGCCACGAGGAGGATCGCCCCTCGGATGATCGTGCGCTTGCGCTTCGCAGTGGCCTGCTCGGCCTCCTGAGCTTCGAGTCGAGCCTGCCGACCGGCCTTCTGGCGTTCACGTTTTGCGGTGCCCACGAGCCGGGAAACCTACCGGCTCGCCGGGATCGCCCCACAGTCAGCATGGGTGCCGCTGGTACCGTCCAAGGGCGTGGCCCTCCTCGTGCAGAAGTACGGCGGCACCTCCGTCGCCGACGCCGATCGCATCCGGGCCGTCGCCGAGAACGTCGCTCGCACCCACCGGCAGGGCAACGACGTCATCGTCGTGGTCAGTGCAATGGGCAAGGAGACCGACGAGCTCATCGCCCTCGCAAACCGGGTTTCCTCGAAGCAGCCGGGACGCGAGATGGACATGCTGCTCACCGCCGGTGAGCGCAAGACGATGGCATTGCTTTGCATGGCGCTCGCCGAGCTCGACATCGACGCTTCGTCTTTCACGGGGAGCCAGGCCGGCATCGTCACCGACACGACGCACGGCAAGGCGAAGATCCTCGAGGTGAGAGGCGACCGGATACGCACCGCGATCGCGGCCCGTCAGATCCCCGTGGTCGCAGGGTTTCAAGGCGTCTCGACCGCGAACGATGTGACCACCCTCGGCCGTGGCGGCTCGGACACGACCGCGGTCGCGCTCGCCGCCGCGTTCAACGCCGATGCCTGCGAGATCTACACCGATGTCACCGGGGTGTTCACGGCCGACCCTCGAGTCGTCCCCACCGCGCGCCGGCTGAGCAAGGTGTCGTTCGAGGAGATCCTCGAGATGGCGGCAACGGGCGGCCGTGTGCTCGCGCTGAGGTCGGTCGAGTTCGCCCGCAACCACCACGTGCCACTCCACGTTCGGTCGAGCTTCACGTGGGAGCCCGGCACATGGATCACAGAGGAGGACGCTTCGATGGAAGCCCCGATCATCTCCGCCGTCACGCACGACACCGATGAGGCGAAGGTGACGATCACCGGAGTGCCCGACAAGCCCGGCATCGCAGCGCGGCTGTTCCGCGCGCTCGCCGACGAATCGGTGAACGTCGACATGATCGTGCAGAACACGTCCATCGGCGGGGCGACCGACATCTCGTTCACGGTGCCGAAGGCGGACCTCGCTGCAAGTGAGCGCGTCACCGGTGCGCTCGTGGCCGAGATCAGCGCGACGGGAGTGACCCACGACGAGAACATCGGCCGGGTCTCGCTGATCGGTGCGGGCATGAAGACCAATCCGGGTGTCGCCGCGACGATGTTCGAGACGCTCGCCGACAACGGCATCAACATCGAGATGATCTCGACCTCGTCGATCCGGATCTCGTGCGTCGTCGCGGCCGCCGACGTCGAGCGCTCGGTGCAGGTGCTGCACGACGCGTTCGCCCTCGGCGCCTGAAACTGCCGGGATTCCGCCGCGACCCCGCCGGTAGCCTGACGCCATGCGCGTCGGAGTCGTGGGAGCAACCGGGCAGGTCGGCAGCGTCATGCGGGCGGTGCTCGACGAGCGAAAGCTCCCGATCGACGAGATCCGCTACTTCGCCTCCGCACGGTCTGCCGGCAGCACGTTGCCGTGGCGGGGAGTCGATCTCATCGTCGAGGACGCGGCGATCGCCGACCCGAGTGGTCTCGACGTCGCGCTGTTCTCCGCCGGTGCCACGGGCTCGAAGGCGCTCGCCAAGCGGTTCACCGATGCGGGTGTGATCGTCATCGACAACTCGTCGGCGTGGCGCATGGATCCCGATGTGCCGCTCGTCGTCGCCGAGGTCAACCCGCACACGCTGGCGCACCTTCCCAAGGGCATCGTGGCCAACCCGAACTGCACGACGATGGCCGGCATGCCGGTGCTCAAGCCGCTGCACGTCGCGGCCGGGCTGAAGCGCTTGGTGGCCAGCACCTACCAAGCGATCTCGGGCGCCGGGCTCGCCGGAGTGGCCGAGCTCGACGAGCAGGTGCGCAAGGTCGTCGATGGCGCCGCAGCGCTCACCTTCGACGGCGACGCGGTCGAGTTCCCGACGCCGACGAAGTTCGCGAGGCCGATCGCGTTCAACGTGCTGCCGTTCGCCGGCACGATCGTCGACGACGGCTCCGAAGAGACCGAACGAGGAGCAGAAGTTCCGCGACGAGACCCGCAAGATCCTCGAGATCCCGGACCTTCCGGTGTCGGCGACATGCGTGCGGGTGCCGGTGTTCACCGGCCACTCGTTGTCGCTCAACGTCGAGTTCGAACGGGCGATCAGCCCCGACGAGGCGCGCGCGATCCTCGCCGACGCTCCCGGCGTCGAGCTGTCCGAGATCCCGACGCCGTTGCAGGCCGCGGGCAAGGACCCGTGCTTCGTGGGTCGCATCCGTCGGGACGAGACGGTGCGACACGGACTCGCGCTCTTCGTCTCGAACGACAACCTGCGCAAGGGCGCCGCGCTCAACGCGGTGCAGATCGCCGAGCTGCTCGCCGCGCGCTGAGGCGCGTCAAGGGCACGCACACGGCATCGCTCCACACTTCGGACATCCGTCGCGAAAGCGGGCGATCGCATCGTCGAAGTCGATGTCGATCTGGTTCGCGAGGGACGCCAGCCACGCCAGCACATCGCCCATCTCGTGCACCTGTTCGTCCCTCGAGCCCTTGCGCACCGCGCGGGCGAGCTCCCCGACTTCCTCCGCCAACCACGCGACCGTGACCGCGACCCCGCGCTCGGAATCACGTTCGAGATAGGTGCGGGCGATGACCTGCTGGAACTCGCGCATCTGCATCCATCCACGATGCCGCGTATGGTCGGCCGCATGGCAATGGACACGTTCATGGTGCTCGTCGGTGTGTACGACGACGTGAAGGATGCCGAGCAGGACTACGAGGCGATCAAGGTCCTGCACGTCGAGGCGGGGCTCATCGACGCCTATGACGCCGCCCTGATCGACCGGGACGAAAAGGGCAAGGTGAAGATCAAGAAGAAGCACGAGACGCCGACCCGCGGGCGGCGTGCTCGGCGCGGGCGTCGGTCTCGCAAGTGGGCTCGTCGTCGTGCTGTTCCCGTTCGCGGCGATCGGCGGTGGGCTCCTCGCGGCGACCACGACGGGCGGCGCGGTGCTCGGCGCCGTGGCCGGGCACGCGGCCGCGGGCATGAGCCGCAAGGACCTGAAGGAGCTCGGCGAGCAGCTCGACAACGGGCAAGCGGGACTCATCGTCGTCGCGGTGTCAGACATGACGTCGAAGGTCGAGGCGGCGATGAAGACGGCCAAGAAGCTCGAGGAGAAGGAGCTGAAGGCCGACAGCGCCGCGATCGAGGCTGACGCAAAGGAAGCAGAGACCGCAGCGAAGGGCTGACCCCTCCTCCCCCTTCTCCGCTGGAAGCCGCGCCACTTTCGCGCGTTTCTCAGCAGGGAACGCCGTAGGGAGGGCCGGATGGGGCGGCTACGCTCTCCGGCCTACCGGGAAGTAGCGCAGCTTGGTTAGCGCGCAGCGTTCGGGACGCTGAGGCCGCGGGTTCAAATCCCGCCTTCCCGACCAGATCGCTACCTTCGCGGCTCGTACCGCATCGCCACTGCCCCTGAGCTGAACTCCACACGGCTCACGAGCTGCAAGTCGACATGCTTCGACAGCCCCGCGAACAGCGTCGGCCCGTGGCCCGCGAGCCTGGGATGCACCACGAACTCGTAGTCATCGATCAGTCCCAGCTCGGTCAACACGAGGGGGAGCTGCACACCGCCGACGAAGAGTCCGTTGCCCGGCTCCCGCTTGAGCTGCTGCACGGCCGTGGCCAGATCCCCGCGCACGAGCTCCGCGTTCCGATCGACCTGCTCGAGGGTGCTCGACACGACGTACTTCTTCGCAGCGTTGATCGTCTGAGCGAAGGGCTCCATCCACTCAGGTCTCGCTGCCGTCTCCGCCGGCGGCCGCCACGCTGACTCCATCATCTCGTACGTCACGCGGCCAAAGAGAAGGGCATCGGCCTCACTGATGCTCTCGGCCGCGTGACGATGCAGCTCTTCGTCAGCGGGGATTGCAAGGTGATCGCAGCACCCGTCCAACGTGACGTTGATGGAGTACCGAAGGGGCCGCATCTCTCAACAGTACGAGCCCTCTTTGAGTCATTCGGAAGCCCGCGTTCTTGACGTTCTTGGATAGCGTCCGGCTCCGTCATGTCGTCTGCCCTGCGGTTCTCCGTGATCATCCCGCTCGAGGACCACCGGGGACACGCCGTCGGCTGCGTGCGGGGCTGGGCGCAGGACCAGGTGTTTCCGCGTGAGCAGTTCGAGATCGTCATCGCGAGCCCGACTGGCTACGCCACGGCCGAGCTGGACGAGATCCGGGGACTGCTCGGACCGCAGGACCAGATGCGGGAGTTCGACCGTCACCACGACATGGACCTCTGCGCAAAGGAGCCGAGAGCGCGAGCGGCGAGCTGCTGTTCTTCACGGAGTCGCACTGCATGCCGGAGCCCGAGACCCTCGCCCACGCGGATGCCGTCGCGGCGAGAACCCGGACTTGGCCGGATTCAGCGGCCGCTCGATCCCGGTCACTGGCAACCTCCTCTCAGAGCTCGAGGCGGAGTGGTACGGGCCGGACATCGAGTTCGGCATGACCGAGCATCCCTGGCGGAAGGTGCTCGACCAGTGCTTCGTGGTGCGTCGGTCGGCGTACTTCCAGGCGGGCGGCTTCGACCCGGTCTTCGGGCACTTCGCCGAATGGCTCATCGCCGCCCGCTTGTACGCGCTCGACCTGAAGATCGGCTACGAGCCGACCGTCCGCATCGACCACCTGTACATCGGGGACTTCGGCGAGTGGCGCTTCTTCACGGCCAACTTCTTGCAGGGACAGATGGCATATCTCGCACTCGAGCCCGGCGATCCACTCGCGCCGATGTTCGACGAAGTGGGCGAGTGGTCGCGCCGACACATGCTGCAGCGCAGCGTGGCACGCCGGATCTGCCACATGCTGCTGCTGGACCTGCGCCGATCGATCGAGGTCGCGAGTGCGGAGCGCCCGCGTCAAAGCCTCTCGTCGCTTCGACACTGGCACTGGTCGCTGCTCGGATCGTGGCTCGTGCGAGCGACGGCCGGACACTCGGTCGTGCTGATGGATGCGCAGCGCCGGTACCTCACGAGCCGAGTCGCGCTGCAGGTCGATCTCCTGACCAGCAACCGAACCCGGGCCAAGGCGCACTTCGTACGTTGCTGCGAGGCGATCATCACGGTGGAGCGCACCCGGTTCCTGCGAGCGCGGGCTCGCAACATTGCACGCGACGGGGCGAGCCGCCCGCCTCCCGATGAGGCGCGCTCCGGTGACTCCGGCGCATGGAAGCCCGGACGGCTCGACGAAGCTCATGGCGTCGGGTTCCACCCAGCCGAGGCCGTCGGTGCAGAAGTCATTCGCTGGTCTGAGCCCGCTGCGTACGTCGAGCTGCCGCTCGCCGCGGGCCGATACGTGATGCGCCTGAGCTGGCTCTTCGCTCCGCGAGTCGACGGTGAGCCGAGCGTGACCTTCTACCTCGACGAACGGCCTCTTCCAGCCCAACGCGTGTCCATCCGGCGAGACTTCGTCGAGCTCCTCGTGGACGTTCCCGAGTCGTCGTCTCCGCCGCGCCTCGGGTGGGTCTGCTCAGCCATTCGTGCTGAGGGCGACGACCGGGCGCTCGGTCTGCCGGTCGTCAGCCTGGCCTGGGCACGCGAGGACGCGCGCACGAGCTTCGTGGACGAGCAGACCAGGGACGGAGTCGAGCTCGCCCACCTCGCTTGACCGGCCCGCGCCGCGGGTGAGGGTTGACTCTGCCGTCGCGTCAACTGATTGGATCGCGTCATGTTCGGGATCGGGACCGTTGCGCGGCTGCTGCGGCCAGTATGGGTGGACCCGAGCTCCGGCTAGCGGTGGTACGAACCTGAGCAGCTTCGGCGGCTGCACCGGATCATCGCGCTGCGCGATCTCGGTGTGCGCCTCGTCCGGATCGGCGTGCTCCTGGACGAGACACTGACCGTCGAAGAGCTACGCGGCATCCTGCTGCTCAGGCGTGCCGAGGCGCACGACCGGCTCGCGGCAGAGGCGGAACGTCTGGCCCACGTCGAAGCGCGGCTTGCCCAACTCGAGGAGCGTGAGATGACTGACTACGACGTCGTCGTGAAGAGCACCGATGCGGAATGGGTTGTCGCGATCACCGAGACCCTCAACGGCCTGACCGAAATCGCGGACGCGCACGGCCGTCTCTGGCCAAGGCTGCATGCGATCGTCGAGGAGCTCGGCGTCGACCGCGTCCCTCCGTCGATCGCGCGAGCAAGGTGACGGACCGATCGAGTTCACCGCCGCGCTTCCTGTGTCCGACGACGTTCGCTACGAGCGTGACGGTGCGCGCACGCATGAGATCCCGGGCCTTGCCCGCGCTGCGACGACCGTGATGTACGGCGACGACTTCGACGGGGGGTTCCGTGCCCTTCGGACCTGGATCGACGATGCGGGCGAACGAGCAGCGGGTGAGCTTCGGGAGATCTACCTCGACTGCGACGGACCAAGGGACACGTGGGTCGTCGAGCTCCAGCTGGCACTGGAACCTCGCCCATAGGCACCACGCCCGCGCGCTAACGGTTGCGAGCGAGCAGAGCGAGCAGCCGCAGCAGCGTGATGTACAGCCAGATGAGTGTGACCATCAGGCCGTAGGCGGCGTACCACTCCATGAACTTCGGCGCGTCGCGATCGACGCACCCCTCGATGAACGCGAAGTCCAGCGTCAACGACAGCGCGGCGAGGATCACCGCGATCACCGTCACGACGATCCCGATGCTGCGGAACTGCGCTGAGTACAGGAAGCCCCAGTCGAAGATCGCCAGCACCCACACGAACAGGTACAAGAGCGACAGCCCGGCGAGCCCGACGATCACAGCGAACGCCATCTTCTGCGTCGGCTTCACGATGCGGGTGACGTACATGAACAGCGCGGCCAGAAACACCGAGACCGTGGCCAGGACCGCTGCCGCGACGATGCCGTCGGTCTGCGCGTCGAACATCGCGGAGATCGCGCCGAGGCAGAAGCCCTCGAGCACTGCGTAGATGACACCAAGCAACGCGGCGCGACGGGGGTTCACCGCCACCATGATCCCGACGAAGAAGGCGCCGAAGCTCGCCAGCCAGAACCCGCCCGGGATCGTGACCGTGGTGTTCGCGTAACCCGTGCCGAGATCGACCGCAACCGGCTGGGTCGCGGTCGCCCAGCCCCACGCTCCCCCAGCGATCAGCACGAGGAGCAAGAACAACGTCTTGATCGCCGTGCCGAACACGGTCATCGAGCGCGGCGACGTCTCCGCGAAGAGCGCAACGGCAGCCTTCGAGCCGAGTGCGGGGTTCCCAGAGTCGTTGGTGTCGGTGATCACGGCGGTCACGGGTGCAGACCCTATGGCGACATCACGTCGGGCTCAGCGGTCCGTTCTGGGGGCTGCCCGATCGACCCAGGTGAGCAACACGCCTTCGCGCTTCACCATGTAGGAGCCGGGCATCACGCGCAGGCGCGTCGGCACCACCTCGAGGATGCCGAAGCCGGGCGCGGTCGGCGAGTCCCAGCCCGGGATGATGCTCGGGTCGTAACCCACCGGCGGCGCCGCGTGCTTGATGCGGTCCCAACCTGCGACCCGGCTCGCGTCGTCGAGCATCCACGCCGCCGCGCACTCGGCGAGGCACGTGTCGTGGTTGCTCGCCCAGTAGTTGAGTGAGATGAACGGAGTCGCCTCGAGGTCGTCGTGCTTCGGAGAGAGAGGGCTCGTCGCGATCCACCCGCGTAGATCCGCGCCATCCCATTCCCACACGGGATGCAGCACACGACTGCGGGGGCGGCCAGCGCGGTCGACCGTGGCTGCGGAGCACCACACGATGCGATGCGCCATCTCGACGAACGCGGGAGCCACCGAGCTGAGGTCGTCGCTCATGCGGAGGTGCCGGCTCCCAACAAGCTGAGCTTCGCGGAGCGCGCGGTGCTGTCCAGCAACGCGCCATCGTTCGCGACATTGGCGGCCGCGGGCGACTGCGTGCCAGGCGGTGCCAAGGTGATCTGCGTCAGCGTCGCGTGGAGCGTGTTCGACGCGTTGATCACCGGCACGAGCGCGTTGCGCTCGAGTGCAGACGGGCCGCTGTGATGGAGCGTCGCGAGCTGCGCATTGAGCTGCACGAGCCGCGCCTCGGTGCGCGTCGCGAGCACTGGGATCGCCGAGGGCTGCGCGGCGGCGAGGCTGATGCCCACGTCGGACAGCTCGTCGAAAAGCGCGCTCGCCTGCTGCCTCCAGCTCGCGTTTCCCTTCTGGGTCCGCGCCCTCCCGACAAAGAAGACCACGATGCCGACGACGATCACGATCCCGATGAGGATGAGGAGCCAGTTGTCGCTGTCGTTCGGGCTCGTCGAGGCAGCTGCGGTCGTCGCAGTGGCCGCCGTGGTGTCGGGGGTGGCGATCGTCGCGGCAACGTCCGCGGTGGTCGGAGCCTCCGTCGTCGTCTCAGCCTTCGTCGTGGTCGCGGCCTCGGTGGTCGTCGGGGCCGCCGTCGTGGGCGCCGTCGTGGGCGCCGTGGTGGCCGTCGTGTCTTGCGCTCCGGCGACGCCCCCAGCAAGGCCGAACGCGGCGACGGCGGCCAGCGTGGCGAGGAGAACGATGGTCCTGCGGGTGCGCGGCATGCGCGCGACCGTAACGGGTCAGCCCGCCGTGGCAAGGCCCACGAGCAAAGCCTCCACTCGTCGCCGTATGTCGTCCCGGATCTCCCTGACGTGCTCGATCGGCTCGCCAGCGGGATCTTCGACGGCCCAATCCTCATAGCGCTTGCCAGGAACGAACGGGCACGAGTCGCCGCAGCCCATCGTGATCACCACATCTGCCTCGTCGAGGTCCGCGTCGGACCACCGCTGCGGCGTCGTGTGGCTGATGTCGATGCCGACCTCGGCCATCACCTCGACCGCACGCGGGTTCACCTCTGACGCCGGCTCCGACCCGCCCGACAACGCAATGGCCGTGCCGGCGGACAGGTGCTCGAGCCACGCAGCCGCCATCTGCGAACGGCCGGCATTGTGCACGCACAGGAAGAGGACATGCGAACCGCTCACGAGACCTCCACGTGCTCGACCCACAGGTACGCGCAGAACGCGATCGCGGCCACGCCGCCCGCGAGCTGGGCCACGATGAACGCGGGCACCGACGACGGGCTGATCCCTGCGAACGTGTCCGTCAACGTCCGGGCAATCGTCACCGCGGGATTCGCGAAGCTCGTGGAGCTCGTGAACCAGTATGCCGCCGCGATGTATCCGCCGACCGCGAACGCGACCATCGACGAACGCCCGGACCGCACGATCCCCAAGATCACCAGTAGCAGCCCGAACGTCGCGACGATCTCGCCGAGCCAGAGACCAGCCGACGATCGTTCATGGGTCGACAGGGTCACCGCGGGAAGGTCGAACATCAGGTTCGCGACGACCGCGCCCACACACGCACCCGCGATCTGAGCGATGACGTACACGAGGCTCTCGCGGTTGTCGAGATGACCCGCCACGCGACTCGCCAGCGTCACGACCGGATTGAAGTGCGCACCTGAGATCGACAAGAAAGCGAGGATCAGCGCGGCGAGGCCCGCTCCGGTCGCAATCGAGTTCTCGAGCAGCTGGAGCCCCATGTCGTTCGGCGAAAGGCGCTGGGCGAAGATGCCCGAGCCGACGACGACCGCAACGAGGAACCCCGTGCCGACTGCCTCCGCAGTAGCCCGCCTGGCGAGATCAGCGTGCAACGTCAGCAGCAGCGCGCGGCCGACTCTGGCGCCGACGAGCAGCAGAGCTCGTCACGCGGCACCTCGATGTCCTCGAGCACCGTGTAGATCTCCCACGGCTCTCCGTCGGGTGCGTCGACCCACACCTTGTCCTGGACCGCGTAGCAACACGCGACCTCGTCCTCGACGGCGCACGCCAGGCCTTCACCCTCGAGGCGGGCATGCGCCGTGGCGACAGCTTCGGGGTCGTCGACCTCCACGCCGAGGTGGTTCAGCGTGCCGGGGACGCCGTCGCCGGCCATCAGCACGAGCTTGAGCGGGGGCTCAGCGATCGCGAAGTTGGCGTATCCCGGCCGAAGCTTCCGAGGGGGAGTGCCGAAGAGCTTGGAGTAGAACGCGACGGCCTCGTCGAGGTCCGAGACGTTCAGGGCGAGCTGGACTCGTGACATCACTGGACTCCTGATAGATTCGTGAACATCGATACATCGACTGTGGCAAATGCATCGACAAATGTCAATACGTGCTGCCCATCGATCCTGGGTGCTCCACTCGACGCGGACGACGCTGAGGCGCTCGCGCGTGGCTATGCGGCCCTCGCCGACCCCGTGCGGCTCCGCATCCTCAGCATGATCGCCACCTCCGACGAGGTCTGCTCGTGCAACCTGGTCGGGCCGTTGGGGAAGGCGCAGCCGACGATCAGCCATCACACGAAGGCGCTCAGCGACGCGGGCCTCATCGTCGGGGAGAAGCGCGGGCGCTGGGTCTACTGGCGTGCCGTCCCCGAGCGGCTCGACGCGCTGCGCGCGGCGCTGGCGGGTTAGACGACTTCGGGCGTCGGCGCGGACTCGGGCGCGGGCACGCCCTCCTGGTAGGGCTCGTCGCGCAGGATCGCGTCGGCGGCGCGCCGCAAACGGAACGCGTCGAGCGGCTTGATCAGCCAGCCGTCCGCATGGCTTCGCTGCGCAAGGAACACGTCTGCTGCGCGGTCGAGGAGCATGAGCACACCGACGTCGGGCAACCGGTCGGCTCCGGCTTCGAGCCTGAGGTCCATGCATGTGGCCATGCCACCCATGTTGCCGATCTGCAGATCGAGCACCACGAGATCGGCGGGGCGGATCTTCAGCGCTGGGACGACGTCCTTGCCGTTGCGCACCCACCTGATCGTGGTGGTCTCGCCTCCGAGCGCAGCCCGCACCTCGTCGAGGATCCAGTCGGCATCGGTCGCAACGAGGATCTCCGGCACGGAGGGAGGCTACCGAAACAGGTGCGCGGCGATCGCATCCAGGCCGGCGATGTCGTGCACGTCGCTCTCGAGGAACGGCACCCGCACGACCGGAGCCGGATCGACCCGCGCCGCGAGCCCCTGCAGGTGGTCCTCCTCGCGCGCGGCGACGAGCTCGAAGTCGGCGAGGTTCGCGAAGAGCTGTCCGAGATCCGAGCCGGCGAGTGTGCGGGCGCGCTCGCGCGTCGCTTCGGCCAGGCCGGTGCCGAATCGCGGATGCATGCGATTGACGACCAGCGCTGCGACGGCGATGCCCGCCTCATCGAGCCGATCGGCGAAGTAGGACGCCTCCTCGACGGTGTCGCCCCGCGGCGACGCGACGAGGACGAACGAGGTCTCCCGCGCCGAGAGCAGCTCGAGCACTCGCTCCGCACGCTCACGGAACCCGGCCTCCATGCCGTCGAAGGCCTGGAAGAACGCGATCGCGTCCTCGATGACGTCGCCGCCGATCACCTTCGACACCGAGCGCAGGAACGCCTGCGCGGCGACGTTCACCGCCTTCACGTAGGCCCGGCCCGGGGTCATGAGGATGCGATACAGACGATGGTCGAGGAAGCGCGTCAGCCGACGGGGTGCGTCGAGGAAGTCGAGTGCGTTGCGCGTGGGCGGGGTGTCGACCACGACGAGGTCGAATTGCGACTCCTCGTGCAGCTCGAAGAGCTTCTCCATCGCCATGTACTCCTGCGTGCCGCTGAGGCGACCGGAGATGTTGCGGTAGAAGCGATTGCTGTAGATGCGCTGCGCCTGCGCGGGATCGGCGGCGTTGCGCGCGACGAGCTCGTCGAAGGTCGTCTTGGTGTCGAGCATCATCGCCCACAGCTCGCCCGACCAGTCGCCCTCGATGACCGACGGTGAGTTGGTGAGGCCTTCGAGGCCGAGCGCGTCGGCAAGTCGCTTCGCCGGGTCGATCGTCACGACCACACACCGCCGCCCGAGTCGCGCTCCGTGCAACGCGATCGACGCCGCCGACGTGGTCTTGCCCACGCCTCCCGTGCCACAGCACAAGATGATCGAGCTGCCGGCAAGGACTTCTTCGAGCGTCATGACGGCAGCGGCCCGAGCGCGCCGATCCCTTCCAGCGCGGCGTCACCCAAGAGCTGGATGTCGTCGTGGGTGATGTCGGTCGTGAAGAGAAAGGGAAGGTGGATCTGAGGCAACGGGAGCCGATCGGACAGCCGCGCGACCTGCTCGCGCTGGAGCGCCACGCGTGAGGAGCGGAACGCTGCCGCGTCGCGGAGCGCATCCGCCTCGCCCGGCATGAGCGCGACGCCGGCCGCTTCCGCGGCGGCGACGGGATCGACGTCCATGCCCTCGCGTTCGGGGTAGAGGCCGTTCACGATCACCGGGCCGAGCGCGACACCGACACGATCTTCGAGCGAGTACGCGGTGTCGACGAGCTCGTTCACCGGCGTCTCTTCGGGGAGCGTGACGAGCACGACCGAGCACCGCTCGGGGTCGGTGAGCATCTCCATGACGTCGCGCGCCTGGGTGTTGATCGGCCCGACCGTCACCGCGTCGAGCAGGCCGCGCGCGGACTCGAGGAACGTGACGGCATGCCCCGCTGCCGGCGCGTCGAGGAGGATGAGGTCGACCCCTCCCCCTCGCTCGAGCTGCTTCACCTTCCCCAACACGAGGATGTCTTCGATGCCGGGCGCCGCGGTCGCGACGACATCGAGCGCACCACCCCGCACGAGCCGGTTCGACAGCCGGCGCATGCCGTGGTCGACGAGGTACTCGAGGAGGGCGTCGGTCGGCGTGATCGCCCGGGCCAGGACTGTTCCCCCGCCTGCGGCGGCACCCTGCAAGACCGTCGTCTCGTCGTAGCGAAGGGCATGCAAGCCGAAGAGGCGCCCGAGGCCGGTCTTGCCCTCGACTTCCACGACGAGCACACGGAGGCCAGACTTGGCCGCTGCGACCGCGAGCGCCGCGGTCACGGTGGTTTTGCCCACACCGCCCTTCCCAGCCACGATGACCAGCCGGGACGTGGCGAAGAACGCCAGCGGATCCAACCATCCCCCTTCGGAGGCTCGGTTGCGCAGACTATCCAGCGTGTGCGCCGCCCTCGGCGCCGTCGTGGTCGCGACCACGCTGCTCGTCGCGCATCCCGCGGGGGCGCAGGACGCCCAGAAGGACGCCCAAAACGACGTTTCGAAGGTCCCGCCGATCAACGTGATCGAGGTCA
This sequence comes from uncultured Acidimicrobiales bacterium, assembly GCA_963726695.1. Taxonomy (GTDB): domain Bacteria; phylum Actinomycetota; class Acidimicrobiia; order Acidimicrobiales; family DATKAS01; genus DATKAS01. The sequence goes on from CAVSDE010000008.1 coordinate 144,638, forward strand.
GCGGCCTGCTCGACCCCGTGCAGGCCGACTTCATCCGCACCGCGATCGACAGTGCAGAGCGCCAGCACGTGCAGACGCTCGTCATCCAGCTGAACAGCCGCCAGGCGGTGATCGACGACGCGCAGATGGCCGATCTCGTGGACGAGATCGCCGACGCGAAGGTGCCGATCTCGATCTGGGTCGGGCCGAGCGGCGCGCGCGCCTACGCCGGCAGCGGTCAGATGCTGCTGGCCGCCGATCTCACAGGGATCTCTCCCGGCAGCCGGGTGGGCAACTTCGGTGACGCGCTCGATGCCAGCGGCCTCACGGCCCCCGACAAGGCGCTCATCGACAAGTACTGCTGCACGTCGCTGGGCGCTGTCGAAGCGGTCGACGCCAAGGTGATCGATCTGAACTCGCCGGTGCTCGGGCAGTTCATCGTCGGTCTCGACGGTTTGACCGTCGACGGCACGACGTTGCACACCGCCGAAGTCGTGCAGAGCTCGAGCGGCCCGCGCAGCCAGCCGATCGCGGCAGGTGCGCTTCGCGAAGCTCGATCTGCTGCCCCGGTTGATGCACACGGTCGCGAGTCCTCCGGTCGCGTACCTCATGCTGACCATCGGGCTCGTGCTGCTGGTCTTCGAGTTCTTCGTCGCCGGTGTCGGGATCGCGGGAGGCGTCGGAGCGCTCTTCCTCGTCCTCAGCGCGTACGGCCTCACGGTGCTTCCGACCAGGCCGGCGAGTGTCGGGCTCATCCTGCTCTCGATGCTCGCGTTCGCCATCGACGTGCAGACAGGGGTGCCGCGGTTCTGGACAGGTGTGGGCACTGCGGCGTTCACCGCGGGGAGCCTTCTTCTCTACGACGGGCTGTCGCTCTCCTGGATCACGTTGCTCTTCGCGATCGGAGGCGTGCTCCTCGCGATGCTCGCCGGCATGCCGACGATGATCCGCACCCGGTTCGCGACACCGACGATCGGTCGCGAGTGGATGATCGGGGAGATGGGCACCGCAATCGTCGACGTCGACCCGGACGGGATCGTGCTGGTGAGGGACGCACAGTGGCGTGCCCGCACCAATCGGGCGACCCCGATCCGGGCCGGACAGGCAATTCGCGTGGTCGACATCGACGGTCCGCTGCTCGAGGTCGAGCCCGAGGCCGGAGGGGCCCGAGACCACCGCGAGCGCCGAAACCGGGCCGAATCTCGTAATGAAGCGCCCTCCGACCAGGCCTGACCTGCATCAGTTCGCGCTCGATTTCACAGAATTCGCGAAAGTTCACCATTGTCAGGCCGCGAACCGCGGTTGTACGGTCGCTGTCCGGACAAGGGGGATCGGGCGTGACCGCTCAGCGCAACGAGGAAGCCTGGCAGGCCAAGGCGGCTTGTCGCGGACCCCAGGCCGTCGTGTTCTTCCCGCCGTCCCAATTCGAGCGCAAGGAAGAGAAGGCCGAGCGCGAGGAGCGGGCCAAGGCCATCTGTGCGCAATGCGGCGTACGAGAGCCCTGTCTGTCCTATGCACTGCGGATCCGTGAGCAGCACGGCATCTGGGGCGGGCTCAACGAGCTCGAGCGCAAGCAGCTGCTCGCCCACCGCGGCTGACGCTTCCCTCACCGGGGCTGACACAGCACTGCAACGGTCGGTCCGCATGGTCCGAGACGGACCCTGGGTATGGTGTCCCTGGTGGCCAGCGTCCGCGACGCACCGGCCGAGGGCGAGCGGGCCCCCTTGCCGGGCAGCGCTGCACCTCTCGATCCCACTCCCACGGTCCGCGCACCCGTCGTCTGGAAGCGCACCTGGGTCGACGAGCGCCCGGCGATGTATGGAGTCGCCGGCGACGGCCTGCCGGTCGTCCTCCTCCACGGGTGGGGACTCGCTCACCACGCGTACAAGGGGGCGATCCAACGGCTCGTCGCACTCGGATGCCGCGTCTACGCGCCGGCGCAGCCGGGGTTCGGCGGCACGGCTGAGCTTCCCAAGCGTGAGTTCTCCCTCGCCGGTTACGCCCGGTGGGTCGAAGGCTTCCTCGACGCGGTCCACGTCGACGAGCCCGTCTTCCTGATCGGTCACTCGTTCGGCGGTGGCGTCGCGATCCGCTTCGCTCACGACTACCCCGACCGGGTCAGGTCGCTCGTGCTCGTGAACTCGATCGGTGGCTCTGCGTGGAAGGCCGGCTCGAAGCTGAAGTCGCTCGCCGACCGTCCGCTCTGGGACTGGGGGCTGCACTTCCCGAGCGACATCTGGCCGATCCCGCAGGCGACGAGGGTGCTGCCGATCATGCTCGAGGACGCGCTCCCCAACCTGCTGCGCAACCCGCGGGCAATGCTGAAAGTGGGCACGCTCGCGCGCCGCGTCGACCTCACGTACGAGCTCGAGGCACTGAAGGAGCGCAAGCTGCCGGTCGTGGTCCTGTGGGGGACGCGCGACGGCATCATCCCGAGAGAGTCGTTCGACGCGCTCGTGTGTTGCCGTTGGCACGGAGGGCAAGGTTGTCGACGGCTCGCACTCGTGGCTGCTCGCCGATCCTGACGGCTTCGGCGAGGTGATCACGAACGCGGTCGAGGTGGCCCGAGTCGCGGCGAGCTCGAGTCCGAGCCGCCATCTCGGCGCGCCGGTTTCCTGGGCAAGGAGCGGAAACGTCCGCGCACCCTGCGCACCGTCGCCGCCGCCAAGCCCTCCGACGAGACCTAGGTCGGCAAGCTCTACGTGGGCAGGCCCTCCGTGTGCAGGCGCGGCCCGGCGACCCGAAGATCGTCGCGACGCCTCGTCACGCCCCTCGCGTCGAGCTCCGCCACGAGTGGCATCGCGTACTTGCGGCTCGTGCCCAGTGCCTCCCTGATCTGAGACACCGTGATGCCGTCGGGCTCGGCGCGAAGCAGCGCGGCGACCGTCCGCGCGGCTCGATCGAGTGCGTCCGCCGCGAACCAGATCCCGTCGCGCTCGACGACGAGGCCACGGCGCACGAGCTCGCGGCAGCTCGGCCCGGTCGACGCCTTCCGGTGCGGGCGGGGCGAAGGGCGCGGCCGCGAGCACGGCGAGGTAGGGATGATCCGCGAGCGGATCGGCCTGGGCGGCCAGCCGGGCCCGGCCGTTTTCGACGATGACGCCGTCGATCGTGCGGAGGGCCTCGCGTTGCACGTCGTCGAGCGTCGCGACGTCGAGCCCGAGCGGCCCAGCGCTCTCGACCTCCTCCACGACCGCGATGCGTAGGGCTTCGAGCGCCGCAGGAGCGATGGCCCACGGGCCGAGGTTCGGAGGCCGCCGCTCACCAGTGAGCGCCTCGAGGTCGTGCGGCGTGAGAGGGCCGCGCTCTGCTATCACGCGATCCACCGATCGATCGGGCAGGGCGCTACTCACCGTGCGAACCGGCGCGAGCTCGACGATCTCAGCGCCGCCGACGGTCTCAGACCGACCGCTCTCGCGGAGGATGAACCGATCACCGGGGAGGAGAGGGAGCGCGGTCGGGATGCGGACGCGGATCCAGCCGCGGGTGCCGGGCGCGATGGTGTCGGCGCCGATGACGCGGAGCTGGGCGGGATGCTCACCCGACCCGATCGCGACGGTGTAGGCGCCGCGACGAGACACGTCGTGACCGATGCTGGCGAGCACGGTCAGCTCCGCGTCGAACACGCGACAGGGAAGCCAACGCGACGGCTGCACCACTGCGTCACCTCGGGTGATCGCCTCATGCTCGATCCCGACGAGGTTGATCGCGACACGGTTGCCGGGACCGATCTGCTCGACCGAGTAGTGGAAGGTCTGCAGCGAGCGGACGCGTGCGCCGCGACCTCCAGGTTCCACGATCAATTCGTCGTCGACGGTGAGGAGGCCGTCGGTCAGCGTGCCGGTCACGACCGTGCCCGCTCCGCGAGCAGCGAACACGCGGTCGACCCACAGTCGAGGCCGGCCGCGATCCTTCGCGGGCGACGACGCAGCGACCATCCGGTCGAGCGCCCCCTGCAGCTCGTCGACGCCGATGCCGCGCGGTGCGGCGACGCCGATCACCTCCGCGTCCTCGAGGAACGTGCCCGCGACCCGGTCCGCGAGGTCGAGCCTCACCAGTTCGAAGTGATCCGCGTCGACGAGGTCGACTTGGGTCAGCGCGATCACGCCGTGCTCGATGCCCAGCAGATCCAGGATGCGGAGATGCTCCTCGCTCTGGGGCTTCCAACCCTCGGTGGCCGCGACGACGAAAAGACAGGCATCCACCGAACCGACGCCGGCGAGCATGTTCTTGATGAAGCGGACGTGACCCGGCACGTCGACAAATGAGATGCGAGCACCTGAAGGGAGCGCTGCCCACGCGAACCCCAAGTCGATCGTCAGGCCGCGCCGCTTCTCCTCCGCGTAGCGATCGGGATCGGTGCCGGTGAGCGCGAGGACGAGCGTGGACTTGCCGTGATCGACGTGCCCAGCGGTCGCAACGACGCGAGTCGGAGGCGACTCGTCGGTCAAGCGAGGGTCCGGAGCGCGGCTGCGAGCGACGTCGTCGTGCTCGGGCTCGACCGTGCGCAGGTCGCAGATCGTGGCGCCTTCGTGGACGCGAGCGATGATCGGGATGGGTCGCCGCTCGCGCAGCGCTGCCGACGTGGTCGCCGGCGGCCTCGACGCCGATCGACGGGATCTCCGTGCCCGGCAGCGATCCCGCCCCGGCCACGGCTTGGGTGTCGACCACCTTGCCGACGTCGAGGGCCTCGGCACGCGCACGCAGGTCGTCCACCGACAACGTCGCCATCCGCCAGAAGGGGATCGAGTCCCCGTCGCGGCGGAGGTAGGCGAGGGCCGTGTCTTGCAACACCGCGAGCGTCAGGCCGCCAGCGCGGAGCGCCCTCGCGAGGGGGTGGCGTGCACACGCGTCGATCACGTCGTGTCGCCCCGCGATGATGCCCGCCTGCGGTCCTCCGAAGAGCTTGTCGCCGGAGAACGTCACCGCGGCGGCGCCGGCTTCGAGCGTCTGGCGCGCAGCCCGCTCGCCCCTCAGCCACGAAGGAGGGCCACCCTTCAGCCAGGGGCAGCCGGCGTCGAGGAGGCCCGAGCCGATGTCGACGACGAGAGGGACGTCGACGCGCGGCGAGCTGGTCGACCTCGACGCCCTCCGTGAAGCCTTCGATGCGGTAGTTCGAGGGATGGACCTTGAGCACGAGCGCGACGTCGGTGTCGACGCGCGCGATCGCTCGCTCGTAGTCGGAGATGCGGGTGCGGTTGGTCGTGCCCACATCGACGAGTCGCGCCCCCGACTCGGCCATCACCTCGGGAACGCGAAAGCCTCCCCCGATCTCGACGGCTTCGCCCCGCGACACCAGCACATCACGGCCGCGAGCCAACGCCGCGAGCACCAACAGCACCGCGGACGCGCCGTTGTTCACGATCATCGCTGCCTCGGCGCCGCACGCTCGGGCGATGAGGCTCGCCGCGTGCGCGTGGCGAGATCCGCGGCGGCCCGACGCGAGATCGAGCTCGAGGTTCGAGTAGCCGGGCGACTGTTCCCATCCGATCGGGGCGCGTCCGAGGTTGGTGTGCAGCAGAACGCCCGTCGCGTTGATCACCGGCCGGAGAAGCGCGAGGGCAGTGGCCTCCGCCCTCGCGCGGGCCGAGTCGGGGTCCTCTGCCGCGACCGCGGCACGCGCGGCGTCGACGAGGAGCGGCTGAGGAAGGTCGATGTCAGCGATCGAGCGAGCCAGCGCATCGATCGAGGGCGGACGCACACGCCGAGCATAGGGATCAGGCCTCGCCGGTATCGTGGGTCGAGTGTTCGTCGTCCTGCTGATCGCCATCCCGATCATCGAGATCGCGGTCGCCATCTGGGTCGCCAGCGCGGTCGGATGGCTCAACACGATCGGGCTGCTGATCCTGCTCTCGATCATCGGCATCTGGGTCGTGAAGCGGCAAGGGCTCGGCATCATGACGACCCTCTCCGAGGGAGCACAACGTCGAGAGGTGCCCACGAAGAAGCTGGTTGATCGCTTCCTCATGGTGTTGGGCGGCGTGCTCCTCGTGATGCCCGGATTCGTGACCGCCGCGATCGGTCTGCTGCTCTTCCTGCCGCCGGTGCGCGCGCTGATCCGTGGGTTCGCGGGCAGGCGCGTGCAGACGACGATGGCGACGGGCCGATGGACGTATGGCACTGTGCGGGACGTGACCTCACGAGAAGTGCGTGACGACCCTGCTTCGCCGACTTCTCCTCCGTCGTCACCGCCCGAGATCGAGAACTACTGACGTGGTCGAGGTGCGCGACGCGGCAACGGTGATGCTCGTGCGCGACGGCGATGCCGGCATGGAAGTCCTCATGCTGATGCGCAACGTGAACTCTGCCTTCGTCGGAGGCGCGTACGTCTTCCCTGGCGGCGCCGTCGATCCGCACGACCGGCACGAGGACCTCGATCCGTACTGCATCGGCCGCAACGACGCCGAGGCAAGCGAGCGACTGGGAATCGAAAGCGGCGGGCTCGCCTTCTGGGTCGCGGCGGTTCGCGAGTGCTTCGAGGAAGCAGGCATCCTCCTCGCCTGCGACGCAGAGGGAGACATGGTGCGCCTCGACGATCCGGCCATCGAGTCGCGGTTCGTGGAACACCGGCGCGCGATCGACACGAAGGAGCGGCGCCTGATCGAGGTGTGCGCGGAAGAGGACCTGAAGCTCGCCGTCGACCGCATCCACTACTTCAGCCACTGGATCACGCCAGAGGGCCCGCCGCGGCGCTACGACACCCGGTTCTTCGTCGCGCGCGCTCCCGACAAGCAGGTCGCGCTGCACGACGATCGCGAGACCGTCGCGAACACGTGGATCCGTCCGCAGGACGCCCTCGACTCACACGGGCGTGGCGAGTTCGAGATCATCTTCCCCACGATCAAGAACCTCGCTGCGATCGCCCGGTTCGACGATGCGGACCAGCTGGTGGCCGCCGCGGCCACCGCGATCACGGTGCCGACGATGGTCCCCCGTGTCGTCGGGGAGGGCGAGCAGATGCGCATCCTGCTGCCGGGAGACCCCGGGTACTGACCATTGGATGACCCCGCCGTCGCGGCGTACGTCGACGCGATCCCCGTCGAGCATCGGCCGCTGTTCGATCGAGTGCAGGGCCTGATCTTCGCCGTCGCGCCCGACGCGACGGTGCGGATCTCGTACGGCATCCCGACGTACGAGCGGGGCGGTAAGCGCTTGTACGTCGGCGTGTGGAAGCACGGGCTGTCGATCTACGGATGGGGCCAAGGCGGCGACGGCGGGTTCGTCGAGCGGCATCCCGAGCTGAAGAAGAGCAAGGGCACGATCCAGCTGTCGGAGGCCGCGGCCGCATCGCTGCCAGACGACGAGCTGTTGTCGTTGGTGCGCGCCGCTCTGGGCTGAGCCGTCCTCCGGGGGAGCACGGGGAATGTCACACCCCCTCTTTAGGGTGAGCGCACAGGCTTCGTAGCCCGCCTCGAGTGGCTTCCGTGACTGGTCGACGGTGGAGTCGGCAGTTGTCGAAGATCGTGAGCGCGCACGATGTGGCGTTGGCGGCTGGCGCGATGCGTTTCGTCGCGGCCCGGCTCGACCCTGCGCTCCTCGCCTCCGACGATTGTGAGCGGGCGTTGCGAGATGTCGCGGCGATCGAGGCGATGGCGGCGACGATGAAGTGTCTCCTTGCCGCGCGCTTGGTCGAGACCGATGCGTGCAAGGCCACGTCGGCGGCGTCGCCCGAGGCTCACGTGGCTGGGCTGGTCGGCGCCACGACCGCCGCTGTGCGCGGGCAGGTGGAGACCGCCGGCCGGCTCGCGGCACTCGCCGCGACGGCGCAAGCGGCGCGAGCGGGGCGGCTGTCGGCCGCGCAGACCCAGGCGATCGCACAGGCCGCGACCGCGAACCCGGCCGCGGAAGGCGAGCTGTTGCAGGCGGCGAGCCGCCTGTCGCTGGGGCAGCTCCGCGAGCGGTGTGCGAAGGTCATCGCCGACGCCGACCGGAACCCCGACGACACCCACAACCGGCTCCGCCGCTGTCGGCGGGGCCGCCGCTACTCGACGCCTGACGGGTTCCACCATCTCCATCTGCAGTCGACCAGCGAAGACCTCGCCGAGATCGACGTCACGCTGAACGCCATCGTCGACGAGCTTTCGCAGCAGCGCGACGAGCCGGGAAGCGCGAACGGCGGGAGGCCTACCTCGCTGACGCCATCGTGGAGATGGCGCGGCGCGCTCGGGCCGGCGGCGGCGCTGGCAAGGCCTCGCCGACGTACACCGCGGTCATCCGTGCCGACCTCACCGCGCTCGTGCACGGACGAGTCGGTGCCGGCGAGGTCTGCGAGATCGCTGGCATCGGCCCGGTGCCGGTCGAGGTGGCGCGCACGTTGCTCGGCGAAGCCGTGCTGAAGCTCGTGCTCACGCACGGGGTCGATGTGCGCAACGTCACGAGCCTGGGTCGCGGTCCCACTGCTGCGCAGAAGGTCGCTCTGCTCTGGGAGCAACCGACGTGCTCGGTCGAGCGTTGCGGTCGTCGGGCGCGCCTCGAGGCCGACCACACGACTGGCGCGGAGTACGCGACCACGAGGCACACCCGCCTCGATGAGCTCGACCGGTTATGCGATCAGCACCACGACAAGAAGACCTACGACGGATGGGGCCTCGTGCCCGGCACGGGCGTCCGACCGATGGTGCCGCCAGAGCATCCCCGACACCCGAAGCACCGCACTTCCCCTCCCACACGAACCAAAGGGAGACAGCCATGAGGACGTACAACGACGCGCACTTCGACGAGGACGACTGCTTCGACGAGGACGACGAGCTCGAGCCCGACATCAACGATCATCGGTTCCTCACGCCTGACGATGTCCGGGAGTGGATGCGACGCGACTTCCTGATGTCGTGCAAGGCCTACAACGAGGTGTGGCTGCTCGATGGCAACGGCGCGTACGTGGGTTGCTGGACCAGTCGATCGGTGGTGAAGGTCCGCGACCTCGCGGCCGACCCCTCGAAGCTCGTCCACGCGACCAAGCTCGCCCTGGCCGAGGTCGCACATCCGCACTGGGTGGTGTTCGAGAACCGTGAGGGTGCGCGCGGCAACCCCCGACCGACCGAGGCTGATGTGCAGGCGTTCGTCACGCTGCGCGAAGTGCTCGCGCCAGACGCCACCGTCGTCGATGCGGTGATCCTCGGCGAGCGGAGGCTGTGGTCGTTGCACGAAAAGCTCATGCCAGGACAGCCCTATCCGCTGCGCGCGGGTGCTCGCTAGACGGACGGCGCCGGCTCCTTGGGGCCGAGGGCCTTCTCGACCTGCTCGAGCAGGCGGGCGCTGCAGCCGGCCATCTGCACGGGAGGCACGGTGTGCTCGACGATGCGGCGGGCGATGGCGCGGAACGCCTCGGCGGCCGCGCCCTCGCCCCGCAGGGCGACCGGCTCACCAGAGTCGCCGCCCGCGGCGACGCTCGGCTCGAGGGGGATCTGGCCGAGCAGCTCGACACCGACCTCGTCGGCGAGGGTCTGGCCTCCGCCCGACCCGAACAGCTCGTAGGTCTCGCCGTGATCGCAGGTGAACGAGCTCATGTTCTCGACGACGCCGGCGACGCGCAGGAAGCTGCGACGCGCCATGTCGGCGGCGCGGATCGCGACCTTCTGTGCGCTCACGGCCGGGGTCGTGACGATGATGAGGTCGGTGCGCGGCATCATGCGCGCCAGACCCATCTGCACGTCACCGGTGCCGGGAGGCATGTCGATGAGCAGGTAGTCGAGGTGACCCCACTGCACGTCTCGCAGGAACTGCTCGACGGCCTTCGTCAACATGAGGCCACGCCACATCGAGCGCGGTGCCTTCGTCGTCGACGAGGTTGCCCGTCGACACGACCTTCACGAGCCCCTCGCCGATGCGGCGCTCGTTCGGCAGGATCTTCCCGGAGCCGTCCTCGGCGCGGACACCCTCGAGCCGTCCGGACATGCCAAGCATGCGCGGCACCGAGAACCCCCAGATGTCGGCGTCGAGCACACCGACGGTGAAGCCCATCGCAGCGATCGCGCTGGCGAGGTTGACCGTGACCGAGCTCTTGCCGACGCCGCCCTTGCCCGACGCGATCGCCAGCACGCGGGTCGTCGCGGGGATCTGGGTGTCGGGGGCGTTTTCGCGGGCGTGCCAGCGCGCCTTGAGCATGACCTCTGAGCGTTCCGCGCTCGTCATCTCGCCCCACTCGATGCGCACCTCGCGCACACCAGGGTGGGTCGCGATGCGGGTCTCGATGTCGGTCTTGATCTGTGCCCGCAGCGGGCATCCACCGATCGTGAGCTTCACCTCGATGGTCACGAGGGCGCCGTCACCGGCCGGATGCGGCTCGACGGTCACCGAGGGGATCATCCCGAGGTCGACGACGTTGCCGCCGAGCTCGGGGTCCATCACCCCGCGGAGCAGCCCGAAGATCTCTTCGACGGTGGGCTCGGAGGCGAACGAGGAGGACATCACCACCGATTTTACCGGTGTTTGCCGTGTAATCTTGTAGGCGTGACCGACAGCCGGTTGCCGATCCTCAAGGCGCTCGGCGACAACACCCGCTACGCGATCTACCTCGAGCTCGCGCGCTCGTCATGGCCGCTGTCGACTTCCGACATCGCGGAGTCGCTGGCGCTGCATCCGAACACTGTCCGTCCGCACCTCGAGCGCATGCGTGACGTCGGCCTGCTCGACGTGCGCACTGACGCCACGGGCGGCGTGGGCCGGCCCCAGCACCTGTATTCGCTGGCGAGCGATGCACCGTCGTTCGGGCTCGAGCCCCCGTCGTACCCCCTGCTGGCGCGGCTGCTCCTCGAGACCGCAGCGGCCGCCGGAGTGGGGCCTGATGAGGCGGCTGAGGTCGGCAGGGCGCAAGGCCGGGCCGACAGCGCCCGCGATGCCGATGCTCCCTCCTGCCTCGAGGCCCTCGTCCGCGAGCTCGACGTGCTGGGGTTCGATCCGGCGGTCGACGGCAGCGAGGACGGCGAGATCGCGGTCATCGCGTTCGCCCATTGCCCCTTCCGCGAGCTGGCCGAGGCTCACCCCGAGCTGGTCTGCGCACTGCACCGGGGCATGGTCGAGGGCTTCGTCGAGCAGACCGGCGAAGCCACGGTCGACGACTTTCACACCCTCGCTCATCGAGAACCCTGTCAGGTCACCATCTCCAGTCGATAGGATTTCACTGTGATCACGCTCACTGATTCCGCCGCCAGCAAGGTCCGCGAGCTCATCGACGCCGAAGGCGACCCCTCGCTGGCCCTCCGGGTGGCGGTGCGTCCCGGTGGGTGCTCCGGCTTCTCCTACGAGATGTTCTTCGACTCCGATCTGGCGCAAGACGATCAGACGGTCGACTACTCGGGCGTGAAGGTGGTCGTCGACCCGTCCAGCGCACAGCTGCTCACGGGCGCGACGCTCGACTACAAGGACGGCCTGCAGCAAGCGGGTTTCTCGATCGACAACCCCAACGCCACGAAGACGTGCGGGTGCGGTCAGTCGTTCAGCTGACCAGCGCGTTCAGCGCCTCGTGCAGCTCGGTCTCGTCGAAGATGCTGTCGAGCCGCGTGTGGATCACGCCGTCGGCACCCGCGAGGTAGAGCACGGGCTCGAACGACAAGCGGTAGTCGTGCACCGCCTGCGTGGTGTTCGCGAGCGACGAGTCGGTGTACACCTCGGCGTGCACCATCTGCACTCGGTCACCGAACTCTGACTCCTGTCCGAGGAGCACATCGAGCACCGGCCCACATGCAGCGGTCTGGCAGTAGGCGGGCGTCGCGACGAGAAACGCCACCGGCTTGCCTTGCTTCAGCGCGTCGGTGAGGGCGAGCTGGTGGAGGTCACAGGCTGGCTCACGCGTGCAGATCGGGTTCACGCCCTGCGCATCGGCAACGGTCGGCGTCGCGACCGGCACCATCTGGTCGCCCGGTTGGGGGATCGGCACGGCGGACGGTTCGACGATCGAGAACTTGGTGTTGACCTCGACGCCGTCGACCGTGGCCACGAGGCCGTAGGTGCCGACTTCGGTGATCTCGGTGATGAACGGGTAGTACGGCCGAGGCAGACCCTTGTCGTGGCGGTCGACGGTGAGGGGCGAGCCGATCGCACCCTTCTCCGAGACGAGCTGCCGCGGTGAGCTGCGGAGGGGTGTCGGTGAGGAGCAGCCCGTCGGCGTCGGCGAGGCCCACGGCGATGCGCTGCGGCTTGCCGACCGCGAGGATGCCGTCGACCGAGAACCGCACGAGCACACGATCGGGGCGATCAGCGCTGCCGGTGCCCGAGGGCGAGCTCCCACCCTCTGTGCTCGGCAGGCTGGAGGACCCGTCGTCAGAGCCGCACGCCGCCAGAACGATGCCCGCTCCGACTGCGCCCGCGGTGACGAGGAAGGTCCGCCGGGAGAGAGACGCCACGAGCCGAACCTATCCTCGACCTCGTGACCGTTGGGATCGCGCTGCGGGTCAACGGCGTGCCGGTCGACGTGGTCGACGAGGGCGGGTCGTTGCTCGACCTGTTGCGCGAGCAGCTTCGGATCCGATCCGTGAAGGACGGGTGCAGCCCTCAGGGCCAGTGCGGGTGTTGCACGGTGCTGGTCGACGGCGCACCACGCGTCGCGTGCGTGACGCCCGTGGCACGGCTCGCCGGCCGCGACATCACCACGCTCGAGGGTCTCGACGCGGACGTGCGCCAGCGTTGGGTCGAGGCGTTCACCTCGACGGGCGCGAGCCAGTGCGGCTTCTGCACGCCCGGGATCATCGTGCGACTCGAGCGCGCTCGATCGGCACGACGAGGCAAGCGTCAGCCGAGCGTTGCTCCCTCACCTGTGTCGGTGCACCGGATGGCGCACGATCCTCGAAGCCGCCGGCGGCGCGCCGAGCGGGGTCGAGCGGAACTGGGAGCGTGCCTCGCAACGGGCGACGCTCGAGGGCGGCGTGCACCAAAGGGTGGGGCCAGAGGTCGCAGCGGGCGCGGGTGGCTTCGCCGACGATGGCGCACCGGCAGGAGCCCTCGCCGCGGCACCGATGCCCGATGGCACCGGGTGGGCTGTCGGTGCGACCGTGCGGGCGGCGCGCTCTGCGTCGGGCAAGCGTCAGGGGCGTCGCACGACGGAGAGCCTTCGCTGGCCGATCGACTTGCCGGAAGGCAACTGGGCGCTCACGTTGCGCACGACGTGGGTCGAGCCCGCCTACCTCGAGACCGACGCGTCGTGGGCCCGACCCGGCGAGACGGGCGCCGATCCGCTGGCCAACGGCGGCGCGTTCGGCGGCAAGACCGCGTCGCCGGTCGCCGCGGCTGCCGTCGCGCTCGCGGCCGAGCAGGGCACCCCGACGCGCGCGCTCTGGTCGCGGGAGGACAGCGTGCGCTGGGGACCGAAACGACCCCCGATCGCCGCAGGCATCCACGCCGACGGGTCGGGCGTCGTGCGAGTCGCACGCACGATCGGGATCGCAGACGCAATCCAGCGCGTCGCTCCAGCGCTCAGCGTCGAGGAGATCGACGTCGCGGGTCCCCCGACGTCGACCGCGCTCCGCGCCGCGGGATGGGCCGAGGCCGCGGTGCTCGTCGCCGGGCTGCGCGGTCTCGCCGATGTGCGGTCACCGTCAGGAGCAACCGCGCATGCCGACGTCGACGCGGACGGGACCATCCGAGTCCGCGTCGAGTGCGGGGAAGTGCTCGATGCCGTCGTCTTGCGCAGCTACTGCATCGGGGCGGCGCACATGGCACTCGGCTGGGTCACGAGTGAAGGCATCGCCGTCGACGAGGCCGGCGAGGTCCACGACCTCACGATCCGGTCCTTCGGCATCGTGCGGGCCGTCGACATGCCGCGCGTCGAGGTCGAGATCGTGCCGAGCGACGGGCCGCCGGTGAATGGATCCGATGCGGTGTTCGCGGCAGTGGCGGCAGCCGTCTGGATCGCGCAAGGCTTCCCGCAGGACTGGCCGACGTCGCGGCGCTGAAGGAGCAACCATGAGCAAACCAGTGGGTCCGTACTCACCGATCGTGCGGGCTGGCGATTGGCTCGTCGTCTCGGGCCAGATCGGTGCGATCGAGGGCAAGCTCGTCGAGGGCGGCGTGTCCGAGCAGCTGCATCAGGTGCTCACGAACCTCCGCGGGTTGCTCGAAGGTGCCGGCACGTCGCTCGACAAGGTCGTCAAGTGCACGGTGTTCCTGACTGACATGGACGACTTCGCCTCGATGAACGAGATCTACATGGGAGCGTTCGGTGATCACCGTCCGGCCCGGAGTGCGGTCGCCGTGAAGCAGCTCCCCCTCGGCGCACTGATCGAGATCGAAGCCTGGGCCTACGTCGGAGCGTAGGGTGACGCCGTGGCTGGAGGCATCATCATCGCCGTCATCCTCGTGCTGTTCCCCGTCTTCGTCGCGATCGGTGCCGCAGTCGTCGCCGCGCTGCTGGGGTTGGTGCTGAAGGAGCGCGCCGAGGCGACTCACGAGGGCAGCGAGCTCATCGCTCTCAACGACTGATCCACGCGGCAGTCGGGTGCACCAGTTCGACGAATCGGCCGAGGTGCTGGCTCGCGCGATCTTCGACTACGCGCTCGCACGTGTGCGGATGGATCCCCCGCCTCTCGACGGCACGAGAAGTCCGCAGGAGCTCACGGCCGCGGTCGGGCCAACGATCACGAAGCATGGGATCGGAGGCCTCGAGGCGCTTCGTGTGTTCGCTGGACGTGCTCGCCCCCGCCACCGTCTCGATCGATCACCCTCGATTCCTCGCGTTCGTTCCCGCCGCGCCGACCGACGCGGCGATCTTGTTCGACCTCGTCGTCGGTGCATCCTCCATCTACGGAGGGTCGTGGCTCGAAGGGTCAGGCGCCGCGTTCGCCGAGAACGAAGCGCTTCGGTGGCTGGCCGACCTCGCGGACTTCCCTCCCGGGGCGGGCGGCGTGTTCGTGTCGGGAGGCACAGCCGCGAACCTCAGCGCGCTGGCTGCAGCCCGGCACACGTGGCGCTCGACCCGCGGCCTCGAGCCCGAGGACGCACCGCGCTCGGTGATCGCGGTGAGTGATGCGGCCCATTCTTCGATCGCCTCCGCCGCACGCGTGATGGACGCGTCGCTGCTCGTGGTTCCGACCGACGAGAAGGGACGGCTCACCGGCGCGGCCCTGGAAGAGGCGCTGACACGTGCGGACGCGCCCGGGCTGTTCGCGGTCGTCGCGACCGGAGGCACGACCAACGGTGGGTTCGTCGACGACCTCGATGGCGTCGCCGACGTCGCCGAGCGCCATGGCCTCTGGTACCACGTGGACGGCGCGTACGGGCTTGCCGCGCTCGCGGTCGAGCGCGTTCGCCATCTCTTCCGCGGAGTCGAGCGCGCCGACTCGTTCTGCGTTGATCCACACAAGTGGCTCTTCGCTCCGTTCGACTGCGCGGCGCTGCTATATCGCGATCCTGAGCTCGCGCGCGCTGCCCACACGCAGCACGCCGCTTACCTCGACATCCTGCACACGACGCCCGATTGGAATCCGTCGGACTACGCGTTCCACCTCACTCGTCGAGCACGCGGGCTGCCGTTCTGGTTCTCGCTCGCGACCCATGGCACCGACGCCTACGCGGATGCGATCGAGTCGACGCTCACGCTGACGCGCGATGTCGCACGCATGATCGAGGCGCACACGCTCGTGGAGCTGCTCGAGGAACCCGAGCTCTCCGTGGTGCTGTTCCGCAGAGTCGGGTGGGCGCCGGCGGACTACGCCGCGTGGTCTGAACGCGCGCTCGCGGAGGGTCTCACCCTGACGGTGCCCACGACATGGAGCGGTCAGACGTGTCTGCGCTTCTGCTTCGTCAATCCGCGCACCACGACCGACGACGTGGCGTTGGTGCTCGACTCGCTGGCGAATTAGCGGGGAGGCGGCGGACTCGGGACGGGCCGCCGTGGCGGTGTCGAGCTGTCGGGACGCAAGGTGGGAGCGGCCATCGGACCCCACTGCACCTGATGGATGAAGAAGGTGCCCGACAGGCCCTTGAGCTCGACCTCTTCGCCGTCGTCGAACGAGATGTCGTCCGCACCGGCGACCAGCTCACACACGAGCTGCGAGACCAGGATCTCGCCGCCCTCGGCCTTGCCGGCGATGCGAGCCGCGAGGATGACGTGACGACCGAACAGATCGCCGCCCTCGGCGATGGCCTCGCCCGTGTGCAGGCCGATGCGCACCCGCACGCCCTGGTCAGGGTGAGCCCGGGCGTGGCGCTCGACCTCTTGCTGGATGGCGACCGCGCACGACAGAGCGCGTCGCGCGCGCTGTTGAACGCGAGCATGAAGCCGTCGCCCTGCGACTTGATCTCGTTGCCGCCGTGGGTGCGCAGCTCCTTGCGGATGATCTCGTTGTGTGCCCGGAGCACCTGCATCCACTGGGTGTCGCCGTACTTCTCGGCGAGCATCGTCGAGTTCTCGATGTCCGTGAACATCACCGTCACCGTGCAGTCGAGGTGGCTGAGCCGCGACATGTTCGGGTCTTCGGTGCTCATACCGGAGGCGACGCGGTCGATCGAGGTGAACCGCTCACCGCTGTCACGGGCGCGCACGCGCCCGTCGGGCGAGATCGTCGGAGGACCGATGACCGTGCCTCGTGCACCGGCGGTGTCGTGCGCGACGGTCACGGCTGGCGGCGGAGTCACGAGGGTGATGGTCGTGTCACCGACGGCAACCAAGTCGTTCGGTGATACCGGCGTCGGCCCCACCACTCGGGTGCCGTTGATGAACGTGCCGTTCGAGCTGCCGAGGTCGAGCACCGTGAGGCCGCCGGCGTTCGCCATCAGCGAGGCGTGACGGCGGGAGGTACGCGGGTCACCGAGCAGCAGGCCGTCGCAGTCGCGACCGACCTCGATGTCGCCGTTGACGACCAACCGGATCGGCTTTCGGCCGGGTTGGACGACCTCCACCACCACTTCAGCCACGCGACCAGCCTTTCACGCCCAGGGCGCTGGAACCTTCACGTGTCGCGACGGCTACGCTGGGTGACGGAGCCGGGGTACAGAAGGGGCAAGGCGATGCGGGCGGCACGACGAATCTTCGTGCTCGCAGGGATCCTCGCGATGGCGGTGTTCGCGCCGATCACGTGGAGTCAAGCGGGCGCTCAGACGGCAGACGGCGGCGACGCGTCGCCGTCCACATTCACGTTCATCAAGATCATGTGCGCCGACTTCGGCGCGATCCCAGCGAACGTCAACACACCGAACAACCTCACCTCGCGACCCGACGGCACGCATCTCGGGGCGAGCGTCCGTGCACCTCGCGGTCGGCGAGGAGTCCGCGCCGGAGGGCTGCGAGAAGGTCGACGGCTGGCCGTTCGTCCTCGGATCCGACGCGAACCTCGTCTCGAACGACGGCGGCGGTCGCCGTGTCGATCCCTCGTTGCCCCAGGTCACGGGCACGATCACCCTGAGCGACGCGCAAGCTTCCCTGCTCGACGGGCGCAACCTGCGCGCCAGCGAGGTCGAGCAGCCGGGCTTCGCCTTCGGCACGATCCGGTGCGGCACCGACAACACCAACGGCGACAACCTCGAGTTCCTCGGCAGTGGCGACCCGCTGATCTGCGTGGCCTACAACGTCGGCGCGCCGGTGACGATCACGAAGACGGTCGAGGGCTCCGTGCCGACGACGCCCGAGGGCGGCTTCCCGTTCGACATCACGTGCGGCAACGGCGAGTCGACGACGTTCAACCAGTCGTTGCGCCTCGAGAACGGTGCGAGCAAGACGTTGTGGCTGCCCTACGACACCGTGTGCTCGATCGCCGAGACCGAGACGGGCGGCGCTGACACCGTCTCGTATGCAGTCAACGGCGAAGCGGCCGACACCGAGCGACTCCGGCGACGCTCCGACGCTCGACTTCACCACGCCCGACATCGTCGAGAACCAGGTCGCTCCGACGAAGATCGACGTGACCAACAGCGGCTTCTCCGCCGATCTCGCCCTCACCAAGAAGGCGAATCCGGCGGTCGTGCCCCAGGGCTCGCCCGTCTCCTTCGATCTCACCGTCACGAACGAGGGCCCCGACGATGCAGCCGGAGTGCTGCTCACCGACGGGCTCCCGACCGGCGTCACCTGGACCATCGTCAGCGCCCCCGAAAGCCTGTGCGCGATCCACACCGATGGCGAGAGCGGCGCGGAGACCTTGCAGTGCGACATCGGCGGTCTCGCCAATGACAGCACCGTCTCCGTGACCGTGAGGTCCAGCGCGACGACCAGGTGCGGCACGATCACCAACGAGGACGCTGCGGTCACCGCCGACACGCCCGATCCAGACACTGAGAACAACCTCGCGAGCGCGTCGGCCGGTGTGACCTGCCCGCCGACTCCAGGCATCGTCAACAATCCGCCCGAAGACACGACGACGACGACGTCCACCACGACGACGACCACGACGATCCAAGCTCGCGAGGCCCCGGTTCCTGAGCCCGAGGTCCCGCCGACTCCGACCGAACCGCCTCCCCCGATCGTCGAGCCGACCGTGGTCGTGAGGACGTTCATCCCACCCGAGATCCCGCCGCCGGTCGAGCCGCCGCCACCCGTCGTGGTCATCCACAAGGCTCCGCCGAGGGCCACGCCTCCGCCGCCTGAGGTGGTGCTGCACACCGTGAACCCGTCGGCGACGCCCGGCGGTGTCCTCGGCGTGACCGGCGAAGGTTGCACGCCGAACGCGAAGGTCGAGTTCAGCATCGACGGCAAGGTCGTCGGTGAGACGACTGCAGATGCGAACGGCAAGTTCCAGTCTGACGTGAACCTTCCCGTGCTCGACATCGGGCGCTCGGTGTTGCACGCTGACTGCGGTGGCTCCACGGACACGAACTTCGACGTGGTGCTCACCACGAGCTCGATGCCGGCGGGCTCACTCGGCATGGGCGTCCTGTTCCTCGCCATCTTGGCCGTGATCGCCTTTGCCCATCCGCTTGCTGCCTCGAAGAAGGGCTGACCGATGCGCTCGACTTCACGTCTGATCGTGCTGGCGCTCGCCGCAGTGCTGACTGTGCTGATCGCCGGACTCGGCCTCGCCCCAGTCGCTCACGCAGCGGACAACGTCACGTTCGTCGTGAAGATCGACGGTGAGGACGTCTCGAAGTCGTCGGGATCCAACCCGGTGGCGATCGACGGCCAGGTGCCCCTCGAGGTCACGATCACCAACAACTCGAGCGACCCCGTCACGGTGAACGCAGTCCGGCTGGTCGGCCGGTCGATCGGGGCGACCGTCTTCTCGAGCGAGATCGCGATCGGCGCGCAGCTCGATCCCGGCGAGACGCAGACCCGCACGATCGAGCTCGACCTGCGCGGCATCACCGATCAGGCGACCGGCCTGTTCGAAGGCTCGGTCCAGCTGCTCGACCCTGACCGCAACGTGATCACCTCCACGGACGCAGTGTGGGACGTGAAGGGGTCGATGAGCTCGCTGTTCGGGCTCTTTGCGATCATGCTGCTCGTCGTCACCGTCCTGCTCACGGCCTTCTCGTTCCGCGATCTCGCGACCGGACGACTGTCCAAGAACCGGTGGTGGCGAGGGGTCAGGTTCGCGTTCGTGGGCCTCTCCATCGGCGCCACGATCCTCGTGTGGATGTCCGTGCTGCGGCTCGTGGCACCACGAGCAGTGATCGCCTACCCGTTGCTGCTCGTGCTCGGGATCGCCGGCTTCGTGCTCGGCTCGCTGTCGCCTGATCCGAGTCACGGCATCGAGGACGAAGACGAGGACGAGGACGACGAGGAGTACGACCGCGCGACAGCCCGCATGGGCGCCGCATCGAACGAGACTTCGGTGACGAGCCCGGATCCGTCCGTGACGATCCCCGGAAACCAGGAGTGACGACCGAGACCGACCTGGCGAAGGTCGCGCACGCACTCCCCGCATACGACATCGGCGACGAGCTCGGGCGCGGCGCGATGGGCGTCGTGATCTCAGGTGAGCACCGTCAGCTCGGGCGACCAGTCGCCATCAAGCAGCTGCCGCTCGGGTTCGGGCAGGACCCGACCGTCAAGGTGCGGTTCGTGCAAGAAGCGCGGTTGCTCGCCTCGCTCGACCATCCCCACATCGTCCCGGTCTTCGACTTCGTCGATCAGGACGGCCTGTGCCTCCTCGTGATGGAGATGCTCACGGGCGGCACCGTGTGGTCGAAGTTCACGACGACCGGGCTGACGAACGCCGAGGCATGCGGCATCGTGATGGCGACAGCGAGCGCGCTGCAGGCCGCTCACGCCCGCGGCATCCTCCACCGCGACATCAAGCCGGAGAACCTCATGTTCTCGGGATCGGGCGCGCTGAAGGTCACGGACTTCGGCATCGCGGCGGTCGTCGGAGGCGACCAGACCCTCGCCAACGAGAACGGCGAGGTCATCGGCACCCCGGCGTACATGGCCCCCGAGCAGGCTCTCGGCCAAGCGCTCAGCCCTGCCACCGATGTCTTCGCGGCCGGCGTGCTTCTGTACGAGCTGCTGACTGGTCAGCTGCCGTACTCCGCCGACGGAGGCCCCGTCGAGGTGCTGCAGCGCCACGCGTACGACGACCCGATCTCGATCTCTCAGATCGCACCGACGCTGCCGGCTCCGCTCGCCGCCGTGGTGATGAAGGCGCTCGCCCGCCGGCCCGAGGATCGCTACACGACGGCCGAGGAGTTCGGCGTCGCACTCGCCGAGGCAGCGACGAACTCGTGGAAGCCCGGCTGGCTGAACCCGACCACGGGGCGGCTCACGTTCGGTACCGACCCACTTGGTGCGGCTGCCCAACGCGGCACCATGGCCTCGTCGAGCACGGCCGGAGCCACGCTGGTGCCAGGCACCGTCGCCGAGCCCGGCGCGGCGAGTCCCACGCCGACCGTGGTGGTCGGCAGCGCCGGTGGAGAGGGACGACGCGGTGCGGCGCTCGACTCGGAGGCGCGGCCCGACGGGTTCATGAACGCCGGCCGCGTCGTCGCCGGCAAGAAGCCGCTCGTGCCGTACCTGATCGGTCTGGTCGCCATCGTGCTCTCGGCACTCGCCTTGGTCACGTGGCCTGAGCACGAGCTGCCCGCGGGACAGCCGCCTCCCACGATGACCATCAACGGCGTGATCCCCAACGGCGAGGTGCCGAAGCTCGACCTGCAGCAGCCGATCGTCGTGAAGCTGGTGCGCCCGAACGGGCTGCCACCGTTCACCGACACCCAGGCGACGCTGAGCCTGCTCGGCCGTGACGTCTTCCACGCAAACGCACCCATCGAGGCGACGCCTGATGGCGCGATCACGATGAGCTACGACTTCAGCGGCGCGCGCTTCGTCGCCGCAGGTCCGACCGACCTCACCGTGAACGGCGTCGTCGTCGGCTCGACCGCAGACACGACCCTCGGACAGGCTCGCATCCGCACCGACAAGCCTCTCCTCACCGCCCCCGTCATCGGCGGCATCCTGATCGCGCTCTACGCGATCTTCACGCTCGAGGCGACGAACCGCACGCTCACCCGCCGCAAGAAGCGCAGCATCGGCAGCATCATCGGTGCCGGCATCTGCGGCGTCTTGCTCGCAGCCTCGTTCGGCGTGCTCACGTGGGGTCTGCTCGGCAAGGTGCCCGGCGCACCCGGTGTGGTGCTCGCTCTCGTGCTCGGAGCCGTGGGCGGTGTGGCCATCGCTATCGGTGGTGTACGCCGCGGCCGGCGCCGTCGGGCCCAACGTGCACAGGCTCGGGCTCACGCCCGGGCGACGAGCGCCGGCACGATGGCTCCGCCCGTCTAGCAACCGCGGTGATCGGCGCGCCTTCGCAGGATGAGCTCGAGGCCGCGCACTGCTGGTTCGACCACGACGAGGTGCCCCGCCAGCCGGAGATGACCGCGTTCCGCCGAGCGATCCGGTACCGCCACGCCCTGTGGCGCGAGGCGAACGGATACCCCATCGGCACACGTCGGGTCCGGCCGGGCACGCCGCCGCGTCTGATCGGCAGCCAGCTCGACCTCGACTTCGCGCGAGAGAGCGGAGCGACCTTCCTCACCGCGAAGGCCCTGCCGCGGCGCGGGCCCGCACGTCGTACGTCGAACCACATCAGATCTTCGACCACCAACGCTTCTGGTCTGATCTGCTGTCGTCCGAAGCGCTCGCGGTGAACTTGTTCGGCGACCTCGCGGGCGATCTGGAGCCGCTGATCGCGCGGTCGACACCTGGTGGCCGGCGACTCCGGGCCGGGTCATCGAGGTGCGCTTCGCCCATTCTCCTGGCCGCTTCGACCCGAGCTACTCGAACAGCCTCCGCTTCTTCGACGCGCTCTTCGTGCTCGCGCTCCCAGACGGATCGAACGGAGCGGTCGCGATCGACGTCAAGTACCGCGAGGCGGCGGAGCGGTACAGCGTGAAGCCGAACCACATGTCACGGTTCGACGAGATCCATGACCGGTCGGGCGCCTTCGACCCCGCCTGGACGCGACCTTCGCCTCGGCGACGATCGAGGGCTTGCTGGCGGCGAAGGTGCTGGCGCCGAAGACCACCGCGGCTCTGCGCCGCCGCTACCTGCCCTAGCCGCCGCGATCGATCCGGCTTTGCCGGACTCCTAGACGCCCCAGCGGGACTGGCCGAAGCGGTAGCCGACCGAGCGCACGGTCTGGATCAGGCTCGCGTGCTCCTCGCCGAGCTTGGCCCGCAGGCGTCGGATGTGGACGTCGACGGTGCGAGCACCGCCGTAGTACTCGTAGCCCCACACCCGTGAGAGCAGCGTCTCGCGCGTGAAGACCTTGCCCGGATGCGAGGCGAGGTACTTCAGCAGCTCGTACTCCATGTAGGTGAGGTCGAGCGGCCGACCCGAGATCGCGGCCTGGTAGGTCTCGAGGTTCAGCACGAGCACGCCGTACTCGATGAGCTCGGGACGGGTGCCACCGCCGCTGCGCCAGAAGAGGTGCTTGAGCCGGGCCTCGAGCTCGGCACCCGTGCACGGCGCCACGCAGAAGTCGTCGAACAGGTCCTCGCGCAGCTCGAGCTCGGCGAGGTGATGCGCGGGCACGAGGATCAGCAGCGGCTCGAGCGGGATGTCTCGCTTGCGGAACGTGCGACACAGACCGAAGGCGGCCTCGGCGTCACGAGTGGCATCGATGACCGCGCCGGCCCAGCCCTCTTCGGGCTCGATGCGCATGGCCATGTCTGCGGTCGCCGCGGCCTTCCACGGATACCCGGCCTGATCGAGGGTCTGGGTCAGCACCTCGTTCGGCGGATCTGGGAATAGGACCAGCGGTTCCATCTACTTCCCCCTCCAGGGTGCTACAGGTTCCGGAGATACCGGTCGAGCTCGAACTGCGTCACCTGAGTCTTGTACCCGATCCACTCCTGACGCTTGTTACGCAAGAACCACTCGAAGATGTGCTCGCCGAGCGCCTCGGCGACGAGCTCGGACTTCGCCATCGTGTCGAGCGCTTCCGCCAGCGATTGCGGCAGCTGGATGATGCCTTCGGCGGCCCGCTCTTCGTCGGTGAGCTCGAAGACGTTCGACGATGCCTCGCTCGGCAAGTCATAGCCCTGCTCGATGCCCTTCAGCCCTGCCGCCAGCATCACCGAGAACGCGAGGTAGGGGTTGGCGGCCGGATCGGGGGCGCGGTACTCGATGCGGGTCGACGCCGCCTTGCCCGACTTCGTGATCGGGATGCGGACGAGCGCGGTGCGGTTGTTGCGCGCCCATGCCACGTACACCGGCGCCTCGAACCCGGGGATCAGTCGCTTGTACGAGTTCACGGTCGGGTTCGTGATCGCGGTGATCTCGCGTCCGTGCACCAGGAGCCCCGCGATGAAGGCCCGAGCGATCTTGGAGAGCTTGAGCGGATCGCCGCCCTCGAAGAACGCGTTCTCGTCTCCTTCGAAGAGCGACATGTGGGTGTGCATGCCCGAGCCCTGCACGCCCTCCAAAGGCTTCGGCATGAAGGTCGCATAGACACCCTGCGAGGCCGCTGCCTCGCGCACGACGAGCCGGAAGGTCATGACGTTGTCGGCCATGGACAGGGCGTCGGTGTGGCGCAGGTCGATCTCGTGCTGGCTCGGGCTGTCCTCGTGGAACGAGTACTCGACCGGGATGCCCATCGTCTCGAGCGTCTGCACGGTGCGCTTGCGCAGGTCGCCCGCCACATCCGCCGTGGTGAGGTCGAAGTACGAGCCGTTGTCGAGGACCTGCAGCGGCTTGGAGGGATCGCCCTCCTGGAAGTAGAAGAACTCCATCTCGGGCGAGACGTAGAACGAGAAGCCCCGCTCCCGAGCCCGGTCGAGGTTGCGCTTCAGCACCTGACGGGGATCGCCCTCGAACGGGGAGCCGTCGAGGTTGGCGATGTCGCAGAACATGCGGGCAGCGGGGGCCGTGGGATCGACCCAGGGCAGCAGCTCGAAGCTGTTGGGGTCGGGCCGGGCGAGCACGTCGCTCTCCTGCACCCTGGAGAAGCCGTCGATCGACGACCCGTCGAACGTCATGCCCTCGGAGAAGGCGTTCTCGAGCTCGGCGGGCGTGATGGCAAACGACTTCAGCTGACCGAGGACATCGGTGAACCAGAGCCAGATGAAACGGACACCGCGCTCCTCGACCGTCCGCAGCACATAGTCCTGCTGGCGTTCCATCCCGATAGTTTCCCTTGCCGAACGACCGTGAATCGAACCCAGAGTCCGAGTTCATAGGCCGTTCACAAACAGGCAACGGCCGAGA
Organism: uncultured Acidimicrobiales bacterium; assembly: GCA_963726695.1. Taxonomy (GTDB): domain Bacteria; phylum Actinomycetota; class Acidimicrobiia; order Acidimicrobiales; family DATKAS01; genus DATKAS01. The sequence continues at coordinate 169,176 of CAVSDE010000008.1, forward strand.
AACGGCCACCCGCAATCGTTTCGGCCGCTCCCGTATGTTCGGGTCAAGTCTCAGGAGGGAACCGTGGAGAAGCGCACGTCCGGCGAGGTGCTGGCGATGGTGCAGAGCGAGGGATGCGACTTCGTCGACCTCCGGTTCTGCGACCTGCCGGGGATCATGCAGCACGTCACGATCCCCGCCTCGGTCCTCAGCGAGGACACCTTCACCGAGGGTCACGGCTTCGACGGTTCGTCGATCCGTGGGTTCCAGGAGATCCAAGAGTCGGACATGATCCTGATCCCGGATCCCCAGACGGCGTACATCGATCCGTTCATGCAGCACAAGACGCTCGTGATCCACTGCTTCGTCGCCGACCCGGTCACGGGTGAGAGCTACAGCCGTGACCCGCGGTACATCGCGTCGAAGGCCGAGGCCTACCTCATCTCGACCGGCATCGCCGACACCGCGTTCTTCGGCCCCGAGCCCGAGTTCTTCATCTTCGACGACGTGCGCTTCGACTATCAGCCGAACTTCGCGATGCACATGGTCGACTCGGTCGAGGGCATCTGGAACACCGGTAAGGACGAGGGACCGAACCTCGGCTACAAGCCCCGCACCAAGCAGGGCTACTTCCCCGTGCCGCCGATGGACCACTTCCAGGACCTGCGCTCGGAAATGGCCTCGAACCTGATGAAGGTCGGCATCGACGTCGAGCTGCACCACCACGAGGTGGCCACCGCAGGTCAGGGCGAGATCGGCACGAAGTTCAACACGCTGCTCGCGATGGGCGACCAGCTGATGACCTTCAAGTACATCCTCAAGCGCACCGCGCACGCTGCGGGCAAGACGCTGACGTTCATGCCGAAGCCCATCTTCCAGGACAACGGCTCGGGCATGCACACCCACCAGTCGCTCTGGAAGGACGGCAACCCGCTGTTCTTCTCCGAGACCGGCTACGCGGGGCTGTCCGACACCGCCCGCTGGTACATAGGCGGGCTATTGCATCACGCGGCCGCGATCCTCGCCTTCGCGGCACCGACGACGAACTCGTACAAGCGGCTCGTGCCGGGCTACGAGGCCCCGGTCAACCTCGTGTACTCGCAGCGCAACCGGTCCGCGGCGTGCCGCATCCCGCTCGCGCAGAAGAGCCCGAAGGCCAAGCGCGTCGAGTTCCGTTGCCCCGATGCGTCGTCGAACGCATACCTCGCGTTCTCGGCGATGCTGATGGCCGGTCTCGACGGCGTGCAGAACCGCATCGAGCCGCCGCCGCCCGTCGACAAGGACCTCTACGACCTTCCGCCCGAGGAGCTCGCGAAGGTGCCCCAGGTGCCCGGCTCGCTCGACGAGTCGCTGAAGGCGCTCGAGAACGACCAGGCCTTCCTCACCGCCGGCGGCGTCTTCACGAGCGACCTCATCGAGACGCACATCGAGTACAAGCGAGTCAACGAGATCGACGCGCTGCGGCTTCGCCCGCACCCGTACGAGTTCGCTCTGTACTACGACATCTAGAGCCCGACTGATCGATCCGACTGGCACCTGACGCGCCCTCGTAGGGCCGGTCAGGTGCCAGTTGCGCGTCGGGACGCGGCGTCCGATGCTGTCGTTGTGCCCCCGCCCGCGGTCGTACGCTTCGATGCCGGAGCCTCCCTGGAACCGTTCCCGGACTTCCCCGAGACCGAGATCTCCTCGGGCGCTCGTGACAACCGCGGGTACCTTTGGCTCGACGACCGGGCTGCAGGCCTGGAGGCGGGCGTGTGGGAGTCCGAGCCGAACCTCGGGCGCTGGATGAACTGGCCCGTCCACGAGTTCATGATCATCGTGGCAGGCGAAGTCGTCATGATCGAGGAAGATCGCGAGACAGTCATCGGACCCGGTGAGAGCTTCTTCATCCCGAAGGGCCGGCGTTGCGTGTGGAACCAGAGCAGCTACGCCAAGAAGTTTTTCATGATCTTCGACGACAAGTCGGCGTTGAGCGCCGACCGCGCATCCCCAATCCTCAAGCTCGATCCACTCATCGGAGCACGGCGGTACTTCGAGGATGCGAGCGGGCAGCTGACCGTTGGCGTCAAGGAGCTGACGGACAGGGACACTGACCTGAGCCCGTCCTCGTGTCATGAGCTGATTCACGTGCTCGAAGGACGACTCGACGTCATTGCCGAGGACGGCAGAAGCCAACACTTCGTCGCCGGGGAATCGTTCCTCGTCCCGATCGGCGCAGTGACCTCGTGGGAACCGCGAGGAACCGTGCGCTCTCTCTACTGCGCGTTCACGCCGCGTTCTCCTGCTTGACCGCGTCGCCTCAGCGCATCGCTCGGCGGGCTTGAAGGAAGGTCCAGCGGTTGCCCTCGAGGTCGTCGGCGACGTACACCGTCGAGCCCGGATAGACGTGCAGGTCCTCCACGATCGTCGCGCCGCTGCCCTTCGCGTGAGCGAAGTGCGCCTCGAGGTCGGGCACGTACACCCACGCCACGTGCGTGCGAGCGTCGGCGGCGCGCTCGCCTTCGAGCTTGAAGACGTTGAGCGCCGAGTTGCCGATGCGGAACTCGATCCACGGGTGGCCGTACCCCGTGACAGGCAGCGGGTCGGTGCCCGTGGGCAGATCGGAAGCGGGCTCGAACCCGAACACGTCGGCGAGCCAGCGGGCCGCTGCAGCAGGACGCTCGTAGTACACGCCGAGTGACAGACGAGCGATGTCGATCTGCTCGTGAGGCACGGTGTCGCGACGCGCACACCACGCGCCGAACCACCTCGGAACGACTCGGCTCCACGCAGTACCACCCTCGTCGCGACCACCGACGGGCACCGAGTGCTCGACCGTGACGTGCGTGCCACTGTCGACAGGCACGAACCGAACCTCGGTCAGCACATCGTCGAGCGAGCTCGCGAACGCGAGGCGCACGCCGGGCTCCCACGCCGTGATGCGCGCCCGTTCGAGATGCGCGCCCGCCGGATCGTCGAGCACCTCGAGGATGCGGCCACCAACACCTGACTCGCACCGCACCTCGACGACATGGCCGGCGTCACTCCAGAAGTTGATCGGGCCGCGCTGCCACCAGAGATCCATCTCCTCGGTGAAGGCCTTGAACGCCGTCGCCGCGTCCACCGCGACGACGACATCGGATGAGGTGGTGAGCGTGTCGGTCATGAGTGCTTCCTCTCCACGTGAGACTTGAACGAACGCAGCTGTTCGTTCCACTGCGCCTGCAGCTGGTCGAGCCATGCCTGCATCCCGACGACGGACTCGGGGCGGAGTCGGAAGACCCGGACTCGGGCATCGTCCGCCGGACGTTCGTCGACGACGACACCCGCCTCGAGGAGCACGCGCAGGTGCTTGCTCATCGCCGGCGGCGACACGCCCACGGCGACCGCGAGCTCTCCGGCCCGGCGAGGACCTTCACTCAGGAGCTGGACGACGCCGAGCCGGGTGGGATCCGAGAGCGCCTGGAACAGGGGGGCGAGCGCTGCGCTCTCGGTTGTTGCCACAAGAGCAATAGTTACTCTATTTAGCAACTATCGTCAAGCCGTGGGCGTGGCGATCCACCAGCTGTGCCCCTCGGGATCGCGCACGCCGTACTCGCGCTGGCCGTAGGCCTCATCGGTCGGCTCGCTGAGGAGCGTCGCCCCTGCGGCCTTCGCGTGTGCGAAGTGCGCGTCCACGTCGGCGACGTGCACGACGATGCCGCCGGTCTGGGCCTTCGCCTGGTTCGGCGTGCTCAGACCGCTCGCCGCCGCGTGCAGCCAGACGCGGCGACCGTCGAGGTGCACCTCGCCGTGCACCACGGCCCCGTCCACCTCGTGGAGACCGCCGGAGGTGAACCCGAGCGCGGCAACGAGGAAGTCGTGCGCGGCCTTGATGTCTTCGTACGGAACCACCGGGATGATGTCGCTCATGTGACGACGCTACGACGGCAGCCACGCGCTCGGGCTCACGGCCCACCGGTACCGGCCGATAGTTCTGAGACGCAGCGATACGCATCGAACTGGAGAGACGGCGACGGCGGTGGTTGCAACCGAAAAGACAATCGAGCGAGCGCGTCCCCGTTTCGTCGAAGTCGCTCCGTTCCCGAGCGAACGGCTACCCGACAAGCGCATGCCGAACGCGCCGCCCCATGCTCTGCTCGCCGCGTTCGTCCTCGTCGAGCTGTGGCTCATCGTCGCCGGTCCGCTGAAGGGGCCGTTCCTCGACGAGGGCATCTACATCACTGCGGGCCAACGCACGATCGAGGGCTACGGCATCGCGGACTCCTACCTCACCTGGTTCGCCGGTCATCTGATCTGGCCGGTGATGAGCGCGGCTGCCTACCACTTCGGGGGCCTCGACGGGAGCCGGATGCTCGCCCTCGCGTTCGTCACCACCGCGGTCTGGGCTTCGGCGCGCTGGCCCGAAACCTCTTCGGATCCGAGTCGCAAGGCTGGACCGTCGCGTTCCTCGTCGTGTCGACGCCGACGCTCGCGCTGGGCCACCTCGCGGTGTACGACGCGCCCGTGGCAGCGTTCCTCGCGCTCTCGTTCGCCGCGCTCACCGAGCTCGACCGGACCCGGAGCCACGTTCCCACCGTGCTTGCGGCAGTCAGCTTCGGTCTCGGCGCCTTGACGAAGTACCCCGTGCTCGGCTTCATGCCGGTCCTGGTCTTCGTGCTCGTCGCGATGCGCCGCCGAGCCCGAGTCGACCTCATCCTCTTCGGCCTCGTGACGACCGCAGTGCTCCTCTGCGGCTTCCTCCCCGTACGCGAGCAGCTCGCCGTCTTCCTGCATTGGCGCGTCGCGAACAACCCCTCGTTCGGCGTGACCCGCGAGATCATCGTCTACGAGCAGGCTGTGTTCGTCGTGCCGTGCGTCGTGCTCGCGCTGGTCGGCGCCATGCTGACGCGCAAGCGCAAGCTCGTGGCATTCGGCCTCGCAATGAGCTCGCTTCTGTTCCCCACCTACCACCTGCTGATCGGAAACTCCGTCGGAGCGTCGAAGCATGTGCTCTACGGAATGCTGCTCGCGGCGCCGGTCGTCGGGTTCGCTCTCCACAAGCTGGCGCACGGGAGTGCCATGCGGCTCGTCGGTGCCGTGGCGATCCTCGGCGCGCTGCTCGGAGTCTCCTCGCACATCCTCCCGAGGCTCGACGACAGCTGGGCCGACACGACGAAGACGGCGGGGTTCCTGGCGAACCAGGTGCGGCCGACGGACACCCTGCTGATCAGCAACAAGTGGCCCCTGATGCCGACGCTCTACAACGACGGGTTGATCGCCGACCCGACCCAGGTCGTCGACGCATACGGGGTCGAGCATCGGTCCGAGCTCACCGACTTCGATCCGTGCGACTTCGATTGGGTCGTCGACGAGCTGCACGGCAACGGCTGGCCAGCCGAATTCAAGGCTGAGCTGAGCCGATGCGGCACCTACCGCGAGGTGTTCCGGTCGGAGGACACCGTCTCGGCCCTTGGACACAGGCTGCACACGGTGTCGTGGCCCGTGACGATCGTCGTCTGGCGGCACGTCGATGCCTGACGCGACGCACATGACGAGGACGTGGCCGATCCGCGTCACTGGCGTGCTGGTCGCGGGGTCCGCGGTGTTCTACCTCCCTTGGCTTTGCACGAGCATGAACGACCACGCGGCTGTGGCTCGCGATCCCCTACGTCATCTCGAGCATCGTCATCGTCTGCGCCGTCCTGCTGTCGTGCATCAACAACTGGTTCCGCTCACATCCGGGTGTCTCGCTTCTTCCCTACGGACCCGAGCCTGACGTCGCGGTGATCATCCCGACGTGCGGCGAGCCCGTCTCGATGGTCGAGGCAACGATCCGCAGCGTCCTCGATCAGGACTGGCCGGCGGAGCGGCTCCTCATCATCGTCGGCGACGACGCTGCCAATCCCGATCTTGCGGCCCGCCTCACCGAGCTCGCGTCCCACACGCCCGCGAGGATCGTGTACCACCGTCCCTTCCCGCTCGGGAGCCCTGAGCGTGGGAACGTCGCGAAGGCTGGGAACCTCAACAGCGCGATGAAGGAGCTCGAGAGGCTCGACCCGCTCGATCAGATCCACTTCGTGGAGACTCGGGATGCAGACGACCTCGTCGGTGATCGAGAGTTCCTGCGTCGGGCCGTTGCCCACCTGACGGACGCTCCGCGCGCCGCGTTCGTGCAGACGATCAAACGGGCGACGGTGAGTCGTGGAGATCCGTTCGGCAACGTCGAGCCGACCTTCTATGAGCGGGTGATGATCTCGCGCCACGCAAGCAACGCTGTCTTCCCCTGCGGGTCGGGACTCGTGTGGCGACGCGAGGCGCTCGGCGACATCGGGGGATTTCCGACCTGGGGCCTGGTCGAGGATCTCCAGTCCGGGGTGGAGGCCCTGCGACGCGGGTGGCGAGGCATCTATCTGCCCATCGTGGGGGCGATCGCGCAGCACGCTCCTGAGGATCTGCCGAACGTGTACAAGCAGCGGGGCACCTGGGCCTGGGACACGGTGCGGCTGCTGTGCTGGGGCGATCTCTCGGGGCTCTCGTTCCGACAACGACTCCAGTTTCTCGAGCTCGGGCTCTTCTACGCGCAGGGGTTGGTCTTCGTCGTGCTGTGCATCTATCCGATCATCGGGTTGGCGACCGCGACGTACCCCCTCGAGACCACGCAGCTCGAGTTCGCGCTGCACTTCTGGCCGTGCGCGATCGCGATCGAGCTCTTCCTGGTGGCGCTGAGCAATGGTCTTCCCCTCGAAAGCGTCTGGCGTTCGCGGCAGATGTCGACGGGCCTCGCGTTCGTTCACGCGGCCGCGTGCGTGCGAGCGGTGTTCGGTGGACCGTCGTCCAAACCCACGTATCGAGTGACCCGGAAGGTGCACGAGCACGACGTCTACCTCCGTCTCGTCGCGCCGCACATCGCGGTGTGCGTCGGCTTCGTCATCGCATTGGGGATCGCGCTCGCACGGGACAACCCGCTGACCGAGCTCGATCTCGGCTCCGTCTACTGGGGTGCGGTGATGAGCATGGTCATGGCCACGTTCGCGACCAAGTCGTGGTTCGGAGCGGCCGGCCGTTCGGCGGACGCCATGCAGCGTGAGTCGACTCGACAGGCGGTGCTCGGCTCGATGCTCCGTTCGATGGAGGTCAACTCACCGTCGTCCTGAGCGATGCATACGGGAACCTCGCCCGCGGCCGTAACGTCAGACGCGGCATGAAGCGCCTCTGGATCGCCGCCGCGTTGGTGGGTCTCGCCGTGTGCGGCAAGACGACCGTGACAGCGGGATCGGTCTCGACAGATCCCGACGAGCTCGTCGTCCGGGTCGAGCTGACGGGCGGATTCGTGGCCGTCGAAACAGTCTTCACGAGCCTGCCGGTGACGAGCATCTACGCCGACGGGCGAGTGATCACCTCCGGACCACAGACGATGATCTATCCCGGCCCGGTCGTCCCGAACCTCCTCGTGCGCAAGCTCGACGCCACGGGCATGCAGGCGGTGCTCACCGCGGCAGAGGACGCAGGGATTCTCACCGAGCCGATCGACTATGGGCAGCCGCCCGTCGCGGATGTTCCCGACACGGTCGTGACGGTCAACACGAACGACACCACCTACACACAGAGCGCCAACGCGCTCGGCATGGAAGACGCGACGTCGGGGCTCACCCAAGCGCAGATCGATGAGCGTGCGAAGCTCTCGACGTTCGTCGACTCGATGACCGACCTCGAGACGCTCGTCGGCGCCGACCACATCGGCCCCGAGCAGCCGTACGTCGTGAGCGGGTGGCGACTTCGTGCGATGGTCGCTGATCAGCTGCCGACAGGAGATCCGGCGCCGACCGTGGTGCCGTGGCCGATCCCGTCGCTGCCCCTCGCGTCGATCGGCGAGTGCACCGCTGTCACGGAGCCCGCGATGGTCACTCAGGTGACCGACACCATGACCAAGGCGAACCAGCTGACGTTCTTCACCGACGCCGGCAAGACCTACCAGGTGCTCGTCCGACCGCTGCTGCCAGACGAGACTGGCTGCTAGTCGCGCCCGTAGAAGAGCCGCTCGACCACTGCCCGGCTGCGGCGGGTCACGCGGCGATAGTCCTCGCGGAGATCCGCCGCAGTCGTGTCGAGAGCCCGCGCCAGCACGCGCATCCGCTCGGGTTGTGGGGGCAGCGCGTCGCTCGGCCCTCCGCTCGTGAGGAACAGGCGGTTCCGAGTCCGTTCGCAGAACCGGTACGCCTCGAACAACGTCGCATGGTCCGCGGACTCCAGGATCCGACCGTCGCGCAGACGATCGAGCGCACGGATGGTGGCCGTCTCGCGCACGCCGTGCTGCAGCTGCAGCATCTGGGCGGTGAACTCGACGTCCGACAGCGAGCCTCGTCCGAGCTTGAGGTGGAACTTCGGATCGTCGGTCGGCGGGATCCGCTCTCGCTCGACTCGCGCCTTGATCCTGCGGATCTCGCGGACCTCGTCGTCGGAGAGGCCGCGGCGCCACACGAAGTCGTCCAGCAGTGCCATGAACCGCTTGGCGAGCGCCACGTCGCCCGCGACAGGCCTGGCGCGGACCATTGCTTGTCGCTCCCAGACGAGCGCCCACCGTTCGAAGTACGTGGCGAAACCCTCCACACTGCGCGCCAACGGACCTTGCTTGCCCTCGGGACGAAGACCGGCGTCGACCTCCCAAAGCCGCGCCGACGGGGTCGCGCCACCGACGAAACGGCGCACCGCGGTGGCAAGCTTCTCGGCCTCGACGAAGTCGGCGGGGTTCGGGCCGTCGTAGACAAAGAGGACGTCGAGGTCGCTCGCGTACGACAGCTCTGCACCGCCGAAGCGTCCCAAGGCGATGACCGCGAACGGCAGCGAGGGCGCGAGCGCCTCGAGTGCGACCTCGAGCGATGCCTCCGCGAGCAGGCTCACGTCTCGGCCCACGGTTGCGACGTCAGCCTCGCCCAGCACATCTCGCGCGGTGATGCCGACGAGATGGCGCTCCTTCCAACGACGCAGCCCCTCCTGACGCTCCTCCACGTCCGTCCGCCACGCCAACGCCTTGCGGGCGCTGTCGACCAAGTCGTGCTTGCGTCTCGTGCGCAGCTGTTCGAAGTCGGGGAGACGCGCGATCAGATCGGGATTGTGAAGCACTGCCTCGGCGACCATGGGGCTCGTGCCGATGAGGACGCACACACGGCGCGCCGCTTCGGGTGAGTCGCGGAAGAGCGACGCGAGCTCGGTCGATCGTTGCGAACCGGAAGCGAGCTTCCGCAACGAGAGCAGGCCCTGATCTGGATCGGGTGAGTCCGCGAGCCAATCGAGCAGCAACGGAAGCATCTGCTGCATGAGCCGCGAAGAACGAGTGAGCCCACTCGTCAGCTCGCGGACCGCGACCCGTGCGCGGTCAGGAGACATGAACCCGAATGCCGCGAGGCGCGCCTCGGTCGCCCCTGGCCTCGAAAGGAGCGGCAGTGCGGCGAACGCTTCGAGCAGCGGCCGGAAGTAGAGGCGCTCGTGGATGGATCGCACGGTCGCCTGATGCCGGCCGAGATCGGACAAGAAGTGATCGACTGCGTCTGCCGCGCCCGTGTCGCGGTATCCCATGGTGCGAGCGAGGCGCGTCTGCGCCTCCGGCGTGTCGGGGACGGCGTGCACCTGCAGCTCGTCGACGAGCTGCAACCGATGCTCGACCTTGCGCAGGAAGCGGTACGCCTCAGCGAGTGCCACCGCGTCGCCCTGGTCGACGTAGCCGCCAGCTGCCATCTCGCGCAGCGCGACGAGCGTGTTGGGACTGCGGAGCTCCGTGTCGATGCCGCCGTGCACGAGCTGGAGGAGCTGCACCGCGAACTCGATGTCCCGGATCCCGCCGCGACCCCGCTTCACCTCTCGGTCCTCGAGTCCTTTGCGCACCATCTCTTGCTCGACCCGGGCCTTCATGGTGCGCATCGCGCGCAGGTCGTCCGCGGTGAACTGATGACGCCAGAGGTGCGCCGCGGAGGATTCGTCGAAGCGCTCGCCGAGCGCGCCATTCCCCGCCACGGCCCTCGCCTTGATGAGCGCTTGGAACTCCCAGGCGTCAGCCCATTGGTCCCAGTACGCCTCGTAGGACGCGAGCGTGCGCACGAGCGGCCCGTCGCGGCCTTGCGGACGCAGGTTGACGTCGACACGGAAGCATCGCCGGGCGATCTCGAGAAGCGCCCGAGCTCGTTGCGCGGCTTCGTTCCCGTCACCCTCGCCGACGAACATCACGTCGATGTCGCTCGCGTAGTTCAGCTCGTCACCACCGAGCTTCCCCATACCTACAACGATGAGCGGCTCCGGTACATCGATGAGCGACACCGCTCCACGAAGCACGTCGCGGCCCATCGCGGCGATGGCGGCGACTGTGGACTCGAGCTCGTCACGTTCGGTCAGATCGCGCGCGGCGATCCGGAGGTACTCGCGTGACTTCCATCTCTTCAGCGCGTCTGGCGTCGCGTCGTCGACGGCGACCCTCGCGTCCAGGTTCGCGAGCACATCGAGCGCCCCGGAGTCGACTTCGAGGAGCATCGTGAGCGACCGGCTCGCGCCACACACGGCGATGACCGCATCGCGCAGCCCTGGGTCCGCCGCCAGGCGATCGGCGAACGACGGATGAGCGGCGTCGATGCGGTCGAGCGCGAGCCGGACACCCACCGGATCGGCCGATCGCTCGACCGAGTCGTCAACCGCGTCGTCAACCGCTGGTCGGGAACGGCGACGATCGACCATCGGTGCCAGTGTCGCACCTCGGTACGCTGACGCCATGGCCCGCATCCGGGTGGCGATGGCGCAGCTCAACACAGTCGTCGGTGACCTCGACGGCAACGTGACCCGAATCCTCGGCGCGCTCGACGAGGCCGAGCAGGCGGGCGCCGATGTCCTCGTGTGCCCCGAGCTCGCCGTGACCGGGTACCCGCCGGAAGACCTCGTGCTGAAGCCCGGCTTCGTGGCCGACAACCGGGCTGCCCTCGACAAGATCGCCGCCCGGACGGGTCGGTGCGTCGCGGTGATCGGGTTCGTCGACGCCGGCCGTGACCTCCACAACGCGGCGGCGATCTGCGCCCACGGCGAGGTGCACGGCATCTATCGCAAACGCCTACTGCCGAACTACGCGGTCTTCGACGAGCAGCGCACCTTTGTGCCCGGCGACGAGCCCCTGCAGCTGTACGTGATCGCGGGCGTCGCGGTAGGCGTCTCGATCTGCGAAGACGCGTGGAGCCCGGACGGCCCGATCGCGGCGCACGCCGCGGGCGGGGCCGAGCTCGTCGTCAACCTCAACGCGTCGCCGTTCTACGCCGGACGGGTCGCTGAGCGCGAACGCATGCTCGCGACTCGAGCCGCCGACGCTTCCTGCGCCCTCGTGTACGTGAACCAGGTCGGAGGACAGGACGAGCTCGTCTTCGACGGCGCCTCCCTCGTCTTCGATGCAGATGGCTCCCTCGTCGCGCGTGCGCCGCAGTTCGTCGAGGAGGTTTCGATCGTCGACCTCGAGGTCGAGCCGGTGTTTCGCAAGCGCCAGATCGACCCTCGCGGCTGGTTGCACGGCGACCCGCTGCCGAGGGTCGTGCTCAGCCACCAGACCGATGCGCTCGATGTCCAGGCTCCTCACATCGCCCCGATGCCCGAGCGTGACGAGGAGATCTACGAGGCCCTCGTCCTCGGCACGCGCGACTACGTGCGCAAGAACGGCTTCACGGATGTCGTGATCGGGCTCTCCGGTGGCATCGACTCGTCGCTGGTCGGCTGTGTGGCCGCCGACGCGCTCGGACCCGAGCACGTCCACGGAGTGTCGATGCCGTCCCGGTACTCGAGTGATGGCTCGCGCACCGATGCGCAGGCGCTCGCCGACAACCTCGGCATCGACATGCGCACGATCGCGATCGAACCCGCGCACTCTGCCTTCCTCGAGATGCTCTCGCCGTCGTTCGGCGATCGGGCTGCTGACCTGACCGAAGAGAACCTGCAGAGCCGCGTCCGGGGCGTGGTGCTCATGGCGTTGTCGAACAAGTTCGGTTGGCTCGTGCTGACGACCGGCAACAAGAGCGAGATGGCCGTCGGGTACTCGACCCTCTATGGCGACACCGCTGGCGGCTTCGCGGTGATCAAGGACGTGCTGAAGACGACCGTGTACCGGCTCTGCGAGCACCGCAACACGATCGGCGCGACGCCGGTGATCCCCGTCGACGTGCTGACCAAGCCGCCCTCCGCTGAGCTGCGTCCCGATCAGCGCGACGACCAGAGCCTTCCTGCGTACGACGTGCTCGATCCGGTGCTGGCCGCGTACATCGAGGGCGACCTCACCGCCGCCGAGCTCATCGAGCGTGGGTTCGACGAGGCAATCGTGCGGCGCATCACGCGGCTCGTCGACCTGGCGGAGTACAAGCGTCGCCAGTCGCCGCCCGGTGTGCGCGTCACCCCGAAGGCCTTCGGCAAGGACCGTCGCCTGCCGATCACCAACGCCTACCGCGGCTGACCGCGTTGGCAGCAACTGAATCGGGGCGGCGCACCGAGCTGCTCTCCGCAGCGGCGCTCGTGCTCGTCGCGTTCCTGTTCGGCACGAGCTTCGTCGTCGTCAAGGGCGCACTCGACCACGTCGACCCCGTGCCGTTCATCGCGCTGCGGGCCTCGTTCGCCACGCTCGCGCTCCTTCCCTTCGCGCTCCGCCGACCGAGCACGCCCGGCGAGCTCCGCCCGCGCTCACCACCGGGCTCACCTACCTCGCGGCGATGCTCGCGCAGACGATCGGGCTGCAGTACACGACCGCGGCCACGTCGGCGTTCCTCACGTACCTCCTCATCGTGATCGTTCCGTTCGTCTCGTTCGCGGTCGGCCGCGGACGCCCCTCGCGGGTCACGGTGCTCGCGATCGGCGTCGCTGTCATCGGACTCGCGCTACTCACCGGAGCGGGCGATGGCTTCGGTCGGGGCGCGGTGTTCACCCTCCTCGGCGCGGTCGCGTTCGCGGTCCACCTCGTGCAGATGGGCGAGTACGCGCCCCGCTTCGACATCTTCCGCTTCAACACCATCCAGATGGCCGCGGTCGCGGTGCCGTGCCTCCTGCTCACGCCGGTCGCCGGCGGACTCCCGTCGAACGGCGAGGCGTATGCGGTCGCGTTCTACGCCGGCGTGGTCGTCTCCGCCTTCGCGCTGATCCCGTGGACGTGGGCGCAGCGCCACGTCCCCGCGACCCGGACGTCGCTCATCCTGCTGACCGAGCCCGTGTTCGCGACGATCGCTGCGTACATCGTCGACGACGAGCGCTTCACGGCCGGCGCTGCGGTCGGCGCCGTGCTCATCCTCGTCGCGGCAGTGCTCGCCGAGCTGGGACCTGTCTTGACCGCCCGGTCAGGGCTACATTCGGAGCGACCATTGGCCGCAGGGACGCGTGTCGCACAAGGGCCACAAGCGCAGGGGGATTGACGACCATGGCCGATCCGAGCAAGCCGAGGGCACCGTTCGCCCCGTGGGACCGCCGGGAGATCCCCGGTGCGTTCGACGTGGACGAGTCCGCAAGGCGAGTCGGGAACTACAAGTGGATCGAGATGAAGCTCTTCGAAGCGCTCGGGGGATGGGTCGCCACGGTTCCCGAGCTCGACGTGAAGATGCGCCTCGGCACCCACTGCTATCACCACGCTTGGCACGCCGAGCTCTGGCACAAGCGGCTCCCCGAGCTGCGGGAGATGAACCCAGACCGGCTGACGCTGCCCGCGAACGACGAGCTGGTCGCGTTCGTCGACGCGATGACCGAGCCCGAAGCACCCGGGCTCACCATCGAGAAGCTCGTCGGCGTCTACCGCGTGCTGATCCCTCACAAGGTCGCGGCGTACACGTACCACCTGAACAACACCTCGACGATCACGGACGCCCCGACGATGCGCTCGCTCAGATTTTGCCTGCAGGACGAGTTCGAGGACTGGCGAGACGGCGAGATGCTCATCCAGTCGCTGATCGAGACCGATGAGGAGGTGGATCGGGCGGCCGCCCACCAGGCAAGGCTCGAGAAGCTCATGCTGGCCGCGGGCGGCATCGCCGGCCCCGGCTCCATCGGCATGCACCCGGCACAAGCAGTGGAGGCAGCGTCATGAGGAAGTCGTTCCCGGTCGAAGAGCTGGCCCACGATCCCCGCTTCGTGCGCGTCGAGATCCGCGAGCGCCTGGCCGATCCGCGGCCCCGCCCGATGGCAGGCGAGGGCAAGAAGAACAACAACCGCCTCACGCCGGCGCGCCCCGACGCGCCCGACGCCGCGCGTGCGTTGATGCACGGCATCTTCGTGGGAGAGATCCAGGCGCTCGAAGGCGCCGGCCGCACCTGCTGGGACTTCACGACCGGCGATGCCGACGACGAGGCCCCGTTCGCGCTGAAGCTCGACATGGCCCGGCAGTGCTGGGACGAAGCTCGCCACGTCGAGATCTCGATCAAGCTCTCCGACCACATGGGAACCGAGCTCGGTGAGTTCTCCGAAAACACCTTCCTCTACGAGGCCGCGTGCAACCCCGACCCCGTGCTGCGCCTCACCGGCGTCAACCGGGCGCTCGAAGGCCTCGCCATCGACGTCTTCACCACGATGAAGGAGTTCGGCGACATCTCGGGCGACCCGGTGCTCGAGTTCTGCGAGGACTGGATGCTCGCGGACGAGGTGACGCACGTGAAGATGGGCTCCGACTGGCTACGCCGCCTCACGCTCAACAACCCGGAGCGGCGCAAGGCTGCGCTCGAGTTCCAGGCCATCGTCGACAAGCTGTTCGCGATCGGCGGCTTCCGCAGCGAGTCCGAGGAGTCGCCGGTCAAGCTGGCCCGCCGCTTCCGCGAGCTCGCAGGGTTCGACGACGCCGAGATCGACGAGATCGCCCGGCTGTCCGAGGAGGCGTTGCACGAGGCCGACTCGAAGCGGCGCGAAGCACGCGAGATGGCTCAGGCGGCCGTCGCCACGCCATGACCGTCACCGTCACTCCTGAGAAGTTCACGATGGTCAACTACGACGCGGCCACGATCACGTCGATCACGCAGAAGCTGCTCGAGCAGATCGGCATCCCGGACCTCGACGTGCAGATCAAGGTCGACGAGACGAGTCCGCTGGGCCGCACCCAGGTGCTTTCTGAAGACCCGGTCGTGATCGAGACGGAGAGCGGGGCGCTCGAGGACCCGAAGCGTCCTCGCCAGCTCTCGGAACCGGGCGCCGCCGACGTGATCGGGCGAGCGCTGCTGCGAGTCGCAGATCGTCGCACCCCAGGCTTCGCCGAGGCCCCCTCGGACGGCGACCTCACGCTGCCGCTGACCGTGTCGTGGGCCGTGTACTCGAACGGCCGGCTCGAGCGGTTCGGCTACCCGGCGCAGCGCCAACGGTGGCTGTACCACTTCCGCAACCGTCACGGCTTCACCGATGTGGCCGACGCGGCGTTCGACGCGCTGTGGGCGGGCCCGTCGCTCACGTGGGGCGAGATCACCGCGCTGTCCGACGGCGCGATGGCGCACGAGACCGTGGCCTGACGCCGCGATGACGATCGAGATCCGCCACCGGCAGGTGGCCACCAACGGCATCGAGCTCCACGTCGCGGAGGCCGGCGAAGGCCCGCTCGTCGTGCTGTGCCATGGGTTCCCCGAGAGCTGGTACTCGTGGCGACACCAGATCGTCCCGCTCGCCGAGGCCGGCTATCACGTGATCGCGCCCGACCTGCGCGGGTACGGCGACTCCACCAAGCTGGCGAACGTCGACGACTACGGCATCGAGAAGCTGAACCACGACCTGTTGGGCTTGGTCGACGACGCGGGTGAAGCACAGGCCGTGTTCGTCGGTCACGACTGGGGCGCATTGATCGTCTGGGATCTCGCGAGGCTCCACCCCGAGCGTGTCCGAGGGGTCGTCGGGGTGAGCGTGCCGCTCATGAACTATCCCGCGCAGCCCGTGCCCTTGATGCGAGCGGTGTTCGGCGAGCGCTTCTACATCGTGTACTTCCAGGAGGTCGGTCCGGCTGAGACCGAGATGGCCAAGGACGTGCGCGACACGATGGTGCGCACCCTGTGGGGTGCGTCGGGCGACTTCGCCCGCGCCGTCGCCGAAGGAGACATCACGATCGGAGGCGGAGGGTTCCTCGAGTCGATGCCGACGCCGCCCACGCAGCTCCCTGCGTGGCTGACCGAGGCCGACGTCGACGTGTACACGGCACAGTTCGAGAAGTCGGGCTTCTTCGGGCCCGTCAGCTTCTACCGCAACCTCGACGCGAACTGGGAGCTGACGAACGTGCTGCCCGTCGAGCGGATCTCGATGGCCTCCGGGTTCATCGGTGGCGACCACGACACGGTCGTCCGCGGCACTCAGGCGCAGATCGACGCGATGCCGTCGCTGCTCCCCGACTACCGGGGCACCTGGATGCTCGAAGGGCCAGGCCACTGGACGCAGCAGGAGGACCCGGCCGGGTTCAACGCCGCGCTGCTCGAGTTCCTCGGCGGGCTCTAGCGAGGGCAGACCGTCAGCGCAGGTCGTGCGCGCTGATGCTCTCCAACAGATCGATCGCCGGCGCCTGGGAGAGCAGGCCTCGGCACGCCGTCGCCATGTCCACCATCACATCGGAATCGAAGTGATGCTGCTGGGCTTCGGGGCTGTCCCACTTCTGGACGATCACAAAGCGTCCGGGGGAGGTCACGGACGCGCAGAGATCGATGTTCCGACACCCGGGGTCCATGCGAGTGAGCACTGTGTACTTCGCGAGCACGGACTGCAGTCCATCGGGATCCGCGGCGTCGAACTGCATGGTGACAATTGTCAGCTCGATCTCGGCCATGCGCCCCTCCCTGGGAATTTCGGCTCCGAACGCCTCAGGAGGCCCGCGTCCCCTGCCGACACTCTGAGTGGTCACCCCACCACGGTAAGCCGCGGAAAGCGGCGAAAATGGCCTTGTGGAAGGGGTTGACCTCCTCGTTATCGTAATAGCCAGTCCTCAAGCGCCCACGCTTCGCGTGGGAGCCACCTCCGAACCAGCCGTCAGGAGCCACGTTGCCCAAGGAACGTGTCGAGCGGGACGAAGAAGATCTCGTTCGCTTGTACCTGACAGACATCGGTCAGTACCCGCTGCTGACGAAGGACGACGAGGTCCGTCTGGCCAAGGCGATCGAGGCGGGCAACGAAGCGGTGGGCGCGCTTCAGCTCGCGGGCAAAGAGATCACGGCGGCGCGCAAGCGCGAGCTGCGCCGCACCGCGCGACGGTGAGGACGCCGAGCGCACGTTCGTGCAGTCGAACCTGCGGCTCGTCGTCTCGATCGCGAAGAAGTATCAGGCGTCGGGCCTCCCCCTCCTCGATCTGATCCAGGAAGGGAACCTCGGCCTGATGCACGCGGTCGAGAAGTTCGATTGGCGAAAGGGATTCAAGTTCTCCACGTACGCCACGTGGTGGATCCGTCAAGCCATCACGCGCGGCATCGCGAACACGGGCCGCACGATCCGGCTTCCTGTCCACGCCGGCGACACGTTGGCGCGACTGCAGAAGGCCCGCGCGCGCCTCGAGCTGAAGCTCGGCCGGCCGGCGACACTCGCAGAGCTGTCGGCTGAGGTCGAGATGCCCGAGGACAAGGTGACCGAGGCGTTGCGGTTCGCGGCGGAGCCGTTGTCCTTGTCCGAGCCGCTGCGCGAGGACGGCGATGCCGAGCTCGGCGATGTCGTCGAGGACCGCTCGGCCGAGTCACCGTTCGAGGTGGCCGCGACCGTGCCGCTGCCCGAAGAGATCGCCCGACTGCTCGCTCCGCTCGACGAGCGCGAGCGTGAGATCCTCAAGCTGCGGTTCGGCCTCGACCGCGGCGAGCCCCGCACGCTCGAAGAGGTGGGCGAGCACTTCAACCTGACCCGCGAGCGCATCCGCCAGATCGAAGCGCGGGCCATGTCGAAGCTGCGTCACCCGTCGAGCGACACGGGCGCACGCGACCTCCTCGCCGTCTGAAGGCGAGCGCCTCGTTCAGTCGCTGACGGGCGAGTGACTGTCCAGCATCTCGGCTGTCGTTGACCACGCGATGCCGTAGGCGTCCTCGCTGCTCGCCAACGCGTCGAGGAACTCGGTCGAGCCGAGAGTCGCGACCTTCACGTCGGTCAGGGCGACGACGGACGCGGTGCGATTGATCTCGCGCACCAACGCGATCTCGCCGAAGTGGTCGCCGGGACCCAGCGTCGTCTCGGCTTGCCCGGCGCGCAGAACCTCGACCTGTCCTTCGAGGATCGCGTAGAAGCGATCGCCTTGGTCGCCCTCCGTGATGATGACGCGACCGGATGGGATCTCGCTCGTCGTGCAACGTGCGGCGATCTTCTCGATCGAGGTCGGCGGCAACGGAGCGAACAACGGGATGTCGCAGAACAACCCCAGCAGCTCCGGCACAGGCTCGGAGTGCTCGTCGAGCCGCCGGAATCGGGGCGTCAGCACGAGCGCGAGCACGGGGAGAATCGCACCGACCAGGACCAACACCCATCTGAGTCCCAGCGCGGAGACGAGGACGGGCGCCAGAAGCGCACCGATGCCGCCGATGGCGATGCCGACCGTGAAGAGCACGCCGAAGACGCTGTCCGAGGCTGCGGTCGGCGCCGAGCCTTTGGATCAGCGTGAGGCCCGAGACGTCGAGCAGCGCGTTCCCTACGCCGATCGTGAACAGGGCCACGACCACGATCGCGGTGGTCGGGTGCACCCCGATGAGGACGATCGGCAGGCCCCAGAGGCAAAGCGCGAGAGCGAACGGGCGCGCCAGGCGTCGCCTGCCGGTCAGCACCACGGCACCGAAACCGCCGACGATGCCTCCGACCCCGATCATCGCGGCCAGCCACCCGACTCCGCTGCTCCCGAGACCCAGGAGGTCGAACGACACCGAGACCAGCAGGACCATGAGAAGCCCACGGACGAAGAGCTGGACGATGCAGCAACCCACGAGTACCGCGAACGTCGGGGTTCTTCCGCAGCTCGGTGAGCCCGCCGAGCAGGGCGTGGATCGGACGGTCCGGGGCGCGCCGCAGCGCCTTCGAGGGATCAACACCCACATGGACCCTCGAGACGGCGACGATGCCCAGCGCCGCGACGATCGAGGCCGCGGCCATCACGAACCACGGCTCGGCTCGGAGGAGGAACACCGCGGCGAGGGCAGGGCCGGCAAACGTGGCCAGGCCTTCGAGTGTCCCACCTGTGACGTTCATTGCCACGAGCTCGACCGGCGTCCCCGCGACAAGAGGGACCATTGCGAAATGTGCGGATCGGTACGGGGTCGCGGCGACGCTGCTTACCGCGACCAGGAGGTACACCGCGAACGTGGCGCGTGGGCAGCGAGCGCGATCGCGATCGTCGCCTGCGTGACGCAGATCGCGACGAACACCGCCGTGACGACGCGTCGGCGGCGCGAAGCGATCGGCAGCCCACGCGCCGAAGGGCAACGCGATCGCACCGGGAAGCAGTCGGGCCAATCCGAGGACGCCGACCGCGCCAGCCCCTCCACGGTCGAAGGCCCACACCGACAGCGCCACCATCGCCATGGCGTCGACAAGGAAGAACGCAGTCCATCCGAGCTGCAAGCGGCGGAGGTGGCCTTGGCGCATCACGTTCGTGATCGCGTCGAGGCGACGACGTCCCGACCCCACCCACCGAGGCATCCACCATCCTCGCGGATGGGGGTCGCGTCCACCCAACCTCACCTTGGCGGAGGTGGACGGGAATCGAACCCGCCGGACGGGGATCGCCCGTCCCAACCGCTTTGAAGGCGGCGGAGCCCACCAGGTGCCCGGACACCTCCGGCTGCGACCCTACAGACAACCTCTGGACGAGGGGTTAGGGTCGCGGCCATGAAGAAGATCCTCGTGCTGCTCGTGCTCGTCGGCCTCGTCGCACTCGCCGCCAAGAAGGTGCGCGCCGTCTGAGGATGACCGGCCGAGCGCACTTGCGCTCCACAAGGTCTTTCATGTAGTTTCACGCGCCACTCCCCTCGGTCGATGTTTCGCGTCCCGAGGGAGTCGTCTTGCTCGTCGCTTGCTGGTCCGCCAAAGGCGGAAGCGGCACCACCGTCATTGCTGCCGCGCTGGCGTTGTCGTATGCCCGTGCCCCTGGGGGAGCGCTGCTCGCCGATCTCGCGGGAGACGCACCGTGCGTCCTCGGCCTGCCCGAGCCAGAGGGGCCCGGCCTCAGCGACTGGCTCGACGCCGGCACCTCCGTGCCGGCCGACGCACTGAGCCGCATCGAGATCGAGGCTGCGCCGGGCCTCGCGCTGTTGCCACGAGGGGCCGCGGCATCCGACGCCACGACGCGAGCGGACGTGCTCGCATCCCTGCTCCTCGGCGACTCCCGCACGGTCGTGGCCGACTGCGGCGTCGGCCCCGCGGGCGCGGCACGCGCGGTGGCGGCGGCTGCATCGGTGTCGCTCCTCGTCGTCCGGCCCTGCTACGTCGCGCTCCGTCGAGCGCTTGCCGCGCCGCTTCGACCATCGGGCATCGTGCTCGTGAGCGAGCCCGGCCGCGCCCTCGGCCCCCGCGACGTCGAAGACGTCCTCGGAGTGCCCGTGCGCGCTGAGGTCGCGGTCGAGGCGTCGGTCGCCCGCGCCGTCGACGCCGGGCTGCTCACGAGTCGCCTGCCGCGTTCACTCGAGCGTGCGCTGCGGCGGGCCGCGTGAGCGCAGGCAACGACCTCGAGGCGCGGGTCCACCGCCAGCTGCTCGAAGGTGCACGGGCGGGCGAGAGCGTGCCGTCGCGTGCCGCGATCCTCGAGCTCGTGCGACGCGAGGCGCCGTTGCTCGGCGGCCACGACCTCGACTCCCTCGTCCGCCACGTCTCTGCGCGGCGCTGCCGGCCTCGGGCCGCTCGAGGCGTTGCTCGACGATCCTTCGATCACCGAGGTCATGGTCAACGCGGCCGCCGGCGTCTGGATCGAGCGAGCGGGGGCGCTCACGCGGACGGCCATCGTCCTCGACCACGCGACGGTGACCCATCTCATCGAACGGGTCGTGTCGCCGCTGGGCTTGCGCGTCGACCGGTCGAGTCCGCTGGTCGACGCCCGGCTGCCCGATGGGTCGCGAGTGAACGCCGTGGTGCCGCCAGTCGCGATCGACGGTCCGTGCCTCACGATCCGGAGGTTCGGCGCCCGCACGCTCGCTCTCGAAGAGTTCTGCTCGCCAGAGGTCGCCGATCTCCTCCGTCGGGCCATCACGGCGAGGCGCAACACCCTGGTCACCGGCGGCACGGGCACCGGCAAGACCACGTTGCTCAACAGCCTCGCTGCCTGCCTGCCCGGTGACGAGCGCATCGTGACGATCGAAGACGCCGCCGAGCTGCGGCTGCCCGGCGATCACGTCGTCCGGCTCGAGGCGCGGCCCGCGAGCACCGAAGGGCTCGGCGCGATCACGATCCGCGAACTCGTCCGCAACGCGTTGCGCATGCGTCCTGACCGCATCGTCGTGGGCGAGGTGCGTGGGGCCGAGGCGCTCGACATGCTCCAAGCGATGAACACGGGCCACGAAGGCTCGATGTCGACGTGTCACGCGAACGGTCCCGACGACGCACTGCGGCGCATCGAGACCATGGTGCTGATGGGCGACGTGCAGCTTCCTCTCGCAGCCGTGCGAGAACAGGTGCACGCGTCACTCGACCTCATCGTCCACCTCGCGAGGCAGCGCGACGGATCGCGCCGAGTGGCAGCAATCGCCGAGGTGGCCGAAAGCGCGGCATCGCGACATGCGCACCCATCTGCTGTCCGAGGGCGAGCGGGTGCTGCGAGCTCCCGCTCGACCGCCGCGATGAACCTGACCGCGGGTCTCGTCGCGGCCGTGCTGGCCTTCGCCACCGTCGCAAGCGCGACGCACGCGTTCACCGTCGGGGCGCGAACGTGGACTCGCGACCGCTTCGACTACTACGACCGAGCGCGGCCCGTGCCGAGCGGCCCCGGGCGCGTACGGGCGCCTGCGCGGGTGCGGCGGTGGGTGCACGACAGCGGCGCCGGGCTCGATGCCGACGCGGCGTGGCCCATGTGGCTCATCGCGACCCTCGGCGGTGCCGTCGCTCTCTGGGTCGTTGCTGGTCCCGGGGTGGCGACGCTGTTCGTCGCCTTGCTTGTCGGCGGGCCGGCCGTCGCTGTCGCGTGGGGAGTGCGTCGAAGGCGGCGCCATGTCGGCGGCGCACTGCCCGGCGCGCTCGAAGAGATCGCCCGTTCCTTGCGTGCCGGCGGATCGCTCGCGCAGGCCATCGAAGACGCCGCCGAGGCGACCGCGGGTGCGATCGGCGACGACCTCGAGCGCGTCGTGGCCGTGCATCGAGCCGGCGTGCCACTTGCTGCGGCGCTCGCGCATTGGCGCTCGGAGCGTCCACTCCCGGGAGTTCGGCTCACCGCGTCGGCCCTCGAGCTCGGGCTGTCGGCGGGCGGCGCGCACGCTCGTGCGGTCGACGGCGTCGCGGCGACCCTGCGCGACAACCTCGCCATCTCCGCAGAGGTGAGGGCGCAGGCGGCGCAGGCACAGGCCTCTGCCGTCGTCATCGGTCTCGCGCCGCTCGGCTTCACCGCGCTCGCGTGCCTGGCCGATCACCGCACCGCGATCTTCCTGTTCCAGACTCCCGCCGGCCTCGCCTGCCTGACCGTCGGGCTCACGCTCGAGGGGCTCGGCGCGGCATGGATGGCCCGCATCACCAGGACGCCCGAGTGATGCCGTGGGTGCTCGGTCTGGCCTGGGCGCTGCTCGTGCTCGTCGGGGCGGCACGTGCACGAGCACGGCCGGCGCCCGCTCGGGTGCGGGTCCTCGCACCATCAGCGCGGCGACGGTGGTGGCGCCGCCGACCGAGACCTGTGTGCGCGCTCGGCCACGCCATTCGCACACGATTGGCACGCCGCGACGATCCGGCTGCCGACGGCCGCCTCGGCGTCAGCATCCTCGTGGCCCTCGGCTGCGCGCCGTTCGTGCCGCTGCTCGCTCCTGCGGCCGGCTCGGCCGTCTGGCTGTGCGGATGGTGGCGCGCACGCGCCCAGACGAGAGCGATCAGCGATCGCATCCGTCGTGGCCTCCCCGAGGTCGTCGACCTGTTCGTCGTCGGCATCGGCGCGGGGCTCAACGTGCCGCTGGCACTGCGCGCGATCGGCCCGCTCTGCCCGACGCCCTTCGACGACGTGCTGCAGCACGCCGTGGCACAGACCGAGGTCGGTGTCCGCACTGCCGACGCGCTCGAGTCGTTGCCGATCCAGCTCGGTGAGACCGTGCGCCCACTGTCGAGCGCGCTCATCGCGTCAGAGCGGTACGGCGTGCCGCTCACGGCCTCGCTCGAGCGCCTCGCCGACGAGGTGAGACGAGATCGCCGCCGTCACGCCGAAGCCGCCGCACGACGCGTGCCGATCAAGCTCCTCTTCCCCCTTGTGTTCTGCAGCCTGCCCGCCCTCGCGCTCTTGAGCGTCGCGCCGCTCATCGCCGGCGCGCTGCGGGCTCTTCGTACCTAGGGAGAACCCATGCAACTGACATCGCGCATCACGAGCTGGTGGACAACGCGTCGCTTCGGTGACGCCGGCCAGGCGACCGCGGAGTACGCGCTCGTGCTGCTCGGAGCAGCCGCCATCGCTCTGCTCATCGGCGTCTGGGCGACATCGGGCGGCGGCGCCGGCAAGGTCGGCGACCTTCTCGACGCGGTGTTCTCGTCCATCAAGAAGAACATCTCGTGAGGGTGCGCCGGGGTGACGGGGGTCAAGCCACGGTCGAGCTGGCCCTCGTCCTCCCGGTGTTCGTGATGCTGATGCTGCTCCTCGTCCAGGTGGCGGTGCTCGTGCGCGACCAGGTGATGGTGATCCACGCCGCTCGGGAAGGGGCCCGAGCGGCCGCCGTCACCGGCGCGAACGCCAATGCCGCCGAGAAGGCAGCCCTCGCCGCGGCGGGCCTGCCGCTGCGGAGCACTGACGTCGTCACGACGCCGCCGGGCACGAAGCACGACCTCGTCCGCGTGGAGGTGCAGTACACCGACTCGACCGACATCCCGATCATCGGCCGGCTGCTCGGCGACGTGCGGGTGACCGGCACCGTGTCGATGCGAGTCGAGCCCGGCTGATCAGGCGAGCACAGCGCGCAGCAGCGCGACAGCCCCGGCCTTGTCGAGGGGCTCGTTGCCGTTGCCGCACTTGGGGCTGTGCACGCACGAGGGACATCCGGCGCGACAGGGGCAACGCTCGACGACCGCCAAGGTCGCCTCGAGATGCCGGCGGCCCGCGCCGTACCCGAGCTCGGCGATGCCCGCGCCGCCGGGATAGCCGTCGTAGATCACGATCGTGGGTCCGTCGGTGTCGGCGAGATAGGCGGTCGAGACGCCACCGACATCCCACCGGTCGCAGATCGTGAACAGCGGGAGGATGCCGATGCCGGCATGCTCGACCGCGTGCAACGTGCCCGGCACCTGCTCGGGCGAGAGGCGCGCGGCGGCGAGCACCTCAGGCGGCACCGTGTACCAGAACGCACGGGTGACGAGACGGGTCGGCGGCAGGTCGAGGGCTTCGTGGCCGAGCGACGCATGCGACCGAGCGTCTCGCCGGTCGTAGCCCACGACCTGGCTCGTCACCTGCACTGCGCCGAGGTGCAGCTGCACACGACCGATCGTCCGCGACGCATCGGTCGCGAGGATCGCGACGTTGGTCTCAGAGCGCACCTGCGTGTACTCGTCGTCATCGGCGGGCTCGACGATCGCGGCACGGTCTTCGAGGTCGAGTGATGCCACCCGGAACGTCTGTCCCTGGTGCACGTAGATCGCTCCCGGATGCACCGACTCGAACGCGCGGGAGCCGTCGACGGTGCCGACGAGACGACCGTCATCCTCTGCGATGCGGTACTCCTCCGCTGTCCCGCTGCGCAGACCGATGCCGGGCGCAGGCGCGCCTCGCCCACTCCACACCGCGCGACGGTTGCGCAGCACGAGCCGGTCGCCGAGCACGAGCTGACGCACGCCCTCACCCAGATCCTCGCCCCACCATCGCTCGTCATCGAGCGACAGGGGCGCCTCGTACGCCGCGCACGCGAGATGCGGCAGCAGCACGAACGGGTTGGACAGGTTGACCACCGCAGCCTCGGGCGGGCGGGTGAACACCTCGCGCGGGTGGGCCATCAACCATTGGTCGAGCTGGTCGGAGCCCGCGACGAGCACGGCGAGGGATCGTTGTGTCGTGCGCCCGGCCCGGCCGGCCTGCTGACGCAAGGACGCCACCGTGCCGGGGAAGCCGTCGATCACGCAGGCGTCGAGACCGCCGACGTCGATGCCGAGCTCGAGCGCGGTGGTCGCCACGACGCCGGCGAGGTTGCCGTCGAACAGGTCGGCCTCGATCTCGCGTCGCTCGACGGGCAGGTAGCCGCCTCGGTACGAGCGCACCCGGCTCGCGAGGTCGGCGCCGACCTTTCGGCGCACTGTTGCCGCCACGATCTCGGTCGCCTTACGGCTGCGACAGAACGTGACTGTACGAGCGCCGTCTTCGAGCAGCGCGGCGGTCAGCACCGCGGCCTCGATGTTCGGCGAGCCGCGAGTGCCTCGGTCAGCGTCGAGCAGCGGCGGGTTCCAGAGTGCGAACAGCCGCTCGCCGCGCGGGGAGCCGTCGTCGACGACCGCTCGCACCGACAGGCCACTCAACGCCGCGGCCAGAGAAGCGGGCTCACCGACCGTTGCCGACGTGAAGATGAAGATGGGCGACGACCCATACCGCGCGCAGAGCCGGCGCAGGCGGCGAAGCACATGGGCGACGTGCGTTCCGAAGATGCCGCGAAAGACGTGGAGCTCGTCGATCACGACGTAGCGCAATCGACGCAGGAACGTGGCCCAGCGAGCGTGGAAGGGCAGCATCCCGACATGGAGCATCTCGGGGTTTGTCAGCACGACGTTGGCGTGTCGACGCACCCAGGCCCGGGCCGGAGGCTCGGTGTCACCGTCATACGTCGCCGCCACGAGCCCAGGGAACCCGGGCGCAGTGATCGACCGGAGCTGGTCCTGCGCGAGCGCCTTGGTGGGAAACATGAGCAGCGCCGATGCCGGATCGTCGCCTGCGACGGCCTCGGCGATCGCCGCTTGGTAGATGAGCGACTTGCCCGAGGCCGTGCCGGTGGCGATCACGACCGACTGGCCGTCACCGAGCAGGTTGAGCGCCTCGGCCTGATGGCACCACAGGGCATCGATGCCGAGGCGCTTCCAGACCTCGTCTGAGAGCGGGTCGACGAGCAGACCCATGCGACTCGGTCGTGCGGCTTCGTGCTCGAGATGCACGAGCTGGCCCTCGCAGGCGAGCGACTCGAGCAGGTCCTCGAACATCTCCCCCATCCTGCCTCGGGGGTGAGCAGTTACCGTGAGGCGGTCATGGATTTGGCCATTCAGGTGTACACGCACGACGAGTGGCAGGTCGTGCTCGTGGCCGGAGAGGTCGACGTCGCGACCGCACCCGGTTTGCACGACCGGCTGGTCGGCCTCGCGAGCGAGGGGCACCGCCATCTCGCCATCGACCTCGAGGGCGTCACGATGCTCGACTGGATGGGGCTCGGCGCGCTGACTCGGAGTGCTTGCGCGCGTGCGATCCCTCGGTGGTGAGCTCGTGCTCGTCTCACCATCTCCCGCGACGCGCGAGCTGTTCGCGCTCACCGACCTCGACCGGGTCCTTCCGATCCGCGACCGTCTGGCACTGCGCGACTCATGAGCGACGACGCCTTCGAGCCCATCCCGAAGCCTGACGAGCTCCTCGCGCTCCACGGCATCACCGCGGAGATGTTCGCGATCTTGCGCACGTGGTTCGACGTCCCCCCTCGCGTCACCCTCGACCTCGTCGATGTCGACTCCGCGGTCGCCGAGCTCGGCGATCCCGTGATGATCGCGGCGCTCGCGATGCGCAAGCTGCAGGCCCTGCACCTGCTCGCGACACCGGGCGTCCAGACGACCACCGACGTCGTGGTCACGATCGTGCACGACCTCGACCGGGCGCTCGTCCAGGCCCCTGTGATGCGGCTGCGGCTCGCCGCCGAGGTCACCGATTGGGATGCCGAGCTGGCGTGGCTGGATGGGGAGGAGGCCGCAGTCGACGAAGCGCCGGTCGAAGCCACCGACAGCGACCCCGAAGCGGCGCACTTCCGCGCACTGCACGCGAAGCTCCACGAAGCGTCCGAAGCCGTGGTCGAAGCATCGGGAGGCGAGATCCGGATCCTCGAGTGAGGACGCTCGGGGGCTCTGACCTGGGCAAGAGCGGCGGACGCGACGCCGCGGCTTGACACAACCCCTGCGCCCTTCTTACCTAGCGCCGATGGCCCGATCTCTCGTCATCGTGGAATCGCCCGCGAAAGCGAAGACGATCTCGCGCTTCCTCGGTGACGGATATGAGGTGCGCGCGTCGGTCGGGCACGTCGCCGACCTCCCCAGCAAGGGTCTCGCCGTCGACGTCGACAACGGGTTCAAGCCGACCTACGAGCTGACCACCCGAGGCAAGGAAGTGGTCAAGGAGCTGCGGGCCGCGCTGAAGGACGCGGACGAGCTCCTCCTCGCGACGGATGAGGATCGCGAGGGCGAAGCGATCTCGTGGCATCTGCTCGAGGCGCTCAAGCCGCGGGTGCCGGTCAAGCGCATGGTGTTTCACGAGATCACGAGGTCCGCTATCGACGAGGCGGTCCGCAGCCCTCGTGGCATCGACTACGGCCTCGTCGACGCGGCCGAGACCCGTCGCATCCTCGACCGGCTCTACGGGTATGAGGTGTCGCCCGTCCTTTGGAAGAAGGTCAACGCGGGTCTGTCGGCGGGGCGCGTGCAGAGTCCCGCGACCCGTCTCGTCGTCGAGCGCGAATGGGAGCGCATCCGCTTCGTGCCCGCCGGGTACTGGGACATCGAGGCGACGTTCGCGACCGATCCGCGCTTCACCGGGCTCCTCGTCTCCTACGAGCGCGAGCGGGTCGCGACCGGGCGTGACTTCGACGACTCCGGACGCACGAAGCGTGCCGACGTCCGCGTCATCGACGAGACGCTGGCGCGGGGCTTGGCCACGCGCCTCGAGCACAGCGAGTTCGCGGTGCGGTCAGTCGAGGAGAAGCCGTATCGCTCGAGCCCGAAGGCTCCGTTCATGACGTCGACCCTCCAACAAGAGGGAGGTCGCAAGCTGAACATGAGCGCGTACGCAGGTCATGCGCGTCGCGCAGGGCCTCTACGAGCGCGGCTACATCACCTACATGCGCACCGACTCGACGATGCTGTCCGAGTCGGCGGTCGGCGCGGCGCGTGCCCAGGTCACCGAGCTGTTCGGCCGCCAGTTCCTCGCCGAGACGCCGCGGCGCTGGGAAGGCAAGGTCAAGAACGCACAGGAAGCGCACGAGGCGATTCGGCCCTCGGGCGAGACGTTCCGCACGCCTACCGAGCTGAGCAGCGAGCTGTCCGGCACGGACCTCCGCCTCTACGAGATGATCTGGATGCGCACGCTCGCCTGCCAGATGGCCGACGCGACAGGCCTGACGATGACGGTGCGCATCGGCGCGACGTCGTCGTCGGGTGAGGATGCCGAGTTCTCCGCCAGCGGCACGACCATCACGTTCCCCGGTTACCGCCGGGCCTATGTCGAGGGCAGCGACGATCCCGACGCGGACCTCGCGGACCAGGAGCGGCTCCTCCCCAGCCTCGCGGTCGGGCAGGTCGTACCGCTCGATGGGCTCGAGCCGAAGGGTCACACGACCACATCTCCGGCTCGCTACACCGAGGCCTCACTCGTGAAGCGCCTCGAGGAGCTCGGCATCGGCCGGCCCTCGACCTACGCGTCGATCATGCAGACGATCCAGGACCGCGGCTACGTCTGGAAGCGCGGCCCCGCGCTCGTGCCGACGTGGACCGCGTTCGCGGTCGTCAACCTCCTCGAACGTCACTTCGAGACGCTCGTCGACTACGCGTTCACCGCTCGCATGGAGGACGACCTCGACGCGATCGCCCGCAACGAGATGCCGAAGGCCGAGTGGCTCGGGCGCTTCTACTTCGGGAACGGCGATGCCGGTCTGAAGCGACTCGTCGAGGAGAACCTCGGCGCGATCGACGCGGCCGAGATCAACTCGATCCCGCTCGGCCTCGACGCCGCCGGCGAGCCCGTCGTGGTGAAGCCCGGACGCTACGGACCGTATGTGAAGCGGGGCGAGGACACGGCGTCCGTGCCCGAGAACCTGCCGCCTGACGAGCTCACCCTCGACAAGGCGCTCGAGCTGCTGGCCGCACCGAAGTCGGACGAACCGATCGGCACCGACACCACGACCGGGCTCCCCGTGTACGCGAAGAACGGACGGTTCGGCCCGTACGTGCAGCTCGGCGATGCCGACACGCTGCCCTCGGGCGAGAAGCCGAAGATGGCGTCGCTCTTCAAGACGATGACGCTCGAGCGGCTCACGCTCACCGACGCGCTCGAGCTGCTGTCGCTGCCCCGCTCGCTCGGCACCGATCCCGCGGACGGAGAGCTCGTCGAGTCGGGCAATGGTCGCTACGGACCGTTCGTCCGCAAGGGCAAGGACTACCGCTCGATCGACACCGAGGAGAGGCTGCTCACCATCTCGCTCGACGAGGCGCTCGCACTCCTGGCCCAGCCTCGCCAATACCGCGGACGCGGTGCCCCGAAGCCTCCGCTGCGCGAGTTCGGCGAGGACCCCGTGTCGGGGCGCCCGATCGTCGCGAAGGAGGGCCGCTTCGGCACCTACGTCACCGACGGGGAGACAAACGCCTCGCTGCGGCGCGGCGACCTGCTCGAGGAGATCACCGCCGAACGGGCGGCCGAGCTGCTCGCCGAGCGCCGCGAGGCCGGGCCGAGCAAGAAGGCCACGCGGAAGTCGCCCGCGAAGAAGGCCGCCGCGAAGAAGGCCCCAAGCAAGGGGGCAACAGCCAAGAAGACGGCAGCGAAGAAGACGCCCGCGAAGAAGAAGGCGGCGCCCAAGAAGGTGGCGGCCGAGAAGAACACGACCACCCTCGACGACGGAGAGTGAGCACAGTGCCGCTCGATCGGCGTCTCTTCCAATAGCCTCAATCGCCGATGGGCGAGTCGAAAGAGGGCCCTGCAGCCTCGCGCGCCGCGGACACCCTCGACGACGACGTGCCGACGGCTCCATTCCCACCGTTCGTCTCCGACGCGGGGCCGGTCGTCCCGGGTGTGACGTCGTCGATCCCGCCCGACGGCCATGTGCGGGTGTTCGGCTCGCGAGCCTTCTTTCGGCTCTGGCTCGCGCAGGTTGTGTCATCGATCGGCGACTGGATCGGCCTCGTCGCGATCATCGCGCTCGCCCAACGCATCGGCGGGTCATCACCAGAGGCGGCGATCGCGCTCGTCTTGTCGGCGCGGCTGATCCCCGGCTTCTTCTTCAGCCAGTTCGCCGGTGTCCTCATCGACCGATGGAACCGCAAGAAGGTGATGGTCTTCTGCGACATCGGGCGCGGTCTCGTCCTCGCGACCTTGCCGTTCATCCACACGGTGTGGGGCTTGGTCCTCGCGTCCTTCCTGCTCGAGATCGGCACGCTGCTCTGGGCGCCGGCCAAGGAAGCGTCAGTGCCGAACCTCGTGCCGCCCGATCAGCTCACGAGCGCGAACTCGCTCTCGCTGGTCGCGGCGTACGGCACGTTCCCGATCGCCAGCTTCGTGTTCGCGATGCTGACCGCGGTCGCCGGGGGACTCACCGATCTCCCCGGCCTCGGGTTCCTCGACGTCAACCGAGAGACGCTCGCCATCGGCGTCGACGTGATGACGTTCTTCCTGTCGGCCGTCATGATCGCAACGCTCCCGTTGCACAAGCCGAAACGAGAACCTCCCGCAACAGGCAAGGTCGGGATCGGCTCGGTGGTCCACGATCTGAAAGAGGGATGGCACTTCATCTTCATCAACCCGAAGGTGCGCGCGGTCATGCTCGCGCTCGGCACCGGGTTGATCGGGGGCGGCATGGTCGTGCCGCTCGGCCCGGTTTTCGCCGAGGAGGTGCTCGGCTCGGGACCGACCGGCTTCGGCCTCCTCCTCACGGCGCTCGGCACCGGGATGGCCATCGGCGTCATCCTCTTGTCGGCCTTCCAGAAGAAGATCCCGAAGGCGACGATCTTCACCGGTTCGGTGCTCGGCGCCGGCATCGCGCTCATCGTCGGCGCGTCCATGTCGACCCTGTTGCCCGCCTTCCTCGCCATCCTGGGGATGGGCGTGTTCACGGGATCGGTCTACGTCCTCGGCTTCACGATCTTGCACGAGACCGTCGACGATGACCTTCGCGGCCGCACGTTCAGCACGCTCTACACGCTCGTGCGCTTCTGCCTCTTGCTCGCGTTCGCGCTTGCGCCACTGCTCGCCGGTGCGCTCGACCGCTTCTCGATCCGGGTGTTCGGCGGCTCGGTCACGATCCTCACGTTCACGGTGAGCCTTCCCGGCGTGCGCCTCACGCTGTGGTTGGCCGGGACGATCATCGTCGCGGCCGGATGCATCGCGATCCACTCGCTGCGGTCGGCGAGCACCACCGGCCGCACCCGCGATCTGTGAGAGGTCGCTTCATCGCGCTCGAGGGCGGCGAGGGATCCGGCAAGTCGACCCAGACCAGGTTGCTCGCCGCCGCGCTCGACGCGGTGGCGACGTTCGAACCCGGAGACACCGAACTGGGCGCGGCGATCCGCTCGGTGTTGCTCGATCCCGCGACGTCGGGGCTCGACGACCGCGCCGAGGCATTGCTCATGGCGGCGGACCGGGCTCAGCACGTGGCGCAGGTCATCCGACCGGCCCTGGAGCAGGGACGTCATGTGGTGTGTGACCGGTACTTCGGGTCCTCGATCGCGTATCAGGGCTACGGGCGCGGCCTGCCGCCCGATCGCGTCGAGGCGCTGAGCATGTGGGCGACCGCTGATCTCGTACCGGACCTCACGGTGCTTCTCGACGTGACGGAGGACATCGCCATGTCGCGGGTCTCGACGACGCCCGACCGCTTCGAGGGCGCTGGACGGGACTTCCACCGTCGGGTGCTCGACGGCTATCACGCCCTCGCCGCCGATCCGACCTGGGTCGTCGTCGACGGCAGCCTGACAGTCGAGGACGTGGCGCTTGCAGTGCGGGCCGCAGTCCGCGACCGTCTCAGCTTGTGACCACCGCAGTCGACGCCGATCTGTTCCGCGCTGTCGTAGGGCAGGATCGAGCTGTCGCGCAGCTGCAGGCCGCGGCGGCCGACCCCGTCCACGCGTATCTCTTCGTCGGGCCGTCGGGAAGCGGCAAGCGCGCCGCGGCTCACGCGTTCGCAGCCGCGCTCCTCTCGCCACCTGGTGCTGACCGAGACCAACGAGATGCGCGCCTCGCGCTCGCGGGCACGCATCCCGATCTGCTTCTCGTCGAACGCGAGGGCGCGTCGATCTCGGCGAAGCAGGCCGACGACATCGTCCGCGCCGCGTCGCTCTCGCCGATCGAGGGGGGTCGCAAGGTCCTGGTGCTCGACGAGTTCCATCTGATGACAGCCGCGGTCGCTCCGAAGCTCTTGAAGACCATCGAAGAGCCTCCCGCGGCGACGATCTTCGTCGTGCTCGCCGACGACGTGCCTCCCGAGCTCGTCACGATCGCATCACGGTGCGTGCGCATCGACTTCGGCCCGGTTCCCTCCGCGCTCGTGGAGTCCACTCTCGTCGAGGAAGGAGTGGAGGCGTCATCGGCGCGCCTCGCTGCTGCCGCGGCCGGTGGCGATCTCGACCGCGCTCGGCTGCTCGCGGG
Organism: uncultured Acidimicrobiales bacterium; assembly: GCA_963726695.1. Taxonomy (GTDB): domain Bacteria; phylum Actinomycetota; class Acidimicrobiia; order Acidimicrobiales; family DATKAS01; genus DATKAS01. The sequence continues at coordinate 201,757 of CAVSDE010000008.1, forward strand.
CGACGGCGAGCTCGCGACTCGACGCCAGACATGGCACGACATCCCGAAACGGCTCGACGGTTCCGGCGCGACCGTCGGCGCCATCGTCGACGAAGTGCTCCTGCTGATCGACAACGCGGCCGAGCCGCTGGCCGCGCGCCAGAAGGCTGAGGCGGAGCAGCTGCAGGCGAGGATCGAGAGCCTCGGCGAGCGGGGATCGGGCCGTAAGGAGCTCGAGGATCGCCACAAGCGCGAGCTGCGCCGCCATCGCACCGACGAGCTGCGCTTCGGGCTCGCGACCCTCGCCGGTGCGTACCGCGATCGGCTCGTCGCCGGCGGCACCCGAGAGGACGCACGCGCCGTCGATCAGATCCAGGGGCTGCTCGAGGAGCTCATCCGCAACCCCAACGAGACGCTGCAGCTACAGGCGCTGCTGCTTCAGCTGCCCGGCTGAGAGACCTTCGCTCGCGCTTCGACTTCCTCGAGGAAGCGTCGCACCGAGCTCGCAGACGCTGATCGCCACAACGCGACGACATCGGTGGAGTCACCGCGCTCGAGTCGTGTGAGCGTGCGCCCGATTCGGCGCTGCTGCGCCTTCACCAACGGGACGAGATCGAGACCTCGGCGTTCGCGCAGCACGAGCTTGAGCAAGAGCTCGGTGCGGACATCACGGACATGGTCGACCGGAGCACCCAACCAGCGATCGACGGCTCGCGTGCCGGCTTGCGTCGCGGCGTGCAGCGTCCGCGACCCGCGCGCCCATCTGTTGCACGCCGAGCGGAGCGACGAGCCCCATCGTCCCGAGGTGGTCGACGGCTCGGTAGACGAGCGGCCGGCTGAGCGACCACACCGACCCGACCTCGCCCGCCGGAGCGAGCAGCTTCACGATGGCCCAGCCGTGCGTGGGCTCCTCGCGGAGAAGGGCGAGCGTGGCCCACTCCCCGAGCGACAGCTCGGGCAAGGGTGCGGTCACCACGTCGCGAGTGTGGCCGATGTCGACGGCGGCCGTCCGGATGCGACCGGGTAGAGTCTGCGACCCGTACCACCCCGCCCGGGTAGCTCAGTCGGCAGAGCGGCTCACTCGTAATGAGCAGGTCAAGGGTTCGATTCCCTTCTCGGGCTCCGCGTCGGTGTGTTGCTTCGGCTGATGCCCGACATTGGGGCTTCGGCTGATGGTTGACACTGTTGCGGTTGATGCTTGACGGCTGCTTCGGCTGATTGTTGACACTCTGATCCATGAGGGAGATGAGTGTGAGCGAGCAGCGATATCAGGCGGTGCTGGCGGTGATCAGCGAGGGCCACGCGGTGACCGAGGTGGCGGCTCGGTTCGGGGTGTCGCGCCAGACGATCCACGCGTGGCTGGCCAAGTACGAAGCCGGCGGGCTCGAGGGTCTGGGGGACGGGTCGCATCGGCCTCGCTCGTGCCCGCATCAGATGTCTGTCGAGGCTGAGGTGGTGTTGGCCGAGCTGCGGCGGGCGCATCCTTCGTGGGGCCCGCGACGGTTGGTGTTCGAGTTGACCAAGCGCGGTGTCGATCGGATGCCGTCAGAGTCGGGGGTGTATCGAGCGCTGGTGCGGTTGAACCTGATCGATCCGGACGCACGTCGGCCACGGGACCGCAAGTGGAAGCGGTGGGAGCGTGGGACGCCGATGGAGTTGTGGCAGATGGACGTGGTCGGCGGGTTCGTGCTGGCCGATGGCACCAAGGCCAAGGCATTGTCAAGAATCAACCGAACACGATCCGTCAACCATCAACCATCAACCATCAACCATCAACCAAAGCTAGACACGGGCTCCCTTCGATGGCACGCAAGACGCGCCGGCAGGGCCGCTGGCGCGCATTGTGAACGAGGGCGGGCCCGAAGGGACCTTGCACTGGGAGAGGCTCAGAACCGAGCACTCACGGAAAGAGCTTTGCGGCTGCAATTTCAAGCGCCCACGCGTCGACGTCCTCGATCGACCATCCTCGCTGTTCGACCAGCAGCCCGAGGAACTCCATGCTGGCGATGGCGTAAAGGACGTCTGTTGCCCACTCGATGGTTTGCGACTGGATGAAGCCCGGCTTGCTGGCGAGGTCTTCCGCCAACGCACGCATCGTCGAGTGACGTTGCGCCCGGATCCGACCGAGCAAGGCAGCGACCTCGGGGTCTGCCGCTGCCGCCTGGATGACGGTGTACAGCGGGGCGACTTGGACGTTGATGCGTCGAGCGCTGGACATGACGAGGTCAAGGGCCCGCAGACCGTCGGGTTCGGCACGAGCATCGGCGACCCAGGGCCGTTCGAGGACCGGAACTGGTTCATCGTCGCCGACCACGGCGACGTCGTGTGCTGTTTCGAGGATCGCCACCTTCGAGCCGAAGCCCAGGTAAAGCGTCTGGACCGCAACGCCAGCGGTCGCTGCAATCGCGACCACCGTTGTGTCGAGATAGCCGTGCTCACAGAAGAGGTCTGTCGCGGCGGCGACGATGCGAGCTCTTGTCTCGCTTCCCCGTTCTCCTTTGCGTGCTCTGGGCAACTCTGAACCTCTTGACGATCGATCAAACAGAGACTAGAACGCTGTTACACAATAGCATTCCACAACAGGGTGAGAAGAGATGAGTGAGCCCGTGCAAACCAACTCGAACCCCGCCGCGATCCCACCGATGTCGAGCATCCACCACGTCGGACTGACGGTGTCGAATGTGGAGGCAAGCGAGGCGTGGTACCAACGAGTCCTCGGCTTCGAGCGGCTGATCCTCGAACCCCACAACGGTGGCACCGGCTACACCGTCGTCATCCATCGCCCCGGCACGAGCGTCGACGTCGGTCTTGATCATCACGATGCCAACGAAGGAGACACCTTCGCCGAGCATCGCACCGGGCTCGACCATCTCGCGATCAGCGTTGGGCGACGCACTGACCTCGACGATTGGGTGACCCACCTCGACCGAATGGGCGTCCCGACCGAGAAGATCACCGACCGCATCGAGCCGTTCGTGTTCTCCACTCTGGTCTTCCGCGACCCGGACAACATCCAGCTGGAGCTCATCTGGCTCGGCCAGCCCTGAGGAACTCACGACGTGTTCCGCGACACCGACTACGTCCGCACCCGCAGGCAGACTCTTCGACCTCGATCGTTGCCGAGCGCGATGGTCACCTGATCGGCTCCGACTTCATGGCTCGTGCTCAGTGTTCCCAACGCCTCGATGCGGCGAGGCCGAGCACGGCGAGCGCGGCGGCGATGCCGATGGCCTCGGCCGCGAAGCCGCCGGGTACAGGCAGGTCGCCTGCAGACAGCACGAGCACGCTCACGGCCGTACCCAAGACCACGACGCCCACCACGCGCACGCAACGCACGGCGCACTCGCGACCCCGTTCGATGGCGCCTGTCGCGGCATCGAACGACCACCCGGTGAGCTGATCGACGAGCAGCAGCAGCGCCGCAGCGCCGATCGCCGCACCCGACGCGAGGTGATGGCCGGCAAGCGCGAAGGCGATCGACGCGCCGAGCGCGGCGAGGGCAGCCGGGTACACGCCGCTGCCCGCCACGAGGCCGGCGATGAGGAGCACGACGCCCGCGATCCCGAACACGACCGTGCCCCGGAGCCCGTCGGCGCTCGAGGCCGATGCGGCGACGACCACCACGAGCACGGCCGCGACACATGCGCCGATCGCTGAGCCCCAGCGCATCGCCCATCGCGCGTTCACGACGATCTCCTGGTCGGCCTTCGCCGCGCCCGAGCGAGGGCGAGCACGGGTGACACGTCGTCGCCGGTCACCCACACCACCGGAAGGCCGAGCCGTTCGAGCGCTCGACGCCGTTCGCGGAGCTCGAGCCTCCAGAGGCGACGCGCGAGGTCGACGGCTTCCGAGGGTGCCGGCGTCAGCGAGTCCCGCGGCTCGATCACGACGACCGACGTGTCGTGGCCGCGACGCACGAGGTCCGCGATGGCAACCGTCATGCGCTCGTCGTGCAACCCGGTGACCGCGATGACCTGAGCACCGGGCGGGAAGATCTGACGAGGCAGGAATGACACCGATCGCTGAGCCTCGTTCCAGCTCGCATCCGAGTCGAGCAGCCGGTCCATCACGGCGAGCCGAGCCCGCTCTCCCCCGCCGGGCAGCAGCCAGCTCGGCAGGCCGCCGAACCCCACGATGCCCACACGATCGTGCGCGCCGAGGTGGGCCATCGCGATCTGCCACGCAACGCGCACGCTGCGCTCGAGCGACGCCGAACCACCGGATCGTCGATCGGCGAACGTGTCGACGAGCACCACGAGATCACCGGATCGCTCGGGATGGTGCTCGTTGACCCAAAGCTCCCCCCGACGCGTGGTCTGGTACCAGTTCACCGACCGAAGCTGATCGCCCTCGCGGTACTGGCGGATCTCCGCGAACTCGAAGCCCTCGCCGCGCCGGTGGTCGACGTGCATGCCGCTCGCGGCGCGCGGCTCTGGGTTCGGCAGCAGCATCTTCAGCGTGCCGTCGTCAGGGAGGACGCGCACGACCGCGGTCGCCGGCGCGAGCCCGGACCAGCGCACGAGCCCGAGTGGTCCGGCGAGCTCGAGCCGCGCGGGGCCGAAGGTCTCGACTCCCCAGCGCGGAGCGTGGAACCGCGGCCTCGAGCACGCGGGACGACGGCCGACGCGCACTGCCCACGCGAGCACCTCATCGGCCGGCTCGGTCACCGAAGCGAAGCCATGACGCGGGAGCGAGAGCGCGAGCTCTGCCCATCGGCACGCTCGTCGTCACGGTCAGGGCGAGGTTGATCGATTCGCCCGCCACGACTCGGTCGCTCTCGGCGACCACCGAGACCGTCACATCCGGACGTTCTGCAAGCACCACGGCCGCGACCAACATCAAGGCGAACGGCCCGCCGATGGCGACGAGCTCAGGGCGCCCGGCGAGGATCCCGCCGAAGAGGCCGCCGACTGCGAGCGCCGCCACAGCGACGACTCGGGGGCTGGCCTGACGCCGGAGGGTGATCGGCTCGGTCACTCGACAGTAGGGCGCGGGGTACCGCAGCGACGAGCTCGGTGAGCACATCCTCGGGAGCAACATGCCGCACCCACAAGTCGCTTCGAAGGACGACCCGATGCGCGAGCGTGGGAAGCACGATCGCCTTCACGTCGTCGGGTGTCACGTAGTCGCGCCGGTGCATCAGCGCATGGGCGCGGGCGAGCTTCACGAGGGCGAGGCTGCCTCGCGGGCCGGCGCCCACCTGCAGCTGTGGCGCCGTGCGCGTCGCATCGACGAGCGCGACCACGTATCGCCCGATGGCCTCGTCCACATGCACGCATTCCAGTGAGGCCTGCATAGCCCGTAACCCCGCGGGGTCGGTGACCGCTTGCAGTGAGACCTCGTCGGTGCCTCGCTCGATGCGACGGGCGAGGAGACCCCACTCGTCGTCGAGGGACGGATAGCCGACGGCGGTGCGGAGGATGAACCGATCGAGCTGCGCCTCCGGCAGCGGGTAAGTGCCCTCGTACTCGATCGGGTTCTGGGTGGCGACGACCAAGAAAGGCGGATCGAGAGGATGGGTCACGCCATCCGCAGTCACTTGACGCTCCTGCATCGCCTCGAGCAACGCCGCTTGCGTCTTCGCCGGCGCTCGATTGACCTCGTCGGCCAGCACGAGGTTCGCGAACAGCGGACCACGACGGAACGCGAACGCCTGCGTCCGTTGGTCGAGCAGAGTCGCCCCTGTGATGTCCGAGGGCAGCAAGTCAGGAGTGAACTGGATGCGGCGGAACGACAGGCCCGTCGCGGCCGCGAACGAACGAGCAATGAGTGTCTTCGCGACACCGGGGAGGTCGTCGAGCAGCACGTGGCCGTCGGCGAGGAACCCCATGAGGACGAGCTCGAGCACCTCTCGCTTGCCGACGATCGCGCGTTCGACCTCGTCGAGCACCTCCCGAGCGGAGCGCAGGGTCGACGCGAGCGCCGGATCGGTCACGATGCCTCCATCTCGTCGAGCAGCGAGGCCCAGCCGTCGAGGGTGGCCGGAAGCTCAGCCTGCGCCTCGATCGGCGCGCCGGCCGTGCGGAGCGCATCACGCAGCTGGATGTGCGCGCTCCGCCCGATCCGTTCCTGAGTCGACGGAGCCAGTGCGAACGCGACGGCAAGCGACTCCACTGCCACCGGGTCGTCGACCTCCGCTTCAGGCTTGGCCCGCCTCGCCAGGGGGTCGGCCGTGAGCGGCAGCGTGCGCGCATCAAGTGCACCAGCAGCACCGCTCCCAACACCGCGAGCACCCATACCTCGAGGCGGATCATCGCGGTGCGCTTCTCGGGGACAGACGCCACGAGCGCAACGGTGGCCGCCAGGCTGAGCACCGTCACCTGCACCAGCCTGCGGTTCATGCGAACGCCACGATGTCGGAGCGCGTGGCCTCGAGCGTGGAGATGGCGCGGTCCACGCTGCCCCGGACCCATCGGGTGCACGCTGAAGCGAGCCTCCGCGAACAGCGCGGTCAAGTCCTGCAGCGGCTCAGGCGCGACATGCCATGCGAGCAACACGCGTGCGAGGTACTCCTCGGGCGCCTCCGAAGGACGACGTGGCATCCCGGCCGCGGGCGAGCCCGTCGAGCAGCGCCGCGTATGCGGCGACGATCACCGCTCGGTCGTCTCCGGGATGGTTGAGCACGTCGATCGATCCCGTCGAACGCGGCGACCGCGGGACCCATGCCGGCATCTTCGTCGACGTCGCCTTCCTCCCCGGCCATGCGCCGCCGGCTGAGGGCCGCGGCGCCGAGCACCGCAAGCACAGTCGCACCGAGGGTGAGCGCGGCCCACGGTGGCCCGGGATCGCGCTCCGCGCCCTCGGGTGCGGCCTCGACCGACGTGTCCGTCGTGGAGTCGGGCTTCGTGGTGGAGGGCTTGGGCTTCTCGTGCAATGCGCGGAGCAGGAACAGCAGCAGCACGGCGACGACGACCGCCACGATCGTGTTGACGAGACTGCGCTTCCGTTGCACCGCGACACGGCGACCCGACACTGTCTTCGCCGAGAGCGCGAGCACCGCCGCGAGCACCATGAGCACCAAAACGACGCCGATGAGCACGACGGTCACCCACCCGGGACCATGGAAGGCCTCGGTGTCGTCCTTCACATCGAACGGCGCCTGCTCAGAGGCGAGCGCGACGAGTGCAAGGAGGCCGACTGCGGCGATCACCACGCCGCCGCCCCACACCTGTCGGGGACGAAGCCGCATCTGTGCAACCGTAGTTGCGACGCGGTTTGTCAGGGCTTGTTGGCCGTCACCGTCGGCATCGAACCGTTGAAGGTGTAGCCAGCTGGCACCTGCACCGCGGTCACGACCAGCTGCACCTGTGAGACCGCGTTCGGAGCGGCTGCACTGCTGTTGTGGCGTCGTGTAGCGTCACGGTGCCGTTCGCTGCGGTCGTGACGTTCACCGTCGCCTCTGACCAGACGCCGTTCTTCAGCGAACGCACCTTCATGGTCACGACCGCGCCAGGCACGCCAACCGCACTAGTCGACAGCACCGAGAGCCTCGAGGTCGCGGTCCACGCGCTGCTCGTGGGCTGCGCCGTCGTCGGGTTGCTGAGCTCTATCCAGGTCTGCGTGAGGGTGGTCGTCGTCGCGGGCACGGTCGTGGCCGTGGCCGCGAGAGTTGTCGACGGCGCGAGAGCCGTGGTGGCTCCGCCATCGCCACCATCGCCACCCCCCGCACCATCGCCACCGTCTCCACTGCCGCCGGCCGTCGTGGCCGCGGCGCTGATGCCCGCGTGCGCATCCGCGAACGAGTCCGATGACTTGTTCCCCAGCCCACGAATTGCCGTCGTGCACAAGACGGCGACGAGGCAAAGCATCAGCGCGTATTCGACGAGCGTGGCCCCGCGGTCGCCCTTCCCGCGTCGAAGAAGGGCCGAGGAGCTCACCTGGCCATCTTCGGGGGTGCACGAGCGATTGGCATGGGCCGATCGGACCGTTTCAGGCTCGGTGGTGACTGACGTCACGGGTACGTTGGAGGCGTGAGTTTGGCGCGTGACGTGCGGGCGCCGATCCGGCGGAGCGAGGCGATCGCGCTCATCGTGGGCGCGGCCCTGCTCACGGTGAGCTGGGTCATCGTGGCGGACGGGGGAGTGCCCGAGTGGGAGGCGCGCCTCTTCAGGACGATCAACGACCTGCCTGACTTCATCTGGTCGTTCGTGCACGTACCGATGCAGCTCGGCAGCTTCGTCGGGGCCCTCGTCGTCGCGGCGGCGACCGCGATCATCTCGCGAAACCGACGCCTCACCATCGCCGTGCTCATCGCGGGTCAGGCCGCGTGGTGGTCAGCGAAGGTGGTGAAGAGGATCGTCGACCGTGGGCGGCCCGCGGACGTCTTCCCCCAAATCCACGCTCGTGAGCACGCAAGCGGGCTCGGCTACCCGTCCGGCCACGCCGCCATCGCGTTCGCACTGGCCGCAGTGCTCGCGCCCTCGCTGCCCCGGCGGCTCCGACCGCTCGCGTGGATCACAGCCGGCGTCGTCGCGTTCGCGCGCGTGTACGGCGGCGCGCACCTTCCGCTCGACGTCATCGGCGGTGCCGGGCTCGGCCTGCTCATCGGCACACTGACGCGTCGAGCCTGCGGCTTGGCAGCCGTCAGATCAGGTTCCGGTGCTCCAGCGAGCGGAAGCTCAGCCAGCCCGGCACCACCGGAAGCCAGTAGGTGAGCAGCCGGTAGCTGAGCACCACCGCGAACGGCGCGGACGTCTCCGACGCAGCGAAGTCGACGGCGCTCGGTGGGCGATGTGGCTGTCGTGGAGAAGGGCGAGCCTGGCCCACACCGCATCGCGTCGCGTCATCGGTCGCGACGCCAGCGCTCGTCGCGTCGCTCACCTCGATGAACAACGAGCACCGCGGCGACGACCGCCCATGTGATGAGCCTCAAGAGATCGCCGGGGTGGCGGTAGTAGCGCTCCCCCGCCGTAGCGGTCGCGGTCATGCCAAGCGGGAGACCACGGGAGCGAACGCATCCATCTCGCGCACCGTCACGTAGGTGATGCCGGCTTCGTCGCGCAAGCGGGTCAGCTTGTCGCAGAGCGAGTCGAGGGACCCGTAGCCGAAGTACGGGCTGTCGGCCACGACCTCGGGCGCGATGCCGAGGCGGTCCGCGGTCGACGACAGCGCTTCCTCGATGTCGTCCACGACGACACGCTGGACGAGCAGTGACAGCTCGGGGTCGCGATTCTCTGCGAGCCTGCGCACCGTCGCTGCCTGCTCGACCGCACCCGCCCACGAGGGATCGCCGAATGTGATCCCTCCCGAGCCGTCCAGTGCGAGCCCGGTCAGCTGCACGATGTCCGCTCGTTGCGCGCCGCGATCGACAGGATCCGGGGTCGGAACCCTCCGATGAGGATCGGTGGCCGCGGCTTCTGCACCGAAGTGACACCGAGCTGGTCGGCCTCGATTTCGTACGCGCCATCCGAGTGGGCGCCGCGCCCTTCGAGGAGATCCGTGATGACCCCGAGTGCTTCCTCGAAGCGATCGACACGCTCGCGTGGAGGGGGCAGCTCGATACCGAGAGCATCGTGCTCTGCCTGCGCCCACCCGGTGCCGAGCCCGAGCTCGAGCCGACCGTCGGTGAGCAGATCGACCGTCGCCGCCTGCCTCGCGAGCAGCGCCGGATGGTGGAGCGCGTTGTTGATCACGAGCGGCCCGACACGCAGGGTCGTCGTCACGTCGGCGGCGCTGATCAACGGGCCGAACGGGTCGGCGATCCCGAAGTGGTCGGCGGTCTGCAAGGTGGCGTAGCCGAGGTCCTCGGCCTTGCGGGCGACGTCTTGCCATTCCGCTCGCGAGCCGCGCGGGAAGGCTTGCAATGCGAACCGGAACGACCTCACGGCGCCTTCTCCCCTGCCTCGACCGCGACCTCGAGACGGTTGCCCGGCGGTGCGAGGGGACAGCTCCATCGCGGATCGAACGCGCACGACGGCGAATAGGAGAAGTTCAGGTCGAGGACGAGGGCGCCACCGAGATCGGCTCCCTTGACGGTGTCGAGGATGTACCGGCCACCGCCATAGGTCGACTTCCCACTCGTCGCGTCGTGCAGCGGCACGAACACCCCGCCGCCGTAGACATCGATCCAGTGGACGTCGAGGGCGCCGCCTGGCACGTCGACCACGCCGACGCGATCGAGCACGAAGTCCTCGCCCCTGTCGCTCTGCACCACCAAGCGCTGTGCGGGTGCTGGCCTCACGTCGGCGACGACCCTCCACGCCGGGTCGTAATCGAAGAAGGTGAGTCCGCCAAACGTGGCTCGATCGCCCACCGGGCTCTGTTCGTGGTGCGCATAGAGGTCGTTGCGCTCGTCGCACCACAGGCGGTGTGCTCTGAGGGGATCATCGGCCGACAGGCGCCGCACCTCGGCGTACAGGGCGAACACCCGCCGGCGCCAGTCGAGCAGCGACAGCACCTGCGCACGGTAGGTCAGTACATTGCGCGCCATGCGAAGGAGGGCGGCAGGTGTTGCTGCGGTCGTCGCTCTCGCGGTGCTGTCGGTCACGGCGTGCAGCGGAGGCGACTCCGGTGCGGGTGCCGCGACATCGGGATCGGATGATCCGGCGTCGCGCAGCGCCGCCCCGGCCGGCACGGCTGCGACCGCAGCCTGCGCGCTGGTCACCATCGACGAGGTCGCGGCGATCACCCAGGTCGAGGTGACCGCCGACCCGCAACCCGCCACCCCCACCGCGTGCACCTACGACAGCCCGGGCTCCGGGATCTTCTATGCGATCAACCTGCAGAGCCTCAGCGATGACGACCAGGAGACGTTCGACAGCACCGTGTCGGGTCAGGAGCGGGGGTTCACAGTCACCCCCGTAGAGGGCATCGGCGACGGCACCGCCGCGGCCGTCGAGCACGACGACAATGACACGCTCTACGCGCGCGAGGGCAACACCCTCGTCGCGATCACCGTGTTCAACGCCGTGAACGATCCCACCGCCGCGGCGAAGGCCCTGATGAAGACCGCGATCGACCGAGTCTGACGAGGTGGCTGTCCGGCCGGAGATCATCGGAGTGCTGGAGCCGGGCTACGACCTGCTGTTCGACCGCGCAGTGTCGGTGTTCGAGCGTGACAACCGCGTCCGCGCTCTGTGGCTCTCGGGCTCGCTCGGCCGGGGAGATGCCGACGCGATGTCGGACCTCGACCTGCTCGTCGCAGTCACCGACGACGGACTTCCGACATTCGCGGAGGCGTGGCGTGAGTGGCTCGCCGACATCACTCCGACGCTGATCGCGAGAGCTCTGCCGTTCGCTCCCGGCAGCCTGTACGCGGTGACACCCGACCGTCTCCGCATCGACGTCGTCGCCGAGCCCGCGTCCCGTGTTCCGACCTCTCCCTTTCGCCATCGCCTCGTGGTGTTCGATCGAGACGGGCTCGACGCACTCGTGCCGCAGCCGGCGTTGGAAGGTCCGTCGCGGGATCGAGTCGCCGCGCTCGTGGAGGAGTTCTTCCGAGACGTCGGCATGTTCCCGGTGGTCCTCGAGCGAGAGGACTGGTTGCTGGGGCTGGAAGCCATCCACCTCGTGCGCTCACTCCTGTACCAGCTGTTCGTCGAGGTGAACGCGCCGCTGCCGCCGATGGGCGTGAAGCAATGGAGCACGAAGCTCACGCTGCGTCAGCGGGCCGCGCTCGAGTCACTTCCGACCGGTGCCGCGGACCGGGCGTCGGTGGTCGCCGCACATCACCAGGCCGCAGCGGCGTTCGAGTCGCACGCCCGCGCCGCTTGCCGTGCACTCGACATCGCGTGGCCCGAGGAGCTCGCTACGACAACCCATCGCTACTTGCGTGCACACGGAGTCGACATCCGTGCCTTCTTGACGAACCGCGTGTGATCTCGGTGCCTGCGTGAGCAGGGGATCGTCGGCTACTTTGATCCCTGGTTGCGGGCGAGTGGCCGAACATCGCGAGGTCTTTGCGATTGCGTCTTGTGCCGTTGCCCGAACTCGAGCCTTCCCCATGAGCATCCGTCGTCGCTATCTCCGTGGCGCCATCGCCATGGTCGTCGCCCTCGGTGTGGGTTCTGCCGCGCTTCCGGCCAGTGCTGACCGCAGCAGCATCAACGACAAGAAGAAGCAGCAGCAGCAGGTGCGCCAGCAGCGGGCTCTCATCGCATCGCAGATCAACACGTTGAAGGCGAGCGACGCGCAGATCGAAGGCGCGTTGAAGGCGCTCAACACGAACGTGCAGGGAACTCAGGCCGAGCTCGAGTCGGCCCAACGTGCCCTCGAAGACGCGAACCACGACGCCGAGGTCGCCCGTCAAGGCATCGAGAACGCGACGTCGTCGATCGGTCAGCTGCGTTCGACCCTCGCGGGGCTCGCGGTCGACAGCTACGTGCATCCCCTCGGCGACACCATGCTCGCGGTGCTGAACACGACGAACATCAGCGACGCGGCACAGAAGCGCGCCTTCCTCACCGTGGTGAACCAGCGCGACTCGGACATCGCCGACCAGATCAAGTCCACGCGTGAAGACCTCACGACGCAACGCGAGCTCGCCCAGGATGCGGCTACACGCGCGGAGACGAGTCGCCAGACGATCACCGCGGAGCTCGAGAAGCTGAAGCAAGCTCGCTCGCAGCAGATGCAGTTCGAGGACAAGGTGCAGCAACGGCTCGACGCTGCGCTCGCCGAGTCCGCCGTCCTCGAGTCGCAGGACAAGCAACTGGCCGCGGAGATCTCGGCTGAGCAGGCCGCGCTCGCCGCGCAGCTCCGTGCGCGCCGCGGCGGGGGCCGGGGCACCGCGCTCCCCCCGATCGGGAACGTCAACGTGGTGAGCGCCGGTGGGATCTACGTCAGCACTCAGATCGCCGGCAACGTAAAGGCGTTGCTCGCGGCCGCGGCCGCCGACGGCGTCGACCTCGCGGGCTGGGGCTATCGCGACACGAACGCCCAGGTCGCCCTCCGCCAGGCGCACTGCGGCTCGAGCCAGTACGCGGTGTATGCCATGCCGTCCTACGAATGCAGCCCGCCGACCGCGCCACCCGGGGCGTCGATGCACGAGCGCGGCCTCGCGATCGACTTCACGTACGGCGGCAGCGTGATCGGCAGCCACAGCAGCCCCGGCTACAAGTGGCTGGCGGCGCACGCCTCGCAGTACGGCCTCTACAACCTGCCCTCCGAGCCCTGGCACTGGTCGACGAACGGGAACTAGCGGGGGTTAACCCCACCCCCGAGACACCAGGGGGCCGGATGGGCCCACCAGACCCGGTCCTTCATCGTCGAGGGCATGGTCGAACGAATTGCCCATGCCTGTGCGACGCATCGCCGTCGCACCTTCGTCCTCTGGCTCGTGGCGGCGATCGCGCTCACCGTCGTGGCCGGACAAGTGCATCCGAAAGAGGTGACGAACGGACGCCTGGACGGCACCGACGTCCAGGCCGCGTTCGACCTCGTGAGCGCCCACCTGCCCGCGCAGGGCGACGAGTCGGCCATCGTGGTCTTCAAGTCCGACTCCGATCTCCACTCCGCCTCGAACGAGGCCGCGATCCGGTCTGTCGTCACGCAGATCGCGGCTGTGCCTGGCATCGCCGACGTCGCTTCGCCGCTCGCCGGCACCGCCCGGTTCTCCCCCGACGGACACATCGCGTTCGCGTCGGTCGACTTCGCACCGCACGACACGCTCGTCGCCATCGGCGCTGATCCCGTTGTCTCGATGCAGACGATCGCCGAGCACGCACCGATCGAGGTCGCCTTCGGTGGCGACCCGTTCGAGCAGGGCGACCTGCCGGCCAGCGAGCTCGTCGGCTTGCTCGCCGCTGTCGTCATCCTGCTGCTCGCCTTCGGCTCGGTGATCGCGATGGGCCTCCCGATCGTGACTGCGGTCGCCGGCGTCTTCGTGTCGCTGACGACCGTCACTCTCTGGTCGGCCCTCGTCAACACTCCGGACTTCACCAGTCAGGTCGCCGCGATGATCGGCATCGGTGTCGGCATCGACTACGCGCTGCTCATCGTCACGCGTCACCGTGCGGCGCTATCTCGAGGCGCGACCGTGCTCGACGCGCTCGACGAAGCCATGCGCACCGCCGGACGTTCGGTCGTGTTCGCAGGCGTCACCGTGATGATCTCGCTGCTCGGCCTGCTGCTCGTCCGGCTCAGCTTCCTCACCGGTCTCGCGTGGGGCACGGCGACCGCCGTCGCCGTCGCGGTTGCCGCCGCGATCACGTTGCTCCCCGCGCTGCTCGCGCTCGTCGGCACTCGCATCGACCGGCTTCACGTCGGCCGGCGCAAGCGCTCGGACAAGCCGACGATCAGCGCGCGGTGGAGCCGAGCGGTGAGCCGTCGCCCCGCCCGCAGCGCGGTGCTCGGAGGCGGGCTGCTCGTTGCCCTCTCGCTGCCGGCGTTCGGCATGCGCCTCGCGGTGGCGGACGCGGGCAATGACCCCGTCGGCACCACGACTCGCAACGCCTACGACTGGCTCGCCGACGGCTTCGGCCCTGGCGTCAACGGCCCGCTCCTCCTCGTCGTCGACACCCCGACCGACGCGGCACGCGCTGTGGTGCCGGCAATCGTGCAGCAGGTCACGCACACCGCGGGCATCGCGTTCGTGGAGCCGGCGACCGAGAGCCCGGACCGCGGGATCTCGACCTTCACCGCCTTCCCCACGACCTCCCCGCAGTCAGCAGCAACCGAGCACCTCGTGCACGACCTGCGCCGCGACCTTCCCGACAACGTGCACATCGGCGGACAGACTGCAGTGGGCGTCGACTTCTCGACGGTCCTCGCGAGCCGGCTGCCGTGGTTCATCGGAGGTGTGCTGCTGCTGAGCTTCGTCCTGCTGCTGATCGTGTTCCGCAGCGTGCTCGTGCCGCTCAAGGCCGTGGTGATGAACCTGCTGTCGATCGGCGCGGCCTACGGCGTCATGGTCATGATCTTCCAGTGGGGATGGTTCGGCAGCGTGTTCGGTGTCGACCGCGGCGCGCCGATCGAGCCGTGGGCCCCGATGATGCTGTTCGCCATCGTCTTCGGTCTCTCGATGGACTACGAGGTCTTCCTCCTCTCGTCCATCAAGGAGGAGTACGACCGCACGGGTGACAACCGCACCGCCGTCGTGGAGGGTCTGTCCTCGACAGCCCGGGTCATCACGGCTGCGGCTGCGATCATGGTCTGCGTGTTCGGCAGCTTCGTCGTGGCCGACGTCCGGGCGATCAAGCTGATCGGTCTCGGGTTGGCGGTCGCGGTGCTCATCGATGCGACCCTCGTGCGGCTCGTCCTGGTGCCCGCCACCATGGAGCTGCTCGGCGACCGCAACTGGTGGCTGCCGCGGTGGCTCGACCGGGTGCTGCCTCGCCTCAACATCGAGCGCCCTCGCACCGACGTGCCCGAGCGTGAGCTGGTCGAGGCGGGGCGATAGCGATGCGCAGCCTCTTCCGTCCGCTCATCCAGGCCCGCACCTGGAAGCAGACGCTCCACCTCCTCATCGACCTTCCCCTGGGCATCGTCTGGTTCACGATCATCGTGACCGGCATCGCCCTGGGGGTCGGTCTGATCCCGCTGATGTTCCTCGGGGTCGTCGTGCTGCTCCTCACGCTTCAGTTCGTGCGGGTGGTGTCGGCAATCGAGCGGGCTCGAGCCAAGGCGTTGCTCGACGCCGACATCGCGAACCCGTTCCTGCCGCTGGGCGAGATCGATGGCTGGTGGCGACGCATCAAGGCCGTCTTCAGCGACGCTGCCCTCTGGAAGGGAGTCGGCTACTGCATCGTCGCCCTCCCGGTCGGCATCCTCACCTTCACGGTGGCGGTCACGTTCTGGGCGATCGCTCTCGGCGGGATCACCGCCCCGATCTGGGCGACCATCGAGGCGCTGGTCGGCGCGAACGATCCACACGGATGGGCGTACGTCGGCATCACGGCCGCGTCGTTCGTCGCGGGCCTCATCTTCCTCGTCGTCACCCCTTGGGTCGTGCGGGGTCTGGCGGCGATGGATCGCGGTCTCATCCGCGGGCTGCTCGGCGCTGATCGCAACGCGCAGCTGCAACGGCGGGTGTCACAGCTCGAAGTCAGCAAGACGGCGTCGCTCGACGTCGCCGAGGCCGAACGCACTCGCATCGAACGCGATCTGCACGACGGTGTGCAACCGCGTCTCGTCGTCGCGGCGATGGACCTCGGCCTCGCGGTGGAGAAGGCGGCGGCGGGTGACAACCCCGAAGTGCTGGCGCTGATCGAGCGCGCGGCAGGACGAGACGAAGCAAGCGATCGCCGAGCTGCGCGAGCTCGTACGCGGCATCCATCCCGCGGTGCTGACCGATCGCGGCCTCGACGCGGCACTGTCGGCGCTGGCAGCGCGTTGCCCGGTGCCGGTCACCGTGCAGGTCAACCTCGACGAACGGCCACCGACACCGGTCGAGTCGGCCGCATACTTCATCGTCGCCGAGTCACTCACGAACATCGCAAAGCACAGCGACGCGAAGCACGCGCGCGTCAACGTGAGCCGCGACGACGGCACGCTGCGCGTCGAGATCAGCGACGACGGAAGGGGCGGCGCCCGCGCTGAGCACGGCGGCGGCCTCAGCGGCCTCGAGGACCGGGTGCGCTCACTCGAAGGAACGTTCCGCGTGGCGAGCCCTGTCGGCGGGCCCACGACGATCCTGGCGGAGCTCCCGTGCGGGTCGTGATCGTCGAGGACTCGATCCTGCTGCAGGAGGGCATCGTGCGTCTCCTCGCCGGCTACGGCCACGAGACGGTCGCGAAGCTCGACACGGCGGAAGGCGTGATCGACGCGGTCGAGGAGGCACGCGCCCGACCTCGTGATCGCCGACGTGCGTCTCCCTCCGACGTTCACCGACGAGGGCATCCAAGCCGCGATCGCGCTCCGCACCGTGCGGCCGGCGCAACCGATCCTGATCCTGTCCCAGTACGTGGAGGAGCACTACGCGAGCGACCTGCTCGGCGGCGACGCCTCAGGTCTCGGCTACCTGTTGAAGGAGCGCGTCGCCGACGTGAAGGAGTTCATCGACGCGTGCACACGCGTGGCCGAAGGAGGCACCGTGCTCGATCCGGACGTCGTGGCTCAGCTGCTCGCGCGTCGCCGGCGCGAGCCGCTCGACACCTTGACCCCGCGGGAGCGAGAGGTGCTCGGCCTCATGGCGGAGGGGAACTCGAACGTCGGGATCGCGCGACGCCTCGTGATCTCCGAGGGGGCAGTGGAAAAGCACATCTCGTCGGTGTTCTCCAAGCTGGGCCTGACGTCAACCGAGACAGAGCACCGCCGGGTCCTGGCGGTGCTGCAGTACTTGCGCCGGTAAGTTGGATCCGTGGCAGACCAGGCTCGGTTCGCCGAGCTCGCGATGGAGTTCATGCCATCGCTCTACTCGGGTGCGATGCGCATGACGCGCAACCCCGCGGACGCGGAAGACCTGGTGCAGGAGACCTACCTCAAGGCGTACCGGGCGTTCGGCTCCTTCGAGGAGGGCACGAACCTCAAGGCGTGGCTCTTCCGCATCCTCACGAACACGTTCATCAACACCTACCGAGCCAAGCAACGCCGTCCGAACGAGAGCGATCTCGACGAAGTCGAAGACCTCTACATGTACCGGCGACTGGGCGGCCTCGAGGCCGCGATGGCCGGCCGGAGCGCCGAGGACGAGCTGCTCGAGCGCTTCACGGACGACGAGGTGAAGGCCGCGCTCGAGGACTTGCCCGAGCAGTTCCGGGTTGCCGTCCTGCTCGCCGATGTCGAGGGCTTCTCCTACAAGGAGATCGCCGAGATCCTCGACATCCCGATCGGCACGGTGATGTCCCGCCTCCACCGGGGAAGAAAAGGCCTCGAGCGTCGGTTGTTCGGCTTCGCTGAGGAACACAACCTGCTGCCGAAGGCTCAGAGCCAGGCACAGAACCCGTCCGAAGATCCCACCGACGAGACCGAGCGAGTGCATGGCTGATTGCGACGACGTCCTGCGCGAGGTGTACACGTACCTCGACGACGAGACCGATGGCGAGCTGCGCGTCCGCATCGAGCGTCACCTCGACGGCTGTCACGACTGCCTCGAGATCTACGACTTCCAGGCCGAGCTGCGCCAGATCGTGGCCCGCAAGTGCCACGACCCTGTGCCCGACTCGCTGCGCCAACGCGTCCAGCAGTGCCTCGAGGGCGAACAGGGGCCCGAGCCGCTCTAGATCACCGCCGAACCCCGGTTACCATGCCGCCATGATCCTGGCAGCGACCCTGTGGTACCAGTGGCTCGCCTGGGCACTCATGATCGGCGTCGTGCTCACGGCGATCATGCTGCTCGTCGGTTACCTCGTGAAGGTCGAAGCTCCCCGCTACCCGAAGCGCACACTGAGGTAGCTCCGCGTGAGCAACTTGGTCGACTGGGAGCTGGCGGAGCGGATCGCCACTCGCCTCGCGCGTCGCAACGACCCGTTTGCCGGCTCGTACCACTACGCCTCGCTGCAGCCCGACTTCGCCGATCTCACGGCGCAGGCCGAAGAGCTCGTGGCCGAGTGCACAGGGCTGCGATCACAGGCTGGACCCGCGAGAGCACGGGTGACCGATCGCGCCGGGTGGGTGCACGCGAACATCGCGTCCTTCCAACGCCTCCTGCGGCCCATCACCGACCGGCTCGAGGAGCGGCTGCCCGAGCGAGGCGCCCCACCGTTCGCTTCGAAGGTCGCCGGCGTCGAGGTGGGCACGCTCCTCGGCTGGATGTCGGCGAGGGTGCTCGGCCAGTACGACCTCCTCGTCGTCGAGGACAACCCCGCAGACCAAGACCTCGTCTACTACGTCGGGCCGAACGTGCTCGGTCTCGAGAAGCGATTCGCGTTCCCCCCTCGTGAATTCCGGTTGTGGCTCGCGCTCCACGAGGTCACCCACCGCGCACAGTTCACGGGCATCCCGTGGATGCGCGAGTACTTCCTCTCGCTCGTCGAGTCGACGCTGGGCTCCGTCGATCCCGATCCGAAGCGCTTCGTCGACGCGCTGAAGAAGGCGGCGGCCGGAGCGCGCGGCGGACAGAACCCGCTCGACGACGGCGGGCTCGTCGCGCTGCTCGCCACGCCCGAGCAACGAGTGATGCTCGACAAGATCGGTGGCTTGATGAGCCTCCTCGAAGGACACGGTGACGTGACGATGGATCGCGCGGCGACCGGCGTGATCCCGAGCGCGCCGCGGTTCAGCCGCGTGCTGCGGGAGCGGCGCCGGCAGGCGCGGCCGATGGCCAAGGTGGTGCAACGCCTCACCGGCCTCGAAGCGAAGCTCGCGCAGTACGAGCAAGGTGAGCGGTTCATCGCGGCGGTCGAGCGTGCCGGCGGCACTCCGCTCCTCGACCGGGCGTGGGAAGGTCCCGAGAACCTTCCGTCGCTCATCGAGATCCGCGATCCTGACCTTTGGATCGGGCGGATGCGCGTTGCCGTGGCCTGACCTCCTCGGGCGGTGCACGTTCCCTCCCACCGGCAGCGCGGTCACCTGCGCGGTGTCGGGCGGCCCAGACTCGCTCGCGCTGTTGGTGCTCGCCGCCGATGCCGGGTGCGAGGTGACGGCGATCCATGTCGATCACGCGCTGCGGCCGGGGTCGGCGGCCGACGCTGACGTCGTCGCCGCGGTCGCGCAGACCTGGGGTGCGCGCTTCACGGCGGTGCGAGCGCCGGTCACACCCGGTCCGAACCTCGAAGCTCGCGGAAGAGACGCGCGTTACGGGGTCTTGCCCGCCGATGTGCTGACCGGGCACACCGCGGACGACCAGGCCGAGACCGTCGTGCTCAACCTGCTGCGCGGCGCGGGGCTGGCCGGCCTCGCCGGCATGCGCCGCGAGCAACGGCCGATGCTCTCACTTCGCCGTTGGGAGACGCGTGCGCTGTGCGTCGACCTCGGGCTGTCACCAGTCGAGGACGAGACGAACGCCGACCTTCGGTTCCGACGCAACCAGATCCGACACGAGGTGATGCCGGCGCTCGACGACGTCGCGGCGCGAGACGTCGGCGCGCTGCTCGCTCGCCAGGCCGACTTGTTGCGCGACGACGCCGACCTCCTCGACGCGCTCGCCCTCGAGGTCGATCCGACCGACGCGCGTGCGCTGCGCGGTGCTCCTGCGCCCTTGGCACGCCGAGCCGTGCGCCGGTGGCTCGCCAACGGCCATCCCCCGGACGCCGCCACAGTCGAGCGCGTGCTCGCCGTCGCCCGAGGTGAGGCGATCGCGACCGAGACCGGCGACGGGCGGAGAGTCGAGCGCCACCAGCAACGCCTCCGGCTGGCCGATCAAGGCACGCGCGGGCAGTAGGGTCCCCGCCGGTGCACGCTGGCAACCCCGACCTCGGCCAGGTCCTGGTGTCCGAGGCCGACCTCGCAAGGCGAGTAGGCGAGCTCGGTGCGCAGATCACCGCCGACTATGCCGGGCGCGACCCGCTGCTCGTCGGGGTGCTCAAGGGCGCATTCGTCTTCATGAGCGACTTGGCCCGGGCGATCTCGATCCCAGTCGAGTTCGACTTCATGGCCGTCTCCTCCTACGGCAGCTCCACCCGCACCAGCGGCGTGGTGCGGATCGTGAAGGACCTCGATCTCGACCTCGCCGGACGCCACGTGCTGCTCGTCGAGGACATCGTCGACAGCGGCCTCACCCTCAGCTACCTGCGCAAGAACCTCCTGACCCGCAACCCGGCGAGCCTCGGCGTGTGCGCCCTCCTGGTGCGAGACGAGCTGGTCATCGACGAGTCAGACCTCACCTACGTGGGCTTTCGCATCTCGCCCCAGTGGGTCGTCGGGTACGGGCTCGACGCCGGCGAGCGGTACCGGAACCTCCGCGAAGTGCGCTCCTACACCGGCGCGACGGGCTGAATCACACAAGTACGCTGGCTGACGTGTCGCCGCAGGTCATGGGGGTCTTGCACTACGGCGGCCTCTTCGACGCCCCCGAGGACTCCATTGCGCGCGGGCTCGAGATCGTCTCAGAGGGTGCAGACATCATCGACGTGCGCGATGACGTGCCCGCGCTCGACGACGTCATCGCCGCGCTCGCGACTCACACCCGGGTGTCGATCCACACGACCGATCCGATCATCGCGGCCTCGGCCCTGGGTGCCGGCGCATCGATCGTGAACGACATGTCCGCTTCGCTGTGGCCCATCGCGGCCGAGGCCGGCGCAGGCTGGATCGCGGTGCACGGCGCCAAGGGAGCCGATCCCGCTGACCCCGACGTCGTCGCGACCGTCCGCGACATGCTCGTCGAGCGGGCGACTGCCGCGCTCGAAGGCGGGGTCGACGAGATCTGGATCGACCCCGGGGTCGGGTTCGGCAAGACGATTCGTCAGAGCGTCACCCTCCTTGCGCGGCTCGACGAGCTGGTCGCCACCGGCGCCCCCGTCGCCGTCGCCACGAGTCGCAAGCGGTTCGTCGGCGCGTTGCTCGCGGCGTCCGATGCACGGGCGATCGAGCCATCGCTTCCCGGGTTGCTCGCACCGACGCTCGTCGACGTCGCCGACGACGATCTGCTCGCAGACGCAGACGATCGCATCGAGGGCTCACTCGCCACGGCGATGCATGCACTGATGCACGGCGCCGCACTGCTGAGAGCGCACGATGTCGCGCGCGACGGTCAATGCCATGCGGCTCCTCACCGCAGAGGCCGTCGCGTGAGCCGCATGAAGGGCAAGTGGGCCCAGGGCATCAAGCCCCGCAACTTCGCGTGGATCATCCGCGATCGCCTCGCCATCTGCGAGCGGCCCGGCGGCTACGGGGCGAACCATCGCCGGGTCCGGCGCCAGGAGGAGATCATCTGGCTGCGCGAGCAAGGGTTCACGCGCGTCATCTCGCTGATCCCGTCGCCCCACAACCTCCACAACTACGACGAGCTCGGCCTGCCCTGGATCCATCGTCCGTTCGGGCCTCACGACGACAGCACCAAGGTGCTCACCGAGCTCTACCCGGAGATCCGCGGCCTGCTGGCGTCGGGCAACAAGGTGATCCTCCACCAAGAGGAGGTCGGCGACCGATTGGCCGGGGTCGTCGCGGGCTACATACGGTGGTCGGGCATGGTTCCCGACGGGCCTGAAGCGATCGCGATCATCGAGCAGATCACCGAGCGCCAGCTCGGTCCGGTCGGCCGATCGTTGGTGGCCCTCTCCACACAGCTCGACTGACACCACCCCCGGAGCGCGACCTCTTGGCCGACCAGATCGAAGTGAGAGGCGTGCGTGCGCTCGGCATCATCGGCGTGTGCCCCGAAGAGCAAACGCGCCCCCAGCCGTTCGAGGTCGACTTCGACGTCGAGACCGACGTCTCGCTGGCGGGTGAGACCGACAACCTCACCGACACGATCGACTACGGCGCGCTCATCGGCGTCGTCACGCGCGTGATCGAGACCGAGCAACACCTCCTGCTCGAGAAAGTCGCCTCCCGGCTGGCCGACGAGCTGCTCACCTTCGACGACCGCGCACAAGCGGTCCGGGTCACGATCCGCAAGCTGCGCCCGCCCGTGCCTCAGGACGTCGCGACGACCGCGATCACGGTCCGGCGCCGGCGATAGCCCGATGCCGCGCGTTCCTCGCGCTCGGGTCGAACCTCGGGGATCGGTCGAGCCACCTGCGCGACGCCGTCGCGGTGATCCCGGACATCGTCGCGACCTCGGACGTGTACGAGACCGATCCCGTCGGTGGCCCTGACGACCAGGGCGCATACCTGAACATGGTCGTGCAGCTCGAGACCACTCGCTCTGCCCGCGAGCTCTTGGACGTGTGTCGCAGTGCCGAGGCCGAAGGCGGGAGAGAGCGGGTCACGCACTGGGGGCCGCGCACGATCGACGTCGACATCCTGTGGATCGACGGAGTCGTGGTCGACGAGCCCGACCTGCGGATACCCCACCCGCTCATGCGTGAACGCCCATTCGTCCTCGCGCCGCTCGAGGAGCTCGCTCCCGACCTCGTCCCGTCGACCTGGCGCGAGGAACTCGGGGCTGGTGGCGTTCGGCACACCGGCACCCTGGGTGAAGTGCGCGGATGACTTCCACGTACGCTCCATCCCGATGACCGAGGTCGTGCGGACGGTCCAAGAGCTGCGCCAAGCGTTGGCGCGGCGGCGTGGAGTCGGCTCGCAGATCGGCTTCGTGCCGACGATGGGCGCGTTGCACGAGGGGCACCTGTCGCTGATGCGTCGCTCGGCAAGTGAATGCGATGCGACCGTCGCTTCGGTGTTCGTGAACCCACTCCAGTTCGGCCCTCGCGAGGACTTGAGCGCCTACCCGCGAGACCTCGATCGTGACCTCGCGCTCACCGAGTCGGCCGGCGTGGGTCTCGTGTTCGCGCCAGACCTCGAGGAGATGTATCCGGCTCCGCTGCTCACGACGGTCGCCGTCCGCGAGATCTCGGAGGCATTCGAAGGCGAGAGCCGTCCGACGCACTTCGCCGGCGTGACGACGGTGGTGGCGAAGCTGTTCGGCCTCGTCGGTCCCTGTCGCGCCTACTTCGGGGAGAAGGACTGGCAACAGCTCACCGTCGTCAGGCGCATGGTGGACGATCTCTCCTTCGACGTGGAGGTGATCGGCTGCGAGACGGTGCGCGAGATCGATGGTCTCGCACTCTCGAGCCGCAACGCCTACCTCGCGCCAGCGGAGCGGGCGGCCGCACCCGTGCTCCACGCCGCGCTCGTCGTCGGCGCCGCCGCGATCGCTGCGGGCGAGCGCGAAGCCACCCGCGTCGAGACCCTCATGAGTGATCTGATCGACGCCGAGCCGCTCGCATCGCTCGACTATGTCGCGGTGGTCGACGCCACATCGCTTCGGCCCCCGGCGCCACTCGCCGGCGACCTTCGGCTGCTCGGTGCAGTCCGTTTCGGCAAGGCCCGGCTGATCGACAACGTCGGCGCGAAGGTGGGGTGAGGGCGTGACGGCAACTGACCCCGCGCTCGATCTGCTCGTGCTCGGCAGCGGCGTTGCCGGCCTCTCGGCGGCGGTGCGCGCCGCCGACGGCCTCGGTCTGCGCGTCGGAGTGCTCACGAAGGGCGAGCTCGATCAAGCCGCGACGCGGTGGGCGCAAGGCGGTGTCGCCGCGGTGCTCACCGGTGATCCCGACTCGACCGACCTCCACCTCGCCGACACGCTCGCGGCGGGCGTGGGGCTGTGCGACGTCGAGGCGGTGCGCATCCTCGTGGATGAGGGGCCGGGCCGAGTCACCGAGCTCATCGCGATGGGCGCCGCGTTCGACCGCTCGTCTGACGGCCGCCTCGAGCTCGCGCGCGAGGGAGGCCACACGCTGCCTCGCGTCGTGCATGCCGGTGGCGCCGCGACGGGCGCCGAGATCGAGCGTGCGCTCGTCGAGGCGGTGCGTCGCACGGCAGTCGCGGTCTTCGAGCGGTGGTTCGCGCTCGACCTTCTCGTGGAGGACGGCCGCTGCCGCGGCGTGGTCGCGCTGGGAGCCGACGGCGTCGTGCGCGAGATCAGAGCGACCCACGTGCTCACGGCGACCGGTGGATCGGGTCAAGTGTTCGCGGTCACCACGAACCCGCTCGAATCCACCGGCGACGGCTTGGCGATGGCGCTGCGGGCGGGCGTTGCGGTTGCGGACATCGAGTTCGTGCAGTTCCACCCGACTGCCCTCCACCACCCGGCAGTGCCGCGGCCCCTGCTCTCGGAGGCGTTGCGCGGTCATGGGGCGCTGCTGCGCGACGCCAAGGGCGAACGGTTCGTCGACGAGCTGTTGCCCCGTGATGCCGTCTCGCGTGCGATGACTGCTCGCATGCTCGAGCAAGACGTCGATCACCTCTGGCTGGACGCCACCGGTCTCGAGAGCTTCGACGAGCGCTTCCCCACGATCGCGGCGGCCGTGCGAGGAGTCGGCCTCGATCCCGCCACTGATTGGCTGCCCATCGCGCCCGCGGCGCACTACCAGTGCGGCGGCATCGTCACCGACCTCGACGGCGCGACGTCGCTCCCAGGCCTGTGGGCCGCGGGAGAAGTCGCGTGCACCGGCATCCACGGAGCGAACCGTCTCGCGTCGAACTCGCTGCTCGAAGGGATGGTCTTCGGGCCGCGTGTCATCGAGGCGATCCAGCGCGGTGACTCAGAGGCGAAGCCGACGGGCGCGATGCGCGCGGTCATCGACGACGGGGTTCCCGACCTGATCGCCGGCCGCGTGATCGAGGTGCCGTTCACGACTCCGCCCGCGCCGACGACCTCAGCTGCGTCGGCAGATCCGTCGACCGGAGACTGGAGGGACCGCCTGCAGCGGGCGATGACCACCGGGGCGGGCGTGCTGCGATCGGCGGCGAGCCTGACCGAGACCGCGGCCATCGTGGATGCGGTCCGTGCCGAGCACGCAGGCACAGTGCTCGATGCCCGCGCCGCCGAGACTCGCAACATCGCCGACGTTGCCCACGGCATCCTCGCCGCCGCGACGGTGCGCCAAGAGAGCCGGGGTGCGCACACACGCAGCGACTTCCCGAAGATCGACGAAGCCCTGCGGGTTCGCCTCGTGCTGCGATGACGAGCGTGCCCCCGGGAGTGGTGCGCGACGCCGTCGCACGCGCATTGGCGGAGGATCTCGGGCCGCTCGGTGACATCACGGCCGACCTCCTCGATCCAGGTGAGCGCGGCACCGCGTCCTTCATCCCCCGCAAGAACGGAGTGCTCGCGGGCACGGCCTGCGCGACTGAGACCTTCGCTCAGGTCGACACCGGGATCCTCGTGCGGTGGCGAGCAAACGACGGAGACACGGTCGCGGCTGGCGAGGTCATCGGCACGGTCGAAGGGCCGCTTGCATCGATCCTCACTGCCGAGCGCACCGCCTTGAACTTCCTGTGCCATCTCTCGGGCGTCGCCACCCTCACCCGCCGCTTCGTCGACGCGGCCGCCGAGGCACCCGAAAGCCGCGCTCGCATCTGGGACACCCGAAAGACGCTGCCGGGCCTGCGGGCGCTCGAGAAGGCCGCCGTGCGCGCAGGCGGGGGTGTGAACCATCGCGCCACGCTCTCGGAGATGGTGCTCGTGAAGGACAACCACCTCGGACGCCTCGACATCAGCGAAGCCGTGCGGCGAGCCCGGGAGCGTTGGCCCGGTCGCTCCGTCGAGGTCGAGTGCGAACGGATCGAGCAAGTGCTCGAAGCCGTCGACGGCGGCGCCGACCTCGTCATGCTCGACAACATGGCGCCGGAAGATGTCGCCAAGTGCGTCGCTGCGGTCGAGGGCCGAGCGATCGTGGAGGTGTCCGGCGGCATCACGCTCGAGACGGTCGGGCGCTATGCGTCGACCGGTGCAGACCTCATCTCGACGAGCGTCATCACGCAGAGCGCGCCGGCGTTCGACATCGGCCTCGACCTCAACCCCTAGCCCGAAATTCTTGGTGTTTCTCACTCTCGACGCGTGAGCTCCACCAAGAGAACTAGCTCTCCTCGTAGAGGGCTTCGCCGCGGCGCAGGCGTTGGGCGATGCGCACGACGGTCGGCAGCTCGCGACGGGTCGGCGTGTGCGCAGCGAGGAAGCGAGCCAGACCCGTGAGGATGAGGGCCGCTTCGTCTGAACCCTCCGGCCACGCGGCGACCTGGCGCATCGACGCCTCGTAGACCTGGAACCAGTGGAACTCCGTGTCCTCGGCGAGGAGGGCGTGGCCGAGCGCCGCGCAGAGATCGGCTTGGCGTCCACCGGCGCGGAGGAAGCCGAACGCGATGCGACCGGCGTCGTCGACGCGACCCTGCACCTCCCAGCAATCAGCGAGCTCTGCGAGGTCGCCGCGCTCCGACGTGGGAAGGCGCGCGGCGGGCACGTTGAGGAACCGGTCGAGGTACACGCGCATCGCGCCCTGCACGAGGCCGCGCATCAGCTCGGGCGTCGGCGCGCGGGTCAGCGCCTGGTGCAGCGCGTTCGCAGCCGTGAACGCGTGATGCACTGTGTTCCAGTCGCCGAAGTCGTTCTGCACGTGGAAGCGCAGGATGCGAAGCGACGCCGCATACGCCACCCCGCGGCCGAGCTGCTCGGGTGTCGCGCCAGAACGCACCGCGCCGAGGAGCGCGCCGACGACCTCCTCGGGGTCCTCGGCGAGCAGACGCCATCCGAGACCCGCGACGTCGTCGAACGCACCCCGCAGCGGCCGCCCCTCGGCCTCGGCCGCCGGCAGCTCGGCTTCGGCACCGCGGGTGAGAGCCACCAGGTCGTGGGGATGGCGCCATTCGGAGAACTCCTCCGAACGCTGCGCGCTCGCGGTCTGACGCACGAGCGTGGGCAGCACCGTCGCTGCCTCACCCGCACCGATGTGACCCAGCGCCTCGAAGGCCTTGTTCGTGAAGTCGAGCGTGTGGCCTTCGTCGATGAAGACGTGATCGGTGATCGCAGCCTCCATGAAGCTCTCGATGTCGGAGAGCGACGCGCCCGCGTCGATCGCCGTTGCGAGCACTCGTTCCGAGGCGTCCTCCGCGCGGGTCTCGATGAACCGCCGGTACCAGTCGGACAAGCGGTCGATGTCGAGAGCGTCGGTGCGAAGCGATTCGATGGCGAACCGCGGCGCGCGGCCGCGGGTGTCACGACTGACGAACGCGAGCGCGTGCACCAGTGCGAGGGTCTGGTCGTCGGCGTCGAGCCGGTCGAGCACGTTCGCCATGGCGACCAACGTCGTCAGGCCGGCACCCCAGCCTTCAGCCCGATAGGTGCAGCCGAACTCGATGCCAGTGCGCACGATCTCGGCGGGAGGCACCGACGCCTCGAGCAGGCCTTGCACCGCCTTCGCGATGACGAGCGTCAGGCCCTGTTCGAGTCCGTCTCGCAGGCGCTGCTGGAGTCGCTCGACGCGATCACCCGCCGGCCGCGCGTGCACGATGACGTCGTCACCGGACAGCTCGACGTCGAAGCCTTGCGCGTCATCGGCCCAGGGGTCGAGGGTGCACCCCGAGACCAGGTCGAAGCGTGCGTGATGCCAATGGCACGTGAGGAGCCCGGCCTCGACACTGCCCTGGTGCAGCGGGAACCCGAGGTGCGGGCAACGATCTTCGATCGCGAACGCACGCCCCTCGTGCCACACGACGACGACGGGGAGCGCACCCACCTTGCAGAGCAGTCGGCCCTCGCGTTGCAATTCGAGGAGCGAGCCGGCGTGTGCCGACGTGGAGATCGTGTCCGTCATGGCTCCATGCTCCGCCCGGTGCTCCAATACGTCAAGTAGTTACTTGTGAAAATCGAAGCGAGCCAGCGAATGAGAGAGTTTGCGCCGCATGCTCCTCGCCATCGACGTCGGCAACACCCAGACCGTCGTCGGCCTCTACGCGTCCGACGCGGACGGCACGACCCAACCCGACCTGCTCGACCACTGGCGGATCGCGACGAACGCCGAACGGACTTCCGACGAGCACGCGCTCGTGATCCAGGAGTTCCTCGGGTTCCACGGCTTCACGTTCTCCGAGCACGTGAACGGTCTCGCGGTTTCGTCGGTGGTGCCGCGGTGACTGCCGCGGTCCGCGAGATGAGCCTGCGGTACTTCGGGTTCCTCCCGCTGATCGTCGAGCCGGGCGTGCGCACCGGCATGCCGATCCTGTACGACAACCCGAAGGAGGTCGGCGCGGATCGCATCGCGAACGCGGTCGGCGCGTACGACCTCTACGGCGGGCCGACGATCATCGTCGACTTCGGAACGGCGACGACGTTCGACGCCGTGTCGAGCAAGGGCGAGTACCTCGGCGGCGCGATCGTGCCCGGGATCGAGATCAGCCTCGACGCGCTGTTCGAGCGCGCGGCCGCACTCCGCAGGGTGGAGCTCGCCGAACCCCGCAACGTCATCGGCCGCAGCACCGTCGAGTCGTTGCAATCCGGCGCGGTGTACGGCTTCACGTCGCAGGTCGACGGCATGTGCGAACGGTTCCGCGAGGAGCTCGGCGACGTGACCGTCGTGGCGACCGGTGGGCTCGCCGCGGTGATCGCACCACTGTCACGGTCGATCGAGCACCACGAGCCCTGGCTCACGCTCCACGGGCTTCGCCTCATCTACGAGCGCAACCGCAGCAAACCGGGCTGACCGCGGATATCGGCCACCTGGCCGATGTTGCTCAGACCCCCATCCCCCACGATCTGAGGGTCCCACGGCAGAGGAGCAACCCATGATCACCGAACGCATCAACCCTCCCGGCCTCCACGAGGTCCCCGGGCTCACACAGGTCACCGTCGGCACCGGATCGAAACTGGTCTGCATCTCGGGCCAGACCGGCGTCGACAGCGAGGGCAAGGTCGCGGGCTCGACCCATCTCGACCAGGCCCGCCAAGCATTTGCCAACCTCGCGACCGCGATGGAAGCCGCCGGCGTCGGCCCCGACGACGTTGCCCGCCTCAACATCTACGTCGTCGACTACTCGGACGAAGCACTGGCGGCGATCTTCACCGCCGCCTACGAGGGGCTCGGCGAGGACGTCCCGTCTCCCGCGAGCACACTCGTCGGCGTCGCCGCGCTCTGGCAGCCGGACCTGCTGATCGAGATCGACGCGCTCGCGATCGTGTGACTCGATGACCGAACCGCGCCTCCCTGCTGTCGGCACCGAGGGCAAGGTGTCGACAGCGCCCGACGCTTCGACCTTCCTCCTCCCGACGGGGACGGTCACGTTCCTGCTCACCGACGTCGAGCACTCGACCGCGTCGTGGGAGAGCGCGCCCGAATTGATGGCAAAGGCGATCAGCCGCCACTACGAGATCCTGGCCGATGCAGTCGGATCGCACCGCGGCGTGCGGCCAGTCGAGCAGGGCGAAGGCGACAGCATCGTCGCCGCGTTCAGCCGAGGCGTCGACGCGGTGGCGGCCGCGCTCGACGCGCAGCAGCGGCTCGCACGAGAGACCTGGCCGGAGGGGGTTGACCTCCGCGTGCGCATGGCGCTGCACACCGGCGATGCGCAGCTTCGCGACGCGTTCAACTACTACGGCCCCACGGTGATCCGCACTGCCCGATTGCGGGCACTCGCACACGGCGGGCAGACGATCGCGTCGCGTGCGACCCGCGACCTGGTGACCGACGGAATGCCGCCCGGCGCATCCTGGCGCGACCTGGGAAGCCACCGCCTCAAGGACCTCGGCCGGCCAGAACACGTCTTCCAGCTCTGCCACGTGGAGCTGCCCGACACGTTCCCCGCGCTTGCGAGTCTCGATGCGACGCGCAACAACTTGCCGGCGCAGCTGACGACCTTCGTCGGACGCGAGCGAGAGCTCGTAGAGGCGGGCACTCTCGTCGACGAGCACCGGCTCGTCACGCTGACGGGATCCGGGGGATGCGGGAAGAGCGCGCGCCGATCACGGCACGATGGCGCGCCCTTTGCCAGCACCCAGGCGATCGCCAGCTGCGCCGGCGACAGCCCCTCGTCCGCGCAAGCGTCCGCAGGGCGTCGATCGATCTGCTGGTTGTGCTCGCGGTTGTCGCCGCGAAGCGCGGCAGGTGCGCGCGGAAGTCGCCGCGCGCTGGTCGGCTTCGATGCCGCTCAGCAGCCCGCGCGACAGCACGCCGTAGGCCGTGACGCGATGCCGAGCTCGGCGAGCGCGCGGAAAGATCGCGGCTTCGGGCCTGCGGCTGATCAGCGCGTATTCGATCTGCAGATCGGCGATCGGGTGCACCGCCGCGCGCGCGGCGGATCGTCTCCGGCGCCGACCTCGGACAGGCCGATGTGGCGGACGTAGCCGGCCTTCACCAGGTCGGCGATCGCGCCGATCGTGTCTTCGATCGGCACCGCCGGATCGAGCCGCGCGGGCCGATAGATGTCGATGTGGTCGACGCCGAGCGCGTCAGGTGTAGCGCGAGGAAGTTCTTGACCGCCGCCGGGCGCGCGTCGACGCCGACCCAACGCGCCGTCCGGCGCGCGCAGCGCGCCGAACTTCACCGAGAGCAGCGCCGGTCGCGCCGTCCCGCAGCGCGCGGCCGATCAGCAGCTCGTTGTGGCCCGATGCCGTAGAAGTCGCCGGTGTCGAGCAGCGTGACGCCGCGCTCGAGCGCGGCGTGAATGGTCGCGATGCTCTCGGCTTCGTCGGCCGGGCCGTACATGCCCGGACATGCCCATGCAGCCGAGCGCGATCGGAAAGACGCGGGGACCGTCGAGGCCGAGCTGGCGAACAGAGACAGCGCACCGGCCATGGGTGTCATTCTACGCGACACGTGCAAAACATCTATCGTGGCGGCAGAGCGCTGATCAGCTGTTTGAAGGCGTCGGCAGGCTTGTTGAGATAGGCGAGGTTATCCTTATGCTCGGCGAAGAACTTCCGCGCCACGCTCTCGTCAGAATCCTTGCGCAGCTCAGGATAGGCCTGCTTCAGGATCTTGCCGGCGTCCGCGATGGTCATGCGCTACCTACACCAGCTTTCGAGGCACGACGGCGTGCTGCGCCAACACGCTTTTTACCATTTCGAGCGTCACCGGCTTGACCAGATGCGCGTCGAAGCCCGCCGCCGCCGACTGACGCTTGTCGCGATCCTGACCGTATCCCGTGATCGCGACGAGCGTGAGCGGACCGCGACTCTCCGCCGCAGATGCCGCGCCAGCTCGTAGCCGTCCATCACCGGCAGGCCGATGTCCAGCAGCGCGAGATCGAGCGGCGACCGGCGGCGATCGAGCGCCGATGGACCGTCGTGCGCCACGTGGACGGCGTGGCCGAGCGTGCGAAGCGCCCCCGCCAGCGTCGTCGCCGCGTCCTCGTTGTCGTCGACGACCAGCACCCGACGGCCGGTTCTTCTCGGCGGACCTGCGGCCTCACCTCGACGCCAGCGGTCCGACCGCCGCCGACGCGGCGCGCCGAGCTCGCCTTCGGCCGCCGGCATCCGGACGGTGAAGACGGCGCCGCGGCCGGCGCCGTCGCTGCGCGCCGTCACCGTGCCGCCGTGCAGCGCCATGATGCTGCGCACGATCGTGAGCCCGAGCCCGAGACCGCCCTGCGACCGTGCCAGCGCCTGGCGATCCTGCACGAACATGTCGAACACTCGCGGCAGCATGTCGGGGGCGATGCCGATCCCGGTGTCGGCGACGGTGAACTCGACCTCGCGCGCCGTCCCGCCGCGCCGACAGCGAGATCCGCCCGCTCTTGCGGCGTGTACTTCGCCGCGTTGGTGATCAGGTTCCCGATCACCTGCGCCAGCCGCGACGGGTCGCCGTCGACGGCGAGACCGGTCGCACGCCACGTCGATCGACCAGCTCGTGCTCGTGCCGCTCGATCGAGCGGGCTCGCCGTCTCGATCGCCCGGGCCACGATCTCCGCCAGCTCGACGCGCTCCTTGATCAGCTCGATTTTGCCGCCGGTCACGCGCGAGACGTCCAGGAGATCGTCGACCAGCCGGATCAGGTGCTTCGCCTGGCGCTCGATCACCGCCAGTTCCTTGCTCGGTCGACGGCCCGCCGCGCAGCCGCATCAGCTGCACCGCGGTCAGGATCGGCGCCAGCGGATTGCGCAGCTCGTGACCGAGCATCGCCAGGAATTCGTCCTTGGCGCGGTTGGCCGCCTCCGCGCTCTGACGCGCCTTGACCAGCTCGCTCACCTCGAACACGACCACCGCGATGCCCGCTCACCCGTCCCAACGTGTCCGCCAGCGGCTGGTAGACGAAGTCGAAGAAGCACTCTTCCGGACGGCTGATGCGCCGCGGCGCTGGACCAGTCACCGGAAGCGCATGGCCGACAAACGGCTGCCCCGTCCGATACACGCCGTCCAGCAGCTCGATGATGCCCTGTGCCTGCCATCTCCGGCAGCGCCTCGCGCACCGGCTTGCCGACGATGTCGCGGTTGCCGACCAGCTCGAGATAGGCGCCGTTGGCGAGATCGAAGACGTGATCGGGCCCGCGCATCATCGCGATCGCCGCCGGCGCCTGCCGGAACACCGTCTCCATCTGGCGGCGCTGGCGATCCTCGAGCGTCCGCATCTGCACGCGCAGCACCTGGGCGTCCACCCGGGCGACCAGCTCGCGCG
This sequence comes from uncultured Acidimicrobiales bacterium, assembly GCA_963726695.1. Lineage (GTDB taxonomy): Bacteria > Actinomycetota > Acidimicrobiia > Acidimicrobiales > DATKAS01 > DATKAS01. Next base: position 234,540 of record CAVSDE010000008.1, read on the forward strand.
CGGAAAACGGCTTGACGACGTAGTCGTCGGCGCCGGCCTCGACGCCCTTCGATGCGCGCTTCCTCGCCGGCCCGCGCGGACAGCATGATCACCGGAATCGATCGCAGTGGCCGGATCCGCGCGCAGCTCCTTCAGCAGCCCGAACCCGTCGAGCTCCGGCATCATCACGTCGGTGACGATCACGTCGGGACGCGACGCGGCGCGCGGCGGCGAGCGCGGCGACGCCGTTGGCGACCGCTTCGACCTCCCAGCGCGCGCTCAGCAGCGTGCCGAGGTACTCGCGCATGTCCGCGTTGTCGTCGGCCAGCAGCACGCGGGGCCGCTGGCGGCCGTCGCCTGCGCGCACGGAGGCGGTCGTCGGACGAGCGTCTCGGCGTCGCCGGCGGCAGCCAGCGCGCGCGCTTCGTCGACGTACGAGCCGATGTTGCCGGCGGCCGGCGATCGGCGGCCGCGACCGGCGGCCGGCGGCCGCGGTGCCCGGCACGGCTCCAATGGGATCGCAGACGAAAACGTCGTGCCCCGCCCGACGCGCGCTCGTGACGCTCACCGTCGCCGTCGTGCAGCCGGACCAGCTCGCGCACCAGCGCCAGCCCGATGCCGGTGCCCTCGTGCGTGCGTCCGCTGCGCGCCTTCGACCCGGTGAAAGCGCTCGAAGATGTGCGGCAGCTGATCGGCGGGGATGCCGACGCCGGTGTCCTGCCACGATCAGGATCGCCCGATCGCCCCTGCCGTCGGAGCTCGATCGCGAATCGTTCCCGACAGCGTGAACTTGAAGGCGTTCGACAGCAGGTTGAGGACGATCTTTTCCCACATCTGCCGATCGACGCAGACCGGCTCGCGGCAGCGGCGGACAGTCGACCTCGAACCGCGAGACCGCCGCGCTCGATCGTCGATCGAAACGACGCTGGCCAGGTCCGCGGTCAGCTCCGCCAGGTCGGTCGGCTCGCGCACGCGCGCTGCGATGCGGCCCGCTTCGATGCGCGAGAAGTCGAGCAGCGAGTTCACCAGCTTGAGCAGCCGCAGCTCGTTGCGGTGGACCGTCGCGAGCTCCTCGCCGCCGCAGTGCGCCGCCGCTGGCGAGCGCATCCTCGGTCGGGCCGAGCATCAGCGTCAGCGGCGTCCGGAACTCGTGGCTGACGTTCGAGAAGAAGGCCGTCTTGGCGCGATCGAGCTCGGCGAGCGCCTCGGCGCGGCGCTTCTCTTCCTCGTAGGCCTGGGCGTTGCTGAGGCCGGCGGAAATCTGTCCGGCCACGAGCGTCAGGAACCCGAGGTAGTCGTCGTCGAGCCGACGATACGGGATTCAACCCCGCCAGCAGCAGCCCGACGGGCCCGGAACGGCCGGCGCGACGACAGCGGCAGGAGCACGGCCTGCTGCGGCGATCGGTCCCATGCACCGCGCGGCAGATCGCGGAAAGCCGCTGGTCCAGGCCGGCGACCACCCGCGACTTCGTTCGCGCTGCAGCACCTCGTCGAACGGCCAGGGTGAGGGCTCGGCAAACGTGAACGGTCTCCGGCAGCGCCGCGTGGCCGGCCGCCAAGGCCGGCCGCGCCGGCGCGGGTGAGGGTGCCGTCCGGCGCATCGGCGAGATAGATGGCGGCAAACGGCAGGTCCCGGTCGCTCGCTCTCGAGCGATCGCGCGCACAGTCGCAGACGACTTCGCAGCGTGCGCGCGTCCGCCGTGCAGGCGGCGAGATCGCGCAGCAGCGCCATCTGCCGTTCGCCGATGATCCGCCGCGTGTCGTCGGTGTTGGCGCAGATCAGGCCGCCGATGCCGCCGCGGTCGTTGGGCACCGGGCTGTAGGAAAACGTGTAGTAGGTTTCCTCCTGGTAGCCGTGGCGCTCCATGATGAGCAGCAGCGCCTCGTCGTACGTGCCGGCGCTCCCCCGCATCGTCGTCTCGGCTCTCGGACCGATCTGGTCCCAGATCTCGCGCCACACGACGGCGGCCGGCTGACCGAGCGCCTCGGGATGCTTGCCGCCGACGATCGCCTTGTAGGCGTCGTTGTAGAGGTTGATCAGCGAGTCGCCCCACCAGACGAACATCGGCTGACGCGAGGTCAGCACGATCCGGACACAGGTCTTCAGGCTCTGGGGCCACGACGTCGACCGGGCCGAGCGGGGTCGCGGACCAGTCGATCGCGCGCATGCGCGAGGCCAGCTCACTGTCGCCGGCGAACACCTGGTTCGCCGCCTGATCGTTGAAGCGTGTGCCCATCAATCGTGAACGACTCCGCCCGCCTTCGGCATTGTCTGAAGAGCTGGAAGGCGGTCATCTTACACCGGAGGGCAGACTTCATAGCGCAGGTATACTCACGTGTCCCTCGCTGGAGATACGCGCCGTGCAGACCGCCACACCGCCTCCGCGCTCACCCGATCACCTTCTCTCGGCCGCGCGTCGCTGCTCGTGCTCGGCATGGCGGCGTTCATGGTCCAGGCCGACGCGCGCGTCATCGATCCGCTGCTGCACGTGATTGCCAGGGACTTTCACACGACGCCGCCGAGCGCGGCGATCGTCATTTCGTCGTACGCGCTGCCCTACGGGCCTGTTCCAGCTGTTCTACGGTCCGCTCGGCGATCGCATCGGCAAGCTGCGGGTGATGGCCGCGTGCCTGGCGCTCTTTGCGTTCGGCACGTTCGCCTGCGCCTTCGTCCCCAACCTGCCCGTCTTCGCGATCCTGCGGTTCCTGACCGGCGTCGGCGGCGGCGGCCGTCATGCCGATGTCGCTCGGCTACATCGGCGACAAGTTTCCCTACGAGACGCGCCAGATCGCGCTCGGCCGGTTCATGAGCGCGCTGATGATGGGCCAGATCGCCGGCAGCACGCTCGGCGGCATCTTCGGGCAGTATCTCGGCTGGCGCTACATCTTCATCGTGTTCGGCATCGTCTCGCTCGTCGTGTCGGCGCTGCTGGCGCGCGAGGGCCGGCGATTTCCGGAGCAGCGCAAGGCCGACCGTCGGTTCGGATTGCCGATGCTCGCCGTGCCGCTCGGCGGCTCGGTCATCTTCGTCGGCATGCTCGGATGTGCTTTCGATCGAGCTCTCTCGAGCGCTCGAAGGCGCTCGGCGCCTGTCTTCTGATCTACGCCCTGGTGACGCAGTACGGCGGCATGCTGAAGCGGCCCAACGCGCCGCTGGTGCTCGGCACGGTGCTGCTCGAAGGGCTGTTCGTCTTCGGCGGACTGGCCTATCTGGCGTCGTCGTTGACCGATCGCTTCGGCATCAACTACGCGTCCGCCGGGTTGATGGTCGCCGGCTTCGGCGTCGGCGGACTCGTCTACAGCTTTTCGGTGAAGAAGCTGGTCGGCAGGATCGGCGAACTGGGCATTCTGCTGCTCGGCGGCACGCTGCTCGGCGTGGCGTTCGTCGTCCATCGGGCTGATGCCCGCCTGGCAATGGTTCATTCCGGTGGTCATCCTGCTCGGCATGGGCTACTACACGATGCACGGGACGCTGCAGACCCGCGCCACCGAGCTGGCGCCGGAGGCGCGCGGCACGGCCATCTCGCTGTTCGCGTTCTTCTTCTTCATGGGCCAGGCGACCGGCCCGCAGCTGCTCGGCAGCATCCTGAAGTCGAACGGCTACGGACCGGCGTTCATCACCGCCGGCATCGGGCTGTTCATCGTGGCGGTGATCTCGAGGCAGCTGTTCGCGCGGTCGCGACGAAGGGCGGTGAGCTGATCGAATTCCGCCCGGCGCGCCGCCCGTCTACCCATCTCAGCGAAGTCCGCCGAGCAGATAGACCACCAGAATAATCAGCAGAATCGTCCCCAGCCCGACACCGGCCCCGCCGCCGGCGCCCCACCGGCTAGTGGCCGTAATATCCGCCGCCGCCGCCAAACACCAGAATCAGGATGATGATCAGAATCAGCATGGTCGTCGATTGCCCTTTCCTCGAGGGTTCCCGTGAACCGCCCGTTGTGTCATATCTGGCGATTCCTGCCGCGACTCGCCTGTACCAAACTGAACATGGTGTTCCGGTTCGCGGCGGGTAGCCTACGAACGAACCACCGCACGTAAGAGCCACCATGGCGACTACCGGCACGCCTATCGCAGCGGCCGGCGTCACGTACCGACGCCCAACATGCTCGCAGCCTGCTCAAGACAGGGGCCTTGCAGAGCGCGATCTTCAACAGCGCCACGTTCTCGAGCATCGCCACCGACGCGCAACGGCGTCATCCAGATCTTCAACGTCGGCGCCGAGCGGATGCTGGGCTACACGGCCGCCGAGGTGGTCAACACGATCGGCGGCCGCCGACCTGCACGATCGCGACGGAGCTGATCGCGCGCGCGGCCGCGCTGAGCCTCGAGTTCGGCACGCCGATTGCGCCGGGGTTCGAAGCGTTGGTCTTCAAGGCCGCCCGCGGGATCGAGGACATCTACGAGGTGACGAAGGTCCGCAAGGATGGCAGCCGCTTTCCGGCGGTGGTGTCGGTGACCGCACTGCGCGAGCCCCGCGACGCCATCATCGGCTACCTGCTGATTGGCACCGACAACACCGCGCGCCGCGAGGCTAGGAGCGGTGTCGAGCACGCTGCGCGCTTCGAGCAGCACGCTGCAGCAGACGACTGCAGCGCGCGCGACGCGGCGCACGCCAGGCACTGGCCGTCGTGAACCAGGAGCTGGAAGCCTTCAGCTATTCGGTGTCGCACGATCTGCGCGCGCCGCTGCGGCACATCCACGGCTACGTCGAGATGCTGCAGCGGGCGACCGCCGGTCAGCTGTCGGACAAGGCGACGCACTATCTGCAGACCATCACCGACGCGAGCGTGGAGATGGGCGAGCTCATCGACGACCTGCTCGCCTTTTCCCGCGTCGGGCCGGGCCGAGATCGCGGCACCTCGGTCGATCTGGACGAGCTGGTGCAGGACGTCATCCGCGGTCTGGAGATGGCGATCAACGGCCGCCCCATCGTCTGGCAGATCGCCCCGCTGCCGGCGGTCGTCGGCGATCCCTCGCTGCTCAAGCAGGTGCTGGACCAACCTGCGTCGACAACGCGGTGAAATACAGCCGCACGCGCGACCCGGCGACGGATCGAGATCGGCTGCGCGGGCGAGGAAGCCGGACGCGCGGTGCTGTTCGTGCGCGACAACGGCGTCGGGTTCGACATGCAGTACGCGCGACAAGCTGTTCGGCGTGTTCCAGCGGCTGCATCGGCGCCGAGGAGTTCGAAGGCACCGGCATCGGCCTGGCCATCGTGCGGCGGATCGTCGCCCGGCACGGCGGCCGGGTCTGGGCCGAGGGCGCGATCGACAAGGGCGCGACGTTCTATTTCACGCTGGAGCGATCGCCGTCGACGCAGACCGCAGAAGACCACGCCATGAATCCCTTGAAACGCATCCTGCTGGTGGAGGACAGCCCCCGCGACGCGGAATTGATTCTCGACGCGCTCGGCCGCACCAGCTCGCGAACGAGGTCGTGCACGTCCGGGACGGCGCCGAGGCGCTCGACTATCTGTATCGGCGCGGCCCGTTCGCCGGCCGGTCCGACGGCCAGCCCGCCCTGATCCTGCTGGACCTGAAGCTGCCGCAAGGTGGACGGGCTGGAGGTGCTGCGTCAGATCAAGGGCGACGCCGCGCTCAAGATGATTCCCGTCGTGATGATGACCTCGTCGCGCCAGGAGCA